>DALZZF010000008.1:0-121023 GCA_031987605.1 Bergeyella sp. | reverse complement strand
AGCTCCAAAGGAGCGACCTGTTCATTTTATTTCTAATTTTTATCGGACAACGATGATTTTTTTAATGATTATCTGCTTTTAATCATCACACTTTTTTAAAGGCAAAGTCAACAAATATGTTTGTTTTTCTGTATGCTTTTAGACTCGAAAAGTCGCTTGACGCGGCAAAGAAAAATAAGAATATATAAACAGCAATGATTGCAAATGGATCAGAAAGAAAGGTTTCCGTATAAGATGTGGAAAAACACAAAACCCTGTCAGAAAACGGACAGGGTTTCAGGTTATACGTATTACAATTAACGCAAAGGGAAACAAAGAATTCATTCAAAAAATCTTTAAATAAAGATAAACAAGGGCGATAAATCTTAATTAAAGTAATACAAAATAATTTTCTTCGTATTACATTCGTAAATGAAATGTCTTTGTATTTCTTAAAATTATTGTTTAAACAAATAAAAAATCTTTGTTTTTCTTTGCGTTTATTGATTTTATTTCAATAAATCAATGTAATAATTATTTGATAATATTTTAATGCGTTTGACTTGACAGGGTTTCAAAATATTCAAATTTCTGAAATTATTTTATATCGTAACGGTCGCTGTTCATCACCTTTGTCCAGGCTTTCACAAAATCTTTCACAAATTTTTCTTTGTTGTCGTCCTGCGCATATACTTCCGCATAAGACCTGAGAACGGAATTGGAACCAAAGACCAAATCCACGCGTGTTGCGCTCCATTTTGGTGCACCGCTTTTACGGTCTACAATATAATACAGGTTGTCCGAAACCGGAATCCATTTGTTGTTCATATCGGTTAAATTCACGAAGAAATCATTGGTAAGTATACCTTCGCGGTCGGTAAAAACGCCATGTTTTACGCCACCGTAATTGGTTCCCAAAACGCGCATTCCTCCGATAAGAACCGTCATTTCCGGTGCAGTTAATCCCATGAGTTGAGTTCTATCCAAAAGCAATTCTTCAGGATTTACAGCGTAATCTTTTTTCAGCCAGTTTCTGTAACCATCATGAATAGGCTCAAGAAGTTCAAAAGATTCCACATCGGTTTCTTCCTGCAAAGCGTCTCCACGTCCCGGCCTAAACGGAACTTTTATATCAACACCGGCTTCTTTTGCAGCCTGTTCCACTGCGGCAGTTCCTCCAAGAACGATTAAATCGGCGATACTTACTTTTTTGTCCAGACCGGATTGCAAAAGTTCAAGAATATCCAAAACTTTTTTCAGGCGTACCGGTTCGTTTCCTTCCCAGTTTTTCTGAGGTTCCAAGCGGATTCTTGCTCCATTGGCTCCACCCCGGAAATCTGAACCTCTAAATGTTCTTGCACTGTCCCAAGCGGTATTGATGAGATCGGTTCTTGATAAACCGGAATTCAGAATTTTGGATTTCAAATCTTCAATTTCACTTTCGCTTAACGTGTAATCTACGCTCGGAATGGGATCCTGCCAGATCAAATCTTCAGACGGAACATCAGGACCAAGGTAACGGCTTTTCGGTCCTAAATCTCTGTGTGTTAATTTAAACCATGCTTTTGCAAAAACTTCGGAAAAATATTCAGGATCATTCAGAAAACGTTCAGAGATTTTTCGGAATTCCGGATCGATTTTCATGGCCATATCGGCATCCGTCATCATCGGATTTCTTTTTACATTCGGATTGTGTGCATCTACAGGTTTATCTTCTTCAGTAATATTGATGGGTTCCCATTGCCATGCTCCTGCAGGACTTTTTTTCAGTTCCCAGTCGTATTTGAAAAGGAGTTCGAAGAATTCGTTATCCCAACGTGTAGGATGTGTGGTCCAAGCTCCTTCTATTCCACTCACCACGGTATTTCCCTGATTTCCGGTTCCTACAGGGTTTTTCCAGCCAAGTCCCTGTTCTTCAAAACCGGCAGTTTCAGGATCGCCTCCTAAAACAGATGCATCGCCGTTTCCATGAGCTTTTCCGATTGTATGTCCGCCAGCAGTTAATGCTACTGTTTCTTCATCTTCCATTCCCATTCTTCTGAAGGTTACACGGATATCGTGTGCCGTTTTCAATGGATCGGGATTTCCGTCCACACCTTCAGGATTTACGTAGATCAGTCCCATTTGTACTGCTGCAAGAGGATTTTCCAGAGAATCTCTGTTCTGATCGTTTTCGTATCTGTTTTTGGTTTCTGCCAGCCATTCGCGCTCTGAACCCCAGTATACATCAATTTCCGGATGCCAGATGTCTCTTCTTCCGCCTGCAAAACCATAAGTTTTAAGACCGACAGCTTCATAAGCCACTGTTCCGGCAAGAATAATTAAATCTCCCCAAGAAATTTTGTTTCCGTATTTCTTTTTTAATGGCCATAATAAACGACGACCTTTATCTGTATTTACGTTATCCGGCCAACTGTTGAGCGGTGCAAAACGCTGATTTCCGGTGTTGGAACCACCCCTTCCGTCTGCATTTCTGTAACTTCCTGCCAAATGCCAGGCGGTACGCACAAACATTCCGGCGTAATTTCCCCAATCTGCAGGCCACCAATCCTGACTGTCTGTCATTAAAGCATGTAAATCTTTTTTCACTTCCTCTAAATCCAGTTTTGCAAATTCTTCTTCATAATTGAAATCCTCACCCAGCGGATTAGTTTTGGTGTCGTGCTGCGAGAGAATTTCCAGTTTTAAAGATTTTGGCCACCAATCCATAATGCTTTCATCGGTTTCTGTAAGTGAACCATGAATTACAGGACATTTTCCTGAGGATTGTTTTTCATTTGGTGCATGGTTTTCTTCGTTCTGACCATGTATGGTTTCTCCTTTTCCGCTATTTCCATGATGTGGAAACGGACATTTGTTTTCTTCCTGACTGTTCATATTCATATCTTTTTTGGGTTATATTTTTTCAAATTTAATTGATTTTATATATAGAAAATATTATTTATAATTTATAAAATAAATAATCGTAATAGCCGAGTCGAGGATTTCTTTAAATACAAAATTGAGCTTTTTTCGAAATAACAAACTTTTTGCATAAACAATTTTATTTTTTTAAGATACGAAATTATCATCTTACCCCTATCAATTTTTACACTAAAGGATAATTCGATACTTTTGAGCATTGATAGTTCTCAAGAATGAAAAAAATATTTTGGATTTTCACCGGATTGCTGTTCTGTTCCTGCGTTTCCGTAAAACAATATAACAAAAAGCTGGAAAAACCGATTCCGGTAGAAAACCTTAAAAAAGACATCGATTATTCCTATAAAAAACTTCAGCAACTGCATCCTGCTTTGTACTGGTACATTGATAAACCCATTTTGGATGCCAAATTCGACAGCCTGAAAACGACAGTTACAGAACCGCTAAAACCGGCAGAATTGTATTTGAAGCTGGCGCCTGTAATTGCACAGATTAAAGAAGGGCATTTGCGTTTGGTTCCTCCCGAAAAAATGCTCACCCGAAAAGAACTGAAAAAACTGAAAAACCAAAAAGGACTTCTCGGCAGAATGAATTATGTAATCGATAATGACCGCATATTTGTAAAAGACAACACTGATAAATTTGAAAATATAAAAATTGGAACCGAAATCCTGAAAATCAAAGACCGACCTGTAAAAGAATATCTTGACGAATACAAAAAACTGGTGAACAGCGATGGTGAAAATAGCACGTTCCAGAAATATTCCATGGCGCGGCGCTGGCCAATATTTTTTACCATCGAAAACGGAATTCTGGACAGTGTGAAAATTGAAACCCGTTACCAAAACGAAACAAAATCCTTTTATATTCATCGTGAAGCAAAAACCAAAAAGGAAATAAAAGATGAAAAAAAACAAGTGGCGATTATAAAAAAAGATGAAACAAAAAAGACCAAAGATTATAATCCGGTAATACGAAGTTTTAACAGAGATTTACAGTATTTGGGTAAAGATAGTTCGGTTGCCTATATGAAGATTAAAACTTTTTCCGGCACCTATTCCCGGAAATTCTACAAAGAAAGTTTTAAGGAACTGAAAAAAACGGGTTCCGAATATCTTATTCTCGATATCCGCGACAATTTGGGCGGATCACTTTCTGAAATTCAAAATCTGTATTCCTATTTTGCTCTGGATCGCTTTACTTTTATTGATGATATTGAAGTAACTTCCAGAACATCAATATTTCACGCCAATTACTTCAATGAATTTTCCACCGTTATGAAGCCGGTTGCCGTAATTGCCTATCCCTTTTATTTTATCGGAACGGCATTTTCCACAAAAGAAAACAACGGCAAAATCTACTTAAAAAATAATAATCTGTTCACGGTTAAAAAACCGAAAAAGAATGCTTTTAAAGGAAAAATATATGTCTTAATGAATGGCAGCAGCTTTTCGGCATCTTCAATTATCGCCTCCAAACTGAAAAACGACAAACGTGCCATTCTCGTAGGTGAAGAAACCGGCGGTGCCAATGACGGAACGGTTGCCGGGCGTTATTCGACGAAAAAACTTCCATATTCCAAAATCTATTTGCCTATCGGTTTAATGAAAATCCAGCCCAACATCACCTTTACTCACACAAAAAAAGGCGTAATTCCTGATGTGGAAATTATTCCTGACCTCGCGGAAGTTTTGGGAAAGAAAGATGTGCAGCTGAAATGGATAATGGAGGAGATACAGAAGAATTAGTTTTTTTCATTGGATTTGAGAATTATTTAGTTTTAAAAAGACTCTCATCCACCAAATTCGGCAGCGTTACTTTTCAGATTCGGTTTAACTTTCAACTGTATCAGTTTTCCTTTCGATATACAATTGTTTTTTCAAGTCCGTGATTGTTCATTCTGATAGTCGGAGAATCAGGCTTCCAGTTTGTTAAATTTTCGGCTAATTGATTTCCCAATTTAACAATTCCAGCAGTTTGTTGGTCGTTAAATTCATAATTTTTATTCACAGTAATGATTTGATATCCGGTTTGTTTTCCTCTTTTCAAAAGTGGAATGCTGAATGAATTCACTTCCATAATTTCGTCCCATTTTACAAATTCAGATTTTTTATCAATATAAAATCCGTCCTTTTTAAACTCAAAAATTCCGTCAAAATTTTCAAGCTTGTCATTTTCTTCTTCAACTGCTTTATATTCGTCTTTGGATTCCGTTGGATGTTTGATTTTAGCATAAGAAAATGCAATCGCAATGAAACAAATCAGGAGAATTCCGTATGCCGTTCCTTTGTTGTCAAATTCAGAATAATAAAACAGCGTCAATACTAAGACGATTGAACTTATGATTAAAATTGGTTTCTCCATAATATTTCACACTAAAACAAACTTTCATCAACCAAATTCGGCAGCGTTACTTTCAAATTCGGTTCGGCTTCCATTGCTCGTTTTATGGCGAAAATTGCACCCTCATTTCGAGCCCAACTTCTGCGGGAAATTCCGTTGTTCACGTCCCAGAACAGCATTGATTTCAGTCTTCTGTCGGCATCATCGCTTCCGTCCAGAAGCATTCCAAAACCGCCGTTGATGACTTCGCCCCAACCAACACCGCCTCCGTTGTGAATAGAAACCCAAGTCGCACCGCGAAAACTGTCGCCAATTACATTCTGAATCGCCATATCTGCCGTAAACCGAGAACCATCGTAAATATTGGACGTTTCACGATACGGCGAATCCGTTCCCGAAACATCGTGATGGTCGCGACCAAGAACTACCGCTCCGATTTCGCCGTTTTTAATAGCTTTGTTAAAGGCTTCCGCGATTTTCATTCGTCCCTCTGCATCAGCATACAAAATTCTCGCCTGCGAACCGACCACTAATTTATTTTCCTGCGCACCTTTTATCCAGGTGATATTATCCTGCATTTGCTGCTGAATTTCTTCGGGAGAATTCTTAATCATTTCTTCCAAAACGGCACACGCAATATCATCGGTTTTCTGCAAATCTTCCGGTTTTCCGCTCGTACAAACCCAACGGAACGGTCCAAAACCGTAATCAAAACACATGGGTCCCATAATATCCTGAACATAGGAAGGATAAGCAAAATCCTCCCCTAACCCCGAACTTGTAAACGCTCCATTTTTATCTTTATACACTTTTGCGCCGGCGCGTGATGCTTCCAGCAAAAATGCGTTTCCGTAATCGAAAAAATAGGTTCCTTTTTCAGTGTGTTTGTTAATGGCATCAACATGTCTTCTCAAACTTTCCTGAACTTTTTCTTTGAACAATTCGGGATTTTCCGACATCATTTTGTTGGATTCTTCAAAACTTTGTCCTGCCGGATAATAACCGCCTGCCCAAGGATTGTGAAGCGAAGTCTGATCGGAACCGATGTCGATTTTCAAATCGGCTTCATCAAATTTTTCCCAAACTTCCACTACATTTCCGAGATATGCCAAAGAAACGGTTTCATTATTTTGTTGGGCTTTTTTCACTCTTCCCACCAATTCATCAAGGTTTTCATAAATTTCATTGATCCATTTCTGGTCGTGACGGATTTTGGTAATTTTCGGATTCACTTCTGCACAAACAGTGATGCAACCTGCAATATTTCCGGCTTTCGGCTGTGCTCCGGACATTCCTCCCAAACCGGAGGTGACGAATAAACCGCCTTTCGGATTTTTATTGATTTTTCTGAACGCATTCAGAACCGTAATCGTGGTTCCGTGAACAATTCCCTGCGGACCGATATACATATAACTTCCCGCAGTCATTTGTCCGTACTGCGAAACTCCCAGTGCATTGAATTTTTCCCAATCATCGGGTTTGGAATAATTAGGAATGACCATTCCATTAGTAACGACAACTCTTGGCGCATCTTTATGACTCGGAAAAAGTCCCATCGGATGTCCGGAATACATGACCAAAGTTTGTTCATCGTTCATTTCCGATAAATATTTCATCGTCAGAAGATACTGCGCCCAATTCTGAAAAACCGCACCATTTCCACCGTAGGTAATTAACTCGTGTGGATGCTGCGCCACCGCATAATCCAGATTGTTCTGAATCATTAACTGAATTGCTTTTGCCTGTTGAGATTTTCCCGGATATTCATCGATATTTCTTGCTTTTATTTCGTAATCTGGGCGAAAGCTGTACATATAGATTCTGCCGTACTTTTCCAGTTCTTGCTTAAATTCAGGCAGCAATTCTGCGTGAAATTTTGGTTCGAAATACCGCAAAGCGTTTTTCAATGCAAGTTTTTTTTCTTCTTCGGAAAGGATTTCTTTACGTTTCGGTGCGTGATTGATGGTGTGGTCGTAAGGTTTTGGCTGAGGAAGTTCAGTGGGGATTCCTTGTTGTATTTGTTGCTGGAAAGTCTTCAATATTCAAAGTTTAAAATTCAACATTTAACGTTGGTTTTGAGTTTTTAAAGGTATTCAAAATGAAAAATAAAATGCAAATAAAAATTCCATCCAGAGAAGTTGAATTTTCATTTCATGAATTATCAGATAAAAAATACGGTTTTTTCAAAATCTCTTTTATATTTGCACTTTCAAAAAAGGGTGAATCGTGTGAAATTCATGAACTGTCGCGCAACCGTGATTTGTTGATAAAACAAAAAGTCGGATCCCCAAAAACTTTCGCGATTTGAAGTAGTTTTCTTTTCATTTAAGAATTCTATTCATTTCAGTATTAATTTAAAAAGAAAAAGAAATGAATTACGAAGAAAAAATTCAGGCATCAGAAACACGCGTTTTCAAAGTGGTTTTCCCCAACACGACCAATCATCACAATACCATGTTTGGCGGAAAGGTAATGGAAATGATGGATGAAGTTGCGTTTATGACGGCGACCAGATTTGCACGAAAATCATTTGTTACCGTAAGTTGCGACCGAATTGATTTTAAAAAACCTATTCCTGCCGATACACTTGTAGAATTGATAGGAAAAGTAAAATATGTGGGAAATACCAGCATAAAAGTGAATGTGAAGATTTTTGTGGAAGAGATGTATGATGACATACGTGAACAGGTAATTTACGGAGATTTCACTTTGGTTGCCATTGATGAAAACAAAAAACCGATAAAGATTTTTGAATCATAAAGTGACAAGTTTCATATAGGAAAAGCTGCGTTTTCATTGTATTTTTGTGTGTTGATGATGCCAAAACAAAACATCTATGAAAAAAATAGTTTTACTATTGTTGCTTAGCAGTTTCTTTGCCAATGCTCAGGAAAAAAAAGTTGAAAATGAAGGTCAGGTCTGGATCGGATATATGACTTCCTTAAAATTGAACAATCACTTCTCAATTTGGAATGATTTTCATTACGCTTCAGAAAATTTCTTTCTGGCACGGCACGGATTAACGTATAGTTTCAGCAAGCAGGTTTCTGTAACGGGAGGTTTTGCGTGGGGTTATCTTTCCACTTCGTATTCTGACCGTTTAATTCGGGGTGAACTTCGCCCTTGGGCACAGGTAATGTTCAGTTCCAAACTGGGAGATTACTGGCAGACGCAACAACGGATTCGTTATGACGCGCGTTTTAAAGAAAAAATTGAAAGCGGTGAAATTATTGATGGTGAATATACTTTTAATCACCGTTTGCGGTATATGTTCAATATCCGCAGAACGATCGACGGAAAACCGTTTAACCCAAAATCAACTTTTCTTTCCTTGAATAATGAAATTTTGGTGAATTTCGGGGAAAACATTCATGCCAACAATCTGGATCAGTTCCGGGCGAGCGTTTTGGTTGGGAAATCTTTTGATAATATCACTGTTCAATTGGGATATATGTACCGATATGTTCCTCAGGGAACTGCAGATTCTTATAAAAATTATCATGGATTAACGTTATGGGTCAATCATAATTTCAAAACGAATAAAGGTTCGGATGATACCATCCGGCATCAATAATTTTGATATAAATTCTAAAAATCGGCTTCAACAAATGAGTGTTGAAGCCGATTTCGTTTATATTCTACTTCTAAAAAACGATTAATTTTTACGAAGAATACACTTCCGGATTTACGCAGTGTGGCATCGGTTCGCCTTTGGAAAAAGCAATTATATTTTCTGCAACATAACGCGCCATTCCGTCTCTGGCTTCAATGGTTGAAGAACCGATATGCGGCAGAACACAAACATTCGGAAGTTTTAGAAGTTGGTTGTCTTTCAACATGGGTTCGGGATTGGTAACATCGAGTCCTGCTCCCCAAATTTTCTTCTCGGTTAAGGCCTGATACAAATCTGTTTCATTGTGAAAACTTCCTCTCGCAGTGTTTACAAAAATGGCATTGGGTTTCATTTTACTGAAAACTTCTGCATTAAACATGCCTGCATTTTCCGGTGTAAAACTGGCATGAATACTCAAAACATCAGATTTTTTCAAGAGTTCATCAAAAGATACGTATTTGGCATCCAATTCTTTTTCCAGTTCAGGATTGAGTTTTCTGTTGTGGTAAATAACATTCATTCCAAATGCAGCTTTGCATTTTTTTGCCATTTCGAATCCGATTCTTCCCATTCCGAAAATTCCGATGGTTTTTCCGTATAATTCAATTCCCAAAAGATCCTCCATATCGAATCCGTGCCAATCTCCGGATTTCACTTTATCATAATAGAAACTTCCGTACCGCGATACAAACTGCATGAGTAAAAAGGCAATATCTGAGGTTGCTTTGCTTAAAACTCCGGGGGTATTCCCAATCGGAATTTTTCTGCGATTGGCTTCGGCAAGATCCACATTATTAAATCCAACGGAAAATTGAGCGATGGCTTTTATTTGAGGATTTTTTTCGAAAAAATACTCGTCAATCGGGACTACACCCACGTTTACCAAGGCATCACACATTTTCAGATATTTGATTTTTTCTGTATCGGAGAATGAATTTCTTCCTTCCGGCACAATTAAATCTATTCCCGCATCCTGCATCATCTGTATTCCGATTTCGGGAATGGGTTTGTTTACATATACTCTCATTCTTTCTTTTTGATTAAAAAAAACCGGAAGATTTCCGGTTTGTTATGCTTATTCATTTTCCAGATCGTCGTCCTGCTCTTCGTGGTCATCATCTTCATCGGCGAGACTGTAATAATTGTTTTCTTCGTCTTCAGAGCCTACATTTTCCTCGTTGTTATCGAGTTCAGAACCCGGAACATCAAGATCCATTTCCATATCATCTTCTTCTAAATCTTCTGTAATCGGTTCTCCGTTTTCATCCAGAGAAAGCGGTTTTCCATGCTCAAAAATATCATCTGATTCGGAATAGTTCATTTCCCGCAGTTGCTCGTCCTGCTCTTTCTTATTGTTGTTTTCTTCTTGAATCATTGTTTTAAAATTTAGTTCAAATTTCGGATATTTTTTTCATTTCTATTTATACATTCAAACATTGGTTTTACAGAATTATTAAGTAAAATGTTTCTCAACATTCTTCATTTATTTGTTTTTTTGAGCATCGGAACAAATTTATAAGCTCCGAATTCCTCCTTTTCGATCTCGCTTTCCGAAATTTTTGTGAAGCGGTATAAAATCTGTTCATCTGTTTTTCCTAAGGGAATCACCATTTTTCCTCCCACTTTCAGCTGTTTTAAAAGTTCAATGGGAAGCATTTCTGCACCGCAGGTTACAATTACTTTATCAAAAGGCGCAAATGTAGGAAGCCCGGAAAAACCATCTCCAAAACTCTGAAATTTTGGTGAAAGATGCATTTCTTTGAGTTTATTTTTAGAAAAATCAAATAAATCTTTTTGCCTTTCCACAGTATAAACCAAGGTATCCATAGCCACAAGAACCGCAGCCTGATAACCGCTTCCTGTACCGATTTCCAGAATTTTTTCACCCGGTTTTACTTGCAGAAGTTCGCTCTGTTCTGCAACGGTTGAAGGATGGGAAATCGTTTGTCCGGCAGCAATCGGAAAAGCACGGTCTTCATACGCATAATCTTCAAAAATACTTTCGATAAAAAGATGGCGTGGAACCGAATTGATGGCTTTTAAAACAAGCTCATCCTGAATCCCGATTTTTTCCTTCAGATAATCAACCAATTGGCGGCGTTTTCCTTTGTGTACAAATGTGTCGTGCATTTTTCCGTGCGTAAATCTCTGGTTAAAAGTAATGGTGAAACAAAAGTAGTAATAAAGAAATTCAAAAAAAACTATATCCTGAAACCTGTTTCCTGAAACCTATTTTTTATCTTTGGGCAAAACATTTTCTTATGCTGAAAGCAGGTTTAGTAGGAGCCGGACATTTGGGAAAAATACATTTGAAACTCCTTCAACAATCCGATAAATATGAATTGGTGGGTTTCCACGATAAAGATGTGGAAAACGGTAAAAAATTAGAAGCAGAATTTGGGTATAAATTCTTTGAAGATTTCGACGAACTACTGAACCAGATTGAAATGCTGGACATTGTTACCCCAACACTTTATCACTATAATTACGCGATGAAAGCTATTGAAAAAGGTATTCATTTTTTCATCGAAAAACCCGTAACCCAAACCTTGGAGCAGGCAGAAGAAATGCTGCAAAAATGCCGTGAAAACGGAATAAAAGCGCAGGTCGGACATGTGGAACGCTACAATCCTGCCTTTATCGCATCGAAAGATTTTATTAAAAACCCGATGTTTATCGAAATTCACCGTTTGGCTGAATTTAATCCGAGAGGAACGGATGTTTCCGTGGTTTTGGATTTGATGATTCACGATCTGGATATTCTGCTCTCGATTGTAAAATCAAAGGTGAAAGACATTCATGCTTCCGGAGTTTGCGTGGTTTCCAAAACACCCGATATTGCCAATGCCAGAATTGAATTTGAAAACGGATGTGTCGCCAATCTCACAACTTCACGAATCTCGATGAAAGCGATGCGAAAATCCAGATTTTTCCAGAAAGACGCTTATATTTCCGTCGATTTTCTTGAAAAGAAAGCGGAAGTTATCCGAATGCAAAAAGCACCGGAACATCCGTCTGCATTCGATATGATTATTGAAAATGCAGATGGTGAAAAAAATCAGATTTTATTTGAATATCCTGATATTCAACCCAATAATGCGATTTTGGATGAACTGAATTCTTTTGCAGATGCGATTACTGAAAACAAACATATTCAGGTTTCTTTGCAGGACGGAACAGAAGCGCTAAAAGTTGCACTTGAGGTTGCAAAACTTATTGGTTATCAACATATTTAATGAGTGAGTTAACCTTTCATATGAAGTGCTTTTCTTTTCTTTTTTGTCTACTGTTCATCAGTTGTTCTGTTCAAAAACATACTTTTAAAACCGATGATGAAGCCTATCTTCAAAAGATTGAGGTGTTGTATGATAAAGCAAGAAACCGGGAAGTTCCCGTTGCCCTTTATCAAACCAAAAACGGAGATATTCAAAATAAGATTCCGATATTTTTCAGTCATGGTTATGCATTGAACAGTGGTGATGCGTTTGTAAATGATTATAATTATCTTACTGATTATCTGGCTGAAAAAGGATATTTTGTGGTCAGTATTCAGCACGAACTGAAAACGGATGAATTGCTCAAAACCGAGGGAAAACCACAAATTGTCCGCCGCCCGAACTGGGAACGAGGAGCAGAGAATATTGATTTTGTTCTGAAAAAAATTAAAAAGAAATTTCCAAATTTAAAATACGACAAATTAGTCCTGATCGGGCATTCAAATGGAGGAGATATTTCTGCTTTGTATGCCGGACTTCATCCTGAAAAAGTAAGTAAACTCATTGCGCTGGATAACCGAAGAATGGCATTTCCAAGACTTTCAAAACCGAAATCATTTACCATTCGTTCCGTTGATTTTGAAGCAGATGAAGGGGTACTTCCTTCCGAAGAAGAACAAAAAAAATTAGGAATGACCGTAATTTTTAGCAACATCAAACACAACCAGATGGATGATGATGCAAGTCCTGAAGAAAGAATTTTTATGACTTCAAAAATTCTTGAATTTCTGAAAAAATAAAGAATTTTTATATTGTCTCATTATGAGATTTATAATTTTTCCTTATCTTTATGCAAATACTGCAACATGAAAAAATACACATTTTTGAGTGCTATTTTTCTTGGCTCTCTTTTGTATTCTCAAAGTTTTTTAAAAGCTGACGGACAAAAAATCGTCAACGAAAAAGGACAAAATATTGTTTTGAAAGGACTTGGACTTGGAGGATGGATGCTTCAGGAAGGCTATATGCTGAAAACCGCAGATTTTGCAGGCCCACAATATAAAATTGAAGAAAAAATAGCAGAATTAATCGGTGAAGGCGGAAAAAATAAGTTTTACCAAGCCTATCATAAAAACGGTATTACAAAAGCGGATATTGATTCTCTTGCAAAATGGGGATTCAATTCAATCCGGCTTCCGATGCATTACAAACTCTACACATTGCCCATCGAAAAAGAACCGGTAAAAGGGCAAAACACATGGATTGACGATGGTTTCAAAATGACAGACGATTTGCTGAAATGGTGCGAAGACAACAAAATTTATCTGATTCTGGATTTGCATGCCGTTCCTGGCGGACAGGGAAAAGATGCCAATATTTCGGATTATGATGAAAACAAACCTTCCGTTTGGGAAAGCGAAGAAAATCAGCAGAAAACCATTGCCCTATGGAAAAAATTGGCAGAACGCTATAAAGACAGTCCTTGGATTGGCGGTTATGATCTCATCAATGAGCCCAACTGGAATTTTACCGGAACCAACAAAAACGGCTGCGATGAAAAAGGAAATGTACCGTTAAGAAAACTTCAGATGGATATTACCAAAGCCATTCGGGAAGTCGATCAGAAACACATTATTTTCGTGGAAGGCAACTGCTGGGGAAATAATTACAATGGAATTTTCCCGCTTTGGGATGACAATTTGGTGTTGAGTTTCCATAAATACTGGTCGAATAATGATAACGCCACCATTCAGCAAATGCTGGATTATCGCGAAAAATACAATGTTCCGATCTGGCTTGGAGAAACCGGAGAAAATTCAAATGTTTGGTTTACCGAAGTGATTCAACTCATGGATCAGCATAATATCGGGTGGGCATTTTGGCCGATGAAAAAAATCGACAATATTGCCGGAATTACCAATGTGAAAATCACTCCGGAATATCAGCAACTTTTGGATTACTGGCAAAATGGCGGACAAAAACCAACCCGGGAATTTGCAGAAAAAGCATTAATGCAAATCGCAGAAAATTATAAACTGAAAAATACAGAAATAAAGGATGATGTCATTGATGCGATGTTCCGACAAATTCAAAATCCAGATTCAAAACCGTTTAAAAAACATAGTATTCCGGGAAAAATTTTTGCAGCAGAATACGATTTGGGACGATTGAACTCCGCTTATTTCGATACCGATACCATGAATCTTTGGGTAAGCGATCCTCAAAAACGTTCGGAATGGAATTCCGGAAATCAAATGCGCAATGATGCAGTAGATATTTATAATAGTAACGACAAAGATTTCCCTTATTATGTTGGAAAAATTGAACCTGCAGAATGGCTTCAGTACACATTTAATGCAAAAAAAAGCGGAAATAAAACCGTAAAAATAGAATATAGAAATTCGGGGAAAACTTCAAAAATTACCTTAAAAGATGCTACCGGAAAAATTCTTGCCAATGCCATTTTACCAGCGGATAAAAATACTTCCGCATGGTCTGTTTACGAAATTAAAAACGTTCCGGTGAAAAACGGTGAAAACAAAATCCGTTTTTATTTTGATGATGGTGGTTTTGAGTTCAAATCGTTTGAGGTGAAATAAATTTGTACAAAATTCAAAAATAAATTAGATTGCAGTATGAAAAAAATCGTACTGCTTTTTTTGTTTTGCACCACTTTTGTTGCGGCTCAGAACATTTCTCTTAAAAAGCAAATTAACACCATTACCAAAGGAAAAAATGCTACTGTGGCTGTTTCTGTAAAGGGAATTGATTTCCCGTTTCAGTTTGATAATTCCAATGCTTCAAAAAAACTTCCGATGCTGAGTGTGTTTAAATACCACATCGCCTGCGCAGTTTTGGATGAAGTGGATAAAGGAAAACTATCCCTTAAACAGAAAATTCTGGTCAAAAAATCGGATCTTATGGAAAATACTTGGAGCCCGATTCGTGAAAAATATCCCGAAGGAAATGTAGAACTTACCTTGGATGAAATTCTGAAATTTACCGTTTCACAAAGCGATAACAACGGTTGCGATATTTTATTGCGACTGATTGGCGGAACTGAAACCGTTCAGAAATTTATGGATTCTAAAAATGTAAAAGATTTTCAGATCAAATACAATGAGGAATGGATGCATAAAGGAGTAGAATATTTATACCAGAACTATACTACAACAAAATCCTTAGCAGCTTTGTTAAAATCTTTTTATGAACAACAGATTATCAGCCCGGAATCCACTGAATATTTGTACAAAATCATGCTGGAAACCAGTACCGGAACCAATAAACTGAAAGAGCAACTCCCAAAATCAAGCGTTGCCCATAAAACAGGAAGTTCCGGAAAGCAGGATAACCTGACCATCGCTGAAAACGATTCAGGAATTGTTACTCTTCCCAACGGAAAGCACTACTCCATTGTAGTTTTTGTAATTAATTCTACTGAAGCGGAAACCGTAAACTGCAAAATGATTTCGGATATTTCTAAGGCAGTTTATGATGATCTATCCTCAAAAAAGCAAGGATTCTTTTTCCAAATGAAATAAAAGAAAATTAAAAACGATAAAAAATCTCCAAAAAAAAATACTTATGAAAAATATTGTGGTTATTGGTGCAGGAACAATGGGAAACGGAATTGCCCATACATTTGCGCAAAGTGGTTTTAGAGTAAATCTGGTAGATGTTTCTCAGGAAGCATTGGATCGCGGACTGAAAACCATTACCACCAATCTCGACAGAATCGTAGCCAAAGGAAATCTGACAGACGAACAAAAAACCGAAACGCTGGGCAATATTTCCACTTTTACCGAACTGAAAATAGCCGCCGAAAATGCGGATTTAATTGTGGAAGCCGCCACAGAAAATCAGGATTTAAAACTGAAAATATTTTCGCAGATGGATGAGTTTGCTCCCGAAAACTGTATTCTGGCCACCAATACTTCTTCCATTTCCATTACAAAAATTGCTTCCGCCACCCAACGTCCGGAAAAAGTGATCGGCATGCACTTTATGAATCCAGTTCCGATGATGAAACTGGTGGAAATCATCAAAGGCTACTCTACTTCAAAAGAAACATTTGAGGCGGTTTTCGAAATGTCCAAGACTTTGGGAAAAGTTCCGGTTGAAGTAAATGATTATCCGGGTTTTGTGGCCAACAGAATTCTGATGCCGATGATTAACGAAGCGATTGAAACTTTATACAATGGCGTTGCCGGAGTGGAAGAAATCGATACGGTAATGAAACTGGGAATGGCACATCCGATGGGACCATTGCAATTAGCCGATTTTATCGGTCTGGACGTTTGCCTGGCCATTCTGAATGTAATGTATGATGGCTTCAAAAATCCGAAATACGCTCCAAATCCGTTGCTGGTAAATATGGTAATGGCGGGTAAAAAAGGCGTAAAATCCGGAGAAGGTTTTTACGATTATTCCGAATCGAAGAAAGCCGAAAAAGTATCGAAAATGTTTTTGAAGTAAAGAAAATATAACCCCAATAAAAATGCTGAAAACCCAACGAAGCCAAGAAAAATTGCTCCAGATTTCTTTGGTGGTCTTTACGTTAATCATGATTGTTTTACGGTTTCTTCTGAACGAAAAAGGAAGAGTTTCGCCCGATTCCATCAGGTTTTTCAGAACAGCAAAAGTATTTCCGATTATTGATAATACAACGACTCCCTTAGGTTATCCACTCAGTTTGAAATTTATTTCCATGGTTGGAATTGATGAATTCTGGAGCAGCAAACTCATCGGGATTCTGGCTTATATTTTTATGGTTTGCTTTGCCTGGAAAAAGAACTTTTACCTGAAAGAAATTATTATTATTGGGGCACTCATCAGTTATGTTTCGATTTTTTCGTATACCATGAGTGAGCCGATGATTCTCCCATTTGTATTGGTATTCCTGTATGTTTCAAGAAATATTATTATTGGCAAATACTCCGTTTTCACTTCGGTTTTTTATCTCAGCATACTGTTGATTCTGCTGTATAACATTCGGTATAGCGCATTGTTTTTTATCGGAGCATCATTTCTTTACGGGCTGATTTCCTATCGTAAAAAATATGGGAAAGCATTTATAATATCCGCGATTATCGGGTTTATTTTTGTGGTTTTATATAAGTTTCTTTTTGTGGATGTGTATAATGAAAAATATGTGCAGCAGTTTCTGGAAATCGGACTTCATCCTACTTCAAAACTTTTGTTGGAACTTTTTCAGGGGTTAGCGGCGAGTTTTAATCCATTTATCCATATTGCAAATTCGGGTGGCGGAATCATCAATTACGGAATCTACGGAATCGGAGCGTTAAATCTTTTGCTAATGGCTTTTCTCTTCATCCGTATTCCATTATCCGAAACTGAAAAATATTTTGTATTTGTGGGCATTATCGGGATTTTGTGTTCGTATTTCATCCAGTATTTTTACTCGGTAAATCCTTTGGATTATCGATTATTGAGTCCTTTTATACTTCCAGTTTGGATGGTTTTTTTTAAAAAAGTTTATCAGGTTTTCGGAAAACTTACGTATACAATTCCTGTTCTGAGTTTGATTACCTGTTTGGCTTTTACATGGCTTTCGAGAGGAAATTATCTTGAAAACAGAAAGCAAATCACACGTTTTTTAAATGAAGAAAATTTGAAAACGGGACCGATACATTTTTACGCTCCAAACGAAGCAGATCTGGACAAAGTGCAGATGGCAGAACTCATCAGCACCGTAAATCCGGAAGTTTACATGACGTTTAAACCAAAAGATACCCTGAAAAACAGAACTTTAACCCAGTACAAAGTTTTACGAAAAATTAGAATCCAGACCAATAAATTCCAATAAAATTAATTATCTTTGATACAGATATAAAAACCTAAACAATATGAAATTACCTAAGTTTTTACTGGCCGATAATTTGGATTTTCCTGAGGATTTATTTGTGGTTCATACCGAATATCCGCGCTTCATCCTGAATGTTGAAGAAGAAGAAGTAGAATGGTTGGACGATCTGGAAGGCGACGACGAAGAAACTATGGCTGATGAAGCAACAAAAGTTGTGGAAGCCGCTTTCGTTTGGTGCGACGAAGAATTAGCAAGATACGACGACGAAGAGGACGAAGAATAAAATCCCGATAATCAACAGAACAAAAAAGGAACTCAAAAATATTGGGTTCCTTTTATTTTTAGCGCTTTTGTTTTGCTTCAGTTTTCTAAAATCAAGTCAAACGCATTAAAATATTATTAAATTATATTGATTTATTGAAATAAAATCAATAAACGCAAATAAAAACAAAGATTTTTCATTTGTTTAAACAATAATTTTAAGAAATACAAAGACATTTCATTTACGAATGTAATACGAAGAAAATTATTTTGTATTACTTTAATTAAGATTTATCGCCTTTGTTTATCTTTATTTAAAGATTTTTTGAATGAATTCTTCGTTTCCCTTTGCGTTAATTGTAATGCGTATTGCCTGTTCTAAAACTAATTCTTATTGAATTTCAGCATCAGCAAATTATCTTTGTACAATTCCAGCACGGAACCGTTTACTACATAGCGGTTAACTTCCGCAAGCGTCTGCAAATAGTTCTTTTCCACGCTCATATTCGGGCACATTTTTTTGGTAGAAGCAATGGCTCCGGCTTTAAAACTTCCCGTTGAAGAATCAATGGTAACATCGCTGAAATACGTATTGCAACCGGCATTTCCGCCAATTCTTCCACTTTCCAGTTTAAGGGTCGGAACCTCGCCTTTTACCTGATCGGCAAGCGTCCAGTTGGTATCGGTTACATTGGGTTGGCTTTTCCCGGCTTTTGAAGAAGTGGCAACTGATGAACACGATGCCAGCAGTGCAGTTGTGCTTATGATGAGCAATAATTTTTTCATTTTCTGAATTTTTTATCTTTTCAAATGTAACAAAATATTCCCGAAAGATCTATCGAAGTTGTGCTGAAAAATCTTTTTCAAAGGACTTAATCAAACTGTTCATCACTTCTGAAATCTCTTTTTCATCCATGGTTTTTTCTTCGTTCAGAAGTTCAAAACTCAACGCATAGGATTTTTTGCCTTCCGGAAGGTTTTTCCCTTCATACACATCAAAAAGATTTACCGATTTCAGATAGGGCGATTTATTTTTTTGTGCGGTTTCGTAGAGTTTTGCATAACTTACATTTTTATCGAGCAGCAATGCCAGATCTCTTCTTATTTTGTTGAATTTCGGAATATCCCGGAATACCAAATTTTCTTTTGATCTTAATTTCTGAACCATTTCCAGTTCAATTTCTGCATAAAAAACAGGTTGATCGATATCGAAATCTTTCAATAAAGATGGTGCCACTTTTCCTAATCTTGCCACAACTTTCCCATCGGAAACCATTTCCAAAGCATCCGAAAAACGGCTGTCTTCCAGAGATTTTTCTTCGGTTTGAATGTTCACTTTTTCCAGAAGCACATTCAAATATCCTTTAAGGAAAAAGAAGTCCGTTGCAGATTTCGGCTCCAGCCAGTTTTCAGGATGATTTCTTCCGGAAACTGCGATTGCCAGTTGTTTGCGTTCTTCAAAATGACCATTTCTTTTATGATAAATTTTCCCGAGTTCAAAGAATTTTATATCCGGATTTTTACGGTTGATGTTGTACGCAGTATTTTCCAAAAGCCCTTCCAACAAAGAAGTTCTCATAAATGCAAGGTCGGAACTTAAAGGATTCAGTAATTTCACGGCATCGGTTTCATCTTTTAAGGAAGTAAGCGAATTGTTCATCACCTCATGAAATCCGTTGCTTTGTAAAGTTCTTGCCCACGAATTTTCCAATTCATCCTGATCGTTTACACTTAATTTTACGGGAGTGAAGGATATTTTCTGTGGCGCATCAATTTTGTTATATCCGTAAATTCTGAGGATTTCTTCAATCACATCAATTTCACGCGTAACATCGGCTCTGTATGCCGGAACTGAAATTTCCAGACCATTTGCAATTTCATTGAGAATATTGATTTCCAGTGATTTCAGGATTTCCTTAATTTTTTCGCGGTGAATTTTTGTGCCGAGAATCTGCTCAATTTTCGGGAATCTCAGTATGATATAATGGTCTTCGATCTTTTTAGGATAACTTTCAAGGATTTGTCCGGTTAGTTTTCCGCCGGTAATATCTTCGATTAATTTAATGGCGTGGGTAATGCTGGTGCGAACGCTGTTGGGATCAATTCCTCTTTCAAAACGAAACGAAGCATCCGTATTCAAACCATGTGCTTTTGCTGCTTTACGAATTGCCACCGGATTGAAATAGGCACTTTCCAGAAAAATATTTTTGGTTTCGGCAGAAACTCCGGAATCGGTTCCGCCCAAAACTCCGGCGATACACATCGGATTTCCGTTTCCGTCTTTAATGATGATTTCAGAGCCATTTAGTGTGCGCTCTACTCCATCCAAAGTGGTGAATTTCGTTCCTGCTGCAACGGTTCCTACTTTTACGTTTTTCCCGGAAATTTTATCGGCATCGAAAGCGTGCAAAGGCTGTCCCAAACCGTGAAGGATGTAATTGGTAATGTCCACCACGTTATTAATCGGGGAAAGTCCGATGGCTTTCAGATAATTTTTCAGCCATTCCGGAGATTCTTTTACCTCAACATTTTCGATGACTGCTCCAATATATCTCGGACAAAGTTCTGCATCTTCCACCTCTAATTGAAAATCGTTGTTCCCTTCAATTTCTACCGGAAGAGATTTTATTTTTTCAAATTCCGAAGGCATATCATTGGAAATCAGAAATGCATTCAGATCTCTGGCAACGCCATAATGCGCCATTGCATCGGTACGGTTTGGTGTAAGTCCGATTTCGTAAACAGAGTCGTTTACCAGATCAAAATATTCTGCAAACGGAGTTCCGGTTTTGTAGATGTTTTCATCCAGAACCATAATTCCACCGTGGTCGTTGCTCAATCCTAATTCATCTTCTGCACAAATCATTCCCTGAGAAACTTCTCCACGGATTTTGGCTTCTTTGATTTCAAATGAACTTCCGTCTTTGCCATAAATTTTTGTACCGATTGTGGCAACGGGAACGGTTTGTCCGGCATCCACATTAGGTGCCCCACAAACAATATGCAGCGTTTTTCCTTTTCCGATATCTACTGTTGTTTTCTTGAGTTTATCGGCATTCGGATGTTTTTCGCAGGTTAAAACTTTTCCTACCACAATTCCTTCTAGGCTTCCTTTTACGGATTCAAATTTTTCGATTCCTTCTACTTCAAGACCAATATCTGTGAGGTATTCCCCTATTTTTTCGGGTTTCAGATCGGTTTTAATGTATTCTTTCAGCCAGTTATTTGAAATCTTCATTATTCTTTTATTTTCGTCACTAAAATTTTATTGATTCGTTGCCCTGTTTTGTTGGCAATTCGAAATGCAAAATTACCAATTTTTATTTGTTCTCCCATGTCGGGAATATCATTCACCTGATTTACGATGAGCCCGGCTACGGTTTGGATGTTTTCCAGCACATCACGATCCAGCTTTAGAGAAAGATTTTTTGCAAATGTTTTCAAAGGAAACTGTCCGTCCACCATCCATGAATTTTTTCCTGAGGAAACCATTTTCAGTTCCCGGTGTTCTTCGGACATATCGCCTATAAGTGCATCCACCACATCATCCATCGTTACCATTCCCTGCGTATTTCCGTATTCATCTATCACGATTCCGTAGTGTATTTTTTTCTTTCTGAAGTGATCGAGAATATTGTAGGTAACTGCTGTTTCCGGAACATAAACCGGTTCGCGCAAAACGTTTTCAAGTGAAAGATTTCCGGACTGATAATTGCGAAACAAATCCTTCATCAGCACGACACCGCGGATTTTATCAATATTATTATTTTCCACCACAAGATATGCGCTGTGCGGATGCTGATTGATTTTTTCAGTTATTTCCGCAACGGAATCATCAATATTGAAGTAAACGAGTTCATTTTTGTACGTCATCAATCGGCTTGCCTTGGTATCACCCAGTTCAAATACGCGTTCTACAATGGTACTTTCAATATCATCAATTTCGCCGACTTCGGCACTTTCTTTTACAATGGATTTTATTTCCTCTTCGGAAACCGTATTTTCCCTTTTGTTGCTGATGCCAAAAAGCCGCATTAGCAAAGAATTGCTCAGCGAAAGAATCCAAACAAAAGGAGCGGTAATTTTAGAGAGAAAATTCATCGGAATGGCGAGAATGGATGCAATTTTTTCAGGCAAAACCATTCCTACCTGTTTCGGAAAAAGTTCTCCAAAAACAATGGAAAGATAGGTAATGAAAACCACAATAGCAGGTCCCGCAATTTTATCGGCATACGGTTCAAGGAAAGGAATTTTCCCGATGAGATCTGCAAAATCGTCCGAAAGTGCATCCCCACTGTAAAACCCGAGAACAATCCCGATCAGCGTAATCCCAATTTGTACGGTGGATAAAAACCGGGCTGGATTTTCCAGAAGTTTCAGAGCGGTTTTTGCTCCTTTACTGCCTTCTTTTGCGGCATTTTCCAGTTTGAATTTCCGGGAAGAAACCACGGAAAGTTCCGACATTGCAAAAATGCCGTTGAGCAGAACAAGCGCGAAAATAATGAGTAACTCCATGTTATTTTAAATAAAATGAGACTTGAAATATATTCAAATCTCAAAAAATATTTTTACAGAATTTCGCAATTACATTCCAATTACAGGCATCGAAAGCATCAGGATACTTTCTTCTGCGTCCAGTCCATCCACCGGTTCTATAATTCCCGGTCTGTTCGGTTGCGACATTTTCAGGGTAATATCATCGGAAGCCAATACGGAAAGCATTTCCGAGAGGAATTTGGAACTGAATCCGATATTAATATCGTCCCCGTTGTAATCACAAGGAATCTGCATATCTGCTTTGTTGGCAAACTCGGTATCTTCAGCGTGAAGGTGAAGAATATTTCCGGAAAGTTTAAAACGCACCTGATTGGTCGATTTATTCGACATGATGGACGCTCTTCTGATGGAACTCAACAAAAGATTTCTGTTGATGGTAAGCACATTTGGATTTTCTTTCGGAATTACCGCGGTATAATTCGGGTATTTTCCATCAATTAAACGGCAAATCCATATATTGTTTCCAAAGGTGAATTTCGCCATATTTTCATTGAATTCAATCGTCACCTCATCACTCGAGTTGGAAAGGATATTTTTGAAAATCGCCAATGGTTTTTTCGGCATGATGAATTCCATTGGTTCAGCAATTACATCTTTTCTTTTGTACACAACCAAACGGTGAGAATCGGTGGAAACAAAATTGGTTTCATCTTCCTTAAACTGGAACAAAACTCCCGTCATCACCGGTCTCAATGAATCATTGCTCGTTGCGAAAAGTGTATTGGTTAATGCTTCGGATAATACTCCGGCAGGAATTTTCACACTGTTTGCGGCATCAAATTCAGGAATTTCAGGGTAATCTTCCGCATTATCCAACGCCACGGAAAAACTATCTTTCTCGTCGAAAATTTCCAGCACGCTTCCGGTTCCTTCCCCGTTTTCTTTAACGCTTAACGTCAATGGTTGCTCACCGTAGGTTTTCACAAAGTCCTGAAATATTTTGGCAGGAACAGCAAATTTTCCTTCATCTTCGGATTTTACTTCCAAAGAGGTAATCAGTGTTGTTTCCCCGTCGGAAGCAGTGATCGTTAAACTATTTTTTTCTAAATTAAATAAGTAATTCTCTAAGATAGGTCTTGACTGAGACGTTGAGATTACACCGCTTACGGTTTGCAGTGCTTTCTGCAGTTCACCACTCGAAACAATAAATTTCATAGATAAAAATTAATTTTCACAAAGATAATAAATTGCAACAAGATTGTTTACAAAAGTCTCCGGAATTTTAAAGAAATAAAGGCGAAAAGTTATTAACATCGTGCATGGATTCAAACGCAAAACACAATCCAAATCCATAAAAAAAGATGCAGAATCACTACATCTTTTTCAATTTTATCTTTTTCTCATCAAATGCGCAATAAAACTTCTGATTAATTTTTTCATAAGTATATGGCATTTAATTCATACACAATATTAGCAAATAATATAGATTCAAAACAAATTTTTCGGTCTGAATTTTGTAATTTTGCAAGTCTTATTTTTTACAATGCCTACCACCCAAAATATTGATATAAAGAAAGAGATTTTCGTAAAAAACGCCCATCTCAATAATCTTAAACACATCAACGTCATCATCCCGAAAAACAAACTCGTGGTGATTACCGGTGTTTCCGGAAGCGGAAAATCTTCTCTGGCTTTCGATACGATTTATGCAGAAGGACAACGCCGATATGTGGAAAGTTTAAGCGCATACGCACGGCAGTTTTTGGGGAAACTCGAAAAACCGAAAATCGACGACATCAAAGGTTTAGCGCCTTCCATTGCTATTCAGCAGAAAGTGATTTCTTCCAATCCGCGATCTACCGTGGGAACTTCCACTGAAATTTACGATTATCTGAAACTGCTTTTTGCCAGAATCGGGAAAACCTACTCTCCTGTTTCCGGACACGAAGTGAAAAAAGATACGGTTTCGGATGTGATTGATTTCATTCGAAATGCCAAAAAAGGAACTTCCTTTCAGTTAAGCGTTCCCCTGATTTATGAAATCCCTTCATTTACGGAAACATTGAATACTTTAAAAGTTTCCGGATTTACACGTCTTGAAGTGAACGGAAACATCGCCGGAATCGAAGATCTGGAAAGTTTCGGATTCGTGCCGGAGCCAGAAATGGAGATTCATTTAGTTATCGACCGATTCTCGTACGAAGAAGATGAAAGTTTTGAGCAGCGACTGGCGGATTCCATTCAGATGGCGTTTTATGAAGGGCGCGGATATTTGTATCTGAAGAATACCGAATCCGGAGAAATCCACGAATTTTCCAATAAATTTGAATTGGACGGAATTGAATTTCTGGAACCCAATGTCCATTTCTTCAGCTTTAACAATCCTTACGGTGCATGCCCGATGTGTGAAGGGTACGGAAAAGTAATCGGAATTGATGAAGATCTGGTAATTCCGAATAAAAATCTTTCCGTTTTTGAAGATGCCGTTTCTTCTTGGAAAGGCGAAAGCATGAGCGAATGGAAAAAATCGTTCATGAAAAAAGCAGTTGATTTTCCCATTCATAAACCGTATCATCAACTGACCAAAGATCAACGCAATTACCTTTGGAAAGGCGATAAAACCAAGAGTTTCCCGAGCATCGACAATTTCTTCAAAATGCTGGAAGAAAACCTTTATAAAATCCAGTACAGAGTTATGCTTTCACGCTTTCGCGGAAAAACAACCTGCCCAGAATGTGAAGGCCTGCGTTTGCGTGAAGAAACAAAATGGGTGAAAATCGACGGACACAATATTCAGAATTTGATTGAACTTCCGCTGGATGAACTTTTGCCCGTGATTAAAAATTTAGAACTCTCCGATTACGATAAAGAAGTTGCCAAACGTTTGCTGTACGAAATTACCACGCGACTGGAATTTTTATTGAAAGTTGGATTAGGATATTTAACCTTAAACAGAACTTCCAACACGCTTTCCGGTGGTGAATCGCAAAGAATTAATCTCGCCACAAGTTTGGGAAGTTCATTGGTGGGATCCATTTATATTCTGGATGAACCTTCTATTGGTCTGCATTCGCGAGATACTGAAAATTTAATTTTGATTCTTAAACAGCTTCGTGATCTGGGAAATACCGTGATTGTGGTAGAACATGATGAAGATGTGATGCGCGCCGCAGATTATATTATCGACATTGGTCCAGAAGCCGGATATTTAGGCGGAGAACTGGTTTTTGCAGGAAATTACGATGATCTGAAGAATGCCGATACGTTAACCGCAGATTACTTAACCGGAAAATTAGAAATTGAAGTTCCGAAAACCAGAAGAAAAGGCAAAGAATTCATTCATATAAAAGGTGCTCGCCAAAATAATCTGAAAAATATTGATGTGGATATTCCGCTGGAAAATCTCGTGGTCATTTCCGGAGTTTCGGGAAGCGGAAAATCAACTTTGATGAAGGAAATCCTGACCAATGATATTCAGATTCAATTGGGAATGGGCGGCAGAAAAGGCGATTACGATTCGGTTGAATTTCCGAAAAAACTCATTAAAAATATCGAACTGATCGACCAGAATCCTATTGGAAAATCCTCCCGTTCCAATCCGGTAACTTATTTGAAAGCCTACGATGAAATCCGTGATTTGTTTTCTAAACAGAAATCGGCAAAAATGCAGGGTTTAAAACCAAAGCATTTCTCCTTTAATGTAGATGGCGGAAGATGCGATGAATGCAAAGGTGAAGGCGTAATCACTGTTTCCATGCAGTTTATGGCGGATATTGATCTGCAATGTGAAGTTTGCCACGGAAAACGCTTTAAAAATGAAATTCTGGAAGTAAAAGTCGACGACAAAAACATTGCCGATGTGCTGGAAATGACCGTGGATGAAGCTCTGGAATTTTTCGGTGATCTGAAAGAAGAAAAAATCGTTACCAAACTGAAACCGCTTCAGGATGTTGGTTTGGGCTATCTCCAGCTTGGGCAAAGCTCTTCTACTCTTTCCGGCGGCGAAGCGCAAAGGGTAAAACTGGCTTCATTTCTGGTGAAAGGATTTACCACCGAAAAAACCTTGTTTATTTTCGATGAACCTTCCACAGGTTTGCATTTTCACGATATTAAAAAATTACTGAAATCGCTTCAGGCATTGATTAATCTCGGGCATTCCGTGATTGTTATTGAACATCAACCGGATATTATTAAATCAGCCGACTGGATTGTGGATATTGGTCCGGAAGCCGGGAAACACGGTGGTGAAGTCGTTTTTGCCGGCACTCCGGAAGATCTGGCAAAAAATAAAAAATCCTATACCGCAAAATACATTGCCGAGAAACTGAAATAAAAATGCCCATAGTTCCATCGAAATATCAGCCAACCAAAAAGATTTTCCGGAATCCGGATGTTTCCACTTTATACGCTGCGCTGCTGCGAAAAGTGAATGGTATTGCGCAAACCACAGAAAGGCTGGAACTTTCCGATGGTGATTTTATGGATTTGGACTGGAGTTATGCGCCGCAAAAAACGGATACTTGTGTTATCGTACTTCACGGTTTGGAAGGACATGCGCACCGACCTTATGTTTTGGGAACCGCAAAAATTTTCAATAAAAATAATGTGGATTGCTGTGCCGTGAATTACAGAGGCTGTTCCGGTGAACCGAATCGTGTTTTTTCCAATTATCATTCCGGGAGAACGGAAGATGTTCGTGAAGTGGTGAATGATGTACTGAACAAAGGTTATCGCAAAATCATCATCAAAGGATTCAGTTTGGGAGGAAATCTCACATTGAAATTTGCCGGAGAAAAAGCCGGTTTACCGAAAGAAGTAAAAGCGGTGATTGCAGTTTCCACGCCTGTTGATCTGGAAGGCTGCATGCATCAGCTTCATAGTCCGAGAAATTTTTTGTATGCCACGGATTTTCTTTTTACATTACGAAAAAAACTCAAAGACAAACAACAAAAATTCCCGGATCTGATTACCACACACGATATACAGAAAATAAAATCTCTGAAAGCATTTGATGATTTTTATACCTCAAAAGCCAATGGTTTCAAAGATGCTTTGGATTATTACCGGAAAAGCAGTTCGCGACAATTCATTCCTGAAATTGAAATTCCTACGCTGATTATTAATGCCAAAAACGACAGTTTTCTTTCCGAAACCTGTTACCCCAACGAAGAAGCCGAAAAAATGAACAATCTCTTTTTTGAAATTCCGGATTACGGCGGACATGTTGGTTTTGTAGATGCCCACAATATTTATTACAACGAAAAAAGGGCGATTGAATTTGTGAAAGATAAGGTTTTGTAATATTTTTTTAATATTGCAAAAAATATTTCATGAATTTTAGACTTGTTTGCATTTCCCTTTTGTTTTGCAGTTCTGTTTGTAAAAGTCAGATTAAGGATGGTGGATTTGAACTTGCCAATTCCGATTCCCAAAAAGAATGGATTTTTAAAAAAAAGAACGGATATGAAATCAATATGGATTCACTGCAAAAGAAAAGTGGAGAATTTTCTTTATCAATTATAGGAAATCCACAAACTGAGAAGGAATCTCAAAGTTTTTTTCAGTCCATTCCCTATCATCCGAACAACATTGAAAAGATTAGGATTAGTGCCTTTGTAAAGTCTGAAAATGCAAAAGGAGTAATCCAATTGTGGACACAAATCCGGAATAAAAATGATGAAATGATTGATTTTGGAAATTCAGTCAATCAAAATAAAAGAATTACGGTTAACCAAGATTGGAATGAATGTTTTCTGGAGTTTTTTGTGGATGAAAACACTGAAAAAATTCTTGTAGGTGGTTTTTTTGATGGATCAGGAAACGTGTGGTTTGATGATTTTGAAGTCCGGAAAATCCAATTTAGTAACGAACCTGCTTCAGAAATCGCAGAAAAATATATCACTGATTTTAAAACGATTATCCGTAAAAATTCACTTTTTACAAACAAAATCAATTGGGAAAAAACGGAACAGGTGCTCAGCAATATTTCTAAAGGAATGAAAACGATTGAAGACACCGAACCTGCAATACAATACCTGTTGCAAGTATTGAAAAAATCTGGAGACAACCATTCGTTCATTGAATCTAAAGACCATTTTGCTTCACGTAAAATTAGCAATACCAAAAATACCGAGCCAAAACATGAATTACTGAATTCCCATGTAGGATATGTTATGGTTCCAGGATTTAACTCTTCCAACACAGAAGTGGGAAATCGTTTTTCGGAGGATATTTTAAATGGTATCATAAAACTTGACCGTGAAAATAAAATAAAAGGTTGGATTGTGGATCTCCGGCAAAATACAGGTGGAAATATGTATCCAATGCTTTTTGGACTTCAAAGTTTAACAGGAACTGGAATTTTAGGATATTTTGTAAAAAACGATGGCACTAAAGTTCCATGGAAATTTAAAAAAGGAAAAGTTGGAAAATACACCCTCTCAAAAACCTACGACCTTAAAAAAACAAAATCAAAAATTGCAATTTTAATCGGCTCTAAAACGGCAAGTGCGGGAGAAGCTACGGCGATTTCCTTTATTGGAAAGAAAAATGTAAAACTTTTCGGTCAACCTTCTCGCGGTTTAACTACCGGAAACAGGGTTTATCCTTTGGCAGACGGAAGAGCACTTGCGTTGTCATCCTCTTGTGAAATGGATCGAACCGGAAAAAAATATGATGATAAGATTATTCCCGACATCATCGTTGAAGAAGACAAAAAAAGTAATCCTGATTTAACCATTCAGGCAGCAATAAAATGGTTAGAAGAAAAATAAAAACTTTTATCCACAAAAAAATGTGGATAAGTGGTGAATTTTAACATTCGATTAATATTGTGTATCAAATTATTTTCTATATTTGACTATCAAAAGATGTAAAAGTGAAACCCATCGGTTTTTTTTCTCTAACACCAGATATTGATTTAAATTTCGATAAAAATTTAAGCACGGCTTTGTCAGCCGTGCTTTTTTGTGATGTATAACTAAAAAAATGAGATGTTTTATCTACTGGATCCGCTTCTAAAGAGCGGATTCTTTTATTAGAATTGATTTTTGAAAAAAAATCAATTCTAATTTTTCAATTTACATTTCAAAAAAAAATCTGATTTTAAAATTGACAATGTAAATTAAAATGGCTCTAATTCAAGATATAAGAACTTTTTTTGACAAGTTTATTATTTGGAATTCCTGCTTGTTCATTAATCGAAAATTCAATCGTTTGGCAAATTGTATCCAGAGCCAAATCATTTTCTTCTTCACCAAAAGGATCTGTAATTTCTTGAATGATCGCATCCAAAGCTATAAATGTATAACTGATGAGCAAAACAATAATCGGCATCATTAAACCTGCAACATCCACCAAACCAAACGGCAACCAAAAACAATACAGATAAACCGTACGATGCATCAACAAACGATACGGAAACGGAAGCGGTGTATTGCTAATTCTTTCACAACCACCTGCAATTTCTGAAAGCGCATTGAGTTGATTGTCCAATTGTGCTAAAACAATGGTGTCAATTTTTTGTTCTTTTTGTTTATTGCTGATCCATTCCGCCATTAAATCTAATAGCGCAACTGGTTTAAAATGTTTGTCTTTAATGCAATTAAAATCATCTGCAGAAAGTAATCTTTTAAGATGTTCTTCTCCTGATTTATTTCTTAACTGAAAATTTAATGCCCAACAAAATGCGGCAACCCATTTTATAAACTGATCTTGATCCTCTTTAGAAACATCTTTTACCAAACTTAAAATTTGCCGAACCAAAGACCGAGTATCAATCACCAAAGCACCCCACAATTTTCGACCTTCCCAAAAACGATCGTAACTCGCACTATTACAAAATCCCATAAAAATTGCAAGTGCAAGTCCGATTAAAGTGAATATTGCAGGATTTAAATGAATTTTATAATCGTAAATTTTCCCTTTAAAGAAATAAACAATTATTGAAAAAGCAGTAATAATTAAAAGTTGAACAAGTACTTTTCTGAGAATAGATCCATTCCAAATAAATAACAATGAAAACCAATTTTTGCTTTCGCGAACAACCATCCTTTTTTTTGCAAATTTAGGAATTGTAAAAACGTTGGCAGATAAAATCAAATTGAAATTTTTCTTTACTTATACAAATCAAAATTTTATTAATCTCAAATTTTAGGAAAGAATAAAATAATCTTCTCAAAAAAGAAAAAACCCGAATCGAAATCCGGGCTTTTTTTTGATTTTACTGTGATTTAATAATACCTTTGCAGCATTTCAATTTCGGCCCCGTAGTTCAACGGATAGAATAGAAGTTTCCTAAACTTTAGATAGCAGTTCGATTCTGCTCGGGGCTACTATATTTAATAATTTTTATCGGGTATTTTTACCATCCACCACAATCCTTGCATCGCGGTTTGCCAGTTCCCATGCAGTCGCAAAAACCAGTTGGGTTCTTTTGGTGAGCAAAGGATAGTCGATTTTGTCCGGTGTATCGGTTGGTTTGTGATAATCTTCATGAATACCATCAAAATAAAACGCTACAGGAATTCCGTTTTTTGCAAAATTATAATGATCGGAACGGTAATATAAACGTTGTGGATCTTTCGGATCATCGTATTTGTAGTTTAGTTCCAGATTTACCGTTTTTTTGTTCGCGGCTTCGTTAATGGTTTTCAATTCGGAACTCAGCATATCGGAACCGATTACATATACGTATTGTTTTCCGCGGTTTTCAGGATCATCGCGGCCAATCATATCAATGTTCAGATCAACAACGGTATTTTCCAAAGGAAAAATGGGATTTTTGGCATAATAATCCGAACCAAAAAGCCCGTGTTCTTCACCGGTAACATGCAGAAATAAAACCGAACGTTTTGGTCCGTGTCCAGCTTTTTTGGCAGACTGAAATGCTTTAGCAATTTCCATCACAGCAACCGTTCCGCTTCCATCATCATCCGCGCCGTTGTACACTACTCCATTTTTGGTTCCTACATGATCGTAATGGGCAGAAACGACAATAATTTCCTCAGGTTTTTCAGAGCCGGGAATATAAGCAAGAATATTTTCGGAATCAGGCAAAGTTCCCGACCAGCTTTTCATAAATTCAGACGGAACTTTCTGATAATAGGAATCCATTTTTGGAGGATGAGAAATCCCAAGTTCCTTATAAAAATTTATCATGTATTCACCCGCCTTTTTCTGTCCGGGACTTCCGGTGTCGCGACCTTGCATTTCATCTGAAGCAATAATGTAAAGATTCTTCTTTAAATCTGCTTCTTTTATCTGATTTAATGCATTTTGAAAAGGATTCGATTCACCCGTTTCAATAGTATTTGAATCTGAATGATCGAGAGGAGAATTCTTTACCGAACATGACTGGAAAAACAGCACGCCCAGAGCAACAATTAAAATTTTATATTTCTTCATACCTGTCAATTTTCAGTAAATGTAATGAATTGTTTCTGAAAAGATAAGTGTTGTAAAATTTTGAAATGTTACTTTGAACTTTGTGATAAAAGTAGTTTTCATTATTATTTATAAGGCGAAATTTATGTTACCATCCACATTTCAAAAGTACTTCCCTGCTCGCGGTTTTTAAAAGTAAGATAGCCGTTATGAGCTTCCATAATGCTTTTTGCGAGCGTTAATCCAATTCCGGAACCATTTTGTCGCGTGGTGAAAAACGGCAGAAAAATTTTGTCCGAAATTCCGGTTTGGATGCCTTCGCCGGAATCCTCAATCTGAATAATGCTGCGGTTGGATTGCTCCAGAAAACGGATCGAAATTATTTTGCCGGAAGTTTTTTCAACTGCAAAAATGGCATTGGTGATTAAATTTACCAGCACGCGTTCGATCATTTTTTCATCGGCATTTACGTACAAATCATAAATCTCGCTTTGAACTTCAATGCTGTTGGATCTGAATTCTGAATCAAACATTTTCACCACTTTTTCCACCGAATTTTTCAGATTGATGCGGCTTTTCCGAGGTTTTGGAAGTTCGGCAATCTGGCGGTAACTCTCAATAAAATGCAGCAATTGCTGAGATTTGGAATTGATGATTTTTAAACTTTCCCGGATTTCAGATTGGTCATCTTTGGAAAGTTCTTCCTGTTCGGTAAGATATTCAAGGTTGTAAATCAGTGAGTTAACCGGGGTTAGCGTATTCAGCAGTTCATGGGAAATCACTTTCATTAAATTATTCCACGCCTGTTTTTCCTTCTGATCGATAATTTTCTGGATAGATTCCAGCGAAATAATGCAGAAATCGTTGCCATAACCGGACATTCTCGAGGTGCGGATGGAAAATGAATTTCGAGAACGGTTTTCAATCGAAACATCAATGAAATCCTGAGAATCCTGATAGTTTGTGCTTTCAATCAGATGATAAAATTGAGGTATTTTTTCTTTGTAGAAATCCCATTGATTGTATTTAGGAACCTTCAGAAGGTCTAAAAAACTGGGATTGCAGTAGAAAACATTCCAGTTGGTTTCGCTTGATTTTTTGCTTAAAATAAGAAAACCGATTTCTAATTTATTAAGAATTGTATCGTACAAATTTTTGTAAGAATACAGCTGCGAATGCTCTTCTTTCGACTGATAATAAAGCTTGACTGCGCTGTTTTTCAAATCATCACCGGGAATTTCTTTTGGAAAAAGCGAAAAATCTTTTTGCCGGATCGCATGGATGATTTTCTCGGTTTCCCGCATTTTCCTTGAAATTAAATTCCAGCAATAGACGAGTGAAACCAAAGCAATCAGCAAAAATGCTGTTCCCGTAAAATATTTCTGCTGATAGAAAGCGTCGAAAGCCGCAAGGCAAAACAAAATGCTCAGTAAGCAAAACGCAATCCACAGGAAACGCAATCCTTTTTTCATTGTTGATGGTTGAAGTTTTATAATTATGAAGTTATCGATGTGTAAAGTCTTTATTCTTTTCTCTTTATTCTCATTCAAAATCTAAATCATCATGCTTTTTCAACGCAATGATATACAAAGATTTTTTAACTGCTCAATGCTTTTTAAGCCATACAAAGCCGTTTCACTAAAAAATGAAATACAAAATTATATTGGCTTTATCCAATGTGCATTTAGAATAAAAATACAATTATTTGTAAATCAAAAACATCAATATGCATTGTGTTATTTACTTAAGCGAAGTGCCTTTGTTTATCTCTAAAAAAGTTTTCTTTAAAAAAACTTCGTTTCACCTTGCGATAATTTAAACGCAAAGCAAGACAAAAAAATAAACGAATTTTTTGAAAAATAAGATAAACAAAGCCGTTAACTTATCTTCGAAATACAATGATTTAAAATGTATAACAGGTATTTGCTTTTATTTTTTTCATTAAAATCTAAAATAATCAAAGTCCGAATTTCTCCATTCTTCTGTACAAAGCAGCACGCGAAAGTCCCAAAGCATCGGCGGCGGCAGAAATATTTCCCTGATATTTTTTCAACGCATTTTTAATCAGTTTTTCTTCCATTTCTTCGATATTTAATGAAATGATGGCCGCTTCATTCACCGAATTTTCCAATTTTAAGGAAATCTGTTCAGAATCGGATAGAATAATTTCGCGTTCAATGGCGTGTTCCAGTTCGCGGATATTTCCGGGAAAAGCATAATGCGAAATCTGCTCCAGATTTTGAAGGGTAATATGGGTTTTTCCATATTTTTTTTCATATTTTTTAATGAAGAAATCCACCAGACTTTCCAAATCTTCTTTTCGTTCCCGAAGCGGCGGAAGCTGCACTTCAACCGTATTGATCCGAAAATACAAATCCTCCCGGAATTTGCCTTCTGAAACCAGTTTTTTAAGATCGGCATTCGTAGCAAAAATAAAACGGACATCCGGAAAACGCTCTTTGGTTTCGCCAATTCTGGACAGTTTTTTGGTTTGAATTAATGTCAGAATTTTTTGCTGCAATGGCAACGAAAGATTTCCGATTTCGTCCAGAAATACGGTTCCGCCGTCTGCATTTTCAATTTTTCCGGCTTTGTCGGTTTTGGCATCGGTAAAAGCACCTTTCGCATATCCGAAAAGTTCGGCCTCAAAAAGATTCTCCGAAAGCGAACCCAGATCGATATGCACAAATGGTTCGTTTTTCCTTTTAGAATGGCGGAAAAGATATTCTGCCATCACCAGTTTTCCGGTTCCGTTTTCGCCCAGCAACAGCACATTGGCATCGGTTTGCGCCACTTTTTTTAATGTTGCCATGACCTCAATCATCTTTGGAGAACGGGATTCCAACTGGTAATCTGCATGCTGTTCCTGCAGATTTTCCCAGCGTGTCAGTTTTTTATTTTTCCGCGAAACATCAACGGCGAGATTGACGGATGCGTAGAGTTTTTCATTATTCCATGGTTTGAGGATAAAATCGGTTGCCCCTTTTTTAAGCGCATCCACCGCCAGTTCCACTTCGCCATACGCCGTCATCAAAATCACGGGAATGGTCGGATCGATTTCCTGAATTTCGGACAGCCAGTACAGCCCTTCTTTTCCGTCTTCAAAACCACGGCGAAAATTCATATCCAGCAGAATTACATCAATTTCATTTTCGTTGATTGTGGGAATGATTTTATTGGGCGAACTGAGCGTAAAAATTTCGGTAAAGAATTTTTTCAGCCATACTCTGGCGGAAAACAAAATGTCTTCGTCGTCATCTACAATCAGGATTCGTGCTTCTTTTTTGCGCATTGGCTGTAATATTTATTTTCTAAATGTTCATTTTTGGACATTAATTGTTCGATTTCGGACACTTCTATTTGTAACCCATTTGGTTTTATGCTCATTTGCAGGCACTTACAAGATGATTAATTCGTGGTACGCAACTCGCATAATATCCTGTGAATCAGTTTACTAATATGGATACGAAGGTAGAAAAAAAACATTCCAAACTCAAAATCATTTTGATTGTAATGGCAATTATGGTGGCAGTCGGACTTTTTCTGATGTATTTTTTGCAACAGAAAAAAACGTTTAACGTAAAAGCAGAAGATCTGCAAGTTCAGGAAGTTACGGAAGGGAAATTTGAAGATATGCTCATGATTACCGCACAAACCCAATCATTGAATTCCTCTCTGGTCAACGTTCTGGAAGGCGGAATGGTAAAGGAAATTTATGCAGAAGACGGGCAAATGGTTACCAAAGGAATGCCCTTGGCGAGAATTTACAATCCGAATACGGAATTCAATTTTCTGAATCAGGAAACCGGAATTATGCAGCAGATCAGCCAGATGAGAAATTCGTTGCTGGAGCTCAAAAATCAGGAATTCAACCAAAATAAAGAGCAGCTTCAGGCGCAGAATGATTACAATACCGCACAGCAAACTTATCATCTTCAGAAGCGTTTATATGATGCGGAAATCGGAAAAAAATCTGAATTTGATCTTGCGACCCAAAATCTGAATTATCAGAAAAAAAGAAAACAGATTACCGAACAGGGAATTGTGCAGGAAAACCAATCCAGAAACCAGCAGATTGCTGACATCAATTCTTCCATTCATCAAATGCAGAAAAGTTTGGAAATGCTGCGTACCAACAAAAATAATTTCCTGATTATGGCACCGGTTTCCGGAAGGTTGTCATCGTTTAATCTTTCGCTCGGGCAGAATCTGACTTCGGGAGAAAGCATCGGGAAAATCGACCTGATGGACGGCTATAAACTCGTGGCAAAAGTGGATGAATTTTACATCAATAAATTGCAGCCAGGAATCAAAGGAACGCTCGAAAACAATGACAAAACGTACAATGTAATCATCACCAAAGTTTTGCCGGAAGTAAAAGACGGACAATTTTCTGTGGAACTGAATTTTGCCGATGAAAACAAACCCAAGGACCTGAAAATCGGGATGACTTTTGGCGTAAAACTGAAACTTTCCGCCGACACACAAAGCATGATGATTCCGAAAGGAAACTTCTACAAAGACACCAACGGAAAATGGATTTTTGTGGTAAAAGGTAACAAAGCCGTGAAACAGGTGGTCTCATTAGGAAGGGAAAATCCTTTATATTACGAAGTAATTTCCGGCTTGAAAAAGGGCGATAAAGTAATCGTTTCGGATTATTCGGATTTTAAAAATTATGAAATCCTGGAAATAAAAGAAAAATAGAAATTCAAAACAAAATAAATAATAGATATGAAAAAAACAATCCTAATCATGATGGTTGCTGCCTTGTCACTTCAAAGTTGCATCGTGGTGAAAACCAACGGAACTAAAGGAAAAAACGGTACAACATGGGAAAACTCACCATCCGAAAATTTTTCCGGTCAACCCATGGAAACCAAAACCATAAAAGTGGGCGATTTCTCCGGAATTGAGGTGGAAACGGCAATTAAAGTCTATCTGAAACCATCCTCAGAAAAGAAAATAGTCATCACTTCCAACGCGCTGAAATACGTTTCGGTAAAAAACAAAAATGGGAAACTTGCTATTTCCTACGACAGCCCGAAAGGTTTGACCAACGTAAACACAGAAATTACAATTTACACCAATGATTTGAAAAAAATTACCGCCGAAAGTGCTTCTAAAATATTTCTGGAAGACGGTTTTCAGTTTACCGATTTAGAACTTAACATCAGCAGTGCAAGCCAGATGCAGGGAAAAATAAAAGCTCAGAATCTGAAAGCAGAAATCACGAGTGCTTCAAAATTTGATGCCGAACTGGACGTTCATCAATTGGACATCGAAGCCACGTCTGCTGCAAAAGTGAATCTTTCCGGAAAAGCCAGAATTCTGAACATCGAGGCCACAAGTGCAGCCAAGGTGAATGCCGAAAAACTACAGTACGAATCAATAAAAATTGACCATTCTTCCCTCGGAAAAGTCTTAACCCTGAATGCTAACGCTTTAAATATTAAAATGATATGATTACCACCAAACATTTATCCAAAATATACAAAACCGAAGAAGTGCAAACCACTGCACTTAACGACGTGGATCTGCACATCAAAGAAGGCGAATTTGTCGCGATTATGGGACCTTCCGGCTGTGGAAAATCCACACTGCTGAATATTCTCGGACTTCTGGATGACGCTTCCAAAGGTTCTTATGAATTTTTGAAACATGAAATTGTGGGTACTTCCGAAAGAATAAAATCCGGCTACCGCAAAAAAAATATTGGCTTTATTTTCCAGAATTTTAATCTCATTGATGAACTGACGGTTTTTGAAAATGTGGAACTTCCGCTGATTTACAACGGAGTTTCCGCTTCCGAAAGAAAAAAAAGAGTGGAAGAAATTTTAGAAAAAATCAACATTAGTCACCGCGCAAAACATTATCCGCAGCAACTTTCCGGCGGACAACAGCAAAGAGCAGCCGTTGCCCGGGCTTTGGTGACCAAACCCAAATTAATTCTTGCCGATGAACCCACCGGAAACCTCGACTCTTCCAATGGAAATGAAGTGATGAATCTTTTGGCAGAACTTCACCGCGAAGGTTCCACCATTGTTATGGTAACGCACTCTTCCTACGATGCCGGATTTGCTTCCCGGATTGTGAATATGAAAGACGGCGAAATCTTCAGCGAAGAACACGCTGCCCAACGCAAAGATGTTTTCCAGAAGGCAGATGCGAAAGATTTTGAGTAAAGAAGTTTATCAAAGGATAGGATGAAATCCTGTTAAAAAAAATTACCAAGAAACATTCATTCATATTATAAAAACCTCACAGGTTTTCAAAACCTGTGAGGTTTAAAAAAGACATCTCGACAATAATTAACTCAATTATCATGCTGAAAAACTGGCTTAAAATCGCATTTATCAATTATAAAAAGAACGCCCTTTCCACGTTCATCAATCTTTTTGGATTAACGGTGGGTTTAACGGGATTTATGCTGATCCTAATGCACTGGAATGATGAAAAATCCTATGAATCCCAAAATCCACAAAAAGAACAAATTTATCTGGTCGAAAACTCCATGGGAAAAAGTGAGGGATACTGGTCCGGTGCCACTTATCCGCAAATGCTGGTTCCGAAACAGCAGATTAAGGAAATTGAAGATTATGTGCTCTTCAATTCCTGGTACGGCGATGCCAATATGAAATCCGGAAATAAAATAATTCCTGCACGATTATTTGATGCCAGTCCTAATTTTTTCCGTTTTTTTAATTACAAAAGCGTTGCCGGAAATCTTGATAATACGCTTGCAAACACCGATAATATTGCGTTTTCCGAGGATAAAGCAAAAGAAATTTTTGGTGCTGAATTTCAGTCAGCCATTGGGAAACCGGTAAGTTACAACGGGAAAAATTATACGGTTTCTGCCATCTATAAACGTCCGGAAGGCAAAAGTGTGATTGATCCTCAGGCGGTGATTTTAAGCCCTTACCTGAAAGGAAATGAAGAACAATGGGGGAATTTTAACTGGACAGGAATGTTTAAATTTTCGAAAGATGCCGATATAGAATCAATTCAACAAAAAATTGATAAAATCCTCTATCATCACCGCGTAGAAAAACCGGCAAAAGAAAAAGGAATTACCCCACAACAGTATATCGAAGAAGGCGGCGGTGGCGGAACCGAAATCGCGTTAACACGTATGGATAAAATGAAATTCGATGCCAAAGGCTCCGGATTGGATAAAACCGATAAAAAAACCATTTATATCTTAATGGCTCTGGCGATACTGATTGTCGTTCTTTCCGCCATTAATTTCATCAATCTGAAAACCGCACAGGCTTCACAAAGAGCCAAAGAAATCGGTGTCCGGAAAGCAATCGGAGCCGGCAGATTTGGGCTTGTTCTGCAATTTTTAATGGAGACTTTTATCATTTGTTTTGTGGCGTATATTTTATCGCTGATTTTAACGGAACTGCTGCTTCCCTCATACAATAAATTCCTCGGGAAAGAGCTTACAATGGGCGATTTTCACATTTATCAGTATTCGTTACTCATGATGTTGGTGGTGACTTTTATATCGGGAATTATTCCGGCGCTGTATCTTTCCAACTTTAAACCGATTAATACATTAAAAGGAAATTTCTCACGAAGCAGCCACGGAATCTGGCTTCGCAACGGAATTCTTACACTGCAACTGATTATTTCTGCATTTTTCATTACCGCAGGACTCATTATTCATTCGCAGGTAAAATATATGATGAGCAAAGATTTGGGTTTCAGCGGAGATCAGTCCATTGTGATTCCTTTTAACGAAAACAAAGAAAAACCATATCAGTTTTATGAACTGATGAAACGTGAAATTGCAAAAATTCCGGGCGTTGAGGACGTTACATACAGCAAACAGGTAATCGGAAACGGCAGTTCGGGCTCTTCCAATGTGGATTATCCAAAAGATAAAAAAAGCATTATTGCGAACCACGGTTCTGTTGATCTCAATTTTTTTAAGTTTTATCATGTTAAAGTGTTGGCCGGTCGTGATTTCGATCCTAAACTTTCCTCGGATACCATCAGCAATGCCATTGTGAACGAAGCATTTATCCGGAAAATGGGCTGGACTCCTGCACAGGCTTTAAATAAAGAAGTACAACCCGGATTTGATGATAAACCCTACAAAATCATTGGCGTGACCAAAGATTACAATCAGCAAAGTGTGGCTGATGAAGTGGATGCTAACCTGTTTTTCTTTTACGGTACCAACTGGAACCGCGAGCAAATCAGCAATATTCAGGTAAAGCTGAATCAGAATGATGTTCCGGGAACACTGGAAAGAATCAAAGAATTCTGGGAAACCAAAGCGGAACCCGGATATGCTTTCCAATCGCAGTTTATCGATAAAAAGTTTGCCAAAACATTCGATAAATACCAGAAACAGCAAACGCTTTTCAGCATCCTGAACGGTGTGGTGTTAACGGTGGCTTTGCTCGGTTTATTTGCCCTTTCATCCTTGTTAATCGAACAAAAACTGAAAGATGTAGCCATCAAAAAAACATTGGGTGCCGATGGAAGAACCATCATCTGGGATTTGTCGAAAAAATTCCTGTTGATTGCGGCAATCGCTGTTTTAATCAGCATTCCGATCAGTTATTATTTTATGAATGAATGGCTGAAGGATTTTGCCTACCGCATCGAAATGCCGTGGTTCCCGTACGCTTTAAGTTTTGTATTGCTGCTGTTTCTTACGTTTGCCGTGGTCAGCATCAAAGCATATCAGGCAACAAAAGTAAACCTTGTGAAATATTTGAAGTATGAATAATGTCGGATGTCGGAAGACCGAAGATTGACCTTCGTCTTCCATCTTCCAACTTCCAACTTCCAACAAAAAATAAAATCATGTTAAAAAACTGGCTTAAAATTGCATTTATTAATTATAAAAAGAATTGGCTTTCCACATTCATCAATCTGTTTGGTCTTTCCGTAGGTTTAACAGGGTTTATGCTTATTCTTATGCATTGGAATGATGAAGAATCCTACGAAAGTTGGAATCCGAAGAAGCATGATATTTATTATTTTCAAGGATATTACAAAAAGGATAATCTGTATGGTGCTGCAATCTCCTATCCATTTGCTGAAGCGGCTTTAAAAAATATCTCCGAAGTTCAGGATTATGTTTTGCTCAATGGTACTGATGTCGCATACAAAATGACCACAAAAAATAATTCGGTATATCAGCATGGAGGATTTTTGTTTTCTGAGAGTTTCTTTAATTTTTTTCCTTTCAAATTGGTAGCGGGCAGTTACAAAGATGCTTTTAAAGGTGATTTCACCATTGCAATTTCCACCAGCACAGCAAAAAATCTTTTCGGAAAAACAGACGTAGCAGGTGAAATCATAAAAATTAATAACAAAGATTATATTGTAACCGCCGTATATGAACTTCCGGCAGGCAGCAGCCAGATAAATCCGGAATTTGTTATTAAACCGAGCGAGCAACTGAAAAATGATAAAGAACAATGGGGGAATTTTAACTATGCTGGATTTTTTCTTTTGAAAAAAGGTTCTGATCCTAAAAATTTTGAGAGAAAATTTTTAGACATCATTATGATGCGTGCAAAAAGAGATTCAAAACCGATAGGGCTAACACCGCAGCAATATATTGATTTGTATAGTCCGGAATCTGTTTTATTAACGCCTCTCGACAAAATGAAGTTGCACGCAGAAATGACTTGGTTTGGAAAGCCTGATTTCAAAACACTTTTAATCCTCTTTACACTTTCGGTTCTCATTGTTATTTTATCTGCCATTAATTTTATCAATCTGAAAACCGCTCAGGCTTCTCAACGCGCAAAAGAAGTTGGCATAAGGAAAGCAATTGGAAGTGAAAAATCGAAACTGATTCTTCAGTTTTTAATGGAAACTTTTATCATTTGTTTCGTTTCTTATCTTATTTCTCTTGTTTTGGCAGAATTACTGTTGCCCAGTTTTAATCAGTTTTATGGGAAAGAAATGCAAATGAATGACTGGCATATTTACTTTTATTCATTTCTGATGGTTATGCTGGTTACATTGGTTTCCGGATTAATTCCAGCCATTTATCTTGCCAATTTCAAAGCCATTGAAACACTGAAAGGCAATTTTGCCAGAAGCCGACATGGAATTTGGCTTAGGAACGGAATCCTCATTTTACAATTAATAATTTCTTCTTTTTTCATTATCGGCGGATTTATTATTAATCAGCAGGTGAAATATATGATGAATAAAGATTTAGGCTTTAACGGAAACCAAGTATTTCAAATTAACTTCAGTGATGAGAGCAACGGAAAACCATGGCTGAAATATGAAAGACTGAAAACAGAGGTGTCAAAAATTCCGGGTGTGGAAAGTATTTCATTTTCAGAAGTACCGCCGGGAAATAATAACCACAGCACTTCTAATATAGATTACATGGATACCAGCATTAATGCCAGACATGGTTCTATGGATTATAATTATCTTCCGTTTATGGATATAAAACTTATTCAAGGCAGATGGCTAAATCCTTCTTTATCTTCAGATACCATCAACAGTGCAATCGTTAATGAAGCCTTTTTGAAAAAATTCGGATGGACGGCGGAACAGGCATTGAATCGAGAAATTAGACCTGGTTTTGATAATAAACCTTACCATATTGTCGGGATTGTAAAAGACTTTAATATAGAAAGTTTGAAAAGTCAGATTGAACCTATTTTTTTCTTTCACTACAAAGAAACCGAATGGAAAAGATATGGAGTGTCGAATATTCAGATTAAGCTAAAACCAGATGATATAGACGGAACTTTAAATAGAATTAAACAGTATTGGCAAAAAACCGTTGAACCCGGATATCCGCTTGATGCCTATTTCATCAATAAACAATTTGCCAAAACCTTTGAAATTTATCAGAAACAGCAAACGCTTTTCAGCATCCTCAACGCTGTTGTGCTGATTGTGGCTTTGCTTGGTTTATTCGCCCTTTCATCATTGTTAATCGAACAGAAACTGAAAGATGTTGCCATCAAAAAAACATTGGGTGCGGATGAAAAAACCATCATCTGGGATTTGTCGAAAAAATTCCTGTTGATTGCGGCAATCGCTGTTTTAATCAGCATTCCGATCAGTTATTATTTTATGAATGAATGGCTGAAGGATTTTGCCTACCGCATCGAAATGCCGTGGTTCCCGTACGCTTTAAGTTTTGTATTGCTGCTGTTTCTTACGTTTGCCGTGGTCAGCATCAAAGCATATCAGGCAACAAAAGTAAACCTTGTGAAATATTTGAAGTATGAATAATGTCGGATGTCGGAAGACCGAAGATTGACCTTCGTCTTCCATCTTCCAACTTCCAACTTCCAACAAAAAATAAAATCATGTTAAAAAACTGGCTTAAAATTGCATTCATCAATTACCGGAAAAACTGGGTTTCCACTCTAATTAATGTGTTGGGACTGAGTGTCGGGCTCTGTATTTTTCTGTTGGTTTTTATCAACTGGCAGGACGAAAAATCTTATGAACAATGGATTCCCGATAAAGAGAATATTTATTTTGTAGAAAACAAAAACAGTTACTTTGGATATCTTGCCAGTTCCAGTTATCCTGAACTTGCGGTTTCCAAGGAGAAATTTGATGAAATTGAAGATTTTACTATTTATAATTCTTGGGGTAGTGATCGCCTGATTTCGGAAAACAATTCCGCTTACGTTCCGAATGCAATGGTTACAGATTCTTTTTTTGATTTTTTTCCTTATGAAAAAGTTGCGGGAAGTTTTACAAATGCACTGGACGACGGAACTAAAATCGCACTTTCCGAAGAAACGGCCAAAACTCTTTTCGGTGATGAATATAAAAACTGCATCGGGAAAACGGTGAAAATTGATGGAAAAAACAATGAAACGTATGTCGTTACTGCTGTTTATAAACTTCCTGAAAGCAATTCCGTTTTCAAGCCGGGATTTGTGATGAAACATCCCAATTTACTGCAGGAAAACCAGTTTGATAAAAACTGGACGAATCACAGCTATATCGGATATTTCAAGCTAAAACCAGGAACGGATGTAAAAGTTCTGGAGAAGAAACTTTCTGACCAGGTTTGGAGAGAAACAAAAATTGCAATGAAAAAGTGGGGAGAAAAAATTGATGAAAATAATAAATCTGAAGTTTTTCTTACCCCCATTACCAAAATGAAGCTGGATGCAAAAAGCGAAGGCATCAATAAAGGCGATAAAAAATCCATCATGATTTTACTTGGTTTATCTATATTGATTCTGGTTTTATCAGGCATTAATCTTATCAACCTGAAAACCGCTCAGGCAGCGCAACGCGCAAAAGAAGTCGGTGTACGAAAAGCGATCGGAAGTTCGAAATTCAGTGTGATTATGCAGTTTTTGCTGGAAAATCTCATGATCTGTTTTATTTCGTTTTTACTGGCATTTTCACTTGTAGAATTATTGCTTCCCTCGTACAACAAATTTCTGGGCAAGGAAATGAAACTAAATGATCCGATGATTTTTATGTATTCAAGCGTGTTTTTATTGTTTTTTGCTTTGCTTTCCGGAATTATTCCGGCTTTGTATCTGTCGAATTTCAAACCGATCAACACGCTGAAAGGCAATTTTTCCCGAAGCAAAAATGGAATTTGGTTAAGAAATTCTATTCTCACACTTCAGCTGGTGATTTCGTCATTTTTCATTATCTGTTCCCTGATTATCCATTCTCAGGTAAAACATATGATGAATAAAGATTTGGGCTTCAAAGGCGATCAGGTGATTCAGATCAATTTCAAACAGACAAAATGGGAAAACGATTACAACTCCAAGAAATATGTACGGTTGAAAAATGAAATTTCTAAAATATCAGGAGTAAAAGATATTACGAGTTCGGTCTTCCAAATTGGAGGAGGTTTGAGGAATTCCACAAGTGTAAAAAATGCGGCGGACACCACAAAAACCATCAATTCTGTCGGAACTGGAGGTATTGATTATAATTACTTAAAATTTTACAAAATCAAACTGATTTCCGGTAGAGATATGGATCTTCGTTTTGCTTCCGATACGATTTCCGGCGTAATCGCCAACGAAGCATTCATCAAAGAAATGGGTTGGAATAAAGAACAGGCGCTCGGCAAGGAAGTTTTACCGGGTTGGGGAGAAAAAGCAGAGAAAAATAAAATTCTCGGTGTTGTTCAGGATTTTTACGTTACCGGTGTTGATAAACCTGTGGAACCGCTGTTAATGTTCAATTATGACCGAAACTGGGTAAAAAATAATATTCAGAATCTGCAGATCAAACTTTCAGGAAATGATATTAACGGAACTTTGGAGCGCATCAAAGATTTCTGGATCGCCAAAGCGGAACCGGGCTATCCTTTTGATTACACTTTTATTGATAAACAATTTGCCAAAACCTTTGAAAAATTCCAGAAGCAGCAAAGCTTATTCACCATCCTCAACGCTGTTGTGCTGATAGTGGCTTTACTTGGTTTATTCGCCCTTTCATCCTTGTTAATCGAACAAAAACTGAAAGATGTTGCCATTAAAAAAACATTGGGCGCCGATGAAAAAACCATCATCTGGGATTTGTCGAAAAAATTCCTGTTGATTGCTGCAATCGCTGTTTTCATCAGCATTCCAATCAGTTATTATTTTATGAATGAATGGCTGAAAGATTTTGCCTACCGCATCGAAATGCCATGGTTCCCGTACGCTTTGAGTTTTGTATTGCTGCTGTTTCTTACGTTTGCCGTAGTCAGCATCAAAGCATATCAGGCGACAAAAGTAAACCTTGTGAAATATTTGAAGTATGAATAATGTCGGATGTAGGAAGACCGAAGATTGACCTTCGTCTTCCATCTTCCAACTTCCAACAAAAAATAAAATAATATGCAGAAATACATTTTTATATTACTGTTCTGTTTTCAGTTTTGTTCTGCGCAACAGCACTGGACTTTGCCGCAATGTCTGGATTATGCCCAAAAACACAGTCCGGATATTCAGCAGAGCATCATCAGCGTTTCCAAAAATCAAAGGGAAATCAGTGCCGCAAAAGGAAAACTTTTGCCTTCAGCCAATGCAGGAATTGGCCATACTTACAGCTTCGGATCTACCATTAATCCAAGCACCAATTCCCGTGAAGCGCTGAATGTGCAGTACGATCAGTTTTATGCCAACGCCAGTTTGGATCTGCTGAACTGGAAGAATTTTCTGAATATTTCCCTTTCCAAAATGAATAAAGAAAGTTCGGAATATCAATTAAAAACAATGCAGAACGACATTAAACTCGGCATTGTAAATTTGTTTTTTCAATATATGAAATCAAAATCGTGGTTTGAAGTACTGGAACCACAGATTTCCGGAATGAAAGAGCAAATTGCCCGAACTGAAAAAGAAGTGGAAATCGGCAGCCGCGCAAAAAGCGATGTTTATGATATTAAAGCCAATTTCGGAACCATTCAGGAGCAATGGATTTCGGCAAAAAATGAAATGAATGTTGCCAAACTCAATCTTCTTGCCGCACTGAACATCAACAAAGATACCGTGGATTTTGTAATGGCAGAAAATTCGGCAAAACCTCTTGCATTTGTCACAAAGGAAGATTTTATCGATCAGCTGGTTCAGAAAAATCCGGTTTATTCCGAGGCTCAAAAAAATCTTGAGATTGCCGACCAGCGCATTAAAGGGGCAAAATCCGATTATCTGCCCACGATTTCAGGAACGTATCAATGGTCCACTTTTTACAGCAAAACTCTAAATGCGCCGGGAAATATTGCATTTTCGGATCAGTTTAGTCAGAATAAAAATCAGCAATTGTATTTTGGGCTGAATATTCCGGTTTTTCAGCAGTTTCAGGTGAAAAATAAGGTTGAAATTTCAAAACTCGACAAACTGAATACCACTTTTGAAAACCAGAAAAAACTAACCGAACTCTACAAAAACCTGAACATTATTGCCGAACAATATCAAAATGCCTTAGAAAAAAACAAACTTCTTGAGGATAATTTTGAAAACCAAAAACTTTCCTTTGAACGTTCCGAGGAAAAATACAAAGAAGGGCTGATCGATGCATACAGCTTTTTTGTGGTTCGAAACAACTGGCTTCAGGCAAGCAATAATCTCATCAACAGCTCCTACGATTTGCAGCAGCAAATGGAACTGCTGAGGATTTATGAAGAATAAAATTTTCGAGGTCATGAGATAAATACATATTTCAATTTTCACAAAAATATTTTAACACAAAGTTTGTCATTCCGCAGGAATCTAAACTGTTTTTTACCAATCCGTGTTGAGATTCTGCGGAATGACAAAAACGTGTAAAACTAATGCTGTAAAGCTTTTTAATATATGAACTTAAATTATGACCTCAAAAAAATATTTACCATTTTTATCATATTGTAAGCTTCTCTACAAAGAAAACTTTGACTGAATGAGATTGCTTCGTCGCTTCGTTGCACTACATTCCTCGCAATGACAAATGTTGTGCTTAAAGGTTTCTACGCATTTTATTAAGTTGTGAAAAAAAATCATGTGCCTGATTGATTTTTAAAGAGTTTTAAGATATAGTCATCAATCTTTAATTTTTTGTGACCTTGAAGAGGTCATATTTTTATAGAAATTCCTAATGTTCCGATGGAATTCGACCCCGAAGGGGTCGAACAATTCAACAACAATTATTATTCAACAAAAATGATGAGAATACTAAGGATTCTCATCATCAGTATTTATCAATATTTTTGCCTAATCCCCCAGATTTTGATTATTAGCCTTTATAATCCAAAGATTACAAGTATTATTTTTAATTAATGAAAACCATTCATCTAAAACAAAAATGAGCCTGCATTATTTGCAAGCTCATTTAAAGAATTAATAATAATATGTAGTCTTTTATGAAGTCATTTACGGCGTATGTTTTGGCGTAAATCCATCTTCACTCAATTCCTGATGTTGATAATCCGCTTTCATTTCTGCTTCGTAATCTACTTTTTCATGATGTCCCATTTTTCTTAATACGGAATCCATCAATGAATATACGACTGGAACGATAATCAGCGTCAGGAACAGAGACGAAAGCAATCCTCCGATAATTACCCAAGCCAGCCCATTATTCATTTCTGCGGCTGCTCCTTTTGCCAAAGCAATTGGCAACATCCCGAAGATCATGGCAATCGTAGTCATTAAAATCGGACGAATTCTTGCATGGTTGGCCTGAATAAGGGCATCATGTGTTTTTTCTCCCGCAGCTTTTCTCATATTGGTGAAATCCACCAAAAGGATGGCATTTTTCGCCACAAGCCCGATAAGCATAATCATCCCGAGAATTGTAAAGATATTTAATGAATTTCCGGTAAGGGCAAGAATCCAAAATACTCCGATCATTGCAAGCGGAATGGAAAACAGTACCACAAACGGATAGGCAAAACTGTCATACAGTGATACCATTACCAGATAAACGAGGATAATGGAAGCCAACATGGCAATTCCCAGCGTTCCGAAACCTTCTTCCTGATTTTCCATATCTCCACCCCAAAGATAATTGATGCCGGATGGCGGATTGTTCTTAAACTGATCTGCCCATTCATTGGCGACATCTCCTACAGGGCGACCTACTGCTTTTGCTTTTACTTTTACCGCAGGAGATTTATCTCTTCTTTCCAGCAAACTTGGTCCGGAACTCATATCCACACCTGCAAATTGCGATAGGCGAACTTCTTCTCCGGCATTGTTGATGAAAATCAGGTTGCGAACGTCATCAATCGATTTACGGCTGTTATCATCGAAACGGATATCAATATCGTACTCATATTCTCCGGAACGGAATTTTCCGTCGGTATTCCCGCTAAAGGCTGTCTGCATCGTTTGTCCTACGGTAGAAAGGTTTAATCCAAGTGCGGACATTTTATCACGATCCACTTCCACGCGGATTTCAGGGCTTCCGGCTTCAGAAGAGAGTTCTACATCGGCAGCTCCCGGAATTTTCTTCAGAAGGTCTGCAATTCTGGTGGCTTCTTTTCTGGCAGATTCAATATCGGTTGCAGTTACGGCAAGTTCAATAGGTGAACCTGCGGCTCCCATTAAACCAATCGGCGCGGTTTTGAATTTTATCCCGGTGTATTTGCCTTCAAGATCACGCTTTATTTTTGCGGCATAAATAGTCGTATTATCGGAACGTTGGTCTTTATCTACCAATATCACCTGTATTTCAGATTGATAAGCAGTAGACTGAGAAGCTCCAAAACCTCCGGACTGCTGCCCTACTGTCGTAATCAGGTCAACCACTTCAGGTCTGTTGCGAAGTTCTCTTTCCACATTTAAAGTTACCTGATTGGTTTTTTCAATGGAGGCATCTTTTGGAAGCTCAATCTGAACAAGGAATTGTCCACGGTCGGTATTCGGGAAGAATTCTCCTCCAATATAACCGAAAGCAACAAATAATGATGAACCAACCAACAGCAGAAATGTGGCAAGAATGGTAAGGATTTTTCTCCATCTGTTTTTTAGTGACCATTCTAATAAGCCAGTAATCCAATGGGTAAAATCATCGATCATTTTTTCAAACCAGAGGATGAATTTCTCGAAAATATTTTTTCCGGTAAGATGTTCCAGTTTTCCAAATCGTGATGAAAGCCAAGGAATAATGGTAAATGATGCCAGCAAAGAGAACATGGTTGCAATAACAACGGTTACACAAAACTGCGCAAGAATATTGGCTGCAAGTCCTGAACTCATCGCAATCGGTAGGAATACCACCACAATTACCAACGTAATGGCAGAAACGGTAAATCCAATTTCGGAAGCCCCGTCGTACGCGGCACGGATTTTACTTTTTCCCATCTCCATGTGTCGGTAAATATTTTCCAGAACTACAATGGCATCATCCACAAGAATTCCGACAACCAGCGACAATCCAAGCAGCGTCATCAGGTTCAGCGTATATCCGAACAGATACATTCCGATGAAAGTAGAAATCAGTGATATTGGGATGGAAACCATCACAATAATTGAGTTTCTGGCACTGTGAAGGAATAAAAGCATTACCGCTGCTACCAGAACAATGGCGAGGAATAAATCCTTAATTACGTGATTTGCGGCTTCTAATGTAAATTCACTGGTATCATCCACAACCTGTAGTTTGAGGCCGTCTTTAGCATAATCTTTTTCGATTTTTTGAAGCGCAGCGCGTACACTTTCTGAAACGGCTACCGCATTGGCATCCGACTGCTTCATAATCTGAACCAAAATCGTAGAATTCTGGTTGTATCGCGCTACTTTATCCACATCTTTCTGAGTATCAATTACAATGGCGATATCGGAAAGCCGTACCTGCGCACCGTTGTTTTGAGAAATCACCAAATTGTTCAGTTGCTGAATATTTTGGTATTTCCCGGAAAGACGAATGGTAGACGTGGATTCTCTGGTTTGAACACTTCCTGTAGGGAAATCAAGATTGGAACTTAAAATCGCCTGCTGAACCTGACTAATGGAAAGTCCGTATCCCTGAAGTTTCTGGCGGTCGATATTCACCTGGATTTCTCTTTCCTGTCCACCAATCAAATTTACCTGCGCTACCCCATTTACTCTGGAGATAATCGGTTCGATTTTTTTATCGAGTAAATCATAAAGGTCTTTATTACTGAGTTTGTTGCTGGTAACACTGGTGGTAATAATCGGAAGGTCGGAAAGTGAAAACTTGTTGAGTGACGGCGCATCCACATCATCGGGCAAATCGGAAAGTATGGAATTTACTTTTCGTTGTGCATCGTTGAGAGAATAGTTGATGTCCACTCCTTCATTTAACTGAACCATGACTACGGAAAGACTTTCGTAGGATGTGGCTTCTACTTTTTTTACATTTTCCAGAGAACCAACGGCATCTTCTATTTTTTTGGTCACCGAGTTTTCCACCTCACTTGGCGAAGCTCCCGGATATACCGTAGAAATGGTGATGACGTTGATTTCGAATTTCGGAACCAGTTCGTATCCCATAAAGGAATAGCTAAGCAAACCTCCCAAAGTGAGCAATGTAAATAATACAATGATGATGGAAGGTCGTTTTATCGATATTTCTGCTAACTTCATGGAATCTTCTTATTTAATAATATTAATTTTTGAACCATTGTCCAGATTGATTTGTCCGCTGGTAATGACCTGCTGACCTTCATTTAAACCGGAAATGATTTCTACTTTGTCGCCGTAAATTTTTCCTACGGCTACTTTTATAAGTTTGGCCACACCGTTTTCAGCAATAAAAATCTGCCCGGAATTTACTCCATCTACAAAGGCACTCGCCGGAACCACCAACATGCTTTGATTCTCGGCTCCGTTATTGGTTTTGAATAATGCTGAGGCATACATTCCCGCTTTCAGTGCACCATCATTGGCCACTTCAATTTCTACAGGGAAATTTAAAGAATTGTCGGCTTTTGGCGCAATGAAACTGATTTTTCCGGTATAGGTTTTATCAGGAAGTGCATTTACGGTGACGTTTACGGTTTGCCCGATCTGGATTTTTCCGATCTGGCTTTCGTCCACCAAAACACTGAGTTTAAGGGTGTTGATATTTACAATATCAAACATTTGCGATCCTGGAGAAACCACTGATCCCGGTTCGATATATCTTTTGTTCACGATTCCGGAAATGGTTGCACGAACATTCGTATCATTTACTCTGATATTCTGAGCGCGAACGGCTGCCTGCGCATTTTTCAACTGAAGCCGGGAATTGTCCAACTGTTGTTTGGTAACACCACCGGTTTTAAAGGCATTTTCGTAACGCTGGTTATCGATAATGGCATTTTGAAGATTATTCTGTGCCTGAGTTACATCAACTTCAATGGCATCTTTTTTAATGATGGCAAGGGTTTGTCCTACTCCAACACGGGAACCTTCATCTACGAGTACACGAACTACTCTACCGGAAATTTCGGAAGGAAAACTCAATTCCTGTTTTGGCAGAAATGTTCCGTTTGCACCGTAATTGGTATTGATGAGTTCTCTTTTAGTGGTAATCACATCCACATTAATTTTCTCCACCTGTTTTGCAACTTCGGCAACATCGGCTTCCTGCTTCTTTTTGTTGTTGTTAATGGTATAAAGTACTGCCGCCAATGCAACAGCTGCTGCGATATAGATTAGAATTTTCTTCATTTTCGTCGTTCTATGGTTGTTGTAATGTGTTGAGTTGTCCTTTGGCTTTAATCAATTTAATTTCCGCCTGTTTGTAATCCAGAAGTGCATTGGCATAGTTCTGTTTTGCCTGGGTTAGCGCATTCTGTGCATCCAGTAAATCCGTAAGCGTTGCCAAACCGTACTGATAGTTTGATTTGGAATTGGATTCCACCCGTTCTGCCAATGCTACATTATCTTTCATGCTTTGGAGATTGATGAGTGAGTTTTCAATATTGCTGATGGCGTTTTTATAATCCAGATCCAAGCTTAATTTTGTGTTGGCAATATCCTGATCTAAGGATTCGATGTCGATTTGCGCCTGTGCAATCTGCGATTTGGTTTGTCCACCCGTAAAAATCGGAATTTTTACCTGTAAGGCTACACTTGCAAACTGGCTCCAGTTCACGCCATTGCTAAGACCGTTTGTCCAAGGAAATTTTGAACCGGTGGAATACCAACCATAATTTCCCTGTAAACCTACGGTTGGATACAGATAGGCTTCTGTTGCTTTTTTATTGTACACAAGAAGTTCTCTTTGCTTATCCAACACCTTTAATTCGGTTCTGCTGTTCAGATCTGCAGTTTGTGCCAATAGTTCAGGTTTTGGCTCGATGGTTTTTTCTTCCAGTTCGATTGGGGTTTCGATTGGAATTCCCATATAGAATTTCAATGCGTTTTTGGAAAGTTCCACTGCATTGATGAGTTGTTGCCTGTTGGCTGAGATATTGGTAAGCTGAACATTGGTTCTGTCCAAATCAATAGATTTTGCAAGACCGTTATCCACAAGACTTTTAATAATATTGCGAACTTTCTCGGTATTTTCGTAACTGGCGATAATGGTTTTCAGATTTTCTTCATGTACAAATACGCTGTAATAGGCTATTGCCACATTCTCAATAATCTGCTCGTTGGTTAATGATGCATTAAGAATGTAAAATTCGCGTGTGGATTTGGCGGCTTTTAAACCTGTAAAAACCCTTTGGTCGAATAAATTCTGATACACAGATGCTGCAATGGTGCTGGTCCAGGGTTGTCCCATTTTAATGGTCATCAACTGACCACCGAAATCCAGGATAGATTCCTGAATAATAGGATTGTAGGTAAGATCTATTGCAGAATTCACCTGAGGTAATGCTCCTGCTTTGGCTTCGCTAATTTTGTATTCGGCTTTTTTTACTTCAAGGGATGCTTTTTTTGCTTCCGCTTTGTTTTGTAATGCCTGCGTAATGGCTTCCTGCAAGGAAATCTGTTGCTGTGCGGACACTGTAAAAGAGCCGAAAACCACTACAGATGCACTGAATAACCATTTCAGTTTTTGGACTGTGCCTGGTTTTCTATTCATATTATTAAGTTTGATTTTTAATTTGTTAGACGTTTGCTTTCTGTTTTTACTTTATTTTTTGTTTATTTTTTTTTTTTTTTTAAAGAAGATTCATGATAATTTCTTTCCGCTGGGCAAGCAAATCATCAAAAGATTCCTTGTCGATTTTTAATTTTTCCATTAACAATGGTCTCATTGTGGTGGGAAACAAAAGCAATGATGCAAGATTTAGCAGAAATTGAACGGGTGCCATTTTTTCAATATTCCCTTGTTCCATTTCACGTTCCAGATCGGCATAAAAATCTCCCAGAATTCTGCTGCCTACAATATCATCATTTTCAAAAAAACCTTTATTAATCTGCATTACGATATAAGTTTCCAGATATGGATATTTTAAACTCCACTGCAAACTATTTTCGATATACAAGGCTACCTTTTCCCGAAATGGAAGATTGGATTTGCTAATGATGAAAGATTTTTTGCCTTCCAGATTTTTAGCTTCTTCAAATACAATTTTCATCAGGTTATCTCGCGACTGGAAATAGTAATTAATCAGCGTTCTGTTTACTCCGGCAGCATCGGCTATTTCTTGTGTGGTGGCATCGAACTTCCCTTCAATAAAGAAAAGATTTTTAGCCGTTTCCTTAATGCGTTCCTGAGTTACTTCTTTCTTTTCTGTTAAATTTGACATTTTTGTTAAATAAATTTAGGTGCAAAAATAGGGTAAACATTTGTTTTGACAAAATTGTTAAATGGCTTTTTTTTGACTTTCATCATAAAAAAATCCCGAACCTAAGTCCGGGATTATCTTATCAAGCATTAATAAAATGCAGGATTTATGATTTCTTGGAATCGTGTAATAATTCGTCGGTTGATTTATTCGTGGATGATTTTCCGTGAAGGTGAACATGCTTTTCACCGGTTTTTCCTCTAAGGAAATCATACGCGATTGCCGAGGCTACGAAAATGGAAGAATAGGCTCCAAATGCAATACCAATAAGCAATGCAAAGATAAATCCTCTCAGGTTTTCGCCTCCAAAGATGAAGATCGCCAACAATACCAGTAATGTAGTAAATGCGGTGTTGAAGGTTCTTCCTAAAGTACTGGAAATGGAATCATCGAACAATCCGGCCAAAGTAAGGGCTTTTTTCTCACGCAGATATTCACGGATACGGTCGAAGATAATCACGGTATCGTTAATGGAATATCCTACAACGGTAAGAATTGCCGCAATAAAATCCTGATTGATCTCCATATTGAATGGCATAAATTTATAGAGCAGAGAGTACGCTCCCAACACAATTACCGCATCGTGGAACAACGCCGCAACCGCACCAAGAGAGAACTGCCATTTGCTGAATCGGAATAAAATATAGATGAAGATTCCACCCAAAGCCGCCAATACTGCTAAGGTTCCGTGTGTTTTGATGTCATCTGCCACAGAAGGTCCCACTTTGGTAGAAGATACAATTCCGTAATGGTCTTTATCCGCCGCTTTAAACGACTGTAAAGTGGATCCTGCAGGAAGATAGGATTTTAATCCCTGGAAAAGTTTGGATTCAATTTCCTGGTCTGCAGAAAGTGATTCATCATCAATTTTATAATCGGTGGTAATTTTCAACTGGTTGTCGTTCCCAAAGGTTTTTACATCTACCGTGTTGTTTTTCCCGTCTGCGGTCTGGAACAAAGGTGCTAAATCTTTTTCAGCGGTTGCCGCATCAATCGGTTTTGCAAATTTCACAACGAAGTTTCTACCTCCTTCGAAATCCACACCGAGTTTAAATTTATTGGTAAACATTGAAACCACACAAATTACGGTAAGAATGGCTGAGAAGATATAGGCATATTTTCTTTTACCGATGAAGTCGATCCAGATATTGCGGAACAGGTTTTTGGTAGTGGCAGTCCATACAGAAAGATGTTTTCCTTTTTCAAGTCTGCTGAATACCATTACTCTGGTCAAAATTACATTGGTAAAGAACGTCATCAGAATACCGATAATCAATGTAATGGCGAAACCTTTAATTGGTCCTGTACCAAATACATAAAGAACAACCGCAGTAATAATCGTGGTTAAGTGTCCGTCGATAATCGCAGAAAGTGCATGTTTGAAACCGTCTTTGTAGGCTTCCATAATATTTTTCCCTGCGAAAAGTTCTTCTTTGGTTCTTTCATAAATGATTACGTTGGTATCCACCGCCATGGCCATTGAAAGTACAATCCCCGCAATCCCCGGAAGTGTAAGGGTAAAATCCCCGGAATCCATAATTCCAAAAATATAGAACAGGTTGATAATCATGGCAATTACCGCATACACTCCGGCACCACCATAATAGAAAATCATATAGGCGATAATTAATCCAAATGCAATCAGGAAGGAATAGAATCCGTCATGAATGGACTGCTGTCCTAAAGATGGCCCTACAACATCTGCCTGAACTACTTTTGCTCCTGCAGGAAGTTTTCCGGCACCCAAAACATTTACCAGATCCTGAGCTTCATCCTGAGAGAAGTTTCCGGAAATTTGTGTACTTCCGTTAGGAATAACAGTCTGCACATTTGGTGCTGTATATACCCTATTATCCAAAGTTACGGCTACCGGTTTTCCAACGTTTTTCTCCGTCATGATTTTCCAGTCTTTTGCACCTTTGGAATCCATCTGCATATCCACCACTATTCTTCCCAACTGGTCGTAACCGATGTTTGCGGATTCTACAGCACCGTCAACAGGAGCTCTGTGGTTGGCACTTCCTTTTATGGCATATAATGTAAGGCTTTCAGGATCGTTGCTTTCCGGTTTGTACGCCCACATAAACTGGGTGTATTTCAGATTGGAAGGTCTTGCTTTGATGGCAAGTTCGCTGTTAAGAATTTTATTGATGGCTGCGGTATCGGAAAGTTTTGCCGTGCCTTCTCCCAATTTATTATATGTACCACTGGTTACAGCCTGATCTACTCCCAAAAGTTTAAGAACATTGGTGTTTTTTGCAATTCCTAAAGAATCTGCTTTAGAAGAAACCACAGAATTTAACTGGATGTAGTATGGAAGAACATCCTGTAACTGGTGTACTTCCCAGAACTGGAGTTTTGCAGAAGTCTGCAACATTTTCTTTACTCGGTCGATATCTTTAATCCCCGGCATTTCAACAGAAATTCTTGCAGTTCCAGGTACTCTTTGTACGTTTGGCTGCACGGCTCCCATTTTGTCGATACGGGTACGGATTACTTCATACGCAGTTCCTACAGACTGATCGATTTTTGTTTTTACAATTCTTTTTACCTGATCGTCCGGCGTATTGTATTTTACCTGACTAAGGTTGGAGTTTCCGAAAATTTCCGGATCTGCAAGTTTAAGATTTGCTCCTTTTGCCTGATTTACTTTATCAAATTCCTCGAAAAACACATCGATATACGATTTTGTATTGTTTTTCATGGCGGCATCCGTTTTGTCGAGTGCTTCCAAAAGAATGGCATTGGAAGAATAATTGGTAAGGTCGTTTACCAAGTCTCTCTGGTTGATTTCAAGGAGTACGTTGATCCCTCCTTTCAGATCCAGCCCGAGTTTCATCTCTTTTTCTTTGGCCTTGGAATAATAAAGTTTTGTGAAACCTAAATTCAGCGTATCTTCTTTTAAACGCTTGATTTCTTTTTGGTTTCCGTTTGCAGCTTCAATCTGTCCTTCAATTTTGCTGGTGTACCAAGTTGGAAGAAGTTCATTGGCACAAATCAAACCCAGAATGACTGCAATTGCAATAATAAGTCCTTTTCCTTGCATTGTATCTACATTAAATTTTAGTCGGCAAATATAATGATTTTGCGTTTAGTTTTACGAATTTTTTAAGATTTAAATTGTTGAAATTCCTTCGTTTCCGTTGAATGATGAATTGAAAGCTGATTTATAATTCTAAGAAGATTTTTTTTCACTCATAAAAAACATCTTTACTCACTTTTGTTATGGTTTTAAGGCATAAAATTTATGGAGGTCGTTACAAAACTTCATATTTCGTTTTCCATACTGTAATTCAATATGATAAAAATATGCGCCGTTTTTGTCATGCTGAAAGCATTTCCACAAAGAAAATTTAGATTTCTACGAAATGACAAACGCTGTGTTTAAAGGTTTTTCATCTTCTTTAAGATATGAAATTATGAAGTAACCGCTATACAAATTTGAATAGTTTCAAAAGTTCAAAATCATTTTTACAATTCGGTTTTTTCCGGCAAGAACGAGGGTGTTTTTGTTTAGCCATTGGCATGTGTACAGATTTTTCTCATCCGAAATTTTGGTCCATGTGTTTCCATAATCTGAAGAATAGGAAATATGCTGATCGCCGATGGCAACAATGTCTTTTCCTTTGGAATCGGGACGTATTTTCACACAGGTCATATATCCTGCATTTTTTCCCGAAGCGCGAATGATCCAGCTCTTTCCGCCATTGTTTGTGGTGGCAATATTGTTGATATTTTCATCCTGTCTGGTGTAATCTCCGCCAACTGCAATCCCGAATGTATCATCATAAAAATCAATGGAATAAATTCCTTGTGATTCCGAATCTTGTATCATATTCGTTTCAAATAACTCTACTTCATCAGATTTTAAACTGAATTTTAAAATTCTCGCAGAACCTCCTCCTGTTCCCAACCAAACTGTGTTTTTGTAGGAAGCAATATTCGTATTGCTTGCCGCAAATGCCGCTTCGTCTTCGTTCATTTTCACCCTCTTTTTTCCCGAATAAAATGCTGGGAATATAAAAGTTTTCTTTTCAGGTTTTAATTTCATCAATTTCAAATTCAAATCTTTATCAGGATCAGAGAAAGCATACGCTTCATGAGTATTGACAAAATGTAAAGCATCATAAAAAGCAGTTTTCAAAGTGTCTTTAAAAATAATACGATGTGTGAGATCGATTGCATTGATCTGAAAGAAGTAAGCCGGACTTTCAATATTAATGGTGTAAAAGTAGTTTTGGTCTTTTGCCAAGGTTCGGAACTGTAAATTTTGATGTGACAAACGGATTTGCTTTTTATCGGTGCTGTCGTTCGGATTTACATATCCAAATTTTGAATGGGTTCCGGCATAATATATTTTCCCGTCATTAATTTCAATAGCACGAATGCTGATATCGTCTTTTAAAAGCGTTTCAAACCGGACTTTTTGCGAATAGGCAAAAACCGATGCCAAAAGAAAAATATAAATGATTAAGCGTTTTCTCATCATTAAAATTTGAAATTTAAAAATAAAAAATTCCCGGCAAAAGATACCGGGAAATTTCTTTTATTGAATTTAAAAACAGATTATTTTTTCTTTTTTGTTAAAAGATAATAACCGTAAAAAATAATATGCACAATGATCATTACTACAGAGAAATTAATCAGTGCCTGATCGTCCGCATTTACATTGCTATGGTGAAGGAACGTTAAAACAGCAAGAATTGCGGTCAATATAAATCCGGAAATTGCTGTAATTCTGTAGGTTTTCGCATCATTTCCTTTTCCGTCTGCATTTCCTAAAATTGAATTTTTAATTCCGCGGTACAGATAAATATCCAAACCTAACATCATCCATGCTACCAAACGAATCCAGGTATCAAAAGGAAGAAAAGCCATCATCCCAAAACATACAATTACCCCCAAAATAGGAACTAAAGGAACCAAAGGTGTTTTGAATGCGCGAGGTGCATTTGGCTGTGTTTTTCGGAGTACCAAAACTCCGATACAGACTAATATAAATGCGAATAAAGTCCCGATACTGGTCATTTCACCTACGACTCTTCCCGGTACAAATGCAGCGAAAAGACTTACAAAAATCATGAAGAACAAATTCGATTTGAAAGGGGTTCTGAATCTTGAATGTACTTCAGAAAATATTTTTGGCAATAAACCATCGTGACTCATGGAATAAAAAACGCGGCTTTGCCCCATCAGCATTACCAAAATTACCGATGCATATCCTAAAAGAATAGCAATAATGATGCTGGTATTCAACCATGGATATGCTGGAACAACCTGCCCGTTAATCATGGGTCCCATATTTTCGATGGCAATGGCAACCGGAGCCAAATGGTCTCCTGCTCCACCCTCAGCAAATTTGGAATATTCCACAACACCTACCATTACATAAGCGAAAATAATATACAGAACGGTACAGATAATCAATGAACCCATAATTCCGATGGGCATTGCTTTTTTAGGATTTTTGGTTTCCTGAGCGGCTGTGGAAACCGCATCAAAACCAATGTAGGCAAAGAAGACGACGGCTGCGGCTCGAATAATCCCACTCCATCCGAATTCGCCGAAATTTCCTTTGTTTTCCGGGATAAGCGGAGTTAAATTTTCCGGACGTACATATTTGATCCCCACTACAATAAAGATGATTACAATGGTGACTTTTAAGACCACAATCAGGTTGTTCACCAAAGCGGATTCGCTGGTTCCTTTAATCAGAATTAAAGACATTACAACCACAATGAAAACCGCCGGGAGATTGATAATTCCCGCTTCTCCGGCAGAAGTTATATCAAAAGGAGTAATCATGAGCCGTTCATCAAATCCCAATCCGAAAATATTAAAGAGTTTTCCTAAATATCCTGACCAGCTGGATGCAACGGTTGCCGCACCAACGGCATATTCCAATACCAGATCCCAACCAATAATCCATGCTACAAATTCCCCCATTGTTGCGTAAGAATAGGTATATGCACTTCCAGCAACAGGAATCATGGACGCAAATTCAGCGTAACAAAGGCCGGCAAATGCACAACCAACTGCTGCGATAATAAAGGAAATCATAATTCCCGGACCTGCATAATTGGCTGCCGCCATTCCCGTAATGGAAAATAAACCTGCGCCAATAATTGCACCGATTCCCAGTGCGACTAATGCCCCGGCGGAAAGTGTTTTCTTCAGGCCTTTTTCTGATTCTTCAGCTTCGCCTAAAAGCTGATCTAAAGGTTTTGTTTTCCAGATGTTTGACATACTATAGTTTTTTATTACGGTTACGAAAGTATAAATTTTTCGGCAAGATTACCATTTTTTAGGGGTTTTTATTCCTTTAATTTGAATTTTCCATATCGGAAGCCTGTTTTCTTTCAGGTTTGTTTATTTTTAATAAAAATCATCTTTTTTTATTAATCGAAAGATTTTCAGCTCCCTATGTTTGTTGTAATTGTATTTTTGGGCTATTGTAACTTCTGTTACCAATTTTTTTTCCGGTGGGTGATATTTTTGCATCTAAATTTTATTAAAATGTTTGATAGCATAAAAAAGATATTGGGGATTCCTGTAACGGATTTTTCGGAAGTCATGAAAACAGGAGCCATAATTGTGGATGTTCGTTCTGCTCAGGAATATCAATCCGGTCATATAAAAGGTTCTGTTAACATCCCGTTGGACAAACTGGTGCATAATTTTTCAAAACTCAAAGATAAAAATAAACCCATTATTACCTGCTGTGCTTCCGGAATGCGAAGTGCTTCTGCAAAATCAATTCTTCAAAATAACGGTTATACCGAAGTGTATAATGGTGGTGGCTGGAATTCACTGGGGCATAAACTGAATAACAAGCGGTAATTTTTTTATACTGAAAAACCAGCGATTTTTCTTAAAAATGAACGCTAAGAGGATATTTAAATTTTACTGAAATTTTTTACATAGTCTCAGAAAATCATCTTTACTAAATTTTGATGCTCTAAATTAATTTTAACCTTTCATTTTATTTTTCAGAATCTTATCTTTGAACGGTCATTTATGAAACTAAACATTATGAGTGCTAAAGAATAATATGGGAGAATTATACGATTTGTTTGTAAAACCTTATGAATCTTATCAAACTTACCAGATTTTTCTGGAGTTTCTGGCGGCTACTTTTGGTATTCTGAGCGTTTATTTTTCCATAAAAAAGAATATTTGGGTATATCCTACCGGAATTATTTCAACGGTAATTTATGTATACATTCTTTTTGTCTTCGGGCTTTTGGGCGATTGCATGATTAATGTTTATTACACCATTATGAGTATTTATGGCTGGATTTTATGGTCGAAACATTCGGTAGATGAAGTTCATGTGGAAGTATCCTGGACCAAAAAAAAAGAATGGTTGTTTGCCCTGCTTTTATTCCTGTTCAGCATTGCGCTGGTCACCTTGATTTATTATTATAAACCATTCATTGACAATAGATTTTCCGCTACTGATGTGGATTTAGGACTGTATCATCTGGATTGGGCGAACTGGATGGATATTTTTGTCACTTCGCTATTTCTGGTTGGGATGTGGTTAATGGCCAAAAGACGTATAGAAAACTGGATTTTCTGGATTTTTGGAGATTTTGTTTCCATTCCGATGTATATTTACAAAGGATTGGGAATTACTTCGGCACAATATTTAGTATTTACTATAATGGCGATCATTGGTTTGATCGAATGGAAAAAAAGTTATAACCAAAGAAAAAATTTAAAGAGATGAAAAATTTTATAACATCCATATTTGCGGTAGTTTTAATGGGAACTTTAACTTCCTGTATCTCCTATCCTTCCGGATATTACGGAAACCAGCAATATTATGATGATCCTTATTATTATGGAGGAAACTATTATGCCCCATCCTACTATTATGGAAATGGCGGATATTGGGGAAATGACGGGTATTATTACCGTGATGGCTTTAATTATTATTATGATAATGGAGCTCCTTATTATTATGGTGTGAACAATAGAAAGATTTATGTTGAAAACAGAAACAATTCTCCTATACTTCCCGGAAATAGTGGCTTTCGTAATAATACCAACAATAATAACAATGGCGCAATTCGACCTTCCAATAATGTAAATCCAAACAACAGTGGTTTCCGGAATAATACCAATTCGTCTGGCTCTTCCAATTCGTCCAACAGAAGCGGACAAAATGGAAGTGGTTTCAGATCCGGAACGGGTTCTCAAAGAAATACGAATACGCAAAGTAATAGTAATATAAGAACTTCAACAAGCAATACCAGATCTTCAACCCCGGCAAGAAATACAAGTTCTGAAACCCGAACAACCAATTCAGTAAGGACAGAATCTACAGACAGTGGTTTCAGAAGTTCCCAGAATTCCACCAATACCAACAGTTCCTCTACAGAAAACAGAACAACAAATAGTGGAAACTCTGGATTCCGGAGGTAATCTATAATATATTATAATAGAATAACCAAAAGGGGCTTTTTGCTCCTTTTTTTGTATTTTAATTTGAGGAATATTCTTTAATTTTTTCCTTTATAAATGCTGGTTCATCATCTCTTTACAGTGTTAATATGTATCGCATAAGGGTTGATTCACCCCTTTCATAACGGCAAATAATGATTTTTTCAAATTACTAAGATTTGGTGATTTCTGGTTGAATGGAAGCATATACATTTGTACCACTAACCATTTAAAACTTTTTAATCATGAAAAAATTATTTACAGGTGCAATTGCACTATTTGGATTCGGATTATCTTTTGCACAGGCAAATTTAGATGTAACCGTACAAACTGGAAACCTTAACGAAGCCTACATTAATCAAACAGGATTAATGAACGCAAACTTCCTGCTTCAGGATGGAAACCGAAATCTGGCAACTATCGATCAGGTAGGACAAATGAATTTGAATATTGGGGTAAGCCAAGGAAACAGAAACTCTATTGATGTAGATCAGTACGGTGCTTTAAACGTAAATACAACTCAACAATACGGAAACAGAAATGCTGCTTCTACATTCCAGTTTGGTGTTGCCAATGTTACCGACCAAATGCAGATTGGAAACCGAAATACGGCGAGTTCTGTACAGTTAGGTCTACTAAACAATGTAGAACAAAATCAGGAAGGAAATCGTAATACGGCTTCTGCTTTCCAATTAGGAGGCTGGAACGATTCCTATCAGGAACAAGTTGGAAACAGAAACACTGCCAGTGTTACTCAGGTTGGTTTATTCAACACTGCAGAACAATATCAGTGGGGAAACAGAAATGATGCTTCTTCCACACAATTGGGTATTGGAAATGAGTCCTATCAATTACAATGGGGCAACAGAAATGAAGCAGATGTTCTTCAGATTGGTTTAACCAATTATGCAGAACAAGTACAATTAGGCAACAGAAATGATGCTTCAGTACTGCAATTGGGTTCAGATAACGAATCCTATCAATATCAAATTGGAGACAGAAATAGTGCAGATCATTATCAAATTGGATCCAACAATTATGTAGATTCTTACCAAGAAGGAAATGATAACTCTACATTCGGATTACAAGTAGGTAATGGTAATGCTATAGAACAATGGCAATATGGAAACTCCAACACGGCTATTGATGTACAATTAGGAAATTCCAATTTCGCTCATTCACACCAAATCGGTACAAACCACGTACATGTTGGAATGCAAGTTGGAAACGGAAATACAATTATTTCACACCAAAGCAATTAATCCAATATCTGGTTAAAAAAATCTATTGAATAGGAGAAACTCAGGTTTCTCCTATTTTCATTTGAATACTGAAAAAGGTGTTTCTAATCACCATTAAAAGAAATACACGGAGAAAAAATCACCTTATTCCGTGATGTATAAATCTACCTGAAAGCAGTGAAAATCAAATCATTAAATATGATTAATTTTAGTAAAACTAATTCATGAAAACCATCACCAGAATAGCATCAATAACCTGTACGGTATTCATTGCGGTACTGAATGCACAAAACATCAGTTTTGATGCCATAAACAGCAACAATGTTCTCAATCTGCTTCCCCAGATTCTTGCTTCACCTCCCGAATCTGAGTCACAAATTACAATCCTGCAATTCGGAAATCGGAACTATGCCGAAGCCAATATCAATAAAGAATCAGAAATATCGGTTCTGCAAAACGGAGATTATAATTATCTGAACTTTAACAATTCTTTTGACAATGCATCTTCAAAATCGGTAATTTCTGCTCAGGGAAATAATAATATCATTGATATTACAGGGAGCAACAGCATTTCAGAAAAAATGCAAATTCATATTAAAGGGGATAATAAAACCATTTTTGTGAGGAACTATTAAAACAGAAAAAATGAAAACCATACTCAAGCTATCGATATTTTGCCTCATCCTGTTTTCGCTGCGTTCTTTTGCACAAGACAAAACTGAAGAAATACAGGCAAAAATAGAACAAACCTTTGTAGAAGGAATTTTGAATCTTCAGGCAAGCGCAAGCAACCAAACTACAGCATATCAGGAACTGGATTATCTTTTTGTTGCCATAAAAAAAGGAAGCTCCGGAAATCTTTCCAACAACAAACAATCCGGAAAATTCACCCTGAATCCGAATGAAACAAAAAAACTTTCAGAAATAAATATCAATATTCAGCCGAAAGATGCATTGAAAGTATTCCTATATATTAAAGATGAACAATCACAAAAACTGATCGCAAAAGACAGCCTGGAAATCAATCCCAAAAATTTTGATAAAAAACTGGGAAAAGTTGACGAAACCGATCTTTTTGAACTGAAAGGTCTCACCATTGACGATACCAAAACAAAAATCGGTAAAGATTTTTACGACCTCTTTTACCTTACCTATTCCCAACTTCCAGAGAAATACAGCAATTCAATTACCATCAGCGAACTTCCGAATTCAGGAAGAGGCAGCCAGATTAGTATTGTTTTGGAAGACAGAACATTATATTCTTTTATTTCCAGTCCAAATGAAGATTATTTATCTGAACAGGCAAATTACAGTATGAAAATCATTGCAGATTACAACCAAAAAAAATCGCTTATAAAAAACGAATTTAAATACTAAAATCACAAAAAACCATAACCATGAAAACTTTTTTATTGTGCTTCTTATTCATTGGAAATATTTTGATAATCCATGCGCAGCAATTCGTTTACAAACCAATGAACCCGGCATTTGGAGGAGATACCTTTAATTATCAGATGCTTTTGAGCTCTGCAAATGCGCAAAACCAATTTGATGATGGCGACAAGGATTTCAGTAATATGCTGAATGATTATAATTCTCTGGACAGTTTTACGCAATCTCTTAATCGCCAGGTTTTAAGCCAACTCACCAATCAACTGATTTCAGATACATTTGGTGACGGGAAAGTAACTCCCGGTAAATATATGTTCGGTTCCATGTATCTTGATATTACAGAAGCTTCTCAAGGTCTGGTTATCAATGTTCTGGATACAAGTACAGGCGAACAATCCCAGATAATCATTCCAAGATGATCCCAAAAAACAAAACCATGAAAACACTGTATCTACTGCTTCTGCTTGGAATAACGCTTACACTCCAGAGTTGCAGCACGTTATTCAATATTTCTCCCAAAGGTGACCGTTCCACTTTAGGAGAAATTACCCAGCTGACTTCCGAACTGAAAAAATTACCGCAACCTAAAGAAAAAATTGTCGTCGGAGTATACAAATTCCGTGACCAGACAGGACAGTATAAACCCTCAGAAATGGGAAATAACTGGAGTACCGCTATTCCGCAGGGAACCACAACAATTCTGATAAAAGCATTAGAGGACAGCAAATGGTTTATCCCCATTGAACGCGAAAATATTGCCAACCTTTTAAATGAACGACAGATTATCCGTTCCACAAGGCAGGAATATTCCAAAGAAGAAAGTAAAAATGCGCAAGTGCTTCCCCCATTACTTTATGCAGGGATTCTGCTTGAAGGCGGAATTATTTCCTACGACACCAATGTAATGACCGGAGGAATTGGAGCACGATATTTTGGGATAGGAGCTTCAACACAATATCGGCAAGATCGGATTACCGTATATCTCAGAGCTGTATCAACACTGAACGGGGAAATACTAAAAACGGTTTATACATCAAAAAATATCCTTTCCACAAGTATTAGCGGAAACTTCTTCCGATATATTGATACGGAAAGATTAATGGAATCCGAAATCGGGATTACCCAAAACGAACCCGTACAATTAGCCGTCACCGAAGCCATCGAAAAAGCGGTGAAAGCCCTTATTGCAGAAGGAATTCAGGATAAAATATGGGGAAGTGTAATGGATGAAAATAATGCAGATTATAAAAAACTGGTGGATGCTTATAAGTCGGAAACCAGTGAAAATAATTTAAGACTTCTGGGAAATAAAGTAGAAAATTCACACAGAAAAACCATGGCAATTACTGTAAATGCCGAACTACAGCAAATTAACGGCGACTATAAAAATGCAGCCAATAAAATAGGAAGTAAAATTGGCGTGAAATTTTCCGTTCTGAAAAACCTAAATCTTGATTTCACATTCAACAGCGTACAAATTGAAAATACCGGTATTGTAGCAAGAAAATATTTTGGTCCGGATCTGAATTTGGAATATCTTTTTGTACCTCAGTTCAAATTCACACCGTATATATCCGCAGGATTCGGCGCACTTTTTTCGGATTACAAACCTTTCTACAAAGCCAATCTTGGTGGCGGTTTAGATTATCTTTTCTCCAAAAGTGTATCAGTAAGGGTGTATTCCCAGTATGATTTTGGTTTTAAAGACAAACTCGACGGTTTGATTAATGGCAAACAGAATGACAATATTATCCGTTTTGGAGTGGGATTCAACTTCTATTTCGGAAATCTAAAATAAAAACGACTCACCATGAAAACTCTTTTTAAAATACTCTTCATTTCTCTGTTTATCCTGACTTTATTTTCCTGCAAAGAAGATATGGTAGATCAGATTGAAACAGCCACGATCAAAGGAAAAGTTGTAAGGCGGGGAACCAATACGCCGCTGGCAAACGTAAAAATCACAACTTCGCCAAGCACCAATACAGTATTCACCGGAACTGACGGAATGTTCGAAATTACAGACGTTCCCACCGGAGATTATTCGGTAAAAGCAGAAGTAAGCGGTTATCTTGCAAACTTTCAAAGTGCCAATCTTAAAAATCCCGGCCAAATCGTGAATATCGTTTTCGAGATGGATGATGATACTTCTCTTAATACTCCTCCATCCATTCCCACATTAATCAGCCCGATAGACAATGCCGAAAATCAGCCACTTTCGGTTCAACTTTCCTGGTCATCCACGGATCCGGATTCTTTGGATGTCATTCGCTACAAACTGATTGTTAAAAATAATCTCAATACTGACGTTCTACAAGTAAATGATCTTGAAGAAACCACTTATAATCTCGAAAATCTTCAGTACGGAGTAAGTTATTTTTGGCAGGTTTCTGTTTCAGATGGAATTCATGATGAGGTTTATAGTCCTGTTTTCAAATTTACAACCAACGCCATTCCGCAGAACCGATATCATTACGTTCAAAAAGAAAACGACAATTATTTTATCGTTTCCAGTAATGATTCCGGAGTGAATTTCAGGTTGACCAATATCAACTATAACAGCTGGAGACCGCGAAAAAACAATAATGCAGGATTGATTGCTTTTCTCCGAACCACTGGCGGAAATACACATCTTTATACTACAAAACCCGACGGATCAGAAGTATTCAAAGTAACTGGAATTCCTTTGGCGGGATTCAACAATACGGAACTTGATTATTCGTGGAGTACAAACGGAGCGACTTTTATTTACCCACATTTCGACAAACTCTACAAAATCAATAAAGACGGAAGCGGACAGCAACTTCTCTACACCACTCCTGACGGAAGCCTGATTTCCGAATGCGATTGGAGTTATGATAGCAGTAAGATTGCATTAAAACTCAACAATTACAACGGTTACCAAACAAAAATTGTGATTATTGATACCTTGGGTAATGAATTAAAAACCGTTTTTACCTCTGTTAATGGAGCAACAGGAGGACTTAATTTTTCGGTTGACGGAAATTATATTTTGTACACGCACGATGTTTCCGGATATGAAGACAGTAATTATCGACAGTTGGACACGCATATTTTCCTGTATAATCTGATTGATGATACACTGCGCGATCTTTCAACAGAATCTGAAAAGCCAAATGGCACCACTGATTTGGATCCTCGATTTTCACCGAACAATGCACAGGTAATTTTTACCAATACTTCCAATGATGGAATTTCACAAAGAAATATTATGGTGATAAGTTTCAACAGCGACCCCGACAACACTTCGAGAGCAAACTTATTTGAGAACGGGGAAATGCCGGATTATGAATAATTGAACAGTATTACACTCATCATCAAAACAATATAAATAAACAATATGCTGGAAACTATTCCAGCATATTGTTTTCTACAGCATATTTTACAATGCCGATGGAATTTTTCACATTCAGTTTCATCAAAATCTTTTTTCGGTGTGTTTCAACCGTATTGATACTGATAAACAGTTTTTCAGAAATAACTTTGCTGCTGAAACCTTCACAAATCAGTTTCATTACTTCAATTTCCCTTTTGGTAAGAGGATCTGAAGTCTGGATAAAATGTTTTCCCTGATGGCTGATGTAGCCAATCATTCTTTCTTTGGCACTGTTGCACACATAAATATTATTCTTTTTCATGCTTGCAATCGCTTCCAAAAATTCGTCAAAATCGGTATCCATATCAAGATAACAATGAATTCCTTTTTCAAATAATTTCCGAATATCATTCAGATCGAAAAAATTTCCCACCACAGCAAATTTTACTTTACTGTTAACTTTAAAAACAGATTCAACCATTTCGATAATTTCATTTACCGTATTCAAATAAGATCCGTGAATGACAAAATCTGTGGGTCGTTCACGATAATGTTCAAGAAATTTCTGCTGGGAATTACAATGAAAAACATTCTTAAATACCTTAGTCTGCAGCAGAAATTGAGACAATCCCTGAGTATAAAATACGGGGACATCATAGATGGTTAGGCTATGTTCCATATTTTTAGTTATTAGTTTCTGCAATTTACACAAATATTATGATAAATTGATACTTTTTATGCATCTATCAGGTTAACAATCAGTAATATTGAAAGCAAATGGCATCTTATATTAAAAGTTGAATATAAGATTGAAATTGTTTAACTTCTCACATGATTATATTTTTTAGGAAGAAAAGATTTCAACTTTGTTAAAAATGAATTCCTTTGTTTTGCTGAGCGGAGTCGAAGCATTTTTGTCTATTAAAAAGAATACCTAAAAAACAAACATTTCTTATTGAAAGACTGCGATTTACATTTACATAGATAAATCACTTCCGATTATGGTAAGAAGTGGAAATTCTAAAATATGTTTAACGTTTTTATTGCGTACTTTTGCATGCCGAAATAAATCTAATGATTATGGAATTTTATAAATATCAGGGAACCGGGAATGATTTTGTAATGATCGACAACCGCAACCTTTCCTTTCCCAAAAGCACTTCCGAAATCGAAAAATTGTGCGACCGCAGATTTGGAATCGGAGGCGACGGTCTCATTCTTCTGGAAAACGATGACAATTCAGATTTTAAAATGGTATACTACAACTCCGATGGTAATGAAAGTACAATGTGCGGAAACGGCGGCCGTTGCATCGTTGCTTTTGCTCATTTTCTGAAAGTATTTGATGGAAAAACTACATTTAATGCTATTGACGGAATTCATGAAGCAGAAATCAAAAACGGAATTGTAAAACTGAAAATGATCGATGTTGAAGAGATTTCCAGAGATTCCGATGCGTTTGTAACCAATACCGGATCTCCTCATTTTGTACAATATGTAGAAGCGTTAAAAGACTATAATGTTTACGAAAACGGTAACAAAATCCGTAATTCTCCGACTTATAAAACTGAAGGAATTAATGTAAATTTTGTTGAAGAAATCGGCGAAAACGAAATCTTTGTCCGCACTTATGAACGTGGCGTGGAAAACGAAACCTACAGTTGTGGTACTGGTGTTACCGCTGCTGCATTAACGTTTATGCAAGCCCATTCTTCCCCATTTGTAAAGGTGAAAACATTGGGAGGTAACCTGAAAGTGTATGCAGAAAAAAACAATAATTCTTTCGTGAACATTTGGCTTGAAGGTCCTGCTTTACAGGTTTTTAAAGGTCTTATTTAAAGTTTAAATTCATCTTTTTGATATATGAAAAAAATTCTGGGAATTGTATTTCTCCTGTTCGTAGCTGCCGTTCTTGTCGGAGGATATTTAGGATTTCGGTATTATAAAAAATACTTTAAAAATAATGTGGAAAAAGAAGGTTACGTCCTGATTCCGCACAAAGCCAGTTTTCAGCAGATTCTGGATTCCGTTGCACCGTATGTAAAAAACCGAGAATCTTTCAAAGAAGTGGCAATGGACAAAAATATGAACCGCTATTTTCAGGCCGGTCGTTATCACTTTAAAAATGGAACAGGAAATACCGATCTTGTAAATATGATTAAAGCCGGAAACCAAACCGAAAACACCTTCCGTATCGGAGATTTTTTTGATGTTTATCAAATGCTGGGCAAAGTTTCCAGAAAAACAGAATTGGATTCCGCAAGATTTGCAAACGATTTAAATAAAATTGCTTCTGAAAAAGGACTGAAAAACGCCGAAGATCTAAAAAAATATTTCTTTATCGATACCTACAATTTTTACTGGACTGTAACTCCTGATGAATTCTTCAAGAAATTTGAAGATCAGTACAACGATTTTTGGACTGCGGATCGCATTGAAAAGGAAAAAACAACCGGACTGAACCGCAATCAGGTATATGCACTTGCTTCCATTGTGTATAAAGAATCCGGAGGAAAACCGGACGAAATGAAAACAATTGCCGGACTGTACATGAACCGTTATCATAAAGGAATGAAACTGCAAAGCGATCCTACCGTGATTTATGCGGTGAATAAAGCCTCTAATTTTACTACGCCAATCCGCAGGGTTTTGTACCGTCATCTTCGCGAACCTTCGCCGTACAATACTTATGCAAATGCAGGAATTCCTCCGGGACCGATCTGCATTACCGATAAAAATTCTGTTGATGCCGTGCTGAATTACGAAAAAAATAATTACATTTTTATGGCTGCCGATCCTTCACGTTTCGGGTATCATAAATTCACAGCCAGTGATGCAGAGCATGCCAAAAATGCCAAAGTTTATCAGGATTGGCTGAATTCAAAAAATATTACAAAATAAATAAAGCTGAAGTTTTTTAAACATTCATTTTAACCTTCAGCAAAAGAACACATCTAAACATTCATAATAACCTTTCTTTATGAAGTCAAATATTGAAATCTCATCGATTGTCAAAAGAAGAACTTTGGGATTAATTTTTGTGTTGGGAGCCGCAAGTATGGCTTTTGCACAGCAAAAAGTTCCGGTATCCGGAAGAATAACCGATCAACAAAATCAACCTGTACCTTATGCATCCGTTACATTTTCGCATCCTTCCGACAAATTGTACAGCGATGCTGCATTAACGGACGAAAACGGTAACTTTTCACTTCAACTTGTACCGGCGGAATATTCAATTACCATTGAAGCCATTGATTACGAGAAGAAAAGCATTACCCAAAATATTACCGGAGCAGGAAATATCGGGAATCTTACCTTAAACAAAGAAGCAACTGCAACACTCACGCCAACACAGGAAATTCAGGGAGTTACCATTACCGCTCAGGTTTCAAAACCGTATAAAGTAGAACTGGATAAAAAAGTATATGATCCTTCCACAGATGTCATTAGTAAAGGTGGAAATCTGCAGGACGTATTAACCAACGTTCCTTCGGTTTCTGTGGATACGGATGGAACGGTTTCTATGCGTGGAAATTCAAATGTGCGTTTCCTGATTGACGGGAAACCTTCTTCCCTTCTCGGAATCGACGACAGCAGCAACGCTCTTCAAAGCATACCTGCCGATCAGATTGAACGGATTGAAGTGATTACCAATCCATCTTCAAAATTTGAAGCCAGCGGAACTGCCGGAATCCTGAATATTATTCTTAAAAAAACAAAGGGAAAAGGCTTCAACGGAACCGTTACCGGAACTTTGGGATATTTGCCAAGAACGAATCTTAATGCCAATTTGAGTTGGAGAAAAGGCAAATGGACTTGGTTTCTGAATGGCGGCGGCGGTTACGATAATAGAAACAATACCCGAAAAAACAATACTACCTATTACGATTCAAGCATTCAATTTCCTTATCTGGAGCAAACCAATGACATTGATCATGTGGGCAAAAACTATAATGCAAATACAGGATTTACCTATGGTATTTCCGAGAAAACAACGGTTAACGCAGGGATTATGATCCGTTACAGAACAATGGAAGGCACTGAAACCAATTTCTACAAAGAATTTGATGCCAACCATATTCTCGGTGCAGAAACCAATCGTTTTAGTGATGCAAATGGTAGCGGAACTGCATGGCAGGGAGATATTGGGATTGACCATAAATTCAATACCAGCGGACATAATCTTTCGGCATCGGCAAGTTTTCAGCATAATAAAAATTTAGATTATAATGATATTCTTGAGAACTCAGGCAATGTATTTGTAAATCGAAATCTTATCGACCAAAATACCTCCAATAAAACATTTATCGGAAAAATTGATTATGAACTTCCAATGGGTGAAAAATCTAAACTGGAAGCCGGTTACCGAATCGACAGAAATGAAAACGATTACGATTATGATGTTTTGGAATCTACAGATGATATTGCCTTTACTTTAAGCCCGGATTTTACCAGCAATACCGTATATAAGGAAATGTTTAATGCATTTTACGGGCAGTTTCGCAGTAAAATTGGCGACTTTGGATATCAGTTGGGATTAAGAACCGAAATTTCCGATGTGGATGTTTCTTTTGTTGATATGTACGGAACGGAGACCATCAGCAATAAAAACTACACAGGGCTTTTTCCTAGCGTTTTCTTAAGTTATGATTTGGGAGAAGACAAAAACAATCAGTTATTGCTGAATTATTCCCGAAGAATTAACCGTCCGCGTTCCTGGTTTTTGGTACCTTTCAATTCATTTAGTGTAAATGATGACCGTAATCAGTTCCTCGGAAACCCAGACCTGAATCCGGAATACATCAACTCTTACGAATTGGGGTATGCCATTCAAAGGAAAAAATTCACGATAAATCCAACCGTTTATTTCAGAAAAAGTCAGGACGAAACCCAGATGATTGTGGTACAGAAACAACCGGGATCTCAAATTTTGGTAACACGCCCGTATAATGTAGGTTGGGAATCTCAGATTGGCGTAGATCTTAATGCCACGGCAGATTTTTTCCCTTGGTGGAAAATGATGGGAAGCGTGGATCTTTTCCGGTTCGAATCCAAAGGAGAATTTTTTAATCCTGAAATTATGGACACGCCTTTTTCTGTGGATGGTAGTGGTTTCTCCGCAAGAGCAAGATTAACGAATACTTTCAAAATAGATAAATCATTAAGCCTTCAGGTTCAGGGAATGTTTCGTGGTGGTGAAAAAACGGTTTCTAGAAAAAGAATGCCCAATTATGGTTTAAATTTTGGGGCAACCCAAACCATTTGGAAAGGAAACGGAACGATTGCTTTCAGTGTTCAAGATGTGTTTAATACCAGACGTATGGAGAATTATACATACGGTTCCGGATTTGAACGTTATCAGTATATGCAATGGCAGCCGCGCCAGATTTCTCTTTCTTTAACCTACCGATTTAAACAGGGTGAAAAAATTGAACAGCCGAAAAAGAAAAGAGACAACAACTCCAACTTTGAGGATGATGAGCAGCAAGCCATGTAAAAATAATTCCCGAGGATTTTTCTTCGGGAATTTTGTTTATCTATGATCGTAAAATAGCAATCTAATTTCTGGATTCCAAATATTTCTGCCAGTTCCATACGGTTCTCAGAGCTTCTTCCAAACTGGTTTCGGATTTCCAGCCAAGTTCTTGTTCGGCTTTGTCAACGTTGGCATACGCAATTGTAATATCGCCGGCGCGTCTTTCACAAATTTGATACGGAACTTCCACATGATTAGCATTCTCAAAGGCATGAACCACTTCCAAAACGGAAGAACCCTTTCCGGTTCCCAAATTATAGATATCAATTACGGTTTCCTCTTTTTCGGCAATTAATTTTTTTAAAGCTGCAACGTGCGCTTTTGCAAGATCAACCACATAAATATAATCGCGAACCGCAGTTCCGTCCGGCGTTGGATAATCATCTCCCCAAATGCTTAGTTTTTCACGTATTCCGGCTGCAGTTTGGGTTACGTAAGGAATCAGATTATTGGGAATACCAATCGGCAATTCTCCTAATTTTGCTGATGGATGCGCACCAATCGGATTAAAATACCGCAGAAGCGAAACTTTTTTATGATAAGCATTTGCAAAATCAACAAGGATTTCCTCACCCATTTGTTTTGTTTTTCCGTAGGAACTTTCCGGGAGTTTCAGGGGAGTATTTTCATTAATCGGCATTTCATCTGCCTGGCCGTAAACTGTGCATGAAGAACTGAAAATAAAGTTGGAAATATTTCTTTTTTTGAATTCCTGAAGGATGTTAATCAGCGAAAAAAGATTGTTTTCATAATAATCCAGAGGAATAATCTGGCTTTCTCCAACCGCTTTAAATGCTGCAAAGTTGATGCAGCCTTCAATATTGTGGGCTTCAAAAACCTGCTCCAGCAGTTCTTTTCGTTTTAAATCAAATGGATAAAACGCAGGTTTTTTTCCGGAAACTTCCCCAATATTTTCGAGAATAAATTTTTCGCTGTTGGAAAGATCGTCTACAATCACAACATCAAAGTCGTTATTCAGAAGTTCTACCACGGTATGCGAACCAATATAGCCTAAACCGCCAGTTACAAGTATGGTCATATATTTATTTTAGATTTTAGATTTACGATTTAATTGTTTTCGGGTTTCCCGATTTCATCTATATTTTCATATTGTTCTGGTTTAATTTTAAATAACTGAATCATGACAAACAAAAGAAATATCAATGCTATAATAATAGTTATTTTAATGAGATCGGATATTTCAAAACCACCTTCAAAAAACATTCGAAAAAATCCGGAAATAAAGAACAATACTATTAATCCTAACATTATATTAAGGAACAAAATTGTCTTTTTTAATTTGAAAATTAAACTAAAAAGAGCAAGTATGGAACTAAAAAAAACAATAGTAGCCATTATAAAAATAGCATTGTCTTCCCCATATAAAGGTTCAGAATTACTATAACCTTTAAAACTGTCTTCTACTCCAACTCCAAAAAGCAAAGTGATGAATATGTTAGCAAGCAATATTATATAATAAATAATACTATTATTAAATATTTTTCTTTGCTTCATTAATTATTCAAAAACTCCAACACGGAATCGGTAATGTATTTTAATTGTTCTTCGTCCAGTTCGGTGTGCATTGGTAAAGAAATTACTTCATCCAAAAGTTTGTCTGTATGTACAAAATCAGCATCATTGCTTTCCTGAAAGTAGGCTTTTTGTTTGCGAAGTGCAACCGGATAATAAATCATTGCCGGAATTTCTTTTTCTGTTAAAAATGCCTGTAATTCATTGCGTTTTCCGTTTAAAATACGCAATGTGTACTGGTGAAAAACGTGCGAAGTATCGGCTGCTCTTTTCGGAATCAAGATATTCGGATTTCCTGCGAATGCTTCATCATAATAATCGGCTGCTTTTCTGCGGGCTTCGTTATATGAGTCCAATTGCGGAAGTTTTTTTCTCAGGATTGTCGCCTGAATGCTATCCAATCTGGAATTCACCCCGATTTCATCGTGATAATAACGTTCGTACATTCCGTGGTTTACAATTCCGCGGATTCGGTGTGCCAAATCATCATCATTGGTGAAAATCGCGCCACCATCTCCATAACAGCCTAAATTTTTAGAAGGAAAAAACGAAGTCGTTCCAATGGTTCCCATTGTTCCGGATTTTTTTACGCTTCCGTTGCTAAAGGTGTATTCTGCTCCAATCGCCTGCGCATTGTCTTCAATTACATACAATTGGTGATCTTTTGCAATTTTCAGAATTTCCTCCATATTGGCGCATTGCCCGAAAAGATGAACCGGGATTATGGCTTTGGTTTTATCGGTAATTGCGGCTTTAATTTTTTCAGGATCAATGGTAAAGGTATCGTAATCCACATCTACCAAAACTGCTTTTAATTTCAGTAAATGAATAACTTCTACCGTAGCAGCAAAGGTGAAATCAGCGGTAATCACTTCATCGCCTTCCTGTAAACCAAGTGCCATTAATGCAATCTGGAGCGCATCGGTTCCGTTTGCACAGGGAATTACATTTTTTACATCGAGATATTCTTCAAGTTCTTTTTGGAAAAATTTTACTTCCGGCCCGTTGATAAATGCTGCAGAATCCATTACATTCAGCACCGCATTGTCCACTTCGCTTTTAATTTTGTAATACTGACTCTGAAGGTCAACCATCTGGATTTTCTTCATAAAAATTGTTTGTGTAAAATTACTGAAATTTATGGCAACATAAAATTCTAAGGGCATTAAGTTTTTTGAATTTAAAAATCTTCTATCTTTGAAATAAAAAAATTATGAAAAGAATTCTACTCTCCTCATTTATATTGTGCAGCTTGCTTTCTTCTGCACAAACCGAACTTGTTTTTGTTTTTTTTAAGGATAAGCCCAATAAATCGACCTTTTATGCCAATCCGCTTTCAGAACTCAGCCAAAAATCGCTGGATCGAAGAACAAATTTAGGAATCGCTTTGAACGATCAGGACGCGCCGATTGAGCAAACCTACATCAACAATATTGAAAATCTGGGTTTTAATGTAACCGATAAATCCAAATGGCTGAACGGTATTGCGGTAAATGCCACCACTGCTGAAATTGCTCAACTTTCAGCATTGTCTTTCGTACAGAATGTAGAATCGTTCGTAAAAAATCCAAATGGAGGAAAACCGAAACCGGAAACCCATCAAAATAAATTTGAGAAGTTGAATCTCCTAAAATCTGATTTTGATTATGGTGCTGCAGATTCTCAGATTGAACAGATTAATCTAAAACCATTGCATATTTCCGGATATACGGGCACCGGAATTACTGTTGCCATATTCGATACCGGTTATCCCACCGTTGATACAGGAAATGCTTATGCAAGAATGAGAAATAATGGACATCTGAAAGGAGGATATAATTTTATCGATAAAAATTCAGACCTTTTTAACGGCGGTTTCAATTCTCATGGTTCCATTTGTCTGGGAACTATGACCGGTTATATAGAAGGTGAGTTTGCTGGTTCTGCTCCAGATGCTGATTTTTATTTGTACGTTACAGAATCCGGCCCTCTTGAAATTCCGGAGGAAGAACTTTATTGGATTCAGGCTGCGGAAGAGGCCGACCGTGTTGGCGTGGATATCATTACCGCTTCTTTAGGATATGGTGATGGCTTTGATGATACCCGATACAATTATACGTATGAAGATATGACCGGAAGCAAATCTTTTGTAGCAAGAGGAGCCCAGGTTGCAGCTGAAAAAGGGATTATCGTTCATTCTGCCAACGGAAATGAAGGGTATAGTTCATGGAATTATCTCATCACTCCGGCGGATAATGAAAAAGTATTTAGTATTGGTGCGGTTACGCAATCTGGGGAAAGTTCGTATTTTTCGTCTTTTGGTCCCAATTATCTGGGCGTTATTAAGCCAGATGTGAGTGCAAGAGGAAGCTCAACAGCAACGGTTTTCAATAATTCACAAACGTATGCAAGCGGAACCTCTCTTTCTACTCCACTTGCAGCAGGTGGCGTTGCAAGTTTACTTTCCGCACTTCCAAAAACACTCAATCGTGAAGTCATAAAGCAAAACCTCAGAAATACAGCATCTTTGGCACCGGAATATTCTGATCAGATGGGATATGGAATTTTAAACTTTGGTGCTGCTTATGAAACTTTTCTGGCAGCGAATTATACAGTATTGACAAAAGGTTTTACAGTATATCCGAATCCGAATAAAGGGGAATTCACGCTGGAATCCGGAGAAAAGGGCAACATCAGCATCCATGATATGAATGGAAGAATTATTTATTCAGGAACGATGCTGAAAGGGAAAAACAACATCCGCCTTCAGGCTGCACCGGGAACATATATCATTTCATCCGGTTCCGGAAAACAGTTGCATTCGCAGAAATTGATTATAAAATAGTGGGTTGAACCATTCAAAAACCTCATAGGTTTCTAAAACCTATGAGGTTTATTTTTGCCATACCTGAATTTTTTCTTCAAAAGGAATTTCAGGATTAAGAATTTCCATGATTAAATTCCGGATAGAAACAAAGGAATCTTCAAGATTTCCTTTTTCAAATTCCAAGGCTGCTACTCCATTTTTTACATTTCCGAAACTCCAGATTCCGGTTTGAACGTGTGAACCGGAAAACTCGGGTAAATGCTGTACCACAAACTGATAAAGGCATAACTGCAAAGCCTGCTTTCGTTTCTGATTGCATAAAAAATCTTCAATATTTTTATCTTCAATTTTCAGATTCAGATTTTCGGTTTTTGCGGTTTTGTAGTCGATAATTCGTAACGTTCCGTTCAGGCGGTCAATTCGGTCGATATAACCATACAGAGAAACTTTGTCGGATTTTTCTTCATTTAGATAAAAATCAATGCCTTCAAACTTCTTCTCCAGATCAATAATTTCCAGTGAATTTCCGTTGCGTACCAATTCAAAATCATAATTCAGAAGATCTCCGAGAATTTTAGATGCAATGGATTTATGGATAAAATTCATTCCTTTTTCGTAAAACTCAGGTTGATGTTGGAGTTTTTCAATTGCAAATTCAATCCCTTCATCTTTCATTGAGATAAGAGTTTCCATATCACTCACATTCAATATTTTACCCTTTACTTTTGAATACAGAAAATCCAAAGCGTAATGAATAAGATTTCCGTAATTTCTGATCGAAAGTTCCTCCTCCATTTCTTCGGCTTCAAAAGTGCCCAACACTTTAGAAAAGTAAAAATCAATCGGATTGTAAAGATAAGACGTAAGGTGCGACACGGCAACGCGCGATTTCCATTCTTCCAGTTTTTCCAAAACAGCGGGTGATTTTTCAATATGCATCGGGAGCATTTCCATCGGTTCGGAATCGTTTTCGATGATGATGTGATCAATCTTATGTGGACTTTCCATTTCCATTTGGGTAATGAAACGGCTTTTTTCACCACTGTTCAAGCCGGAACTCAGGGCATTGTACAACAAATGTACGTTTTCCGATTCCTGAATCAGGCGGTAAAAATGATAAGCGTAAATGCTGTCGTTTTCAATAAAAGTATTGAGCTGGTGATTTTTGCGTACATCAAACGGAAGATAGGTATTCTGTGAATTTCCGAGCGGAAGTTTTCCTTCATTTACGGAAAGCATGATGATGTTTTCAAAATTCAGAAGCCGGGTTTCCAGAAGTCCCATTACCTGAAGTCCCTGCAAAGGTTCGCCCTGAAAATCAAGCGTTTCGGAATTTATCAATTGATTAAAAAGCACTTCCAGCGTTTCCGAATCAATCGTGAAATCATAAGGCAGAACCTGATTTTTTATCATCCGGAATGCTTTTTCGAAATGGGAAATATTTTCATACAGAATATCGTCTATTTCCACTTCTTCCCTGAATTTCAGTTCTGTGCAAAAATCAATGAAAAAATCGAGCAACATAAGGGATTCCTGCTTTTGAAACAGCGGAAAATAACTCAACTTTTCCAGAGATTCATAAAGCAAGTTTTTGGAAATATAAATAATATTGCGTTGTTCGATTTTCCGGATAAAATCCGAAATAATTTTGGCATCTTGTGCATGATTCGGCATTTCTTCCAAAATCGGAAGAACATCGTTATAATAATAGGATGAGGCATTTTTTTGCAGTTGTTTCTGAAGATGAAAAACCTGCTTCACCGCATTGGAAAACGAAAGATTTTTCAGTGGAAATCCCATTGTAATATTCAGCGGACCAGCCAAACTGAGGGCATCCAAAGAAGCCGGCAGCAAATTTTCATCGAGGAGAATTACTGCGGTTTTGGAAAGATCATCAATATTTTTCAGGATTTCCGGAAGAATTTTTGTTTGGGAAATATTTCCGGAAACTTCGTAAACTTTTATATTTTTGGGTTGAACAAAATCGTTTTCAACCCACTTGAATTCCCTGCTGTTATTGAATTCTTTCCATTTTTTATGCGCCCTTAAAAATATTCCTGCTTCCTGCCTTTCATCATCCATATAATATTGGTCGGCGTGAAAGTAGCAACGCGCTTTATCGTACTGCAAAAGCGTACGCAGAAGTTTTTCTTCGGTTGGCGTAAATGCATTGAACCCCAGAAATATAAATTCATTTGAAGTATTCTGTGCATAATTTTCAATATTTTCCCGCGTTTTTACACTAATCATTCCCGAAGTTGCCAGATTTTGCTTTTGTAATTCGGATTGTAATGCAGGAAGAAACTGGTGGAGTTTTCGCCAGAAATTCAGATTTTTTTTCAGAGCGGAAGATTCTTCGCCGAGTTTTTGTCCCCAGTTTTTAATGCGTTCTTCGTTGAGCATAAACTCCAGAACTTCCTTGTCGCTGTTTGAAAACTTCAGCATATCGTCCCAGTCTTTCAGAACCGTTGGGAACCATTTCAGAAACTGATCGAAATCTTCTCCCGGAAAATGTTTCCGGTAAACATCAAACGCAAAAAGCCAGAGTGCAATTCCTTTGATTTCCTGCTGATCCGCAATTTCTTTAATCAGTTCTTCAATGGTGATAAATCTTGGGAGAAAACCGGAATAATTAAGATTTTCAAGTATTCTTTTGATAAAAACGACTGGTCGTTTTCCGGGAATCACAATCGTAATTTGCGAAAGATCAGGATAAATTTGTACGAGTTCTTCGGTGGTTTTTTGCAGGAATTTCATAGGTTATTGATAGTCGGAAAGTTCGTGCAGCATTTCTGCTACCATTCGGTTATAGGCTTCCTGTTTTTCAGGGATGATAGAGTTTTTGGTATCCTGATCGTATGCCGTTTGAAAAATTTGGTAGGCTTTAAAAATAGTATTGTATTCTCTTTTGAAATCCCGATCAAAATCACTTGTTGTTTTTATTTTTTCATTCACCATTTTGCGGATTTTACGGGCAAAAACTTCGGCAATATCAAAGTGAAGTTGCTCATGTTTTAAAAGATAAATGCCGGGATTTACAGATTTTTTCCACGATTTATCCTCCAGAAAAATGGCTTTTACCGTTACGGTTGCAGCACCTTCCGGAAGTGAAGATTTGGTAACATTATAAGAAATTCCGCAATAACTGTATGCGGCTGCAGAATGATCGTTTCCGGATCTAAAATTTTTTGCCGCTTTAAAATTATCCCAACTGAGTTTCTTTTGCGCGCTCCACTCAATTTTCTGTGCATGAAAAAGAGATGAAATTAAGATCAAAAAGAAAATCCAGCACTTCCCCATTATTCTGTAACAACAACGGTTCTTTCCAACCACACATCTTCATCATTTACTTCACCCTGCCAGAATTTAAAAGTATAAACGCCTGTATTCTGAGGTTGAAAATTAATATTTGAAGCATTGATGATGCTCGTGCTTCCGCATGTTCCGTCGGTTTTGAATTTAAAACTTGTTACATAACGGCTGAAATTATCACGCTGATAATCATAGCCATAAAAACCTTCGCAACCTTCGGTAAATTGGGAATACGTGGTAATCGGCATAATGCTATAAATCTGCATGGTATCTTTAGGAATCACCACGCTGTCAATCGCCACTTTTTCTACCGATTGGATTGTTTCGTAGTCGTCATCTTTGCAGGAAAAAGTCGTGGTAAGCAAAATACTCATCGACATAAAAGCAAATACTTTCTTCATAGTTCTACTTTTTACTTTAAAATAAAACTAAAATTACGACAAAATATTTTATCTGCAAACTATGAATTGAAATTTCCCTTGGAAATATAAACGACTTTCTTGGTCTCAAAAAAATCTTCTTCAAAATAGTTTTTCAACTGAAAAATTTCGCTGCGGATTCCGGCGAGTTCCTCTCCCAGATCGCCCCCTTTCAAATACAAAACGCCGTTGTGTTTCGGATTAAACTGTTCTTTCTCGAATTTCCCCTTTAACCAACGCAGAAAAACAGGCATTTGTGTTACGGCGCGGCTGACCACAAAGTGAAATTTCTCTTTCACTTTTTCGGCTCGTTCATGAATAGCAGTTATGTTTTTCAATCCGATACCTTCTGCAACAGCGTTTACCACCGTAATTTTTTTACCAATTGAATCAATCAAAGTGAATTCGGATTCAGGAAATAAAATTGCCAGCGGAATTCCCGGAAAACCACCACCTGTACCAATATCCAGAACTTTTGTCCCCGGCGCAAATTCCATTACTTTTGCAATTCCCAAAGAATGCAAAATGTGTTTTTCGTAAAGAGCATCTACATCTTTTCTGGAAATAACATTGATTTTTTCATTCCAGTCTTTATAAAGTTCTTCCAGCTTTTGAAATTGGTTGATTTGATGATCCGTAAGGTTCGGAAAATATTTTAAGATAATTTTTGTATCCATTGTTTATAATTGCTGCAAATTTAGCAAACAAGTTTTAAAAATTATAGAAATCCTGCTATCTTTGCAGCTTCAAAAAACAAAATATATTATGAGCAAATTTTCAGAACGGGTAAACCGAATGAGTTTTTCGCAGACTTTTGTCATGAGCAACAAAGCGCGGGAACTGAAGTCAAAAGGAATAGATGTCATTAGTTTAACTTTAGGAGAACCGGATTTTGATGTTCCGGTAGACATTAAGGAGGCCGCATTTAAGGCCATTAATGAAAACTACAGCCACTATTCTCCTGTACCCGGATTTCTGGAACTGAGAAAAGCCGTTGCTCATAAATTGAAACGCGATAATAATCTGGAATACGACCCGTCACAAATAGTGGTTTCTTCCGGTGCCAAACAAAGTATTTTTAATGTGCTGGCCGCGATTATTGATGAAGGTGACGAAGTGATTCTTCCTGCTCCGTATTGGGTAAGTTATGATGAAATGGTGAAAATGGTTGACGGCGTTTCCGTTATTGTGGAAACCAACATCGAATCTAATTTTAAAATTACGCCGGGACAATTGGAAAAAGCCATTACTCCAAAAACAAAAGCCGTTTTGTACAGTTCGCCGTGTAATCCTTCCGGAAGTTTTTATACGCATGATGAATTGAAAGCACTTGCTGAAGTTTTGGCAAAATATCCTGATATTGTGATTATTTCGGATGAAATTTATGAATTCATCAATTATACCGGAAAACATACTTCTATTGCGGAATTTCCTGAAGTTTTTGATCAAACGGTAGTGATTAACGGAATGAGTAAGGCATTTGCCATGACTGGCTGGAGAATCGGTTATGCTGCCGGTCCTCAATGGCTTTTGAAAGGCTGTGAAAAAATTCAGGGACAAATTACTTCCGGAGCCAACACCGTTGCTCAGATTGCGTCTATTAAAGGATTGGAAACCGATCCTTCAGCATATCACTACATGATTGCGGAGTTTCAAAAACGTAGAGATCTGGTATATCATTTAATGAAAGAAATTCCCGGATTTAAAGTAAATTATCCGGAAGCCGCTTTCTATTTTTTCCCTGATATTTCTTATTATTTGGGAAAAGAACTGAACGGAAATCTTATCCAAACGGCGGATGATTTTGCCATGTATCTTCTGGAGCATGCACATGTAGGAACGGTTGGCGGAGATTCTTTCGGAAGTCCGGACTGCATCCGTTTTTCTTATGCTGCATCGGAAGCGGAACTTACGGAAGCGATGAGAAGAATTAAGGAACTTCTTTCGTAATCATTGGTAAAGTTTGGAGATTTGATTATTTGAATATTTGAGGAATTTGAGTTTGTTTATAAACTCCGTTCTTGCAAAGAACAAGTATTTTAGCATATAGGAATGGGCTTTAGCCCATTTTATAAAAATGAAAGCAAAAGGCTTTAGCCAAAAATTACTTTAAGTTTTGGCTAAAGCCTTTTTTTAATTTATTGTTTCGGGCTAAAGCCCGACCCTGTTGATACTGATATTTATTTTAATGATATTCAACAGGTTAACTAAAATGAAATTTTGTAATATTCATTTTACTTTTGCCTTGACTCTTCCTCCACTACCTGATTTTTATCAGAAACCCATTTGAAAATCATTAATAAAAGTCTTTTCTGAACGCACTTTTTTAAATTTGTGAAAATCAGATTTGAGGTTGAAAAGAAAATATCACGATAGATTTTATTTATCAATTTAGGTTTTAACGATAGATAAAACAATGTATATTTGCACTCATAAATTTTAATCTTAAAAAAACAAAAAATTATGTCATTAGTAGGAAGAAAATTTCCAAACATTACCGTAGATGCAATGTCTGAAATGGGCGATGATTTAAGAATTAATATTCTTGATGAAGCCACCAAAAACGAACAAAAAGTATTATTATTCTGGTATCCAAAAGATTTCACTTTTGTATGTCCAACGGAACTTCATGCATTTCAGGAAGCTTTAGGAGAATTTGAAAAAAGAAATACCAAAGTAATCGGTGCTTCTTGCGATACCAATGAAGTACACTTTGCATGGTTGAACACTCCGAAAGACAACGGAGGAATTGAAGGAGTAACCTATCCTATCCTTGCTGACACACACAGAGCATTGGCAAATGTTTTGGGAATTGTAGATCAGGATTTTGAATATGATGAAGACGGAAACGAAACTTTTTCAGGTTCAAACGTTACATACAGAGCAACCTATCTGATTGACGAAACCGGAAAAATTTTCCATGAATCTGTAAACGATATGCCTCTTGGAAGAAATGTAAAAGAATATTTACGTTTGATTGATGCTTATACTCACGTTCAGAAACACGGTGAAGTTTGCCCTGCAAACTGGGAAGAAGGTAAAGATGCGATGAATGCAGACCGTAATTCTACTGCAGAATATCTTGCAAAACATTAATGTAACAGTAATGCATTGTAGTAATGTTGTAGTATAATAACATTATTATTAAATTGCTTTATTCAAAATTTAAAATCACAAAACATGTATACAGAATTAGCAGAAGACAGCCTGCAAAGTGTTGTAGGCGACAATGAAAAAGTAGTAGTACAATACGGAGCTTCCTGGTGTGGGAACTGCAGAATCATGAAGCCAAAATTCAAAAAATTGGCATCAGAAAACGATTCAATTCCTTTTCTTTATGTAGATGCGGAAAAATTTCCGGAAAGCAGAAAATTAGCAAAAGTGGATAATCTGCCCACATTTGCCATCTTCAAAAACGGAGAACTGGTGAATCAGGTACAAACCAATCAGGCAGAAAGTTTGTTGAATCTTTTTAATGAAATAAATTAAGATGAAACTACCCATTATCAGACAGCTATGTCAGACTCAAACGGCAGAAAATTTAGAGAAAACGCTTGAAGTTCTTGAAAGTTTTTCCGAATTCCGGGGAGTTTCCGAAGAAGATCTGAATGTGACCGGAGAACTGATTACTAATATTTGCGGCGCCTTGGAAGTACAACAGAATGTACAGAACGGAATGTCGGAAAAAGATGCGCTCAACGGTTTTGCACAGAAAGTTTTAGGAAGTATTGATAAATAATTTTAATTATTATATCCTATCAAAAAGGTTCGGAAATTTTTCCGAACCTTTTTGTTTTTAACTTTAAAATAAGCTCTTTTTCAATAAAGATGGATGATGGGAAATCTGATCAATTAACCCCTACTTCTTTGCTTCTCCGTTCCAGTAATAAAATATCACGCCAGATTCCATTCATTTCTGCCATCTTCTCGCGAACGCCCACAATCCGGAATCCCAAACTCTGAAAAAGTGAAACGGATGCTTTATTTTCTGGAAAAATCCCAGCCTGAAGTGTCCAAAACTCATGTTCTTCACTATCCAGAATCAGTTTTCGGATTAAGATTTTGCCCAAACCTTTGGACTGGTAATTTTCATCCAGATAAATGCTGACTTCTGCAATACCTCGAAAACACTCCCTTTTGCTTACGGGTTTCAATGCACACCAACCAATTACGGTTCCCTCTTCATTTTCGATAACAAATCGGGAATTCTGAAAATGATGATCACTCCATGTTTCCCAGGAAGGAACAATACTTTCAAAGGTTGCATTTCGGCTGTTAATGCCTTGCTGGAAAATTTCCAATACTTTTTCGCTATCGAAATTTTCCATTTCTCGAATCTGATAATTCATTATAGTTCTTTATTTTTAAATTTTTACAATCTCCGCCGAAACAGCTTTTTTCTCTTATGATTGGAAAATTCTATTTTATTGGTGACTTTATCCACCGAAACAATACTGATGTTTCCATCCGTTTCCAAAACTGCCAGTTTTACATCTTTCATATTTTCGAGACCATGCTCGCGAATGGTTTCTTCTAGTTCAGCATCAGTAATATCCACTTTTTTCAGAATGTCTTCACGCACTACACCGTCTTTTGCCAGAACCACAGGCTCTTCACTAAGGATTTTCTGAACAGATTTATTTCTGAAAACAAAATTTTTGAGTGCATAATTGGCAATAAAAAGCACCAATGCGGCAACAAGACCACCTTGCAAAGAAGTATCTTCACCTACCATTGCGTTCTGCACTGCATTAGAAATCAGAAGCAACAATACCACATCCCCTGAATTTAGCTGAGAAAGTTGGGTTTTCCCAAAAATTCGTATTCCGAAAACCATAAAAAGGTACACCACCAAACTTCTGATCGTGATATCGACATAAGCTTCCATAGTTGTTTTTTGTAAAAATTATCGAGGAACAAAAATAAAAAACTGCCGGAAATCTGAGCCTATTTTTACATATTGTTGATGAAAAATTTACACTATTCCGCATAAAAAAATCCGGACAATGCCGGACTTTCTATTATAATGTTCTAAAAAAAAGGATATGTTTATCGGTTATTTATTTTTACTGAAACAGGAAGAACATAAATGGTTGCCATAGAATTTCCGGCCAGTTTTTCAGGGTTCACTTTTAGCAAAAGATTCTTCATCACGCTTTCCAATTCTTCGCTCACATATTTGCAATCACCTTTTGCGTGAATGTTCGTAAGTTTACCATTTTCTTCAACCGTAAAAGCAACTTCGGAATTTACCGTTCCTTCACTAAGATTCGGATTGGTAAAATCAAAATTGGAAATCAATTGGTTTCTTACTTCATTGAAACCATCCTGATTGCTTAAACGAATTTCCTGAATAGTATTGCTTTCCTGTGCTGCTGCGGTTCCAAAAAAAGCAACTGCCATTACAACTGCTGCTCTTAATGTTATTTTAGATATTGAGATCATAATATTTAAACTTAATTATTAAACTTTAAGTGATTGATTACTCAAAGTTAAGAATAATAATTCATATTACGTTCATTATTTGTTAATATTCAGTTAACATTGAAAATATGATTCCTTTTCATCGGTTTATTTTCATCAATCTTCTACACATTTATCTTATCCATCTAATATAATTGAAAGCCTCTTTCAGGGGTATTATATTTGAATCATCAAAAATATTAACCACAAAAAAATACTACAATGAAAAAGGTATTTACCATTCTTACGATAATGATTGCATTGGGTTTTAATGCACAAATCAGTTCAAAAAAAGAACATCAGGAATCTGTGAGAAAGGAAACACAGAATAGTACCCCTTCTCAAAAAGGGAAATCTCAAAACATCAAAAATAACGATGATGTTCTTGCAGATTATCAGCAACTGAGTCTTTCAGATGCTCAGAAAAAGAAAATTAAAAACCTTCATTACAGACGTACCGAAAAATATCCGAAAATGAAGAATACAAAGAAAGGCTTAAGCGAAAGACAATACCAACAGGAAGTTGAAAAAGTCCTGACAAAAGAACAAAAACAGAAATTTGAAAATCAACAAAAAACACATCCAAAACATTAAAGAATAGGAGTTCTTCATATCAAATTAATTTTTCAAACGCAACAAACCGGAAATTTCTTCCGGTTTGTTTTTGTTTTTAGAGAACGCTTTTTTTTGATTATTCATCATTCATAACAATTGAAATTATACTTGTTTTCCTTTGCTAAGTGAAACGCCTTTGCGAGCCAAAAGCATATAGAAAAACAAAAATATTTGCGGACTTTGCGTTTAAAAAGGAGTTATGATTAAAAGTGGATAATCATAAAATTTTTGCCAAAATCTTGATCATTATTTTGAGGAGTTTTTTTTGCTTCTTTTTATCCTAAAATCGTTACTCCATTTTCTGCAAGCTGATAAATGGTATCTCTTGCATTATCAGGTCTTACATTTACCGCTTTGGTTCCATTAAAATGCAGGCAGGTGATAAATCCGGCTTTTGCAGCATCCAGACAGGTGTATTTCACACAATAATCCAAGGCAAGACCTACAATTTCCACCAGCTGAATATCATGAAATTTAAGATAATCTTCCAAATCTGTTTTTAAGAAATGGTTATTGTCCTGAAAACCGCTGTAACTGTCGATTTCAATATTTTTTCCTTTTTGCACAATATGGGTGACTTTTGAGCGATCCAGATCTTGATGAAATTCTGCACCAAAAGTTCCCTGAACACAATGATCCGGCCACATAAACTGCGAAACACCGTTCAGCGTAATGGTTTCCCCGACATTTCTTCCGTTGTTGGATGCAAAACTTTTGTGATTTGCAGGATGCCAGTCCTGTGTAAGAATAATTTCATCATATTCATTTTCCTGAATTAATGCATTGATATAAGGAATGATAGAATTTGCTTGTGGAACTTCCAAAGCTCCTCCTTCACAAAAATCGTTTTGAACATCCACAATGATTAGGGCTTTTTTCATAAGACAGTCTTTATGTATCTATTTTATTTGGTAAATTTACGACTGTTAATCCTACAAATGCTCAGCCATTGTAAAATTTAGGACAAAATGTCTTTACCTTTAAGAAAAATAGAATGGGATTTTTAAAAACTATTTTTGGCAACGATAAAAATGAAAATGCTGATTTCTGGCATTCAATTGAATCCGACGAAGATTTAGAAGAGGTAAAGAAAAACTCGGAATCGGAAAAAGTAATTATTTTCAAGCATTCTACGCGGTGTTTTATCAGTAAATCTGTTTTGAAAAATTTTGAAAATGAGGTAAGAAACGAAAAGCCTGATGTCCGCTTTTATTTTCTGGATATTTTAAAATTCCGGAATCTTTCCGATGCTATTGCAAGAGACTACAAAGTCGTGCACCAAAGTCCGCAAATTTTGGTGATTAAAGACGGAGCTGCGGTTTACAACGCTTCGCATGAGCAAATAAACTTAAAAACAATACCATAAAAACAAGAAGAATGAGCAATATCGACAATTATCTTTCCACCATACTGAATGTCCCGAAAGAAGCGGTTTCACGCTGTTCTTCGCATTACAACCTTAAGAAAGTAAAAAAAGGCGAATTCCTCCTTCGCGAAGGTGAAATCTGCAACGGAACTTTTTTTGTGGACAAAGGGCTTTTGCGTATGTATTCCATTGATAAAAACGGGAAAGAGCATATCATCCAGTTTGCTCCGGAACGCTGGTTTATTTCGGATCGCAGTTCTTTGCATTTTAATGAAAAATCCAAGTATTTTATTGATGCGGTTGAAGATTCTGAAGTTTTGCTTTTAAAACCTGAATTTTTTGCCGGTCTTCACGAGAACTTTCCCAACACTATTGAAAACAACGATATTCTGCTCCAGAAACACATCCGTAATCTTCAGAACCGTGTAAATGCTTTGCTTTCTGATACAGCGGAAGAACGGTATCTTGATTTTATTAAGATGTATCCGGATTTAATGCTTCGCGTTCCACAATGGATGGTGGCTTCCTATTTGGGCATTACGCCGGAAAGTTTAAGCCGAGTAAGAAAAGAACTGGCGCGGAAGAATTTTAGGACCGATTAAAACAATGGAAACTTAAATTTCAAGTTTCAGAACGCGATCCAGTATTTTTTCATTGATGGAATTGGGCATCATTCTGAAGAAGGCATTTCTGAATTGCGTACCATAACGGATTTGGGAAATTTTCCCAATTTTCCAACTGTTTTCTACCACGAAATTGACTTTCGATCTTCTGATTTTTTCAAATTCCTGAAAGACTTTATTGCAATCAGCATTACGTTCCCATAATTTTGAAATAACGTATGCATCTTCAATCGCCTGGCATCCGCCTTGTCCCATATTTGGTGTGGTGGCATGTGCCGCATCCCCAATCAGGCAGAGATTATTTTCCGACCATTTTGAAAGTTTCGGCAAATCACAAATCTCATTTTTAATCCAGGATTTCTCATCACTTTCTTCAATCAATCTTACAACATCAGGATGAAAATTTTTGAAAATATTTTTTAGATCAACAGGTTCTTTATCATCTTTTTTATTGATTAAGGCGTACCAATATATTTGTTTTCCGGATAATCTTACAAAACCGAAACGTTTCGCTTTCCCCCACATTTCATAAGCCGTATTTGAATATTTATCCGCTAAATCTGTTTCCAAAACGGCACGCCAACAAACCTGTCCGGAATTTCTGGGTTCAACAGTTCCGAATATATTGTTTCTTACTTTTGAACGAATTCCGTCTGCCCCAAAAACGATTTCTGAATTTACACAGGTTCCATTTTCAAAATTCATGGTAAAATGTTCTTCTTTGGAAATATGAGAAAGCCTTTTATTTAAAACAATTTTACTTTTCGGAATTTGATCTGCTAAAATCTTTTGGAGCGCAGCTCTGTGTATCGCAAGATTTCCCACTTTGTATTTCTGTTCGAGACGTTCTACATTTGTTTCAGAAATCTTTTTGAAATTTTCATCGGTAATCAGTAGTCCTTTCATTCGATTTCCTGCCGATTCTAATTGTTCCCGAAGACCAAGAATTTCCATTACCTGCAAGGCGTTTGCAGACAATGCCAAACCTGCACCAACAGGAGCCAAATTTGCACTTGCTTCATAAACGGAATAATTCACATTGATTTTCTCGAAGAAATTGGCCAATGTTAACCCAGCAATTCCGCCTCCGATAATTGAAATATTTTCCAAAGAATACTGTTTTGAACAAAAATAAAAAAAGCAGGCTAAATCGTTTCCGATTATTTCAGTTGTTGAACTTTTTCTAAAAGAATTTTTTGTTTCTGTAATTCTTTCTTTAAACTATCCAAAGTAATTTTCTTTTCATTTTGATGTTTTTCCACTTCAGGAAGTGTTTTCTTTAATTTGTATATTTTGTATGCTTCAAAAAGTTTTGAATTGGCTTTTATAATTTCTGCTTCAATTTTAAATAATGGTGCTTTTTTATCTTTTAATTTTTGATAAAAAGGTTCAAAAAGTTTCATCATTTCTTTTTTGTTTACTGAATCTTTAATTTGATTAATCTGTGCAAATGCTTCATCAAAATATTGTTCCTCTTTTTTAAATTGATCTTTAAGTTCGCTACTCTTCTTATAATAGTTCACCATTGAAGTATTGATTTGTTCATCCAATTTTTTTGCATTTTCATCATTTACAATCATTTTTGCATACATTGCATCAATTAAATTTTTGCTTTTATTGTATCGGGAAAATGATGAAGATTCAGTAGATTCAGAAGTTTCAAGAATATTATTTGATTCCATAGTTTTCGATTCATTACAAGAAACTGTGATAAACAAGATGGAAAACAGAATGTATTTTTTCATCAGAAGGTTTTATGATTATCCAAAAATAAAAAAAGCAGGCTATAAAAACCTGCTCTACATGTGTAGTATAACAAAAAATTATTTACCGAGATAAGATTTCAGGATCTTACTTCTCGTGTTGTGTTTCAGTCTTTTGATGGCTTTTTCTTTAATCTGGCGAACTCTTTCGCGTGTTAAATCAAAAGTTTCTCCGATTTCTTCCAGAGTCATCGGATGTTTTCCGTTCAAACCGAAATAAAGGCGTACCAAATCTGCTTCTCTCGGAGTCAGGGTTTGCAGTGCTCTTTCAATTTCAATTTGCAGTGATTCCAACATCAGATCTTTATCTGGACTTGGGGATTCTCCGGAACGCAAAACATCGTACAGGTTTGAATCTTCACCTTCTACAAGTGGTGCATCCATCGACAAATGCCGTCCGGAATTTTTCATGGATTCCTTGATGTCGTCTTCGCTCATATCCAACACTTCAGCCAGTTCTTCAGGAGAAGGCGGTCTTTCGTTTTCCTGCTCCAGATGCGCATAGGCTTTGTTGATTTTGTTGATGGAACCAATTTTGTTCAATGGAAGACGTACAATTCTGGACTGCTCTGCCAACGCCTGCAAAATCGACTGACGAATCCACCAAACTGCATACGAAATAAATTTAAAACCTCTGGTTTCATCGTATCTTTTGGCAGCTTTCATCAACCCGAGGTTTCCTTCATTAATCAAATCCGGAAGCGAAAGCCCCTGATTTTGATACTGTTTGGAAACGGATACAACGAAACGAAGGTTGGCTTTAATGAGTTTTTCCAAAGCGGCTCTGTCGCCGGCGCGGATCTTTTGTGCCAGTTCCACTTCTTCGTCAGCGGTGATTAATTCCACCTTTCCGATTTCCTGAAGGTACTTGTCAAGCGATGCGGTTTCCCTGTTGGTAACCTGTTTTGTAATCTTTAATTGTCTCATTTACAAAAATTTCACCCGAATTTATGGGCTACACTTTCATATACGAAGCAAATGACAAAAAGGTTACACATGGTTCAGTATTTTATGCAAACAGATCATTCAGCAGTTTCGCCAAACGAAGTCCTCCATACAATAACTGCCGTTCCAACGTATCATTAAATTTGTATTGATAATCATAACTCAGCTGGCTTCCGTTCGGAGTTTGTGCATAAATTGTATTGGCTATTTTATGCGAATCATATAACCAATCTTCCAAAGTTCCTTTTTGGATTTCTTGGACTTCTTTTTTTGTTTTAATATCCAAAAGATGAGCATATTCGGTATAACTGTATTTTTGGGAATCAATTAATTTTCCGTCCCAAACCGAATGCAGATTGGTTTTTTGTCCGAAATAGGTGACTTCAATTTTGTTTCCGCCCAAATCTCCCGCTCTTCCTGTATGCATGGGTTGTGAAAGATCGCCCAATAAATGGATTAGAAAAATCACTGAAGTTTTTCTTTCCTGAAGGGGCAATTTTTTGTTTTTCACTTTTTGGGAAAGTACCTCAATCTGAGTGTACAAACTTGGACCGGCTTGTTTTTTCAATTCAGCTTCAAAACTTTTGAAATCCGTTTGTGGATCAATATTTACATAATGCCAAACGGATGCTTCTTTCCAAACTCCGGTGGTATCGGATTTTATGAAATCCGGCCAGTTTGCCCAATACGCCATTTTTTCTTTACCGAACATTTTTTTTATTTGATGTTTGGCGCGGCAGTTCAAATGATTTTCAGCAATTTCGGCAATTACACGGTGTCCTGTTAAACCCCATGCATACGAATAAACGGAAACAAAAAAACCAGTGAGTAAAAAGATTTTCGAAACGATTTTTTTCATTTTTTCAATTTGCCTGCAAAATTACAGTTAGTTTTTTATTTCCGAGGCGGTGTGGAGTTAAATTAAATTTAAAAAAAATAATCGAGGTCATAAGATTAATACATACATCAATTTTTACAAAAAGTCTTTAAACACAAGGTTTGTCATTTCGAAGAAATCTAAATACCGTTTGTCGAGATGCTTACAGCATGACAAAAGTGGCGCATACTTTTTTAGGCTCTTCGCCATTTTGTATGGAAATTAAATTTTGAATATCATTTTAAATCGACCTCGGAAATGGTGGCGTTAATAAATTTTGAATAAATTCCGTTAAAAAATATCCACTGTTCGAGTGGCGGCAAAAATCTTTCTTATTTGGAGACTCTTTCTTTCCGCCCGAGTTTGGAGATTTTAGGAAATTCTTCAAAATTTTAGCCGGAGTTTCCAAGTCTTGAATTTTTGGTTCTTTTGTTTCAAGACAAAAGAACATAAAATCAAAATAAAACGATAATTTTAAAATCTTTAAATCCATAGTTTTTGGCGAAGAACCCTTTTTTATTTTATTGAAAACAACAACATAGAATAAAAAAACCACCTATGAAGTTATGTAATGACCTCAATAATTTTTCCTTAACCCATTAAAATTCCGTAAATTTGCACGTTTCTGCCAGAGCAGAAATATAGTAGTAAAAATGAGCGATTCTAAAGAATATATTGAAGTTTACGGTGCACGTGAACACAACCTGAAAAACATCAACGTAAAGATTCCGAGAAACGAATTGGTGGTGATTACCGGACTTTCCGGAAGCGGAAAATCTTCGCTGGCTTTCGATACCATTTTTGCGGAAGGACAGCGCAGATATATTGAAACATTTTCGGCATATGCGCGCCAGTTTTTGGGTGGTTTGGAACGTCCGGATGTTGATAAAATCGAAGGACTTTCGCCCGTAATTGCCATTGAACAAAAAACCACCAATAAAAATCCGCGTTCCACAGTCGGAACAGTTACGGAACTTTATGATTTTCTCCGTTTGCTGTTTGCAAGAGTTTCAGATGCATATAGTTTAACATCAGGTAAAAAACTGGTGAGTTATACCGAAGAACAAATTCTGGAAACCATTAAACAAAATTACAAAGGTGAAAAAGTAATGCTTTTGGCACCGGTAATCCGTTCCAGAAAAGGGCATTACCATGATCTTTTCGTACAAATGGCTAAAAAGGGCTACGGAATGGCAAGAATTGATGGAGAATTACAGGATATTGAGTATGATTTAAAACTCGACCGCTACAAAACTCACGACATCGATATTGTAATTGATCGATGGATTATCGGCGAAAATGCTTCCGAATCCCGAATGGAAAAATCCCTGAAAACCGCAATGGAGATGGGAGAAGGCATTATCGGAATTCAGAAATTAGGAACGGAAAAAGTAGATTATTTTTCTAAAAACCTGATGGATGATGATACCGGACATTCTTTGGCTTTACCGGAACCGAATACCTTTTCATTCAATTCACCAAAAGGAAGTTGCCCGAACTGCAAAGGTTTGGGAACCATAAAAAAAGTAAACACCGATTTCTTTGTTGAAAACGATAAATTATCCGTAAACAGCGGTGCTTTATTGCCACTGGAAGACATCAAAGCCAACAAATGGATTGTTCAGCAGATCAAGAATATTTTGGAAATTTTCGGTCTGGATTTATCCACTCCTTTTCATAAAATTCCGGAAGAAGCCATTGATTATATTTACAATGGTTGCCATAAAGAATTTAGTAAAGATTTAAAATATGCCGGAATTTCAAAAAAAATAAAGGTAAATTTCGATGGTCTGGTTTCCATTATCAATGAGCTGATTGAGGATAAAGATTCTTATGATGCCGTACTTCTGGAGCGCCATTTTACTACGGAAGAAACCTGTCCGGAATGTGGAGGAACACGACTTCAGCCTTCCAGTTTAAGTTTTAAAATTGATGGGAAAAGCATTGCGGAAATCACTGCCCTGAGTCTAGGAGATTTTAAAGAATGGCTGCATGATGTAAAAGGAAGTTTTTCTGAAAAAAATAAAATTATCGCTGAAGAAATCCTGAAAGAAATTGAAACCCGGCTTCAGTTTCTGCTCGATGTCGGTCTGGATTATCTGAGTTTAAGCAGAAGCTCGAGAACGCTTTCCGGAGGTGAATCCCAGCGAATTCGTCTGGCCACGCAAATCGGTTCGCAGCTGGTAAATGTGCTGTATATTTTGGATGAACCTTCCATCGGTTTGCACCAAAGAGATAATGAAAGACTGATTAATTCCCTCAAAAATCTTCGGGATATCGGAAATTCCGTTTTGGTCGTGGAACACGATAAAGATATGATTCTGGAGGCCGATGAAGTTCTGGATATTGGGCCAAGAGCCGGAAAATTCGGTGGTGAAGTGCTGTGGCAGGGAAATCCGAAAGACATTAAAAATGCCAAAACCATCACGGCTGATTACATTAACGGAACAAGAAAAATTGAAATTCCAAAAGAGCGGAGAAAAGGAAACGGAAAAAAAATTGTTCTGAAAGGTGCAACCGGAAACAACCTGAAAAACGTTACACTGGAAATTCCTTTGGGAGAACTGGTGCTGATTACCGGAATTTCCGGAAGCGGAAAATCCTCGTTGATTAACGGAACCTTATACCCTATTCTGAACAAACACTTTTATCGTGCCGTTCAGGAGCCTTTGCCTTACAAAAAAATAGAAGGTCTGGAAAATGTCGACAAGATTGTGGATGTGGATCAAAGTCCGATTGGAAGAACACCACGTTCCAATCCTGCTACTTACACCGGAATGTTTACGGATATCCGCAATCTTTTTGCCGAGCTTCCGGAATCCAAAATCAGAGGTTACAAACCGGGACGATTTTCATTTAATGTGAAAGGCGGAAGATGCGAAACATGCCAGGGTGGCGGTTTGAAAGTGATTGAAATGAATTTTCTGCCGGATGTATACGTGCATTGCGAAACCTGCAACGGAAAACGATTCAACCGCGAAACTCTGGAAGTGCGCTACAAAGGAAAATCGATTTCTGATGTTCTGGAAATGACAATTGATGAAGCCGTAGACTTTTTTGCACCCATTCCGAAAATCTATAGTAAAGTGAAAACTTTGCAGGATGTCGGATTGGGCTATATTACGTTGGGGCAACAATCCACAACATTAAGCGGTGGCGAAGCGCAAAGGATAAAACTGGCCACGGAACTTGCCAAAAGACAAACCGGAAATACACTGTATATTCTGGATGAACCCACAACCGGACTTCATTTTGAAGATGTGAAAATCCTGATGGAAGCGATTAATAAACTCGTGGATTTGGGAAATTCATTCATTATTATTGAGCATAATCTGGATGTGATAAAACTGGCCGACTATATTGTAGATATTGGTCCGGAAGGTGGAAAACATGGTGGAGAAATCATTGCCAAAGGAACTCCCGAAGAAATCGCGAAGAATAAAAAATCCCTGACTGGGAAGTTTTTAAAGAAAGAGCTTTAAGAGAAATACTCTATTCTTGGAACAAGAAAAAACCGTCATATTCTGACGGTTGTTTCTATAATGGATTAATTTAATTGTAGATTATTTATTTACAATCAATTTCGTTGAAGATTCAACACCAATACCTGATGCTTTTACTACATATACTCCATTGGAAAGATTCTGTATACCGATGGTTTCGGTACCTTTTGGATCTACGTTCTGGCTGGACACCAATCTTCCGGAAGTATCAAAAATATCAACTTTTACTTTTCCGGTGATGTTTCCGGAGAATTTAAGATTGAATTCATTTTTGGCAGGATTAGGGAAAATGCTCATTCCTTTTACTGTTCCCACTTCATTTGCGGCAAGTGCACATTCTACAGGTACTGTAAAATCTTCTACCTGATCGTTGATATTGGTTTTGGATCCGGCGGATGCATTTAAACCAAGTCCACGTCTTGCAAAAGCATTCCAGATCATACATTTATCGGCTCCTCCATTTGAGGCCTGATCTGCTGCTAAAATTGCGTCTCTACCATCAATAAACGTTGGCGCACATGGTTGTAATTTCAATCCGTCGATAACTAATTGAAGTACTTTTCCTGATCCTGAAGCCTGATTGGCTGCAACATCTGCATCGAAACCGTATTTTTCAACATATTTCCAATGTAAATCCCAAAGCATGGATGCCCAAATAAATCCGATTGAATGAACATCCGGAACAAGCTGTCCATTACTGTTGGTGTATTCCATACCATTGGTTTTCCCATAGGTATAGTTATTCTCACTCATGTTTGGAGTATATTTTGCAGGGCGAATCCCAACTCCGGTTGTTGTTTGTCCAGCAGCATAGGTTCCAATTCCACGTCCGATTGAAGAATTATCAGTAGGCTTAAGCGTAAGCATCAGTGCGAAGAAATCCGACCATCCTTCACCCATTTGCTCTTTGGAATTGGTAGTTGAAAGACAGTTAACGCTATCTCCTGTTAGGCGATTGGAAATTCCATGACCATATTCATGAACAACAATAGAATGATCCATTCCTGAATCATAATAAGGAATATTCAAACTAACATTCACATTTTGCCCTCCATTAATGGTGTTTACAATGGATTCTCCATTTACTTTTGTTACAAATACAGACGGAATAGAAATGGTTGTTGATCCATCTCCCGACATATTGGTCGGATCTCCCGTAACATTGTCATAGATAATACCAGCGATTGCGCCGGCATCTTGCATATTTTTTACTTTCAGAATAAAATTACAGGTACCACGTTTTGCAATTCCAATTTTACCGGCAAGTGAACCAGATGGAAGTTGGGTACAAGCATCTTCAACAGGAGAAATAGCTACGTCTGCCGTTGCAGGTGCTTTCCAAAGTGGCGGACCAAAATACCCTAGACCGATTTGTGCGATGGATGTGCCTGGATTTGGAGCATTATAAGTAAAATAAGGACCAGCTCCTAACCAAACATACATTTGCATCTTTGGACGGAAACCATCGCTTGGTGTAGAAAAATTGGCATTATTATAAATTCCAAGTGATAAATCGGCAACGCCACCTCCATCTCTGGATTCTGCCATTACATGATCATTCTGGTTTCCTCCCAATCCGAAATTATGAGACTGAAAGTTTCCGGCTGTTTCCGTGAAACCGTATTTGTACATAATGTCGTGTACCTTATTATTCGAATAAAATAAATTGGTTAAGGAGGCATTGGTATTATTAACATAATTTTCAGGGAAACTAAAAGGAAAATCAAAGTTATGATTCGCACCGCCATTTGCACTTACTTGTCCGGTTGATGGGTTCACACTCATTTCATCCAGATAGGCAAAAACGTTGTTTCCACGGGTAGTTTCAAATTCCGTGGTGTTGGTTTTCTGCCATCCAAATGGTGAAACGGATAGATCCCAAGGATTTGTTAGAAGTGCCCGTTCTCCATGAATAGGAGACTCAACTGGAAATGGGTAAACGCGGTAATTGGCATCGTTTACCAAAAAAGGAACGTTAATATTGCTTCCATTTTTTTTCTCTGCACCAATCTGTAAAACAAATTTGTCGTGTATTTCTTCAGAATGATCTCTCCCGAAATGCCCTTCATGAAAAGAACAGGAAAGAGTGAGGTTTTCTTTAACTAAAATGTTTCCGGTATTGGCATCGGCAACAACAAACCACATATTGCTGGATTTCTGTTCCTCAAATTCAATCTGATAGGCCAAAACTAGTGAACTTCCATTGTCGAAATAAACCAGTTTTGCAGGAAGTGCCTGCTCTGTAGAAACCAGACTGTCGTAATGGGAAGGATTGCTCAATCCCATTTTTCCGGCTGCCACACCAAAAATATGATCTTGCGAAATGGTCGCTTTTGTTGAATTGGCCTGACTGTTTTTAGTGAAAGATCCGTTAAATGAAACCACAGCATTATCTTTTACCAAAACGGTTGCATAATTTCCATAAATAGGAATTCCGTTCAGCGTTTGCTGAATTTTCACCACGGTTCCTTTAAGGCTGTGCGAAGGATCTTCATTGCTTACAACAAAAGCTCTGTTTTGAACATTTTTGTTTAAAGCAGAGCTCGTTTCAAGATAATTTTTTACCACTGATTTTGTATCCTGACCATAGAGACCAAGTGAAGTGGAAAAAACAAAAAACGCTGCAATAAGAGGTAGTTTTCTATTCTTCATATTATTTTTTAGTTAAATTATTCGCCGAATTTAGTAAAAAAATAAGAAAACTCGGTTTTTTTTAACAAAAAAACGTCTCATTGCTGAGACGTTTATGATTATTTGAATTTGAAATCAGAATTAGTTTCCTTCTTCCATTTTCTTTTTCAATTCTGCAAGAGCATCGATATCACCAAGAGTGGTTTTTTCTTCACCTGAACTTGATGCTGTTTTTGTTGCTTCTTTCACGTTCTTTTTCTCTTCATCTCTGAAGATTCCGGTGTGTGATACAACTACTCTTTTGAAATCTTTGTTGAACTCGATTACTTTGAAATCTGCAGTTTCTCCTTTTTTAATTTTGGTTCCATCTTCTTTTTCCAATAATCTTGAAGGGCAGAATGCTTCTACTTCTGAATCTTCAAACTGGATCTGTGCTCCTTTATCGAAAACTTCAGTTGCAACACCGGAGTGTACTGTTCCTTCAGCATATTTGGTTTCAAATTTATCCCAAGGATTTTCAGTCAGTTGTTTGTGACCTAAAGAAATTCTTCTTGCAGGAATATCCAACTCAAGAACTACAACATCCAATTTATCTCCTACGTTGCAGAATTCAGATGGATGCTTGATTTTTTTCGTCCAAGAAAGGTCGGAAATGTAAACTAAACCGTCGATTCCTTCTTCCAGTTCTACGAATACTCCGAAGTTGGTAAAGTTTCTTACTGTTCCAACATGTTTTGAACCGATTGGATATTTTTGTTCGATATTTTCCCAAGGATCTTTAGAAAGTTGTTTCATACCAAGAGAGATTTTTCTTTCATCTCTGTCCAAAGTCAACACTTCAGCTTCTACTTCATCCCCAACTTTTACGAAATCTCCGGCACTTCTCAAGTGAGTAGACCAAGACATTTCAGAAACGTGAATTAATCCTTCCACACCTGGAGCAATTTCTACAAATGCACCGTAGTCTGCAAGAACTACAACTTTTCCTTTTACTTTATCTCCTACTTTAAGATCAGCAGAAAGCGCATCCCAAGGATGTGGTTCAAGCTGCTTCATACCCAATTGGATTCTTGTTTTTTCGTCATCGAAATCAAGGATTACCACTTTCACTGTTTGTCCGTCTTCAAGGATTTCAGATGGGTGGTTTACTCTTGACCAGGAAAGATCGGTAATGTGAATCAATCCATCAACACCTCCAAGGTCTACGAATACTCCGTAAGAAGTAATGTTTTTCACAGTTCCTTCAAGAACCTGACCTTTTTCAAGCTGTGCAATGATTTCTTTTTTCTGATCTTCGATATCGGCTTCGATCAATGCTTTGTGAGAAACTACAACGTTTTTGAATTCAGGGTTGATTTTCACTACTTTGAATTCCATTGTTTTTCCAACATACTGATCGTAATCTTTAATAGGTTTAACGTCGATTTGCGAACCTGGAAGGAAGGCTTCAATTCCGTAGATATCTACGATCATACCTCCTTTTGTTCTGGATTTTACAAAACCGTTTACTACTTCTCCGGTTTCGTGAAGTTCGTTTACTTTATCCCAAGCTTTAAGCGTTCTTGCTTTTTTGTGGGAAAGTTGAAGTTGTCCGGTTTTATCTTCTCTTCTGTCTACCATTACTTCAACTTCGTCTCCTACTTTCAGGCCTTGGTTGTAACGGAATTCGTTCAGAGAAATCACCCCTTCAGATTTGAAGTTGATGTCTACGATTGCTTCTTTATCGGTAAGTCTTACTACTTTTCCTACCAATACATCATTGTCTTCCAGATCGTTAAGGGAACCTTTGTAGATTTCTTCAAGATCGGATTTTTCTTTTCTTGCATCAGCATCAAGACCGGATTCGAAGGAATCCCAGTCAAATTGTTCAGGTGCAATGTTAGCGTTTACTAACTCTAATTCTTTGTTTGCCGTTTCAGACATAAATATAAAATTTGTATTCCTTCTTTTTCAAACTTTGGCTTTACTGTGAATCCTGAAAAATACGGAAGATGTTAATTGTTAATGTTTTACTTCGCCAAAAGTGCGCTCACAAAAGTGGTGCAAAAGTACGAAATTTATTTGAATTGGACAATGATTCATTTAAATATGAATTTCTCCATAAATTAATCAAGCATGTTAAAATTTTATAGCTATTTTGAGATGGATTTTTTGATTCATAGAAGTATATTGCATTAATCCTCGTAAAAATGTACTCAAAAGAATATCAAAATTTTGATTTAATTTCCGCTAAACTTTACATCTTAATTTGTTAACATAACATTTCCAAAACATTAGAAAACAAAAGAAAAAAGTTAAATCGGACTAAAGTTCCATTATTAAAAAATGAATAAATGCATTTCATAAAATAAAAAATCCAAAGCTTCTGACTTTGGATTTTGCGAGATTTAAATAAAGAATTATTTTTATTATTCTTTAATTATTTTAAAACTTTTAAATTGACCGTTTTCTTCTACTCTCAATATGTAGTTGCCGGTAGGAAGTTTGCTAAGATCTATTTTAGAATTTATAGATTTTGCATTGATGGACTTTACTAATTGTCCTGCGAAATTATAAATACTTACAGAAGTCAACTTTCCTTCGTAATTAATCGTTAAAAAATCTTTCACTGGATTAGGATAATATGAAAACTTTTTATTTACAGTATCCAAAGCAGATAAACTAGCAGCATTGGTAACTGAAATATCATCTAACCCTAAAAACCAGACATCATCTGTTTTAGAATAAAAAGCAATATAAATGGTTTGCCCTTCATAAGCAGACAAATCATATGCATAACGAGTCCAAGTAGTTGGTGGTTTCACATCGGTAGCAATATTTGCTGTAAATGCCTCTGCTGTAGGTGTTGTTGTAGAAACTTTTATATCAAAAACTTCTGCTAAGCCTGCACCTCTGTTTCTGCCATACAGTAATAATTTATCCGAAAGACCAGCAACTACTGTGAAAGAAGGCGTTATTAAATAATCATCATGTGGTGTTGATCCATATTTTAAACCAACAAATTGTGCACCGCTGTTTGGAGAATTAAAAGTTGTATCAAAACCAGCATAGGTTTCCCAAGTGCCAGAATCTCCACCATTTATTACCGTCCAAGTTGAAGGAATTCCTGAATCAAAACTTTCAGAAAATTGTGCATTTACAGCTAATGGCAACGTTAAAAGAAAAGATAGTAATTGTTTTTTCATAAGTATTTTTTTTAATTGTTTCTCAAATATACTTTTTTTTACTAAATATTAAAATATTATCACAAAATATTATTAATAAATCCATATAATATAGGTGTTTAATGAAATATCTTTAAAATATATTTTTTTAAAATAATTATTACTTTCTAATACCTTTGCAAAATGCAATTACAACCCATCTTCCAAAAACTGCAGATTCAAGAAATGAATCAGATGCAGAAATCAATGTATACCGCTTCCGAAAATGATGCCGACATTATTTTGCTTTCTCCCACCGGTTCCGGGAAAACTTTGGGATTTCTGTTTCCGGTACTCCGCAATTTGAATCCTGATACAAAAGAAATTCAAGCTCTAATTCTGGTTCCTGCAAGAGAATTGGCTTTACAGATTGAGCAGGTTTTCAAATCCATGGGCACAGATTTTAAAGTAAGTATTGCCTATGGCGGGCATGATAAAAAAATTGAAATCAATAATTTAGTTGAAGCGCCTGCCGTTTTAATCGGAACGCCGGGAAGAATTGCATATCACCTTAAAAATGGAAATTTCAATCCTTCAACCATTAAAACTTTAGTTTTGGATGAGTTTGACAAAGCACTTGAACTGGGTTTCCAGGAAGATATGGAATATATAGTTGGCGAACTTAGCGGACTTTCACAGCGTATTCTGACTTCAGCAACGGAAATGGGAAAAATTCCGGAATTCGTAAAGCTGAATAACGAAAAAACTATCAGTTTCCTAAAAGAAAACAAATCAAAACCCGATATTCAGTTGAAAAAGGTAATGACTATTCCGGAAGAAAAACTGGAAACATTGTTCCAACTCATCTGCAAAATAGGAAATAAAAGAACCTTGATTTTCTGCAATCATCGTGATGCGGTTGACCGGATCTCAGAATTATTGAGAGAAAAAGGAATCCAACGGGAAACCTTCCATGGCGGAATGGAACAGGATGAAAGAGAACGTGCCCTACTGAAATTCCGGAATGATTCTGCCAGAATTTTAATTACCACCGATCTGGCTTCCAGAGGTTTGGATATTCCGGAGGTGGAATCGATTGTGCATTATCAGCTTCCTCCAAAAGAAGATGCTTTTATCCACCGAAACGGACGAACTGCGAGAATGAATGCCAAAGGTTTTGTGTATCTGATTATGACAGAAGATGAAAACTTTCCTTTCATTAAAAACAACATCCCCGAAGAAAATGTTTCTGAAAGCAATCGCATTCCGGAAAGAACACCCAATCAAACCATTTACATCAGCGCCGGAAAAAAAGACAAGGTGAATAAAGTGGATATTGTAGGTTATCTCATTAAAAAAGGCGGTCTGGAAAAAGATGATATTGGACTAATCGAAGTGAAAGACAACACTTCTTATGTGGCCATCAACAGAAAAAAAACCATTGAATTGCTGAAAAAATTAACCAACGAAAAACTGAAAGGCAAAAAAGTAAAAATAGAAATTGCGTATTGATGCTGGTTTTTAAATGGTTTATTATTTTTTCGGCGGCAGCTTCGCTGCCGCCGAAAAAAATATATCTCTAAAAAACTATTTCAAACCTTTCACATTCATTTTCAAAGTGTACACTGATTTTGAAGCAGTAATAAACAATGTTTTATTATTTGCCCCCGCAAAAGTTACATTTCCAGTCCATTCTTCATCAATCGGAATATGCAGGATTTTTTCACCTTTCGGATTGAAAACCGTTACTCCTTTATTCGTAAGATAAAGATTGCCTTTTTCATCAAGTGTCATTCCATCCGAACCCATTTCGCAGAAAACTTTTTTGTTTTCTAATTTTCCGGCACCCACAATATCGTAAACATAGGTTTTTTCAGCATATAAATCGGAAACGTATAGTTTTTTTAGGGTGTTGCTTCCCACAATTCCATTGGGTTGAACAAAAGCATCAAAATGGGTGATCGTTCCGTTTGGATTTCGGTAATACAAATATTCCTCAGGAATTTCCTGCTTGAAATTTTTCCAGTAATCGCGCTCATACAAAGGATCGGTAAAATAAATTCCACCTTCTGCATCCAACCATAAGTCATTCGGACCGTTGAGTCTTTGCCCTTTAATATTTTTCACTAAAACAGTGTGAGAAGCATCTTTGCTGAATTTCCAGATTTCTCCATTTTCATCAGAACAAGTAATCAGGTTTCCTTCTTTATCGAAATAAGTTCCGTTTGCCCTACCTGATTGATTTGTAAATAATTGTATTGAATTGTTTTTCCAGTTCCAGATAAATATTGAATTATTGGGCTGATCGGTAAAATAAACATTGCCCGATTGATCTGTAGCAGGACCTTCGGTAAAACTAAATTTATCGGAAACTTGTACAGGATTGCTTCCTTCTGCAACTAAAGACTCGGTTTTGGAAATACCGGCACAACTGCTTAAAACAATATAAACTGCAAGGCTAGAAACGAATTTATAAATAGGCATAATTTTTTTGTGCAATTTACGACTTGTAATTTCGGGAGAAAAATTTTTATCTTTGAAGTTCCAATTCGTTGCAAATGAAACTCAATCTTCCGGACAAACTCTATTATTCCATTGGTGAAGTGGCAAAAGCCTTTGATGTAAATGCTTCGCTTTTACGCTATTGGGAAAATGAATTTCCGATTTTGATGCCGAAGAAAAACAAAAAAGGAAACCGCTATTTCACGCCGGAGGATATTAAAAATCTGAAAATCATCTATCATCTGGTCAAAGAAAAAGGATATACTTTGGATGGAGCTAAAATTGCACTTACCACCAACAATAAAATCTCCGAAACCGTTTCTGTTATTGACCGTCTGGAATATGTGAAGGCAGAACTCAACAAACTGAAAGAGTCTTTGAACGATAAAGAATAGGTGATTTTCACCACTCTTAGAAAGTGTTTTTCCTTTGTGGTCATTTGTGTTTCTGTACTATACTTGTAGTAAAACACAACAATGTCCAGTCTTCATTTTTTATTTCAGAAAAAGTATTTTTTCTTTGCCATTTTTCTTGTTTTTGGTGGAATTTCTTTGGTGATGTTCACTAAAAATTTTGAGATTTCCAGAAAAGATGCCCATACAGAAAATGCTGTTGAAAATATTGAATTCAAAGATTTTTCACCTGAAAATCCCGTTTTGCTTTCGGAATTCAATCCGAATGATTTGTCTTTAGAACAATGGCAAAATTTAGGATTTTCGGAAAAACAGTCGGAAACAATTTTAAAGTATAAAAAAATGCTTGGCGGAAGTTTTTCTTCCAAAGAAGAATTTAAAAAATGCTATGCAGTTTCGGACGAAAAATATCAGATGCTGGAATCTTTTATACTGCTTCCGGAAAATGAAAAATCTCAAAATACTCGGAGCTTTTCATCGAACTTTAATACAAAAAATAGTCTTAGAATTTCCCGAAAATTTAATCCGGACACCTATTCTTTGGAAAATTGGATGAATATCGGCTTCACTGAAAATCAGGCAAAAAGTATCCTGAAATACAAAAATTATCTCGGAGGAAGTTTTCAGTCGAAAGAAAAATTCAGTGCCTGTTTTGTGATTAGCGCAGAAAATTATCAGAAACTGAAGCCTTTTTTATTGTTACCCGAAAAAGTTGAGATGAAAAATCATCAAGATTCCCGGTCTTTTGCAACTGTTGAAAAGCCAACTATCCATTATACTGTTTTTGATCCCAACGAATTGGATTTGGAGGGCTGGATGAAAATGGGATTCAGTGAAAAGCAAGCCAGCACCATTCTCAACTTCAAAAATAAATTTCATAAAGGAAGTTTTAAAAAAGCGGAAGATCTTGCTGAATGTTATTCGGTTTCTGCTGAAAAATTTGAGGAAATGAAGCCTTACATTACCATCAAAAATACAGGTTCTGTTTCTGGATTTAATAGTAAAAAATCAAATGATATCGAAGAAAAAACTGCTTCAACTGATTTTTCAAGTACGGATCTTAACACAATTACATTCAATCAGTTACTGGAATTTGGATTTAATGAAAAAGCAGCAGGAAGTTATCTTGGGTTTCGAAAAAAATTAGGGGGCTTTGTGCATAAAAATCAAATTCTGGAAACTTATAATATTGATGTTGAAGTCACCCGAAAACTTTTGTCAATTGCCAGACTCGGCACAGAAAATATTCAGAAATATCACCTGAAAGACGCTCCGGAAACATGGTTGAAAGAACATCCGTATTTCAAATATTATGCAGACAAAATCATTTTTTACCGAATTAGTTTTCCGGATGATAAAAAGATTCTTTCAAAAATGAAACTCAAACCGGAAGTTGAAGCAAAAATGAAATTATACCTTTTGTCACAGTAGTTTATTTTTATAATAGAAAAACCCTGCTGATTTTGCAGCAGGGTTTTCGTTTTATTTTTTGATGAATTTCAAAATATACTGATCCAACCGAATCCAATATACACCCGGATTCAAACTGGAAACTACTATTGAATTTTTCGTTTGAAAAGGCTTTAATTCCGATTTCAGAACTCTTCCGGAATAGTCGTAAATTTCCGCTTTGGAAATTTTTGAAATATCTTTTCCTTTGATATATAAAATTTCATCTACCACCGGATTCGGATATAACTGAAGTTGTTGTGCATAGTAATTCCCCACTGTTGAAAGATTTTCATCATCTCCTAATCCTACAGTATAATTGCTGGAATATGGTGTCCATTCGGAAAGGGTAAAACTGGTATTTGGATTTTCAACATCCGGATTTCTGTATAAAGAAAGATTCCCGTTGGAATTTCCGGTGTTTTTAACGCCAACAGCATCAACCGTTGTGTACGCCATATCATAATTATTGGTGGAAACGGTTTTCAGATATTTCTTTCCATACGCCAGTTCCACATACTGAGAACCGGTAAATGAAAGTGCAGGAGAATTAGTATTGAAATCAGCACTGGAATTCTGATAATTGGTGAAATTAGCCTTTGGATTCACTACAACAATGCTCTCTCCCGGAAGAATTTTCCCTTGTAACTGATAAGAATCTCCGAAATAATAAGTATCATTACTCCCTTTAAACTGAATCGAAAGATAGTAGTTATTCAGAACCACTTCATGTCCTGTTTTATTGGTAATTTCGATGGCTTTGTTTTCATCGGTTCCTTCAATGTATTTTGTAATCATAAGATCCGAAGCAAATTCATCCTGATCTACGGTTGATACCGATAGTGTATTGCTATCCGATGAAACTAAAAAATCCTTATCATACGCCTTTACGGTATATTGATAGTTTGTTGAAGGTAATAGTCGATCTGCAACAAAGGAATTGGTTTTGGAATATCCAATATAATTTCCCGATTCGTATATTTTGTACCCCAAAACATCGGCAGAAGATGAACTTGCCCACTCCAGTTTCACATTGGATTTTCCAGCAGAAGTATAGGAAAGATTCTGCGGAGCTACAGGAACGGTTCCATCTCCGGTTTCAGACCAGATTGTATTGGCATATTCAGGATGATCGATAAAAGGATTTCGGGTATTTTGAATTTCATATACCTTATTATTCCTGTCGATTTCTTTCTGAGAAACGGGATCCAAAGCATTCCATTCCAAAAGCATTGTAACATACCAGTCTTTAAAACCTCGTTCTTCCGAACCGTCAAAAACAGAGGTCGGAATCATGTGATTAAAAATATTCAGAGAACCTTCATACCGTACGGCAAAATATAAAAGGTAACGGGCAACATCTCCTTTAAATTCGTCAATAGGTTCATAAACAGTATTGGTATATCCAGAAGTAAGACTTTTCCCAAGTGTGCTTCCGTTGCTGAAAACACGAGAATTTCCGTTGCTTTTTGCATACGGATAATTGCTTCTTCTTTGGTTAATATAAGCATCTGCAGGAATCAGATAATTCAAATCTGAATACATGGGATAGATTCCATAAAAAGTACTTTGCGGTACACCATGTTCGCGGTTCCAGCCCTGTCCTTCTTCGCTTGCAGAACCGATTAACTGGTCGAAATTGTATTCATAACTGTCGGAACCATTAGGAATTTCGGAATAAATATCCAGAAGACTTCCGTTGTTTTCATAATAGTGATCTACATCAGTTTGCTGATAAAAAGCCGGAATATCTCCATAGGTATACGAACGGTTACCTTTGGAAATAATTTCATGCAGTTTTGATTTCAGTGCATAACCTTCAAGCCCGGAAGCCTGATCGTAATATCCCGAAGGAATCTGAGAAAAAAAGACAGCCGGTACAAATAAAAGTGGTAAAAATGGTTTCATATTTTTTCAAAAAAAGCAGAGTACGAATGTAATAATTCCATAGTGTTTTTTTGATGAAATAAATATTAATTTATCCACAAAAATTTGTTCATCCCAAAAAACAGATCCTCTTATAAGTAAAAAAAACATTTTGGATTTCTGTAAATTCCATTATATTTGAAACAAAACAAATCAATGAACCCCGAACTTGAACACCATCTTAAAGCAATTGCCGAAACGGCACGTGATTTTGCAGAAAAAAACATCCGCCCTCATATTATGGAATGGGATGAAAACCAGACTTTTCCAGTGGAACTTTTTCACCAATTGGGAGAAATGGGATTTATGGGAATTGTTATTCCAGAAGAATATGGCGGTTCGGGACTCTCCTATCACGAATATGTAAGCATTTTAGATGAAATTTCACAGGTGGATCCTTCCATCGGTTTATCTGTTGCCGCTCACAATTCACTTTGCACGAATCATATTTATGAGTTCGGAAATGATGAACAACGCCACAAATGGCTTCCTCAACTGGCTTCAGGAAAAGTAATCGGTGCATGGGGTTTAACGGAACACAATACAGGTTCCGATTCCGGCGGAATGAGCACTACTGCTGTAAAAGACGGTGATGAATGGATTATTAACGGTGCTAAAAATTTTATCACCCATGCCATTTCCGGAGATATTGCGGTGGTAATGACCAGAACCGGTGAAAAAGGAGCCAAAAACAATTCCACTGCATTTGTTCTGGAAAAAGGAATGCCGGGATTTACATCCGGAAAAAAAGAAAATAAGTTAGGAATGCGTGCTTCCGAAACGGCAGAATTGATTTTCGATCAGGTTCGGGTTCCCGATTCCCATCGTTTGGGAGAAATTGGGGAAGGTTTTAAACAAGCCATGAAAATTCTGGATGGTGGAAGAATTTCCATCGCTGCCCTGAGTTTGGGGATAGCAAAAGGCGCATACAAAGCAGCCTTGAAGTATGCACAGGAAAGACATCAGTTTGGAAAATCAATTGCTTCTTTTCAGGCGGTTAATTTTATGCTGGCCGATATGGCAACAGAAATCGATGCTTCGGAATTGCTCATAAGACGCGCTGCTACATTGAAAAATGCCAAAAAGAAAATGACCAAAGAAGGAGCAATGGCAAAATTATATGCTTCTGAAGCCTGCGTAAGAATTGCCAATAATGCCGTACAGATTTTTGGCGGATATGGCTATACCAAAGACTTTCCTGCCGAAAAATATTATCGTGATTCCAAACTTTGTACCATTGGAGAAGGAACCTCGGAAATTCAGCGTTTAGTGATCGGGAGAGATATTTTAGACTAAAAACACTAATCTGTTTTTTTTAATAGCATAAAGCGGTTATCCAAAATTAGGAAACCGTTTTTTTCGTGGTTGATTTTCTGATTTCAAAACATTAAATAAAAAAATAATCGGTTATCTTTGTTCAAAATTTTAATATAAAAATGGAGAAAATAGACAGTCTGAACCAAGTGGCTGAATTTCATAAAACCTTTAACGCACCGATTTTGGAAACCCCACAAATTCCTTCCAAAGAGCGAAGTGAACTGCGGGTAAAACTTTTACAGGAAGAACTCGATGAACTCAAAGAAGCTATCGAAAACAACGATTTAGTGGAAGTTGCTGATGCCCTTTGCGATTTGCAATATGTGCTAAGCGGTGCGGTTCTGGAATTCGGTCTTGGTAAAAAATTTGTGGAATTGTTTAATGAAGTGCAGCGATCCAATATGTCCAAAGCCTGCGACAATCAGCAACAAGCCGATGAAACCATCGAAATGTACCGGCAAAAAGGACAGGATTCCTATTCCGAAATTTCAGGAGACAAAATCAATGTCCACCGAAAAGCAGACAATAAAGTTCTGAAAAACAAATACTACTCTCCTGCTGATCTTAAAACCATTCTTGAAAAATAATCCATGAACAGAATATTAAAAATATTGGCTTTTGCCGGAATTGCAGCCTTTTCATTGCAAAATTGTGGTGTGAAAAAAGTAATTGTAAACCGTGAGGTAGAAACCAAAGATGGCGATAAAATGCTGTTGGGAACGCAGACCAAAGATCAGATGCTGAAAGCACCTTACAGCGATTGGTACAATGAAGAGCACGACGCGTACCAAATCGATCAGGAAAGTCTCGCCAAATTGAAAAAAGAAAAATTAAATTCCTATAACATTATTGTCGTTATGGGAACTTGGTGCAGCGACAGCCATCGTGAAGTACCCCGCTTGATGAAAATCCTTGAAGCAATAAACTATCCGGAACAGAAACTGACCATTATTGCCGTGAATCGCAAGAAAGAATCTCCAAACGGCGAAGAAGGCATTTATAATATTCAGCGTGTGCCAACTATTATTGTGAAAAAATACGGCAAAGAAGTGGGAAGAATAGTCGAAAGCACAAAATCCGGATGGCTGGAAAAAGATCTTCTGGACATCATCAGTAAAAAAGATTCCGTCATTAAAGATTTATTCAGATAATGTTGAAAAAATATCATTCAGTCCTTTATTTCGTTTTGGGTGCAGCGGTTGTACTCCTGTTTTTTTATATTTTCAGTAAACTTCCGAAACTGGCAAGTGAAAAAGAAAATACCGATTATTATATTCTCACCAACCAGATTACCAAAATGAATAAAATGGTGGTTTTGGAGCAGGATTTCAGCGGACTTCAGAAAACAAATGTTGCCTATGAAATATTGGGTAAAAAAGTATCGGACAACGAAATCGTTACTTTCACCAAAACCAATGCCCAGGTTTCCTATGATCTGAATAAAATGAAACTGCAGGTAGATTCCACCGCAAAAAAACTGATTATAGAGTCGCTTCCGGAAGCCGATATCCGCATTACCCCAAGTGTAGAAATAAAATCATTGAATGATTCATTTTTTAACAGGATTGATGAGGCTCAGATTAAAAAAGTAACAGAAACATCCAAAGCAAATGCGATCAAACAAATTGATCAAAATAAATTAAAAATCGAAGCGCAGAAACAATTAATGGAAAATCTTAAACAGATTTTTGTTTTGGCAAAAGCCCTTAATTACACGATTGAAGACAAAACCGGCACAATCGACTCTTCTACTCTTTAAAGTAAAAACCACATCAAAGATTTTGTTTTTACATTAAAATCTTATTTTTTTTTAATTCATTGTATTATCAGCAGCGAAAACAAAGTTTTTTTTCATTATATTTACCGCCTAATCAAAAAAAATATTAATGAAAAAACAACTATTCTGTATTGGAATTCTGGGTTTATTGTCTGGAATTTCAAATTCAGTTTTTGCTCAGCAGTATGTTGAGAAGAAGATTCAACGAGATAATGGAAGCATTAGTCTTGTCACTTTTAAGGAAAATTCTGGTGTTGCTTCACTGCCTGCAAAGCAAATTTTCAACGAGGTTCTTCACTTGGCTCCTGATTTCGAATTTAAAATTTCTAAATCAAGCCTTGATTTCAGTGGTAAGTTTACCGATGAAAAATACCAGTTATACTACAAAGGTATTCCTGTTGAAGGTGGGGTGTACAACCTTCATTACAAACAAGGGAAACTGGTAAGTATGAATGGAGAAATTTTTGATAATGCTTCCGAATTCACCACTCCAAAAATTTCTTCAACCGAAGCATTTAATGCAGCCGTAAATAAGATCGGTGCTACAAAATACATGTGGCAGGACGAAGCGTATATTGCCTCAAACGATTATAAAAAGCCAAGCGGAGATTTGGTTTATTTTCCGGTTCATCAAACCGATGGCTCCTATAAAATTTTCTTAGCGTATAAATTTGATATTTATGCTGCACAACCACTTACTAGAGATTACGTTTACGTAGATGCAATAAGTGGAAGAATCCTTGCTATGGATGCTATTTTAAAGCATGCCAGAAAAACAATCTTTGATGCTCCTACAGCTGGAAACTTTGGAGGAACTCAAACAAAAGAAGCAAAACCTATTATTTTCCCAACTTTAGCCACTGGAAATGCCGAAACAAAATATAGTGGTACAAAAGAAATTGAAACCTCTTTTGTTACAGCAAACAATAATTATATTTTGCACGACACGACAAGAGGTGGTGGTGTTCGTACCTTTAACCTGAAGAAAAGTGAAACACTAAGTACTGCGATTGAATTCACTGATAACGATAATAACTGGACCAGCGCGGAACATAATAATGCCAATTTTGATAATGCTGCACTTGATGCGCATTGGGGTGTTGAAAAAACATATGACTATTTCTTGACAAAATTTGGAAGAAACAGTTACAATGGTTCCGGAGCAGTCCTTAAGAGTTATGTTCATTATGGCAATGGTGTAGATAATGCTTATTGGAGCGGAACCGAAATGTTATATGGTGATGGATCCCAATATTTCACCCCTTTAGTAGCCTTTGATGTTACAGCTCATGAACTTGGACATGGAGTTTGTGCTTCTACTGCAAATTTGGCATACTCAAGAGAATCCGGAGCAATAAATGAAGGACTATCCGATATTTGGGGAGCAGTTGTAGAATACAATTATGCACCTGAAAAAGATACCTACCTTATCGGAGAAGATATTACCAAGGTTTCTCCTTATTATCTGAGATCATTAAACAACCCAAAAGTAGGATTAAATAACCAACCGGACACATATCGTGGAATCAACTGGTATCCTGCAACTCCGGAAGAAGGATGTGCTTCCCCGAATTATTTTAATGATTACTGCGGGGTGCATTATAACAGTGGTGTTTTAAACCATTGGTTTTATATCCTTTCTGAAGGAAAATCCGGAACAAATGATGTAGGAAGTGTTTACGATGTTACCGGGATCGGTATAGATGAAGCCGCAAAAATTGTTTACCGAATTGAAACAGAATACCTTTCTTCAAATTCCACCTATATGGATGCAAGGAATTATGGAATTCAAGCAGCTATTGATCTTTTTGGAGAAAATTCAGAGGAACATGAAGCCACTCAGAACGCATTTTATGCTGTTAACTTAGGTCCGAAATATTTATTTCCACCTGATGAAACAGCTCCTACTGCACCTGCGAATTTAACGGCAACAAATACTACAGGTTCTTCTACCACTCTTTCCTGGACCGCTGCGGAAGACGAGAACGGAATTGGAGGTTATACTATTTACAGAGATGGGAACAGCATCGCAACTGTTTCAAGCACTACCTTAACTTATATTGTTACAGGATTAACCAAAAATACTACTTATCAATTTTATGTAAAAGCGAAAGATGTTTATGACAATGTATCAACCGAAAGTAATACTGTTGAAGTTACAACTTTGGATACCCTGACATATTGTGATAGCCAAGGAACCAATACCAGTGATGAAAGAATTGGTCGTGTACAATATGTGAACATTGATAACACCAGTACTGGAACAGCGGGTTACGAAGATTTCACTTATATTTCTACAGATGTTGCTGTAGGACAACAAAACACAATTACCATTACTCCTTTCTGGGCTTCAACACATTATCAGGAAGGATATGCAGTATTTGTAGATCTTAACAGAGATGGAGATTTCACGGATAATGGAGAGCGCGTGTTCTCGAAAGATCCCTCAAATACGAGTCCGGTTACCGGGAATATTACCATTCCTACATCTGCGACTTTAGGAACTACCAGAATGCGTGTGATTTTGAGTTATAATGCAACCCCAACCAATCCATGTGGAAGTTTCCTATATGGTCAGGTTGAAGATTACACCTTAAATCTTGTTGATACTTTAGGCGTAAGTGATTCGGCTGCAAGCGGAACTGTTCTTTACCCTAATCCTGTGAAAGATCTGATTAATATTCAATCTAAAACAAGCGGAGAATTCACCTATAAAGTGTACAACGCAGCAGGACAATTAATACTGAACGGGAAAACTTCCGATAAAAAGATAAATGCCTCAAAATTATCTGTCGGAAACTATATTATTGAACTTCAGGATAAAGCGGGTAATAAATTAACCCAGAAATTTATCAAACAATAATTATAATTTAATTTTGTAAAAAAAACTGCCAAAAGGCAGTTTTTTTTTGCTTCTTCATACAACAAGTCTAAAATTTTACGATTGAATAGGAAAGTATTTTTCACCATCAAAAACAAGTAAATCACCCTCTCTGAAAAAATCTTTTTTCTGCCTGCAAAAAAATCATTATTTTTGCACCTAATTTTCAGTGTAAAAAGATGATTAAAATTACTCTTCCGGACGGAAGCATTAAAGAATTTAACAGCGGGGTTATTCCGCTTGAAGTTGCAAAATCAATTAGTGAAGGACTCGCAAGAAATACCATTTCCGCTTTGGTGGACGGTACGCAGGTGGAAGTCACGACACCGATTGAAAAAGACGCATCACTTCAACTTCTTACCTGGAATGATGAAATGGGGAAAAAAGCATTCTGGCATTCGTCGGCTCACCTTTTGGCGCAGGCCATTTTAGAATATTATCCACATGCAAAACTCACCATCGGTCCTCCAATCGAGAACGGATTCTATTATGATGTCGATTTTGGTGATGAAACTTTGAGTGAAAAAGATTTCGAAAAAATCGAGAAAAAAATGCTCGAAAATGCCAAAAAAGATGTCACTTTCAACAAATATCCGGTTTCAAAAACCGAAGCATTAAAGGTATATGCCGATAATCCTTACAAAACCGAACTGATTAAAAACCTGAATGACGGCGAAATTACATTCGTTACCCACGACAATTTCACCGATCTTTGCCGTGGCGGTCATATTCCATCAACAGGAATTGTAAAAGCAGCCAAAATTCTCAATGCTGCAGGTGCATATTGGAGAGGAGATGAAAAAAACAAACAATTAACCAGAGTCTACGGAATCTCTTTCCCGAAACAGAAAGAACTCACCGAATATCTGGAAAGACTTGAAGAAGCAAAACGCCGCGATCACCGTAAATTAGGGAAAGAATTGGGGATTTTTGCTTTTTCGGAAAAAGTGGGAGCCGGACTTCCGCTTTGGTTACCAAAAGGAGCCGCATTAAGAAAAAAACTGGAAAACTTCCTGAGTGCCGCACAAAAAAAAGCAGGTTACGAATTCGTAATTTCTCCACATATCGGCGCAAAAGAACTATATGTAACTTCCGGACACTGGGATAAATACGGAGCCGACAGTTTTCAGCCAATCAAAACACCAAACGAAGGTGAAGAATTTATGCTGAAACCAATGAACTGTCCGCACCACTGCGAAATCTACAAAACTTCACAATGGAGTTATCGGGATTTGCCAAAAAGATATGCCGAATTCGGAACGGTTTACCGTTATGAACAATCCGGAGAATTGCACGGTTTAACTCGTGTTCGCGGATTTACTCAGGATGATGCACACCTGTTCTGTACACCCGATCAGTTGCTGGAAGAATTCGAGAAAACCATTGATTTGGTATTGTATGTCTTCCGTTCATTAGGATTTGAAGATTTTGTAACCCAAATTTCACTTCGTGATCCGGAGAAACCCGAAAAATATATTGGTTCCGATGAAAATTGGGAAAAAGCAGAAAATGCTATTATTAAAGCTGCACACGATAAAGGTTTAAAAACCATTGTAGAATATGGGGAAGCCGCTTTCTACGGTCCAAAACTGGATTTTATGGTGAAGGATGCTTTGGGCAGAAGCTGGCAATTGGGAACCATTCAGGTAGATTACAATTTGCCGGAACGCTTCGATCTTTGGTATACCGGAAGCGATAATGAAAAACACAGACCGGTAATGATTCATCGTGCACCATTCGGTTCATTAGAACGTTTCATTGCAATTCTGATTGAAAATACCGCAGGAGATTTCCCGTTATGGTTGGCTCCTGAACAATTCATTATTTTGCCGATTAGTGAAAAATATGTTGATTATGCAAAAAAAGTTTCACAATCATTGGAAAATCACGATATTAGCGGCATAATTGATGAAAGAAACGAAAAAACCGGAAAGAAAATCCGCGATGCCGAACTGAAAAAAATACCTTTTATGTTGGTCGTTGGTGAAAATGAAGAAAACAAAGGCACAGTTTCTGTAAGAAGAAGAGGCGAAGGCGATTTAGGAGAAATGAGCATCGAGCAATTCTCCGAATATTTTCACAAAGCGGCTGATACCGGATTTGAATTTGGTCAATAAAAAATGATGGAACTGAAAAAGTTTTCTTCCATCCATTAAAAATAAATAATAAGATTAACCTTAAAATTATACTACAATAGCACAGAGATTTAACAACAGAGGAAGAGGCCCAATGCGCCGACCTGTTCAGGAAGACCTACACCAGATCAATGAAAAAATCAGGGCAAGAGAAGTTCGCTTAGTTGGCGAAAATGTGGAACCAGGAGTATACCCGGTTGAAAAAGCCAGACAAATTGCCCAAGATCAGGATTTGGATTTGGTGGTAATTTCCGATAAGGCTGAGCCTTATATTGCCCGTATTCTGGATTATAAAAAATTCCTGTACGAGCAGAAAAAGAAACAGAAAGAACTTAAGGCAAAACAGGTAAAAGTAGTGGTGAAAGAAATTCGTTTCGGTCCGCAAACCGACGATCACGACTACGAATTTAAAAAGAAACATGCCGAAAAGTTCTTGGAAGAAGGCTCCAAACTGAAAACCTATGTATTTTTCAAAGGACGTTCCATTATTTTTAAAGATCAGGGAGAAATTTTACTTCTCAAACTGGCACAGGAACTGGAACATGTAGGAAAAGTTGACCAGATGCCAAAACTCGAAGGGAAAAGAATGATTATGATGATGAGCCCTAAAAAACCGGCGAAATAAGAATCACAATATGCCAATTTGAAAATGTAACGATGTAACAGTTTGAATTGGTGAAAGATAAATAAAAGGTTTTCTTTATTTAGAAGACCTTTTATTGTATCAATTTAGCAAGGAAAAAATTCACTGATACGACAACCATTTAAAATAAATAACCATGAAAGAGTACAAAGTAGAAACTCTGATTTACTACACTAAAATCACTTTAGATTCAGAACATATTGCAAAGAAATCCAAAGAAGACATTCAAGATAAATTAAATGAATATGCAAAAAACGGATTCAGATTAGCTTCTACCAATTCCACAAATTTCGGTTTCGCAATCTATATTTATTTATTTTTTGAAAAAGATGTCTAAACAGAAGATAAAGAGTTTTATAAAAAAATATTTTGCAGAGTTCGCCTTTATATTTATAAGTGTTATTCTTGCGTTTGCCTTAACTGAATGGAGTAACAATCAAGGAAAAAAAATTTCTGAAGAAAAAATATATTTGGAAATTCTGAATGGTCTAAAGAAAGACAGTTTAGATTTGGAAGGAAATATTCAGGCACATAAAAACGGTGCAAAAGCTTGTAAATATTGGAGAAAAATTATTATTAACAACGAAGCAGATAAAGATTCTCTAATCGGATATTATTACTACCTGACAAGAAATGTAATATCAGTCCAAAATATTTCAGGTTATGAAACTTTAAAATCCAAAGGTTTAGAAACTATTGAAAATGACTCTTTGAGAGCCAAAATAATCAACCTGTATGAGTTTGATTATCAGGTTATGAAAAAATTTGAAGAAGATTTTAAAGAAAACCAATTTTTTGATACTTATTTTGTTGAGATAAATAACAAAATTGCTCCAAATTTAGAGTTCAATTCATCTGGTAATATTGTAGGAATAAAAATGCCATTGAAAATCACCAACTCTGAAAAGAATATACTACTAAGTTATCTTTGGAAAATACAAATGAGCAGAATTGAAAGAGCTTATGCCGGACAAAGTTTGAAAAGGAAAATAAATAGTTTGTACAAGGACATTAATGCAGAAATAAAACGCTAATAAACTTAAAGAGGTGTCCGTTTTGGGAATCTTTTTTTACAGATTTTGATTTACTGATAGAAATAGCAGACTTATATCCAGTAACAAGTAGGTGATAAATTTTTGTTAATTTAACAGGAGAAAGATTTTCAATTTAAAACAAAAATATAGATTACTCTCTGCAAAATTCTTCAGGTTTTCTCCTTTTATCTTGTATCTTTTTTGTAAATTTGCACACTTGAAAGCGAATGATAAAGTAAGTGATTGCTTTGCTACGCTGGAAAAGACATTGATAACAAAATAAAAAAAGCAGAACAATGCCAAAATTAAAAACGAAATCAGGTGCTAAGAAGCGTTTTAAACTTACCGGAACTGGTAAGATTAAAAGAAAAAATGCTTTCAAAAGCCACATCTTGACCAAAAAAGAAACCAAGCAAAAGAGAAATCTTACGCAAACTTCTTATGTGGCTCAGGTGGACGAAAAAAGCGTATTGCGCCAATTAGCCATTAAGTAGTTTTTATAAATCCATAATCGGTTTATAAGAATTCAAAAACAATTCATTTAAAAGTTAACCCTGAATTGCAGCCCCAAAGTTTGATGAAATAAGCAACGCTCTATTCAAAAAAACAACAATTTATTATGCCAAGATCAGTAAACGCTGTAGCGTCCAGAGCGCGCAGAAAAAAAGTACTTAAGCAAGCAAAAGGTTTCTACGGAAGAAGAAAAAACGTTTGGACCGTTGCTAAAAATGCCGTAGATAAAGCAATGCAATATGCTTACCGCGGTAGAAAAGAGAAAAAAAGAAATTTCAGAGCTCTTTGGATTACCCGTATCAACGCTGGTACCAGAGAAAACGGACTTTCTTACTCTCAGTTTATGGGAGCCCTTAAAAAAAACAACATCGAACTGAACAGAAAAGTTCTTGCAGATCTTGCAATGAACCATCCTGAAGCGTTCAAAGCTGTTGTAGACCAAGTAAAATAAGTATCAACTTTTTGTTATCAATAGTAAATCCTGAGAAAAATCTCAGGATTTTTTTTAGGTAGGAATCTTATAATTCTTGAAAAACCAATATGGAAAACAGTTTTTTATTTCGATCTTCCCCTCAAAACCTCTTCAATATCTTCTAGCATAAAACCTTTTGCCTTGAGTAAAATGAGGAGGTGATAAAGCAAATCGGCGGCTTCATTTTTAAAAAGATCGGCGTTGTTGTCTTTGGCTTCAATTACCACTTCTACAGCTTCCTCCCCTACTTTTTGCGCTACTTTGTTGATGCCGCGTTTGTAGAGTTGATTGGTATAAGAATCTTGGTTATCGGAATCAATTCGGTCTGAAATAATCTGTTGAAGTTCATACAAAAACCCTTTGTTTTCTTTCTCGCCAAAACAGCTAAAACTTCCGGTATGGCACACTACATTTTCGGGAACAGCTTTGATGAGAATTGTATCCTGATCACAATCCACCTTGATGTCTTTTACATAAAGGAAATTCCCGGACTCCTCACCTTTTGTCCATAATCTGTTTTTGGAGCGACTGTAAAACGTCACTTTGCTATCATTTTGTGTTTTTTGAAAAGCTTCTTCATTCATATATCCGAGCATGAGAACCTGTAAAGTTCTATCATCCTGAATGATTACGGGAACCAGGCCGTCTCCTTTGTTAAAGTCTATATTCATCTTTTTTGATTTACGGTTTTTGATTTGCGATTTTAGAAGGTTGATGTATTAAAAATCCTAATTAACTTTTTGTGCATTTTAAATCATTGTATTTCGAAGATAAGTTAACGGCTTTGTTTATCTTATTTTCAAAGAATTCG
>DALZZF010000007.1:0-167790 GCA_031987605.1 Bergeyella sp. | reverse complement strand
AGGTCGCCGCCAGTTTTTTTTTAACCTCAATCATTTATTTGATTGAGGTTTTTTTATGACTTTTGTTTTTTGTAAAGTTAGATTTAACAATCCTCGCAACACATCTCACTTACTGGCGTTAGCACGGAACTTCTATACATCCGGTATTCACCCAGCATGTCCGTTAGTGGATTTCCTACTTGTTCCTGATTGAGATATTCATTAATGAAATGTGAATCTAAGTCCCGTATTTTTTCATTGATCCCATTAGTAATTTCCTGCCATCTGTTTTTTAATGGAAACATTTCCACTACAATTGCACTAAGATTATTACTGCGGGGCAAACCCATCATTTCAAGTCGGTCTCCGATTTCTATTGAAGAAATTCTTGCTGTTCCTAATTTTTCTCCACTTTCTTTTTTATAATGCTCATTTTTAAGGTGTGTTTTTATTGGGTGATAATACATTGGTCCTGCATCAATCAGGATATTTCGGAACGATTTTCCGTCTGCCTGCATCACTTGTGTATATAGCAGATACCAGAGCGATGTATTTGGAGGAAATGCGGTAATGTCTTTTCCGTTTAAAACGGCATTCGCATGCGCTGCTGAAATTTCGTAATATTTTATCTTTTGATTTTCTGTACTTTTGGACATACGATAAGTATTGCAAACCAATTCAGGAGCAATATGCTGAACTCCGTTTATTTTTAAAGGGCGGCCATATCTTGCCTGTGCCGTACTCCAGGATTCTTTTTTATGTCCAACTCTTATCTCATAACTAAAAAAACCGAAAAGTTCATCACTGTTTGGGTGTAAGCCTGTTGGAAGTGGGAGTAAATATATTTTTTTTCCCGTTTCATCGGTTTCTTTTATCATTTCCTGCATGGCTCCGACACCTGCATTATCATATTCCATTTTAGGAATGATGGTGCGTATTTTTTCATCATTCAACTGTAATGGAAGGTCTTTGCTTATATGAGTGATGAGTTCTTCATCAACTCGGCAAAGATATGGATCAGGAGAATAGGAAAGTACCCTTGCATAATAGGTATCCATCGAATCTGCAACTGCTTCTTCAAATTCAAACCAAATGTATTTTTGTCTTTCATCCGAAAAACGATAGCCCTGTTCATCATAAGAATAAGGGGTCATTGCCACTCCTGTAGAAACCAATTTTGGCAACTGTTTCGGAATAATAGTAATGGGGAGATGAATTTCACAAGGATAAGACCGATCCGATTCCGTTTGTTCATAGCCTTCTTTAAAATGAATTTTAATTGAATATTCGGCAATAATTTCCCGAGGAAAATCTTTCATCAATTCTTCCGGATCAATGACATCTAAAAAAATCATTCTACTTTTCATCCGATCCGGATTGTTCAACATATTGATGTTTGCAATATTTTTTACGTCTATGCTTCCTACTTCTGTTTCGTTTTGCCAGTCATTTTCAAATTCAAATTTTATTTTCCGGTGTATGGTGAAACTCTGAATATCCAATGCATTCCAAGCCCAATCGCGAAATAATGGAAAATCCACCGCAACAATCCAGTGATTGAACAGTTCCTTAACACTGGAAAACATCACCGATGCGGAATCAGGAGCCAGAGAATGTCTCATTTTATGACTGATTCCAAACTGTACGCGCTGTCCGCTTTTTCCTTCTAAAGTCATTCTTTTTACGGAAAGATCCAGCGCATCTGCCAGCCGTAAAAGTTCCACAGATGTACCATTTTCAGTGGCGAAAATCTGCAATTCTTTGTCCTCTTTGGTAATAGGATCGTCTCCCAGTTGATCAGGTTGCAGATAAAACGCTTTTAGCCATGAAAGATCATTTTCTTTAGGCAGAATTCCGGTTTCAGTTACAGACGGTTTAAAGGAACTGAGGATGATGGTTTTTCCTTTGGCAACAAAATCGGCTGCGTAATTGCGAATTAAATTTTTATCCAAAACCGGAGTAATGGTAATCCTTAAATGCCGGGAAGTCGGTAAAATTAACTGTTGGGTTTCTCCCAAATCATCCAGTGAATTTCCGTATGAAATCTGTTCATAATCCTGGTAAATCACTTCAATTTCTGCTAAAGAATCATAGGCTTCATCCGGAAAACTGAATTTCTTTTCATACAATTCAATAAAACTTTCTCTTCCGTTTTCGGACAGCACATTATCCATTTCAAGAGATTTGATTTCTACCTTTATAGTAAAGGAATTTACATCCGGATCATGCAACCCAATTTCATATTCTTTCCGATCCATGGGATTTTCGGGAGTGGGTGTATTTTCAATTTTTTCTAAAATTTTTGCCACCGGATTTTCATATTTTCCGGTATATACTACACTTGGATATCCCAGAAGAGGGCGTTCTATTTTTAAAATATTTTCATTTTTAAGAATGTTTTCAAGGATACTGAAATCGGAAACTTGCGATTCATTCTGATTGAGAAAAAACCGTTCTAAGTTTACTATTTTTAAAGCTGAAGGCGCGATATGTCTTTTGAAATGTACTTTTGCCACCGGATTTTGTCCGCCGTTGATGGCTTCATTTTCAACGGTTGGTCCACCACCGGAAATATCCATATACCGCACCCTGAACTCATAAGAATTTCCATATTCTAAAGGAAGTTCGTGGGCTACATCCTGAACGTACGGATGAAAGGTTTTTTTCGGTGCTTTATTCATGGAATCATCATCCGCATATTGCTCCATTTTAAGCATTTTATCTTCCGTGAGTTGATGAATTTCCTGCGCTTCCTTATCCGGAATTACCATACATTTTCCATTCCAGGAGGTGTAATACATTGGTAGCCAAAATCCTTCTGCATCGGTGTTTCCATGAGATGAAGGATGGACTTCTACCGGAAGTTCCAAAGATTCAGCACGATTGATGATTTCTTCACCATCCGGAAGAACAATGGATTCCACCGGATGAATTTTATTCTGGGAATGCCAGGACTCATCGTCATTCCGCCGTACATCAATTTTATATCCGAAAACACCAAGCGGAGCATCGATATCCAGATTGGTCAGTTCATCCTTTTGTTTAAGCTGGCGGTTTCCCCAAATGGTCAGCTGTTCATCATCCCAGCCCAGCCGCAATCCGACTTCTTTCAACGGAGGATTCGAAGTGTCGGTTTCCTGAAGCAAATCCTGATTGACAGGCTGATTGGCATGAACAATTTTTGCAAAACCATCACTGTACAATATGGCTTCTTGCACTGCTGAATCATAAGCAAAAACAGTTGCGGAAGGCATATTTACAGGAAATAAAACAGGAGCAAAAAGATGACGATTGCTTTTCAGGGCGGGAATTCGGGCGGCATACGTGTTGACCGGCATATTTTCAAAAGGTGTTCCTGTTGCAAAATTCACAAACAGCCACCCTCCTTTTTCCAGAAGTCCGTTTTCTGTTTCTACACTTGCTTTGTAAATCAAACCTGCGCGTTCTGCTAAAGCGGGATTTCTCAAAATAAAAGCAATCAGTTTGCCCCAGGAAATGTGCCGTTCATCCGACCGTACATCGGTATATTTTTTTTCTTTGTTTTTTACAATGCATTCATATTCATCATCAGTTAAGGCATATCGTGTTTTTGAACTTGTAAAATTGAAGGCATTTCTGTAAGAAAGCGGAAGATATTTGCGTATGGAAACATTCTTAGAAGCCAGTTTGTTTTTTTGTTCTTCAAAACCATAATCTTTGGTTTCATCCGGGTTTTCACTTATTTTCAGATTGTCATTCCGCTCTAGTTGCTGAATAATTTGTTCATACAGCATTTTTTTATTCTGAGCCCGTGAAGTAATATCAGAAGGCGGAGTATGCGTGATGGCAGCGGTTAAAGGCAGTCCGTCTAAAGTATTAATGATGTTGACCTTAAAACTAATATCAGCATCCACAAAAGAGGGAAGATTTTCATAATTTTTAAAAAGATTGATGTTTCTCGGAAGCACCATAATATTGAAATACAAAACTCCATCTTCAAAATTTTGTGGAAAAACAAGCAGGCTATATAATGGATTCATGGTAACAGGATTTAAGGTTTAACTGATTTGTCGGGTTTCCTCCCAGGTTTTCGTAAAATTGATGTTGATGATAAATGCAATGGAAATATCCAACGCAAATGTGCACATCGCAATACAGTTCGTTGGTCCGCCGATAAATGATTTTTCGATTTTTCCGGCCGCTTCAATCGAAATGGTAATGGTAACAATTCCGCCAAAGATTTCTACTCTTCCGCGGAAATAAATAAATGCGCCCACCACGAGAATTTCCGAATTGATTTTCATGTCAACCCCAACCATATACAACACGGCAACGGAACCAATAACCGGTAGACCAACGGAAAGTTCCACCCCGAAACCAAATTTGAAATACAAAGTTGGCGGACTGTTCAAATCTCCGGAAAGCCCGACTTCCGCTCTTCCTGTTGCGTAGATGGTTGCTGCTGCAAGACTTACGCACATCACACGAATATCCGCGCCTAATTCCAGATACACTCCGACTGAAGGTTTAATTTGGTTGATTGTATTCGGAATTTTAATCGGCTGGTTGAAGTACATTCCCAAACGGAAAAACGCATCCATTTTTAGAGGAGTCGTTGGTGAATTGTAATTAATGGGATCAAAAGGAAACTTCACAATCGGAATTTCTTTGTCCGCTTTAAATTTATATTCCCAACTGTCCGCCGAGTTGCTCATGGCAATTTGTAGTCCTTTTTTTATGGCTTCGGAAGGTTGTGTAGGATCCAGTTTGCTCAGAAATTCCAGAATGTCGTAAATTTTTTGCAGGGTTTCGTGAAGTTTTAACTGAGGACCAAATCCTGTATTTAAAGAAGGCGCCTGTTTTTTAGCAATATTGAAATTCCCGGAAATATACAGCAGTGGTTTGAAAACCAGAAGATCCGCTGCAATGGTGATGTTGTGCACTTTGTTCAGCCATTTGTCCGGTAATTCGGAATCGGTTAAAAAGTTAATGACAGATGGTTTTTTATCCGTTCCGTCCATTTTGCTGGAATCGTATTTGATATAAATCCGGAATGCATCATTTTCTTTTCCTAAAATATCAAAATTGAAATTATCGGGAACTTCAAGGTCGAGTTTCTTTTTAATGCCATCCGGAAGAAGTCCTACTACTGCATTCTGTGCAGATTCCATGGTGATGGCATCACCCAATTTCGGGAAAGGACCTTTGGAATTCATTAATCGAAAACAATCGGCCAGCAAAGCAGGATCCGAAGTAAACTGATCGATGGTATTTTTATCGAATTTCAGGTTTTTGAAAAGAACTTTCTGCGTATTGGTATTCTGAAGGATTCCATAGGCTTTGAAAAATGTATTTCCATTATTGACTATTGAATCCGGAAATGCCAAATTGGTAATCTTGTTCGGGTTGTTGTAAAACGGGTTTTCCTGATCCCGCAAACCATTTTTCACCAAACCGACACTGGTTCCCGCTTTAATATTGCTTACATCTCCACTTTGCTGATCCACTTCAACCACACTCCAGCTTCCTTCGGAAGGCAAAATAACAGAGCCTTTAACGGAACTTACAAAATTAACGGCATTGGTATTGCCATTTTCATAACAGGCGGAAACTTCAACACGGTTGGCTTTGAATTTTTGTAACGTATTTTCAATGGGTAACGTAGTATCAATACTTCCGCCTATGCTGTTTTGGCTTCGTCTTACAAGTTCATCAAGAATTTTTGGAGGGATCGGAACGCCTTTCGGTTTGATTTGCAAATATCCTTTGAAACGTTTTCCGGTAACGGTTTTATTTAGGGCATCCAGTTTTACATCGGCATCAAAGTAAACGGCGACAAATTTTGCTTTCTGGGGCATTCCGGCTTTATCGGTTCGGATGACATTGGGCCAGGAACTTTCATCAAAATAATAATCTCCGTTTTGCAGTTTATAGCTGAATTCCTGAACATCACTGTAGTCTTCCTGAATATTCCGGATATTGAAAAGTCCTTCTGTTAATCCCGGATAAATTTTAAATAGGCTTTTGAAATCCGAAGGTTCGTCGTTCTGAGAATTGCCGGGTTTAAATCCTCTGTTTCTGAAATCAAAAAGTCCGTCGCTTTGCGCCACCCAACCGCTGTCTTCACGGTAAATTACCGCATTGTTGTTTCTAAGAAAAGTAACCGTTCTTGTGGTGCAAATTCCCCACGGATAAATAATGCTTACCGCCTGTACAATTTCATGCGCCACTCTTCCGCGGAGAAGATCAAATTTCGCCTGCGCAATGGAAGCATATTTTGCAAGAGGATTTTTCCAGTCGCTGAAAGTACTGGCGCCATAGCCGGAAAAATCAATAAATTCAAGTGGTACGTTGCTGTTTAATCCTTCATTATAAAAATTAGAATTAAAAATTTCCGTTACCGTTTTTCCCAATATACTGATAAATGCATTGTATTCCAGATTATGCAACTGCCGGGCAACGCCATCCATTTTGGGTGGAATATTCGGATTTGCCGTTTTTTCTGCAGAAATTCTGAACTGCAAGCTCCCATTCAGATCAAGATTCTGAAAGGAAAATTTAGGATTTATAAATTGCAAATGTTTCTCATTTACCATGGATTCACCATTGAATCGGCTGAGAGAAGCAACCGCAAATTTTCCGTTGGGAAGTGTAAAAAGCACTTTACTTTGCAGCGAATAAGACGTTTCGGAAACTTCTGCATTTTCTGACGGACGAAGATTCTCTTTGAATCTTTCCATATAATCTTTCGGACTTATTTTCACATAATTTTTGTCCAGTTGCGAAAATACGGTTGGAATATTGTTATTCTTCTGAACCAAAATCCCGATTTTAGGATCCGGATTATCCGGTGGATTTGGAGGCGACTGATTGAAAACCGGTTCCCAACTGACTTGCGGAAGCGTTATGCCGTGCAATAATCCCATTGGAGCCTGCAGATAATTTCTTTCAATGGTGACTACATTTTCATTGTCTACACTAAAAGAAGAATGATGAATTTTATTCAGCACATCCTGATTATAAAAAGAAAGCGAAATTCCCCAATGATCGGATTCCGTACTGACATCCAGAAGGGCAAATGCTTCTTGGGCTTTTCTTTCGCGGTCGGGATGTGGTTGTTTTCTTCGGAGGTCGTTTTTGTTTTCGGGATAGGTAATTCCTTTTGCTGCGAAATATTTCTGCGACATTTTAAAAGTTACGTCTGCCGATGTGAAATCATTATCAGTTTTCCAGTCGATATTCGCCAGAAAAATTCCGATACTGTTTCTGGTAGAAACCGCCAAACTGCTTCCTCTTTTATATCTTGGGAGCATCGTTCCGGTATAAGGATGTGGAAGTGTGGGCAGAATATCAAGAATTAAATAGGTGAATAATAATTTTCCTTCAAACAGATGATTGCGGTCATCGCATTTCGCATTGAGAAAAAGTCCGGTTTCTTTCGATGTTGTAAAATAGGCGTTTTCCAGCGCAAACTGATACCTCGATTTGTCTTTCGGAATTGAAAATTCAATATTTTCAGTGTCGTTTTCGGTCAGCATATCCTGATCCAGAAGAATCAGATTTGTTCCGTTTTGGGTAAGAACTTTTCCGTAAATGCTTTTTTTGGAAGTCGGGTGTACCGGCGTATTGTCGGCATACAAAGGTTTGTCTATCAAAAAATCGGTATCGGCATTGGCTGCAACCGTTTCCGTTACATTGGAAATTGAGGTCATCTGAAGAAATCCGTAATTCCGGAAACTTACTTCCAGTTCCATTTTGTAGGGCTTTTCTTCGGATTTTTGCCAAAGGGTAAACTGCTCACGGATCAACTGGAAATCTGCACTTTGGGTTTCCAGAGAAAAAATCCCGTTCAGAAAATATATTTTCCCTTTCCGAATGAGGACTCGGTTTTCTTTTTCGTGGATGCCGTTCCATACGGTTGAAAGCCCTTTTAAAATGTCAATCTGTAATGCTCCGTTGAATTTTACTTCTACTGATTGGTTTTGCTGCAAAATCCTGCTAGGTAAAACCCAGAAACTACTTCGGATTTTTGCTTCACCTTCAATATTGTAAAAGGTGGATTCCAACTGGTGTATTTTGAAGATATTTTCTTCAGAAGTCAGTTCCAGCAGCATTTGTTTTTTTTCATCATCCCAGAGAAAAAGATCTTTTTTTCGCCTGAAATAGTTTTTCCATCCCAAAGTTTTACCAAAAAACGCATCAGTATCGGTTACGGTAATTCTTCCGTGAGAATACTGAAGTTTCAAAATATCGGTAGGTTTGCATTCACTGAGGAAGCCATCCATTCCGATTTTTTCCGTTGGTTCTGCCTGATAAGAATGATCCAATGTGAAATCTAAACCCATGGCATTTGCCGGATTTATCGTGATTGAATTATTGCTGATCGCATATTTTTTATCAAGAGTAATATTTCCCTTGGTAATTTTCAAACCGATATAGTGTGTTTTCGGTGCGGAAGGATCCATCAAATCTGCGCGAATCCATACATTTCCTTTGGTCAGAATTAAAGAATTTACGGATGAATTAAGAATTAACCGTGCAACGCGAACCGGAATAATAAGTGCGGCTGCACTTTGCCCGTTGAAGAAAATCTTGAAATCATCGATAGTTCGGTAAAATTTATAAAAAAGTTCAGCACCGTCAATCGTTGGGAATGGACCCAGAATTTTTTCCGGAATCGTGAAGATATGGTTCAGTGTAAATGATTTTGAAAAATCGGTTGATGAGATAGGTCCCGAAATTTTTTCCACTTCATAATCGGTGAGATTTTCCGGGAGTTCTTCGGATTTTAAACGTTCCAGCTTTTTATGCAATTCCGTTTTGTCGGAAAAAAGAACGGAAGTTTTTAACGAAGGTGAAGCGTGCTCTGAAAGGGTTGATTTCTGAATGGTTTTCACGAGAACATCCAACTGCTTTGATCCTTTTTTGAGTTTTGAAAGATCGATGTCGTGCAGTAAATCAAACCTGGATTTAGGATTCTCAGGCATAATGAAGAGTTTTTGGTAAGAGTTTTTTTATGATTAATCAGTCGGCAAAATGAAGATTTTTCTACATCATGCAATAAGTGCAAGACTTATGAAACATTCTTAATACGCTGAGTTTTGGACTCTTAGCAAATGTACCTCATTTTTAATTTAAGAAATGTTAAGGAAATAATAAAACCAAAAATTGGGTGAAATCACCTTTATTGAAAATCAGATATTTAATTGGATTCGGATGTTATCCGGATGGCGTTTACAAATGGTTTTCCACTTTTCGGGATAAAAGAAATTTTGATTTCTGAAGTTGTCGTTCCTATTTCAAAAGTTTGGATGATGGCGGAATTGTTTCCCGAAAGTTGATATGGAGAGAAATTTTTTAAAATCTGTTTTCCGTTAATTTCCACATCAAAAATATTGATGGCGACATTATTTTTTTGCTTTTTGGACAAATCATAGGCTTCTGCTTTTGGTGAATTGTACAAATCGCTGAAACCAAGTGTAATCCGGTATTTTCCTTTTGGAAGATCAAAACGATATTCCGTTATATTTTCCCGTTTGGTTTGAAACAAAGGTGTGTTTTCAGTATTGCTGATTTCGGCAGTTGTACCGATTCTGTCCGGCGATTTTCTGAAAACTTTACCATCAATATATCCCCAACTTCCTTTGGAATAGGGATGATCTGCGAGCCAGAAGATCTGGTTCTTTTCATCCCAAAAATCGCAATTGCTTCCGGCATTAATGGCAACGTCAATATTTTTATGAGTTTTTGAAAAATGTTCAGGAATAAGAGAAAGTAAAACGTCCTTTTGGTGGGTTATTTTTCCGGTTTCATCAAAAGTCAGAATTGTATTTTTCCCTTCCCGAAGAGGAATATTCCACACAGCAAAATAATTTTCAGTGGATTTGAATTCTTTTTCTGTACCGTTAATCTTCAACCTGATTTTTGGAAGATTACTGTACACTTTTATCGGATAAGTATAAGATTCATCATCAGAAATTGCCGTTCTTCTGTTCCAGTCATCCGTTGCAATATGGAGAACAGGCGTATTTTTGGTCAAATAAGATTTAAAATAATAATACACATCTTTTGTGTGGCGATTGTTGTATACCAGACCTTTGTTGTTGGTTCTTGGCATGGATTCCTGTCGGGAAGCTACATTAAAATCAATAAAATTCCACTCCGTTGCACCAATTACGAATTTTCTTTTTTCAATTTGTGGAAGATAATGTTCCAGAAATTTCTGTTGATATTCCATCGAAAAATCAAAAGTTTCCGGATGTAATGAATGCAGTCTTTTGTCCGAACCTGCACCAAATTCGCTGATGATTATCGGTTGTTTAGGATATTTTTTATGTTGCTCATCCATAAAGTTTTCAAAATCTTCCAAACGGTCGCCATACCAGCCCTGATAAAGATTCCAGCCGGTAACATCGGCAATTCCGTTCATCCCGATTTCATTGTACAGATTGGTTCCGTGAAAAGCAATGGCACTTAATCTTGTAGAATCTTCTGTTTTTAGAAGATGTTCAAGATGTTTTGCCAGTTCAACTGTTTTTTGATAGAAAGTGGATTTCTGTTCTTCCGGAATTCTGTATTGTACCTGAATCACAGGTTCATTCATATATCCCCAGAATATAACGGAAGGATGATTGTAGTGCTGGCGAACCATTTCTTTAAGTTGAGATTCGGCATTTTGCTTAAATTTTTCGGAATCTGAAATAATATCCACCACCGGAATTTCTTCCCAAACAATTAAACCTAAGGAATCGCAGGCTTTCAGAACTTCATCATCCTGCTGATAATGGGCAAGCCGAAGGAAATTGGCTCCCGTTTCTTTGATGAGCCTGATGTCGTTCCAATGTACAGATTTCGGAACGGCAATTCCGTAAGGAAACTGATCCTGATGTCGGTTTGTTCCGATTAACTTCAACGGTTTTCCGTTGAGCAGAAATCCATTTTCTGTATCGGCGGAAAACCAACGAAGCCCATAAGGAATTGTAATTTCATCTTTGGTTTTCCCTTGTTTTTTCAAAGAAAGACGAATCTGATATAGGTTTGGGTTTTCTGGCGACCATAGTTTTGGCTGAGTAATTTTGAGATCTGAAATTTCAAAGGATTCATCCGTGAAAGTTTTTGTTTTTGAAAGAATATTTTTGCCCAGATATTCGATGTTTACTTCAATTTGTATATTTTCTTTTTCAGGATTTTTAACGTTTCCATTAATCCAAAGTGATGCTCTATTATGGTCAATATTGGGACTGGAAATAAAAACGCCTTTGCTTCCGAAGTTATCCATATCAAAATGTTCCCGCTCCAAAGCAATTAATTTCACATCGCGATAAATGCCGCCGAAAATCGTAAAATCTCCCGAAAGCGGTGGGATTTCGTGGTTGCGGTTGTCCACTTTTACCAAAAGCAGATTATCATTTTTTTTCAATAATTCTTGTGGAAGCAAAACCTGAAATGCTGAATAACCTCCGGAATGTTGCGCAATTTTTTCATCATTTAGAAATACTTCTGCATAGGAATTTACCGCATTGAAACGCAGATATAATTTTTTATCAGAAAGATTTTCAGGAATACTGAATGCCTTTTTATAATAGAAGGTATCACGTTTGTAATTTTTTTCCCGGTAAGCATCGAGGTTCCAGGTATGAGGAAGCGGTACGGAAATCCAACTTTCAGGTTCAGATTTTTTCAAATCTGTCGGCAGAAATTTCCAATCCTGATTGAAATCCAACTCTGCCCTTTGTCCTACCAAAAAGGCAAAAAGTATTGTACAGAGAAAAATCGTAATTTTTTTCATATTTGTAATTTACGAAAAAATTCAATTCCAAAATTTACTTTTAAAATCGGCTCAGAATTCCCCAATGGATTTTGGTGTCGCCGAATTTTACAGGGTTTCCGAATTCATTTCCGTTGGAAATCTGGAAGGTCATTAAACCAATCGGAAGAAAAAAATTGAATCCTAAACCGAAACTGTAGAGTTTGGGTTTTTGCTGAAGTGCTTTATTATTGAGCTGTCCGTATTGCAGGAAAAAATCAAAAAAAGCCTGTTCACCGATCAAATAGCGGTATTCTGCATTTCCGTAATAATAAAAATCGGCATACAGCGAACGCTCATTAAATCCGCGAATGGAATTCCATCCTCCGAAACGCAAAAGTTCATTGGTGGTGAAAGTATTGTCGGAATTCATCAGCGCAGTTTCCCCTTTCAGATTGATCCAATGGTTTCCGGAAATATGCAGATTATGTTCTCCCAAAAAGTAAAAATAGGTTTGCTTTGCCTTTATGGAATCGGCCGTATAATTTGTCCGGATGAGATCGCCTTCCGCACGGATTTTTGTTTTGTATAAAAAAAGTGGATTTTCCGTAGGATCCAGAAATTCATACCACAAACCGATCCCTTTTTTGTTGTAATCTTTGCCGGCAACATAGAGCGAATCCAGCACGGAAGAAGTTTCAAAAGTTCCCCGGAATCCTAATTTCTGGCGGTTTCCGAGATTGTAATACAAAGCCGGAAGTGCTTTTACATTGGCAAAAGTGGAATCCTGACGGTAAATATTCACCTGCATATTTAATCCGATATTCGATTTGAAAAGATAGGGAACATCCGTTTGAAGATTAAACGTTTGCCCTTTATCCGGATTTCGTTGCCAGTAAAGATTGACGGTTTCAAAACTGTTGAACAAATTTTTAAAGTTGACGTTTAAAGTTCCGTTGAAGGCAAATTTTTCATTATCACTGTTTCCAAATCCGATTACCCCATCAAAAGTGCTGGATTTTTTCTTCTGCAAAAACAGGTAAATATTAGTGGAATCTCTGGTGAAAAGCGTTTGTGGTGCGCGTTGTAACCCCACGAACTGATGATTCTGCAATCGCTGATTAATGGCTTCCAGATTTTTCTGATCGTATTTTTTTCCTTTAAATTCTTTCTCCAGATTCTTCACAAAACGTTTGGGAACTTTCTCGTAATCCTTCACTACAAATCCGTCAATTGTTCTCGGATCTCCTTTCAGGACGGAGATTTCTACATTTGGAATATCGTTTTCAATCCCTTGATATTTGGTTTTTATTCTGTTAAAAGTAAATCCCTGATCTACAAAATTTTTATTCAAAACTTTTTTTAAAGAATCCAGATTTTTGGTGATGAAAATTTTTTCTGTTTTTAAAATTTTCGATAAAGAATCATTAACGGAAACTTTCGCTTCGTTGTAATTTTTCCCTTTATCAAAAACGATCACAGTTGAATCTCCTTTTTTTTCTGCCGAAATTATTTTGGTGAAATAGAAATTATTTTCCGCCAGTGAATCCAAAAATTTTGCAGCATTTGCCGAATCGGTTTTTTTGATTTCTTTTTTGGTCTGCACATCAACCAAAACAAAAGGATTGCTTTGCGCATAAGAAAATACACACAGAAGAAAGCAAAATATTTGAATGATGGATTTCAATTCAAGCGGATAAATACTGAACTGAAAATCAGTCCATTTTATTGTATTTTTTCATCAGGTTTTCGTAGAAATTCTGTGGAAGAATCCATTTCAGCGGAACCCCAATTTTTTGCCCGAATTTCCCGAAATAATAATGGGCTTTCCATTTTTTACGGTTTAAAAGCTGGTTGATGTAAACGGCAACTTCTTCAGGTTCAGTCCCTTCGTCCACATGAGCATTCATTACCGAATATATTTTGTCGAATATTTTTTTATACGGTTCCGAAGTTTCTGTTTTCACACGGTTTTCGGCAATATTGGTTTTAATGTCGCCCAAATGCAGGCTGCAAACTTCGATATTCCATTGGCAAACTTCATAACGAATGGCTTCGGTCACTTTATCCAGAGCCGATTTCGAAGCGGAATAAAATCCGCGAAACGGAAGCCCCATTTCCGAACCAATACTCGAAATATTAATGATTTTCCCGGATTTCTGTTCGCGCATTTTGGGCAAAACCGCACGCATGGTTTGCACGGAACCAATTAAATTCAGGTTGAATAATTTTGTGATTTCATCTTTTGTGGAATCCTCCACTGCGCCCACCATTCCCATTCCGGCATTGTTGATAAGCACATCAATACGGTTTTCTTGTTTCAGAATTTCGGCAACGGCGTTTTTTATCTGGCTTTCTTCCGTAATATCCGTCGGAATTGATGTGAAATATTGAGAATCCACTTTTTTGCGACTCAATCCATATACATGATTTCCTTTTTTTCCGAAATATTCTGCCAGTGCAAAACCGATTCCTGATGAAGTTCCGGTGATGATGATTGTTTTTTCCAAAATGTTTGCTTTAGATTTCAACGGTAAAAATAGGAATTTAAAAACTCAATTTGGGTTGCGGAAAAGGTTTTTATATCAATAGGAATGGGCTTTAGCCCATTTTATAAAAATATATGCGAAAGGCTTTAGCCAAAAATTAAATGGCTCTTCGCCAAAAACTATGGATTTTAAATTTAACGCAAGGTCGCAAAGATATTTTTATTTATCGGGATGCTTTTAATTCGCAAGGCGTTTGACTACGTCGAATTTTCGATTTCATTTAGCAAAGAAATGATTGAATATTAGGGATCAGATGCAAAACTTTGGGATTGAAGTTTTTTCTTTTCCATACTGAATTTACACTATCAATTACAATTCTGATTGATGAATATAATTTAGATAGCATTCCTCCGGAATGATAATCGTTCTTTTGTAGGTGGGTATGAAAAATAGTATGTTGGTGCAAAAGTGCATTCCGGAGGAATGTTATCTGTGTAGAATAGGTTTGAAAATAGGATTGGGCGCGCCGAAGGTGCGCTATCTTTTATGAGATTATCTTATCATCTCGCATTTTTTTTGTCTTTCTCCCCCAAGTTTTGTCCTTTATCCAATATTACTCGTTATGAATGATTAGAAAAAAATCAATCTCCATACAAAATGGAAAAGAGCCATTTAAATTAAGTTTAGGCCATTGATCGTTTTTTTTGAAAGCCCGTTTTTAATCTTCCGCTGTAACGGCAAGGAAATCTGTCCAGAAATCCGGATATGATTTTTCCACCACATCATCATTTTCAATTTCAAGTTCGTGAATAAGGCAGAACGGAGCGAAACTCATCGCCATTCTGTGATCGTTGTAGGTTTTGATGGAAATATTTTCCACAGGTTCAGAAAAACCCAAAGATTTTATGGAATCATGGGTGATTTCTGTTTTGCATCCCAATTTCAAAAGTTCGTTTTGAAGTGCCAAAAGCCGATCCGTCTCCTTTACTTTTAAAGTGGCCAGTCCTGTAATTTCAAAAGGAATTTTCAAAGCAGTTGCCGTTACACAAAGTGTTTGTGCAATATCCGGACAATCGTTCATATTCACAGAAATAAATTCCGGAATTACAAAATTTTCATTCGGAATTAAAGAAATTTTTGCTTCATTTTCGGCTTGAAGAGTTTCGATTCCGAAGAAATCGGCGTATAATTTTTTCAAAACAGAATCACCTTGCAATGAATTTTGTTTGAAACTTTTCAAATGAATATTTTTTCTGCCAATCGCAGCCAAAGAATAATAATAACTGGCAGAACTCCAGTCGCTTTCAACTTCAATGATTTGAGATTTGAGATTTGAGATTTGAGATTCCAAAAAAGGAAAAACAGTAATTATATTTCCGATAAATTCATTTTTGATGCCGACTTCGGAAAGAATTGAAAGCGTCATTTCTAAATAAGGGCGCGACGTAATTTCGCCGATTAATTCGACTTTTAAACCGTTTTTTAATTTTCCGCCAATCAAAAGTAAAGACGTGATAAACTGCGAAGAAATATTGGCTGGAATCTGAACAGTGTCTTTTTCTAAATTTTTTCCGGTAATTTTTAAAGGTGGGAAGCCTTCGTTGCCAAGATACTCGATTTCTGCACCTAAATCGCGCAAAGCGTCCACCAAAAAACCAATGGGACGTTGTTTCATTCTTTCGGAACCGGTAAGAATAGTGGTTTTCCCGTTCTGAATGGAGAAATACGAAGTGAGAAAACGCATGGCAGTTCCGGCATGATGAATGTCGATTTCGTCGCTTTCGGATTCCAGTGCTTTTTGAAGTAATGTGCTGTCCTGCGAATTGGAAAGATTCCGGATTTCGATATTTCCAAATAGTTTTTGCAACACCAGAAGCCGGTTGGATTCGCTTTTGGAACCGGTAATTTGAATTTCTTTATCGTTTAAAAGTGTGGATTTTTTTAGAAGCATAGTTTATTGGGAGATGGAAGTTGAGAGATGGAAAATAACGCAATTTCGTAACTTCCCACTTCCTTCTTCCATCTTTTCTTTATTTCAATTTTGGATTGTTTTGGTGCCGGTCTTTATCCCGTTCTGTTTTTACTTTCATTTTTTTGTCGAAAGCGGCTTGCAAATCCGTTCCGGTTTGGTTGGCAAGGCATAAAGTTACAAATAATACATCGGCTAATTCTTCACCTAAATCTTTCGTTTTGTCGGATTCTTTTTCGCTTTGCTCACCATATTTTCTTGCGATAATTCGTGCAACTTCACCCACTTCTTCTGTGAGCATGGCCATATTGGTAAGTTCATTAAAATAGCGCACGCCAATGGTTTTTATCCATTCGTCCACCTGTTTCTGAAGGGTTGTGATTTCCATTTTTTAAGAGCCAAGTAAAAAGTTAAAAGAGCCAAGTTAAAAGAATCCAGTAAAAAGTTAAAGTAAACCAATTGTCATTGACAGCATCGCAAAGCCATCTTTAACAATAGAAACTTTCATCTATCAATATTGCTTCGCTCCGCTCGCAATGATTTTTACAATTTCTCAAATTCTTCAAGTCATAAAACTACTGATACGCACCAATTGTTGGCGGATTGGTTCTGGAATTTCCGGCGATGTCATCAAAAGGCAAAGTAATGAAGTTGCCTTTTCCTTTTGCCGGAGAATCATCGGCAACGCGCAGGTTTAGTTTTTGTGTGAAATAATTCAGGAATTTCGGATCTTCGTTTTTAAGGGAATTGGTGGTGTTGTAGGTGGCATTGTTGCCATATTTTAACAGGCAGTTTACAAAATCGGTGTTGAAACCGATACCTGAAGTTTGGTTCAGTTCCACCATATTATCGGAATGACCATAAATAATGGTGTTGAAAACATTTAATGATAATGCACCGTTTTGAATATTCCCGGAAGCATCAGTCCATTCATTTGAGGCATAAATTCCCAATCCTGCCATTGCGCTGTTCAGTTCCCAATAGTTGGCGATGGTAGAATGGGTAAGAGTAATATTTCCGCCTTTGAAGATTCCGATTGAGGATTCACCGCAGTTGTTCATTACCAGATTTTTGGCATCAATGGTCGATGAAACTGCATAAATTCCGTATTCCTGAAATGTATGGATAATGGTATTGTTAATATTTGCTGCGCTGCTGTACATTTCAAGACCTTTGGTTCCACCGAAAACTTTTCCGTAATTCATATTGAGCAATGATCCTTCTTCGAAAACAATTCCGTTCCAGTTTTTGGGCAAAGTGTCGTAGCGAGTATCGTTTCGGTCGCCACGGAAAATGACTTCATGGTGTAAAGAACCATTTACATTTAGCTGCGCATTTTTAGCAATCTTCATCCCTGAATTTTTGAAGAAATATACTTTTGTCCCCTGTTCTATGTCCAGTTTTTTACCTTCAGCAACGGTTAAATCTCCGAAAATAATTTTTGCTTTTTCGTTGGTCCATTGGGTATCATTATTTATAATATTCGGATTGTTTTCATTTTGAATAAAAAATTCCGCATCCTGAACCACAGAAAATAAAGTTACATGCTGTGTTGCTGCAGGAGATTCAAAAACTACCTGATCTTCGGCAATGGCTTCAGTGGCATTGGCAACAGGCGCAATTTCTACAAAAACATAAAGGCTGTCTTTTTTACGCAGCGGAACATTGGTAAATTCCGTTCCCGAATGCCCATCCACATTGATTCTGTATAAAGAACTGCTTCCGCCTGCCAATGAAATCTTGGGAATGCTCACATCTTTATCTTCATTATTATATACTTTTACAACGTAGGTTTCGGAGCGAACCTGATTATATACAGTGTCGCAAAAAACGGTATCCCGTGAAAATCTGAGCATTTGCGATGGGGCATCAAAAGAAAAATCGTCGCGGTTGCAGGAAGTCACCGCAAACATCGTCCAGAACGCAATAGCAGCCCATATTAGGTATTTCATAGAAAGCGAAATTTTAGTTTAAGGCTCAAATTTAGTTATTTTTAATGATATATTTTTTGAAATTATTGCACAAAGGTGTTTGCAGATCAGAAAAGTATTTGTATTTTTGCAACCTAAAATTTAGCAGAGAAATATCCATTACTATTTCGAAAGCAGAACTTTAATTATTTATTTTAAAATTTTACAATTATGAAAACCGGAATTCACCCAGATAATTACAGACTTGTTGTTTTCAAAGATATGAGTAACGACGAGGTGTTCCTTTGCAAATCTACTGCAGACACAAAAGATACTATTGAATACGAAGGACAGGAATATCCATTAATCAAAATGGAAATCTCTTCAACTTCTCACCCTTTCTATACAGGAAAAGTGAAGTTGGTGGATACTGCAGGACGTGTGGATAAATTCATGAACAAATACAAAAAATTCGCAAAATAATTTTTTTTATTTAAACGATATTTAAAGTCTTTCGGTTTTCGGGAGACTTTTTTTATTTTTAAATTTGTGAAAGTGCTGGAAGTTAGAGGTCCTAAGTCGGAAGTCAACATCCCACATTCAACGTTCAACACCCAACAAAATTATGCAACTCGTATTTTCAGACGCACAATATTGGGAAGATTTTCTTCCGCTCACATTTACTCGACCAACGGCAGAAATGCGTTGCGGAATTTTAACTTTCTCCGAACGGTGGCAGAAATTGTTGGGAATAGCTGAAATTTCGTATCTCACGGAAGATTTTCTTCAGGAAAAATTTCCAAAACCGCAAAATTCGGAATCTCTGTTGATTGTTCCGAATTTTCTTCCCAGTGATTCCGTTTTGAAACAGATTCGGGATTTGAAATCCGGAGAAGCGCTGGTGTACGAAAACGAAGTGATTGCCGCACGCCTGAATATGGAAAATTTCTCGCTCAATCAGATCGAAAAAATGACGGATATTCACGAGGAACTTTTGATTTTCAAACAGCCAACAGATCTTTTTTCGCACAATCATACTGCGATTGATTTCGATTTTAAACTATTAACCGAAGGAAGAACATCTCAGGATTTATCCCCAACCAACGGATTTTTGGGAGATCCACAGCATTTATTCATTGAGCCGGGAGCGATTGTTGAATTTTCAACTTTAAATACCAGAACCGGAAAAATTTATATCGGTAAAGATGCCGAAGTTATGGAAGGTTGCCATCTGCGTGGTCCGATTGCTTTGTGTGAAGCCTCAAAATTTAATCTCGGAGCAAAAATTTACGGAGCAACAACGATTGGTCCGCATTCCAAAGTGGGAGGTGAGGTGAACAATCTGGTGATTTTTGGATATTCCAATAAAGGACACGACGGTTTTGTAGGAAATTCGGTGATTGGTGAATGGTGTAATCTGGGTGCAGATACCAATTCCTCGAATCTAAAGAACAATTATGCAACGGTGAAACTCTGGAATTACCACAGCAAACGCTTTGTGGATACTGGACTCCAGTTTGCCGGTTTAATTATGGGCGATCACTCCAAAACTGCCATCAATACACAATTGAATACCGGAACTGTAGTTGGTGTTGCTGCGAATATTTTTAAAAGCGGTTTTCCGCCGAACTTGGTTGAAAATTTTTCTTGGGGCGGAATGAAAGGCGATGAAAAATTCAAATTGGAAAAGGCATATGAAGTTGCGGAAAAAGTCATGGCAAGACGACACATTACTCTTACAGAAGCTGATCGCAATATCCTGAAATATATTTATCAGAAGTATTAAAACTTCTATTTTGCAGCACTTTTCTTATCTTTGCATTCTATTTTCTCACTTAAAACGTTTATAGCATGCAACTGTACAACACCTTAAGCGCAGAAGAAAGAGCCCGTCTTATTGATGAAGCCGGTAAGGAACGCCTTACATTGTCTTTCTATGCGTACGCCAAAATTCAAGATCCCCAAAAATTTCGTAACGATTTATTTATTGCCTGGAATGCCCTTGATGCGCTCGGTCGTATTTATGTGGCCAAAGAAGGAATTAACTCACAAATGAGCGTGCCTGCGGAAAATTTTGAGGCTTTTCGGGAAACGTTAGAAGTGTACGATTTCATGAAAGGCATTCGTTTGAATGTGGCTGTAGAACAGGATAATCACTCTTTTTTAAAATTAACCATAAAGGTCAGAAACAAAATTGTTGCCGATGGATTAAATGATGAAACATTTGATGTTACCAATAAAGGAATTCATCTAAAAGCGCAGGAATTTAATAATCTGTTAGAAGATCCGAATACGATTGTGGTGGATTTCAGAAATCATTACGAAAGTGAAGTCGGTCATTTTGAAGGTGCCATTACCCCCGATGTGGAAAATTTCCGGGAAAGTTTGCCGATTATTAATGAGCAATTACAGGATTTTAAAGAAGATAAAAATCTTTTGATGTATTGCACCGGAGGTATTCGTTGTGAAAAAGCGAGTGCGTATTTCAAACATCAGGGTTTTAAAAACGTCTATCAACTGGAAGGCGGAATCATCGAATATACACGCCAAATTAAAGAAGAAAATATTCCAAGTAAATTTATTGGGAAAAATTTTGTGTTCGATCACAGATTAGGAGAAAGAATTACGGATGATATTATCTCCCAATGTCATCAATGTGGAAAACCGTGTGATAATCATACGAACTGCGCCAACGACGCTTGTCATTTATTATTTATTCAATGTGATGAATGTAAAGCCGCCATGGAAAACTGTTGTTCAGCAGAATGTCAGGAAATTATTCACCTTCCGGAAGCGGAGCAGATTAAATTGAGAAAAGGGTTACAGGTTGGAAATAAGGTATTCCGGAAAGGAAAATCACCGGCATTAAAATTCAAACATTCCGGAGATTTAGCAACCGTAACTTTAGCAAAAGCCGCAAAAGTTGAAACAAAAGACATTCGTCAGAAAATTAAGATAAAAAAAGTGTTGCTCGGAAAAGCGGAACATTACTTTTCAAAATCCGGAATTGCACAGTTTTTAATTGAAAACAAAGAACTTTCTGTTGGTGATAAAGTTTTAATTTCCGGGCCAACTACTGGAAATCAGGAATTGACGATTGAAAATTTGTTTGCAAACGGTGCCGCTTGCGAAACTGCAAAAGTGGGAGATCAGGTTACATTTGAAGTTCCTTTTAGAGTAAGATTGTCCGATAAAATCTATAAAGTACTTTAGCATACAATGACAAAAAGCGGAAAAATAGAACTGATGTCTCCTGCGGGAGATTTCACCTCTTTACAGGCGGCATTGGACAATGGTGCCGATTCGGTATATTTCGGTGTGGAGCAACTTAATATGAGAGCGCGTGCCACGATGAATTTCACCATTGATGATCTGCCCGAAATTTCCAGAAGATGCAAAGAAAAAGGAGTTCGTACTTATCTTACTTTAAATACCATTATTTACGATCACGATTTATCCATTATCAAAACGCTGTTGGATAAAGCCAAAGTAGCGGATTTAACCGCCGTAATTGCTATGGATCAGGCGGTGATTGCGTATGCCAGACAAATCGGGATGGAAGTCCATATTTCCACCCAGATCAATATCACCAATATTGAAACGGTAAAATTCTACGCACTTTTTGCAGATACAATGGTAATGAGCCGTGAACTTTCCATTACTCAGATTAAAAAAATATGCGATCAGATTGAAAAAGATCAGGTAAAAGGTCCTTCCGGAAAGTTGGTTGAAGTGGAAATTTTCGGGCATGGAGCACTTTGTATGGCGGTTTCTGGGAAATGTTATTTGAGTCTGCATTCGCACAATTCATCCGCAAACCGCGGAGCGTGCAAACAGAATTGCCGTAAAAAATATACCGTAATCGATCAGGAAACCGGCTTTGAAATTGAGCTGGATAATGAATACATGATGTCTCCAAAAGACCTTTGTACCATTGGTTTTCTGGATGAAATTGTAAATGCCGGCGTAAAAGTCCTAAAATTGGAAGGTCGTGGAAGAGCACCGGAATATGTAGCTGCTGTCACCAAATGTTACCGCGAAGCCATTGATTCGATTGCGGAAGGAACATACGCTCAGGAAAAAGTTGCAGAATGGATGAAAGAATTGGAAACGGTATATAATCGTGGTTTCTGGAGCGGATATTATCTTGGTCAAAACTTAGGGGAATGGTCTGCAAACTCCGGATCGAATGCTACGCAAAAGAAGGTATATATCGGAAAAGGAAGACATTTCTACCCGAAATCCAATATTGCAGAATTCTTAATTGAAGCATATGATTTAACAGAAGGCGACAAAATTCTGATTCAGGGACCAACAACAGGTTCACAGGAAATGGTTGTGGAAAAAATGCAGGTTGATGAAAAACCGGATGCCGGGAAAGCCACAAAATCAGATGTCATTACGTTTAAAACCAACTTCAGAGTGCGCCCTTCCGATAAATTGTATAAAATTGTGCAAGCTTAAAAGAGACAATAAGATATGAGATTTCAGATATGAGACATGAGACATCTGAAATCTCACGTCTTACATCTCACCTCTAAAAAATGGTTATCATTACTTTACAAAGAGATAAATGCATTGGTTGCAATTACTGTGCGGAATTTGCGCCGGAATTCTTCCGTATGTCGAAGAAAGACGGAAAATCGGTACTGCTGAAATCGGTGGAAAAGAAAGGTTTTTTCACCATAAAAACACCGCATCATGATGTATTTGAACCTTGTGAAAAAGCGGCAAAAGCTTGTCCTGTAAACATAATTTCGATAAAAGAAACCTGATGTTGAAAAAGGAATTACGAAAAATATATCTTCAAAAAAGAGCTTTGCTTTCCGTGGAAGAATCCAAAATACTTTCTGACAAAATTTTCAGGAATGTAATTGAAAATTTTTCTTTTCAGAAAGGAAATAATGTGCATATCTTCAATTCAATTGAAGCGCAAAAAGAGGTCGATACCCAAATTTTCATCGATTATTTTTTTGAAAAAGGAATACATGTTTATGTTCCTAAAATTTTCGGAAACGAACTGAAAAGTATTCCGATTACCCCGGATACTGAATTTATAACAAATGCATGGGGAATTGCGGAACCCAAAAATTCGCCTGCAGAAAAAATCCATTTTGATTTTGTAATTGTTCCGCTGCTGTATTGCGATCATTTCGGAAACAGAATAGGCTATGGAAAGGGTTTTTACGACAGGCTTTTTTCAACCATTAATAAAGATGTAAAGAAAATTGGTGTAAATTTCTTTTTGCCCCATGAAACGATTGATGACGTTTCCGATTTCGACATTCCTCTGGATTATCTCGTAACGCCGACCGAAGTGCTGTCTTTCACCGGAGAATAAGGCTCATTGAAATTTAGAAAGTAAAATTTAAATTCCTTTTTAAACTGTATTGGGGTGACTTTTAGCGTGTATTGCGCAGTTTTATTGAAAATTCCTAACGATCTTCCGCTTCTGTCGAAATATTCCACATCAAATTTTGCAAAATCCAAAGTGTCATTTGGTGTTATTTCTTTGGATACTTCAAGATTTCCGACTCTTGCTGTTTTTACTTTCAAACTATCCAGTTCTCTTAAAATAGGTTTCAGTTTCAGAGAATCCGGAGCCGAAAAGTACCCGTTCATTTGAGCGTAAATAATGGAATCGATCTCTGTATCGCGGTTTCCGTTGGAGTATAATGTAGAAAGATCCAGCAATTCCTGAATTTTCTGTTTGGTAATGTATTGAATTGCCTGTGCGCTATCCATTTTATTCACAGGATAGGAGGTTTTATTGTTGTTATTCCGCAATTTGTCGATATCGCTCATTTCCTGAGGATTTTTTTTGCAGGAAAAAAAAGCAGCCAACGGAATCAAAACCAGCAGGAGTAAGTTAAGGAGCTTTTTCATCGTTTTTAATTCTGAATTTAATCATATTGATTTCCCCGGTATTTTTGTCGTTTCTGGTTTCGATAACGTCCAGATTTTCCAGGGAAGTAGTAGGAAGTGTTACCAGGCTGATGTAGCGCTGTTTATCCATGGTTTCAATTCCATAATCATCACTGTCGTAGACTTGATAGATCAAAGCATTATCACTGATGATATAGTTCAAACTCTCGCGTTTTTTCTTCAAATCCTTTATGGATTTTGAATAATAGTACAGCATAATGGCATAATCATTAGGCTTCAGTTCAATCTTTTCATCAGAAGGTGCTGTTTCCAGATTTCTTCTGATGGTGTCGGTTTTATAATATGGTGAAGAAACCACCATCGTTAATGTTTTTGATTTTGTGGTATAGATGAATTTTTGGTTAGGCATTGCCGTGTATAAAATCGGCGATTCGTTGTCTTTTAAGATTTGAACCTGCAATTCTGCATTGATGCGTGAGTTTCGGTCAGCATCGATAAAGCTGTATTGATATTCTTTTGTTAAAAGTTTGTCTTTTATTCCCAAAAATCCAACAATAAGAGCAAGAATAGCAGAAATTCCCAACCAAATGTGATCTTTTATCCCTTTTTTAGATTTTGTAGAATGAATGGTTTGCGGATTTTCTGAAATTACAGGTTTTTCACTAATGTTCTGATTTTCAGAATTGGTTTTTTGTAAAATGCTATTTTTTGGATCAGTTTCGGAGGTTTTTTGTGGGAAATTATCATTTCCGTCTGTTTTTTCTTGAATTCCTTCTGAAAGTGTTTCAGAATCCTGATGATCTCCCATTGTTTCTCCCTGAAAAAGATGTGCTTTTTTAAACTCATGCCATGACTGATAACCTGCATAAACAGAGAGTAAATTCAGCATATCAATTCTTGGAAGTTTGCTGACCGGAGATGATTTAAAATAGGTATAAAAAGACTTTTCTGAGATGTTGCCTTTAGCGATTTTTCGCAGATCTTCCTGAAAATAGATAATGTCAATCCCCTTCCATTTTGAAATTTCATCATAGGATGGGGAATGATTTTCTAAAAAACGAGCCTGAATCTCATTTTTTAACTGCTCAAAGTGTAAAATATCTAAATCTGCCAAAATCGCAAATGGATTTAAATTACTGATTTTCAGTTATATTATTTTGTAAAACAATTTTACAAAGATATTACAATTAATTTTCATAAACAAACTTTGTTCGCTGCTATACCTTTGTCCCGTTCAAATGAATAAAACGATATGTAGGTTTGTTTGAGCGAAAATAGAATAAGAAAACAATTTTAACAAATTTAATTTAATTTATTATGAAAAAATCATTGTTCGTAGCTGCTGTAGCTGCTTTAGCTCTTGTAGCTTGTAAAAAAACTGAAACTGTTGAAACTGCTGAAGCTGTAGATTCTACTGCTGCTGCTACTGCTGATTCTGCTGCTGCTGTAGTTGATTCTGCTGCTGTTGTAGTTGATTCTGCTGCTACTGCTACTACTGAAGCTGCTGCTGACGCTGCTAAAGGAGCTGCTGAAGCTGCTAGAGGAGCTGCTGATGCTGCTGTTGACGCTGCTAAAGAAGCTAAATAATTTAGTATTCAAACAGTACAAATTAACCGTTTCTCCCAGAGAAACGGTTTTTTTATTTCTTTTTTTGCCGTAAGGATTCGTAACAGCAGATGGCTACGGCATTACTGAGATTTAAAGAATCAATGGTTCCTGCCATGGGAATGAGTATGTTTTTCCCCTTATTCATCCAAAACGAACTCAACCCTGAATGTTCGGTTCCGAATAATACCGCTGTTTTCGCATTGAAATCCTGAGAAGATAATGCCCCGGAAGATTCATCCATAAATGTAGTGCAGATGTGAAATTGGTTGTCTTGCAGAAATTTGTGAAGTTCTTCGTTTCCGGTTTCAAAAACATTCATTCCGAAAAAACAACCTACACTGGAGCGGATTACATTTGGATTATAAAAATCGGCTTTAGCGTCGGTCACCACTAAAGCATCAATTCCGAATGCTTCACAGCTTCTTAATATTGCGCCGAGATTTCCCGGTTTTTCTAAGCCTTCAACAATAATAAGTGTGGAATTTTTCTGAGGTTTAAAACTTCCAAGATGATGCTCTTTGGTTTCGTAAATCCCGATGATTCCTTCAGATGTACCGCGATAAGCAATTTTTTCATACACTTTATCTGAAACATAATAAATGTTTCCGCCCGGAATTTCTCCCTGATAAATATTGTTGCAGATATAAAACTCTTTTGGCTGATAGTGAAATTGAAGTGCTCTTTCGTTTTCCTGTTGCCCTTCCACTACAAAAAAGCCCGATTTTTTCCGGTAGCGATTATCGGTATTTAAGCGAACCAGATTTTTTATTTTCTCGTTTTGTAAACTTTCAATCATCATGTTTTAAAGATTTGAAACTCTTTTCTTTCGCCAGTTGATGAGGTATAATGCGGCAAAACAAATATTAAAAATGGAAGCCATCCAGAAGAAATAACTTATACCAACAGTGATATTCTTACCCAGATCTTTTCCAAAAAAGATGAAACCAAAACCTAAAGCAAGCGCAATAAATCCGAAAATATAAGCGGCTTTTAATTTATTAAAAAGGAAAAGTAACAGTGCGATTACCGAAAGAGGATTGGCAAGCCACGTAATTCCGGAACCGGAAAGATCCATCCATCCTAAAAGAAATGCTTCGTACCCTTTGAAAGATACATTTTCCGGATTTACGGTATACAATATGGTGAAAAGCGAAATGGTAAACAAGCTGGCACTCAGCAGGAATGCGAGCAATTTGTTGTTTTTCCAGGATTTGAGGTAAGGGGTTGTCATTTTATGTATTTGCTTGATTGATTGAGCTTTCTGCCGTGTCAATTAATTTTTCGGGAATATCTTTTTTACTTTTTATGCCCAGCGTTTTTAATTTTTGGGTTTGAAGAATCAGATTGTCGTTTCCGGAATACAATTGTTTATAAGCATCGTTGTAAACATTTCTCGCCTGATCGATATTTTTGCCTACTTTTTCAAGGTTTTCAAGAAAACCGACAAACTTATCGTACAATTTTGCACCTCGGTCGGCAATTTCCAGCGTATTTCTGTTTTGGTATTCTCTTTTCCAGAGATCTGCAATGAGTTTCAAAGAAGTAATCAGATTGCTTGGATTCAACAACAGAATGCGTTTTTCGTAGGCGTAATTCCACAAATTTGGATCGGCTTGCATGGCCGCAATATAGGCAGGTTCGCTCGGAATAAACATCATGACAAAATCTAAAGATTTGCCGTAATCATCATAGGCTTTTTGAGACAGTTGCTGAATGTGATTTTTTACCGAAGACAAATGCTGCCCGAGTTTGATCTGATAAATTTCCGGATCGGTTTCATCTACAAGTTCAGTGAAAGCAGTAAGTGAAACCTTAGAATCGATGATGACATTTCGTTCATCGGGATATTTAATAACGGCATCCGGACGCATTTTTTTGCCGGAAAATTCAGAAAGCAAGGCTTTGTTGTTTTCATCGGTTAACTGATGTTCGAGAAAATATTCGCGGCCTTTTACCAAACCAGATTTTTCCAGAATGCTTTCTAAAATCATTTCGCCCCAGTTTCCCTGCGTTTTGGATTCGCCTTTTAAAGCGCGGGTAAGTTTTTTGGCATCGTCGGAAATCTGCTGGTTGAGTTCTGAAAGTTCTTTTACTTTTTCGGCAAGGGAAAAGCGTTCTTTGGATTCTTTGTCATAGGTTTCGCTCACTTTTGTTCTCAGTTCCACGATTTTTTCCTGAAAAGGCTCCAGAATAGTTTTCAGATTGGTTTGATTTTGTTCCGTGAATTTTTTTGAATTTTCGTGAAGAATTTTATTCGCAATATTTTCAAACTGAAGTTTGGCTTCATTCTGAATTTTCAGAATTTCTTCTTTTTGGGTTTCAAGCGATTTTTTTAGGTTTTCATTAATGGCTGCCAATTCGGAATTCCGGGCAACGGTATGCTGCTTTTCGGACTGTAGACTTTCGATCTGGGAGTTTTGGCGGGTATTGATTTCCTTTTGCTCGCTGAATTGTGTATGAATTGACTGATGTTCGGCAGAAATTCTGGCAAATTCATTTTTCAGATGGTTCAAAATATCGGTTTGCTGAGCATTGATGTTTTTTTCATTCAAAACTGCCTCCTGAAGTTCTAAGATTTTATGGGTTGAATTGTCCAGATCAGATTGATTTCGAATGAAATCCCGGTTCAGTTCATCATAGTTTTTCCGGGAAACAGAAGAGGATTTTAACACGAAATAAAGGATGATTGCTCCCAAAAATCCACCTGCAAAAAAACCGATTAGTAAATATGAAATCTCCATAATTCAAATTTACAAAAAGAAATTTGCAAATGGCTCAGGAGTTTCTATGAAATAAAAACAAACCCATTTTTTTGAAAGTCTTTGTTTTGATGGGATTGTGTTTTTACTGAATTCGGGTGGGAATTATTTAATTTTTGATCCTTAAAAATTCTTTTGCCAGCTCAATCATTTTCGGATCTCCGGTATATTTTCCGTGCTCGTCCGACAATTTTACGGTAGGAATCCATTCTTTGTTTTCGGATTGTACTCCAAATAATTTCATCACAATATTCATGGGTTTTAAACCGACATCATTGGTTAAGTTGGTTCCGATTCCGAAAGAAATACCAATTTTTCCTCTGCAATATGCAGTGATTTCTTCTACTTTTTCAAGATTCAGCCCGTCCGAAAATATGATGTATTTATACAAAGGATTGATGCCGTTTTTTACGTAATGGGCAATGGTTTTATCGGCAAATTCCAGAGGATCACCGCTGTCGTGCCGAACTCCGTCAAACAGTTTTGTAAACATTTTATCGAATTGCTGGAAGAAAACATCCGTGGTAAAGGTATCCGAAAGCGCGACTCCCAAATCTCCACGGTAAATATCGGTCCAGTGTTCGAGTGCAATTTTATTTGCCATTTTGAAACCGTATTCCGCAGCGTGAAACATAAACCATTCATGAGCGTGCGTGCCGATTGGTTTTACCCCGTATTTCATGGCAAAATGAACATTTGAAGTTCCAATGAAAGTAGAATCTTTTTTATTTAAAGCATTCACCACAATGTCCTGCACTTTATAAGAGTGTCTTCTTCTGGTTCCGAATTCTGCAAAGGTTACGCCTAAACTGTTCAGTTTTTGGGCTTTGTCCAGTGTTCTCTCAATCACCGTTTCGTTGGAATCTCTTTCCATGTGGTTCATTTCGTAATGCAGTTCCGAGATTAAGGCGAGAAGTGGAACTTCCCATAAAATCGTTCTGTACCATAATCCTTCCACGGTTACTTTTAGATCGGCTCCTTTTTGCTCAATAAAAACTTCAGAAGGATCATAATGATAGCCTTCTAAAAAATCCAGATAAGGCAAATCGATGTACGGACAGGTTTTTGCCATGAATTTTTTTTCATCTTTGGAAAGCTGTAATTCTGCCATTGCGTTTACCGATTCCCGGAGTGCTTCTGCAAAACCTTCCGGAAACTGATGTTTTCCACGATTGATGAATTCGTATTTTACGATTTGGCTCGGAAACAATTTCACCACCGCATTTTGCATGGTGATTTTGTAAAAATCGTTGTCGAGTATGGATTTTAAAGTGACCAAAGGTTTTGGATTTTGGAGTTATTTTCTTCAAAAATAAAGAATCGCCTTCAGAAACGGGTGATGTTTTTGCGGAATTGCAGAAAATCTTTATTACTGTTTAATCCATTTGTAAGTTTTGAAACCGGATTCTGTTTTAATAGCAATGAGGTAAACTCCCGAAGGAAGATGTTTTACATGGATAGAATCTTTTTTGGTTTGAAGCACTAATTTTCCGCTTAAATCATAAATAAAGGATTCTTCAACACGAATATTTTGAGCCAGAATATTCAGAAAATCAGAAGTTGGGTTCGGATAAATCATGATTCCTTTTCCGATTTCTTCAGTTCCCAGAATATCCACAAGTGTAATCGGTTCCCGGAAAAAGGAAACTTCCATCAGGAAATCAGTAAAATTTTTGATGTAGTAGGCTTCTGCGGTATACATCCCAAAATCGCTTTCCTGAACGCTCGAAATGCCATAATTGGGAGTGTGAACATTGGTATTTTCCGACAGGTTTTTATACCATGTAAATTGGTACTCGTTTCCGCTCAACGATTGGGTAAGCGAAATGTTTTCTCCAATGGCTGCCAAAACGGTTTTCGGATCATCGTAGCGTTGAGGAGAATAAGTGAAATCGGCCATCGGATTTTCCAGTTGAAGGAAATTCTGAATCTGGTTTTGCGTGAACCGGTTGTTGTCCAAAAAAGTGAGTGCAGGAAGATTTTCAGGGATATTTCCTGAAAAATTATTGCTGACCAGTGAAAGCATCTGAAGTTTATGCAACTGCAAAAGTTCGGTTGGGAAGTTTCCCTGTAATATGTTGTGATTCAGGAAAATTTGTTCGAGATTAGGGTTGTTGACCAATGCTGATAAACCTCCGGAAATTGAGTTTCTTCCAAGATTAAGATGAATTAATTTCTGAAAATTAGCAATGGCTGCAGGAATTGCAGAAATTTTATTATTTTCCAGATTTAGCCAGACAAGTTGTGTGAGGTTGGAAGTGTTGGAAATCGTGTTTTCTAGAAGGTTGTTGCTGAAATTCAGTTCTTTAAGGTTAATGAGCGTGTTGACGAAAGCTGGAATTTGAGTAAGTTGGTTTCCGGAAAGATTCAGGGATTCCATTTTAATTTTGCCGGACAATACGGAGAAATTCTGGGTAATGATATTGTTGCTGAGGTCGAGCGCACTCATTCCATTAAAAGAGGACAGTTTATCGGGAACCGTAGTTAAACCAAAGTTGGAAAGATCGAGAATCCGGAGGTCGTTGAAATTCTGAAGGAGAACGTTCATGTCTGCAACTTCAAAATCATTATTTCCCAGAGAAAGTTCGTTCAGTCCGGAAAGTCCGGACAGAGCGGAGGAAGGATCGCCTTCGAGTTTATTGTGACTGACATCCAAACGAACCAGATGCGAAAGCCCTGAAATCCCAGAAGGAATCTCACCGGTTAAGTTATTGGAACTTAAATCCAGTTTTTCCAGATAGCTGAATGTGGAGATTTCCTGTGGGAAATTTCCTGAAAGCACATTTCCCCGAAGGTTGATTTCATTGATGTGTCCGTTTTTGGTTTTAATTCCATACCAAAGTTTAGGATCTTTTTCGAAATCCCATTTTTGGCTCCATTGCTCACCGTTTGTAGCATTATACAAGGAAATCAGGGCATTTCTTTCAACATTTGAAATGCTCCATTGCGCAAATAATCCATTGGAAATCAACAAAAAGAATAGAATTTTTTTCACGGGCAAAATGAGTTTTTAGATTGCAAATATAAACTTTAATGGCTTCAAAAGACAGTTTCGCTAAAAAATTGTACTTTTGACTGCTTCAAAATTCTGCAATCCCACATCAATAAAGAATTATATTCAATGAAAGTAAAAAGTTTTTGGATTTCGGCTCTTATATTTTCAATTGTTGTACTTGGATATATTCTGTGGTCGCTGTATTGCACCGAAAATTATTTTACCTATATTCTGGATGATGCTTATATTCATCTCTCGGTGGCCAAAAATTTTGCATTGCACAAAGTCTGGGGAATTACGCAGTATCAGTTTTCCTCCACGTCTTCATCGCCGTTGTATACTTTTCTGCTCAGTTATCTGATTTATATTTTCGGAAATAAAGAACTGATTCCGCTTTTTCTTAATATGAGTATAGGGCTGGCTTGTATATATTTACTCAACAAATATTTTTCCGGGATTTTTAGGAAAACAGGACAAGTAGTAGCGGCTGTAATTTTTACGCTGTTTTACTCGGTTTTTCATATGCAGATTCTTTCGGGGATGGAACATCCGCTTCAGGTGCTCCTTATTATTATTAATGTTATGAATATGCGCAAATGGTGGATTTCGGATTTTAAAAATCAGGATGCTGCTTACTGGTTTTACTTTACGATTGCACTATTAGGATTGGTGCGGTTTGAAAGTATGTTTTATTTTGCTGCCTTAGCTTTTTGTTTTTTGTTGCTGAAGAAATTCAAAACCATGATGTTGGTTCTGATTCTGGGCTTTCTGCCAATTGTTATTTTTGGATATTTCAATTATTTGGAAGGCGGCTATTTTTTTCCGAATTCTGTTTTGGTGAAGGGATCGAAACCGCATTCCGGTGCGCTGTTGGAGCAGTTGTATTTGCTTTTGATTCACAATACAATATTGAATACCAGTTTTTATAAAGTTATTTTCTTCCCGTTGTTGTTCATCTTTTATCTGTTATGGAAAGACTGGAAGGAACAGCATTCCTTTCAGAAAGCATTTATTAAAAATTTTATCCTGATTGTTTTGGGGCTGACTATGATTCAACATTGTGTATTCGCTAATTTCAGGGGTTTTTTCCGTTATGAATCGTATATAATGGTCACATTTTCAATGATTGCTATTCCGCGGATTTTTGGATTCTTTCAGGATTTTAGAAAAGCATTTAGACAGGATTTTATTGTGGGAGGTTTGGTTGTGATGAATATTGTATTGCTGATATATAAAACCGGGTTTGCCCATTATATGTTACAATATAGCAGCAAGAATATTTATGAGCAGCAGATTCAATCGGCAAGATTTCTTCATCAATATTATAATACCTCTAAAGTTATTGCTAATGATATTGGGGCAATCAGTTATTTTACCGACATTCATCTGTTGGATGTTGTAGGGCTGGGTTCCACAGAAATGGTTCCTTTTAATGAAGACGGAAAAGAGTTTGATAAAGAATTTAAAAATTTCCTGACCAATTATGGAAAGAAGAATAAATTTGATCTTGCCATTGTGTATGATTCATGGATGGGAGAACAGATTCCCGATACATGGATGAAAGCTGCCGATTTTTATGTAAGTCCCGTAGTTGCAATTGCAGTAGATAAAGTTTCCATTTATGCCGTAAATCCGGACGGATATAAAACTCTTGAAAAAAATGTCCGGAATTTTAAATGGAACAAGAATGACCGTGTAGAATTTACAAAGCCCAAAAAACCATAAACATTCTATAATATTTTCTTTCAGGCACTTGCAGGTTCAAAAAAAATCATTACTTTTGCACCCTAAAATAAAAAGCATTTTATGCCTACTATTCAACAATTAGTAAGAAAAGGAAGAGCCACACTTGCCAAGAAGAGCAAATCGGCTGCTTTGGATTCTTGTCCTCAAAGAAGAGGCGTATGTACGAGAGTATATACTACTACACCTAAGAAACCAAACTCTGCACTACGTAAAGTAGCAAGGGTAAGACTTTCTAATGGTAAAGAAGTAAACGCCTATATCCCGGGAGAAGGACATAATCTCCAAGAGCACTCGATAGTATTGGTACGTGGCGGAAGAGTTAAAGATTTACCGGGAGTTCGTTATCACATTGTTCGTGGTGCTTTGGATACTGCCGGAGTAAACGGAAGAACACAACGTCGTTCTAAGTATGGTGCTAAAAGACCTAAAGCAGCCAAGTAATCACTAAATTAAAGAAACGAAACAATGAGAAAGACAAAAGCGAAAAAAAGACCGTTGTTACCGGATCCGAAGTTTAATGATCAACTGGTAACGCGATTTGTGAATAACTTGATGCTTGATGGAAAAAAATCAATCGCATTCAAGATTTTCTATGATGCTTTGGAAATCGTAGAAAATAAAAAAGGAGATAACGAAAAATCATCTCTTGAAATCTGGAAAGATGCCCTTACCAATGTAATGCCTCATGTAGAAGTGCGTTCCAGAAGAGTAGGTGGAGCAAACTTTCAGATTCCAATGCCAATCAGAGCCGACAGAAAAATTTCTATGGCCATGAAATGGTTAATCAAATATGCTAAAGCAAGAAATGATAAGTCTATGGCACTTAAACTTTCTGCGGAAATTTTAGCCGCTTCTAAAGAAGAAGGAGCAGCATACAAAAAGAAAAGTGATACTCACAAAATGGCGGAAGCAAACAAAGCTTTCTCTCACTTTAAATTCTAATTAATACAATGAGTAGAGATTTAAAATTCACGAGAAATATTGGTATTGCTGCGCACATTGATGCAGGTAAAACTACAACTACCGAGCGTATCCTTTTCTATACAGGGAAAACGCACAAAATTGGTGAAGTTCACGAAGGTGCCGCAACGATGGACTGGATGGAACAGGAAGCAGAAAGAGGGATTACCATTACTTCTGCAGCCACTACTTGTGCATGGAACTTCCCGACAGATCAAGGTAAAACCTTACCGGAAACAAAACCATATCACTTCAATATCATCGATACACCGGGACACGTCGATTTTACCGTTGAGGTAAACCGCTCTCTTCGTGTATTGGACGGATTGGTATTCCTTTTCTCAGCAGTAGATGGGGTTGAACCTCAGTCTGAAACCAACTGGAGACTGGCAGATAACTATAAAGTTGCTAGAATGGGGTTCGTAAACAAAATGGACCGTCAGGGTGCCGATTTCTTAAACGTGGTAAAACAAGTAAAAGAAATGTTAGGATCCAACGCCGTTCCAATTGTACTTCCGATTGGTGCTGAAGAAGATTTCAAAGGGGTGGTAGACTTGATTAAAAACCGTGCTATTGTTTGGCATGATGATACTCAGGGTGCAACCTTTGATGTAGTTCCAATTCCTGATGATATGAAGGATGAAGTACACGAATACAGAGAAAAACTGGTAGAAGCTATTGCAGAATACGATGAAACTTTGATGGAGAAATTCTTCGAAGATCCGGATTCAATTTCTGAAGAAGAAATTAATGCTGCATTAAGAGCTGCCACCATTGATCTTTCTATTATTCCGATGACTTGTGGTTCTTCATTCAAAAATAAAGGAGTTCAGTTTATGCTGGATGCTGTTTGTAAATATCTTCCTTCTCCGTTGGATAAAGACGATATCAAAGGAACAGATCCAAGAACAGATGCTGAAATCACCAGAAAACCAGATGTAAAAGAACCTTTCTCTGCATTGGCATTCAAAATTGCAACCGATCCTTTCGTAGGACGTTTGGCATTCTTCAGAGCGTATTCCGGTAGATTAGATGCTGGTTCTTATGTATTGAACACAAGATCCGACAACAAAGAAAGAATCTCCAGAATCTATCAGATGCACGCCAACAAACAAAATCCTGTAGAATATATTGAAGCAGGAGATATTGGTGCAGCAGTAGGATTTAAAGATATTAAAACAGGAGATACATTATCCGATGAAAAGAACCCAATTGTTCTTGAATCCATGATTTTCCCAGATCCTGTAATCGGTATCGCCGTAGAGCCTAAAACAAAAGCAGACCAGGATAAAATGGGGAACGCTTTGGCAAAATTAGCCGAAGAAGATCCTACCTTCCAAGTGAAAACCGACGAAGCTTCAGGACAAACGATTATTTCCGGAATGGGTGAACTTCACCTGGATATCATCGTAGATCGTATGAGAAGAGAGTTCAAGGTTGAAGTAAACCAGGGACAACCTCAGGTAGAATATAAAGAAGCCCTTACACAAACGGCCAACCACAGAGAAGTTTACAAAAAACAATCCGGTGGTCGTGGTAAATTTGCAGACATCGTATTCACCATCGGTCCGGCTGATGAAGGTAAAGTTGGTCTTGAATTCATCAACGAAATTAAAGGTGGTAACATTCCAAAAGAATTTATCCCTTCCGTTGAAAAAGGATTCAGAGAAGCCATGAAAAATGGTCCGTTGGCAGGATTTGAAGTTGAAGCAATGAAAATTACATTGAAAGATGGATCTTTCCACGCAGTTGACTCCGATCAGTTGTCATTCGAACTTGCCGCAAAACTTGGATTCAAAGAATCAGGAAGAGCTGCCAAAGCAGTAATCATGGAACCTATCATGAAGCTGGAAGTAGTAACCCCTGAAGAATATATGGGAGATATCGTAGGTGACCTTAACAGAAGAAGAGGAACCGTGAACGGTATGGACGATAGAAACAACGCTAAAGTAATCAAAGCTTTCGTTCCTCTATCTGAAATGTTTGGTTATGTAACTTCGCTTAGAACGCTTTCTTCCGGTAGAGCAACTTCCTCAATGGAATTCGAAAAATACGAACCTGCTCCAAGCAATGTTGCGGAAGAAGTAATCGCTAAAGCGAAAGGTTAATCATTAAAACTGAATTAAAATGTCACAAAGAATCAGAATAAAATTAAAGTCTTACGATTACAATTTGGTAGATAAATCTGCTGAGAAAATCGTAAAAACTGTAAAATCTACAGGTGCTGTGGTAAACGGTCCAATTCCGTTGCCAACCCACAAGAGAATCTTCACTGTGTTGAGATCTCCGCACGTAAACAAAAAAGCAAGAGAACAGTTCCAGCTTTCTGCACACAAAAGATTGATGGATATCTATTCTTCTTCTTCCAAAACTGTAGATGCTTTGATGAAACTTGAACTTCCAAGTGGAGTGGATGTAGAAATCAAAGTATGATCCCATAAAACAATTACGTTTTACATACAAATCCCTTTTCGCGAGAAAAGGGATTTTTGTTTATAAAAGTGTAGTATTACGTTTGATTTTTTTTACTTCAAAACTTTCTCTACACTTAGAAACTGTGATAATTTTGTGAAATAAAATTATCACAGACCTGAGTTCGATTAATAAAATATAACCGACTGATTGGTTTTAAGCGTTTCGTATTTCAAAGATGGTTTTTTAGGAAGAAAATTGTAAGCGATAATTCCAGCGATCAGATTTGTCATAAAATTGATAATAGAACGATGCCTGGAATGCTCTATTTGGCAAATGTTTTTCAGTTCATCATTCACCGTTTCAATGACAGAGCGTTTTCTGAGCAAAATTTTATCACTCATTTCCATCAAACTATTTTTCATATTATTACGAATACTGGTCATTAATTGAATGCCGTCAACAAATAATAACTGGGTCAATTTTTCGCTTATGTAGCCTTTGTCTCCAAACAACTTTCCGAAAATTGATGCTAAGAAATTCTCGTTTTTTAATGGTTCTCTATCGTCAACATTAGCTTGTGTGACACAAAAACTCAACAGTTCACCTTTGTCATTAATGATAATATGAAGTTTAAAACCATGAAACCAACCCATCGTTGATTTTCCTGTGGCAGCAACATCTTTGAATACTTTGTTTCGCTTAATCCTTTTGTTTTTACAAACTCTAATTGGCGTGCTGTCTACAAAAGATATTCCTGTACAAGTTCCTAAACAACAGGTTTTCGCAAACATCGTCATAGGCATCAAGGCAGATTGCATGAGTTCTACAAATCTGTTATAAGAAACGGTTTTTGGGAAATCTTTTTTCATATGTTTTTGCACATAATAGATGTAAAAATGTTTGAAAGTTCGAAAACCACTCAAGTGGAAAAGCAAAGTAATGGTAATGACTTCCGAAGTGCTCATTCTTGGCTGTTTTTTTGGTTTATTTCCAATAAAAAAGGGTTGAGAGAATTTTTCAAAATCTTTACAGAACTCATCAACAATTGAATAAATATCCGTAATTTTATCGAAGCTAATCATAGGGCGAATTTTAGTTAAATCATTAAATACCAATAACTTAAAGATACTAATTTTCGCCTTTTCTTACAAGTTTATCATTCTAATTTAACAATCGAACTCAGGTCACAGGCTTTTATTCTTACAGAAAATGCTTTTATTTTATCCAGAGCAAACCTTTCCATTTCGGATAGTAATACAATAAGATAGTGATGTTCAGCAGCAGAGGAATACCGGTTTCCACCAATTCGTGTGGACGGTTGTCGATAATCAGGTGGAAAAGAAAGATGTTCAGGATCACCGGCATCAGAACAATGCTTCCTAATAATCTCGTTTTTGGAATAAGCAACAGTAATCCTGCGAGAACTTCCAGAGCTCCGATCACAATCATAAATTTACTGTCGTAAAGTACTTTCATAAGATTTTGGTATTCAATCGGCTTTGAACTTCCTTCTTCGATGATTTTTGGGATGCTATAATCGTATAGTAGATTTTTACTGATTCCCTTATAAACAAAGAATATTCCCAATGCGATACTCAGAACAAGGATAAGATAAGATGATACTTTTTTCATCGTAAAAAAATAAGTTTTATTAAAAATGTGATTTATAGTGAATTCAGAAATTTAAGCAAGTCTTCTCTTTCGCTTTTGGACAGTTGTTTGAATTTATTTTTTGATTTTTCAGCCTCACCTCCGTGCCAAAGAATTGCTTCTGTTAGGTTTCTTGCTCTTCCATCATGCAGAAATTCAGTGTGGCTGTTTACAATCTGCTGAAGCCCTATTCCCCATAAAGGTCGGGTTTTCCATTGTCTTCCATTTGCGAGAAAATCAGGTCTTCCATCTGCTAAATCCTCTCCCATATCATGGAGCAGCATGTCTGTAAATGGATAGAAAGTTTGGTTGGAAATTGCAGATATTGGCGAGTATCCGGTTTTTTGTTTGGGAACATGGCAAGCACTGCAATTCATATCATTAAAGATTCTGTACCCGTTTTCAATCTGGGGATTTCCTACATTCCGTGCCGCAGGAACTGCCAATGTTTGACAATAAAGTACAACTTTATTTAAGAAATTGTCGGAAATTTCAGGATCATCTGCCAGTCCGTCGCTGTAAGAATCCTGTGGAAACACATAGGATGTAATTCCCATATCCTCATGGTAAGCAGCAGCGGTTTGAATCATCAGTGTTGATGTATTGGCTTTCCATCCGAAACGTCCCAATTCTACCTTTTGAGTAAAAGGATTCCAAACGTAATTCGCTATCCCCATTATACCGTCTCCATTGTTGTCGTTAGGATCAGTTCGTGCCAGAATATCAGCTTCAGGAATAGCCTCCAAAAGTCCTGAACCAAAAATAGGAGGAGCAATTCTGGGAGAAATAAGAACATTTCCGGGGAGTGTAGTATAAGGATTTTCTATAAAATAGGTGGGCTTACGAAGTTTAATTACGGTTCCATCAGCAAGAGTTTCCACAATTTCCGTCCATATAACTTTAAAATCCATTTGTTTTTGGAATCCTGCGATAGCGTGATTTTTGGCCTGAGTTCCATATCCGGGAACAGGAATGGGGGCGTTATTCGGTCCGATTCCGGGAAGGCTTATCCGATAAAAAAATCCACTGAAACTGTTGATGTCTGAAGGAACTCTTGCACGTCCATCGGAAGGATGACACCGGATGCAGGAGGAATTGTTGTAAACAGGACCGAGTCCGGAATTAAGATTTGCGGGTGCAGTTACAAAAATTTGCTCGAATTGAGTATCACCAATAAGATGACCTGCCAGATCTTCGGGATTTAAATTGGGAGCAGGAGTTCTGTAAGCAATGTTGGTCATTGTATAAATAGTAGTTTCTCCGCCTGCTTTGGCTCTCTCCCAATCAACTGTAGAGCCTTGTGTTCCGTAGTCCGTATCATCATTAGAGCAATTGTAAAGAATAGCTCCCGATAAAATGAATGTCAGAATGAAGTAGAAATTTTTCATTGGTTAAAAAATGCGGACTATTAGTTTTCTTTTATCTAACAGCCCGACATTGCTTTATATTAAAGACTTTGAACGAAAGGCTTAAGTTCTGATTCTAAAATCGTCCGAAGAGTAATTACTTTATTTTGTGCAGAAACAACTGCAGGTCTGTTTGTTTGGATTGCCTGTGTGAATGTTCCCGGAATACTTTCTATACCATTGACTGCATCACTGATTGCATTCACTACTTTGGTATTAAGAGTCGGGTTTTTTGCCTCCACAATTTCTGAAATTCCCAGTCCGGTTTGATTATTGTAATTGCCGGTATAGAGGTACAAAATTCCTCTGATATTATCGGCAAAATCCGCTTTGGAATTGTTGCTAAATCTTGATTCTTCATCCTCCAGAGAAAAACTACCGTTGTTTCCGTTCAATGGATCTTCTATTTTTCCGGCACCTACTTCATTGGCAATATCAATCATTCCGTCTACAAGTTGTTCCAAAGCATTGATTTGTGATTGGTAAATTCCGGAAGAAGCATTGGTGAAGTTTTTGGCAAAATTACTACCACCCGGTCTCCATGCATCGTAAAGTCCGGAAGTTTGGTTTGCGATGTATTGAGCAGTGGCTTTAACATATTCTATTTCTCTGGCGGTAAGTTGAGAAGCGGTCTTTTGTCCGTCGATTCCCCAAAGAAGATATTCCAAAGCATGGAATCCTTTGGCATTGGAATCCAAAGACGAAACATAACTGGCGGTAATCGGGGTGGTTCCGTCCAGTACATCCTGAACAAATTGCAAATCTATCGGCCAGGAATCTATATTTCCGTCAACACCCAGATAATCATCACCTGCAGGACCAAATAAGTTTGTTTCAGAATTTTCCCAGTAGATTCTCATTTCTACCCAGGCCGCTTTTACCGCATTCAGTTTCGCATCATCACCAATAGTTAAAGCATTCGCTGCAGTGGCTGTAGCGGCCGCTTTTTGGGATAGTGTTGAGTAATTGGCTACAATCACATTGTTGGTGATATTGGTAAGATTTGTAGTGTAATCCTCCGTGTTTTCGTCAACCGGGGTGTCATCGCGATTACAGGATGTTAATAGTATACTTGCAATTGCTGCAAATCCGGTGGCATAAAATCTTAGTTTTTTCATAATGTTTATTTTAATTAAAGTTGTTTTTATTAAGTTTTAAAAATTGAAACCAATTCCTGTGGAAAAAGTATTTTCCATTTGTTTTCCGTCTACAATATTGGTGGTAATATCTATGTTGTCGGATCCGAGCGTTCTGGTAGAATATTGGATTTTCCATACCACTTTTGGGAAGATAAACCAGTTGAATCCTCCTGTGATTGTGCTTCTTTCCCACCTTTTATTTTCAGTAATACTTCCTGCGGTTTTATGCATAGTATCGTAATAATCATATCTTACGAAAGGATAAAGTTTCATCGTGGGAGTTGAGCCTAATAAAAGTGGCATAATGTCATATCCTAATTCTGCAGAAAATCCTACAGCATTTTTGGCAACGGGAGTTTTCTTGGTTCCCAAAGCGGCAGGCTGATTGATGTTGCGTATTGAGATTCTCTCGGAATTCTGCAGGTCTCCGTAAATAAATTGTGATGCAAATCGAAAAGGATGTTCAAAATAAGAGACGTGCGCCCCGTAAATCACCACATTTCCGGGAACTGCAAGATCGGGCTTTGGTCTGTTGTCGGTAGTATTTCCTGTATAGTATGAAATTCCGGCATAGGTGTATTTGTTTTTTCCGAAATGATAATCCACATTTGCGAAAAGTGCAAAATTTTCTGCATTTACCATTTCAAATTTTGTTTGATAGCCCCATTTTACCCAATTGGCGGAACTGAATGCGCTTGATTCCAGCCCGTTTACCACGGCAATATTGTATGATAATCTGTTTTTCCAGAAGGAACCAAAAAATGAGATTCCGTTTTCATACCAGCCCAACGGCAGAATTACATCTTCCATTTCCTGACGGTGTGTGGTGAAATACTCATCCGGATCGTCTAATTTCTGTGCAAGATTGAACAATACTTTTAGCCTACCGACTTTAAAATTCAGGTATGGTTTAAAGTGGTATTCCAAATAAACTTGTTCCAGGCGTACTTCTCCACCTTTTTCGATTTCTTTTTCATATTCTCCGAATTCTTCCTGGGTATCGAGTTCCATTGTAGTTCCGGTTCCACCGTGTTCAAATTCAAATTCTGTTTTAAGGGATAATTTTTCGTTAAAATGATATTCAGGATACAAGTTCAGTCTTTCAGCATCTATTTTGTTTCGTATACCTAGATCGGTGTCATATCGTCCGTAATTATAGTAGTTGATTACCCCATAGCCTTTAATGCTGAATTTCGACCACTGCAGAAGTGGGGATGCATTTTGAGTTTTGTTCTGCTCTTTCAGTTCAGTCTTAATTTCCTCTTTTATTACTGATTTCAAGCTGTCGATGTTAATGTTTTGTGCAGAGAAATAGCAAGCGCACAAAGAAAAAAGAAAAGGTAGTTTACAATTCATTGTTCTTATTTAGAATAAATTAAGATTGTAAATTTAGAAAAAATATATCTGTATTATTTGAAATTGCATTTATTTTTTTCAAATTTTAAAATATCTACGTTATTGATTTATTGTGTATTTTTTATATGTATTCATTAGTTATATTAAATATTGTTTTAATAAAGTTTAATTATTTTAAATTATACTTGTGAAATTTATTTTTTATTTTATATATTTTTAATTTAAAATGATTATTAATTATTATATTGTTAATCGTTGAAATACAGTGTTTTATATGGAAATACGTATTTTATATTTTTAATCTTCCTGGAGAATATGATTTTTCTCATAACTCTAAAATTATTTAGAATTAATAAAAATAATACTTTTGCAAAAAATTATTTTATGAGAAAAACTGTAGCAATTTCTTTAGTTGTATTGGGAGTTGGCATGAATGCACAACAAGTAGTAAATGATACCATAAAAAAAGAAGGGCAGATTGATGAGGTTGAACTTTTCGGTGAGCGAAATAAGCAGCCAGAAGGTTTGGAAGTGATTACCCGTTTACCATTAAAACCAAGAGACCAGATTCAGAGCATATCAGTAGTCTCCAATAAAGTAATTGAAGAATTAGGAGGATTAACCGTAACAGATGTGGCTAAAAATATTCCGGGAGTTACACTGTTTGGAAGTTATGGCGGAACCAGAGAAAGTATGTCCATCCGTGGTTATCGTGGAGTTCCCGTTCTGAAAAATGGTGTAATGCTGGATTCGGATTTCCGTACTGCGGGTATGATTACCGATATGCAAGGGGTGGAAAGTATTCAGGTCATTAAAGGTTCCGCAGCAGTAACGCAGGGAATTGGTGATGGTTTGGGAGCAGCAGGAGGAGTCATCAATGTGGTGACCAAAACACCTAAATTTATCAACCAGACCAATGTGGGTTTCCGGTACGGAAGTTGGGATTTCTATCGTCCGACTTTAGATTTTCAAAGAGTTTTGGATAGTAAGGGCAAAGTTGCGGTTCGTTTAAATCTTGCATATCAGGACAATAATTCTTTTAGAAAATACGTGAAAACTGATCGAATTTATGTAAACCCTTCCGTTGCATTTCGTCCGGATGATAAAACAGAAATCGTGGTAGAAATGGATTATCTGCATAATAATTCAACCCCGGATCGTGGAACGGTAAATCTGGCAAAAGGAGATACGGAAGCATTGTATGAAATGCCGAAAGGTAAATTCCTTGGTTTTGCCACCGATAATGCCGAAACAGAATCCTTCAACTTTGCAACAAGCGCAACCAGAAAACTTACCGATAAGTTAAAATTAAGAGCGGCATTTATTTCTTCTTCATACAGCAGTGAAACAATTGGAGCATCTTTATCCCCTATTAATTCAAATAATCCAAATGAATTCAGAAAAAGAAGTCTCGCAAAATCCGACAGAGAAGATCTGAACAAAGTTTTCCAGTTCGATTTTATTGGGGCGGATGTAAATACGGGATTTATGAAACATACTTTCCAGGTTGGTTTTGACTGGAAAGAATCCAATGTAACCACCACTGCATATGGTGCAAAAGCGGTAGACGAAATAAATGTACTTCAAGACATTAATAACATTCTACCTTCCACAATAGACGGCATTAATTTCACTGTTTCGTCAGGAAGTCCGGCAAATACCGTCACTCCAACTTTCGGTTTAATGGCGCAGGATGTAATCACGTTCAACAAATATATTAAAGCACATTTGGGAATTCGGTACAGTCATTTGAATGGAGCAGAAGAAGGAAAAGAAAACAAAGCATGGAATCCAAGTTTGGGATTAATGATTTCACCAATTGAGAATGTAAATATTTTCGGATCTTTTACAAGTACAACTTCTCTAAGAACCGCAAATAATCCTTTGGCAGACGGCGGTACAGTTGGACCTTCTGATACGAATCAATGGGAAGTCGGAATTAAATCCGATTGGCTGGATCAGAAATTGAGATTTAATCTGACTTTATTTGATATCAAAACCGATAATCTTTCCTATAGTATTTTGAACGAAGATGGAAATGCAACCGGCGTGTACGGTCTTGCCGGAAATTTAAGAAGAAAAGGGATAGAAGTAGAATTAATCGGAAGAATTTTAACTAACTTGCAAATTATGACAGGATGGGCATATCTGGATGCACAATACCACGACAGTCCAGCTTATGTAGAGGGTTCAGCACCGATGAATGCTCCAAAACATACTGCAAACGGATGGTTAAATTACCGATTCAATGAAGGTTTTCTTAGAGGATTGGATTTGGGAGCAGGAGTTTATTATGTAGGAAAAAGACCGGTTGATGAATTTACACAAAAAACCATTATTACAAGTCACGTAAATTCGGTAACACCAGGTTTAAAACCTTTCGATATGCCGGAATATACCACTGTTGATGCACAGGTGGGCTACCAGTTCAATAACGGATTGGGATTAAGAGTATTCTTCAATAATATTTTTGATGCCGTAGGGTACAGCTCTTATTTCAGAGGTGGGTATATCGACCAGATTCAACCAAGAAACTTTGCCGCACAAATCAATTACAAATTCTAATATTAAAAAAAAACAAAAAAATGAAACATTTAAAAAAAATCATGGTATCCCTTGCATTGGCGCTGCTTGTGATTTCCTGTTCGGGAGACAATAAAAGAAGAGGAATCGATTTCTCAAAATTCAAGTCAGAGGTAAAACTAACTGCGGATCAGGAAAAAAAGTTTGATGAAATCACCACAAAATTTCAGAAACAATCGGAACAAAACTTTGAAGCAGCCAAAGCACAGGGCGGAGAAATGGATCGTGTGGCACTTGGAATTAAAAATGAAGCATTGAGAGATGAGCAGGCAAAAGAAATGTCAAGCGTTCTGGATGCCGATCAAATGGTAAAATTCAACAAATTTGTGGATGAACACGCCAGAAAAAGACCGAGATACAACAATGCCCTTCTGGAAAAAATTAAAACAGAAGCGCAGTTAACCGATGAAGAATTTGCCGTCGTAAATGCCGCCAATGATGCCTTTGAAAAAGCATTCAATGATGCGCACGATGTCTATCACGGAAACAATGATCTGGCAAAACAATACTGGGAAAAATTTGATGCGCAAAGAAAAGCAGCCATCAAAAAAGCATTGTCTCCGGAACATTATACCGCTTTTGAAAATGTGGTGAAAGATGTGAAATTCACCGCAAGAAAATAGTATTCATATCATTTTTTTATATTTAATTAACAGAAACATTAAGGCAAAAAGTTCTTAATGTTTTTGTTATTTTTATCAATATGAAATTCCTGAAAAGCCTTTACCGGAAAAGACGAAAGACAGAATCGCGTGTGAAATATATTTCCTATCTGCTTCATCTATGGCTGGGATTAATTTCTGCGGTGATGGTAATGATGATGTGTATGACCGGTTGTTTGTATGCCTTCAAAAATCAGGTCACCGATTTTGCCAACCGAAAAATTGCGTATGTAAATCAAGTGAAAGGCAAACCGACATCGCTTTCAGAAATTCAAAATCAATTGAATCAGGAAGGGAAACAGATGACTTCGGTGGTGGTGCCCAAAAATCCGCAGCGGAGTTTTGTAATTTCTTTCAGGGAAAATAATATTGATAAAACATTATATTACGATCAATATACCAAGAAAGATTTAGGCATTCCGAATACCGGAGCCAACCGTTTTTTCGAGATTGTTCTCGATCTGCACCGTAATTTAATGTTAGGCAATGTCGGGCGACAAATTGTGGGCGCTTCGGTTTTGATGTTCTGTTTTCTGCTGTTTACAGGATTCATTCTTTGGCTTCCCAAAAAAATCAAATACCTGAAACAGGCGTTAACCTTAAAATTAAAAGCAAAATTTGCACGGCTCAATTACGATTTGCATAATGTTTTGGGATTTTACACCTTTTTATTGCTGTTTTTCATTGCAGTTACCGGTTTGTACGTTACGTATCCTTGGGTGAAAAATGCCCTGATTGTTTCTTTGGGTGGAAGTTCCATTGCAGAAGCTACCGCAATTGACAATACAGAAACCGACAACGCGTTCGATGATCTGATGTCGGATATGATGCAAAAACAAAATGAGAAAAAAGCAACACAGGAAACCGTTATCGACTTAGATAGGATTTTCAGTTTATCTCACAAGGCGCTTCCGTACAATGCCGTGACCAGCATCACTTTGCCCAATGAAGAAAATCCGAGGTTCGTGGTTATTAAAACCAATACCGAAAATTTTCTGGGAATGATGCTTCCTGATGAAATTACATTCGACAAGTCCGGAAACCTGAAATCCAAAAATATTTTTTCCGACTTACCACTCAATAAACAGTTTACCGCGCTGGCAAAGCCTTTACACACCGGAGAAATTATGGGGCTTACCAGCATTATTATTTATTTCCTTGTCTGTTTAATTGGTTTCTTTCTGCCCATAACCGGATTTTTAATCTGGTGGCATCGGTTTGCAAAAATGAAATAAATGGATTGAGGTTCACAGGATAATTTCATATCTCAAAATATGAAAACCCTTTAAACACCACGTTTGTCAATTCGCAGAAATCTAAATTCTTTTTTTAGAGATTTGTACAGCATGAAATGTGTTTTTTATCGTATTGAATTACAATAGAATAGATAAATTGAATGATGAAGTTAAGTAATAGCCTCAATACATTGATTTTTTTATATCTTTATTTTCAAATTGACTGCAATGCGTTTTCCCTTTTTATGTTTCCTGATTTTCCATTCTTATGTATATGCGCAGATGCATCGTTTTGTATATGAAGTGGATTATAAAAAAGATTCTGCCAATCAAACCAAAACCAAAGAATATTTTCTATTGGATGTTTTGCCGGACGAGACTTATTATTACAGCCGTGATTATTATGTTATGGATTCCATTATGCAGGCAGGAGCGGTTTTGGATATGAATGTGTTTTCCGGTATTCCGAATATGTCTCCGGTCACTTATCATAAAAATGATTCCAACCGCTACGATTATTATGAAGTGGTGGAATATAACACACTGCACTTAACGTCGGACGAATCCCAGTCCTGGAAACTTGAAGTTGAAACCAAAACAGTAGATGGAATCCGTCTTCAGAAAGCCCGTTCTAATTGGGGGAAAAGAAGCTGGGAAGCATGGTTTGCTCCAGAAATTCCGTTCAGTTCAGGACCGGAAAAATTTCATGGCTTACCCGGAATTATTTTTGAAATAAAAGATGACCGTGATAATTTTCATTTCAAACTGATAAAATCAGAAGAATTAAAAAATACAAGAATTCCAGAACCATTGCTATTTATTAAACAAGCCAGCGTCCCGGTTACTTTGGAAAAATACAAGAAGACAAAAATGATGTGGTATGATGATCCGCTGAGTTTTTTGAAGAACAGCGAAATTGTATTAACCGATGATAATTGGGCAATGCTTTCCGATGGTACAAAAGTAACCAACAAAAACACCCGTGAAGTCATTGAACAGCAACGCAAAAGATTGAAAGCCAACAATAATCCACTGGATTTAAACCTACAGATTCATTATCCCAACAAATAAATATACACCTATGAAAATCTCATTTTTCCTTGTATTCATCAGTGCTGTGCTGTTTGCGCAGACCCATCGCTTTATCTATGATCTTCAGTACAAACAGGATTCTTCGGCAACCGATTACACCAAAGTCAATATGGCTTTGGATATAAACTCAAATGATGCGAAATTCTATAATTATCAGGTTGTGCAGATGGATTCTCTCAATAAAATCCGTGGACAAATGAGCATGATGTGGGACGATGATGTTCCTGTAATTACGCATAAACGCAATTCAGCTGTCAATCAGCAATACATTTTGCTCGATAATCTTTTTGTTGTGGAATCGGAAGATGTAATTCCATGGAAATTGTCCGACGAAACCAAAACTTCCGGGAACTATACCCTACAGAAAGCAACGGCAAAATGGGGTGGAAGAAATTGGACAGCTTGGTTTTCCAAAGACATCAATCTGAATGAAGGTCCTTACAAATTTCGTGGTTTACCGGGACTTATTTTTGAAATTCAGGATGATAAAGCGAACTATAAATTCACCATGAACAAAAGCTATAAGTTGGAGAAAACATTTGATACCACTGGATTTTTAGAAAATTTTGCGGGGATGAAACCGGTAAAAATAAGTCAGGACAAAATTGTGAAAATGCAACTTCAGAACTATGAAAATCCTTTGCGTGAATTTAAAGAATCTTTCAGTAACAATGAAAATCCGGAGAATAAGTTTTTTATAATGGGGGTAGAAGTAAAAAGCAAAGATCAGTTTAAGGATTTAACCGAAATGACACAGGAAAGAATCCGCAAAAAAAACAATCCTATCGAACTTGATAAAATTATTCACTATCCAAAAAAATAGAGCCCTGAAAGGGCGACATAAAATAACCGTGAGTAAATAAAACTCACGGAATATAAATAACCATATTATTTTCGCATAAAATAATCAAAATACGAACAATTTCCGCGCAATTCTTTAGCGGTTTCCGTATCGGAATATTGTTGTTTTAGTGCCGTGAAATAGGTCCGGAATTTTTGGTTTTTAATCAAGATTTCATTCTTTTCACGCGAGTCTGTTTTCGCGTCCCAGTCTTTATCCGAATAAGAAATTTCGGGTTGGGAACTTTCCCACTGATAATATTTCCCCTGTTCTGCACTTGCCATTTGAAAAAGGATTCTTGCCTTTTGTTCGCGGTTGGTTGCGGATTGCAATGCTTTCTGATAATATTGGATTACGAAATTAAAATGATCGGGTTTCACATACACATTCCAAGCGTAATTTTTGTAGTAATACCGGTTTGGATTCGGTTTTTGTCCCAAATAAAATTTTGGTCCGCTCGCATTGTCAAAATCCATCACAAAAACTTGACGGAAATAACCCAGCATTGAAGTGTTGTACAATAAATTTCCGATGAGTTGGTTGGCTTTTGCTGATTTTTCATCCTTTCCGTTCCCGATTTTTTTCAACTGAATCAGGGCTTCTGCAATTTCCAGTTTAGTCATTTTAGGTTTGATGAAAGGAAACTCATTTACAAACTTTTCGGCTTTCATTGATTGGGATTCCGGGCTTTGGAAACTTTCCCAAACATTATGCCCGAAAACCATTCCGGAAATATTTTTGAAACCATTATAAACAATACTTTTATCCGGGAATTTTGTGGTTTCGCCGGTTCCGTAATTCCATGTTTCGTCGGGAATCGGGATTCCGGAAAATGCAGTGCCTTTTTCGTAATGCGTTTTTGCGATTTCAAAATCGGCATTTCGCATAGCAAAATCTCCGTAAATGACTTGGAAATAAGCATCAATATTTCCCACATTATCCATGTTTTTTGAAATAATGCTTTTCTCAAAACTACTTTTATTTGGTTTTTTATAGAAGGCTTCTAATTTTTTTGCCAGTTCCAGATTTGGGCTGTAACGGAAATCCGAAAGCGCATTGCTCATCAAAAAAGATTTGGCATCTTCTCCTTGCAGAAAATATCGGTTTGCCAATACATCACGCAGAAAATCGCTTGTGGAAGGAACTTCAAAACTCCAGCCTTCATCATCGGTAATGCTGTCTTTTTTAGCCGGTTCATCCTGTACGAAAAAGTTTTTATATTCCTTCATCAGGTGTTCCTCAAATTGTGGAGTAATTTTGGGTTGGGAAACAATATCGTTCAGCATTTTCATCCGGGAAATCTGGGTAAGATATTCCGGATTTTTGGTTTCTATTTTACTTAAAATCAAACTGCTTTCTGCGTAATCTTTTTGCATGAATTTCAGGTAAGCATCCGCAATTTTCCAGAATTCATCATCGCTTTTGCCTTTCACTTTTTCCGTAAAATCTAACAGATCTTTCAGGTAATTTTCATTAGGTTTTTGTTCGTTGTAATAATCTTCGTATTCGGCTTTGTTGAAAAACGGAATTCTGTCCGGATTATTTAGCGATTCTTTGTCCGATAGATCATTGCTTCCTTCTCCGTCTGCGGAACTGATGCCGAACAGATTTTTAAAAAAGGAGACCACTTTATTCCAGAATGATTTCTGCTCGGAAACGCCATTGTCGATTATCTTGTCTGCTGCACTTTTTTTAGCATTTTCATCAGCGTTTTTAAAATAATAAGTGGGCAGAAAGTTTCGTTCCAGTTCATTAATGGCTCTTGCAGCAAGAACTTTCAGCATTTCGGAATTCGGATCAATATCGTACATCTTCTGCATCATCGGAAGCGGATTGTTGAAATCCTGATATCCGAGCAGAAAATACGCCATGTTTTTATCATCATTGGTTTGCGCACGCTTCAGCATATTTGCAAAAGAAGCACTGTCGGAAAGTTTCATGGAGATATAGGCACTTTCTTTTCTGGCGCTGCTGTTTTTAAATACCTGAAAAAAATTCCAGTTGGCTTCGTCATAATTTTGCAAACCGCGCAATGCACCGGCATATTGATCGAGCGCAAGGTAATAGGGCGCAGTTTTGAGATTCAGTGGCTGAATGTATTGTTTAAAAGCATCAATTGCTTCCTGAAATTTGTGGTTATAATGATTGAAGCGCACCAACTGATAGCCGTAACGCAGTTTGATTTCCGGATTTTTTGCTGCATTATAAAGCGAAATCAGGGATTGTACGGTTTTATTATAATTGAGATCTGCCGCAGTTTTCTGGATGTGATGGTCATCATAAAAATAATTGTAATTATTAGAATCCTGTATCGCAGCATAAGGTTCCAGATATTTGGCTTCAATTAAATAGTCGATTCCTTCTTTATATTTGGAATAAAATCCGGATCCTAATTTTACCAGAAGCGCATCTGAAACTGTTTTTCCGGTTTTAAGATTTTGCAGATCATTCAACGGAATATGTTTTACCAGATGATCGGCTTCTTTATAGGAAAGCTGGTTTGCAAAATATTTTTGCCAGGATTTGATGTTGTCGTCCGGAATTACCGATTTGTGGTCATTATAAAAGCGATCCGAATAGGTAAGTAAAAACGGAGTGTAGGCTTTGTCGCGGATAATGCTTTGGGTAAAAAGATTGAAATACTCATAATCCGGATCGTACCACGAGCACGCATCAGTTTGAGAATACGAAAATAGGGTAAGGAAAAGGGATGCTGCAATTTTTTTCATCGAATAAAGGTGTGGTTTTCAACAAATTTACGATCTAACTGATAATAAACAATATCGTATCCTGAAATTTTTCTGTTAATAAAATGAACCGCTTCATCCAGTTGTTCATCCTCAATTTGTTCAACTTTTATGGTAAATCCTTTGTTCAGAAAATGTCCGAAATAGAAACCGTCTTTCTTCACTTCTGCTTTGGTATCGCTGATTCGGCGGAAATCCGGATTTTTCAGATCGTTTACCGAAATACCGTTAATCAGTTGGTGTTTTCCTACATGATTGGTCACAATTGCCCACGAATAAACGGGCAGCGCAACAGAAATCTTTTTAATCGGGTAATCATCCAGCCTGCGCAGATATGTTTTTAATAAAGGAAGATCGAGAATCGAATTTTTATCAGAATTTTCCAATGGGGAAGAAGTGGAATAGCACATCAGATATACCTTTTCCACCGGTGGAATTCCCATTTCGTCTTTATTTTTTACCTGATGCAAACGAAGTGTTGAGGTTATTTTTTTATTGGAAATTTTCCCGAGTTCCTGCAGGAATTTGAAATAATCGCTTTTAGTTCCCGCAGTCCAGTCGCAGTCGATCTGGATTTCATCGGTCGTATTCAATTGAAGTTCCAGAGATTTTCTGAGAATTAAATCATGAATGCTTTTCGCTAAAAAAGTAATCTCATCAGGTTTAATATAGAGAAATGTCCGGTTGGTGATAAAAACGACCGGAACAATTTTTTTTTCGGTAGAAAAAGTGGAATCTTTTGAGATAATCCCAACCGGCTGAAATTTCCCATCTGTTTTATCCACATCAAAAAAGCGGGTGTACAGTTCCGGAACTTTTGATTCCTGTAGTGCGGAAGATTCGGTTTTATCTAATTTTAAAGTGGTTTTCCAGTAATAGAAAGTGTACGGATGCGGTTTGTGCTTTTTGCACGAGGCAAAAAACAAAATAATACATAATAAGGAAAGCCATCGCGTTTTCATATTCAAAAATAGAAAACTTTAGCGGAAGAAAAATTGAATTTCCGAAGTTTAACGAAACTTTTATTTTGAACCGTTTTAAATAACCGTTTTCAGAATATCGGTGAAGAGCTATTATGGGGTATTAAAAATTCTGTGACGAAAACCGTACAGATTGTTCCTGTTTTCTCCTAACCAATTAATTTTCAAAATATTTTCAGGGTTTTCTTTGCTGAATAAAATTTTATCCATACATTTGCACACTCATTTTACGGGCGAAGTATGCCTATTTCAGACGTAGAAATTGCTTCCGGCCTCCTAAAATGCAGAAAATCAAACGATAAATTTATAGTAATATATAACAATGTCAGGTATTATTGGAAAAAAAATCGGGATGACTTCCCTGTTTGACGAAAACGGAAAAAATATTCCGTGTACCGTTATTCAGGCGGGGCCTTGCTCGGTTTTACAGGTCAGAACCGTAGAAAAAGATGGGTACAAATCTGCTCAGCTTGGTTTCGATGACAAGAGTGAAAAGAACGTTGGTAAAGCGTTAGCTGGCCATTTTAAAAAGGCTGGTTCTGCACCAAAAGCAAAGTTGGTAGAATTCTATCATGAATTCGTGAATACTTTGAGCGTAGGTGATGAAGTAAAAGTAAACCTATTCGCAGAAGGTGAATATGTGGACGTTACAGGAACTTCTAAAGGTAAAGGCTTCCAAGGTGTTGTGAAAAGACACGGTTTTGGAGGTGTAATGCAAGCGTCTCACGGACAGCACAACAGATTAAGAGCTCCAGGTTCTATCGGTGCAGGTTCCGACCCTTCAAGAGTATTCAAAGGGATGAGAATGGCTGGAAGAATGGGTGGTAAGCAAGTTACCGTTCAGAATCTTCAGGTGTTGAAAGTGGATCAAGAACAAAATCTTTTAGTAGTAAAAGGCGCTGTTCCGGGAGCTAAAAATTCTTATGTAATTATCAGAAAATGGAACTAACAGTATTCAATACACAAGGAAAGGAAACCGGAAGAACAGTAAGTCTTGATGATGCGATTTTCGGAATTGAGCCAAATCAGCACGCGGTTTACCTTGAAGTAAAACAGTACCTTGCTGCTCAGCGTCAGGGAACTCATAAAGCAAAAGAAAGAAGCGAAATTACCGCTTCTACTAAAAAACTGAAAAAACAGAAAGGATCCGGTTCCGCTCGTTACGGGGATATTAAATCTCCTGTATTCAGAGGTGGAGGTAGAATTTTTGGTCCAAAACCAAGAGACTACAGATTCAAACTGAATAAAGCAGTAAAAAGATTGGCTAAAAAATCTGTCCTTTCTCAGAAAGCAAAAGATGGATCCATCAAAGTTTTGGAAGATTTGAGCTTCGCCGCTCCTAAAACCAAAGATTTTATCAACCTGATTAATGCTCTTGAGCTTACAGGAAAAAAATCTTTGTTCATCCTTCCGGAAGCCAACAAAAATGTATATCTGTCTTCAAGAAATTTACCAAAAACCAAAGTGTTAAAATACAACGAAATCTCTTCGTATGATTTAATCAATGGTGGTGAAATTATTTTCCTTGAAGGTGCAGTAGAGAAATTTCAGGAAAACCTAAAGAAATAAATCATGTCAATAGTAATCAAACCAGTAATTTCAGAAAAAGCAAACTATCTTACTGATCTTAGAGGGGCTTATTCTTTCTTGGTAGATACCAAAGCGAATAAAATCCAGATCAAAAATGCGATAGAAGAAGCTTACGGAGTGAAAGTAGCAGATGTTAGAACCATGATTTATGCGCCTAAAGTTTCTGCGAAATATACTAAGAAAGGACTTCAGGTTGGGAAAACCAACAAACTGAAAAAAGCAGTTGTTACCCTTGCTGAAGGAGAAGTAATCGATATTTTTTCGGTGAACTAATTAAGAATTATTAAATTATATTATAAACAATAGTAATGTCTGTTAGAAAATTAAAACCTATCACCCCGGGACAGAGATTCAGAATTGTAAACAATTTTGAGGAAATTACTACCAACAAACCAGAGAAATCTCTAACCGTTGGTATTAGTAAGTCAGGTGGACGTAACCAAACTGGTAAAATGACCATGCGTTACACCGGAGGTGGACACAAAAAGAAATACAGAATTATCGACTTCAAAAGAAACAAACACAATGTTGAAGCTGAAGTGAAAACTGTAGAATACGATCCAAACAGAACTGCTTTCATCGCTCTTCTTGAGTATGCAGACGGAGAAAAGAGATACATCATCGCTCCGAACGGTATCAAAGTAGGACAAAAAGTGGTTTCAGGAGAAAACGTTGAACCAAACGTAGGGAACGCAATGAAATTGAGAAATATTCCATTGGGTACTGTAATCTCTTGCATCGAGTTGAAACCAGGACAGGGAGCAACTTTGGCAAGAAGTGCAGGTTCATCTGCTCAGTTAACTTCCAGAGACGGAAAATATGCCATCATCAAATTGCCTTCAGGAGAATCCAGAATGATCCTTACTGAATGCTTCGCCATGATTGGTTCCGTATCCAACTCCGATCACCAGCTTACCGTATCCGGAAAAGCAGGTAGAAGCAGATGGCTGGGAAGAAGACCAAGAACCAGAGCAGTAGTAATGAACCCTGTAGATCACCCAATGGGTGGTGGTGAAGGACGTTCTTCAGGAGGTCACCCAAGATCAAGAAACGGTAAACCGGCTAAAGGTTACAAAACCAGAAAGAAAAACAAAGTGTCTAACCGTTACATCGTATCTAAAAGAAAATAATTATGGCAAGATCACTTAAAAAAGGACCTTTCATCGCTCATCATTTAGATAAGAAGGTTCAGGCAAATATCGAGTCTGGTAAAAAGACAGTAATCAAAACTTGGTCCAGAGCATCAATGATCTCTCCGGACTTCGTAGGACAAACCATCGCAGTACACAACGGAAAAACTTTCGTTCCTGTATATGTAACAGAAAACATGGTAGGTCACAAGTTAGGCGAATTTTCTCCAACAAGATCTTTCAGAGGTCATGGTGGTAACAAAAATAAAGGAAGCAGATAATCATGGGATCAAGAAAAAAAGATAGCGCATTAGCAAGAAAAGTAGCAAACAACGACGTTGTACAAGCTAAATTGAACGATTGCCCTTCTTCTCCAAGAAAAATGAGACTCGTTGCCGATATCATCAGAGGAGAGAAAGTAGATAAAGCTCTTTATATCCTTAAATATTCTAAAAAAGAAGCTTCCAATAAATTGGAAAAATTACTTCTTTCTGCTATCGCAAACTGGCAGACTAAGAATGAAGGAGCAGATATCGAAGAAGCAAATCTTATCGTAAAAGAAATCTTCGTAGACAGTGCAAGACAATTGAAGAGACTGCGTCCAGCTCCGCAAGGAAGAGGATACAGAATCAGAAAAAGATCGAACCACGTTACACTAATCTTAGATAAAAAAGAAAATTAATTCAAGGTATGGGACAGAAGACAAATCCAATTGGTAACAGATTAGGTATCATCAGAGGATGGGATTCAAACTGGTTTGGTGGTAAAAACTACGGTGACAGAATCGCTGAAGATTACAAAATCAGAAGATACCTTGAAGCAAGATTATCTAAAGGAGGAATTTCAAAAATTTATATTGAAAGAACCCTGAAATTAGTTACAGTAACCATTACCACCGCAAGACCGGGATTAATCATCGGTAAAGGAGGTCAGGAAGTGGATAAACTGAAAGAAGAATTAAAAAAATTGACGGACAAAGACGTTCAGATCAATATCTTCGAAATCAAAAGACCAGAGCTTGATGCAGTATTAGTTGCAGATAGCATCGCTAAACAAATCGAAAACCGTATCTCCTACAGAAGAGCTGTGAAAATGGCAATGGCTTCTACCATGAGAATGGGAGCAGAAGGAATCAAAGTACAGATTTCCGGACGTTTGAACGGAGCGGAAATGGCAAGAAGCGAATCCTTCAAAGAAGGAAGAATTCCATTGTCAACCTTCCGTGCAGATATCGATTATCACTGGGCTGAAGCACACACTACTTACGGAAGACTAGGCGTAAAAGTTTGGATCATGAAAGGAGAAGTGTATGGTAAAAGAGAACTTTCCCCACTCGTAGGACAACAGAAAAAAGGACCTTCAGGCGGAAGAGAAAGAAGTGAAAGAAGCGAAAGAGGAGACAGAAGACCTAGAAGAAACAACAATAACTAAAATTTTAGATTGAAATTTTGAGTTTTAAATTACCGTTACTTGTTTAAAATCTAAAATCTAAAATCTGAAATCTAAAATCTAAAATTTAAGACAATGTTACAACCAAAAAGAACCAAGTTCCGTAAGGTTCATAAAATGAAGATGAAAGGAGACGCTCACAGAGGATCTCAGTTGGCGTACGGAACTTTCGGAATCAAAGCATTAGAAGGAGCTTGGATCACAGCAAGACAAATCGAAGCAGCACGTATTGCTGCTACGAGATATATGAAAAGAGAAGGTCAGCTATGGATCAAAATCTTCCCGGATAAGCCAATTACCAAAAAACCAGCCGAAGTACGTATGGGGAAAGGGAAAGGTGCCGTGGAATATTGGGTGGCCGTAGTAAAACCAGGAAAAATTATGTTCGAAGTAGGAGGTGTTCCTTACGAAGTAGCGAAAGAAGCACTTAGACTAGCCGCACAAAAACTCCCTGTTACGACCAAATTTATAGTAGCAAACGATTTTGTTAAACCTCAATAATCTTTGAAATCATGAATAAAGCCGAGATCAAAAATTTAAGCGTAGAGGATTTAAAAGTACAGTTAGCTGAAGCAAAAGCCAATTACACCAAACTGAAACTGGCACATAAAATCAGCCCTGTAGAAAATCCAATTCAAATCAAAGATTTGAGAAGAACAATCGCAAGACTTAATACCGAATTAACTAACAAACAATAATTTCCTTTTACCAATGGATAGAAATTTAAGAAAAGAAAGAATTGGAGTGGTTTCCAGCAATAAAATGGAAAAGACCATTGTTGTTAGTGAAACGACCAGAGTAAAACACCCGTTGTACGGAAAATTCGTTTTGAAAACGAAAAAATATACCGCTCACGACGAGAATAACGAATGTACAGAAGGCGATACTGTGTTAATCCAGGAAACACGCCCTTTGAGCAAGAGCAAAAGATGGAGATTAGTTAGAATCATTGAAAAAGCGAAATAATGTTACAAACAGAATCAAGATTAAAAGTAGCTGATAATACCGGTGCAAAAGAAGTATTGGTGATCAGAGTTCTGGGAGGTACCAGAAGAAGATATGCTTCCGTAGGTGATAAAATCGTAGTAACCATCAAAGATTCTACACCATCAGGAAATGCAAAAAAAGGTCAGGTTTCTAAAGCAGTTGTAGTAAGAACCAAAAAAGCAGTAAGAAGAAAAGATGGATCATACATCAAATTCGACGATAATGCCTGCGTTCTTTTAAACGCTGCAGGAGAAATGAGAGGAACCCGTGTTTTCGGACCAGTTGCTCGTGAACTTAGAGATAAGGAATATATGAAAATCATTTCATTGGCTCCTGAAGTACTTTAATTTTTAAAATTTAAAAGAAATGACAAAAGTTAAAATAAAAAGAGGAGACAACGTCATCGTTACTACCGGGAAAAACAAAGGAAGTAAAGGTGAAGTTCTTGAAGTGATCAGAAAAGAAGGAAGAGACCCAAGAGTAATCGTAGCAGGAATCAACGTTGTTAAAAAACACGTAAAACCATCTGCCGCAAATCCTCAGGGAGGAATTCAGGAAAAAGAAGCCTCTATCAATATTTCCAACGTATCCCTTTTGGATAAAAACGGAAAAGCTACAAAAGTAGCCTTTAAAGTAGAAGGTGATAAAAAAGTAAGAGTAGCGAAAACTACCGGAGAAACCCTTTAATCAGAATAACAATGGCAACATATATCGCAAGACCAAAACAAGCGTACAAAGAAAAAATTGTTCCAGCATTGATGGAAGAATTTGGATATAAGTCCGTAATGCAAGTGCCTAAACTTGAGAAAATTGTTATTTCACAAGGGTTAGGAGATGCTACAGCTGACAAAAAAATCGTAGACTATGCGGTTGAAGAACTGACAGCAATTACAGGACAAAAAGCAGTAGGAACTTTGTCTAAAAAAGATGAAGCAGCCTTCAAACTAAGAAAAGGAATGCCCGTTGGAGCAAAAGTTACCCTAAGAGCTACGAAAATGTATGAATTCTTGGACAGACTGACTTCATCCGCACTCCCACGAATCAGAGATTTCTCTGGAATTAAAGCAGACGGTTTCGACGGAAGAGGAAACTATAACTTGGGAATTACCGAGCAAATTATTTTCCCTGAAATCGTAATCGACAAAGTGAAAAAAATCCAAGGGATGGACATCACTTTCGTTACCTCTGCCAAAACAGACAAAGAAGCAAAAGCATTATTAACTCACTTCGGTTTACCATTCAAAAAAAACTAAGAAATGGCTAAAGAATCAATGAAAGCGCGTGAGCGCAAAAGAGAAGCACTTGTTGCAAAATATGCTGCGAAAAGAAAAGCTTTGAAAGAAGCCGGAGATTACGAAGCACTACAAAAACTTCCTAAAAATGCTTCCCCAGTACGCTTGCACAACCGTTGCAAACTTACCGGAAGACCAAGAGGATATATGAGAACGTTTGGTATTTCCAGAGTAACATTTCGTGAAATGGCCAACAACGGTCTTATCCCGGGAGTGAAAAAAGCAAGTTGGTAACAATTTTGTAAAATCGAGACAATTAAGTTATAGACCACAGATGCGAGATGTCAGAAATCAGACCATTTATAAAATCTGAAATCTGATGTCTGAAATCTGAAATCTATCAAAACTGATTGTCATTAACCAATAACAACAAATAGAAAAATGGTAACAGATCCAATTTCAGATTTCCTAACCAGAGTAAGGAACGCACAAAGCGCAGGCCACAAAGTGGTGGAAATTCCTGCATCGAAAATCAAAAAGGAGATTACGAAAATCTTGTTCGACCAAGGGTATATCCTGAACTATAAGTTCGAAGATAGCTCCGTTCAAGGTTCCATCAAAATCGCTTTAAAGTACGACAAACAAACCAACAAACCAGCGATCAAATCGATCCAAAGAGCATCAAAGCCAGGTTTGAGACAGTACAAAGGTTCTACAGAACTTCCAAGAGTACTCAACGGTTTGGGAGTGGCGATCATCTCAACTTCTAAAGGAGTGATGACCGACAAAAAAGCAAGAGAAGAAAAAGTAGGTGGAGAAGTAATCTGCTACGTATATTAATTTTTTAAACAAAGGAAAATGTCAAGAATTGGTAAAGCAATTATAAACATTCCTGCCGGAGTTACCATTGCAGAAAAAGAAGGAGTGGTAACCGTAAAAGGTCCTAAAGGAGAACTTTCTCAGGAACTTACCGGTGGAATTACTTTGGAGCAGAAAGACGGAGAACTGCACCTGAACAGACCGTCTGATGACAAACAGCACAAAGCCCTGCACGGATTGTACAGAGCACTGATCCACAATATGGTTGTGGGAACTCACGACGGTTTCGAAAAGAAACTTGAATTAGTAGGAGTTGGTTATAGAGCCTCACACTCAGGACAAAAACTTGAGTTGGCTTTAGGTTTCTCTCACGGTATCATACTGGAACTTCCGGACGAAATCAAAGTGAACACAGAGACTGAGAAAGGTAAAAACCCAATTATTACATTAACATCGCACGATAAGCAGCTTCTAGGAATGGTCGCAGCGAAAATCCGTTCTTTCAGAAAACCTGAACCTTACAAAGGTAAAGGGGTGAGATTCGTTGGTGAAATCATCAGAAGAAAAGCTGGTAAGTCTGCATAATAAATTTTAAGACAATGGCACTGAATAAAGTACAGAAAAGAATTAGAATCAAAAGAAGAGTAAGAGGAAAAATCTCCGGCTCTGCAGAATTGCCAAGATTATCGGTGTATAAGAGTAATAAAGAAATTTACGCTCAGTTAATCGACGATAAAACAGGAAAAACATTAGCCGCAGCTTCTTCAAGAGAAAAAGGAGTGGATGCTAAAGGAACGAAATCAGAAGTTTCTGCAAACGTAGGTAAAGCAATTGCTGAAAAAGCAAAAGCTGCCGGAATCGAAAATGTAGTTTTCGACAGAAACGGTTTTGTATATCACGGAAGAATAAAAGCCCTTGCAGACGGTGCAAGAGAAGGTGGACTTCAATTCTAATCAAATAAATTTTCGGAAATTATGTTAGGACTAGATAATATAGAAAAAGTAAAACCGGGAGGATTAGAATTAACAGATCGTCTCGTAGCCGTAAACAGAGTAACCAAAGTAACCAAAGGAGGTAGAGCGTTCGGATTTTCTGCTATTGTAGTAGTAGGAGACGAAGCCGGAACCATCGGTTTTGGACTTGGAAAATCTAAAGAAGTTGCTTCAGCAATCGCAAAAGCAGTAGAAGATGCCAAGAAAAATCTGGTAAAAGTTCCCGTGATGAATCACACTATTCCTCACGCAACTTCTGCAAGATACGGAGGGGCCGATATTTTCCTTAGACCAGCTTCTCACGGTACCGGGCTTATTGCCGGTGGTGCGGTAAGAGCGGTATTGGAATCTGCAGGTATTAAAGATATTCTTTCCAAATCCAAAGGTTCTTCCAATCCTCACAACGTAGTGAAAGCAACTTTCAAAGCGTTACTGGACATCAGAAGACCAGAAGAAATTGCAAGAATGAGAGGAATCTCCTTAACTAAAGTGTTTAACGGTTAATATATATTCAAACAATGGCAACAATTAAAGTAAAACAAATTAAGAGCGCTATTGGGAGAACAAAAACCCAAAAAAGAACGCTTGAAGCATTAGGACTTAAAAAACTTCACCAAGTTGTAGAACACGAAGCAACACCATCTATCTTAGGAATGGTAGCAGCAGTGGGTCATTTAGTTGAAGTTCAAAAATAGAATATAGACACGAGATACGAGACACGAGATTCTAGACTCTTATATCCAGAATCTCAAATCTCAAATCTTTAAATCTTTAAATCTCAAATCTAAAACAAAATGAATTTAAACAATATAAAACCTGCAAGTGGTGCTACACACAATTCCAAAAGAATTGGTAGAGGACAGGGAAGCGGAAAAGGCGGTACTTCCACAAAAGGACATAAAGGTCAGAAATCAAGATCCGGATATTCCCAGAAAATCGGTTTTGAAGGTGGACAGATGCCTTTGCAAAGAAGACTTCCAAAATTCGGTTTCAATAATGTGAACAGAAAAGAATTCAGAGGAATTAATTTAGATACCATCCAGACTCTTATTGATACCAAAGGAATCAAAGGAGACATCACCAAAGAAATTTTGGTAGAAAACGGTTTGGCAACTAAAAACGAATTTGTGAAAATTTTAGGAAGAGGAGAATTGAAATCAAACGTTTCCATCTCTGCACATAAATTCACAAAATCCGCTGAAGAATTAATTTCAAAAGCAGGAGGTAAAGCAATTACTCTATAATACGATCATTAATGAAAGGATTTATACAAACCCTAAAAAACATTTGGAGTCTTAAAGAATTAAGAGAGAAGATCCTATATACTTTAGGTTTAGTTCTCGTGTATAGATTCGCATCATATATTTCCCTGCCTGCCATCAATATGGCAGAAGTGGGAAGTTTATTGGAACAATATCAAAACCAAGGTGGCAGCAAACAAGGAGCAGGACTTCTTGGTTTGCTTTCCTCTTTTACAGGGGGAGCATTCAGCCGAGCCTCCATTATGGCACTCGGAATTATGCCTTACATCTCTGCCTCCATTATTGTGCAGTTGATGGGAATGGCAGTTCCGTATCTGCAAAAACTTCAGAAAGATGGAGAAAGTGGTAGAAATACCCTTAACCAAATTACAAGATGGTTAACCATCGCGGTTTGTTTGGTTCAGGCACCTTCTTACCTTACCTCCATTACCCAGATGTTTTTACCATACGCACAGTTCGGTCAGGCTTATTATGTAGAGCCAAACTCCGTAATGTTCTGGTTGCCGAGTATTGTAATTCTCGTAGCAGGATCAGTATTCGCAATGTGGCTTGGTGAAAAAATTACAGACAAAGGAATCGGAAACGGGATCTCCATTTTGATTATGGTAGGAATCCTTGCTGATCTTCCCGCAGCATTTATTCAGGAATTTACCACACAAACCGGTAAAGGAGGAATGGGAGGAATCATGATTCTGATTGAAGTATTATTCTGGATGTTGGTCGTACTGTTGGCCATTATTCTATCCGTAGCGGTAAGAAAAATTCCAATTCAGTATGTAAGCAGAGCACAAGCCAGAGGTGGTGTAAACAGAAATTTGATGCAGGGAGCAAGACAATGGATTCCATTGAAAGTAAATGCAGCAGGGGTAATGCCAATTATCTTTGCACAGGCACTCATGTTTGTACCGGGATTGTTAACCAATATTGATGAGTCTAACACGTTCTTGGCAGGATTCAAAAATGTTTTCAGCTGGCAGTATAACGTACTGTTTGGATTGCTGATTATTATTTTCTCCTTCTTCTATACCGCCATTACGATTCCCGTGAATCAAATGGCAGACGATTTGAAACGCAACGGAGGGTTAATTCCAAAGGTAAGACCTGGGAAAGAAACCGCTGATTATCTTGACGATATCCTGTCAAAAATTACCTTGCCGGGTTCAATATTTTTAGCTATCTTTGCAGTCCTTCCGGCAATAGTGCACGGAGGCTTTGTGCAGACGGACAGATTTGCCCTGTTTTTCGGGGGTACATCACTGTTAATTATGGTTGGAGTTATCTTGGATACCGTTCAGCAAATCAACACATACTTGCTGAATCATCACTATGATGGCCTTATGCAATCGAAATTGTCCAGAAGCACCGGAATATAATATATGGCAAAACAGAAACATATTGAACAAGATGGCGTGATCGTGGAAGCACTTTCAAACGCCATGTTTCGTGTAGAATTGGAAAATGGGCATATCCTTATCGCTCATATTTCCGGAAAGATGAGAATGCATTACATCAAACTTCTTCCGGGTGATAAAGTAAGGCTGGAAATGTCCCCTTATGATTTAACCAAAGGAAGAATAACATTCAGATATTAATAAAACGGATATAATGGAATTACTGCAATTCCATTATACCGGAAAAATATAACATTGAACAAATGAAAGTTAGAGCATCAATCAAAAAAAGAAGTGCTGATTGCAAGATCGTTCGTCGTAAAGGCGTTCTGTTTGTAATCAACAAGAAGAACCCAAAATTTAAACAAAGACAAGGCTAAAATTAAATTATGGCGAGAATTGCAGGTATTGATTTACCAAAAAACAAAAGAGGTGTTATCGGTCTTACTTACATCTACGGAATCGGAAGAAGTACAGCTTCTGAAATCCTGAAAGCAGCCGGTATCAGCGAAGACAAGAAAGTCAACGAATGGAATGACGATGAATTGGCTGCCATCAGAAACTATATCTCCGAAAACATTAAAGTAGAAGGAGAATTGCGTTCTGAAGTGCAATTGAACATCAAGAGATTGATGGACATAGGATGCCAACGAGGAATACGTCACAGACTGGGATTACCTTTAAGAGGCCAAAGAACGAAAAACAATTCTAGAACCCGTAAAGGAAGAAGAAAAACTGTTGCTAACAAGAAAAAAGCAAGTAAATAATCGTTAGGAATTATGGCAAAACAAACAAAAGCTGTTAAAAAGAGAAAAGTAAAAGTTGAGGCGATTGGAGAAGCTCACATCCAAGCGTCTTTCAATAATATTATCATTTCTTTGACCAATAAAAACGGAGAAGTCATTTCATGGGCTTCAGCCGGAAAGATGGGATTTAGAGGTTCCAAGAAAAATACTCCTTTCGCTGCTCAAATGGCTGCAGAAAACTGTGCTTCCGTAGCACACGAAGCCGGATTGAGAAGAGTAAAGGTGTTTGTGAAAGGTCCGGGTGCAGGTAGAGAATCTGCCATCAGAACCATCCACAACTCCGGGATTGAAGTTAGTGAAATCGTTGACGTGACTCCAATGCCACACAACGGATGTAGACCACCAAAAAGAAGAAGAGTATAATTGAGTTCAATGTTCAACGTTTAAAATTCAATGTTTTTACGTTAAACCTTAAACTTTAAATCCTAAAAATATGGCTAGATATATTGGACCAAAAACAAAGATTGCCAGAAAGTTTGGTGCTGCAATCTATGGAAGTGATAAAAACTTCGAAAGAAGAAAAAACCAACCACCAGGACAACACGGACCAAACAAAAGAAGAGGTGCGAAAAAATCCGAATATGCAGTTCAGCTTGCTGAAAAGCAAAAAGCAAAATATACTTACGGAATCCTGGAAAGACAGTTCGCTAATCTTTATGATAAAGCAACCAGAGCAAAAGGGGTAACTGGTGAAGTATTGCTTCAACTTTGTGAATCCAGATTGGACAACGTAGTATTCAGATTCGGATTTGCAAAAACAAGAGCAGCTGCAAGACAGTTGGTTTCTCACAGACACATTACCGTAAACGGAGAAATTTTGAACATTCCTTCCTATACTGTAAAAGCAGGTGATGTAATCGCTGTAAGAGAAAAATCCAAATCTTTGGAAGTGGTTACAGATGCACTTGCTTCTAAAGCAAATTATGAGTGGTTGCAGTTCAACGACGAGAAAAAACAAGGAACTTTCATTGGTGCTCCGGAAAGAATTCAGATTCCTGAAGACATCAAAGAAAACCTGATCGTCGAACTCTACTCTAAATAATTTTAATAAATTTTTGCTCAACCCAACCAAAAATATGGCAATTTTACAATTCATAAAACCCGATAAAGTAATTCTTTTAAACTCTGATGAGTTCAAAGGTCAGTTCGAATTCAGACCACTTGAACCAGGTTTTGGTCTTACTATCGGTAATGCTTTAAGAAGAGTATTGCTCTCTTCTCTTGAAGGATATGCTATTACGTCTATCAAAATTGAAGGTGTAGAGCACGAATTTTCAACAATTCCGGGAGTAATCGAAGATGTTACTGAAATCATTCTGAACCTTAAGCAGCTTAGATTGAAAGCTAAAGCCGAAAATCAGGCTTCTGAGCAGGTAACAGCAAAAATTTCAAAACAAAATGTAATTACCGCCGGAGATCTTGGAAAATCAATCGCTGGATTCGAAGTACTGAATCCGGAATTGGTCATCTGCAACTTGAACAAAGATGTAAACTTCGAGATTACATTTAATATTGAAAAGGGTAGAGGATATGTTCCTTCCGAACAAAACAAATCTGTGAATGCTCCTGTAGGAACCATTGCAATAGATTCCATCTACACCCCGATCAAAAAAGTTCAGTACGCTGTTGAAAATTACCGTGTAGAGCAAAAAACAGATTACGAAAAATTGATATTGGATATTGAGACCGATGGATCAATCTCTCCACAGAACGCTTTAACCGAAGCTTCTAAAATTTTGATCTATCACTTCATGCTGTTCTCCGATGAAAGAATTACATTGGAAACTGAAGCTGTGAAAGCCTCAATCCAGTATGATGAAGAAACCCTTCATACAAGACAACTTCTGAAATCTAAACTCGCAGATATGGATCTTTCCGTAAGAGCCCTGAACTGCCTGAAAGCTGCAGAAGTTGAAACTCTTGGAGAATTGGTTTCTTACAGTAAATCTGATTTAATGAAGTTCAGAAACTTTGGTAAAAAATCCTTAACTGAACTTGAAGAATTAGTGCACTCTAAAGGTCTTAACTTCGGTTTCGACGTAGCAAAATATAAACTTGACGCTGATAAATAATTAACAATGAGACACGGTAAAAAATTCAATCACTTAGGAAGAACAGCTTCACACAGAAGCGCATTGCTTTCTAATATGGCTTGTTCTCTTATCGAGCATAAAAGAATCAACACTACAGTTGCCAAAGCAAAAGCTTTAAGAGTGTATGTTGAACCTATCTTAACCAAAGCTAAAGAAGATACTACCCACAACAGAAGAACAGTTTTCTCTTACCTTCAGAGCAAAGAGGCTGTTACAGAACTTTTCAGAACTGTAGCCCCTAAAATCGCTGAAAGAAACGGAGGATATACCAGAATCATCAAAACAGGATTCCGTCCTGGAGATGCTGCTGATACTGCACTTATCGAGTTGGTAGATTTCAACGAGCTTTACAATCCAAATGCTGAAGAGAAAAAAGCAACCAGAAGAAGCAGAAGACCTGCCGCAAAAAAAACTGAAGCTGTTGCAGATATTACAAATGTAAAAGAAGAAGCCAAAGCTGAAGAGCCAAAAGCGGATACTGCTGCAGAAGAAAAAACAGAGGAATAAACCCCGATTTTTTCAATATAAATTAAATAGTAAAGTCACTCTTTTTCGGAGTGACTTTTTTCTTTTTTTATATTATTAAGTATGAGATGCACAAAATCTGAGGAATATGTAAAAATATTGGTTAATCATGATGATAAGAATCCGAAGGATTCAAATTTTTATAGAATCATAATTTTTGTTGAATTGTTCGACCCCGAAGGGGTCGAATTCCATCGAACCATTATGAATTTCTATAAAAATATGATCTCATCAAGGTCATAAAAATAAAGATTGATATGCCTTATTTTAATATTCTTAAAAAATCAATTGAGGGACATGATCTTTTCTACAAATTAATGAATAAATATGTAGCAACCTTTACACACAACATTTGTCATTTCGCAGGAATCTCAACACATTTTAACAAAAACGAACATTCATTATATGTTTAGAAGGCCTTTTTCAATGGAATAATATTATCATCCTGAATAATATACAGCGAATCACCTTTCAGTTCGGCGCGGATTCCGTTTCTTTCATACAGAATATCCGACTTCTTATCTAAAATAAATTTTTTACCATTGGCCTGAATGGTTGCGGTATTTCCCTTTTCAGATTCCGTAAAAGTTACTTTTGCCACACTGTTTTGTAAACCTTTATAGATTGCACTTTCTTCCTTTTCTTCAATTTTTGGTTCACCGGAAATTACATTTTTATTTCCTTCCGTATTTTTCTTACAGCCCGCCAATACTAAAAAAGCAAGGGGCAAAATAATGTATCTTTTCATTTTTTAAATTTTAGAATCTTCGTTGTCCGATAAAAATTAGTAATACAATGAACAGGTCGCTCCTACGGAGCTCTAATTATGGGAACGACTATTCCTATTAGCAATTTGCTCCTATGGAGCTCGGTATACTGGTAATAGAAAAAAATCAGCCAATGAAAACAAAGCTCCAGAGGAGCGACCTGTTTATTTATCCTATTAATATTGCGTTTTTCGATTTATTTAATTTTTTTATCGGACAACATTGTTTTAGAATCTTAAAATTACAATTTTATATTCTTACAGCAAAGGGAAATATCAGCGCTGATATTATTCATAAAACCTATGATAAATTTGGATTTGTTTAATTTTATCTATAACTTTATACCACTATAAATTTCATCATACTATTATATGTTCAAAAATTATTTCACTTTTAAGAATATTAAAGGCGACTTTTTCGGAGGTATTACAGCCGGAATTGTAGCATTACCATTAGCGTTAGCTTTTGGTGAACAATCTGGTTTAGGTGCCGCTGCAGGTTTATTTGGAGCTATTGCGATTGGGTTTTTCTCCTCTTTATTTTGCTCTACCCAAATGCAGATCAGTGGTCCAACTGCGCCCATGACCGCAGTAAGTGTGGTGGTGGTTTCGGAAATTGTGCAGGCATTCAACGGAAATCTGGGTCAGGCAATGCCGTCCATATTGATGGTGTTCTTTTTAGCCGGAGTTTTTCAGGTAATACTCGGAATTATCGGCGTGGGAAAATACATTAAATATATACCTTATCCTGTAATTTCAGGATTTATGAACGGAATTGCCATTATTATTTTAATGGGGCAGATTTTTCCGTTGTTAGGATATGTAGCGAGCAACGACAAGGAACTCGTGGAGAAAAATATGATCGTTGCGGAAAGCAATATCATGGCAAAAAAATTCCAGACCATCAGTTCCGACAAATCTTTTAAACTGGATGATGTTGCTTTGATTGAAGAAAAAATAAATGAGGTAAAAAGCATTTCCAAGGACGAAATTACCGCCGAAGCCAAAACGGTTTCCACGATGCAGGTAAAATCACCTGAAGGAATTCTGAAAAATTTAGGAAGAGGAATTAAAAACATCAACTTTTTGGAATTTGCTTTTGTACTGGGAACTGTTATGGTGATTTATGGTTTCAAATACGGGATTCAATTCATTCCCGGAAATATTAAACCCCTGAAAATCCTCAAAACCATTACTTCCACCATTCCTTCTACTTTGGTTGCTTTAGTGCTGGTTTCTTTCATTGCCATTTATTTTAATTTTGATCTTTACCGGATTCAGGAAATTCCACAAGGATTCCCCATTCCCCATTTTGAAATTTTTACCGGATTCAGTTTTGATGCCATAAAACCGTTTATCATGGCAGCGATTTCATTAGCGATGCTGGGTTCAATCGATTCACTTCTTACTTCTGTAATTATTGATACCAAAGAAAAAGAACAGCATAACAGCAGTCAGGAATTGGTTTCTCAAGGGATCGGGAATAGTATGGCGGCGTTTTTCGGTGGAATTCCGGGATCAAGTGCAACCATCCGTACATTGCTGAATTATGATTCGGGAGCACGAACCCGGCTTTCAGGAATTTTTGCCTCTTTGCTTTTATTGAGCATTCTGCTGTTTTTTGCACCGATTGCCTCTAAAATCCCTTCTGCAGTTTTAGCTGGAGTTTTGATTACCGTAGGAATCGGAATTTTCGATTACCGCGGATTGAAAGCCATCAAAAAAATGCCCATCTGGGATGTAGTGGTAATGATTGTCGTAATGCTGCTCACCGTTTTTGTAGATCTTGTAATTGCAGTCGGCGTTGGATTGGTGATCTCAGCATTAATTTTTATGAAAAAAATGGGAGATATCAATACCAAGAAATCTCAGGTTTTACCACTGGATCAGATCGAAGATTTTACATGGCAAGAAGATGAAAGAGGAATTTCGGATGACATTGCGCATAATATTTATATCAAACGTTTGGAAGGACCTTTATTTTTCGGGTATACCAATGATTTGCAGCAACTCTATACGCATATTCCGGATCGAGCAAAATATGTGATTCTGAGGATGGATAAAGTGCCTTATGTGGATCAAAGCGGATTGTATTCTCTGGAGGACATCATTATTGATCTTGCCAAACGGGATAAGGTAATCTTGATTGTTGGTCTTCAGAAACAGCCCGATTATCTGATCCGAAAAATTGAGATCATACCGAATCTTGTGCCGGAAGAATTGAATTTCAAAACCATTCAGGAATGTTTGCATTGGCTGCGGGATGATATTTGTTCTGTTAAGGAAAAATAATACTATGATGCACATTATACTTAGCGGAATTTAGTACCTTTGTGGAGCAAAAAAATAAAACAATTATGAGTTACATTTCTTACATTGAAGCAAGACAAATTTTGGATTCCAGAGGTAATCCAACCGTAGAAGTTGACGTTTTTACAGAAAGTGGAGCCATGGGCCGTGCTGCTGTTCCTTCAGGAGCTTCAACCGGTGAACATGAGGCTGTAGAACTTCGTGATGGAGGTTCAGAATTTTTAGGAAGAGGAGTAACGAAGGCTGTTGAAAATGTAAGAGAAATAATCGCTCCGGAAATTGTTGGACTTCCCGTTTTCGAACAGAATCTGATCGACCGTGTGATGATCGATCTTGACGGAACTTCCAATAAAGGAAAATTAGGAGCAAATGCTATTCTTGGCGTTTCACTTGCTGTTGCGAAAGCAGCTGCAACTGAATTAAGAATGCCGCTATATAAATATGTAGGTGGTGTAAATGCAAATACACTTCCTGTTCCGATGATGAATGTAATCAATGGAGGATCCCACTCTGATGCTCCTATTGCGTTTCAGGAATTTATGATTATGCCGGTAAAAGCAGATTCTTTCTCTCATGCACTTAGAAAAGGAACTGAAGTATTCCATAATCTGAAAGCAATCCTTAAGAAAAGAGGGCTTTCAACTGCAGTGGGAGATGAAGGAGGTTTTGCACCAACTTTTGACGGAACTGAAGATGCATTGGATACTTTACTGAAAGCAATCGAACAAGCCGGTTACAAACCTGGTGATGATTTCATGCTTGCATTGGATTGCGCATCATCCGAATTCTACAAAGACGGAACATACGATTATAGAAAATTTGAAGGTGATAAAGGCGCACACCGCTCAAGAGAAGAACAGGTATCTTATCTTGCGGAATTGGTATCAAAATATCCGATTATTTCTATCGAAGATGGAATGCAGGAAGACGATTGGGAAGGATGGAAATTACTTACCGATAAAATCGGAGATAAAGTACAGTTGGTAGGAGACGATTTATTCGTAACCAATGTGGAAAGACTGGAAACCGGTATTGAAAAAGGCGTTGCCAATTCAATCTTGGTGAAAGTAAACCAGATCGGTTCACTATCTGAAACTTTGGATGCTGTACAGTTGGCTCAAACCAATAGATATACATCTGTAATGTCTCACAGATCTGGAGAAACTGAAGATTCTACCATCGCAGATTTAGCGGTTGCTTGCAATTGTGGGCAGATTAAAACAGGTTCAGCTTCCCGTTCCGACAGAATGGCAAAATACAACCAACTCTTGAGAATCGAAGAAGCATTGGGAGAAACAGCCGTTTTCCCAGGTCTTGACGCTTTCAGAATCAAAAGATAATCAGAAAGATAAATAATATGCAAAGCATCTGAATTTTTTGTTCAGGTGCTTTTTTATTTTTATGCTGAAAATCAGATGGTTTTATAAAAGAAAATTGTTGCGAAAAAAACGGCGTTTACACAAATTTAGACAATAGATTATATAAATGTTAAAATAATAAAAATCACATTTGAAATTCCGCGTGTTTTCCTTATATTTATCAAATAAAATTCAAACAAATGTCAGACAATAAAGTAGTATTGAACTATGATGGGAAATCGTATGATTATCCGATTGTAGAAAGCACTCTTGGAGATCGCGGAATTGATATTTCCAAACTGAGAGACCAAACAGGATTAATCACGCTTGACCTGGGGTATAAAAATACCGGAGCTACGATTAGCGAGGTTACTTATCTTGACGGAGATAAAGGCGAATTGTTCTACAGAGGTTATCCTATCGAACAGATTGCAGAAAAATCTAATTTTACTGAGGTTATGTATTTGTTGCTTCAAGGTGAGCTTCCTACAAAAGACCAGTTTGTGCAGTTCGAAAACAATATTAAGAACTATAATTGGGTAGCAGAGGAAATGAAAAAGATTCTGGACGTTTTCCCTCGTTCTGCTCACCCTATGGGAGTTTTATCAACATTAACTTCAGCGCTTACTGCTTTTAATCCGAAAGCCGTTGATATAAAAAATAGAGAAGATCTGGATCATGCCGCAGAAATGCTTATCGCAAAATTTGCCCATCTGTGTTCATGGACTTACAGAAAATTAAAAGGATTTTCGCTTAACCACGGAGATAATGGTCTCAATTATGTTGAAAATTTCTATTACATGACGTTTAGAATGCACAACAATCCAAAATTTGAGATGGATCCAATTGTCGTTGAAGCCTTGGATAAACTTTTAATTTTACATGCCGATCACGAGCAGAACTGTTCCACTTCCACCGTAAGAATGGTGGGATCTGCACATACCGGTCTTTTTGCTTCAATTTCTGCAGGTGTTTCCGCACTTTGGGGACCACTTCACGGTGATGCCAATCAAGCCGTAATCGAAATGCTTGAAATGATTAATAATGACGGAGGTGATGTTGAAAAATATGTGAAAAAAGCAAAAGATAAAGAAGATAATTTCCGTTTAATGGGATTCGGGCACAGAGTATACAAGAACTTTGATCCGCGTGCCAGAATCATCAAAAAAGCAGCCGACGATATTTTCAATAAATTAGGCGTGCACGATAAAACTCTGGATATTGCGCTTCAGCTAGAAAGAGTGGCACTGGAAGACGATTATTTCGTAGAACGTAAACTCTATCCGAATGTAGACTTCTATTCCGGAATTATTTACAGAGCACTGGGAATCCCAACCGAAATGTTCACCGTAATGTTTGCATTGGGAAGATTGCCGGGATGGATTTCTCAATGGAAAGAAATGAGACTGAAAGGAGATCCAATCGGAAGACCGCGCCAGGTTTATCAGGGTGCACCGAAAAGAGATTATGTTCCTATAGAAAACAGATAATTCTTTTAAAATAATTTAAACCTCCCAATCGGGAGGTTTTTTTGTAGATAAAAATTCTGAAACACTTGATGAATGTAGATATAACATTTGTGGGAATTGGAAGCGATTCTCATTCATTTCTGAATTTTAGGGATTTCCCCGAGATATTTCTTACTCCAGAACCGATTGTTTATATTTGCTTCAGTCCTAAAACTCTATATGAAACTCAATATCAGAAACGAAACCGGCACATTGAAATCGGTAGTTCTTGGTCAACCAAAATCAATGGGAAAAGTTCCTGAACTTGATGAAAGTTACGATGCCAAATCGTATGATTCCATCAGCAAAGGAATTTATCCTCATGAAAATCATATTTCTGCGGAAATGGATGCATTCGAATCGGTTTTAAAAAAATACGGAGTTCACGTTTTACGTCCCGAAATCATTCAGGATTATAATCAGGTATTTTCAAGAGATGTAGGATTTGTGATTGAGGATAAAATGATTATTTCAAATGTGATTAAAGACCGCGCCGATGAACAGGATGCCTACCGGAAAATATTTGAAAAAATTGAATGGCGGAAAATCATCAACCTTCCCGAATCCGCCCATATCGAAGGTGGTGATGTAATAGTGTGGAACGATTTTCTTTTTATCGGAACCTGTTACAACGAAGATTACAGAAATTTCAAAACCGCCAGAACGAACGAATACGCCATAGAAATTCTGAAAGAATATTTTCCTAAAAAACGAATTATCGATTTTGATTTAAAAAAGAACGATACCGAACCGTACAAAGGAGTTTTGCATTTGGACTGTACCTTTAATCCTGTTGGGAAAGACAAGTGCATTCTTTACAAAAACGGATTTGTGGAAGAAAGCGATTACCATCTTCTTCTGGATATTTTCGGGGATGAAAACTGTTTTCATGTGAATGATGAAGAAATGTTCGAGATGGTTCCCAATATTTTTTCCATTTCGCCGGAAGTAGTGGTTTCAGATTTGGCATTTACCCGACTCAATCATCATCTCCGAAACGAATGGGGAATTACAGTTGAAGAAATTCCGTATCGGGAAATTTCCAAAATGGGCGGACTTTTGCGTTGCTCTACAATGCCGTTGGTTAGAGAATAATGGCTTAAACATGAACAAAATAAAAAATCCGGATTTATCAAGAATCCGGATTTATCTATTAATTATTGAAAACTTTCTTTTTTTATGCGAATACTAAAACCAGTAAACTCGCCACAAATATCCGGAAAATCGTAACCAGAGGATATACCTGTGCATAACTCTGAATCGGAATATCACTGTCCAGATAATTGGTGCTGAAAGACAAGGCTGCCGGATCGGTATAACTTCCGCTCATAATTCCTGCCAGTTGAAGGAAATTGATTTTCATGAAGAATTTCCCTACAATAAGCATGATAATCAGAGGAATAAAAGTAATTGCAGAACCGTAAAGCAGAAATGTCCAACCGTTGTATTTAATGAAGTTTTCGTAAAAGCCTTCGCCTGCATGCACGCCAACTGCCGCAAAAAACAAACAAATTCCCAGATCTTTCATAAAATAAATTGCACCATTGTTGATGTAGGAATGAATAAAAGAAATCCCGCCATATCTGGAAATCAACAGTGCTACAATTAGTGGACCGGCTGCAAATCCCAATTTTACAGGAATAGGAAGCCCTGGAATAATAATTGGAATTGACCCTAAAATAATCCCCAGCAAAAGCCCGGCAAAAAGTGAAAGGAAATCCGGTTCCAGCATTTTCTTTTCCTGATTTCCGATAATGGCTTCGGCTTCTTCAATACCTTCTTTTGAACCGATTACGCGGATTTTATCTCCATAAAAAAGTTCGAGAGAAGGGCGCGGAATAATTTCTCTGCCGGCACGAAAAACACGCGTCACTTTTAAGTCATAGGTGTTGTAAAGATCCAGTTCTGAAAGTTTTTTATGTACCGCTGAAGGTTTGGTAACAAAAAGATTTTTCTTACGGATATCCGAGTCGGATTCAATAAATAAATCAGTGGAAGGACGGCCTACTTTAGCAATAAACTGATCGATGTCGTTTTCGTGACCTACAATCATCAGTACATCACGATCCTGAAGTTCGGTATCCATGGTTGGAGATTTTACCGCTTCACTTCCGCTGTGTTTCAGCCTTGAAATTACAATCTGAAGATTCAGTTCTTTCAGAATATTATGAAGAGATTTTCCGAAATATTCAGGATTGGTTACCCTCATTTTCTTATGAATCAAGGGCTCTTCCATATTGATTTTCTTTTTTCTGAATTTGCGCATTTCCTCATCAGGATCAATTCTCATCAGTGTTTTGGCAAGGATAATCGTTCCAATAATTCCAAAAACTCCAAGAGGATAAGTAATGGCATAACCAACAGTAGGATCGTCGAATATTTTGTTCGGAAACTGAGCACTTAATTCTTCAATGGTATTTTTTGCCGCTCCCAATCCCGGCGTATTGGTAACGGAACCACTCATGATTCCCACAAGATTTTCAATGCTGAGTCCGGTTGTATTAAAGAGAACAATCGCAATTACCCCGCCCAAAAGCACAGTGGAAACCGCAAGGATATTAAATTTTAAACCTTCATTCCGGAAAGAAGAGAAGAAAGAAGGCCCAACTTGAAGCCCGATTCCGTACACAAAAAGAATTAACCCGAAATCCCGGATAAAATCCAGAATATGATCGTTAATCCGATAACCGAAATGTCCCAAAATTAGTCCGGTAAACATTACCGCTGAAACCCCGAATGTAATTTTCCCCAATTTTAAACGGCCAAAAAATATTCCTGATCCAATGGCAAGCATAATGGTAATAAGGGACTGACCAATGCTTGGATTTTCTGAAGGCATCAGTAATGTGTGTAACCAATCGAACATATCTGTCTTATTTTTTTTGAAGTAGCACAAATTTACGTCATTATTTATTTCATTGTAATTTTTAGTGAATGAGTTTTATCAATTTGCAGTGCTTCTGTTTTATTCTTAGATGATGTGTAAATTTAGCAATGATGATTTTCTATGGTTATGTTCAAAATTTTACCGAAATTTTAAACATCCTCTTAATCCATTTTTAAATATACCTTTTATCTTTGCAGAAGATGGGTGGAAAAACAGTTTTAGTTCTCGGGGCAAATTCCGATGTTGCAAAGCAGGCGATACTTTTGTATATCCGGAAAAGTTTTCGGGTATATGCGGCTTCCAGAAATGTAAATCAGTTAAAGGAATTCGGAGCTCAGAATGATTTGAGTGAAGATCAATTCCAACCTCTGTTTTTTGATACTGAGGATTTCAGTTCCCACCGAAAATTTTATGATGAACTTCCTGAAAAACCCTATATTGTGGTGTATGCAGCTGGTTTTTTGGTTCAGAATAAAGATGCATTTTCAAATTTTGAGGAAGCGTTTAAAATGATGAAGGTGAACTATGCAGGTGCCGTTTCGATTTTGAATATCATTGCTTCGGATATACACCATCCTAAACTTGAGAGAATTATCGGTTTGTCCTCACTTTCCGGAGTTCGCGGCAGAAAATCAAATTTTATTTATGGAAGTACAAAATCCGCATTTACGCAATATTTAGCAGGACTTCGGCAGGAACTTTCTTCCCGGAAAATTGTTGTAAATGCTTTGGTTATCGGTTATATTGATACCAAAATCAATGATGGATTGGAACTCAATAAAAACCTTATTATGCAGCCGGATTATGTGGCAAAGTTCATCGTAAATGCCGGAAATTCTTTTGTAATTGTTCCCAATTGGAAATGGAAAATCATTTATTGGATTCTAAAATGGTCTCCTGAATTTTTAGTGGCGAAATTGCCGTAAAAAATCCTGAAACTTTCGATTTCAGAATCTGTTTTATTTTTTCAGAATCCGGGTTTTCAATATAATTCAAAAACGGCTTCTTTTTTCATGAGCCAGTTTCGCCCTTCTTAAAAACATCAACTTTGAATTTTGATGATGTTGAGACTAATCTCAGTGTTGTTTTAGATCATAACATTGGTGTTTTCAATAGTTTTCCCGAGGAATTATTAAAAAGCGTAGCAAATAATCAGGAACAAATTTCCCAATTAATCGAAATCCAAAACAGACTTATTAGGCACGCAATAGCAGAAGCCTGAAAGGCTTCAACATCAATAACCACGTGTGAAACGCGTGGAAAAAAGAATCACCAATTTGTTGAACCCTTAAAAGGGTTCAATTCTTAATACGCAATAGCCCCGAATAAAATTCGGGGCTATTGTTGTTAAATCCTTTCAGGATTTTAATTTTTTAAACTTACTTCAGATTCAATTTCAATTCCAGTTCATCCAACTGATCCTGATGAATCGGCGAAGGTGCATCAATCATTACATCTCTTCCGGAGTTGTTTTTCGGGAATGCAATATAATCACGGATTACTTCATTGCCATCAAGAATGGCCACAAAACGGTCGAAACCAAATGCCAAACCTGCATGTGGCGGAGCTCCGTATTTAAAGGCGTTCATCAAAAATCCAAACTGTGCTTCGGCATCTTCTTTGGTGAATCCCAGCAGATCAAACATGGTACTTTGCAGTTCTTTGTTGTAAATTCTTACGGAACCACCGCCGATTTCGTTTCCGTTCAGCACCATATCATAAGCGTTGGCTCTGGCTTTTCCGGGATCGGTGGTTAACAGCGGAATATCTTCCGGTTTTGGCGAAGTGAATGGGTGGTGCATTGCATGGTATCTTCCGGTTTCTTCATCCCATTCCAAAAGTGGAAAATCGACCACCCAAAGTGGCGCAAATTCGTTTCCTTTTCTTAAACCTAACTGATTGCCCAATTCCATTCTCAGGGCAGAAAGCTGCGTTCTTACTTTGTTGGCTTCTCCACTCATCACGAGCATAAGATCACCTGGTTTTGCATTGAATTTTTCTGCAATTTTCTTCAAATCTTCTTCAGCGTAAAATTTATTGACGGATGAGGTCAGAATGCCATCATTTTGATATTTAATCCAAACCATTCCCGAAGCACCGATTTGAGGACGTTTCACCCAATCGATCAAAGCGTCAATTTGTTTTCTGGTATATTCTGCACAACCTTCCACATTGATTCCGACTACGAGTTCGGCATCATCAAAAATTTTGAAATCTTTTCCTTTTACAAGTTCGTTCAGTTCTACGAATTTCATTCCGAAGCGGATGTCTGGTTTGTCGTTTCCGTAGGTTTTCATGGCTTCGTCGAAGGTCATTCTCGGGAATTTATCAAAATCTTTTCCGGTGATGTCTTTCAGCAAATGCTTGGCAAGCCCTTCAAAAACTTCCAGCACATCTTCTTGTTCTACAAAAGACATTTCGCAGTCGATCTGAGTGAATTCCGGTTGTCTGTCAGCACGTAAATCTTCATCCCGGAAACATTTCACAATCTGAAAATAGCGATCCATTCCGGCTACCATTAATAATTGTTTGAAAGTTTGTGGCGATTGTGGAAGGGCGTAAAACTGCCCCGGATTCATTCTGCTCGGAACTACAAAATCTCTTGCGCCTTCCGGTGTGGACTTAATCAGAACCGGAGTTTCAATTTCTATAAAGTCTTTTTCGGAAAGGTAATTTCTAACTTTTTGTGCCATTTTGTGGCGGAAAATCAACTTCTCTTTTACAGGATTTCTGCGGATGTCGAGATAGCGGTATTTCATTCTGAGTTCTTCTCCACCGTCGGTTTCATCTTCGATGGTAAATGGAGGAAGGAGTGATTCGTTCAGAATGGTAAGTTCTGTAACGAGAATTTCGATGTCTCCGGTTGGGATTTTCGGGTTTTTGGAAGTTCGTTCTATTACGGTTCCTTTTACCTGAATCACAAATTCGCGGCCTAATTTTTTTGCCTGTTCCAATAATTCTTTTGAAGAGCGGTCTTCATCAAAAACCAATTGGGTAATTCCGTAGCGGTCTCGCAGATCGATCCAGATCATAAATCCTTTGTCGCGAATGGTTTGCACCCATCCGGAAAGGGTAACTTCTTCATTAAGATTACTGAGCGTAAGTTCGCCGTTGGTTTTGGTACGGAACATAATAGTATTTTAAAGTTCTTGATTAAGGTTCAGTGTCTTGAACCTTGAATTTCACGAGTGCAAAGATAAGGATTTAGCATAAAAAACCCTTTCAGTTTTCTGCTGAAAGGGAAATTTATTTGTAATTGTTCTGTAAAGAATCGCGATTAATTCTTTATTTTACGATTAGTTTTTTGGTTTCGGTAACGCCGCCGTATGTGATTTTTACTACATATACACCGGAAGACAATTTGCTTAGGTTTACTTCCTGTTTGTAAAGTCCTGCTTGATTGGTTAAAGCAGTTTCGAATACTTTTTTACCGGCCAGATCATAGATTTCGGTTTTTCCTTTACTTCCGTCGTTTTCTTTAATGTCAAACAAAATGGTTACATTTTTGTCTGCTGTGGTTGGGTTTGGATAGATCCCGAAGCTGGCTTTTTGTCCAACATTCTGTACACCAAGAAGGGAAGTGATGTCTTTGTATTTGAAATACATATTTCCAGTGGTTGCTCCACCGTTTTCAATGAAATACATTCTGTAATAAGAGTTTCCTTCTTTCACATAATATACCACATCGGAATATACGCCTGAAGTTGGTTTCCATGAATGACCGATGGTGGTAATATTGCTTGAATACGCACTTTCAGCAGGAGGTATAATGCTTGCGGTTGCTTGTGTTTCTGGCTGTACTTTAGCCACTTTGATGTTGGTATTCTGGATGGCTCCCGAAAGTCTGTACATCATGATATTATTGTAGAATGTAAAATATCTTGTGAAAACCAAGTCCCAGTTTTTATTCGGTTCAAAATTTTCTACTTTCTCATTAGTATTGAAAGAAAAGTAGTTAAAAAAAGCCGCATCGGTTCCATTTGCAACTGTTTTTGTGATGGTTTCTCCCCAAGCAGATCCGTCCCATTTGGAATATTTAAATGTATAGCCACCATAATAATCTGTAATCATAAACTTCACATAAGAACCATCAGGATAAGCCATTACGAAAATAACTTTTCCTTCTACATGATGGGTTACCGGATTATATTCTCCCCAACCGTATGTTGCGGAACCTTGTTCGAAAGCTCCATCCTCAATTGCGGTGGTTTGGTCGGGATTATAGAGTGGACTTCCCCATGTTCCAAGGTCTGCAATGTTGATATTATCCCAATTGCTTGGGTTATTTGATGCTTCATATACCAAAACATTTTGTGCATCATTCACTCTTGATCCAAAGGAATAAGCGCTGTTTCTGTAAAAAGCTACATCCCATGAATTGGCTGTTCTTGAATCGGTTGCAGCAGTAGCAAAGTCGAAGAAAACAGTGTTCTGATAAGCGGGTCCTGTGGAAAGGTTCACTGTAGTGTATCCCAATTCATCGGTTTGGGAAAGTACAGTCTGGTTTACAGTAAAGGCAAGTAAACCGGCCAAAAGTATTTTTGCTTTCATAATCTAATTTTGATTTTGTGCAAATATAGAAATATAATTTATAATTGTTCTAAATAAATTTAATCTAATATGTGATTTTAATCATAAAAAAAACTTCTCGGATGAGAAGTTTTCGATTTATACAATCTATTGCTTTGTCAAAAGAATTATCTTTTTACAAAATTAGATTTTAGTGTTTTTCCGTTTAAGGTTTCCGCAACGATAAAGTATACCCCCGATTTAAGATTTGCTACATTTGTTTCGTTTGCCACAACAGTCGAACTTTTCACCAATTTACCGCTGGCATCGTAGATCTGGACAGTTTTCACTGGTGATGTTGAAACAAATTTCAATGTATTTCCATCCGCAGTAAGTGCATGTGAAATGTTTTTTTGGTTATTGGAACTGATAACACCTAGACCGGAATCCGTGAGAACTATATCATCCAATTGCAAAGCAGTGTGTTCTGCGCTTCCTGTAAGTTTAAAAGCAATATACTTCTGGCTGGAAGCCGGCACACTTAAAGAATAAGGAGTTGACGTATCATTTAGGTTTATTGTTTCACCAATTTGTGTAAAAACAGACACATCTGTAGAGGAATTCACAAAACCGACTTCTAAAGTTCCATTTGCTGCAGAACCAGTAGTTTTTTGTGCGACAAAGGTTAAGGTCTGTTGTCCGTTAGCTGTAATTTCCGGAGAAATTAAATACCCCGGAGTGTTGGTCGTAAACATACTATAATACTGAATATATTTATTGGTGGTACCCGAAGCATAAATCCAAGGACCTGCAGCAGATTGAACTCTTGACCAGTTTTCTTGGGGCCATGATGCCTGTGTACCTGTGGCAAAGCCCTCAAAATCTTGATTAAATGCTGTTACCTGAGCAAAAGAAAGACTGGTTACACCAAATAATGCAATGGATAATAGAATTTTTTTCATTTTATACAATTTTGAAAAGTTAAGATGTTGCAAATCTAACACAATTATTTTTAATCATTCTAAATAAATATTTATCTTTGGCAAAATTTTTTTCGATGAATAAGAAAACAATGAGCGTTTTGAGTTTTCTGGTTTTGAATGTTGCTTTTGCACAAAAAAAAGATACCATCAACCAGACAAATATCGATGAAGTGGTTGTAACAGGGCAGTTTAGCCCACAGTCAATTGATAAATCCATTTATAAAGTAGAAGTAATCGATCAGGCACAGATAAAAAATATGGCCGCTACGAATGTTGCCGAAGTGCTCAACCAGAATCTGAATATGATGATTGTACCCAATTCTGGTTCGGGAGATTCGCAGGCAAATATTTTAGGATTGGGAGGTGAGTATACAAAAGTATTGATTGATAATATTCCTGTGGTAAACGATCAGGGTTTGGGAAATATAATGGATCTTACCAAAATCAGTCTCAATAATATTGAAAGAATTGAAATCGTAAAAGGATCTATGGGGGTGGAATATGGAAATAATGCCGTAGTAGGAGTAATCAACATCATCACCAAAAAGAGTTCTTCAAAAAAGTTTTTCGGAAACGTTCTTTTACAGGAAGAAACCGTAGGAAAAGATTATGATTGGTACAGAAAAGGAAACGGAAGACATATCCAGACTCTGAATTTAGGTTATAATATCGACAAAAACTGGTATATTTCCGCAGATATCAACCATAATGATTTTCAGGGATTCAAAGGTAAACAAAACGGGTACCGGTATTTCAATGAAAATAATGATGGAAAAAGAGGATACGAATGGCAACCCAAAGATCAGGTGAATGGCAATGCGATTATAAAATACACCAAAAATAAAACGAGTATTTTCTATAAACTTAATCTTTTAAATGAAGAAATTAACTATCGTAATCCGCTCATAACGGTAAAGTCTTTTGAAGGCGGCAACAAAACATATTACGCAGTAGATCGCGATTATTTTACAAAAAGATGGTTGCATCAACTGAATGTTCAAACCAATTTTGGTCATGTGAACTATACTGGAGATTTCTCCTATCAAACCCAAACCAGAGAATATCAGAACTATACATACTATGTTCCCGAAAGACAGGAAGTTTCAAGAAAAGAAAAATTAAAGTATTACGATACTTCCGTGTATTATTCCAGAGGAATGTTCAGTAATTTCTTAAACAACTCTGTTTTTAATTTTCAGTTGGGTTACGAACTCGATCATACCAGTGGTTTTGCAAGCCCGTACGCATTAGGAAATAATAATGGATTAGATCTGAAGAAAAAAGTATTCAATTATGCCAATTTTATTTCGGCAGAGTGGCAAATTACACCTATAATTTCACTTCGTCCGGGATTTCGTCTTGCGTTGAGTGATAAATTTGATGAGCAGTATAATTTCTCTTTAACCGGAAAATGGGATATGACCAAAAATTCATATCTGAGAATCATTGCCGGTTCCGCAAACCGTTTCCCAACTTATGATGAACTCTACACTTTTATGGTGGACAATAATCACGATATTCGCGGAAATGAAAATTTGAATCCGGAAACCGGTTATTCCGCAGGGATTTTTTATGATTTTAATGCTAAGAAAGATAGTGAAAATATTTCCTTCAGTGCTTCGGCAATGTACCTTGAAGTGAAAAACCGAATTGAATCCACCATCATTAATTTCAGTCCGCTTCAGCTTACCTATATTAATCTTAATAATTACAGCTCCTATCTGTTTTCCGGAGGTTTCCAGTATAAGAAAAACAGTTTTCTTTTTAATTCCGGCGTTTCTTTAATGGGAATTTCAAAAGAACTGATTGGGCCAAGAGGAGAAGTTTCTCCAAACGATTATTTTTTCTATCCGGAAGTCAATGCTTCCGCCAGCTATAAAATGAATTTCGGAACGCTATTCGCCCTATTTTACAAATATTCCGGGAAAAACCGACAAATCATTATGGAAGAAGATGTTCAGGGAAATGCAACATTCCGTGTAGGAAAAATTGGCGATTACAGCATGATGAATTTCACCGTGTCCCAGCCTTTTTTCAATAATCATATTGAAATTGCAGCTGGGATTAAAAATATTTTTAATGTAACCGACCTTGTAAACACTTTATCGCCAGGCAGCGCACATTCTACCGCAACAGCAACTCAGAATTATTTCTATGGCAGAAGTTATTTTGCCAGACTTATTTATAATTTTTAAAAAAATCTCAGAAATGAAAAATATATTTTTAGCATTTTCCATTCTAAGTGTACTCATTTTCCAGTCCTGTCTCAAGGATGACGAAACTCCTGTACCTGTAGCACCATCCGAAGGAGCTATTGTAAATCCCGAAATTGGTGGAGCAGCAGAACCCAATCAGGTTTGGATTGATTTGAGTACAGGAGAATCCACCATTACCAAAAGAACAAAATGGGATCTCGGTTTTTATTCCGGAGATGAATTTAAAGTAATTTTGAACACTTCCTGTTTGATGGCAGCCGGCAAAATTGATGGAGCTACCAATATTGATGCCGTTACCGAATCTTCCGTTGCCGATTTAATGACCAAAGTTCAGGTGGCTAATTTTGTTCCTACCAATACCATTTATGTGGATGATGTAACGGGGCATTACAACACAGGTTACACGGCAATCGCAGAAATCAGTGAAAACGATTCCGAGAACGGCGTATATCTTGTGAATATGGGAAAAGAAACCTATACCGGCGAAATTCCGGATGGTTCCGTAATTACAGGAGGCGATTCCAGAGGATGGATGAAAGTTCAGATTGTGCGTAACGGGAATGGTTATAAAATTAAATATGCACGACTGAATGAAACCACTCATCATGAATACATTATTTCCAAAAAACCGGATTATAATTTTGCATTTTTCAGCATGGTGAATCAGTCCGAAGTTGATGTACAGCCGGAAAAAACAAAATGGGACATCTGTTTTACAGTTTTTGTAAATATTATTGAAGGATCCGGAACCTATATCTATTCGGATTTTGTGATTGATAATGTTTTGGCCGGTGCATCTGCCTACGAAATCATTATTACGGATGGTAGTAGTGCAACGGAAGCCTATAATAATTTCAAGCTGGAAGATGTGGATGCTTCAAAATTTCAGCAGGATCAGAGAACCATTGGCGGAAACTGGAGAACATTGGGACCCGGTGGTGGAAGTATGAACGGAAATCGTTTCTACATCCTGAAAGATCCGGATGGTCTTTATTTTAAAATAAAATTCAATAAAATTAAAAGTGATGATGGCGTTCGCGGACATCCTGAATTTGAATACAAACCTCTTTAGATAAAAACAATTCCAAATAAAACATTATTTATGAAAACCCTAAAAACCCTATTTCTTCCGGCATTATTATTAATGGTTGTGGCTTGTAAAAAAGAGGCCAATACCACAACAGCTCAGGAAACTCCCGCTACTGAAAATAAAATCTCCAATCAGAAAATAGTTTCCTTAAGCGGCGGAATTACCGAAATCATCAGTGCTTTGGGCTACGAAAACGAAATCATCGGAACCGATGTTACCAGTACATTTCCCCAATCTCTTAAAGAGAAAGCAAAAGATCTGGGACATGTAAGAACCATGACAATTGAACCGATTATGGCTTTGAATCCAACCCTGATTTTCGGATCAGAAAATGACATCAATCCCGAACTGATGAAAAAAATTCAGGAATCAGGAATCAAAACTGAACTGTTCAAACAGGAATATTCCGTGGACGGAACGAAAAAACTCATTGAGCAAATCGCCACCGCACTTGGAAACACCGATTATAAAAATCTTTATACCAAAATTGATGAAGACCTCGCCAAAATCAAACCGATTGCTAAAAAACCAAAAGTACTTTTTATCTATGCAAGAGGAAATATGCTGATGGTTGCCGGAAAAAATACACCGATGTACAGTTTGATTACCTTGGCTAACGGAGAAAATGCCGTAAATGATTTTGAAAGTTTCAAACCCCTAACTCCGGAAGCGTTGGTACAGTATAATCCGGATGTGCTGCTGTTTTTCACCGATGGTTTACAAAGTGCCGGCGGAATTGATGGCGTACTGAAAACTCCGGGAGTAGCACAAACCAATGCCGGAAAAAATAAAAGAATTATCGCAATGGATGGAGGTTTGATGTCCAGTTTCGGTCCGAGACTTGGTCAGGCTGCATTGTCTTTGAATCAACTTTTAACTGAAAACGCTCAATAAAACTTTCCCCTTTTTCCAGGAATGAAGAAAATCCCACTTTTTTATTGGATTACGATGTTGCTGATATTGCTTGTTGCTGCCTGCGTTTTTTCTCTGGGCAGTGGAGTTTACCAGTTTCAAAGTGGAAATGCATACGAAGTATTTCTGAAATTTTTGCAGAATCCTCAGCAACTTCAGCCCGGCGAAAAATATATCATCTGGGATGTTCGTTCCGCCCGAATCGTTATGGCAGTTCTTATCGGGAGCATGCTGGCTTTTTCGGGAACGCTGCTTCAGGGCATGTTCAAAAATCCTCTGGCAACAGGAGATTTAATAGGATTGAATGCCGGTGCTACTTTAATGGCGGCGATTGCCATTGTTTTGGGGAATGAGTTTCGCGATCATCTGCCAGAGATTGTCAGCAGTTCATTAGTGAGTTTTTCTGCTTTTTTCGGAGCCATGATTGCCATGATTCTGGTGTATAAAATTGCCACCAGTTCCGGGAAAACCAATGTTGTCATCATGCTGCTTACAGGAGTAGCGATGACGGCGATAGGATTTTCCGTAACCGGATTTTTAATTTTCATTGCAAAAGATAATCAGTTGCGCGATCTCACCTTTTGGAATCTCGGAAGTCTGGCTGCCGCAACATGGACAAAAAACGGAATTCTTACCGTAATTATGCTTCTCAGTTTCATTTTTTTATTAGGAAAAGGGAAAACATTAAACGCCATGATGTTGGGTGAAAAAGAAGCTCAACATTTGGGAATTAATGTAGAATCCGCCAAGAAAAAAATTATGTTTCTGGTGGCTTTAATGACGGGTGTTTGCGTTGCCTTTTCAGGAACTATCGGTTTTGTGGGAATCATTGTTCCATATATTCTTCGGTTTTTATTCCGTTCCGATTATCAGTACATCCTGCCTTTGTCTGCCATTTTTGGAAGCATTTTATTATTGTTGGCCGATACATTCAGCAGAACGTTAATGCCGCCTGCAGAACTTCCGATCGGGATTATTACAGCATTAATGGGAGGACCGGTGTTTATCGCAATTTTAATGAAATATAAAAAATCCATGCAATGATTCTTGAAGCGTCTTCCATATCTTATTCCTCCAACAAGGTTTCCATTCTCAAGGATTTGAATATTGGCGTGAAGGATGGTGATTTAATTGCGATTGCCGGACCAAATGGTGCCGGAAAATCAAGCTTTCTGAATCTTCTTGCCAACGAACTGGAAAGTAAAGAACGCAATAAAATATTGGTGAAAGAAATTCCGCTTCCGAAATGGAAAATCACGGAACTTTCCGTTCACAAATCCAAATTTTCGCAGCATAATTCCAACGATATTCCACTTTTGGTAGAAGATGTTGTGCTGATGGGGCGTTACCCGTATTTCGATTCCGAACCGAATACTGAAGATCTGGAAATCACTGAAAAAATGATGAAAGAAACCGATATTCTTCATTTCAGAAAAAGAAACTACAATACGCTTTCCGGAGGTGAAAAACAGCGTGTACATTTGGCGCGAGCATTCGTTCAGCTGGAAAATTCAGTAGAAAAAAAGCTGATGTTTCTGGATGAACCGCTTAATAATCTCGATGTTCGGCATCAATACAAAACATTGCACATGATCCGCCATTTTGTAGAAAAAGGAAACGCCGCAATTGTGGTTCTTCACGATCTGAATCTCGCGTCTGAATTTGCAGACCGCATTTTTCTGATGAAAGGCGGCAAGCTCTTAGCCGAAGGAAAACCGACCGAAGTTTTTCAGCCGCAGATCATAGAAGAAGCCTATAATTTTCCATGTACGGTCTGTAAAAACCCGGTCAATCAAAAACCTTTAATTATTTTTGGAAAGTAGCACTATCATGGATGAAAAAGATTTAAAAACACTTGCAGAACAGCTTTCCTGCCCCAGCGGAGATTTCGGTAAACGGGTTGCGGAAATGATGAATGAAAGCAATATCCGGATGACACTGGAAAGCATTGTCGCCATGAAAATCCGTCCCGGAGACCATATTCTGGAGATCGGTCACGGAAATGCTCTTCATCTGAAAGAGATCTTGGATGCTGCGGAGAATATTCGATATACGGGGCTGGAGATTTCAGAAACCATGCATCAGGAAGCTAAGCGCATCAATCAGAATTTCATAAAAAATAATGTGGCCGGTTTCATTCTCTACGATGGAGAAAAAATCCCTTTTGAAGAAAGATCTTTTGACAGAATTTTTACGGTCAATACGCTCTATTTTTGGAAAAATCCGGTGAGCTTTCTGACGGAAATTCACCGTGTTTTAAAAGATAACGGATCATTTATTCTGACCCTTCTCGAGGAAAATACTTTGAGGAAAATACCTTTTACCAGATATGGATTTAATATCTGGTCTCAGGCAGAAATAGAGCATTTACTTGTAGATTCAGGATTTAAAAAAGTACTGAAGAGTACAAAAAAAGACCAGGTAAAAAGCAAAACCGGCGAAATGATCGAAAGAGAATTCGTGGTTTTAAACATCACAAAATAATTTTAATAAAAATAATCTAATATGGATACCATACTCAGTAATCTTAAAGGAAAATGGGAGGCAATGAAAGCCGAAAACCCACGAATCAGAATTAGAAATGCTGCACAGGAATTGGGCGTTTCCGAAGCGGAATTGCTCGCAACCGGAATTGGAGAAGGCGTAACCGTTTTGAAACCTGAATTCGCCAATATCTTACAGGAAGTGGAAACGCTGGGAAAAGTTATGGCACTTACCAGAAATGACGAATGTGTACATGAACGAAAAGGGATTTATCTGAACCCTGATTTCAGTGGTCCTCATGCGCAGCTTTTTGTAGGAGAAGATATTGATTTAAGAATTTTCCTCAACGCCTGGAAATATGCTTTTTCTGTAGTTGAAGGCGATCGCAAAAGTTTGCAGTTTTTTGGAAAAGACGGTTTGGCATTGCACAAAATCTACCTTACCAAAGACAGCAATGCAGATGCGTTTGATGCATTAACCGAAAAATATAAAGCAGACGATCAGAATCTTGCGATTACCACAGAAACTATCACACCAAAACCTGCCGAAAAACCCGATTCTGAAATTGATGTGGAAGGATTCCGGGAAGCATGGAAAAACCTTAAAGATACACACGATTTCTTCGCCATCACCAAAAAATTCGGACTAAGCAGAACGCAGGCGTTACGACTTGCTCCTGAAGGTTTTACCGAAAAAATTGACAATTCCAAAGTGGTGAATCTTCTGGAAGATGCTTCTGAAAAACACATCCCGATTATGGTTTTTGTGGGCAATAGAGGAATTATCCAGATTCACACCGGAGAAGTAAAGAAAACGCTTTGGCATCAGCAATGGTTTAATGTGATGGATCCGGACTTTAACCTGCATTTGGAAACGACCAAAATCGCCGAAACATGGATTGTGAAAAAACCAACGGAAGACGGCGACGTTACAGCTGTTGAAGTATTCAATAAAGAAGGGGATTTTATTGTACAGTTTTTCGGGAAGAGAAAACCTGGAATTCCGGAACTTCAGGAATGGAAAGATTTGATTGAGGAACTGAAAAAATAATTGGCAAGCTTAGAGCCTATTTAAAATTTTACCGAAATTTTTTATAGAGCCTCAGAAAATGGTTTTTATTTAATGAATGCATTCGTTTTTTAAGGATATAATTTTTGAGGTCATTTGATAATTTCATATTTAAAAAAAACATCGTTGTCCGATAAAAATTAGAAATAAAATGAACAGGTCGCTCCTTTGGAGCTCTAATTATGGGAACGACTATTCCTATTAACAGTTAGCTCCAATGGAGCTCGGTATTAATCCCATTGGGATTTACTGTTAATAGAAAAAAAATTAGCCCGTGAAAACAAAGCTCCAGAGGAGCGACCTGTTTATTTATCCTATTAATATTGCGTTTTTCGATTTGTTTATTTTTTTTTATCGGACAACAATGCTAAAAAAATAAAAAATCCCTTAAACGCAACGTTTGTCATTTCGAAGAAATCTAAATTCTCTTTTTAGAGACGCTAACAGCATGAAAAAAATAGTATTACTTTTTAGTCTTTTTATTTTTGCATCAGGTTTTTCTCAGGATTTGAAACCGTATCGGTTTTATAATAAAAAATCAAAACCGGTTCCGGTCAGTCGCATGATAAAAGAACTGGCAGAATATGATGTTGTATTGTTTGGAGAACATCATAATAATTCCATCAATCATTGGCTGCAAAAAAAAATTACAGAAGAATTGTACAAACGGAAAAACGGGAAGATAATACTGGGAGCAGAAATGTTTGAAACAGATAACCAAAAAGGAATAAACGAATATCTCGCCGGAAAAATAGAAGCTAAAAGTCTGAAAGATTCAGTACGGCTCTGGAAAAATTACGAAACGGATTACCGGCCTCTGCTTGATTTTGCAAAAGACAAAAAACTGCCTTTTATTGCCACGAATATTCCAAGAAAATATGCTTCCCAAACTTCCAAAAACGGGATTAAAAGTTTAAATGAACTTCCCGATTCGGAAAAAAAATGGATGGCTGAACTTCCGATAGAAGTTACGCTGGAAACGCCCGGATATAAAGAAATGAAATCGTTAATGGGCGATCATGTAGATGAAATAAAATTGATGGATTTCATCTCTGCACAGGCGGTAAAAGATGCGACAATGGCAGAATCTATTTTCAAAAATTTGCAATCCGGAACAACTTTTATCCATTACAACGGCGATTACCACAGCAAGCAGTACGGCGGCATTTACTGGTATCTGAAAAAGAAAAATCCTTACCTGAAAATTGCAGTTATTTCTATTTTTGAATCAGAAAAACCGGACTTACCATTGCCGGAAAAAGATGTTGTCCCCACGGAATTTAATCTTGTAATTCCTGCGGATATGGCAAAAACATATTGATTATAAATGTGTTATGCTTTTTTTTGGTCAAAAATGTTTTTTGTCTTAATTGATGGGCTCACCAAAAGTCAGTAAAGTTCCGTTGGGATCAAGAATTGAAAATTCCCTTTGCTGCCAAGGTTTTAATTCGAGTTTCCCGTTTGGGTGAATTTCAATTCCGCTTTCCTGCTGCAGATTGAGGTAATAGGCATTGATGTCCTGATTAACCCGCAGATAAATCATAAAGTTTGATTTTTTCGGCTCCAGATCGGGAAATTCAAAGAAATGAATTTCGGCATCATCTTTTTCCATGATAAAATATTGGTCGTAATCGTTCACCACATCGAACCCTAATTTTTTGTAAAACGATTTGGTTTCGTCCCGGTTTTGGAAAGGAAGTTTGGGAATAATCTGTGTGATTTTCATAACAAAATGATTTTGATAAAGTTAAAAAGATTATTCTTTGAAAAATTTTAAAATTGTGTTAATCTCTTACAAGATGTTGTGCTGCATTTATTTTCTACATTTGTGATATGAAAATCCTTTACGCCATTCAGGGAACCGGAAACGGGCATGTAAGCCGGGCGCGGGAAATTATTCCGCATCTTCAGACTTATGGTGATTTGGATTTACTGCTCAGTGGAACTCAGGCAGAAGTAAATCTGGATCAGGAAATAAAATTCCGGATGAATGGCTTCGGCTTTGTTTTCGGCGAAAAAGGAGGCGTGGATTTCAAGAAAACATTTGGGCAGTTTGCTTTCAGGCAGTTTGTGAACGACTGTAAAAATCTTCCCGTTGATGAATACGATATCATCATCAATGATTTTGAACCGGTAACCGCATGGGCGTGCAAATTCCGGAAGAAAGAAAGCATCAGTTTGAGTCATCAATCCGCATTTTTGTCGAAGAAAACACCGCAGTTAGAAGGTTTTCACTGGGGAAAGCAGATTATGAATCATTATGCGCCCACAACTTCGCATATTGCTTTTCATTTCGAGAAATATGATGATTTTATCCACACGCCAGTCATCCGTTCTGAAATCCGAAATCTGAATCCCGAAAACCTAGGGCATTATTCCGTCTATCTTCCTGCGTACTCGGACGAATTTATTTTGAAACAGATTCATGCTTTTCCGGATATACAATGGGAGATTTTTTCTAAACATTCCAATGTATATTATGAAAAAGAGAATGCAAAAGTTTTCCCGATTGATAACCAAAAATTTCAGAAATCCTTAGAAAAATGTACCGGTTTTTTAACCGGAGGTGGTTTTGAAGGGCCTGCTGAAGCGTTGTTCCTGAAAAAGAAGTTGCTCAGCGTACCGATGAAAAATCAATATGAGCAGCAATGCAATTCGCTGGCTTTGGAAAAAATGGGAATTCCCGTCATCTGGCACGAGTCTGAATTTGCCTCAAAACTAAAAAGCTGGATGAATGATGACCATATTCTAAATTTTAATTTTCCCGATGAAACCGCAGAAATTATTGCCGGAATTTTTATGGGATATTAAATTTAATTTTATAGAGGTCACATGATAATTTCATATCTTAAAGAATATGAAAAAACCTTTAACACAATATTTGTCATTGCGAGGAATGTAGTGTAACGAAGCGGCGAAGCAATCTCATTCAGTCCAAATTCTCTTTATAGAGATGCTTACAGCATGACAAAAATGGCGCATATTTTTTATCATATCGAATTACATTGGGTAGACAAAGTATGAAATGATGCAATGACCTCAATAATTTTATTGATAAATACACTAAAATTCAGATTTGCCCATTCATCTTATTTTTTATAACTTCGTGAGAATCACATTAAAATAAATATTAATTATGGGAAAAGGTGATAAAAAAACCAGACGCGGAAAAATTACCGCCGGAAGTTATGGGAAATTGAGAAAAAGAAAATCTTCAGTACCAGCAGTGGCAGCAAAACCAGCAAAAGTAAAGGCGGTTGAAGAGAGCAGTGAACCCAAACCAAAAAAAGTAAAGGCAGAAAAAACGGAGGAAACCTCTGCCGAAGAACAACCCAAAAAGACCACCAGAAAGAAAAAAACCGAAGAATAAATCTTCGGTTTTTTTGTTGTTCCACAATTTTCTGTGATTAGAAAAATCCTAATTTGTTTTTGTTATAGGAAATCAGCATATTTTTGGTTTGGCGGTAGTGATCCAGCATCATTTTGTGGTTTTCTCTACCGATTCCTGATTGTTTGTATCCTCCAAAAGGTGCTCCTGCAGGATAAGCGTGGTATTGGTTTACCCAAACTCTTCCCGCCTGTACATTTCTCGGAATCTGATACAATTGATGAGCATCTCTGGTCCAAACTCCTGCTCCTAAACCATACATCGTATCGTTGGCAATTTGCAGCGCTTCGGCTTCATCTTTAAAAGTGGTAAAAGCAAGTACAGGTCCAAAAATTTCTTCCTGGAAAATTCTCATTTTATTGTTTCCTTTAAAGATGGTCGGTTTCACATAATATCCTCCTTCAAGACCTTCAATTTGGTTGGCTTCTCCACCGCAAAGCACTTCTGCACCTTCTTCTTTTCCTAATTTCAGGTATGCAAGAATTTTTTCCTGCTGAATTTTTGATGCCTGTGCTCCCATCATCACTGTTTTGTCCAGTGGATTTCCCATTTTAATTGCTTTTGTTCTTTCTACCACTTTTGCAATAAATCGATCGGCGATGTCTTCCTGAACCAGTAATCTTGATGGGCATGTACAGATTTCACCCTGATTCAGGCAAAATAATACTGCTCCTTCAACGGCTTTATCCAAAAATTCATCATCTGCATCCATCACGGAACTGAAGAAAATATTTGGAGATTTTCCACCTAATTCCAAGGTTACAGGAATAATATTTTCCGTAGCGTATTGCATGACCAAACGTCCTGTTGCCGTAGATCCTGTGAATGCTGCTTTTGCCACTTTAGGATTAGTCACCAATGCTTTTCCAAGTTCGGCTCCAAAACCGTTTACAATATTAACTACTCCGGCAGGAATTAAATCTCCGATTAATTCCATTAATACCATAATGGAAACAGGAGTACTTTCTGCAGGTTTCAAAACCACACAGTTTCCTGCTGCTAAGGCTGGAGCCAGTTTCCAAACCGCCATCAAAATAGGGAAGTTCCAAGGAATAATCTGTGCAATTACACCAAGCGGTTCATGTACGATTAAAGAAACCGTGTCTTTGTCGAGTTCATTGTGAGAACCTTCTTCCGCTCTGATTACCGATGCAAAATAGCGGAAATGGTCGATTGCCAAAGGAATATCGGCTGCCAGAGTTTCTCTCACAGCTTTTCCGTTGTCGATGGTTTCTACTGTCGCGAGATATTCCAGATTTTCTTCCATACGATCCGCAATTTTATTCAGGATGATGCTTCTTTCCGTAGGCGAAGTGTGCTGCCATGTTTCAAAAGCTTTTGAAGCGGCATTTACTGCCAGTTCCAAATCTTCTTTTCCTGAATGTGCCGCTTCTGTGAAAACTTTACCATTTACAGGAGAGGTTACCTCAAAATAGCGTCCGTTTGTTGGGGAAATCCATTTTCCGCCAATATAATTTTCGTAGTGGGCTTTAAATTCCGGCCACTGCAAAGTGGTGGAAGACTGTTGTTGTTCTAATGTTGTGTCCATAAAGATCTGTTTTAAATTAAATTTTGATTGAAATTGTAAGGTTGATGGCTAATTTAATTTTATTCTAATTAATGACAATAGCATAATTGTCCAAAAAAATAGGACAATGATATTTTTAGCATTATTTATGATTTCTTTAACAAATTTGAAAATAGAAGTTATTATTAATTATTATATTTGAAAAGATGCCCCTTAAAAATAGTAAAAAGTGAACGGAAAGAGAGTTTTTCTGCAAAAAGCCCAATTACAAAAGGAAGAACAACTAAGCACGTTGGTCGAAAATCAAACGACTTTCAGTATGAATAACTGTGAGTTCAGCATTTTTGAAACCCATAAAGCAGCTTACGGGGTAAAATTGCATTTTGAAAATCTCGGATTTACAGGAATGCTTCGTGGAAAAAAATGGATGAAACTGGAAAATAAAACCGGTTACTTCGATTATCTTCCGGGAGAAAGTGTTCTGGTTTCGCCGGGCGAAACAATGGTGATTGATTTTCCGGAGGCAGACAAAACGCCTTCACAATGCATTGCGATTACTTTGAATCCGGAATTTGTGCAGGAATCTCTATCTAAACTTAATTTTTCCCAGACAAAAATTGATGAAAACAGCACCTGGAATATCTCCAAGGATGAATTTCACCTGTTCAACAATGAATCTCTGGCTTCGGCAACGCACAATATCATGCGCATTGCGATGGAGGATAATTCGCACAAAGATATTATGGCGGATTTTGCGCTTAAAGAATTGTTAATCAGATTAATGCAGACACAGGCAAGGAAGATGGTGGAGCAAAATGTTTTGAAAAGTAAATCCAGAATCGGTTTTGCGGTGGAATACATCCGTAAAAATCTTCATCAGAAAATTTCAGTTGAAGAACTGGCGAAGAAAACCTATGTTTCAAAATCCAATTTCTTTAAAATGTTTCGTGAAGAATTGGGAATTTCTCCCAACGAATTCATTATTCAGGAGAGAATAAAAAGGGCAAAAGAACTGCTTTCAAGAAATAATTCGGTGAAGGAAACGGCTTTTCTTTCCGGTTTTAACGATACGAATTATTTTATTCGCGTTTTCAGGCAAACAGAAGGCACAACACCCAAAAGTTTCCAGAACCAAATCATATTTGATGCGATGTAAATGTTGAGGTCCATATAAAATAAAAAAGCCGCTTCGGAAATTTCCAAAGCGGTTTTTTAATCGTTATGTACAGGAATTTATTTTCCACCCAAAATACTGCCCAGCAAATCCCCAAGTCCACCCTGAGATTTTTGTTGTTGCTGTCCGCCACCAAGAACGCTTCCCAGAATATCATTTAAAGGATTGGAATTCGAGGCCTGTTGCTGTGAATTTCCACCTAAAACCTGCCCGAGAATATCATTCAATGGATTCGATTGTTGTGTTTGTGCCTGTTGCGAAGCAGAGCCCAGAATTCCGCCTAAAAGATCTCCAAGACCTCCGGCGCTTACATTGTTCTGCTGTTTTTCTTTTCCGATGTATCCCATAATCAGCGGCGCAAGCATGGCCAAAATCGGTCCGATTTTGCTCATCGAAATTCCGGTATTTTCAGAAAGTTGGTTTTCAACAGAAGTTTTGTTGCCTCCGAAAATGTGATCCAGAATGGAATTCCCTTCGCTTTCTCTGGATTCCGCCTGTGCTGGATCATTCAGAATGCTTCCGTCGTGATCGCGATCCAGTGCGTTGTTCAGAGCATTTGCATCTGCTTCGTTCTGAGATTTCTTTCTCAGATAAGAAATAATTAAAGGTGCTGCAACTGCCAAAAGTGCAATAATCTGATTTTTGCTTACTCCAAATTTGTTTTCGGCTTGTGAAGCCACCTGATTTCCGGCATTTCCGGTCAATAAATCCAATAAGCTCATAGTTTAATTAAATTTTTAAGTTAAAGTGAATCAATTTTAGCAAAATACATACCTAAAAACGGAATGTGCTAAAGTTTGTTAAAAATAGATTCTTAATTTTTGAAAATCGGAACATTGGAACATGCCTCCCCAAACATCAAAGATTTTACGATTGGTTTAAGTTGTTCTACCAGTTCGATATAGGCATTTTCCGGGATTTTATTATCGGAACAGCCTTTTACCAGAACTCTTTTGTCCTGAAGTTCGGAAAAATCATACGTTTGAATGGCATTGTGCATCAGCAATATTTCCAGATCTTCCCGGCTTCCGAAAATTACTTTTTTAGTTGCATCCGTAATTCTTGCCGTAATCAGGAAATAGGCCCAAAGCGGAACAATGGCATCGGCAGAATTGTAAACGTAAACATACGCATCTCTGTATTGTTCAGGATCTATCTGTGCCACTTTTTCCCGGAAATCTTTTTCTTTAAGGATTATTTCCTGAAAGAGGAAATCCTTGAGGTCAATTCCTTTTCTTATGCCTTTGGGAAGCAGATCTTCAAGATCAAAATTTACCAGTCCGCTTCCGGCAACGCGGTTTTTTATTTCAAATTCTTCAGCCATTTTTATTTGCTATCTTTACACAAATTTAAGTCAAATAATTGATTTTAGGTTTGAATAATTCTTCTCAAATCTCAAATCTCAATGGTATAACAATCACGAACTCCAACTAAAGAATAAAAAAATTCGTGAGTAAATCTCAAATCTCAATTGAAATATTACATTATCGCAGGAGAAGCCTCAGGAGACCTGCACGGAAGTAACCTGATGAAAGCTCTGAAACGAAAAGATCCGAATGCTGAATTTCGGTTCTGGGGCGGCGATTTAATGCAGAATGTTGGCGGAACACTGGTAAAACATTACCGTGATCTTGCGTTTATGGGATTTCTTGAAGTGGCGAAAAATCTGCGTACAATTTTAAAAAATATCAGGTTTTGTAAAGAAGATATTCATAAGTTTCAGCCGGATGTTCTGATCCTGATTGATTATCCTGGTTTTAATTTAAGAATTGCAGAATTTGCTCATCATCTTGGGATAAAAGTGGTGTATTATATTTCGCCGCAACTTTGGGCATGGAAAGAAGGAAGAGTGAAAACCATTCAGAAATATGTGGATGAAATGCTGGTGATTCTCCCGTTTGAAAAAGAATTTTACGAGAAATACAATGTAGATGTTCATTTTGTGGGGCATCCTTTGCTTGATGCGATTTCGGGCTTAAAAGAAATTGATTGTCAGGAATTTAAATCTGAAAACAATTTAAACAACAAAGAGATTATTGCATTGCTTCCCGGTTCGCGGAAACAGGAAGTGGAAAAAATGCTGGAAATCATGCTTTCCGTTCGTCCTTATTTTAAAGAATATCAGTTTGTCATTGCAGGAGCACCGAGTTTGTCACGGGAATTTTATGAAAAATATGTGGATGAGAATGTTCACTTTGTATCCAATAAAACCTACGATTTGCTTCGCTGCTCAAAAGCAGCTTTGGTTACTTCCGGAACGGCAACTCTGGAAACCGCATTGCTGAATATTCCCGAAGTGGTTTGTTATAAAAGCAGCACTATTTCTTATGAAATCGGGAAAAGAGTAGTAAAGAATATAGAATATATTTCTCTGGTGAATTTAATTATGAACAAAGAAATCGTGAAAGAACTGATTCAGAAAGATTTAAATACCGAAAATCTTGTTTCTCAACTGAATTTAATCTTAGGCGAAAACCGGGAAAAAATGCTGAATGATTATGCTGAACTCCGCAAGAAATTAGGAGGAAAAGGGGCAAGTGGAAATGCTGCGGAACTGATTGTAAATGAAATAAATACGAAGTAAAAAAAAGCATCCAAAGGATGCTTTTTATTTCTAAATTCTGTTACACTTCTTCATCGCTATCAATGGTGTATGATCGTGTTTTGAAGTCTTTTTCATGTTTCTCGGAAATCACGTCTTCACCCTTTTCGTTGATGATAAAGTCGGTTGATTCTTTAAACATTTCCTGAAAATTTTTAAAATCTTCTTTGTAAAGATAAATTTTGTGTTTCTCGAAAGAGGCCTCTCCATTTTCCCCAAAGTTCTTCTTGCTTTCGGTAATCGTAAGGTAATAATCTCCTGCTTTCGTCTCGCGCACATCAAAGAAATAGGTTCTTCTTCCTGCTTTTAACACCTTCGTAAAAATCTCATTTTCGTGGCGTTCCTTGTAATCACTCATTGTACGATGTTTTTTTTGAAATCTTGTGTATAACAAATATAAAAGTTTTCCACTAATCGCCAAATATTTTTTTCAAAATAAGCCTGTTTGTGCGTAAAATCGAACAATTTTACAGAAATTATGCAATTTCCTGTGTTTTCGGAACGGAGAGATTCAGGATTTTATCGGCACGTTTTGCGCTGCTTTCACGATGGGTAATAATGATGGAAGTGGCGTGTTTGATTTCTTTGCTGATGTTTTGCAGCACATTTTCTTCGGTTTCGGTATCCAATGCAGAAAGAGAATCATCGAAAATGAGAATTTGTGGTTCCTTAATGAGTGCTCTGGCAATACAGATTCGTTGTTTTTGTCCTCCGGAAAGCATCACGCCGCGTTCCCCAACCATGGTTTTGTACTGTTCTTTGAATTCGATAATGTTTTTATCAACATCGGCAATTTTTGCAAATTTTACTACTTTTTCATGGGAAGGATGATCGATGGCAAAACCGATATTGTTTTCAATCGTGTCCGAAAATAAATAACTTTCCTGAGGAATATAGCCGAGATCTTTTCGGTAAAGGCTGAGGTTGTGGTCTTTCAGATTTTTTCCGTCAATCAGGATTTCGCCTTCTGTAGGATCAATCAGTCGGCACAGAAGCAGAGCGATTGTGGATTTTCCGCTTCCGGTTTTTCCCATAATGGCTAAACTTTCTCCGGCATTCACCTTGAAACTAAGATTCTCCAATGCTTTAATTCCGGTATTGGGATAAACGTAGGAAACGTTCCGAAATTCGATTTCACCTTTAATGGAATAGTTTTCGTGATTGTGGTTGCTGATTTCTGATTTCTGATCGAGAAATTCATTAATTCTCGTCATTGATGCTTCAGCACGCTGATTGACGGAAGTGATCCAGCCGACCATTGTAAAAGGCCAGATCAGGATATTGATGTACATAAAGAAATCCGCAATTTTACCCACGCTCAGTTCTCCGGCAATATATTTTTCTCCGCCAATGTAGAGAATAGAAACGTTTAAAACACCGATGACAAAAAGAATAATGGTGAAAAAGGAAGATTCTGTTTTTGCCAGATCTAATGCTTTTTCCTGATAATCGGATACTTTTATGCCGTAATTTTTTTCTATGTATTTTTCTTTTGAAAAAAACTTCACCACGCGGATTCCCGAGAAACTGTCCTGTACAAAAGTGGAAATGGCAGACTGGCTTTTCTGCATCATTTTCGATTTCCGGTTAATCACCGAACTCACTTTATAAATTACAAAGGAAAGAATGGGAAGCGGAAGCAGCGTCCAAAGCGTCATGGAAGGATCGGTTTTCCACATGTAAATACTTGTAATAATCATTAATACAAGCAAGTTTGCCACATACATTACACCCGGACCAAGATACATTCTTACTGCAACCACATCTTCACTCAAACGGTTCATTAAATCGCCGATGGTGGTTTTTTTGTATTGTGTAAGCGACATTTCTTCGTAATGAAGGAAGATTTTGTTTTTCAGTTCATATTCAATTCTTCGGGAAGCGACAATAATGGTTTGCCGCATCATAAATGTGAATAATCCTGTAAGTAATGAGGATCCTACGATAATGGCAACATAGATCAGGATTTCTTTATTGAATCCCAGTTTGCCCGATTCTGCCAGTTCATCTACCGATTTTCCTACAAACTGAACTTTGAAAATATTGAAAAAATTGCTCAGAATGATAAAAAGAAATCCCCAGAACAGCAAAGTGCGGTGCTTCCAGAAATATGGGTTTAAGGTTTTTAATGCTTTCATAAACGAAACGCAAAATTACTGAAATTCGGGGAAATAAATTTTTAGAGCCTGTGATAAATTTTATTGCTAAAAGTTTTACAACTATTTTGAGATGGATTTTTTGCTTCGTGTTTGAAGATTTATCGGGATAAATCAAAAATAAGAAGTAGATTGCTTCGTTCCTCGCAATGACTCGCTCAAAAGAGTATCAAAATTTAGCAAAGATAATTTTCTGAGGCTAAATAAAAAATTTCGTTAAAATTAATCACAGGCTCTTAGTTTTTTAAAAAATAAGTAGGTGGAAATCTTTTAAGATTCCTATTAATTACATCAATTTCCGTATCTTTGCAGCCAAATACGATCTTTGAATGTTAGGAAGAAGACAAATCCGCGAGAAAGTAGTAGAAACCCTGTATTCCTACTACCAGAATCCCATAAAATATGCGGTTCTGGAGAAAAATATGTTCACAGGAATTGATAAAATTTACGATTTGTATATCTATCAGCTCAATTTTCTGGTTGCTCTTCGCCAACTGGCGGAACAGCAAATAGAAATCGGAAAACAGAAATTCATCAAATCCGAGCAGGATCTTAACCCCAATCAGAAATTTATCAGCAATCAGGTTCTTCTGCAAATTGAAGAGAATGAAACCCGAAGCGAGTACACTGCCAAACACAAAGAACTGAACTGGGATCTCCACCATGAACTTTTAGTAAAAACTTTTCAGAGAATGGTAGCCGGAAAACGCTATCAGGATTTCATGGCAGAAAAAGAAGAAAGTTTTGAAACCGACCAGAAATTTGTAGGAAAACTTTTTCTGAAATATGTGGCTGAAAATGAAATGTTTCACGATTATTATGAGGAAAAAGAACTGAGCTGGGCCGATGATTTCCATATCGCCAATTCCATGGTGCAGAAGACCATAGGATTTATGAAACCTGATGAAAACTCCCATACTTTAATTCGCATGATTAAAGATGATGGAGATAAAGAGTTTGCAAAAAAACTGCTTTCCGAATCCTTGAACCATTGGGAAGAAAATGAAAAAAAGATCGAAGTGCGCCTGCAAAACTGGGAACTCGACCGTATTTCATTGATGGACAGAGTAATTTTGGTGGCGGCAATTGCAGAGTTGGATCATTTTCCGCTTACGGCATACAAGATTATCATTAATGAATATGTGGAGATTTCAAAAATTTTCGGAACCGAGAAATCCAGTGTTTTTATCAATGGTATTTTAGATAAATATTCAAAAGACATCAACCGAGTTAATTAAAATAAAAATGAAAAAATTAATTTTAGGAATTGCCCTTTGTATTATGGCAGCAGGAGTTCAGTCTTGCAAAAAAGATAATAATCAACCTGCAGATCAGCTGATTACAGGGAATCAACCGGAAGAATCAGCCGTGGAAAACAGCACTGAAGATTCGGTGAGATCTTCTGCAATTCCTCATGAAAGTCAGGAAGATACGATGGTTAAAGATGCACAATCCAAACCGCTGACCAATCTTGCTCTTGCCGAAAATACATTCGATTTTGGCGATATTAAAAAAGGAAAATCTGTAGAGCACGTTTATAAAGTAACCAATACAGGAACCAATCCTCTAATTATTTCTGCCGTAAAACCGGGTTGCGGATGTACTGCTCCTGATTACACCAAAGATCCGATTATGCCGGGGAAAACAGGAAATATCACTTTGAAATTTGATTCTTCAAATTTTGACGGACAAATTCACAAACAGGCAGAAGTATTTGCAAATGTGGAGAAAGCACCGATTGTAATCAGTTTTACCGGAAACGTAGTTCCTTAATGTAGTTCCTTAATTTTAAATCCCAATATACATGACACTTTTAGTATTGCAAGCAGCAGAAGGTTCCATGACGCCAACATTGATGATGATGGGGCTGATGTTTGTTGCCTTTTATTTTCTGATGATCCGTCCTCAGATGAGAAAACAAAAACAGGAAAAGAATTTTCAGGAATCCCTGAAAGTAGGAAGCAGAGTGGTAACCACCTCAGGATTACACGGAAGAATTGCACAAATTATGGATGATGGTGTGGTTATTGAAACCATGTCCGGAAAACTAAAGTTTGAAAAATCTGCAATTTCCAGAGAATTTACTGCCGCAAGATTTCCTGAACCGAAGGAAGAAAAGAAAAACTAATTTTTTAGTTGATACAGAAATTTGGGTTTCCGGCGCCGCAGGCGCCGGAAACTTTTTATTACATCAAAGCTTCTTTCAGCCGTTTTATTTCTTCGCTGTTGGCAAAAGTTTCATAGGACAAAATTGCAGAAGAATGGAAATTTTTTCCGTGTGTGAAATCTTTTAATTCCTGAATATTTGTAGAACGTACACCGCCACCAATCAGGATTTTCAATTCGGAGTCGAAATCGGTGACGAGTTTTTTCAGATTTTCCTTTCCTTCTACAGCATCGGGTTTTCCGCCGGAAGTCAAGACTTCTCGAAACCCAAGCTCAATTAGTTTTTCTGCCGATTTGAAAATATCGGGAGTACGATCGAAAGCCCGATGAAAAACGCAGGGAACATTTTCTGCAATATCAACCAGAATTTTGTTTTTTTCTTCGTCAACTTCTTGATTTTCTCCGAGAATTCCGAATACAAAAGCATTTGCGCCCGCTTTTCTGAAATCGCGGATGTCGTTTTTCATCTGCCGGAATTCATCGTCGCTATAAAAAAAAGAACCTCCACTCGGACGAATCATCACATGAATCGGTTTGCTGTATTTTTCGCGCAAATATCTGAATTCATCAATGTTAGGCGTTAATCCTCCAAGATTAAATTCAGAACAGAATTCGATCCGGTCGGCTACAGAATTCAGGGCGATTTCTGCGGAAGTAATTTCAAAGCAGGCAATTTCCAGCATCAGATTAATGATTTTGAAGGGATTAAAATATTTTCATTTCGGTCATAAAGGGCATATTCAAAACCGGTTTGCAGACAATAAGCACCATGTTCACCGTTTTTGTTCAAAGCGATAAAGCCAATTTGCAGATCTTTGGGATTCTTATTACGTTTTAAAATAAATTTATGAATTCGTTTTACTGCTTCCTCACAGGCTTTCTGTGGAGAATGTCCCTGTCGCATTAATTCCACGACCAAGTGAGTTCCGCAAGTTCGGATTACTTCTTCACCATGTCCGGTCGCCGTCGCAGCACCAACCTCGTTGTCCACATACAATCCTGCACCAATAATCGGAGAATCGCCCACTCTGCCATGCATTTTGTACGCCAAGCCGGAAGTGGTGCAAGCACCGGAAAGATTGCCTTGTTCATCCAGCGCGACCATTCCGATGGTATCGTGATTTTCAATATTGACGATGGGTTTGTAGTCCGATTTTTTCAGCCATTCTTTCCATTCTTTTTCTGATTCGGGAGTCAATAAATTTTCTTTTTTAAAACCCTGACTGAGCGCAAATTCCAAAGCTCCATCTGCTACCAATAATACATGCGGTGTTTTTTCCATGACCGCTCGTGCTACGGAAATCGGATTTTTAATGTGTTCCAGGCAGGCAACCGCACCGATATTCGCATTTTCATCCATAATACAGGCATCCAATGTTACTTTTCCGTCGCGATCCGGTCTTCCGCCAAAACCAACGCTTCTTTCTTTGGGATCATCTTCCACAATCCGAACACCTTTTTCAACAGCATCTAATGCTTTTCCGCCTTTCGAAAGAATTTTCCACGCTTCTGCATTGGCTTTCATACCGAAATTCCAGGTGGAAAGAACAATCGGTTTGTTGATTTTTGTTGATTTTTTTGGTAAAAACTCTTCAGCTTTCAGTGGATTCAGGGCGAAAATTGCACCCAAAACTCCGGCTTTTCGTAAAAAATTGCGGCGGTCGGTTTTCATTTTTGGTCTGGATTGAAAATGTATTTCCAAGTTACAAAATTCCTCTTGATTTTATCTCAAGATATTTGTTGATGACGTCGATGTTCAAATTTTCCGGTAATGTGTACACGGTATAAATGCCGTATTTACGAAGTTCCTGAATGATGAATTTCTTTTCAAATTCAAATTTTTCGGCGATGATTTCATCATAAATCTCCTGCATATTTTCAGGATTGCTGTTGAGCAGTTGCTGTATTTCTTCATTTTTAAAAAATACAATGACCAAAAGATGATTTCTGGCGATGCTGCGCAGATATTTCATCTGGCGGTTCAGCGCATCCAAAGTTTCAAAATTGGTAAAAAGGAGGAGCAAACTGCGTTGAGAAATATTGAATTTCACATCCTGATACAACCGGTTGAAATCGCTTTCGTAGAAGTTGGTTTGAATATTATAAAGTGCCTCTGAAATCTTCCGGAGCTGTCCGGATTTGTTGTCGGCTGCCACTTTATTTTCGGTTTTTTTGGAGAACGTCATCATTCCTGCACGATCTCCTTTTTTCAGAATAATATGCGAAAGCGCCATCACCGCATTGATGGAATAATCCAAAAGGCTCAATCCCTGAAAAGGCATCTGCATCGTGCGCCCTTTATCGATGAGCATATAAATCCGCTGCGATTTTTCATCCTGATACTGGTTCACCATGAGTTTATTTTGTTTGGAAGTCGCTTTCCAGTTGAGTGTTCGGATATCATCTCCCTGCACATATTCCCGAATTTGCTCAAATTCCATGGTATGACCGAGTTTGCGGATTTTTTTTATTCCACCTAAAAGAAATTCATTTTGCAGCGCCATCAGTTCATACTTTCGAAGATGAATAAAAGAAGGGTAGCAAGGCAGTGTTTCATCCTTTTGAAAACGAAATCTTTTTGCCACTAAATTTAAAGGTGAACTCGCATAAATATTGAGATTTCCGAAATTGAATTCCCCTCTTTCTTTCGGCTCAAGCACATATTGAAAGAAGATATTTTTACCGGATTTTATTGTCTTTTTGATGAAGAAATCTCTTTTCTGAAACTGAAACGGAATTTCATCAATCACTTTCACATTAATAGGAAAAAAGTAATTGTTTTTAATATCCACTTTTACGGAATTTTGGTCTCCGTTGGAAAGTTTTTCGGGTAGAATTCTTTGTGCCTGAATTGCATTTTTCTGGATAAAAATTAAGAATATGTCCAGAAGCAGCAGAAGTACAGAAACGATCAATACGCCATGAGCAAGCCCTATAATCGGGAAAAAGAATGCCAGAATATACAGGAATCCAACTGCAAAAAGCAGATAGAAAAATCGGGTATTGATGTATAAATTTTTCAAATTTTTTTGGAATTTTATTATCTCGGAATTTCAATGCTTTCCAAAATCTGATGAATAATTTCATCGGCGGTTAAGCCTTCCATTTCGCGTTCCGGGGAAACAACGATTCGGTGCCGAAGCACAGCATAACTGGATTCTTTAATATCTTCCGGTGTTACAAAATCTCTTCCGCGAAGAGCGGCAAATGCTTTTGAAGCGGTTAATAAAGCCAAACTCGCACGAGGAGAAGCGCCCAAATAAAGGAACTGATTTTCGCGTGTATTCACGATGATTTTCGCAATATATTCGATAAGATTTTGTTCGATGATGATTTCTTTTACCAAATTCTGGTATTTCTTCAACTGGTTTCCGGAAATCACTTGTTGTACCACATCGGTTTTATCTTCTGATTTATTCTGGTGTTGGTTTTTGATGATTTCAATTTCGTTTTGAAGATTAGGATACCCGACTTCTATTTTGAAAAGAAAACGGTCGAGTTGCGCTTCCGGAAGGCGATAGGTTCCTTCATGCTCAATGGGATTCTGAGTGGCGACCACCAAAAACGGTTCCTGCATTTCGTAGCGGTGCCCGTCCATTGTGATCTGGCGTTCTTCCATGACTTCAAAAAGTGCGGCTTGGGTTTTTGCAGGTGCTCTGTTGATTTCATCAATCAGGATAAAATTGGAGAAAATAGGTCCTTTTTTAAATTCAAATTCAGAAGTTTTCACATTGAAAACCGCTGTTCCCAAAATATCGGAAGGCATTAAATCCGGTGTAAACTGAATTCTGCTGAACCCCACATCAATCGTTTTTGCGAGGAGTTTGGCAGTAATGGTTTTAGCAACTCCCGGAACACCTTCAATCAGAACGTGTCCATTGGAAAGCAATGCAGCCAGAAGATGTTCGATCATTTTTTCCTGTCCTACGATTACTTTTCCGATTTCGGTTTTTACGCGTTCAAAACTGTCGCGGAGTTCCGTTAAATCCAGTCTGGACTGGAACTGTGGCGGATTTTGTGCGGTATATTGGGATTCGGGATTTTGAGGTTCAAAGTTTTCCATACACTATTTTTTTTCTGAAATCAGTTTTAAATTTAAACATTCTCTTCGTTATTTTAAAAGATCATCGAGCAGGAAATTCATCCGCACCAGATCTTCTTTGGTTACATTGGCATAAGGATCTGTTCCTTTTTTGATTAAACTGATGGCTTCATTGATTTTGGCAATATCTTTTCCGGTTTTCAGTTGTAATTTTTTGGCAAATTCTTCATCGGGATTTTGGGTGTCAATCAAAAAATCCAGCCGCACTTTATACAGGAAATATTGTGCTTTTTTCGCCATCATATCGTGAAAATCACCTTCCTGAAGATATAGGTTTCCGATGCTTTTTACAAATTCTAAAGATTTGTTTTTTAAAGGTTCAATAATGGGAATGATGCGCTGTTTCCGTTTTGCATTGAAAAAAATGAATAGCAAGATTCCGGCAATCAGCGTCCACCAAGCATATTTTAAAGGAGGATTGGCAAAAACAAAACGAAGAATATTCCCGGATTGGATGGTATTGCCGTCTTTGAACCAAATAGTCTGTCTTTCCGGAAGATAGGAAAAAACATCTTCCGCATACTTTTCGTTTCCGCTTTTTAAAAGGTAATAATTGGTGAGGAAAAGTGGTTCGGTGTGAAAATATAAATTGCCTTTTCCATATTTTATTTTTATAAAGTTGGTCCCGAAAGATTTGTTTTTCCAGTTGGTGGTTCCGAGAATCTGAACGTCTTTCCCGATCATTTTGAAACCATTTCTTCCCGGAAATTTGGTAAGATTTAAGGAATCATTTTGAAATGTAACATCGGTGAGTTTTAAGGTATTTTCTTCTTCAAAATTAACAGATTGCACTTGTCCGATTTCCAGAGAGTCAATAATTGATCCGTAAATCTGAGTGGAAATAAGCATAAAATCGGAACCTTTTTTTACTTCATTCAAGATTTTTGCGGCTGATTCCGGATCCGGAACTTTCTCGATCATAAGAATGTTTCGTGTGGCAGAATTCTTTTTATCACTGAAATATTCATACGGAGAGCGGTCAATTTTACGAAGCTGAGGGCTTAAAAGTTTGGGCGCTTCCTGAGCGAAAATAAAAAGTCCGAAAGGCGATTTTTCGTTAGGATCGAAATTTTTTCGCCAATCCGTCCGTTGTGTTTTTGAAAACTGCAGAACAGCCAAAAGCGCCATTATCACGACGAAAATAATCAGGTATAATTGTAAGGTTCTGTTCATACGTTTTCGTTAAAATCCTGATTTTTGAAACTGATCGGCGAAATGATGATATTCCGTTTCGTTCACTTTAAATTCACCATACCATACATTATCAAAAATATAAGCCAGTTTTTCGTACTGCGCTTTTAGTCTGGAATCTTTCAACTCATGCGAATAATCGCGGTTGGTTTTTTCGGGATTCCATTGGATGAGCTTTTTATCCGAAAGTTTTTTCAGAAGGTAGAGAAAATGGTAGCGGATTGCAGAGCGGTAATCTTTATTCCGTTCGAACTCCAAAATGCTTGACGGGAAGTTGATTTCGTGAATGTTTTCGTGCAAATCACCACTTTGGATGTTGAGCTTTTTATTTTTCTTTCCAAAAAAGAAATTGCCGTCTTTCGACATGAGAAATCGAATCAGAAAATAAAGAACTGTGGCTCCCAGCAAAATAGCAAGGATTCTGAAAATGGTTGAGGTAATTCTGTCGGCTTTCAACGGATCCATTTCACCAAAAATGGATTCCAATATCTTCTGAATCTGACGATAAATTTTTGCAAAAAGCGATTCTTTTGGTTTAACGGTGGTATAATTAAAATCATCACCCTGATATTTTTCCCTGAATTTGGGATCTATTTTTTTCGGGTAATGGGTATTTCGGGTTTCAATATCGTGTTTCAGAATAGAATCCAGCGGTAACAGATGTTCATCATTATTTTGATTCCAGACCGTATCTACAATTACCGGCGGAAATTCCTCTTCCTGTGCCGAAATTGGCTGGAATGCAAGCATTAGTATGAAAAATAGAAATTTACCCTTCATGAATTCCAATGGTATCAATTTCCAGAATATCCATTTTCTGGTGCAGATCGGTCCGGTTGTCGTAGTACATCAATCCTGAAGCAATCATCAGCACATTCATCAAAACAAAAGAAACCAGCATGGAAACGCCGTAAACAATAAAAAATACGACTCCCAGAGTTCCCTGAAACGGATTTTGCTGATACGATTCCGCAGCGGAAGGAACGGTAAACATCGTGAAGTACAGGATCATCATCGGAACAAATGCAAAAATCATCGTCACCACATAATTGATGAGGTAAACGATGGCGGTTGTTCCCCAGTATTTCCAGAAAGGTGAGGGCTGATTCGCCTTTTCGTAAGTGAACTGTGCCCGAACCGCATAACTTAATGATTCAAAAAAACGGTGTTTTGTACTGAGATAATCGTACATCAAAAAGTTTACGGTATTCATGGCAGCGGGAACCAAAAGCATCAGAATAAAAAATCCGATAACGATGAGAATCAATACATAACTGATGCTCATAACCATCAGAAAAGCCGGAGTTACAATAAAAATTAAACCGAGAAAGAGTTTGGCAATCCGTCCTGCATTGGATTTCATATCACCCAGAATCTGGTCGGAAGTAATGTTGGGATTGCCTGTTTCGGAAAGTCTTTTCATGTAAAAAATCGGGAAAGAATAGGCAACAACCGTGATTCCGAGTCCTAACATGAACAGAAGAACAACCAGCAAAATCAACAGTCCAATATTGTCTTCAAAAAATTCTTCAAAATAATAACTTTCGCCGCCGAGGTTACTGCCGAAAAGCTGCATGAAAAGTTCACGATACCCGAATACGGCGAGTACAACAAGCAAAATCAACAGCAATCCGGTAATCAGAAAATAGTTTTTGAAATAATTTTTTCCGTAAAGTTTGAAAAACCGGTAACTGTCGTTCACCAATTCTCCGAATGTTCTTAGTTTGTAAAACTGCATGAGATTCATTTCAAATGTGTTTTTTTATGGACGATATACGGGTACACAAAATAATAATAACTGATAAAAACAAAGCTCCCGATAATGATGATAAGATTCATGAAAAAAGGCATCGTTTGCGCATGTCGCGTAACATAACCTTCGATAATTCCTGCAACAATGGTAAAAGGAACGGTGCTGAGGAAAATTTTGAAAGCATCTTTAAAACCGATTTTAAAGGAATTGAACCGAGAATACGTTTTCGGAAACAGGATAGATGCACCCAAAATTAATCCTGCCATGGCTTCCACTACCATACTGAAAATTTCAAAAGTTCCGTGGAGCCAGATTCCTTTTGCAGAATCTTTCAACACTCCGTATTCAGCAAAAAAATATTGGAAAGAGCCGAGCATAATGCTGTTATTCATAAGCGCATATAAAGTTCCCACACCGGCAAAAATTCCCAGAATAAATAAAGTCGCTCCCACTTTCAGGTTGTTGTAAATAATCGCAATCGAAGTTCCCCACGTTGAACCGGAATCGTAAACACCAGTCGGATTTCCTTTTTTAATGTTTTCAATGGTCATATTCACATAATCTTCTCCCAGAATTATGTTGACAAACTCTTTATCATAATAGGAAGAAATAATTCCGATTAGGGTGAAAAGGATGAAAAAACCAAAAGCATAAAAAAGATATCTTCTATACTGATACACCAAAAGCGGAACTTCGGTGGTGAAGAAATAGAAAAGCCTGTTTTTTTCGGCACGTTTGGTTTTGTAAATGCGCTGAAAAATTCTTGATGAAAGATAATTGAGGTAAACCGTGGTTTTACTTTTCGGGTAATAGGTTTGTGCAAAGGACAAATCATTAATCAGATTGATGTAAATGGACGAAAGATCATCCGGATTTTTTTTAATTTTTCCGTTGATCACCTGCTCAATTCCCAACCATTTTTCTTTATTTTGCTTGATAAATGCAACTTCTCTCATCTCAATGCTAAAATAGTAAATTTTATGTCGCAAATTGATATCACGACTTCACAAAATGTAAATATCACATTTACACTTGCAAGCATAGGAGAGAGGATTGTGGCTTTTTTCCTGGATATGGCGGTTATTGTGGCTTATGTAATGTCGGTTACTTTTATACTCTCCAAACTTTTGAATATTGATTCTTTCCTCGGTGAACTGGATAATTGGTCGGGAAGAGCCATCATGATTATGATTTTTTTGCCCGTTACCTTTTATGCTCTTGCCTGCGAAAGTTTAATGGAAGGTCAGTCCTTCGGAAAAAAAGTGATGAAAATTAAAGTCGTGAAAATCGATGGTTTTCAGGCTGGTTTTGGAGATTATCTTATGCGCTGGATTTTTCGTATGGTTGAAATCTGGATGTTTTTTGGAATTCCGGCAGTCATTACCTGTATTGTTTCAAAGAATAATCAGCGTTTGGGAGATATTGCAGCCGGAACCGCAGTCATTACACTAAAGAATAATGTAAATATTTCCAATACGATTTTGGAAGAATTGTCTGAAGATTATAGACCGACTTTTCCACAGGTAATTGCGCTTTCGGATAATGATATGAGAATTATTAAAGAAAATTTCCAGAAGGCAGTCCGCACTGATGACCGGATTATTATCTCCAAACTGACGGAAAGGATCAAAGAAATTCTGAAGATTGATTACGACCGAAGCCAACTTACAGAACGACAGTTTCTTTCAACGGTAATCAAGGATTATAACTTCTATACGGGGAGGGATTATTAGAATTTTCGTACCTTTAATAAAAATTTGTAATGAAATTTAATAATCATAAATCCGGTAATGGAGGTGTTTTAACATTGGATAATGAAATTGAAGAAGTGGGAAGACTTACGTATACGATTTTTCCGGAAGAACAAAAACTGATTATTTCTTTCGTGCTGGTTCAGCCCAAATATGAAGGACACGGAATGGGGAAATTGCTGGTGGAAGAAGCCTTACGTTATGCACGCGAAAACAACTGGAAAGTATATCCACATTGTTCCTATTCCAGAGCGGTGATGAATAGGATGGAGGATATTGAAGATGTGTTTCATAAATAAAAAAAACGAAGCAGGATTTCCTTGCTTCATTTTTTTTAGTTTTATAATGAGTTCATCAACTCATCGGTGATTTCCATGTTGTGATACACGTTTTGCACATCATCATCCTCTTCAAAACGTTCCAGCATTTTCATATTGATTTTGAATTGCTCTTCGGAAACTTCCTTCGTCATATTCGGGATGCGCTGAAGTTCGGCACTTTTCACTTCAATTCCTAAAGCTTCCAGTTTGTGTGATAGAGATCCGAAGTCTTCAAACGCGGTAGTAATCATTACCTCTTCATCATCGGCATCAATTTCTTCTGCTCCGGCATCAATCATTTCCATTTCGAAATCGTCCCAATTCAGTTTAATGTGGGCTTTATCGATATTGAAAATTCCTTTTCTGTCAAATATAAACGCAAGCTCTCCGTTTTTCCCGAGATTCCCGTCGAATTTATTGAAAATGGCGCGAACGTTTGCCACGGTTCTCGTAGGATTATTGGTGGTACAATCGATAAAGAATGCTACTCCGCCTTGTCCGTATCCTTCATAGGTGACTTCATCATAGTGTTCAGCATCTGCACCTGAGGCTTTTTTGATTGCGCGTTCTACATTATCTTTTGGCATATTGGCGCCTTTGGCATTTTGGATGCATCTTCTCAACGCAGGATTTGATTCCGGATCAGGACCTCCCGCTTTTACTGCAATCGCAATATCTTTTCCAATCCGGGAAAATGTTTTGGCCATTTTGTCCCAACGCGCCATTTTGGTGGCTTTTCTATATTCAAATGCTCTTCCCATAAATTTTTGTTTTTTTAGGTATGCAAAAATAGTGAATTTGTAGTAATAAAAAAACGCCCTCTATTGAGGACGTTTTATATATTCAGAAATTAGTTACTTTCTTTTTTTAACTGTTTTCTTTTTCACTACTTTTTTCTGTACTACTGGAAGATCAGATTTATCTAATGAATTCCAAGCAGCAGCATCAACAGCAGTTACAACTACTTTTCTGTCAACTTGTCTTTCAGCATCGGTTGCGCTTGCTGGAACTGTTGCTTCAGTTGCACCAACACCTTTAGATTTCAATTGATCTGCGCTTACTCCTCTTGCTTCAAGTGCTTTCACTACAGAAGCAGCTCTTTCTCTAGAAAGTTTAAGGTTGTATGCTGCAGCTCCTTTAGCATCAGTATAACCAGTTACTAAGAATTTACCAGTTGATCCTTTGATGATTGAAGCAGCCTGATCAAGTTTTGCTACTGATTCAGCTTTTGTAATTGTTGCTTTGTTGAAGTCGAACAAGATACCTTTCAATGCACCTGTTGCTTCATCAGCCCAAGCTGAATCTGGTTTAGGACATCCGTCGTATTCTCTAAGACCTGGTACATCTGGACATTTATCATCTTTGTCAAGAACTCCGTCTCCATCTCTGTCTGGCCAAGGGCAACCATTGTTTTCAACTGGTCCGGCTACATCTGGACATTGATCGTCTTTATCAAGAACTCCGTCTCCGTCAGTATCTGGCCAAGGACAACCGTTGTTTTCAACTGGTCCGGCTACATCTGGACATTGATCGTCTTTATCTGGAATACCATCTCCGTCAGTATCAGGACATCCTTGGAATTCAGGTAAACCTGGTTCATCAGGACAAGCATCTTCTTTATCAGGGATACCGTCTTTATCTCTGTCGGTATTTCCGAATCTGAACAATAGGGAAGCGGAAGCCTGCCAGAAGTTTGCAACATCAGATTTATCAACCGGAGTTGCTACGTAATCTCCTTGGATACCAATACCAAAGTTTTTAGTCAACCAGAAGTTTGATCCAAGACCAAAGTTAGTCGCAAAGTGATCTGCTTTTCTCTGTGTACCTGCTTCATGGTCTGAATATCCTTCATAATATGTCCCGTCAGTTGCAATAAGAGGGAAGGTAACACCTGTATAATCATGTCTCAGGTAGTTGGCTCCCACTCTTGCATACGGATCAAACCAAGATTCTTCATTCCAGAATCCGTTGAATTTGAACTGAAGTCCAAGACCGGTCATAAGGAAGAATTCCTTATCCATTCCGATTCTTTTGTTGTCAACGTTTCCTACAGAAGTTTGCCAATCCAAAACAAGATATTTGTTCAGATTTCTAGCAACAGTTAATTTTGATAACGGAGGAGTAATCGTGTAATTTTTAATAGTAAACAACGGTTTTCCTGTTAAGTTATCAAAAAAATTGTCTAAACCACCTCCGGCAGCTACGTGATTCACTCCATGAGCACCTACTCCGATAACCCAAGGGTTAGTAGTAGTCTGGGCGAATACGGTAGAGGCAATCGTAAGTGCCAAAGCCGAAATTCCTAATTTTAAATTTTTCATAGAATTAAATGATTAAATAATTGATAGTGCAAAATAAATATAAATTTTCCTTATATACAAAGTTTTTTAAGGTTTTTTTAACTTTTCTTCATCACCCGGTCTAAATTTCTTTTATTTTCTCTGTCTTTTATAGATTCCCTTTTGTCAAAGAGTTTTTTACCTCTTCCTATGGCGATGCGTACTTTTGCTAACCCCTTATCATTAATATACAGTTTTATTGGTATTATGGTATTGCCAACATCTTTTAACTTTTTTTCAAATTTTTGCAATTCCCGTTTGTGCAGTAGCAATTTTCGTTCCCTTTTTGATTTGTGATTGTAAAAAGTTCCCAATTTGTATTCTTCAATGCTCATGTTGATGATGAAAAGTTCACCATCAATAAATTGGCAAAATGCTTCTGTAATGGAGGCCTTTGAAGAGCGAAGAGATTTTATTTCAGTTCCGGTAAGCACAATTCCGGCTTCCAGTTCTTCTAAAAGTTCATATTCGAATCTGGCTCTTTTATTAAGGATATTGACTGTTTTTTCGATTTTCATATTGGGAACAAACTTCTGAAATTTTAATTTGACTTTATTTATATAATTTAATCAGAATTTTAATAAAATTTTAAAATTCCGAATGCGGAATACAGAGTTCCTAAACCCGAATTCTTTTCGTATTTTTGCGCCAAATTTACGAACTATATGTTAACAGTATCTAATTTATCCCTTCAATTTGGCAAAAGAGTACTCTTTGACGAAGTGAATATTATGTTTGGCAAAGGCAATTGCTACGGTATTATCGGAGCAAATGGTGCGGGGAAATCTACATTTTTAAAAATTCTTACCGGAAAACAGGTTCCTACTACCGGCAATGTTTCTCTGGAACCCGGAAAAAGGATGTCTGTTCTGGAACAAGATCACTTTGCTTACGACCAATATACCGTTCTGGAAACTGTATTAAGAGGAAACGATAAATTATTCGAAATCAAAGAAGAAATGGATGCCCTCTATGCAAAACCTGATTTTTCTGATGAAGATGGTATTAAAGCCGGAGAACTAGGGGTAATTTATGATGAAATGGGCGGTTGGAATGCCGAATCCGATGCACAAACCATGCTTTCCAATGTGGGAATAAAAGAAGATATGCATTATCAGTTGATGGGAGAACTGGAAAATAAAGATAAGGTAAAAGTCCTTCTTGCACAGGCACTTTTCGGAAATCCGGATGTACTGATTCTCGATGAACCGACCAACGATTTGGATATTGATACCATTTCCTGGCTGGAAGATTTTCTTGCCGATTATGAAAATACGGTAATTGTAGTTTCTCACGACCGACATTTCCTTGATGCCGTTTGTACGCACATCGGCGATTTGGATTATGCAAAACTGAATTTGTATACCGGAAATTATTCCTTCTGGTATCAGGCCTCGCAATTGGCAACAAGACAACGCGCACAGGCCAATAAAAAAGCAGAAGAAAAGAAAAAAGAACTTCAGGAGTTTATTGCTCGATTCAGCTCCAATGTGGCAAAAGCGAAACAGGCAACCGCCAGAAAGAAAATGTTGGATAAACTCAATATTGATGAAATTAAACCTTCCTCAAGACGTTACCCTGCGATTATTTTCGAAATGGAAAGAGAAGCCGGAGATCAGATTCTTGAGGTGAAAGATCTTGAAAAATCGAAAGATGGCGAACTGCTTTTCAAAAATGTAGATATTAAATTGAAGAAAGGAGATAAAGTAGCCATTATTTCTAAAAATTCACTGGCTATTACCGAATTCTTCCAGATTATTTCCGGGAACGAAAAAGCCGACAAAGGCGAGTATAATTGGGGTGTTACCACAACACAGTCCTATATGCCGCTGGACAATACCGATTTCTTTAAAGAAGATGTAAATCTGGTAGACTGGCTGCGACAATTCACTAAAAATGATGAAGAGCGCCATGAAGAATTTATGCGCGGTTTTCTGGGAAGAATGCTTTTCTCCGGAGACGAAGCCCTGAAATCCTGTACTGTACTTTCCGGAGGTGAAAAAATGCGCTGCATGTTCTCCAGAATGATGTTGCAGAAAGCCAATGTTCTGTTGCTGGATGAGCCGACGAATCACCTTGATCTGGAAAGTATTACCACGCTGAATAATTCACTTCAAAATTTTAAAGGAAATATTCTCTTGGCTTCGCATGACCACGAAATGCTGGAAACCGTCTGTAACCGTATTATCGAACTTACACCAAATGGTGCAATAGACCGCGAAATGACATATGACGAATACCTTTCAGACAAAAAAATAAAAGAACTGAGAGAAAAAATGTACGCATAATTCTTCATTAAAACCGAAATAGCGAGGCTGCCTTTTTTCTGGCAGTCTCTTTTTTTTGTTTGAGAATCAAAAGATTGCCTTTTCGGACTTAAAAACGTAAATTTGTACACTATGAGTCAAAAATGGATCTTTCAGCCCGAACCCGATGAAGAAGTTGTAGACGGCCTCAGTTATTCACTTGGTTTTGGAACTTTTGAATCCAAAATCCTCGTACTCCGCGGAATCGATAATTACCAGAAAGCGCGTGAGTTTTTTAAGCCGAATCTCAGCGATATTCACAGTCCGTTCTTAATGGCCGATATGCAGAAAGCCGTGGAACGCATTGCTACCGCCATTGAAAACGGAGAAAAAATTCTGGTATATGGAGATTATGATGTGGACGGAACTACCGCTGTTGCCTTGATGTATCTTTATCTCAGTAAAATTGTTGAAAAGAAATATCTCGATTTTTATATTCCTGACCGAAATTCAGAAGGGTACGGAATTTCAAATGAAGGAATTGATTTTGCCAAAGAAAACGGCTTTTCATTAATCATCGCACTGGATTGCGGAATTAAAGCATCTGACAAAATTGATTATGCCAATGAACGGCAGATTGATTTTATTATTTGCGATCACCATTTACCCGGCGATGAAATTCCAGATGCATACGCCGTTCTCGATCCGAAAAGAAAAGACTGCCGATATCCGTATAAGGAACTTTCCGGTTGTGGCGTGGGTTTTAAATTATGCCAGGGTTTAAATACAATTTATAAAATTCCCGATTCGGAACTCTATGATTTAACGGATTTGCTTGCTATTTCAATCGCTGCAGATATTGTAGCCATGACCGGAGAAAACCGTGTTTTCGCAAAATTAGGTCTTAAAACGCTGCGGAAAACCAGAAAACTGGGACTTCGCCAATTGATTCCACAGGATAAATTATCCCATTTCGATATCACCAATATTGTTTTTGAAATTGCTCCTAAAATCAATGCTGCCGGCAGAATTTCTCACGGAAAAGCTTCTGTGGAATTAATGATTGCCGATAATCTGAAACAAGCACAGCCGATTGTAGAAGAAATCATGAGCCTGAACGATGAGCGCCGTGAACTCGACATGAATTCCACGCATGAAGCCCTTGAACAAATTGTAGAAACGCAACAGGAAAATAATTTCACAACTGTGGTTTACAATCCGGAATGGAACAAAGGTGTGATCGGAATCGTAGCATCAAGATTAACGGAAACTTATTATAAACCAACGCTTGTTTTTACCGATGGAAATAATGGCGAAATTGTAGCTTCTGCACGTTCGGTCTCGGATTTTGATGTACATGAAGCATTAGACCGTTGTTCGCATCTGTTCCTGAAATTTGGAGGACATCAGGCTGCGGCAGGACTTTCTATGGAAAAAGAAAAGTTCAATGATTTTAAACTTGAATTTGAAAAAGTGGTTTCAGAAAATATTCAGGATCACCAGAAAGAGCCCAGCATTCAGATTGATACGGTGATTGATATTGACCATCTGAACCGCGATTTCTACAATTTTCACCGTAAACTTGCCCCTTTTGGTCCGCATAATATGAAGCCGGTTCTTGTTTTGAAAAACAAGCAGGTTTCCGGAGTGGTGAAAACAATGGGAAAAACCGACAGCCATATTAAATTCTACATCCGGCAGGAAAGTACAGGCAGAAATATTGAATGCGTAGGTTTCAAACTGGGAAAATCGGCACAGGATTTCCGGGATAAAAAATTTGATCTCGCTTTCACCATCGAAGAAAACCACTGGAAAGGGAATGTAACGTATTATCTGAATATCAAGGATGTAAAATTCCTTTAACGAGTTTTCCAATACAAATTAGCAAGGGAATAATATGAAGAAAATCGGTTTGTTTTTTGGCTCGTTCAATCCTATCCATATCGGGCATGTGATTTTGGCCAATTATATTCTTGAAAATTCGGATATAGATGAATTGTGGTTTGTGGTTTCTCCGCAAAACCCTTTTAAAGACAAAAAATCTTTACTGAAGGACAATAATCGTTTGGATATGGTACAACTTGCCTTAAAAAACTATCCGAAAATGCGGGCTTCCAATGTGGAATTTTCATTGCCAAAGCCAAGTTATACGATTGATACTTTAACTTATCTTCACGAGAAATATCCGGAAGTTTCGTTTTCGCTGATTATGGGCGAAGACAATCTTAAAAACCTTCACAAATGGAAAAATGCAGATGTGCTGATCCAAAATCATCAGATTATTGTTTACCCGAGAATGTTTGAAGGCAATCTGGAACAGCCGGTCGCGGAACATGAAAATATTATTCCGATAAAAGCTCCGATTATTGAACTCTCCGCAACCGAAATCCGAAAAATGATAAAAGAAGGGAAAAATGTACGCCCAATGCTGCCTCCCGAAGTTTTTGAGTATTTGGACGGAAGTAGTTTTTATAAATGAACAGGAAGATCAGTTTTGGAAAATGAGGGGTTTAAAAATTTTATGATTAAAAGATGAAATCGTATAAAATTTTTCTTGATGATATATTTATTGGAACCACTCATTTTGAATTTGCTGATGTTCCAATGGGAGTTGTTTATGGAAGAGTAATTTTTGAGATTAATAATCCATATTATTTTTTGAAAAATTTCTATTTGGAGAAAAAGGCTGACTTTGAATTTGATAATGAGACAAAGTTTTTAGATTCTCCCATTCAGAATTTCATTAAAGTTATTGATAATGACCACGAAATAAAAGGATGGGGAGCTTTTTTATCTGGAATCGAAGAAGATTATGAAATTACTTTTGGTGGTATAGACAGTGAACTTATGAAAGCAGACTTTCCACATCACTTTAATGAATATTTTAAAGAAACGTTTAACTCAACATCAAACATCAAGCATCTAACATCCAACAAAATGAAATTTTTCAATAAATATCCTGAGGATAAAGTAATAAAGTGTTTTCGCCAGGTTTGTATTGCCGAAGCGATTTCCTGTTTCCTGCTGTACTGTATTGCGATGGTTTGGAAACGTTATGATGAGGAGGGACTTTTACCCACTATTTTTATCATTATCGTCGGGAATATTCACGGGTTGTTTTTTACGCTTTATCTGCTGCTTTGTCTTCCCGCACGAAAAATTTTCAATTGGGATGATGAGGATTTTGTGTATGCACTGTTGTCTTCGCTTTTTCCGTTTGCAACAATTTGGGTGGATAAAAAACTGGCACAGTTCGACAGAGAATAAAAAATCCGCAATCGTATCAAATATCATACTGATTTGCTTTTAATCCAGATCATCATTATTTAAATTTGCGATATGAAAGTCACATTTTTTTCTACCAAACCTTATGATAAGGAATACTTTGACAAAATCAACAAAGATTTCCATTTCAAATTTGATTATTACGAGACACATTTGGGTCCACATATCGTAAATGTTATCGAAAAATCCGATGCCATTTGCGCTTTCGTGAATGACAAGCTGAATGCCGATGTTTTGGAAGTTCTGGCTTCCAAAGGTGTAAAATATATTGCGATGCGTTGCGCCGGTTTCAATAATGTGGATCTGGAGGCTGCAAAACGCCTTGGTCTGCGTGTTTGCAGAGTTCCTGCATATTCACCACAAGCGGTTGCCGAACATGCAATGGCATTGATTCTTACCCTGAACCGTAAAACGAATAAAGCCTACAACAGAGTTCGTGAACAGAATTTTTCATTAAACGGACTTACAGGTTTCAATATTCACGGGAAAACCGTCGGAATCGTGGGAACAGGAAATATCGGGCAGGCTTTTTATGATGTAATCAGCGGTTTTGGATGCCGTATTATTGCTTTTGATGTACACCAGAATCCAAGATTGGTGGAAGCCGGAGTAGAATATCTTCCGCTGGAAGAAGTTTTTGCACAATCGGATATTATCTCGCTACATTGTCCGTTACTGGAATCTACCCATCACATGATTAATAAGGAATCCATCAAACACATGAAAAAGGGAGTGATGATTATTAATACAAGCCGTGGTGGACTGATTGATACTAAAGCCGTGATTCATGGTTTGAAATTTAAGCACATCGGACATCTGGGAATTGATGTTTACGAACAGGAAGAAAAATTGTTTTTTCGCGATCTTTCCGATGAAATTATCGACGATGATACGATCCAGCTTTTAACCAGTTTCCCGAATGTAATGGTAACGGCTCATCAGGCTTTTTTAACGAGCGAAGCATTAGGACAGATTGCCCATACTACATTAAACAGTTTAAAACATTTTGTTGACGGAACCACAGCGGAAAATGCTCCTGCGATTTTGGTTTAAATCGGATAAAAATTATTTTTAAAAATATTGCCTTTTAACTATACTTTATCAAAAAATTGTTAAGACTTTCTGATTCGGAAAGTAATAGTTTCTTTCTCAACCGAGAACTTGCCACTATAATGCTGTGTGGGCTTTGTTGAGTGATGGCGGAAATTTCTTTGGAAGATAGATTTAATCTTAGAAATGCACAAAGACGAAGTTCATTTTTAGTAAGATTGGGAAATTGTTTCAGTAGTCTTTTATAAAAATCTCTATCGGTTTCCATAAAGAGTTTTTCAAATTCTACTTTATTAAAAGTCTGGGTTCCCTTTTTCATATCGGTGATAATCTTTGAAAGAATCCTTTTGTTAGGATTGTCCGATTTCAGTTCCCGAAGTTCTTTGTGAGTGGAATTTAGGATTTCTGAGGTTTGTAGCATCTTGATTGCATTGCTTGTCAGTACTTTATTTTTCTCTTCCAGTTCATTTGCCATCAACTGATTTTCTGCAATACGCTTTTGGTTTCGGTTTTTTTGTAATTGCAGCATTAAAAATATGATAGCCGAGAAAAGCATCAGTAAAATAATTCCCACAATGAGATAAATCTCCTTTTTTTTCTGTGATTGAATGAGTTCCTCATGCTTCATTTTTTCAATGAATTCTTCTTCTATACGACTTACCTGCTTTGTATTTTCATTCCCGATGGATTCCTCTGAAAGCGATTTTGCAGTATGGAGATATTGCAATGCTTCTTTATAATTTCCATTATTTTCATACAATGAAACCAGTTTTTCAGCGGAAGATAATTTAATATCTACAAACCCGTGTTTTTCACTCAGGTCATATGCACTTTTCAAATAATATAAAGCAGAATCTTTTTTATTTTTCAGAAAAATATCTCCCAGTTTCATTCTCAAACTTGATAGATCATAGGCTGAATTAATTGCTTTTGCTAATACCAATCCTTTATGAATTTCGGAAACTGCCGTTTCTGTTTCATTGAAATTCATGTAAACATCAGCAAGATTTTCCTGAGCCATAATGATATTGAGCGTATCTTTCAGAAGAATATTCTGAGATTTGAATTCTTTTAGCATTTCCAATGCCTTGGCATAATTACCTTGCTCTTTTTCTAAAACAGCCAGATTGTTATAGATGAGTGAACCTTCTTTGTTTGCATGATTATTTTTTATTCCTTTTATATATTTTTCATAATCCGCTAAAGATTTTTCCCAAAATTTGCGTGCTTTGGCTTTATCTCCTAATAAATAGTAACAACCACCAATATTATTATAAATAAAGAAAGATTCGGATGAGTTTAATTTTTCGTTGATTTCCAACTCTTTATAAAAATAGTTCAGTGCCATGAAATAAGAATCGCGATCCTTGTAAATCAGTCCCGCTGCTTTATAAAGATTGAGCAGAGTAGAATCTGAAAGTTCTTTTTCCATTTTAAGAGCTTCCTGAATATAGCTGAGAGATTTTGCACGATTTGTTTCTCTTGCTTCCTCACTAAGTTTAATTAAATTATTAGTGGAATGTTCCAGATTTTGTCCGCAAACCAAAAAAAACGCAAGAAAGAAGAATACAATTGTTGAATTTTTCATCAATAAAGGAATGATATATCAAAGGTAATAACAATTTAATTATTTTTAGTTAATATTTTGGGAATATGGCTAAAATATTAATAATCAAAAACTTGTATATAAAAGTATATATAATGTTACCTCCTAATTCTTTTTTGTATTGATATTGTTACTATGATAGTTGTCATCAATATTTTTCGAATGTTCAATTTTGATTCAACAAAAAATATTTATTTATGAAAACACGTTTATTTTTATGGGTAATGCTACTGCTATTTTCTTTGGGAAAAGCACAGCAGATTACGTTGGATACTTCCGACACAGCCAATTTGTACGGACAAACTTTGCCACAAGGTACTATAGAGCAATATTGGTACTGGTCTTGGGGATTTAAAGTTGTGGGTGAAGGATTTATTCCCAATTCGGAAGTTACGGTTCACGCTACCAATCCAAACGGAAAACCTTGGCGGAATTTTATCGCAACTTCTGACGCAAGCGGTAATTTTTCGATTCAAATTAGTGCTAAAAAAAATCGTTCCATTTTGGGACAACATATTGTTAATGCAACTGATGGCACAACTTCTGTAAATGCAACTTTAACCGTTATAGCTAATATCCAAGAGGTTGTGAATACTTCCACAACACCTAATCAACTTACACTAGCTGAATTTGCGAATGATAAGGTTACTATTAAAAGTACAGGATTAACTCCTAACGCTGAAGTGAAAATTAATATTTTTTCACCTGATGATAGTGGATCAGAAATTGATGAAAATACTCCTAAATATGCAGACGCTAATGGTGAATTTGAAATGGACATCAATTTATTTACTCCTTCTTATCCTTGGGGAGATTATATGCCAGAAGTTCCAGGGAAATGGGCAGTAACTGTACATGATTTTTCTTCACAGTATACAAATTATGGTCAGTCCGAGTTTAGAGTGTTGCCTGATAATCCGTCTCCATCAAATTATTGTACTATTGAGCAAATTCCAAGTTCAACAGGACAAAAAATTATCTTTCCTATTACTTCTTTTGAAATTGTAGGAATTAATTCCCATAATTCTTCTTTGGATTCGGAATCATTTTATGAAGACTTTACTTCTACTATTTTCAATTTGACTGCGGGAGAAACCTATACTGTAAAATTAAAGGGAATTAATGGATCAGATTTCGGAGCTGATACTTATACTATATTTATTGACTGGAATCAGAATGGAATCCTTGATGAGGAAAATGAGGTTATTCAGGAGGGATTTATTTTTGGTTCGACTGGAGAAGATGATAAATTCACGGAATTTCAAATTAAAGTTCCTGAAAATGCCCTCAATGGTGATACACGTTTAAGAATATTGAAAGTTGCTTCTTGGACAAGCACTTCAATGTATTGGCCTACCGGTTCTTGTGGACACTTTGATGTAAATGGTCAGGCAGAAGATTATACATTAAATATCAAAGATGGTTTAGGAGTGAGCGATATTGATAATTCGAAAATCACCTATTATCCTAATCCTGTAAAAGATGTTTTTAATTTGCAAAGCAAAGCAAAAATAGAATCGATTGAGGTGTATGATTTCTCAGGTAAGAGAGTTTTGAGTACAAAACCCAATTCGGAAAAAGCGACGGTTGATGTTTCAACCCTTGTTCCGGGAGCATATATCATAAAACCTGTAATGAACGGGAAACAACAGTCAATCAAAATTATTAAGGAGTAATAATTTTCTTGATGATTATAATTTTTTTTTAGTTCAACAGAAATGCTCGCAAAATCGCGGGCATTTTTTTATTTTTTAAACATCTCTTAGATTTCATTTACTTTTTCCTTTACCTTTTCTTTCATTTTTTGCAGAAATCCTTTTTTTGTGGATTTTGTTTCTTCCCTTTCTGTTTGTTCAGGATTGTTGGTTTGGGGCGTGTTTTCCGGCGTTTTGCTTGATGTGGAGTTTATGGATTTCAGGTTGTTTTTATCAATGATGGTTCCGTTCAGCCATTCCTTTACAAATGTTGTGGTTACAGTGTTTACCTCTTTTCCGGCTCGGTATATGGCTTTCCATTTCAATCCTTTTTTTTCATATTCAGGATTGGTGAATTTTTGATTTTTTCCTGTTCCGGTAAGTGTTGCATTAAAGTCTACGGTTGATGAAATGGCAAGATATTCCTGCAATTTGTTTTTCACCGCTACAGCAGGATCTTCGGGAAAACGTTTATTCCACAGCGTTTTATTAGGGGTAGGATCTTCGTTATTTTTTATGGTGTTGCGCACATCGTTTAGCGCGTCATTCATTTGTTTTATTTGTTCCGCATTCAGCATTCCAGATTTTTTGGCCTGCGCCATTTGCTTTTCAGCATCGGAAAGTGATGATTTCAAGTTGGCCATTTCTTCTTTACTCATTCTGTATGGTTCAGAAGTAGGTTTTGTGGCAGCCCTTCTTCGTGCGTAATTTTCTATAAATTCTGGACTGTTTACATATTTCTTGGTGAATTCGCATAATTCCAAAGCTGCCGTTTTCTTTTGTTCAGCCGTTAAAGTGGAAAATGCTTTGGATTTTGGAATTTTGAATTCTTTCAATTCTGCACGCAATACCGCAAGACTGCTGTTTCCACCACTGTCTTCGGTAACAGACTGATCAATGGGCTCTTCGTATTGAGTTTCTGTAAGATTATTGAAAATTGAATTTTCAATATTTTTCTGGTTGATTCCGATTAATGCAAAAACATCTGCAATTACGGTAAAGGAATAAAGCAACAAAATAAGAACAGTCGGAACTGTTCGCAATACATTTTTCATGGTAATAAGTTTTTAGTTTGTTCAAAATTAAGGAATTATATGATTGAATTTTTTTTTGATGTAATATTTGGTTGATTTTGATTGTCTATTTATTGAGGGAAAGGTTAATTTGATAGTTTATATAAATTTTTATATCTGATTATCAATACTTTAACAAAAAATAATAAATTTTTTGTAACTACTTTGTAATACAAGATACTTATTATTCAAAATAACCTTGTTAAAGATAATATTATAGAAAACTATTATGAAAAAATCAATTGCCATAGCCGCACTTTTCTTGTACGGAATCATCTCTGCACAGGAAACACCGAAGAAAGACAGTGTAAGAGTAGAAAACATTCAGGAAGTTCTGATGACCAAAAAAGTATTCACCAAAAAATCCGACCGTTTTGTATATGATGTTTCACAGGCTCCAGCCGTAAAAGGAAACACCACATTTGATATACTGAAACAAACCCCAATGATTTCCAGCACCGATGATAAAACCCTGAAAATAGCAGGAAAAAACAACGCCATTGTTTTTATTGACGGAAGAAAAACCAATATGGATGCAGAATCTCTTGCCCAGTTTCTTCAGAATACAGCAGCGGAAAATATCCAGAAAATTGAAGTGATTACCACTCCCGGTTCGGAATATCAGGTGGAATCTTCGGATGGAATTATCAATATCATTCTCAAGAAAAAATCATCCAACGGACTGAACGGAAATATGCGGATGTCGAACGCACAAAACAAGTATAACTCAACTTCTGCAGGCGTTTCCCTGAACTACCGAAAAGACAAACTTGGGATTTCCACAAGTATCAATACCAGTGAGAATATTCAGCCACAAACCTATATTATCCGAAACGGAGCCGGACAAAATTTCACCGAATCCGTTGGAAATATCGACGATCCGAATAAAAATCTTGGCGGTTACCTGAACATTGACTATCAGCTTTCCGAGAAATCCAATCTTGCACTCACCTGGAATTCCTGGGCAAACAGAAGTTATGGCTCTTCTATCAATCTTTTCAATACCATTCGCAGTGCGGCAGGAACACGGTACAGCATTTCAAAAAATGTTGAAAATGCACGGACATACAATAACTCATTCAATTTGAATTATGAATTAAAATTGGATTCATTAGGAAGCAAACTGAATGCAAATGCAGCATACCTCAATTACCGTCGTTTCCAGTTTGCAGACAACCAGACTTTGCTTTCGGATGCCGACCGAAACGATCTCGGATTAACTAAACAGGTGATCCAGAAACTGCCACAAAAAATTGAAAACTTCACCGGAATGCTGGATTATGTGAAGAAATTTAAAAATGATTTCAGTCTTGCGGCAGGAGGATATTTCAACAAAACCAAAACTGATAACGATACCGATACCGAAACCATGGATTTCGTAAGCAACACCCACAAAAGCGAGCCGAATTATTTTATTTATGATGAAAATATTTATGCCGCTTATGTAACTCTGGAAAACAAATTTTCGGATAAATTTTCCGGGAAAATCGGAGCCCGATATGAAGTGACCAACAGTTTGGGAACTTCCGACAATGCACAGGATCCCAACCTGAGAAAAATTGAAAGAAATTACAGCAACCTGCTTCCCTACCTTTCTTTCAATTATGCGATTAATGAAAACAATAATCTGAGTTATTCTTTTTCCAGCCGAATGAGAAGACCGAGTTTCTGGGAACTGAATCCTGTAAAAAATATTCTTACCGATGATAATTATGTGCAGAATAATCCTTTTGTAAAAGCATCTTCCACCTATAATCAGGAACTGACGTATATGTTTAAAAACTCTTATTTTCTGGTTTTGAACCATTCTTATATGAAGGATGTCATCAATCAGATTCCGTTGCAGGGATTCCCGGTTTCACCAAATGGAGAAGTAGCTCCTAATTATCAGATGCGCTACATCCGGACCAATTTTGGCGATAAACAAGAGATGTCTGCCATGCTGGGAATGCAGAAATCGTTTTTCAAACAAATCTTGACCACTAATTTTAATATTGGTTTTCAGCACAACCGGAACAACGGAAGTTTAAGCGTGGATCCTACAACCGGAGATACTTTCCCAACGTATACCAACAAAGTGAATTCAACCAGTTTGCTCATTACCACCAATAATACCATTCGTCTGGACAAAGCAAAATCCTGGTTTGCCGGCGTGAATTTCTTCTATGTAGACAAGCAGCAAATCGAACTCGGATTACTGAAAGATTTGATGAGTCTGGATCTTAGCATCAAAAAAATCTGGAATAACTGGACTTTCAATGCCGCTGTAAATGATGTTCTAAAAACCAATCTTGTGGAAATTGAAGATCGGCAACCGGGCGGAAGTTACAATTATTTGCAGAACGAGCAGTATCGCCAGAAATTTACGTTCAGTGTGGTGTATAATTTCGGAAACCAGAAAGTGAAAAAAATCAGAGACATTAAAGATGCCAGCAGTGAAGCATCATCCCGAACAAGATAACATTCATTTTTTCATATTAAATTTTTCCAAGGAAAACCTGCATTTTAAATGTGGGTTTCTTTTTTTTCAGGTTTTATGATGTTTTCGGCAGAAAAACCTCCGCCAGCATACAGCGTGCACTTCCGCCACCATTTACTTCGATATTGTGAAGATCAGAATAAATAATTTCATTGTATTTTTCAATTTTTGAAATCTGTTTCGGAGTTAAGGATTTGTAAGCAGTTTCGCTCATGATTAGAAATTTTTCTCCGTTTTTGTTATGCAGTTGAAGCATATTTCCGGCGAACTGCTGGAGTTGGTTTTCCGAAATTTCAATCAGTTCCTTTTGGGTAGATTTTATGATTTCCTGAACTTTTTCACGCTCAATTTCACTGTCGATAGAATCCAGACAAATAATCACAAAACTGTCTGCAATACACATCATCACATTGGTATGATAAATCGGAAGCCGATGATCGTCCGCCGTTTGAAAGGAATGAAAAACCACCGGTTCAAAACCAATATTGGAGCAGAATTCCCGGAAAAGTTCTTCATCCAGACGTAAAGAAACGGAACCATACGCAATTTTATAATCGTGGTCGAAAATCATGCTTCCTGTTCCCTCCAGAAATCGGTTTTCGGTTTCGAAATAGGAGAGGTCCACCACTTTGCTGATGATAAAACCATGATTTTTTACGGCATCTAAAATCTCCATACGCCTTTCATCGCGGCGGTTTGGGGCAAACATCGGATAAAGAAAAACCGTGCCGTCCTCCCCAAAACTTACCCAGTTATTCGGGAAAATTGAATCCGGAGTATGAGGCTTCAGCGTGTCCTGTACGGTAATGACTTCAATACCTTTACTACGAAGTTTTTCCACCAGATTTTGAAATTCCTGAAGCGCACGGGTTTGGGTTTCCATGGTTTCAAAATTCACCTGAAAGTAGTTGTTTTCGGCAGTTTGTTCATTAAAACCAAATGCCACAGGTTCAATCATCAGAACAGTATCGGTAGTTTGCATAGAAGACGGTTTGTTTTCTACAAAAATAAAAAGTTCCGCAGAATATTCTGCAGAACTATAGAAAACGTATTGAAAAATAATCAAAAAAATGAATGATTTTGATTATCTGTCATATTATCAGGTTATACGCATTACAATTAACGCAAAGGGAAACGAAGAATTCATTCAAAAAATCTTTAAATAAAGATAAGCAAGGGCGATAAATCTTAATTAAAGTAATACAAAATAATTATTGCATTCGTAAATGAAATGTCTTTGTATTTCTTAAAATACTGTTTAAACAAATAAAAAATCTTTGTTTATCTTTGCGTTTATTGATTTTTTTTCAATAAATCAATGTAATTTAATAATTATTTGATAATCTTTTAATGCGTTTGAGACTTGTCATATTATTCATTACCTGAAAAAAGGAATAAAGAGATACACCGATAAAGATATAATCCGCAGTTAATCCTGAGCACCAAATACTTTCTTGAGCAGCGAAGTGGTGCGCAATACGGAATTGTTCCGGATTCCGGATTCTTTTTCTGCGACCATTTTAAAAACGCCGTTTATGGTTTCCGTGGTTACATATTCGTTAAGATCTGTTGATATATTCTGTCCGGAAACGAGGTTGTATTTTGAGATCATCTGATTCCAGACTTTATCTGCACCCACTTTTCCGAGTGAAGCCTTTACTTTAGGTTCAAAAGCGGTAAACAGCTGGCTTTGCGTTTTGGTTTGCAAATAAGTGGTTGCAGCATTGTCGTTTCCCAGAAGAATGTTTTTTGCATCGGTAATCGTTATGGATGTAATGGCATTTGCAAAAATGGGAGCGGCTTCCGTTACAGCATCTTCGGCAGCGCGGTTCATCAGTTTGAGGCCTTTGTCTGCAAGACTTCCCAAACCTACGGAACGCAATGTGGTATCTATTTTCCGAAGTTTTTCCGGAAGCAGAATTTTCACGAGTTCATTTTTATAAAATCCGTCTTCCACGCCAAGTTTCTGGATTCCTTCTGTTACGCCTAAATTCAGAGCTTCTTTCAGACCGGACGAAATTTCTGAAGAGGAAAGGGAATTAATGATGCTGTTGGTGCTGCCGGTTGAAGTGGATGTTTTTGTTCCGGAATTTTTCACCTGATCTACGTCGATTCCTGTAGAGTTTTTCACGGTGGATTTAATCACATCCAGAATCTGGGCTTGTGCATTAAAGGAAAATCCTAATGCCATCGCCATTATAATCAATCGTTTCATAATATAGAATTTTTTACAAATGTAGAAGAAAATTTTTAATAGTTGAATTGTATGAATGTTACGGTCATATGCATTAAAAAAAAGGCACAATTGAATGTAAATAACTGATAATCAATTACATTTTTTTTAGCAACAGCTTTTAACTAAGTCAAAATACAATGATTTAAAATAAACAACAGGTTCAAGTAGTTAAAAAATATGCGCCCATTTTGTCATCTCGTAAGCATTTCTACAAATAGAATTTAGATTTCTGTGAAATGACAAATGCTGTATTTGAAGTCTTTTTTTTAATTATCTGTCATTCATAACAATTGAAATCAGACCTGTTTTTCTTTGATAAGTGAAATCAAAGATTCGACGTAGTTAAACGCCTTTCCGAGCCTAAAAGCATACAGAAAAACAAAAATATTTGCGGACTTTGCATTTAAAAAATAGTAATGATTAAAAAACATTATTCATTATAGTATGAAATTATCAAATGCCCTCTTTTTTTATATTGTTCAAAATCCGGATTTGTGAAATTTTAGTATTTTTAAAAATAAAATTTTATATGAAACTAAAGCTGGTATTTTTTCTGTTTTTATCTATTCAAATCCTGTGGTCTCAGGAATTAAATTTAATCCCGTATCCTCAGAAAGTGGAACTGAAGCAAGGTTTTTTTCAACTTAATGAAAATACGAATTTTATAGCCGAATCTTCCAACAATGAAGCGCAGTTTTTCATCACTCAGATAAAAGAAAATTTTAATATGCAACTCAAGCGGGAAAAGTATAAAAAAAACCGACCAACCATCTTCTTTAGTCAAATGGACAAACTCAAAAAAACCGATTCTCTTTTTCCTGAAAATGCTGTGTATGTTTTAATTGTACAACCGGAATCCATTCATTTAAAAGGGAAAAATTCAAAAGGACTTTTTTTAGGTATTCAAACGCTTCTCCAACTTATCGGAACTTCCGAAAACGGAAAAATTCCAAATGTTGAAATTTCAGATTCACCAAAATTTGATTATCGCGGAATGCATTTGGATGTTTCCCGCCATTTTTTCAGTATTGATGAGGTAAAACAATATCTGGATTATCTTGCCATGTACAAATACAACAAGTTCCATTGGCATCTTACCGACGATCAAGGTTGGAGAATTGAAATCAAGAAATATCCAAAACTAACCGAAATTGGAGCATGGAGAAATGGTTCGCAAATCGGACCTTATTCCGATATGAAATTCGACGACAAAAAATATGGAGGATTTTATACTCAGGAGCAAATAAAAGAAGTGATTGCGTATGCGGAAAAATTACATATTGATGTGATTCCAGAAATTGAAATGCCCGGACATTCGGTTGCCGCCATTGCTTCCTACCCCGAATTATCCTGCTATAAAGGCAATTTTGAAGTCAGTAAAAAATGGGGAGTGGAAGAGAATATTTTGTGCCCCACGGAAAATACTTTTAAGTTTTTGGAAGGAGTTTTGGATGAAGTCGTCGCATTATTTCCTTATGAATATCTCCATATCGGAGGAGATGAAGCCCCTAAAAAAGCATGGAAAGAATCGCCTTTTGCGCAGGATTTAATTAAAAAACTGAATCTGAAAGACGAGCATGAGTTGCAAAGCTATTTCATTACAAGAATAGAAAAATATCTGAATTCCAAAGGGAAAAAAATAATCGGCTGGGAAGAAATTCTTGAAGGTGGATTGGCACCGAACGCTACGGTAATGAGCTGGACAGGATTGCAGGGTGGAATTCACGCTGCAAAAACCGGTCATAAAGCGATTATGACTCCGGTTTCATCCAATTATTTCGATCATTATCAGGGGAATCCCGATACAGAACCATTGGCTTTTGGAGGCAATACAACATTAAAAAAAGTGTATGAATTTAATCCCATTCCGGATGAACTGAATACTGAGCAAGCACGCTATATCTGGGGGACACAGGGAAATGTATGGACAGAATATATTCTGGATTTCGGGCAGGTGCAGTATATGATTTTTCCAAGGATGATGGCACTTTCGGAAGTGGCGTGGGGAACTTCACAACCGGATCGGTACAGCAATTTTGAAAAACGGGTTGTGGAACATTTTAAACTCTTGGACAAAAGAAAAATAAGATACAGCAAAGCCAATTTTGAAAAAATAAGCCAGCCCAAATAAGTTGGAAACATTTTTTACTGATAAATCTTTCTCATTTAAAATAGGATACAATCATTTTCAATCTATATTTTTGTGGGAATAAAATTTTAAAAATGAAAATAACACTCAATAGAATAAACGAAGATTTTTTATTTGAATGCACCAATGCGCAGGGCAACAGCATTCTTCTGGACAATGTAACAATTCCCGGAGCAAAAGGCGTTTCGCCCATGGAATCTGTATTGATGGGGCTTGCCGGTTGCAGCGGAATAGATTTGGTTGCCATTCTGAAAAAACAGCGTCAAGAAATTACTTCTTTTAAAGCCGATGTGGAAGGCGAGCGCGTACAGATTGAGGATGCCAAACCTTTCAAATCCATGCATGTGAAATTCCTGATCGAAGGCAAGGTAGATCCTCAGAAAGCGCAAAAAGCAGCCGATCTTTCTTTTCAGAAATATTGTTCAGTATCCAAAACACTGGAACCAAAAGTGAGTATTACTTATGAGGTTTGGGTGAATGGAGTTTTGGTGAACGCGTGAGGAATTAGTAATTGAGTGTTTGAATTTGAGGAATTGAAAAATTTTCAAAACCTTCAAACGCTCAAACTAACAAAAACTACACTTTCGGCTGAATTAATTTTGCAACGGTTGCTGTCCATCCGCATTGTTGGCTTGCACCAACACCACGCCCATTGTCTCCGTGAAAATATTCATAAAACATAATATAATCTTTGAAATGAGGATCTTTATTGAATTTTTCCACACCACCGTTGAAAGGGCGTTCGCCGTTTTCGTTTTTCAGGAAAATACTTTGGAGTCTTCGGCTTAAATCCTCTGCCACAACATTTAGCGAAACTTCGTTTTCATTTACAGAAGGCAGTTTTACCTTCAGCGAATCGCCATAATAAAAATGGAATTTCTGCAAACTTTCCACAATCAGAAAATTAATAGGGAACCAGATTGGTCCGCGCCAGTTGGAATTTCCACCGAACATCCGGCTGTCGCTTTCTGCGGGAGTATAATACACCACATATTCTTTTTCAGCCGTTGAAAAAACGAACGGATTTTTCTCGTATACTTTGGACATGGCACGGATTCCGTACGGACTCAGGAATTCGTTTTCGTCCAGCATTCGGGTTAATACTTTGGTAAGGCGGTATCGGCGAAGAATGCTCATCAAATGTTTTTGTCCTACTCCTTCTACATTCCAATGCGAAACGAGGTTGGCGAGTTCTTTTTTATTTTTCAGAATCCAATCCATTCTTTCCTGAAATTTCGGAAGTTTTTCCAGCATTTCATGATCGATGATTTCCACAGCAAAAAGGGGAATTAATCCTACAATACTGCGAAGTCTCAAAGAAGTGCTTTGCCCGCCCTGCAATTGCAGAACATCATAAAAGAAGCCATCTTCTTCGTTCCATAATCCTTGTTTTTCATTCCCGAGATTTTCCATGGCTTCTGCGATATACAAATAATGTTCGAAGAATTTTATCGCCATATCTTCATACACGTCGTTGTATAAGGCAAGTTCCATCGCAATGCGCATCATGTTCAGGGCATACATCGCCATCCAGCTTGTTCCGTCTGCCTGTTCCAGATATTCGCCGTTTTTCATCTGCATATTTCGGTCGAATGCACCAATATTGTCCAAACCTAAGAATCCGCCGCCAAAAAGATTATTACCCTGTTTATCTTTCCGGTTTACCCACCATGTGAAATTCAGCAATAATTTTTGAAATACTTTTTCAAGAAAAGGGAGATCCGGTTTTCCGTAGATTTTCTCATCAATTTTAAAAACCCGGAAACAAGACCATGCATGAACAGGCGGATTTACATCACTTAAATCCCATTCATAAGCCGGAAGCTGACCGTTGGGATGCATATACCATTCTTTGGTGAGCAGCAGAAGCTGGTTTTTTGCAAAACCTGAATCAATCAGGGCAAACGGAACACAATGGAACGCCAGATCCCAAGTTGCGTACCAAGGATATTCCCATTTATCGGGCATGGAAATGATGTCTTTATTGTGCAGGTGTTCCCAACCCGTGTTTCGCACGAAATTATTGAAATTACGGGGTGCTTCGAAATTCGGATCGCCTTTCAGCCATTTGGAAACATTGTAATGATAGAATTGCTTGTTCCATAAAAGCCCTGCAAAAGCCTGCCTTTGCACGTTTTTTTCGTCTTCATCGGCAATATCTTTCTGAACCCGTGCGTAAAATTCTTCGGATTCGTTTTTTCGTTGTTCAAACATTTCGTCGAATGCCACAAATGCATTTTCAGCATCAAAAGGGCTTAACCGAAAATCGAAAGTTTTGCTTTGCCCGGCCTCGATTTCTTCATCAATGAGGAAACACGCTTTAGTTCCGGTTTTCAGGGGATTTACAGAATCGGTGCTACGAATGATATAATCGTTGATTCCATCTTTGAAAAATCCCTGTGTTTTAGGAGCCTGATAAAGTTTTCGGGTATTGGTTTCGTTTTCACAGAATAAACTTTCAACGTTTTTATTTCTGGAATAGAATTTTTTCATGGAAAGATTCTGATGATCGATGTCGATACTTCCTTCCGTTGTTGCCCTCAGATTTGGTTTGTATTCGTTATAGCCCCATTTCCAATTGTTTCTGTACCAAACGGTCGGCAAAATTATCAGCGGTGCTTTTTTTGCGCTTCGGTTTACGGCGGTTACACGAATCAGAATATCATCTTCGGATGCTTTACAGTATTCAATAAAAATATCGAAATATTCATCTTTATCGAAAATTCCGGTATCGATGATTTCGTATTCCTGCTCGGTTTTGGAACGTTTGGCGTTTTCGGTAATTAACTGGTCGTACGGAAATTCATTAATCGGGTATTTATACACCATTTTCATGTAACTGTGCGATGGCGTGTTGTCCAGATAATAGAAAATCTCTTTTATATCTTCCCCGTGATTTCCCTGATAATTGCTCAGTCCGAAAAAACGTTCTTTAATTCTTTTATCTTTTTTATTCCAGAACGAAAAAGCAAAACAAAGGAGCTGTTTATTGTCGGAAATTCCTGCAATTCCCTCTTCTGCCCAACGATAGGTGTAACTTTCTGCGGTGTCGTGTCCTGTATATTCCCAGGCATTACCGTCCGGACTGTAATCTTCGCGTACATTTCCCCATTGCCGGTTGCTTACATATGGTCCCCATACTTTCCAGTTCGGATCTTTTAATCTTTTTATTTCCTCACTCATGTATTCGTCTTTATGAAAAGACAAAGGTATTTAAATATTTTTTTTGAAGAGAATTACACCAGAAGCATACTCATAAACGGCGTAAACCGATCAAGGAAAAATACCCAGAGCAACGCAACTGCAAGTCCGACTACACCTCCGAAAAAGCCCCCCAAATTAAAATCCGACTGCCGGATCATTCCGGTACTGAATACAATCGCATTGGGCGGAGTAGAAACCGGAAGAAAAAGTCCGCAGGAAGAGCAAAGCCCGATCACCAAACCTACAGGAAGGATTTGATCGGCGGGTAAAACAACGGCGGCAATGTTGATAATAATGGTTGCTGTTGCCGTACTGCTCATAATATTAGAAAAAAGAACCGTAACGAAACCAAAGATGGTCATCATCACAAATTTATTAAACTGCATTCCCGCCAAATATTGTGAATAATACGGTGCCAGCATTTCTTTAATAGCAATACCAAGAGCCAATCCGCCGGCAACAAGCATCAACGTATCCCATGGAAGTTTCCGCACGTCTTCTGCCGTAATAACGCCTAACATGGGCAGAAACATAATGGGGATAATCGCGGTAGCAACGGTTGGAATGTTCAGTTTATGCCCCATCATCCAGAAAAAAACCGTTACAAAAAGTACTGTAATTACCATTAAACGCTGCAGCCTGATTTTTTTCGTCATTATAATGGGAACATCCAGAAATGAAAGGTCGGCTTCCTTTGTGTTTTTCAGGTATTTTTTATTAACGGTAAACCAGAAACCAAAAAGTAACAAAAGTGCTGGTGGTAATCCTAAAATAAGCCAGTTGTTGAATGAAATGTCGTATCCTTTATACTTCAATGCATCCACAACAATCAGGTTGGGCGGCGAAGAAATTAAACTTGCCATTCCTGCAAATGTAGCCGCAACCGGAATACTGATAAGAATAGCTTTGGAAATAGGAGAGTTTTTTCCTTCACGCTTCAGAAAAGGCATTACAGAAGCGAGAATCATCGCAGCAGTCGCAGTATTGGAAATGATGAGTGAAAGAAGTGAAGTAACGATGATGATGCCCATCAGCAAATATTTAGGTTTACTTCCGAACAGAAAAATCGAAAACTTAAACAGAGAGAGGTCAAGATTGGTTTTCCGCATGCCTTCACTCAGAAAAAAACCGCCGAGAAAAATCCAGATCACACTGTCCGACCAGGTATTGGAAATAACGTCCGGACTAATCGTCGCCCCTTCCATATTCCGCATGGTATACATCAGGAATCCAATGATGAAAATTCCTACGGCAAAAGGCGGAATAGCTTCCGTTGCCCACAGACAAATCGAAAAAAACAGTACAAAAAGGGTATATTTCTGAGCATCTGTAAATGCTTCCGGTGAAAGAAAATAGGTGCCGACTAAAGAAATCAGCAAAGAAAAAAAGAACAATCCCACTCTGGTTTTTACATTCCACACTTCAAGGGATTTTTCAATGAGCAGATCACTGTAGATGCGGATGCCGGTTCGGATGTGTTTTATTTGCTGAAAATAGTCGAATGCCATAGAGCCTGTTTAAAATTTTACCGAAATTTTTAATATAGCCTCAGAAAATCCTCTTTGCTAAATTTTGATACTCTTTTGAGCGTATTTTCTACTTCTTATTTTTGATTTAGCCCGCTAAATCTGCAAACATGAAGCAAAAATCCATCTCAAAATACCAATAAAATTTTTAGCAATAAAATTTAAACAGGCTCATAATAATTCCGTAATATCACAAAAATAGTGATTCTTTTCGGTGAAATCAAATAAGAAACCTTTGCCAGAGCATGATATATTCCATATGGTAAACCGTTTTTTGTAGCCGAAACAGAAAAAACTTTCAAATATTTTTCAGGTAAAAAATTATAAACTATCTTTGCCGGGAATTTGTTCATTAACATACCAAGAAAATGTTATCAAGAAAGGTGGAGAGATTAGACTCTGTGAAACCTTGGCAACCCTTCGGTTACGAAGAAGGTGCTACATTCTATTCGCAAAATGGCGGAAAAGATAACGGATTAATTACTGCATTCTTTATAGCATTTTCAATGGATTTTATGATAAAATAAATTGAAAAGCAACCTTCAAACCATTTTAATTAAAGATTTTACCACTTCTTCAGGAAGCGTGTATACCATTCCCTTAAGTTATCAGACTTTTGGGAAGCCACTGCATTCCGCACCCATTATCCTGATTAATCACGCATTAACAGGAAATTCAGATGTTGCTGGAGAAAATGGCTGGTGGAAAAAATTAGTGGGCGACGGAAAACTCATCAATACCGAAAAATATACGGTAATCTGCTTCAATATTCCGGGTAATGGTTATGATGATTTTTTTATTGAAGATTATCAGTCGTTTAATGTTTCGGATGTTGCTTATTTATTTATTTACGGACTTAAAATATTGAATATAAATAATTTATATGCAATCATCGGAGGTTCGCTTGGCGGAGCAATTGCTTGGGAAATGTTGGCTTTAGAACCGAATCTGGCAAAATATTTCGTACCCATTGCCACTGATTATAAAACGACAGACTGGTTGTATTCTCAATGTTTAATCCAAAGATATTTATTGGAAAATACCGAAAGTCCGTTGGAAAAAGCCCGAGTTCACGCCATGTTGTGTTACCGAACTCCGGAATCTTTAAACCTAAGATTTAACCGGGAAGTTTCTCAGGAAAATCAAAAATGGAAATCCCACGAATGGCTGGATTATCATGGTAAATCGTTGAGCGAACGTTTTGCCGTGAAAGCCTATCAGCTCGTAAATCATTTGCTGATGACTATTAATGCGGATCCGGAGAAACTTAAAAATATACAGGCGGAAATCCACCTGATTTCTGTAAATACCGATTTGTTTTTTCCGGCTTTTGAAATCGAAAAAACCAATCAGCTATTAAAAAATACCAACACCATTCACTATAACGAAATCAGTTCTATCCACGGTCATGATGCTTTTTTGATGGAATATGAGCAACTGATTGAAATTCTAAAACCCATATTTGAAGATGACAGAAAATAATGCAATAAAAGTATACCGGAATAAAGCCCTTGTGAATTTTGAGGGAAAGGATTTTTTGGGACAAATCGGGATCGATTCCCGTATTTTTAAGGCCTTAAACGGAGGTGGAATTTCGGTGGGCGTTATTTCGCAGCAAGCCATTGAAAACGGAATTTCTGTTCTCGTGGATGAAGCGGATGCCGAAGCCGCAGTATGCTTCCTTTTGGAAGAATTCCAGCAGGAAAAAGACAAAGGTTTTGTAAGCAAAATTTCCAGCGTCAATAATTTAACTGCCATTGGTTTTGTATCCGAAAACTACAATAAAATCCTTTCTGAACTTCAGCGAAATAAAATTTTCCCATTGTTGTTAAATCAGATTGCATCCGCAGGAAGAGTTAATATCGTGGTTACCGGAAATCAAACGGAACTCGCCAAAAATATCATCGAAACCGAGATTTTCGGCAAACCGAAAGTGGTACATTTGGCATTAATCGGGCACGGGAATGTAGGAGGAACTTTAATCGAGCAGATTTTGGATTCTTCATATGATATTCTGAACCGCAAACGTTTGGAACTGAAAATAGTCGCCGTTGCCAATTCCAAAAAAATGGCACTGAACCAAGCCGGTTTTGGCAGCGATTGGAGACAGAAAATCATGTTTTCCCAAACCGATTCCGATGTGGAAAAACTTATTGAATTTGCCCGGGAACATCATCTGGAAAATCTGGTGATGGTGGACAATACCGCCAGCAAAGATTTTGTAAAAAACTATGAAACCTTTGTAGACCATGGTTTTGATGTGGTTTCGTCCAACAAAATTTACAATACACTTCCGATTTCCACTTATCGGAATTTCCGGAAATTATTGGAGAAAAATAAAAAACATTATCTCTACGAAACCAATGTTGGTGCAGGTTTGCCATTGATTGACACGATTAAATTACTCCATCTTTCCGGCGAAAATATCACCAGAATTAAAGGTGTTTTTTCCGGAACGTTGAGTTATGTTTTTAATAATTTTTCGGTTCGCGATGAACCTTTCTCAAAAATTGTTCTGGAAGCACTGGAAAAAGGCTACACGGAACCCGATCCGCGCGAGGATTTAAGCGGAAATGATGTAGCCAGAAAGCTGTTGATTTTAGCCCGAGAACTTGATTTAATCAATGAATTCAGCGACATCAATATTCAGAATCTCGTTCCTGAACATTTACTTTCTGTAAACAAAAACGAGTTTATTTCCCGTCTTTCGGAATTGGATGATGAATATCAGAAAATTAAAGATTCTCAGGAACCGGATCACGTATTGCGTTATGTTGGCGATTTGCACGGCGATTTGCATCAGGAAAAAGGCGAACTCGATGTGAAACTGATTTCCGTTCCCGCCAATTCCGCACTCGGACAGCTGAAAGGTTCAGATTCTATTTTTGAAATCTATACCGAAAGCTATGGTGAAAATCCAATCGTCATTATGGGAGCCGGAGCCGGCGCAAAAGTAACGGCACGCGGTGTTTTCGGCGATATTTTAAGATTGAGTGAAACAAAATAAGCTAACTAATGTAACAATATAACAATGTATCAATTTACCAATATTGAAACGTGTCATGCTGAGCTTGTCGAAGCATCTCATTGTTACACTGGTAAACTGTTCCATTGGTAAATTAAATTTTTATGGAAAATTTTGAAACCATTGCCGTTCGTACCCAAACCGAAAGAACGCAATTTGACGAACATTCAACACCGCTTTATCTTACTTCAAGTTTTATATTTGAAGATGCCGAAGATATGCGCGCCAGTTTTGCCGAAGAAAAAGAAAAAAATCTCTACAGCCGTTTCAGCAACCCGAATGTCACGGAATTTATCAACAAAATTGCAAAAATGGAAGGCGCAGAATCCGGTTACGCTTTTGCAACGGGAATGGCAGCGATTTATTCCACATTTGCCGCGTTGTTGAGTTCCGGCGACCATATTTTAAGTTGCCAGTCGGTTTTCGGATCTACACATACATTGTTCACCAAATATTTTCCGAAATGGAACATCAACACCACTTATTTCAAAGCGGAAGATGCGGAAACGATCGAAAAACTGATTCAGCCGAACACCAAAGTTTTATATGTAGAAACGCCAACCAATCCGGCAATTGAAGTGTTGGATCTGGAACTTTTGGGAAAAATCGCCAAAAAACACAATCTGCTTTTTATTGTCGATAACTGTTTTGCAACATCGTATTTACAGCAGCCAATCAAGTACGGAGCCGATATTGTGGTGCATTCCGCCACGAAATTAATTGACGGACAAGGGCGTGTTTTGGGCGGTGTTACCGTTGGAAAAGCCGATCTCATTCGTGAAATTTATCTTTTTGCCAGAAATACCGGACCTGCAATGTCGCCGTTCAACGCATGGGTTTTGAGTAAAAGTTTGGAAACATTGGCTTTAAGAGTCGATAAACATTGTGAAAACGCATTAAAAGTCGCCGAATTTTTAGAATCTCATCCCAATGTGGAATTGGTAAAATATCCATTCCTGAAATCTCATCCCAACTACGAAATCGCCAAAAAACAGATGAAATTAGGCGGAAGCATTGTGGCATTTGAAGTAAAAGGCGGCATTGAAGGCGGCAGAAATTTTCTCAATAAAATTAAAATGTGTTCACTTTCTGCCAATTTGGGCGACACCAGAACGATTGTTACACATCCCGCATCCACCACGCATTCCAAACTTTCGGATGAAGAAAGAAACGAAGTTGGCATCACGCCGGGATTGGTGAGATGTTCCGTAGGTCTGGAAAATGTAGATGATATTATTGCGGATTTAAAACAGGCTCTTGATTAGTTGTGTCATTGCGAGTGTAACAAAGTGAAGCGTGGCAATCTCAATATTATTAATGAAAATTCAAAAATAGTAATTATTATGGCAGCAATTTCCGCCCTCCGTTCCCGCTTTTTTGCTCCGCTTCGCTGCGCAAAAAGAGCTCCACTCAGGTCGGGCTGCGGATTGTGAAAAGTAGATAATGAAGAGAATAATTTAAGCAAATTGAAACGGATTACTTCCTTGAAAAAGAATTTTCAACTCCTCGTAATGACAAAAAAATGAAAATATGAAAAACTCACAACAACTATATAAAGCCTTAAGCGAAAGAATTTTAGTCTTGGACGGCGCAATGGGAACCATGCTTCAGCGCTATGGTTTCGAAGAAGAAGATTATCGCGGAGAACGTTTCAAAGACTGGAAATCTCCGGTAAAAGGCAACAACGATTTACTTTCTTTAACCCAGCCAAAAGCCATTGAAGAAGTACATCGGAAATATCTGGAAGCCGGAGCCGACATCATCGAAACCAATACGTTTTCCGGAACCACGATTGCGATGGCAGATTATCACATGGAAGATTTGGTGTATGAACTGAATTACGAATCCGCAAAAATTGCCCGAAAAGTCTGTGATGAATTTACGGCATTAAATCCGGAAAAACCAAGATTTGTAGCGGGTTCAATGGGACCAACCAATAAAACCGCTTCACTTTCTCCGGATGTGAATGATCCCGGATTTCGTGCGATTACGTTTGATGAACTGAGAATTGCTTACAAACAACAGGCAGAAGCATTATTGGACGGTGGTTCCGATATCCTTTTGGTGGAAACTATTTTTGATACCTTAAATGCAAAAGCCGCTCTTTTTGCGATTGATGAAATTCAGGACGAGCGCAATATTCAGATTCCGATTATGGTTTCGGGAACCATTACCGATGCTTCCGGAAGAACATTGAGCGGGCAAACTGCGGAAGCATTTTTAATTTCTGTTTCGCATCTAAATTTGCTTTCAGTTGGTTTTAATTGCGCTTTGGGAGCAAAACAGTTAACTCCTTATCTGGAAACGATTTCCGCCAATTCCGAGTTTCATATTTCTGCCTATCCGAATGCCGGATTACCAAACGCTTTCGGTCATTACGATGAAACCCCGGAACACATGGCTTCGCAGATTAAGGAGTATGTGGACAAAAGATTAATCAATATTATCGGCGGTTGTTGTGGCACCACTCCGGAACATATCAAAGCCATTGCAGATTTGGTGAAAGATTATAAACCGAGAAGGCATAATGTAACAATATAGCAATCTATCCGTGTAACAATTTCTACGTGTGTCATTCTGAGCAAAGCGAAGAAACGTAATAAAGTGGTTGGACGAAGTCAATTTGATTGTTAAATTGAAAGAGTGAATTGTCGATATTTTTTGAGCCACGAAGTGGCGAAATCAAGAAAATTGGATAAAGCACGATAAAAATGATGATGAATAAAGTGGGACATGAAAGGTCTCCGTTTGTAGTATAAAATATAGCCCAGTTGAATATGGTTTGATATTGATCAGAAGGAGAGGTCTGAAAGACCTCGATCAATAGCATAGGGCGAAGCCCTACGGGAATTATGAAACAAGTTAATTGGAGGTATGAAAGACCGAAATCAATAATTAAATAAAATGCAATAAGGATTCAATGTTTGGACAATTTGTAAAAAAGATATCGCCCTTTCAAGGCTCTGCATTGCCCGCATATTTTTCATAGGGCTGTACCCTATGTTATTGCTTATGGTCTTTCAGACCTCACTCCGAAAAAATCGGATTATAAAAAAAATGAAATGAATTAAAAATTTAACAAGGAAATAACGCTAAAAAATTATGGGACAATCATTGCACAAAATTTATGTTCACATTGTTTTCAGCACAAAACATCGTGAACCAAAAATTTCAAAAGAGATTGAAAATGAGTTGTTCTCATATTTAGGTGGAATATGTAAAAATTTAGAATGCAATCCGATAAAAGTTGGTGGATATAAAGATCATGTCCATATTCTCTGCTTACTTTCGAAGAAAATTTCTTTGATGGATGTAATTGAAAAGGTAAAATCTAATTCCTCGAAATGGATCAAAACAAAAGGGGAACAATACTCTGATTTCTACTGGCAGAACGGGTATGGTGCATTTTCGGTAAATCCTACTGAGCTGGATATTGTTGTAAGTTATATTGAAAATCAGGAAGAACACCATCAAAAAAGAACATTTCAGGAAGAGTTTTTGGCTTTTCTTAAAAAATATAATGTTGAATATGATGATAAATATATTTGGGATTAATGTCGGAAATTAGCTGTCGCCCTTTCAGGGCTCCGCTGCACTTCCTGTGCAACCCATTTTTTCATAGGGCTTTGCCCCATGTTATTGATAGAGGTCTTTCAGACCTCTCCCTACTCAAAAGTAAAATATGAAAACGCTGAATTATTTAAAACTCTCTGGTCTCGAACCATTAATAATAACACCCGACTCCAACTTTATCAATGTTGGAGAGCGAACCAATGTTGCGGGTTCTAAAAAATTCCTGCGACTCATCAAAGAAGAAAAATTTTCCGAAGCGCTGGATATTGCCAGAAACCAGGTTGAAGGAGGAGCGCAGATTCTCGATGTTAATTTTGATGACGGACTTCTGGATGGAAAAGCATCTATGATTAAATTTTTAAATCTGATTGCTTCCGAACCCGATATAGCACGGATTCCGATAATGATTGACTCATCCAAATGGGAAATTCTGGAGGCAGGATTGCAGGTCGTTCAGGGAAAACCGGTCGTGAATTCCATTTCGTTGAAAGAAGGAGAAGAGGAATTCATCAAGCATGCAAAAGCGATTAAAAGATACGGTGCTGCGGCGATTATCATGGCGTTTGATGAGCAAGGACAGGCCGATAATTATGACCGTCGAATTGAAATCTGTACCCGAAGTTATAAGATTTTAACCGAAGTCATTGGTTTCCCGGCAGAAGACATTATTTTCGACTTGAATATTTTTCCTGTGGCAACGGGAATGGATGAGCATCGCAGAAATGCGTTGGATTTCATTGAAGCCACAAAATGGGTGCGCGAAAATCTTCCCGGAGTTTCGGTCTCGGGCGGAGTTTCCAACGTTTCGTTTTCCTTTCGTGGAAATGATATGGTGCGCGAGGCGATGCATTCCGTATTCCTGTATTATGCGATTCAGGCGGGCATGAATATGGGAATTGTAAACCCGACTATGCTTGAGGTGTACGACGAAATACCGAAAGATTTACTGGAACTGGTGGAAGATGTAATGCTCGACAGACGTGATGATGCCACTGAAAGATTACTCGATTATTCCGAAAAACACAAATCGGTTAAGAAAGAAATCGTTGAAAATCTGGAATGGAGAAATGCTCCGCTTCAGGACAGAATTACACATTCTCTGGTGAAAGGAATCGACCGTTTCATCGAGGAAGATGTAGAGCAAGCACGTCAGGAATCTGAAAAACCACTCCACGTTATTGAAGGACATTTGATGACGGGAATGGGCGTGGTCGGCGATTTATTCGGAAGCGGGAAAATGTTTCTTCCACAAGTCGTAAAATCGGCGAGGGTGATGAAAAAAGCGGTGGCTTATCTTCAACCCTTTATTGAAGCAGAAAAAGATTCCACACAAAGATCCAACGGAAAAATCCTGATGGCAACGGTAAAAGGCGATGTTCACGATATTGGAAAAAATATTGTGAGTGTGGTTTTGGGCTGCAACAATTACGAAATTGTGGATTTAGGCGTGATGGTTCCTGCGGAAAAAATTATTCAGACAGCCATTGAGGAAAATGTGGATGTGATTGGTTTAAGCGGACTCATTACCCCAAGTTTGGACGAAATGGTGCACGTTGCCAATGAATTACAGCGTCAAAATCTCAATTTTCCATTATTGATTGGTGGCGCGACAACTTCCAAAGCGCATACCGCCGTAAAAATTGATCCGAAATATCATAATGCGGTGGTTCACGTGAATGATGCTTCCAGAGCTGTTGGCGTGGTGAGTGCGTTGTTGAGCGGAAGAAATGGAGAATATGTTTCTGATTTAAAAACCGACTACGCCGATTTCCGGGAGAAATTCCTGAACCGACAAGTAGAAAAAGAATACATTTCGATTGAAGATGCCCGGAAACAAAACTTCAAAATAGATTGGCAAAATGAAGATATTTTTAAACCGAAAAATTTAGGTATTCAGATTATTGAAAATCAAAATCTGGAGGAATTGGTGGATTTTATCGACTGGTCACCATTTTTCAGAAGTTGGGATCTTCACGGCAAATACCCGAATATTTTAACCGATAATGTGGTGGGAGAACAAGCCACGGAATTATTTGCCGATGCCCAGAAAATGCTCAAAAAAATTCTGGATGAAAAACTTTTGACTGCGAAAGCCATCTTCGGAATTTTTCCCGCAAACTCAAATGAGGAAGATGATATTGAACTTCAAAGCAGCGGTGAAATTTTCTATTTCAGGACACTTCGTCAACAACTAAAAAAATCGGAAGGAAAAGAATATCTGGCGTTGTCAGATTTCATCGCTCCGAAATCTTCAGGAAAAGAAGATTATGTAGGGGCATTTTGTGTTTGCGCAGGTTTCGGAACCGATGAACTGGCAAAAAAATACGAAGCCGAAAATGATGATTACAATGCCATTATGGTAAAAGCTTTGGCAGACCGTTTTGCAGAAGCGTTTGCGGAGTTTTTACACAAAAAAGTGAGAACCGAAATCTGGGGCTATGCCGCCAATGAAGATCTGGATAATGAAGCATTAATTTCCGAGAAATACAAAGGAATTCGTCCAGCTCCGGGTTATCCTGCCTGCCCAGATCATTTGGATAAACTGACGATTTGGGAACTTCTGAAAGTAAAAGATAACATTGGTGTTGAACTAACTTCAAGTTTGGCAATGTGGCCAACAGCTGCAGTTTCCGGATATTATTTCGGAAGTCCGCACTCCAAATATTTCGGAGTCGGGAAAATAAAAGAAGACCAGTTGGAAGATTTTGCAAAACGAAAAAAGGTAGATTTGGAGTATGCCAGAAAATGGCTGGCTCCAATTCTTGCAGATTAAGATAGGAGCGTTGTTAGGGCTTTAAGCCCTAACAACGCTTTCAATGGAAACCACTTTGCGTGAGCGATGGAAGTGGTTACCCCGCAGAAAGCGAAAGGAAATGCTGCCGGATCGAGGAGTATGAGCGGACGTAGCGACCCGATGCGGAAGGAACTTTTCCAAAGTTCAAAACTTTGGAAAAGTAGGAAAGGAGAGGGGCACGCCAAAAAAGATAAAAAACAAACATAAAAAGGTGCGAAGCACCGATATATTGGTAATTGAGTGAACATTCAGGTTTAAATTTGTAGATTAATAAACCTTGAATTTTAAATCTTAAACTTTGAACAGAAAAAATGAAAATAACAGACCACATAAAAAATGCCAACGGCAAAACGCTTTTTTCTTTCGAGATTGTGCCGCCTCAAAAAGGAGTGGGAATCGCCGATTTGTACGAAAATATTGATCCTTTAATGGAGTTTAAACCGCCGTTTATCGACGTGACAACTTCCCGGGAAGAATATATTTTTATAGAAAAGGGAAATGGACTTCTTGAACGGAAAATTACCAGAATGCGCCCCGGAACTTTGGGAATTTGTGCCGCAATTCAGCATAAATACAATGTGGATACGGTTCCGCATGTATTGTGCGGAGGTTTTACAAAAGAAGAAACGGAATATTTGTTAGTGGATTGTATGTATTTGGGAATCAATAATATAATGGTTCTTCGTGGAGATGCAATGAAAGGCGAAAAATATTTTGAACCGACAAAAGGGGGGAATGCATTTGCCTCTGATCTGGTAAAACAGGCGCAGGATTTGGGCACCGGGAAATATTTGAGTGGTGAAATTACCAGCGATCAGCACAATTCGTTCTGCATCGGGGTTGCCGGTTATCCCGAGAAACATATTGAAGCACCTTCCATGAATTATGACCTACAAATGCTGAAGAAAAAAGTGGATGCCGGTGCTGATTATATCGTTACCCAGATGTTTTTCGACAATCAAAAATATTTCGATTTTGTGAAAGAGGCAAGAGCGATTGGAATTGAGGTGCCGATAATTCCGGGAATTAAACCGATCGCAACAAAAAAACACCTGCAACTTTTGCCGCAGGTTTTTAAAATTGATATTCCGGAAACCTTAATCTCCGAAGTATTGAAATGCAAAGACAATAAGCAGGTTCGCGAAGTTGGAGTAGAGTGGGCAATCCAGCAATGCAAAGAACTTTTGGATTTTGGAGTTCCGGTGTTGCACTTTTATTCCATGGGAAAAAGCGATAATATTTTGCAGATCGGAAGAGAGGTTTTTTAGAACCCCACCAATTCCTGTATTGCGCAATTAACCTGTTTTTTTCCTACTTATTTAAATACTGAACAAGTTTGATGAGTGATTCTTCCTGTTTTATTTTTATATCATTCGATTTAATAAAACTTTCCAAATCTGCTTTGCGTTCTGGAAAATGATTAATCAGTTCTTTGGTATTTTTGGGAACCAAAAACAATTCTTCTCCTTTTTTGATGTAATACGTAGGTTTTGTTTTTTCGTATTTGATATATCCTTCTTTGATTAATGAATTGGGTTCAACAGAAGTTTTTACTTCATGAAGTTTTATCTTTTCTTTTCTCAACAATTGGTTTTGGCCGTTAACCAATCTGAAGAAAAAGCCATTTTCTTCCTTAAGATATACAAGCGTTATTGCTGAATTATTGAATTTAAAAGTTGGAGTTTCGTCGTTTTTAGGAATTTCATATACTTTTTCATTTACCAAAACCTCTACTTTGTCTAGATAGGCATCATAACGGATGGAAGCTCTTTCCTTTGAATCTCCCACATCGGCAGAAAGAAAGTTAACATTATAATATGGTGTACCAACTACGTTTGGTTTCGTTTTTTCAAAATCGGTGTTTACAGAAAGTAAAGGACCTGTGTACATTTTATAGGTTTGCTGAGCTTGCATAAAGCTTACAGAAACTATGGATGCAAAAAATAAAGAACGCTTCAATGTAAGGAGGGTATTCATAGAATTTTTTTTAATTTAAAGATAGTCAAATGTAGAAAATAAATGTTACATGAGTACAGAATGCCTTTTAAATTTTTTTTCACGATTAAAAAGAAAACGGTATGTTGCAAGAGTCCTTGTTATTTCTGTTTCCAAATGCTGTGCGATCTTCATCATTTTCGGGTTAAAATCGCCGATCCATTGCAATTCCGTTTCAATGAAATCGGTATGTTTGCGCAAATGTTGGGTGCCTTCCCAAATCATATAGCCCTCAATTCCTTTTTTCTGCCATTCCGGAACCACACCGAAAACCAATCCGACCATTTTGCTGTTTTTCTTGAAAATTTTCAAAAACATAAATTTTAATTTTTCAAGCCAGCCCAATTCTCCGTTCAAATATTTAAACCATTGATTGACATCCGGAATATTGATCCACATGGCAATAGGTTTTTCATTTTCGTATACAAACCAGGAAATATGCTCATTGATAATGGGCTTCATTTCCTTGAACATTTTATAGGTTTTCGCTTCATCCATTTGCTTTCCTTCGCCGTGTTCCGCCCATGCTTTATTATAAATTTCAGTAAAATCTTTTGCGAATTTTTTCAGTTTATTTTTCGTTAGGCGTTTTGCAGAAATCGCCGGATTTGATGCATACTTTTTATGCATCACGGTAAATACCCTTGAAACCGGATCATGAACTTTCCTCCCGAAGCAAAGTTGGTTGAAGTAAATTTTAAAACCATAGTTTTCAAAAAGATCTTTATAATAGGGCGGATGGTAATTCATTCCGTATAAAGGTTCATGAAAACCATCAATTAAAAGTCCCCAGAATTTGTCGCGTTCTCCGAAATTAATCGGTCCGTCCATCGCTTCCATTCCTCTTTCCTGAAGCCAGTTTTTGCAGAAATCAAAAATAAAGTTTGCGGTTTGTTGATCGTTGATGCAATCGAAAAAACCAATTCCGCCTGTGGGCTGTTCCTGCTCGTATTTTGTATGGATGAAAACGGCGACTTTGCCAACCGTTTCGTTTTTCTGATCCTGAAAAATAAAGCGTTTGCACTGCCCGTTCTGGAAAAATTTGTTTTTTTCGGCATCGAAAACTTCCTCAATATCTTTATCGAGCGGACGGATATAAAATGGCTCTTTTTTGAAAAGCCTCACAGGAAATTCCAGAAATTCTTTTTTGTGTTGAGTTTGTTTTACGGGGATAATCTTCAGCATTTGCCAACTTTTTTCGGAAACTTTTGTCAAGATAAAAATCAGTGAACAGAACCTTTTTTTATAATAAATTTAGTTGTAATTGGGGCAATCCTGCACTTTAATATTTCTGAAAACCGAAGTTTTACCATTGAATTTTACACTAATTTGTGGGAAAGTTCCGTAGTTGCAGTCGGAAGTCATATCCTGAAAATTGCCGTTTTCGGCGGTAATAAGAATTCCTTTTCCGGCAATTTCATACTTATTTTCTGTGAAATCTAAATGATTAAGTTGATATTCCGTTCCATCGATTTTTATTTTTCCGGAATTTGCCTGAGTATCAAAACTGATGATGTTTTTCCCGGCCGAACTAAAAATAGCTTTGCCAAGATCAGGTTGTTCATTTAAAACTTCCAGTTGAAAGGGATTTGCAGCATCACCGGACAATACATTGGCGGAATCCGGAGCCATTATAATGGAATCCTCAATTCCTGAAAGTTCATTTTCCGCAATTTTTGCATCTTTTTTACAGGAAACCAGCGCGATGCCAAATATACAGGCAAGGAATACGTATTTCATAAGGATTTTTTAAATTAAGTGAATGGGAATTCAAAAACGTTGCCAACGGTCTTTTTTGTTTGCTTTCCCAAAGTTAATTTTTTTTTCAATGATGAGAAAAATTGTTTTTACAACAAAAAAACCTCTGATAATCAGAGGTTTAAATTTAAAATTGTGGAGCTGGAGAGATTCGAACTCTCGTCCAAACAAGCAATACGCAAGCCTTCTACATGCTTATTTTGCTATTGATTTTCGACCTAAAGCAGAGAGCAAACACCCAACATTAGGCTTAACTTCTAAAATTTTCGTCCCCGAACCGAAGTTTTTCGGAGCTTATTTCCGCATTTCCTATGCCTCAAGATCCAACGTCGCAGAACAGAACTTTGGTGAGACATCTTGTTTCCTTACTATACTTCGGGAAAAATGTTAATCCTACTAAACTTCAGATTAAGCAGCAAGAGCATACTCTTCGTTGCCAGTTAAAATTTGCAGCAAGGGATTTAAGAGATCGCGCTGCGGTTCTCTGCATGCTTACTTACCCATTGATCTTGCTGTCGAAACCGGTCAGCCCCAGATTTTAAGTAAGGCTACAAAGATAGTAAAATATCTTTCAATCTCTAAAATCCCAAATCGTAAATCGCAAATCTAAAATCCAAAATAATTATGGCGTGCCCCTCGCCAGCGCAAAATTTCCGGCAGCTCGGGTCGGGCTGTACGCCACCAAATAAATAAAGGATTTCCGCTGCCATCCCTCACGCGAAAAACCCGTACTTCTTAGAAGGTTTACATTATATCTCTCATGCACTTCTCACAAGCTCTAAATAATTTTAACAATTTAAAAATCCCGTTTTCCTAAAATAATCTTAAAAGCGGTTAAAGCAGGTTAAACTTTCTTTCATTTCAACTGAAAGCATCATTAAGAAAGCACTTATACCATTACATTTACTGAAAATTTTGCCAGTGAGAAAAACTTTATTCTTTACTTATTTTTTCTTGTTTACCTTTTTACAAATTTGTGCACAATCACAATATGTTATGGGAACTGTAACCAACGAAGACGGAACCAAACTCAGTCAGGTCATCGTATATAATGTTCGTACAGACGAAAAAACACAAACCGACCTTCTCGGAAATTATCTGATTACGGCAAAGGAATTCGATCAGTTACGCTTTATAAAAAAAGGGTATGAAAGACTCACGCACAAACTTTCCGGAAATAATTTTTCATCACCGTTGAACATTATTCTCGAAAAACTCCCGGAGGAAATCGAAGAAGTGAAAATCACTTTCCTTCCCACCGGAAAACTCGAAAAAGACATTCAGCATGTTGGCGATTCTAAACCAGTACAGGAATTGAAGTCGGATATGGCAGATTATATCGCAGCACCTTCAACTCCGGAAGTTCTTGCGCCCAAACCCGGAGAATTTGTGCAGCCCGTTGGTCCGGGATTTTCCATAGGAAAAATTAATTCGAAATGGGATGATGTTGATTTTATGAACTTTCTGACTGAAAATCTCGGGGATGATTTCTTTGTGGATGAACTCGGTTTGAAAAAATCGGAAGTTCAGTCGTTTATTTACTATGTGTTCCGGAATTTTGAACGGCAAAAGATTCTCTTTTATGGCTATTGTCTGCCCTCAGATTTATCACGTTTTATTCTGATTTCAACGAATAAAGTTGATGCTTACCGTAAAAAATTACCCAATAATCCTCCATTAATTAAAAAGAAAAAACGATGAAAACATTCTTGTATTTCCTGTTTCTTTCTTTTGCTTCGTTTTTATATTCCCAAAATGTGGAAGGAACAGTAACCGATGAGGAAGGAAATTCGCTTGCTCAGGTTTTGGTCTACAATCTGAAAACCATGAAATATGTACATACCGATATCAACGGAAATTTTCGGGTGGAGGCTTCCACAGGAGATGAACTTCGAATGGCGAAAAAAGGTTTCGAAAGAAATTCAAAAACAATTTCGGAGGATGATTTTCACCATTCCATCAGGCTTATACTCATCCGTTCAGCGGAAGAAATTGAAGAAGTTCAGGTACAGAAAATAAAACTTTCGGGAGAAATCAATAAAGATTCAAAAATGCTTACAAAAGCAGACAAAGCGGAAGAATTAAGAAAAGATCTCGGTGTTCCCAAACCGCCGGAAAAACCAAGGGAAACACCAACTGAACTTAAAAAAGATGTTTTACTTCCTTTGCTCAGTCTTGCTCCGGCATTAAATATTCAGGGAATTTATAATGTGGTAAGTGGTAAAGCACGTCGGCAGAAAAATTTGTACCGTTATGAAGATCTGCAGGATAATATCCGGTGGATCAGAAACAGAGTGGAAGATGATTATTTTACCAAAACCGGAATTCCACAGGAAAAAATTTCAGAATTTATTCAATTTGCGATGGGCAAAAATCAGGATATTTCAAAATATGTAAAAGCCGGAAATCTTTCGGTGGTATTGTTCGCTCTGGAAGAGAATGTTCAGGAATATCTTAAAAGAATGAATGAAGAATAATGTCTCTTCGACATTTTGTGTGGAAATTAAATTTTCTATTATCATTTTAAATCGACCTAGGAAACGGAGGCGTTAATAAATTTTGAAAAATTTCCGTAAAAAAATATCCACTGTTCGAGTGGCGGCAAAAATCTTTCTTATGTGATAAATCTTTGTTCCCGCCCGAGTTTGGAGATTTTAGGAAATTCTTCAAAATTTTAGCCGGAGTTTCCAAGTCTTGAATTTTTGGTTCTTTTGTTTCAAGACAAAAGAATATAAAATCAAAATAAAACGATACGCTTAAAATCTTTAAGTCCATAGTTTTTGGCGAAGAAATAGAATAATTACACAATTGTTAAAAAAATGTTAAAATTTGGAATGCGTTTTGATAATGATTTTATGTGAGTATTATTTTTTTGATAATTTTAAAAACACCAAATCTCTATTTTTATGAACAAAAACATCATGGCCGTTTCCATTGCGGCACTTGGTTTTATTATTGGTATCGCTCTTTTGGGAAGCGCCATCAAAAACCGAAACAAATCCGAAAACACCATTTCCGTTACAGGACTTGGAACAAAGCAGTTCACCTCCGACCTTATTGCCTGGTCTGGGAATTTTTCCCGTAACAGTTTTGAGTTGAAAGAAGCCTATGACGCTCTTGCCAACGACAAAAAAGTAATTGAAAATTATCTGGTTTCCAAAGGAATTCCGAAAAATGAAATTGTATTTTCGTCCGTAGATATTCAGAAACTATACAACTACGGCAGTGATGCAAATGGAAGAAGCACACAGACTTTTGCAGGTTATCAGCTTTCGCAGTCGGTTTCTATCGACAGTAAAGATGTGGCAAAAATCGAAAATCTTTCCCGAAATATTACCGAAATCATCAACCTCGGAATTGAATTCACTTCTTCACCGCCGAGTTATTTTTACACCAAACTGGCGGATGTGAAACAGCAGATGATTGCAGATGCTACAAAAGATGCCAAACAGCGCGCCGAAAAGATCGCCGAAAATGCAGGTAGTAACTTAGGAAACCTGAAAAAAGCAAGCATGGGCGTTATCCAGATTACAGCGCCCAATTCCAACGAAGATTATTCCTATGGCGGAACATTCAATACTTCATCGAAAGATAAGGAAGCCAGCATTACCATAAAACTGGAATACGAAGTGGATTGATGATAATGAGAAAAGTATATTGGAATTTAAAAATTCAAACAACAAAGCCGGCGGAAATTTCCACCGGCTTCTTAATTTATACGGAAAATATTACTTCTGCAAAGCTCTTTTAAATTTTGCCAGCGGTGCCATTCTTCCTTTTACCAGCATTAACTCGTCTCCTTTAATGATAAAGGAATCTGCCTGATTCAGTACTTTACTGAATTCGTCTTCCAAAGTCATATCCGGACATGCCATCATGGTGCTCATTCCTGCTCCCAGTCTTAATTTGTTAAAAGATTCGGTGGCAAAAGTTCCCGAAATTCCGTTACATCCTGCGGATGCATTATAGCGGTTATTGTCATCATTAAAAATTATAAAGGCTTCTTTTTTCATGGTTTTGGAAGCATCTACAGGTTTGCCCATTAATTCTACCAATGTCCATTGTTTGTTTACAATTTCGTAATTGCCTCGTGTAAACAAGTAAAACTGCGCATTGGCACCTTCGATTTTGTTGCCGGATTTGTCAAGTTGGGTCAGCGTTCCGTCACCTACCAAAAATTGGGTTTCCTCTTTTGCGGATTTCAGAATAATTTTGGTTCCGGATTTGTCCCAGCTAAAATTTCCGGTGGTTTCGCTTTTTCCGCCTTCATCTCCCAGATATTCGGAAGCAATTTTGAAAGTATTGTCGGTTTCTAAAGAAACGGTTGTTTTAATTCCCGGGCAATCAGCGCAGGGAATGGTTCCTCTGTAAATTCCATACACATTGTTGGCAAATTTTGGAGTTGTGGTTTCGGTCACGGCTTTTTGATTTTGGCATGAAGTAATTGTGGAAAATGTGCACAAAGCAACAAATGCCAGAGCAGTTAATTTCGTTTTCATAATGTATTAAGTTAAGGATAAAGATAAGATTTTCTTTACAAAATCACTTCCAAAAATGATATACTGTTTGATGAATTTTATCGGTGATTTCGGGCAGATTAATAATTGGAAAGTTAGCAAGCAAATACAGTTCCATACTGCTTTTCCCATCACCATAACTCGGTTGAATATAATTTTTATCAATCACCTGAAAACCATTTCTCTCATAAAAACCAATTCGTCTTGCGGCAATTTCGTCCAGATCTGAAGGTTCAGATTCTAAAACCATTTTTGAAAATTCATGCGTAAGAAGATTCAGAATAGCAGCTCCAAATTTACGGTTGCGAAATTCTTCAAAAACTTCAAAATGCTCCAGATAAAAGAATGTCCCCAAATTCCATATTACCGCATAACCAATTGTGGTTTCGCCTTCCTGAAGAGAGAAAATTTCAACATCAGGATTTTCCGTTAACGCCAGGAATTGTTCATTTTCCCTGCGTTCATCGGCAGGAAATGTTTTTTCATAATGAGGAAGAAGCGGTGAAGTTTCTTCCCGGTCTTTTAGTTTTTTCAGTGAAATCATCATGGATTTTATAAATCAAAAACGCTGGGTCTGCGGATAAAAAAAATGTCTTTTACCCATAACGTAAAAGCCAGACCGAGATAAAAAAGAAAGAAAATTCCTGCTGTTGCAAACGTGGAATAAATAAAAAAAACGCGCAGTTTTGAAACGGGAATTCCCAGTTTGGTTCCCATTCTGGTAAGCACTCCAAACCATTGCTGTTCCATTTTGTGGCGTAGATTATTGATGAAATTGGGTTCTCTCATATTATGCGTTTTCCTTTAAAAGTTGGAATCCGATGCTGCAATTTAGGCATTTTTTCGGTAAGCAGAAATTTTTGTACTGATGAAGAAATGCCTGCGAATCCAATGCTGATTTTAAGTGAATTCCCAAATGTTTCCATTGTTGAAGAACGGAATTTTTTTCCGGAGCAATGTCGTGGTAAAAACCGAGGATTTCATCTGCCGCTTCATCACTTTCATGTTTCATCCAGGTATATTTGAAAGGCAAAATGGTATTGATTAAAATAAGATCAACGAAATCTTTAGTTAAAGTTTTTCGATATGTTTTTTTTGAAATTTTTCCGAATGTATAATGGTTATCCCAATATTCATCTGCGGATATATTCGAGAAAATTTCCCTGATTTCATTAGTGTTTTTTGCATACATCAACGTGGAAAAGAGAGAATATTCCCGATGCAGCAAATCAGCAAATTGAGAAAGCCGGATGGTGGGAAAGTTTGGTGGTCTCAAACGAAGGAATTTCGGGGAATAGGGGATTTCGGAAATCGCGTATTTGTGTTGCAAAAAAGCAAATTCTTTTTGCCAAATTTCCATGTTTTTATCTTGTGTTTTTTCCAGCCAGCCGGCTTTTCCGTAAAGTAAAGCTTGGAGTTGTGTATGGTTATTTCTGATTTTTCGAATAATGGAAAAAGGAATGCTTTCTGCAATATTTCTGAATATTTCAGCATTGATTTTTAAGCCGAAAGCGTATGCCAATTCACGGAAAAATACCGCTTCATAATCATTTTTATACTTTTGAAGTTGATGCTCAATTTGAATGGATTTTTCATTAAGTTTTTGAAGAAGAGCACTTTCTGAAAATTGAAAAGGAATTTTTTCTTGGCTGAAAATTTCTTCACAGGGAATAAAAGAACTTTCAAGCATCATATTTTCATATTTCATGAAAAGTTCGGGATTGATATAATTTTTCAGTTCAAGCGTGGGAATATTTCGATGGTTGAGTTCCTCGATTTCACAATCATGAAAATAAACAACATGCAGGATTACATTGTTGAATTCTTGATTTTCGGAATGTTTGTGAAAAATCCAATCCGATGATTTTAAATGAAATTCAATATTTCCTGCTAAAACTAAATCCTTAGTTTTAATTTTTGCAAACAGAAAATCCGGACCGGAATCATGATTCCAGATGCCGTAATCTACGATTTCCAGAGCGTTTTCTTCAATATCACAAAAATTGGGTCGTGAAAACAAACGGTAATTCCAGATGTATTGCAGCAATTTTTCAGTCACAGGATAATTTTAATAAAGATAATAATATCCTGTAATATATTGAATTCTAGTGATTTGTTTTTTCCAGCTGGAAATGTTCTAATGTTCTCACATACATATCTTCATACAGCGGAAGAATCTTCTTAATATCAAAACGTTCGGCCTGTTGTTTTGCGCTGTGCTTCATTTGTTGCAGTAAATCATCATTGCTCAGAAGTTTAATGGTGTAGTTGCTCATGGCTTCCACATTGCCCACTTCCGTTAAAAATCCGGTTTCACCCTGAACATTTACTTCGGGAATTCCTCCGGCATTTGAACTTACAACCGGCGTTGAAGCTGCCATTGCTTCCAGTGCTGCCAAACCAAAACTTTCCTGTTCCGAGGGAAGCAGAAAAACATCCGACAGTTGCAAAATACTGTACAAATCGTTCACTTTTCCGAGAAGGCGGATTTTGTCGATTAATTCGGGGTTGTCTTCCAGAAACTGAGAAATAATTTCCATTTCAGGACCTTCACCGATGATGATGAGCTTGGATTTTACTTTTTTCTGCACATTTTTAAAAACCTGCAAAACATCCTGAATCCGCTTTACCGGCCGAAGATTGGAAACATGAATCAGAATTTTTTCATCCGGCTGTGCGAACTGAATTCGGTTGCAGCCTTTGCACCCGTCGAATTCTGAATTATCAATAAAATTGGTAATCACCTCAATATTTTTTGTGATGGTGAAAAACTGTAAGGTATCTTTTCTCAGACTTTCAGAAACCGTGGTAATGGTATCGGATTGGTTGATGGAAAATTCCACCGCATGTTTGTAACTTGGATGTTGACCTACCAATGTAATATCGGTTCCGTGCAGTGTGGTAACCAATGGAATATCTTTGCCTTCTTCCTTCAGCATTTGTTTTGCCGTAAACGCTGCATATGCATACGGAATTGCATAATGAGCATGAAGCAAATCCAGTTTATACAAATTCACCACACGATAAATCATCGACGAAAGTGCAATATCATACGGCTGATACTGGAAAAGCGGATAGGTTTGCACATTCACTTTGTGGAAGAAAATATTGGGATTGGTAATATCCAGACGCGCCGGAAGATTACTGGAAATAAAATGAACTTCATAGCCTTTGTTGGCAAGAGACATTCCGAGTTCGGTGGCAACAATACCACTTCCACCGTAGGTTGGGTAACAGAGAATTCCTATTTTCATTGGGATTGAGGAAGGATTTTTCAGCATTTTACAAAACTGAAATTCCTATTGTTTTTAAAGTTAAATTCTTGCTAAAGATAGCAAATATTGATGTGCTTTTACGGGAAGTTTATTTTTTTGCATCCAGATCGATTCCCATTCCGTATTTTAAATTTTCATTAACGAGCACCGGAAGTCTTCCCGAAATTTTCGTTTTTCCGTTCAGTGCGTCAGCAGTAGCGTTCATAGAATCGTCGTTATTTTCATAAGCCACCAAAACGGTTGAAATTTTTGAAATGTCCACATCATTCAAAGCATACGGACTTCCGAAAACTGACAGAATAATTTTATGTTTTTTGCTTAAATCCGACAGTGTTTTTTTGCTCGCTGCCGAAATTTTGTAAGGTTTATACGCCGTGGAATTATCTTTGTGAAATCCTACAATTACGGTTGAACCTGCAGGAATAGAAGCGATTTCTCCCGATTTTTTAATTGTGAAATTCTTGTTTTCATTCAATTGATTGAAAAAAGTTTGATACGGTGCTTCTTCTAAAGGAACATAATAATAGTTTTTTTCTTCTTTTAAAGGAAGTAGTTTTTCGTTGTTTTTTAATAATGTTAAAGCGTTGCTGTAAAGATTTTGAACCAACTTTTTATGGGAATCGTTATTCAGGTCTTCGTTAATGTTTTGCGGATTTCTTGGTTCATATTGAGTTAAACCCAGATAATATTTTGCAAGAAGAATTTTTTTTACGCTTTCTTCAACTCTGTTTTGTGGAATTTCTCCGCTGTCAATAGCTTTCTGAATCAATTTTTTTCCGGTGGCAACATCCTGAGAAAACAACATAATATCATTTCCTGCTTTAAACGCCATTGCATCCAGTTCTCCGGCTTTATATTTATTGGCAACCGCGCCCATATTTAAGGCATCAGTAATGATTAAACCTTTATAACCGAGTTTTTCTTTTAAAAGACCGGTCACAATTTTTTGAGAAACCGATGCGGGAACACCTTTAGCGTTTTCGAGTGTGGGAACATACAAATGCGCCACCATAACACCGCCGATTCCCTTGTCCATTAATGCTTTGAAAGGCGCAATCTCTATAGAATCCAAACGTGCGGAATTATGGGAAATCATAGGCAAATCCATATGAGAATCGGTATCGGTATCGCCGTGTCCCGGAAAATGTTTAATCGCCGCCAAAACTCCGGAATCCTGAAGTCCTTTGGAATAAGACAGCGCAGAACTGATTACATTCGGAACATCAGAACCAAAACTACGGTTTCCGATAATCGGATTGTTGGGATTGGTATTTACATCCACAACCGGTGCAAAATCCCAGTTAATGCCCATTCTTTTGCAGTCTTCGGCAATTTTCTGCGCCATTTGATAAATTAAATTTTTATCCTGTATCGCTCCCAAAGTGATGGCCCACGGAAATTTATGTGCAACAGGAATTCGTTGAAATAATCCCCATTCTGCATCCATCCCAATCATTAAAGGTACTTTGGATTTCTGCTGAAATTCATTCACCAGATTAATTTCTTTTGCAGCATCATCCTGCATAAGAATTAAGCCTCCGATTTTATCATTCACCACAATATTTCGGATGTTGTTGATGAAATCTTCGCCTTTGTTCGTATAAAGCGCAACAATAAACAGTTGTCCCAGTTTTTCGTCCTGTGATAAGGAGTTATAGGTTTTCTCTACCCATTTTTCTGCTTTTGCTTTTTCTTCCGGACTTAATTTTTCAGGTTGATATTGTGCCTGTAAAAAGCAGAAAATAAATAGGTTAAAGAATATGGTGAAAGAAAATTTCATTTTTTTCGTTTAAAATTTGTGTAACAAAAATACAAATTTAACCTTTGTGCAGGCATTTCATCTAAAAATTGGTATGCGATTTGGATGCCAAAGGTCTATACGATAACCCATTAAACTAAATAAAATGAAAAAGATTATTTCCTTGTTGTTTCTAAGTGTTTTTGCGCTTTTCCTTGTAAGCTGTGATACCGATGATGACAATAACAATTATACGGATAATGATACGTATCCGCAAGTAGTAGATATTACCGAAAATTTTAAAAATAGCGACGGAGCCAACGCCGATTATCTGTACGGGATTAACAAAACATTTGCCAGTCCGCTGTATAATACGGATGTGATTTTAATTTACAGAAGAGATTCTTCCAGTGGTACCGCAGTTTGGAAATTGCTCCCTAAAACTTATTATTTTGGTTCTACCAATGCACTGGATTATACATTTGATTTTACTGTAAACGATGTTCAAATCTATGCTGATGCTAATTTTAATTTGACAGCACAGGACAGCAGTTTTAAAAATACTTACCTGAATAATCAGACTTTCAGAGTGGTATTTATTCCAGCTTCCGGAAAAGGTGTTGATATTGATTATAATGATTACAATGCTGTAATTCAAGGATTTAATATTGATGATTCTAAAGTGAAAAAGCTTTAATTCAGAATTTAAAATTAAAATAATTCCCACTACCATTTTCGTAGTGGGAATTTTTATTTGGAGAAAATTTCCTTCAATTGATTCACGATATTGGAATTTCCGGAAAGGGTGATGTCTCCGATTTTGTCGGCGATTTTTTCCATATACTCCATCTCTTTGAGCTTCCAAAGAACTTCATTTTCTTCCATCAGTTTTGCAGTGTTGAGCATACTTCTGGTAGAAGCAGTTTCTTCACGACGCATAATGCTGTTGGCTTGCGCTTTCTTTTCGGCGATTAAAACCTGATTCATGATGTCTTTCATTTCTCCGGTTAAAATCACGTCCCGAATTCCGGCATCGCTTACCTGAAGTCCCAATTCCAGACCTTTGTTTCCGAAATTGGATAAGATTTCTTTTCCTAAAGCATCCTTCTTCACCAGCAATTCGTCCAAACTTAAAGCACCTACAAATTCACGAAGTGCAAGTTGCATTAAAACATACAATTGTTTGTCGTAGTCTTTGTTTTCAACCAAAGCTTTTACAATATCTTTGACTTCGTATCGTACATAGAAATTGATTCGGAGTGCGGCTTTGTCTTTGGTCAGCAATTCCTGTCCTGTAATTTCCATTTGTTGAGAACGCATATCTGTTGATTTCACTTCGATGGCGATTTCGTTATTCCAGAAATAATAGGTTCCGGATTCCAAAGCACGATTCATTTTACCATCAACAAATAAAATGGCTTTATTTTGATTGGCGACCACAAATTTTCGGGTGAAATTTCGAAGTATTGCATTTTCCAAAATGGTTTTAGAAATAGCTTCGGTAATTTCCACTTTGGTTAAATCTGCTTTTTGGAATTTTCGTTCAACAACACCTTTCCAATAGGCATAAATTCCTGTAGTTAAGACTTTCTTGAAAATTCCGTTTTCGTACAAAAGCGCGATTTCTCCGTCCAAAACTTCAATCACATCAAGCATTTCTGCAAGTTTCTGATTTTTAAGCAATAACTTAACGTCTTCTCCGGCAGCGAATTCATCTTTCATTTCATAAAGATTGACGGTTTTATTTCCATATAACCAATAATTTCCCTCTTTCAGGATTTCGATTAAATTTCGATTTTTGTAAACCAAAGCAACCTGATACGCTTTGATTTTTACATAATTCAACATAGTATTTTGTATTAAATCATTAAACATTTTTAATAAAAAGGAAATCCCAAAGCTCATCTTCGAAATTGTGCGGAAGAAAACATTCCATTCAAAATTGGGTTTAAATTCAATAAATTTTTCAATCGTTGTTCTTTCATTTGAATTGTGCTTTTCAGAAATCGATTTTTTAGGTCTAAATCTTTTCAGCATTGAAATTTCTTTCACTTCAATTCTCTTGTAAAACTTCAATCTTCAGCCTTCATTTTCTTTAAAATTCGTCCTGAATTTTTTGCTTTCTTTCAAGCCTTTTCCGAATGTTGCAAGCAACGGATTGGCTTTAAGAATTTCCTGAAAACGCATTTATTTGTGAGTGTTGCGAACTCTGGGAAACAGATTTTCAGTCTATTTCGAAACCTACATTAACAGTGTAGTGCTCTAACCAATTGAGCGATCTCAAATCTAAATTGAGAACGGGATTCGAACCCGCGCTTCCAAACTATTACTCTACCCAAATTGAGCTATTATCCAGATTTTGAGTCGGATAAGCAGGACTCGAACCTGCAACACATAGTGTGATGAAGTTTTTTGGTCAACTCCAAAACCTTCAAATCAAGTTGCACAGAACTGAATCATGTTTCGCAACAAAACGTTCTACAATGGTGCTATACAGAAACACGCAACTAGACTTGTTTGATATTTTGACTTTTACAAATGAGATTCGCAAAAGTGAAATGATACTGATTCATTAACAAGATGTACCAAAACCTGAACCTGTCTTTCAGGATTTTCGGCAGGATTAACCATTTGTACAACCATTCTTAGATTTTTTTCTAAACCAATTTTTAACATTTTATAGAGAATTCGGTTTTCAGTTTTAGGAACAAATCCAATTTTTTGGTTTTTGTAAAAAATAGCAATAGCTCTTGCATCATATTTATTGTCTTCTTCAAGTTTCATTTCTAATTTCTTTCCTATTTTCAATTTACTGAACACCAAAGGACCATTGTAATAAGTAAATCCTGCAATATGAAAATGTGCTAAATGTTCTATTTCCATAATTTAATTTTTTAATTTTCAAACCATTGCATCTGCACAGTTTGAACTTGCAAATGCATATGGTTTCGCTTTGAACACATACCCCATTCCGAGAATGTAACCCATCGCATCTTTTAAGGCGAGATTGGATTTAAAATCCGGATCGGTATTGATGTCTGCGTGAACTTCCATTTCAATATTATATTCTTCTAAAATTCGACAAATCGTGTACGCAATTTCCACGGATTTGTTGACTTCGTTGAGCATCCGTTCTTTGATGCTGATTTGTCCAAATTCCTTTTGTTTACGAATAAAAGTAAAAGCGCCTTTTCCTTCCCGAATTACTACGACTGCAGTTGCATAATGGATTTCCTTTCCATACACGTGAGAATCGGAACCTACGCAAACTTTTAAACGATGTCCTGCTGCTTTTTCACGAAGGATTGCTTCTTCCAACAATGATGCGATATTGTTGTGAAAAATCTTTCCTCGCATATTCTGCCAGATTTCTTGTTTTGTTTCCATTTTGTTAGGGTTTTATTTAATTCATAGTGCTTCACTATGCTTTGTTAAGTCGCCACTTTGTGGCTTACTTTAACTTATTTTCTATTTCAAATTCATCGAAATAATAAAATTTCTTCGTGGAAAAGACTGGGATCGAACCGATACCTTTAGATTTTCAATCTAACGTGCCACACCTTGTACAACACTTTTCCTTTTTTGTTAATCTGTCAGGATTTGAACCTAAACTCTGGGAGTCAAAATCCCAAGTGCTGACCAATTACACTACAGATTATTGTGTACCTCTCCCCAGATTCGAACTGAGACTGTACGGATTTTAAGTCCGTTTTCTCTGCCTCTTGGAATAGAGAGGTCTTTGTACAGGAAGAAGGAGTCGAACCTTCAATTTCTTGATTCTAAGTCAAGTGCGTTTGCCATTTCGCCATTCCTGCAAATTTTTGTGGAAGCAGTAAGATTGTTCATATGCTTTTTTCAAGTTGTTTCGGTATTCACGAATACTTCGTATTTCGAACTTACTCAGCATTTAGCAACAGTTTTACAGACTGCCTCAACGCTCCAACGTTGACGTGCTTCCCTTTTTTCGAGATGGTGATGAGAATCGAACTCATATTTTAACAGCTTTGCAGACTGTCCCGACGCTCCAACTTCGGCGCAACATCCAATAAAATGATTGATCAATTCCAATTGTGTTGTAAGATCGTCTGCTCCGAAAAGGATCAATCATTTTTATATAAACTAATGTCAGTTGCGGCTCATACGAGGATCGAACTCGTAGCTTCCGAGAGACAGTCGGAAAGGTTTCCATTACCACAATGAACCATAAAATAGTGACTCTGAAAGGATTCGAACCTTTAACTCCTTGCTTAAAAGGCAAGTGCTCTAACCATTTGAGCTACAGAATCTTTTTGCGATTTCGGAAGGATTCGAACCTTCAACCTCCAGTTTCGAAGACTGTTACTCTTCCATTGAGCTACGAAATCAATATTGGGTTTTTTCGGGATTCGAACCCTGTTCTTCGGTGCCACAAACCGACGTTTTACCAAGTAAACTAAAGAAACCATAAAAAAAGCACCTCTTTTTGGGAGGTGCAGCAGTATTATTTTAGGCAAGTATTATTTGCCTGGTATACATTTCTTCCTCCTGAAAATCAATTGATCTTCGTATAAATACCCATTAAAACTATGGAGTGTTTGTCCTCCGCAATTCGGTTTTGATATTCTAAGTTGGTGTGTCATATTTTATTTTTAAAATCTTGTTGGAAATCGCTTTCCTTGAATTTTCCGATGGCAAAGTAAATACGAATTTTTCAAACTCGCAAATAAAAAATTATTGTAATTATTTGATAACCAATATTTTATGTGAATTTTTTAAATAGGGTTTTCCTGTCCGTACTTTTGTACAGATGTTTTGATTTTGGAATTGTCTGTCTCACAATTATTTATCATTTATGGTATGTCGACTTTTTTAAAAGTTCATTTTGTTAAAATATTTTTTCAATTATTCTTAATTTTTTTTCATTCTAAATTATTTTGAGGTTCAAAACACAAAAAAAGCGCCTCGAAATGATCGAGACGCTTCAATATTTTCTTAAAAATAGTCTAAACTATCTATGGAAATAATTCACAAAAACATCTCGAACTTCTTGCATTAGAGCAAGTTCATAGCAGAATAATCCTTTTATTGAAGGGCTATTCCAAGTAATACGATCGATATGTTGTCTTTGTGTATTCATTTTGAATTATGGTGCAAAGATAAATTTTTTATAAATCATTTTCTTCAAAATGAATTCTTCAAGATGATTTTTGATGGATTTTGCTCTACAAAATATTATATTTGGCTGATACAAATTCAAATTTTATGAGTGTACACATCAGTGCAAAATCGGGTGAAATTGCAAAAGTTGTACTGCAACCCGGAGATCCGTTACGGGCACAATACATCGCCGAAAATTTTTTAGAAAACCATAGATTAGTCAGTAAAACCAGAGGAATTTTCTATTATACAGGTATCTATAAAGGAAAAGAAATTTCGGTGGGAGCAAGCGGAATGGGTTGTCCGAGCATCGGAATTTATTCTTTCGAACTTTTTACGGAATATGAAGTGGAAACGATTATCAGAATCGGAACTTGCGGAGCGTATACCACTGATTTAAAATTATTCGATGTGCTAAATGTGGAAAATTCAGCGAGCGAAAGTACCTACGCCAAATTTGCTTGGGGAATTGAAGGAGAACTTATTTCACATCAGGGAAATGTTTTTGATGTCATCAACGAGACCGGTAAAGAATTGGGAACCGTTGTGAAACCAACCAACATTCACACCAGCGATATTTTTTACAGCAATGGCAAAGGAATTCCTACAGTGGCAGAAAAGTACAATTGTGCTGCTGTTGAGATGGAAGCCTTCGCTCTTTTTGCCAATGCGCAATATTTAGGAAAAAATGCTGCGACTATTCTCACTGTTTCAGATGTGATTCCCAGTGGTGAAAAAATTTCCGCTGATGAGCGTGAAAAAATGCTCAAAACGATGATTGAATTAGCATTGGAAACGGCGATTAAACTGTAATACCATTGCAAAAAATAAAGAAAAAGAGCCATACATCATGTATGGTTTTATATGTTTTAAAATTTTTACAAAGGCACTAAACAGAGTTTTTTCTATTCATTTCCACTCATCGAAAAAGGAAATACGCTTTTATCGGTATTGCGTTTTAGATTTGGTTTTTCCGACATTTTTATTTCAATTTTTCCGCCCTTTAAAAGATCAAAATGATTCAGATAATTGGTTTTGATCTCCTTTCCGTTGAACGTGGAAGACTGCACATATCTTTTTTTGGCAGAATTTTCCGCCGCGTTGATGGATAGTTTTTTTCCGTTTTCGAAAACGATTTCTGCATTTTTAAAAAGCGGTGCTGCGGTTACATATTCCGGACTTGCCGGCGTTACCGGATAAAATCCCAACGCTGAGAAAACATACCAAGCCGAAGTTTGTCCGTTATCTTCATCACCACAGTATCCATCGGGATTTGGTGTGTACAAACGATCCATCACTTCCCGAACCCAGTATTGAGATTTGTACGGTTGCGAAGTATAATTGTACAGATAAATCATGTGTTGAATCGGCTGGTTTCCATGGGCGTACTGCCCGAAATTGGCAATCTGCATTTCGCGCATTTCATGAATTACCGTACCATAATACGAATAGTCCCCAAAATCCGGCGGAAGTGTAAATATCGAATCCAGCATTCCGATGAATTTCCAATCGCCGCCCATCAAATTTTTCAGTCCGTTAATATCCTGAAAAACACTCCAGCTGTAATGGTAAGAATTCCCTTCTGTAAAAGGTCCGCCCCATGAATATGGATTGAAATTCGGGGTGAATTTTCCGTCTTTGTTTTTAGGAGCCATCAAAGAAAATTCCGGGTTGAACAATTTTTTATAATTCATGGCTCTTTCCCGATAAACAGAAATTTCCGGTTCCGGTTTTCCTAATGCTTTTCCCAGCGTGTAAATCGCGTAATCATCGTAAGCATATTCTAAAGTTCGAGCCACATTTTCATCAATTTTTACATCATTCGGAATGTAGCCCAATTCATTGTAAAATTCCACGCCTTTTCTTCCGGTTGCAGCAGGACCTTCATTATTGGCACCGTGAATAAGTGCCTGCCAAAGCGTTTCAATGTCGTAATCACGCAATCCTTTTATATAACCCTCCGAAACAACCGATGCTGAATTATTCCCGATCATAATTCCGCGATAACCGGGCGAAGACCATTCCGGAAGCCAGCCGCCTTCTTTATAATCGTTGATTAACCCCTCCTGCATTTCCTTTGAAATGGATGGATACACGAGATTCAAAAGCGGATAAAGAGCGCGGAAAGTATCCCAGAATCCGGTTCCTGCAAAACGTTTTCCTGCAACGATTTTTCCGTTGTACGGGCTGTAATGAACGACTTTATTTTCGCCATCAAATTCATACATTTTCATAGGAAACATCACCGTTCTGTACAGGCAGGAATAAAAAGTCCGCATTTGATCTTCCGTTCCGCCGCTGACTTTTATTTTTCCTAAAACCTCATTCCATCTTGCTTTTCCATTGGTTTTAATCTGGTCAAAATTCTTGCTGCAGATTTCTCTTTTCAGATTGAGTTCCGCCTGTTCAAAGCTGATGAAGGAGGATGCCACTTTTGCTTCAATGATTTTCTGAGTTGAAAAATTTCCAAATCCGATGACCGCACCCGCATGTGTACTTTTAATTTCTTGTGAATTCACGAATTGGTCTTCATCCCATCCTTTAGAAAGTGTGAAAGGCGTATTGAACTGAATGACAAAATAATTCTTAAAATTCTCGCTTACGCTTCCCCGGTTTCGGGTGGAATAGCCAATGATTTTATTCTCGGAAGGAATAATTTTGAGGTAAGAACCTTTATCAATTGCATCAATCACCACAAATGCGCTGTCTTTTTCAGGAAAAGTAAACCTGAAAAGAGCAGCTCTTTCCGTTGGTGAAATTTCGGTGGTTACGTTGTGATCGGCCAGATAAACTTTGTAATAATAAGGTGTGGAAATTTCCGCTTTATGCGAAAACCAACTCTGCCTTTCCTTTTCTTTAAAAACCATTTTCCCGGAAATCGGCATCAGGGCGAAATAGCCGTAATCATTCATCCAGGGCGATGGTTGGTGGGTTTGCTTGAAACCATTAATCTTATCGGCGGAATATTGGTATGTCCAACCATTTCCCATTTCATTGGTTTGCGGCGTCCAGTAATTCATTCCCCATGGAAGTCCGATTGCAGGATAGGTATTGCCATTTGAAAGCTCATACTTAGAATCGGTTCCCATTAAAGGATTTACAAAATCCACCGGATTATCAGAAAATATTGCGTTTTGAGAATGACCAAAAGTAAAGGTAAGGAAAGAAAGATAGATCAGCAGTTTTTTCATTATAGTCGTTTACAGTGTATAAAAATAGCAAATAAAAAATCTTTTTTGCACTTTTGCATTGACTATAATATTTGATGAAAAAGAAATCCGTCATATTTATATTGCCCGATCTGGAAACTGGAGGAGCAGAGCGTATTGTCACCACAATTGCCAATCATCTTCCGCGCGAAAAATTCGATCCGAAAATTATGCTTTTACGTAAAGAAGGCGGTTATCTGGATTTTTTGAGAGAAGATGTGGAAATCATCGACTTAAAAACAGAAAGAATCCGAAATTCTTTAAAACCGATTTTTTCAGAAATCAGAAAGCGGAAGCCAGATATTGTATTTTCTGGTTTTGGCGAAGTGAATGCATATCTCGCTCCATTTCTGAAACTATTTACCAAAACCAAATTCATTGCCCGAGAAACCAATGTGGTGTCCGAACATGTAACGAGGAAAGAAATAAAATTCTTTTATAAATTCTACAACAACTACGATAAAATCGTTTGCCAGAGCGATGATATGCTGAATGATTTGGTGGAAAATTTCAAGATTAAAAAAAGCAAACTCATAAAAATCAATAATCCGGTTGATTTTGATTTTATCAATGAAATGCTCATTGGAAATGAAAAACCTGAACAATTTTCAGAAGGTTTTAAAAATATTGTTGCTATCGGAAATCTCTCTTACAGAAAGGGTTTTGATAATCTTCTGAAAGTTTTTTATTATTTAAAAGATCAAAAAATCCGTCTGCATATTTTGGGTGACGGAAAAGACCGCGAGATTTTGCAGAATATGAAATTCGAACTCGGTCTTGAAAATGTATTTTTCTATGGAAGGCAAAAGAATCCGTTTCAGTTTTTGAAATTTGCGGATTTATTCATTCTTTCCTCACGTTATGAAGGTTTTCCGAATGTTTTGCTGGAGGCCGGAGCTTCCGGAGTGTATGCGCTTGCCAATAATTGTCCAGGCGGAATTAATGAAATTATTCAATCCGGAATCAATGGTGAAGTTGGCAATATAGAAGATCATGAAGGTTTTGCACTTCGAATTCTCGATATTCTGGAAAAACCGTACGAAAAGGGAAAAATTGTCGAATCCATTCGTTCTCGTTTTTCCAAAGAAATTATTCTGAAAAAATATGAAACCCTGCTTTCAGATCTTTAATTTTTTTTGAGGTTGATATTTAACTTTATATTGAGAGTATTAGAGTCTGAAATAAATTTTTTGATTATGCTCCGTAGATTCTGTGTTAATTTCCAATAAAAAAATATATTTTTTCTATATTTG
>DALZZF010000006.1:0-187422 GCA_031987605.1 Bergeyella sp. | reverse complement strand
TCAAAAATTTATTCATTACAATCAGAATGTTGATTTTAAAATCTTTGCGCATAAAACTTTTACATTTTTTTGAAGTCGTGGCTGCAAAACGAAACGCTAAAAATTATCGCGAATAACGAAAAACTCCAAAAAATAGGCGGTACTACAGATAACACAGTATTAGCAAAATTGCTGGCGAAGTTTCCGTTGCAAGGTGTTTTATATTTTGTTATCTTTGGAAAAAGTTGAGAGTTTTCGCGGTGCTTTTACCGCAACTTCGCTAATACTCGCAACGTTATGTGTAATCCTAAAACAACGTTACGTCTTAAATAGAAGATGAAAAATATTGATAAAAAAAGTCTTGAAAATGCTTATCGATTATTCGAAAGTGGAGACATAAATAATATAGAAATTGGAACTACAAAAGGGCTTCAAAAAATTCATAAATATCTTTTTGATAATCTTTTTGATTTTGCTGGAATAATTAGAATTTTAAACATTTCAAAAGGTGGATTCAGATTTGCAACAGCAATGTATTTAAATGAAATTTTGTCTAAAATTGAGTTAATGCCTGAAAATACATTTGAAGAAATTATTGCAAAGTATGTGGAAATGAATATTGCACATCCTTTTATGGAAGGAAACGGAAGAACAATGCGAATTTGGTTAGATTTAATCTTAAAAAAAAATCTAAAGAAAGTTGTGAACTGGCAGTTTGTTGACAAAACTCTTTATTTACAAGCAATGGAAAGAAGTCCAATAAATGATTTGGAATTGAGAACATTACTTTCTGAAAATCTAACTGAAGAAGTTGAAAACCGAGAAATAATTTTCAAAGGAATTGAGCAATCATATTATTATGAAGGTTACGAAAAAGAAAATGATGACGAATAATTGGTAAAATTAGAACTACACATAACATAGTATTGGCAAAATGCGGGGCAAACAGCGAAATTGAAAATCCTCTCCTATTTTGCCGCCGCTATTTTTCCATTTCACTAATTTTTTGTAAGTTCGTTGCATGAAAAAAATATCGGCTACGTTTGATCTTTCTTGAACTTTCGTTCTTCGAAAGCCCGCACTTCGCCAATGCGTTTCCCGTTAGTGGCAATGGCAGGACGACCCACCCGAACCGACACTTCGACACCTAATCAGACAACCACCCAACACAGAAAAAAATAAAAAAGCCCAACGCACAAGGAAATTTTTGCCAACGCACAAATGGCACATTTGGTTTTTGCCGACACACAAGCCAACGCTTCAAAAAACCAAAAGAGCTATTTCTTGCCAACGCTCTCCAAAGTTGAGTAATAAATTATCACATCCGTTCCCGATATTCTTTCGGAGTTACACCCAATAATTTTTTCACATAACGGGTAAAGAACGAACGACTTGAAAATTCCATTTCGTCGGCGATTTCGGAAACATTCAAATTTTTGTTTTGCAATAAAAGTATCAAACGTTCTTTCACATAGCGTTGTATCCATTCCGAAGCGGTAATTCGGGTATTGACTTTGCAGATATAATTGAGATATTTGGGTGTGATGTTCAGCTTCTCGCTGTAAAATCGTACTTCTCGTTCTTTCATACAATTTTCCTGGACTAATTGCAAAAAACGTTCGTAGAGCGTTCCACTTTGCAAACTTCGTTTCTTTCTGTCGAGTTCATCTTCAAAAATATGCCACATTTCCAAAAGAAAAATTTGCATTTGGAGTTTCAACGCTTCATCATAAAATCGGTGGTTGGTTTCCTGCGATTTATCAAACAACAACTGAAAATTCTTTAAAATCTTCTCTTTGTCTTTTTTGTCAGGGTGCAAAATCGGGTTTTCTTTGGAATGGATATAGCTGTCTATACTTACCGTTGCACTCGGTAAATTCTTGGTCAATAAATCGCTGTCCACAAACAAGAGCGTAGCTTTAAAATTTGCTAAAAAACACAAATCCGAAACTTCCAAACCTGCCAACCAAAAAATAAATTCCCCTTTTTTGCAATGATATTTCAAACCATTGAAAACAAATTTCACACTTCCGCTTTGGCAATAAATATGTGTGTGATACCGAATTTGAAAATCATCGGGAAATTGAGCTTTCGAAGCCGTTTTATACAATATAACTTTTTGATTTTCGGACATATTCATTCAAATAAATCTACTTTCGGCAAAAATAGGTAATATTTGACATTATATGCGTTATAAATGTAATAAAACACTTTTTAAATATCGCTAACTTTGTATTGCAAAGAATGAGACAATGCAAACAACAGATATTTTTGAACGATTGAGAAAAGGCGAAACCATTTTGCCAAAAGACCTCGAAGCGTACAAAATGCGTGAAGCATCGTACAACACAAAAAAGTTGCTTGTACAGATGAACAACGCAACAGAGCCGAGCGAAATCAGAAATTTATTGAGCCAAATCACAACTACGGAAATTGACGAAAGCGTTGCCGTTTTCACGCCTTTGTATATCAACTACGGAAAGCACACCAAAATCGGGAAAAACGTATTCATCAATTTTGATTGCGTGTTTTTGGATTTGGGCGGTATTACAATTGAAGACGGTGTTCTTATTGCTCCGAAGGTTAATTTACTAACCGAGGGACACCCGATAGAACCCGAAAACAGACACGCACTCATTCCGAAACCTATCCATATCAAAAAAAATGCTTGGATTGGTGCAGGAGCAACCATTTTGCAAGGGGTAACAATTGGCGAAAATGCGGTTGTAGCTTCGGGTGCGGTGGTTTCAAAAGATGTTCCCGATAATACGATTGTAGGTGGTATTCCTGCGAAAGTTATTAAAACAATTTAAACGAAAACAAATGAAAAAAACAACAGTTATAGTAATCCTGAGCTTTATGTTTATAGGGCAATTATTTGCACAAACCACAAAAAAAAATTCTAACAAAATGAATACTAAAGACCATTATACATTCGAGTTGAACGACAATGTAACTCGCCAAAAAGTAACCTTTAAAAACCGTTATGGAATAACACTTACAGGTGACTTGTACACACCAAAAAATGCAAAAAACAATTTACCAGCATTGGCAATTAGTGGTCCTTTCGGAGCGGTAAAAGAGCAATCATCAGGATTATATGCCAATCAAATGGCAGAACGTGGTTTTATCGCTTTGGCATTTGACCCGTCTTACACAGGCGAAAGTAGTGGTGAACCTCGTAATGTAGCATCACCCGACATCAGTACAGAAGATTTTAGTGCCGCTGTTGATTTTCTCGGTATTCAGAAAAACATTGACCGAAACAAAATCGGTATTATCGGGATTTGTGGTTAGGGAGGTTTTGCCTTAAACGCAACTGCCGTTGATAAACGAGTGAAAGCCGTTGCCACTACAAGTATGTACGATATGACAAGAGTAATGTCGAAAGGCTATAATGATGTAGTAACATTGGAAGACCGTACCAAAACATTAAAACAATTAGGCGAACAGCGTTGGAAAGACGCAGAAAACGGCACACCTACCTATCAGCCTGCCTACAATAAATTAATTGGTGGAGAAGCACAATTTCAAATCGAGTACCACGATTATTATATGACACCAAGAGGCTATCACGAGCGTTCGGTAAATTCGGGAAATGCGTGGACAATTACAACTCCAATAGCATTTATGAATATGCCTATTTTGAGCTATCTCAAAGAGATTTCGCCAAGACCAATGCTTTTAATCGCAGGGGAAAATGCACACTCACGTTATTTTAGCGAAGACATTTATAAAAATGCTTCCGAACCAAAAGAGTTAATGATAATCCCAAATGCTGTCCACGTGGATTTGTACGATAAATTAGATAAAATCCCATTCGACAAATTGGAAACATTTTTTAAAGAGCATTTAAAATAATAGCAAGATTATGAAACATTCGTTTTTAATGATTTTGGCTTTTATGCCAATATTTATGAGTAGTGCATCATCTTGTAACAAGGAAAATGACACACCCAACACAGAAAACAATACACCAATGACTAACGGAAAAATCAAAATAACAGTCGGCTCAAAAACCTTTACGGCTACGCTTTTGGACAACAATTCGGCAAAGGCATTTAAGGAAATGTTGCCTATGACAATCAATATGATTGAACTGAACAACAACGAAAAATATTACGATTTACCCAACAGTCTGCCGACAAACTCGTCCAATCCGCAAACTATAAAAAATGGCGATTTGATGTTATACGGCTCAAAAACTTTGGTGCTATTCTACAAAACCTTTTCAACCTCGTACAGCTACACAAAATTAGGTGCGGTAGATGATGTAACAGGTTTAGCAACCGCATTAGGTTCGGTAAATTTAACCGTAACTTTTGAAGTGGAATAAAGACAGACAATCCAACACACAGGCAAGCACATTGCGCATTTTGGCAACCGCACAAAGCCAACAAAAATGCGTAAAGAGCTTGCCTTTCCAACCCGATAAAAAATTTCCTCTCCCCTCTTTTTTATTTTTTCAGCCAACGCACAACCCGACAGACAACGGACGACAAAAAGCCACAGCCACTAATAAGGGTTTGGCGAAAGAGCGGGTTTCTCGGTAAATTGAACGTTTGTACTTCTAAGTCGCAAAGCCATTTTTGTTCGCTTTTTTATTTAATTTAGCGAATTGAAAAATGGCTTTGCTTACATTCGTGGTAAATTGAAAGTTTGTACTTCTAATTCCGCTCCTTCGCCAAGCCCCGGATCGTTAGGCGACATTTTACCCAAACTCAACTCTAAAAATAATTTCAAATTTTTTAATTTTTTGTATTATATTTGTATCCGAATGAATACATAATTAAGAAATGTACTTTATAGAAAAAACGACCGAATTTGATAAATGGTTAAAGAAATTAAAGGATTTGAGAGCCAAAGCAAAAATTTTGTTCCGAATCCAGAAATTAGAAACTGAAGAACATTTTGGAGAATGGAAACCTGTTGGAGATGGAATAAGCGAACTGAAAATTAATTATGCAAAAGGTTATAGAGTTTATTTCAAAGAAAAAGATGGAAAAATAATTGTCTTATTGATTGGTGGAGATAAATCGACACAACAAAAAGACATTGAAAAGGCAAAAGAAATTGGGAACAATTTGAAAAATAAGTAAAATGGAAAGTACAAAATTTGATATAGCAGATTATTTAGACAGCAAAGAAATGATTGCTGAATATCTTAATGAAGTTTTAGAAGAAGGAAATGATTCACAAATAATAACTGCAATCGGAAATATTGCAAAAGCAATTGGAATGACTAAAATCGCAGAAGAAACTGGATTAAGCAGACCAAGTTTATACAAAGCATTATCTGATGGAGCAAAACCACAATTTGGAACGATAATGAAAGTTTTGAAAGCTGTTGGTGGACAAATACACATCAATCCTCAAACTGCATAAAAAACGTCGCCTAACATAGTATTGGCAAAATGCGGGGTTTAAATCCAAGTTGAACTTTTTGTAATATTTTGTCGCAACTGCTTTTCAATTTCGTTTTCTTTTTGTAATTTCATTGCATTGAAAAAGCATTTGCTTCGTTTGGTTGAAACTGAACTTTCAGTTCATTTTCGCCCGCACTTCGCCAATACTTTTTCCGTTAGCTGCAACCAGATTTGACAATTTTGCGCAAAAATAATTTGGATTAAATACCAAAACTTGGTATATTTGATCTTAGAAATTAAATTGAAAAATTATGGCTAAAAATACTTCGATTTTATTGGGCGATTATTTCGACAATTTTATCAATTCACAAATAAAAAATGGAAAATATTCTTCCGCAAGCGAAGTTGTAAGAGCAGCATTAAGAATGTTTGAACACGAAGAAACTAAAAAAACTGAACTAATAAAAGAACTTAAAAAAGGTGAAAAATCAGGTTTCTCAACAAATTTTAATCGAGAATCTTTCAAACAAAAATTACATCAAAAATATTCTGCTGAATAATGATTTACAAATTAAGTAAGCAAGCAGAAATTGATTTAGAGAATATCTGGCTTTACACTTTCGAAGAATGGTCGATTGAACAAGCTGATTATTATTATGATTTAATAATGGACGAAATTGAATACATCTCAACAAATCCAAAATCTGGAAAAGATTATAACGATGTGAGAAAAGGATATTTTCGTTCTAGAGTAAAATCGCATTTCATCTTTTACAAAATAAATCTGAAAGAGGAAAAAGTAGAAATTATCAGAATTCTACATCAACAAATGGATATTGAATCGCATATTAATGAATAACAGACTGCAATTCTGGCTGCAGATAACATTGTATTGGCAAAATGCGGGGTTAATTGCAAGTTGAAATATTTGTTATATTTTGCCGCCGTTGCTTTTCAATTCCACATTTTTTTGTAATTTAGTTCCATTGAAAAAGCATCGGCTCCGTTTGGTTGAAATTGAACTTTTCGTTCAATTTAGCCCGCACTTCAGCAATACTTTTTCTGTTAGCTGTAATACTAAAAAAATGAAGCAAATAATCACATTTATATTTTTAGGAATTTTCCTATTTTCCTGTTCCCGAGATGATGAACCGCAAAATGACAACATGGAAGAACTATTAATTTCAAAAATAACTCTAAATGTATACAACCCAAATTCTACGTCTAATGAAACTGAATTATTTTTTAGTTTTGATTATGATAATCAAAAACGACTAATTAAAAAGACTGGTGGATTTTTAGAATTATCGGGTTCAACTGGTTTTGATGGTTTTTTTACAAGAAATCTTTATACTTCTCTAAATTATGACAATAATAAAGTAAAGGTAGAAAGTTTTTCTTCATCTTCAGACTTTAATGTTCCTAAAAATACAAAATATTATACTTTAAATAGTTCAAATCAAGTAACAATAAAAGAAATTCCAAATGTTAATAATAATTATTGGTATAAAAAACAATTTTATGAATACTCAAACAATAAATTAGTTGAAATTAAAACAACTTTACCAAATATGCCCTATTTCCCAGAAGATCCAAATGACTATATTTTGACATACTCTGAGAAATTTTATTATGATTCAAATGGTAATTTATCAAAGACTGAATATTTTGAACAGAGAAATGGAATAAATAAAGGTGAAAAGATTGTGCGAATTTTTGAAAACTATGACAATTCATTAAATCCCACAAAAAGATTTTATTTATTAGACGAATATTTTTATACATCAATTTCGAAAAATAATTTCCGAAAATATTCAGAAATGAAATTTAATGATAATGTTTTGACTTCTGCTTCTGAAATGGCTTGGACTTTTAATTATGATTCAAACGGAAATATAATAGTAAATTAAAAAGTACTACAGCTAACATAGCATAGTATTGGCAAAATGCGGGGTTTAAATCAGAGTTGAACTATTTATAATATTTAGCCGCCGCTATTTTTTCGTTCCATAGTTTTTTGTAAGTTTATTCCACGAAAAAAATATCGGCTACGTTTGGTCAAAATTGAACTTTTCGTTCATTTTTGCCCGCCATCGCCAAAATTTTTTCCGTTATCGGCAATTATTTCGCCGGTTCAAGAATCTAACGCAACAAATGTTAAAGAAATTAACTAATTTAATTACGTTTGTTGTTATGAAAAAATACCACAGATTATCACTTAACTAGAGTGTTAAAATTGAAGAATTTAAGATTTTGAAGTATTCCATTTCAAAAATCGCTGAAAAATTAAACAGAAGCAAATCCACCATCTCTCGAGAACTCAAAACCAACCGTTATGCACACCATTCGTACAGAGCCGTAGAAGCGCAAAGAAAAGCATTTTGCAGATCAATAAACAGGAAGTCCGGAAAAGACAAAATCAACCTCAATGCCGAATTGCAAAACTTTGTGCACGAAAAGCTCGCACTACGGTGGTCTCCTGACCAAATTGCTATTAATTTGAAAAAACTTTACCCTAACCAAAAAAACATGAATGTATCTCACGAAACGATTTATCTGTACATCTATATTCACTGTAAAAGTGAACTTAAAAAAGAACTCATCGCCCAGCTCAGATAAGAAAGAAAACGACGAGGAAATTTCAAAACAAAAGCGTTTTTAGAACCCAAAATAAAAGACAGAGTTTCTCTTTGGAAGTGCTTGGAAGAGAAATTCCGGGACATTGGGAAGGAGATTTAATCATCGGCAAAGATCACAAATCTTGCCTCGGAACACTCGTGGAAAGAACCACTAGAACCATCATCTTAGTACCTCTTAAAAACAAACTCGCTTCTAATGTCAGAAAGGCTTTTGAAAAAGAACTTTTGAAGATTCCCAAAACCATGAGAAAAACCCTCACTTACGATAATGGAACCGAGATGTCTGAATACAAACTATTTACCAAAAACACTAAAATACAGGTGTATTTTACACATCCATATTCTCCTTGGGAAAGACCTACAAATGAAAACAGCAACGGACTTGTCAGAGATTACTTTCCGAAAGGAACGGACTTTAATGAAATCACCAACAAAAAAATTAAACAGGTACAAAATGAACTCAATGAAAGTCCTCGAAAGGTTTTGGATTATCAAACCCGAAAAGATGTATTTAACCAATTCATTTTAAATCATTTACAATGAAAAATTCCGCTATTGTCGACAAAAGTAACTTTTTGCTCTAAAAGGCTAAAAAAGTTATCCATATTTTATTCAATCAATCAAAAATATAACTACCTTTATAAAATCTAACCGTTGCGTTAGATCTTTGAAACCGCCTTCCAAAAGCGCGTTATGAAACGAATTTTAGTAATTTTAATTCTTTTATCCTTTACATTTTTAAAATCCCAACAAGAAAAATTACAGGGAAACTGGATTCTTGATAAAATCTATTATCAAAATGGAAATCTGCTTGAAGTAAATCATCCTTTATATTCTAATTTTACGGAATACAATTTTAGGGGAAACAATCTTGAAATAAACAATCAAAAATTTAAAACTTCTATTGACAATTCAACAATTTCTACAAATTTTAGAAAGTTGAATTACAAATTGGAAAACAAATATCTCATTATCAACGAAAATGGAGATGACAAAACGTATTCTTTTTTAAAAACTAGTGACTATTTGGAAAAATATCCTGAATTCGAACCCAAAGAAATTACTTATAATGATAAAAGAGTATTTGAATCTAATTCGGTAATTAAACCGGAATTTAATTATACTGAAAATTTTGAAGATTTTATTAGAGATAACATCTCAAGCTATTCTTCAACTTCCGCAACAAATAATTTTTTTAAAGCGAGATTTATTCTTACTAAAGAAAACAAAATTACAGATCTTCAAATCGTTGATGGAATTTCAAAAACTTTTGATTCAGAATATAAAAAAGCACTTTTAAAATCTGAAAAATTTATCAAAAATAATTATGGAAAAGATTTGCTTGTAACGCAGACTTTTAATTTCTTTAAATTGTTCGCTAGTTTAACAAATAAAGAGGAAAAACAAATATATAATTTCATTCAAAAAGGTGATTCTTTTTATGAAAAAAATGATTTCAAATCTGCAATCATTAATTACGAAAAATTACTTTCATTAAATATAAATCCAATAACAAAAGACAGGTTTGGATATAAATTAGACCAAGCATTTATTAATCTAGGCATTTCATATTTAGCAACTGGAAATAATTCAAAAGCTTGTGAATCTTTTATGAAAGTTGGAGATAAAACAAACTTTAAAGTAAGAAATTATCTAATGAATTTCTGTAAATAAAGAAACTGCGGCTAACATAGTACTAGCAAGATGCGGGGTTAAGTCTGAAATTAAAAAATCTTGCACTTTTAGCCACCCCTAAATTTCCATTTCATAGTTTTTATTCAAATTTATTTTATGGAAAAAATATAGGCTCTGTTTAGTAAGAACTTGAACATTCAATAAAAATAAACCCAACAACAGATTATATATACATCAATAGCAAAAATAATATTAAAAATGTAGTGATTTCAGACTTAACGGGGAGAATAATCAATGGTTTGAAACTTCATGATAATAAAATTTTCTTGGGGAATTTAGAAAATGGATTATATATTGCAAATATTATAGATACCAATGGTCATTCAAAATCAATAAAAATAATAAAAAAATAAAATCCTATTATTTATTCACAGGCCCTAAATACTATTAATAAAATGCAAGTTTCTACGCTTGCATTTTTTTTCCCTAATTGCTTTTCAAAACAACTGTTTTTGTAAGTTAGTTCCAAGAAAAATTATGATCTTCACTTAAAAAAAATGCAAACGAATGTAATAATTTAATAGTTTGAATTGTCACAATTTGAAATAGACATTTTTATGAACAAATCGAAATTAGGATCTTTAATCATCTTAAAATTTTCCATACTTTTTATCTTATTATTTAGCAACAGTCTTTTTGCTCAACAAAACAATTTGAAAATTAAAGGAAACGTATTCAATTCCAAAGAGGAAAAAATAGAAAATGCGGAAATCTATTTATACAACGCTCAAAATGAAATAGTTAAAACTACGATTGCTCAAAATGGCTATTTTGAATTTTCCAATTTACAGCCGCAACAATATTATTTGCAAATTGTAAATGAATATTCCGAGGAAAAAGAACCCGTATTCCAACTTTCTGATGATAAATATTTTAAAATAATTCTGAAAGAAAACACGTCCGCCATTCAGGAAGTGCAAATTAAAACCAGAAAAAAAATATTTCAGGTTCAAAACGGAAATATCAATATTGACGTTGCAAATTCTCCACTGAATAAACTCTCAACATCAACAGATTTGTTGTCAAAATTGCCTTTTGTGACAATAGATGCAAACGGAGAAGGTTTGTCGATGATTGGGAAAGGCACTCCACTTTTATATATTGATAATCAACGAGTTGATTTCAACACATTAAGTTCGCTTTCCATTGATGATATAAAATCTGTCGAAATTATCCGAAACCCATCGGCAAAATATGAAGCGGAAGGGAAAGCCATCATCAAAGTGATTTTGAAAAACAGCAAAAAAGAAGGATACCGAATTACATTCAACGAAAATGCTGTTTTTAATAAACGTTTCAGCAATAATTTTTCTGTTAATTTTCAGCAGAAAAAAAACAAAACAGAATGGAAGTTAAACGCGGCATACAACCAGATTCAACATTGGGAAAGCAACGGATTTGACTATTCGGTTCCGAGTAAAAATATCAACTCCGATTATATCATTAAATCCGTCACCAATCGACCTCAAATCATTTTAGGAACCAGTCTCTATCAAGATTTGAATAATGGAGATTATTTAACTTTTGCCATTAATGCAAATGTAAGACCCGACAAAGGAGATAATAATACGGTAACCAATTACGAAGAAAACGGCATAAAAAAACGAATATTAACCCTTAATCAGCAAGACAGAAAACGAGCGACAATCAACTCCATCTTCAACTACAACAAGCAATTAAAATCTATTAATGCCAATATTTTCACCGGTTTACAATTTACTCGTGAAAGCAATAATGTTGATTTTGATTTTTATAATAATATTGATGATGCGGGCTATATTTTCAATCAATATAGAAAACAAAGGTATGCCGTAAATGCTTTTTCGGGAAGAATAGATGTGGAGAAAAAACTAAAAACAGAATATCAATTAGGTTTTGGAGCAAGTTTTGTAGCAGCAGAAGCCATCACCAATAATTTTACAGATTTCAAAAATATAAATCCACCGGAATATTTCCACTATCTTTTTAATGAGGAAAATTGGGCAACTTACGCGGAATTTTCGGGTGAAAAAGAAAAATTCAGTTTCAAAGGTGGACTAAGAATGGAAGCCACTTCTGCCAATGGTTTTAACCAAATTCTGAACGAAACAAATATCAAAAGAAATAATGTGGATTGGTTTCCAAGTGCAGAACTGTCTTTCAAACAAAACAAAGACTACGTGTATACATTAAATTTCAACCGAAGTATTGACAGACCAAGTTATGGAGATTTGGCTTCGGGAGCTTTATACAGCAGTCCATATGTAGAATATGAGGGAAATCCTACTCTATTGCCAACGTATACGCATACCATTTCTGCAACTGCCAACCTTAAAAAATGGGCTTTAAATGCTTCCGTTTATCAAAGTAAAAATCCAATGGGTTTCAGTCTTGTATATGATGAAATTAAAAATATTTCAAAATTTACCACCTTAAATTTTGATAAAGAAACCGGGACAAGTTTAGGTTTGGATGTTCCTTTTGAATACAAATTTTTAACCTCGCAGAATAGTTTATCTGTTAATTATTCCAAAACAGAAGATTCTCTTGCCGTTGTTAAAAAGTCTACACCCTATTTGTATTTTTATACCAACAATACTGTAAAATTAGGAAAAGGCATTAATTTTCTTCTTGATGGTTATTGGATTACCAAAAGAACACAAGGACTTTATGAATACAACGAAATGATAATCGTAAATTTGGGCTTAACAAAGTCCATTTCAAATTTTGATTTCACATTGCGATATAACGATATTTTTAAGCAGAACAATTTTATTCAAAAACTGACTTACGACAAAATCATTACTAAAGGAAGTTTTTACGGAAACACTCCCACTTTTTCTGTTGGAATTAAATATAATTTTGGAAAAGTTTCCGATTCGGAATATAAAGAGAAACAAATAAACGAAACAACGAATAGAATATAAAAGCAATTACAATATACTCACACCGCTCAATATGAGCCTATTATGGAAATAAAAAACATCAATAAATGAAGCAAAAAAAGATTTTTCAATCCCGAAGATTTTTGTAAGTTAGTTCCATTAAAAAACGTTGACTAAGTTCAGTCGAAATTGCATTTTTTTATTCAATTTTTACATTAGTTATATTTTTATACCTCAAAATAGATGAAAATTATTTCCAAAACGTCGTTATTTTTTATTCTAATTTTTAGTTTTATTTCCTTAAACTCGTGTTATACTTCTGCAAATTATTTTTTAAAAGATCATTCCATACAACATCCTATTGGTGAAAAAATTGAAGGAAAAATTCTTCTCATAAAAAACAACACATCCTCTTATGAAAGTGATTTTGATGAAAAAATTAATACTGATTTTCGGCGTTTATTTGGGGATAAATTGGTTTTAAACTTTAAAAATGATTTTTTCGATAATTACATTTTTCTCCAAACAATAGATATCACTTTATTGAAAAATATAAAAATTGCCAATCCAGATTTAAATTACATAATTTTTTTACGCTTTTTATCAACAGATACCAATATTACTAAACCCAAAACAATACAGATAATTGATTATAAAAACATGAAATATTATAGAGAGTATCATCTAATTTTTGATTTATATAATTTGGATACTCAAAAGAAAATTTATTCAAACGAAGCTGTTTCAATCTTGGAAAAAGTAGATGATTCTTCAATGTATCCTTCAGAAATGTCTCAATTAAAACAAACCTATGCAAAAATTTTTAGTAACTTCAAAAAACAAGTGAAATGAAAAAGCATCCTTCATATTTACTTCTCTTTCAGTTTTAAAGCATTTTTAAGAATTCATTTTCCTCTCAAAGAAAATTATAAAACCACTCTTTCAATGATGAAATTCATTATATTTCTATTATTCTCAATAAATTTATTTAACGCTCAAAAGTTATATGACTTTAATAAAGAAATCACTTACAACATCACATTCAATAAAAATAAAAATGAATCTGTGATCTACATCAACACCAACGATAGTAGTTATTTTCTGAAAACCTTTAAAAATTTTGCATTCCTCTATGATTTGAAAGATAATAGAAAAATATATTTTGAAATGATTGAAATACCAAATTCAACAAAATATGATTTAAAATATAGTAAGAATGAAAAATTTTATCCAAACAAATTAATGAATTATAAGCATTATGATTATGTAATTTCAACTCATGAAAACACTGAAGAGCTAAAAATTTATACAAATAAAAAAAGGAAAAGAATATATAAAATATTTAAATATGAAATAAATGATTCGGAAATTGATTATTTCCCGGCATTTAAATATAATTGTTTACATCCATTTGAATTCAATCAAAATTTGAAATATGAAAAACCAATTTTGGTGAAGAAATCTACAATACAGTACAAAGAAAATAGTTGTGAATGCAATTTAAAATCAATAAACGATATAAAATTTACGCTAAAATCACAATAAAAAACCAACCAAAAAATAAAAAATATCAATAGGAATGGCTTAATTCCTATTTTACTTTATTGTTAATTTTTGCCACAAAGGCCGTTTAATTCAACATTTTTTGTAAATTAGTTCTATTAAAGAAGTATTGACGAAGTTCGGTCGAAATTCGACCGAACTTCGTCAATACTTCTTTAATGAATCAGAATGCAAAAAAACAAAATTAATATGAAGTATATTTTACCTATTTTTTCAATTTTATTTCTAACAGCTTGTAGCCTAAATAAAGTTTATTTACAACCCACAAAAATACCGCAAACAGCAGCAGATCAAGAAGATATAAACATCAATTTCAATACTGATAAAGATACAACGCGTATTGTTTTTAATACTAAAACACTGCAACCCACATTTTTGGATTCAAATAAAGACACGCTTAATCAAGATTATACCATAGAAAGTGTTGTTTTTAAAAGTTCAAGTGGAAACAATCTAAACGGCTGGCTTATCAAACCAAAAAATATAACTCCAACAATCACATTACTTCATTTTCATGGCAATGCCGGTTTTGTAGGAAGCCAGTACAACAAAATGACTCCATTACTAAAATACGGATTTCAGGCATTTGTATTTGATTACAGTGGTTTTGGATTTTCTGATGGAAAAGCAACAAGAGATAATGTTTTGCTGGATGGAAATTCTGCACTTACCTATTTAAAAAGCAGAGATGACGTGAAAAACACTAAACTAATTATATATGGACAGTCTTTGGGTGGAAATTTGGCAGCCGTTGTTGCACAACAAAGACAGGCAGATATTGATGGATTGGTAATGGAAGGAGCTTTTTCATCACACAAAGATATAGCGGCAAAAAATGTGGGTTTTCTTGGCAGAATACTTGTAAGTGAAAAATACAGTGCATATAAATCAATTAAAGGCTATAAAAAACCTGTCTTGATAATTCATAGTACAGAAGACGCAATAATTCCCTTTGAATTTGGTCAAAAAATATTTGCCAACGCAAATGAGCCAAAAGAATTTTATGAAATTAAAGAATGCCACATTTGTGGACCGAAGTTCTATGCTGATAGTATTTCAGACAAAATTAAAAGTATGATAAAGTAAACTAATAAACCTGTAAAATGCGGAGAAATTCAAATTGAAAATTTTCGTAATATTTGCATGCCTTTGCTTTTCATAATGCATTTTTCTGTAATTTTATTTCAATGGAAAAGCATGGGCTTCGCTTGATCGAAATTGAATTTTCCCATCATTTGTAATTTTAAACCAACAAAAAAAACAATATGAAATCAAATTTTACTTTAGTATTTGCATTCTTATTTAGTTACTCGTTTGCGCAACTAAATTGCTACGAAGAACAAACGAATCTCTATCAATATTATGCTTCGATTGAAAACATTGCAGATGTACCAAGCGATTTTGATAAATCAGATTTCGTTGAATATCTTACCGATTACGGAAACTTGAGTTCTGAAGATTTATCCACGTTAAATACTGATATTGTAACGCTTTTTAAATCCTTTCCATCCGCTCAATCACCCATTCTCAAAAAAGTGGTAAGTATAGACGCAACTTCGGACATTTATCCAATACTAAACAACGCAAACAATTCGGTCACAGGATTTGAATGCAGAGAGAACGGATATTTATTGCATGTTGAAAATCCTAATATTAATTCCAATACCGTTTCTGTTTATCCGAATCCGATTTCTGAATCATCCGTTTTAAAAGTGAATTCTGAAATAAAAAGTTTTGAACTTAAAATTGTAAACACCAATGGTCAATTGCTTTTTGATAAAGTATATCAAAACAATATTCCCGTAAACTTATCAAAAATGATATTGTTAAAAGGATACTATGTTTTAATCGTTAAAGATTTGAATACAAATAAACTTTATTCAACTAAAATCCTGAAATAATTTCAACTTGAAATTATTATAAAATACATTCAGGTCATACGATAATTTCATGTTTTAGAAAATCCAAAAATCCTTTAAACATAAGGTTTGTCATTTCGAAGAAATCTGAACTCTCTTTGTCGAGACACAAAAGCGGTTCGTATTTTTAATCGTATTTAATAGAATGTAAACCCTATGTTTAAACACTTTTTGTAAAAAATAGAGTCTATATTTATTTTATGATCTTGTAAAATACATTTTCTGTTTTATCAAATTTTTGCAGCAATCACGGCAATTTAAATTCAAATTTCTGTTGCAGGCATAACCTCATTTGATTATTTTAGATCTTAAAAATCTCAATAGGAATGGGCTTTAGCCCATTAATTTGAAGTAAAAAAAAATAAACTAAGGTTGATAATACTTTTTCTACAATAAAAAAATTATGAAAACAACTGCCAGATTAAAAATTGTGGAAATAACCGAATCAGATTTCCCTGAATTATTAAAACTTTACAATAAATCTGAAAATATGAAATTTATTTTGAGTGGAAAATCAGATTACAAACTGGATGAGTTAAAAGACAAATGGCAAAACTTGAAATATCATTCAGATTCAAAAATTGGTTTTCGATTGATTAAACTAAAAACTAACAATCAAATTATTGGAGAATGCGGATTGCTTAACACCGATAAACCAACAACTGAGGAAGTAGAAATCGCCTATATGATTGATGAAAATTATTGGAAACAGGGATTTGGAAGTGAAGTTTGTGAACATTTAATACATGAAGCATTTGTGAAACTAAAAACCAAAAGGATTTTAGCTGGGATGTATGCCGAAAATATTAATTCAATAAAACTGGTTGAAAAATTTGGATTTACATTATGCCATGAAGGAATAAGTAAATCTGGAATTCATTTCAAAGAATATGAATTGGCAAGATAAAAGCCTTCTTCAGGTATACATCAGATTATACGCATTAAAATTAACGCAAAGGGAAGCAAAGAATTCATTCAAAAAATCTTTAAATAAAGATAAACAAGGGCGATAAATCTTAATTAAAGTAATACAAAATAATTTTCTTCGTATTACATTCGTAAATGAAATGTCTTTGTATTTCTTAAAATTATTGTTTAAAAATTGTAAATTTGCAATCACAAAAAATTTGAGCTAAAAACGAAATGTAAAAAATAATTTCTTTCCCATCCTTCAAAAACGGTAACTGCAAAAAACGGTTGCCCAATTGTTTTACTTTAAAGAAAGAAATTATGGTTACTCTACAAAACATTTCATATACACATCCCAACAAAAATTTACTGTTCAGCAACATTAATCTGACCGTAAATCATCACGAAAAAATTGCATTAATCGGAAACAACGGAGCAGGAAAATCTACTTTGCTCAAACTTATTGCTAAAGAATTACAACCATCAAACGGACAAATTATTGTTGAATCCGATCCGTATTTTGTTCCACAAATTTTCGGGCAGTTCAATCATTTAACCATTGCAGAAGCACTGAAAATTGACAAAAAACTGAACGCTTTAAAAGAAATTTTAAAAGGAAATACAACCGAAGAAAACTTCAGTGTGCTTAATGACGACTGGACCATTGAAGAACGCTGCAATAACGCTTTACAAGACTGGCAACTCACAGGTTTGGATCTATCGCAAAAAATGGAAACATTAAGCGGTGGACAAAAAACAAAAGTTTTTCTGGCGGGAATTTCCATTCATCAGCCTGAACTGATTTTGCTGGACGAGCCAAGCAATCATTTGGATCTCGCAAGCCGACAACTTTTATATGATTATATTCAAACCACAAAAAGCACTTTAATTGTGGTAAGCCACGACAGAAAATTGCTCAATCTTTTGGACACGGTTTGTGAATTGAGTAAACATGGAATTAAAATATATAGTGGCAATTTTGAATTCTACAAAACGCAAAAACAAATTGAAAATAATGCGCTGAATCAGGATATTCAAAGTAAAGAAAAAGCATTACGAAAAGCCAAAGAAAAAGAACGGGAAACCCTGGAACGACAACAAAAACTGGACAGCCGCGGAAAGAGCAAACAGGAAAAATCCGGTGTTGCCCGAATTATGATAAACACTTTGAGAAATAGTGCGGAAAACAGTACCTCAAAGCTCAAAACGGTTCATGCAGAAAAAATTGGTGGCATTTCGCAAGATTTACAATCACTTCGCTCTTCGTTGCCAGACATCGATAAAATGAAATTCGGGCTGGACAGTTCAGTATTACACAAAGGAAAAATTTTGTTTACAGCAACTGATATTAATTTCAAATATAACCACAATCCTCTTTGGCAAAACCACTTGAATTTTCAAATTACAAGCGGCGAACGAATTGCATTAAAAGGAAAAAATGGATCCGGAAAAACAACCTTAATCAAACTTATTCTAGGGAATCTTAAACCCCAAACCGGAACAATTTACAGAGCAGATCACAGAGCGGTTTATATTGACCAGGATTATTCTTTGCTTAACAACAATCTGAATGTTTACCAACAGGCTCAACAATTCAATACTTCAGCATTGCAGGAACACGAAATAAAAATTCGGCTCAACCGATTTTTATTTTCCAAAGAAAACTGGGACAAACCTTGCCATTCTTTGAGCGGTGGCGAAAGAATGCGCCTATTGCTTTGTGGTTTAACAATGAACAGCAAAGCGCCGGATATTATAATATTAGACGAGCCGACCAACAATTTGGACCTTCAAAATGTGGAAATTTTAACAACAGCAATCAACGAATATCAAGGAACTTTAATCGTTGTTTCTCATGATGAAAAGTTTTTGGAACAGATCCATATAGAACGCACAATTGCACTTTAAAATCACACGAAGAATATCTGCTCTTTTTCTAATCGTGGATTGCTTTCCGTATGGTATTTTTTGTATATTAGTAATCAGAAAAACGTATTACATTTGTTTGAATGAAACCGAAGTTTTATTCATTTTAGTCCCTATTCATCAAAATTTTTCATGAGATTTAGAGCCTGTTTAAATTTTATTGCTAAAAATTTTTATAGGTATTTTGAGATGGATTTTATGCTTCATGTTTGCAGATTTAGCGGGCTAAATCAAAAATAGGAAGTAGAAAATACGCTCAAAAGAGCATCAAAATTTAGCAAAGATGATTTTCTGAGGCTATATAAAAAAAATTTCGGTAAAATTTAAACAGGCTCTTAATGTTCTGGAAAAGATATACCATTACAAATAATATTTAAAAAAATAAACTATGAAAAAACTATATTTTTTCTTTCTGTTTTTAGTTTTCGCCACTTTTTATGGACAAAACATTACCACAAGCGAAAATCCAAATTCTCATTACTATGAACCTTATACCGTGAATTTTAGTGGAAACGGCACGCTTTATTATACAACTGATGGTACCGAACCTACCCTATCCTCAACTTCTGCTATTAATAATTTTAGCGTTTTCATTGATGCGAATAAAACAATAAAAGTTTTTATAGTTGATTCCCAAAATACAACATCGGATATTGAAACCTATAAATATTTTACAGGAGAAATACCTTTGGCAAAAATATTTTTTAAACCGCCTTCACATTGGGCAAGTTCCTGCGTTACAGTTGATATGGTAGAACCCAACACAATTGATGGGATGGTTATTGATGCCAATTGGAGTTTACAGGCAACAAATTGCGAAGGCTGGTTGAAAAATGAAACGCCCTATTATCAATCCAATTTAATCTTCAATAATTGTCCTCTTGCTCCGGTTGGTGCAGAATATTCGGATATAATTCCTGCAGGAAGTTTGATTTTATACGATTTTGAAAACGGAGAAATCACGAATCCACCAGCTTGTTTAAATCTTGGAACTTCAGAATTATCCAAAGCGGTCATTGTAAAAATTTATCCAAATCCAACGGATCATTTTCTCGAAATAAATTCTAAAATAAATTTCAACACCTATTCTATTTACACTCTGGATGGCAGAAAAATAAGTGAAAACAATTTAATAGGAAAACAAATTGATGTCTCAAAATTAAGCATAGGCAACTATCTTTTGAAGCTCTCTTCACCGCAACACGAGACGGCAATAATTCAATTTATAAAAAAATAAATCCTTCAGAATATTTATGGCTCATCGGTCCATTTGGAGAATTAAAAGGAATTGGTGAAACATTCATTCATCAATTAGCAAAAAAAGAAAACTTAACAATTGTAAGAAATTCCAATTCTAAAGGACTTTTAGATTCAATTTCAAATGTAAATTTACCTGAAAATGAAGTAAAAAAACTCTCCTTAAAAGTGATTTATTTTTATGAAAACACCTCTGAGTACAAACTAAAATTCAATGTAAAATGGAACCCGATTTTCAAAATATTTGGGCATTTGGTGAATAGAATTTTTAGTCAGCGAATCAACCAGCTCAATATTCCCACTTACAACATTCGGGAAAATGAAGATTTGACAAGCGAAATCATTCAATTGGTTTCAACAAAAAGCAAAGAAATACGATATACAATTTGGTTGAGAAAATTCCGATCAACCGGAAAAGTGATCTATTCCGGAATATATACAGCATGCACGCTTCCTTCAGGAAACACCTGTATTAAAGCTATTTTTCCACTTCCGAAGGGGAATGCTACAGTCATTTTAAAACCTTCTGTCGGAGATAATAATGAACTGATTTTAGATTCGTCCGGAAAAAAATTTGGAGAAGCCGGCTTTTATTTTTTACTGAATGATTCGAAAGGTAATTTTTGGAGTCAATACCTCAAATCCTTTACCGATCAACTCATTGTAAGCGATAATAATGAACACTTAAAAGCAAAACAAACCCTGAGATTATGGAATCTAAAAGTAGTTGATTTTGAATATGATATGATGAAATAAAGATTACTTTTTATTTTCTCTTTCGAATGTTTGCTTTCAAAATATTCATTTCATAAACTGCTGGCGAAAATCGGTCTCAATTGCATTATCGCCTTTCTTATTTATCTCAAATTTTTATAAATTGCTTTTGTTAATTCTTCTGGAAAAGCTCCGTTCATCCCTTCAAAAGTAGTGTTGGTTAATGCAATCACGGTAATATTTTTCACAGGATCGATAAACCAACGATGTCCATACGCTCCACCCCATTGAATCGTTCCGTTGGATAAAACTGAATTGGTTTTTTTAGGATCATCCAAAACCGCCCAACCATAGCCAAAACCCCAACCCGGACCTTGTGTTTCAGCTTGTTCGCCAACATGGTCTTTTTTCATAAAATCGATAGTTTCCTTTTTCAAAAGTGTTCCGTCATTTTTACGGATTGTCTCGAAAAATTTCAACAAATCTTCTGCCGTTCCAGCCATTCCTCCTCCACCAGAATTGTACGATTTTCTATCTAGAATTCTTGATGGGGCAAACGTAACACCTGCCTGATCGAGCGGGACAAAAATTCCGTCATACATTTTTTCTACTCCGTTCTTTTTGTTGGCGTAAAATGAGGAAAGTTTAGATTTGCCCGTGATGGAAAATCCGGTATTTTTCATTTTCAATGGAGAAGTGACATATTCTGAAACCAATTCCGACAAAGATTTTCTTGAAATCTTCTCTAAAACCGCACCCAAAACATCGATGGATAAAGAATAGTTCCATTTCGAACCCGGTTCAAATTTTAGTTGTGTTTGAGATAATCTTTTCAAATTTTCATCTAAAGAAAGTCCGGGTTCACTCAATCCGTCAGAAACATTCAGTGTATAATAATCACCATTTTTAGGTTCCAAAAATTGATAACTCAATCCGGACGTATGTGTCAAGAGCTCATGAATTGTAATTTCTGGAGAAGTTCCGTTGGGTAATTTTGGTTTGAAATCAGGTAAAAACTTCGTAACGGGATCGGTTAATTTCAGTTTTCCATCTTCTATAAATTTCATGACAACAGCGGTTACTATTGGTTTTGTCACAGATGCCAAAAGAAATATTTCATCTTTTTGCATTGGTTTTTTTGTTTCCAGATCTGCATAACCCGATGCTTTTTCGTATACAACTTTTCCGTCTTTCGCAACGATGATAACCGTTCCCACAATTCTGTTTTCTTCTATTGCTTTTTGTACAACCTGATCGATTTGAGTTTCCATTTTGTTTGAATTTTGAGCCATTCCAAAAAAGGACAATAAACTAGTGCATAATACAAATAGACTTTTCATTTTTTAAAATTTTAATTAACCCGTTGCATATTTAAATAAAGTACAAATATCCGCTTACATTAATAAATATCCGCCATCTACCAAATAGGAACTTCCTGTGATGAAACTCGCTTCATCCGACAATAAAAACAAAGCCAATGCTGCAGCTTCTTCCGGTTCGCCAATGCGCTTCAGCAATAAAGTTTCGGCTAAATGATTTTCCAATTCTTCTTTCATTTTTGGGTCTAATCCGGAACGGAGATTCGATTTTATTAGACCAGGAACCAACGTATTGACGCGAATTTTTCTTGGTGCAAATTCCGAAGCCCAACTTCTCGCGGCGGAAAGCAATGCGCCTTTTGTCGCCGCATACAAAGAAACGCCTGCCAAACCTTCATAGGTCGCGGTAGAAGACGTAACCAAAACAGAAGCTCCCTCTTTCAAATGTGGCGAAACGGCTCCCAATTGCAGCATCAGTTCCACCACATTTATATCAAACATTTCGGTAATGGCTTTTCTGTCCAATTGTTCAATCAGTGCACCGGATGCAACTCCGGCGTTCAGCCAAAGCCCGTCCAGACCGCCTAATTTTTCAATAACGGGAAGAATTCTTTCCGCTGATTTTCCATCGGATAGGTCGTCTTCTAAAACGGTCGCTTTTGCGCCGAGCAATTTTTCAGCTTCAGCCAAACGTTCTTTATTTCTTCCTGTGATGATGACTTTTGCACCTTCATCGATTAATCTTTTTGCACCAGCCAAACCGATGCCGCTGTTTCCGCCAGTTATTATTACGGTTTTATTTTCAAATCGTTTCATAGACTCTAAGTTTAATTGTTGACCAATTTCATGGCGCCTTCCGAATATCGTTCTCCCGTATTGGGAAATTTTTGAAGAATATCGTCTATGTTTTTCAAATCAGATTCAGATAGTTCTACTTCAATTGCAGCAATATTTTGTTCCAAATATTTGATGCGTTTCGTTCCCGGAATCGGAATAATATCTTCACCCTGAGCCAAAACCCAAGCCAATGCCAACTGGCTTCCTGTAATATTTTTTTCTGCAGCCAACTCATTCAATGCTTTTGCTAACTGCTGATTATTTTCTAAATGTTCTTTTTGAAAACGTGGAAGTGTAGTTCGAAAATCATCTTCTTTCAACTCATCCACCTGATTGATGGTTTGGAATAATCCTCTTGCCAACGGAGAGTATGGAACAAAAGCAATTCCCAAGTCGCGAACAACAGGCAAAATTTCTTTTTCAACTTCTCTGCTTAATAATGAATATTCGGATTGTAATGCTGCGATCGGATGTACGGCATTTGCTTTTCTAATGGATTCTGGTGACGCTTCGGATAATCCCAGATAACGGACTTTTCCGGCCTTTACCAAATCAGACATCGCACCAACGGTTTCCTCAATTGGAATATTCGGATCAACTCGATGGGCATAGTATAAATCAATGGTATCAATTTTTAGTCTTTTCAAACTTAAATCAACGGCTTGTTTTATCCATTCCGGAGATCCGTCAAAATAAGTTCCCGTAGAACTGCTCGGTCTTGCAATCCCGTCTTTAAAACGAAAACCAAATTTGGTGGCAATAAAAATTTTATCCCGATTGGGAACTAAAATTTTTGAAATAAGTTCTTCATTTGAACCATTTCCGTACATATCCGCGGTATCCCAAAAATTAACTCCGAGATCCAATGCTTTTTCTAAAACGTTAATACTTTCGTTGTCGTTGGTTGGTCCGTATGCGAAAGTCATTCCCATGCATCCTAATCCGATTGCAGATAATTTTTCTCCTGTTTTTCCTAATGTTCTGTATTTCATTTTCTTTAAAATTTTAAAAGTTAATATGCTAATTTTTAATGGTATAAAACTATTTTGTTGAAGTGACCTTTTCTAAAACCCAAATTGTCTCATTCAAGGATATATTATCTCATTTCCGTGAAACACTTTGTTAGGTTTCACCAATGCTCTTTTTGTGAAAGCTGAACAAAAAAGTCGTAGTGAAGTCTATAAAAACTGTCCCAAATAAAAATTTTTAAGTTGTGAAAAACGCTTCCGGAATCCAGCGAAATTCTTTCCCATTGTTTGCAGTGAAGCCCAATCCTGGCCAAGCCAAATGATATGCTAAAGCTTTTATTTTATTAGTTTCAAGTTGTTTTAAGATTGCTTTTCGGCTTTTAACAGCAATGTCCAAATCGGTGTCTCCAGAAAATCCCCATTCCGGATGCGGAAAAAGGATGACATCGTTGTGAATTAAATCAGCAACGTAAAGCAAAACCTGATTTTGAGATTGGATGTTGACGAGCGTCATTCCGGGAGTGTGACCTGGCGCTTTTTGGAATATGAAAATCTCGTACAATGGTTTTTCAAAATCGTAATAAACGATTTGAGGCTCTATTGTTTTCAATAATTTTTGAACGGTTGGAATAAATTGATTGAGAAAATCAGGCATATTTTTTAGCGCCGAATTTTGAAAATCTTTCATCGTTGCTTGCATCCAAAAATCTTTTTCGGTTTTGGAAATATGGATTTTTGCATTGGGATAAAGAGGTTGAAAATCTTTTGTGATCACTCCACCAATATGATCCGGATGCGCATGCGAAATAAAAATATCCGTAATATCTTTCGGCGAAAAACCAGCAGCAGAAAGACTTTCCAATATTTTTCCCGTATTTTCATCAGCGAAAATTCCCATTCCAGCATCCAACAGAATCAACTTATTCTTGTATTTAACAAGAGGAACATTCATCGCCATATCAATGTACTGATCGGAACGAAAATTATCTTGCAATAACTTTTTCAGTTCTGTAACATTCGCTCTTGGAGCATAGCCTTCTACATTTTGGTCCCGAATAAACCCGTCCGTTAAAATATATACTTCTGCTTCACCAACAATGATTTTTTTGTATCCAATTGGAGATTGATCTACCCCTATTTTCGGTTCAAATACAGAGGCAGAAAGACTGTTAAATGGCAGTAAACTTGCAATTCCCGCAATGGCTCCTGATTTTAGTAAGGTTCTTCGGTTCATCATACATTATTTTATAAACCAAAGGTATCCAGAAATGTAGGCGGAAAATTTAACTATTCAAACAAAAAATTATAAAATTCAAACCACCATAAAAAATTCAAATAACACCTTGCCGAAACTGAATCGGAGAATATCCCAGCTTCTTTTTGAAATAATTGGTGAAATAAGCGGCTTCGTCAAAACCCAATGAAAACGCAATTTCATTGATGTTCCAATTGGTGTTTTGCAGCAAAGCCTTTGCTTCCTGAATAATTCGTCCGGAAATCAAATCAGAAGTAGTTTGTCCTGTAATTTCTTTTACTGCACGATTTAAAGAATTGCTGTGTACATTTAGATTTTCTGAAAAATGAGAAGCCGTTTTCAATTGCAGACTATGAACCGGATCTACCGGAAACTGACGTTCCAATAATTCGATAAACAAAGTGGTAACACGTTGAGAAGCATTATGCTGAACTTCAAAATTTTTAGCAGGTTCAATCTTCATCGCTTCGTGAATGAGCAACTGCAAATATGAGCGTAAAACGCTGTATTTATGCGTATAATCCGATTTCAATTCCTCAATCATTCTTTCAAAAAGCAAAGAAATTAATTCAACTTGTTCTTCCTCTAAAAAATAAATGGGTTTATCTGAAGTCTTATAAAAGGGCGTTTCCTGAATATTAAATCCTAAATTATTTCCTTCCACAAATTCCTTTGAAAACAACGTAAACCAACCCGACTGTTCTTCCGATTCAGCTTCCCAAGAATAGGGAACCAAAGGGTTTGAAAACAATAATGCAGGGCGATCGATGTAAATCCATTGATCGGCATATTGCAAATTTCCGGTTCCGATAATCAGTGATATTTTGTAATAATCTCTGCGATTATAAGGTGAAACATGAGAACAATAATCTCTGGAAAAAACATTGATATGCCCAATTCCGGGTTTGCAAATATCTTCACAATTGGTTTCCTTTTGGAAACTCCTCTTATAAAAATCGATAATAGATTCAGCTTGTTTCATATCACAAAGTTATAAAATTCAAACAAAAACGAAAACAAAAAAAATCCTGACGAATCAGGACTTCAATTTTTTTTACATTTCTGAAGATTACTCATTCAGAAACCGATCTATTTTCGCAGCACATTTTCGGCCTTCTGCAATCGCATTTACCACAAGGCTTTGCCCGCTTCTGGCATCACCACAGGAGAAAATTTTGGGCTGATTGGTTTTAAATTCGGTATCATTTCCAATGAGGTTTCCTTTCGGATCAAGACGTACGCCCAAATGCTCCACCAAACCTTTTTGTTCCACGTGTTTATAGCCCAAAGCAATAAATGCCAAATCGCATTCAATCGTAAATTCGGAACCTAATTTTTCGGTATAATTAGTGTAATGCCCGTATTCATCTTTATTCCATTCAATTTCCACCAACTGCAAACCTTTCAGATTTCCATGTTCATCTTTGATGAACGCTTTTGAATTCACCGCCCATTCACGAACACAACCTTCTTCGTGCGAAGAAGTAATTTGGAGCAATGCCGGAAAAGTAGGCCACGGCATAGTATGATCGCGTTCTGTCGGTTGTTCTTTTTTGTAGTAAATCTGGTACACTTCTTCTGCTTTCTGGCGATTTGCCGTTCCGATACAATCCGAAGCCGTATCTCCACCACCAATCACCACTACTTTTTTTCCTTCGGCGGAAATAAACGGTTCGTCAAACGGAATTCCGCTGACCTTCTTGTTGCTTTGAGTTAAATAATCCATCGCATAATGAACTCCCTTTGCATCGCGGCCGGGAATCGGAAGTTCTCTTGGAACGGTGCTTCCCATCGCCAGAACAATCGCATCAAAATTCCGCAATAATTCTTCAGTGGTGAAATCGATTCCCACATTTACATTCGTCTGAAATTCCACACCTTCGGCTTCCATCCATTTCACCCGTCTTTCGATCACCCATTTTTCCAGTTTGAAATCCGGAATACCGAAACGAAGCAAACCGCCAATTTCAGGATCTTTTTCAAAAACTGTCACAGTATGTCCTTTTTGATTGAGTTGATATGCTGCTGCCATTCCGGCCGGACCGGAACCCACAACCGCAACTTTTTTACCCGTTCTGAAATTCGGAATCTGAGGCTTTGCAAAACCTTTTTCAAAAGCAATTTCGATGATGTTTTTCTCGATTTCTTCGATGGTAACCGGAAGACTGTTGATGCCCAAAACACAGGCACTTTCGCAAGGTGCCGGACAAATTCTTCCTGTAAATTCCGGAAAATTATTAGTGGACGTCAATATTTCGTATGCTTTTTCCCAATGCTCATCAAAAACCGCATCGTTAAATTCCGGGATAACATTTCCGAGCGGACAACCGCTCATACAAAACGGAATTCCACAATCCATACATCTTGCAGCCTGCTGATTCAGGACTTTTTGGGGAGTTTCCTGATAAAACTCTTTATAATTCTGAATCCTTTCCTGCACCGGAAGTTTGTGCGGAAGTTCTCTTTTAAATTTTAAAAAACCGTCTGCGTGCGCCATTATATTTCATTTGTTTTTGGATCAATTATTTGATAGGACTGCATCCTATCCTTTTTTAATTCTGATAGGACTTCATCCTATCCTTTTTTAAATCGTCACTTCGTGACTTTATGCGAAAATTCTCGAGGCATTTTCCTACTTGTACTTTGCTTTTGATTCTACTTCAGAACGTTTACTTGACTTTCAATCACTTTCTTATATTCCCTTGGATAAACTTTTACGAAATACGGAAAATTGCTTTCAAAATCTTTCAATAGGTAATCCGCCAAAGTAGAGTTCGTCATTTTATAATGTTCGGAAATCATATTGAACACCAGTTCCCGATCCTGATTGGTAAGCATTTCCAGATCCGCCATTTCTGCATTGAAATTTTGTTTCAAAGTTCCGTGAATATCCCAGATATAGGCAATTCCGCCACTCATTCCGGCTCCGAAATTTCTTCCGACATTGCCCAAAATTACCACAGTTCCTCCGGTCATATATTCACAGCCATGATCGCCGATTCCTTCTACAACCGCAGCAGCACCACTATTTCGGACTGCAAAACGTTCGCCCGCCATTCCGTTGATAAATACCTTTCCGGAAGTCGCTCCATACAACGCCACATTTCCGATAATGATATTTTCTTCGGCTTTAATTTTTGAAGTTTCATCTGGAAAAACCGCCAGTTTCGCCCCTGAAAGTCCTTTCCCGAAATAATCGTTGGCATCGCCTTCCAGAATCATCGTCATCCCTTTGTTGCAGAATGCTCCAAAACTTTGTCCGGCTGTTCCTTTAAATTTGAAAACCAACGCATCTTCCCGCATTCCTTCGGATTTGAATTTCTTAGTGATTTCGTGTGAAAGAATCGTTCCGGCAGCACGATCGGTATTTTTAATTGGAAATTCCCAATACACATTTTCTCCTTTTTGAAGCGCTTCATTTGCAGCATCCAACATTTTAAATGAAATGGATTCCGCTAAACCATGATCCTGATCTTCCGCTTTTATAATTGGTAAATCTGTTTCAGCTTTAAACAGCAAAGGTTTTAAATCGATATTCTGATGTTTCCAGAATTTCACATCTTCTCTTTTCACCAAACACTGGCTTTGCCCCACCATTTCATCAACCGTCCGGAAACCAAGACTCGCCATAATTTCGCGCATTTCTGTGGCGAGAAAAACAAAATAATTCACCAGATGTTCTGGTTTTCCTTTGAATTTTTCGCGCAGTTCCGGATTCTGGGTTGCAATTCCGACCGGACAAGTATTGAGGTGACATTTACGCATCAAGATGCAGCCCTCCACAATCAACGCAGAAGTAGCAATTCCCCATTCTTCCGCACCGAGCAATGTTGCAACCGCCAAATCACGCCCTGTTTTCACCTGTCCGTCCACCTGAACGGTTACTCTTTGCCGAAGTTTATTTTTAATTAAAGTCTGATGGGTTTCCGCCAGGCCTAATTCCCAGGGAAGTCCGGTATGACGAATCGAACTCAAAGGTGATGCCCCGGTTCCGCCATCATAACCCGAAATCAAAATATGATCTGCTTTGGCTTTTGCAACCCCGGAAGCAATAGTTCCCACTCCGGCTTTAGAAACCAATTTCACGGAAATTCTGGAATGACGGTTGGCATTTTTCAAATCGAAAATCAATTGCGCCAAATCTTCAATGGAGTAAATATCGTGATGCGGCGGCGGAGAAATTAAACCAACACCCGGGGTTGAATGTCGGGTTTTACCAATCCATTCATCAACTTTATGACCGGGAAGCTGCCCGCCTTCTCCGGGTTTTGCACCCTGCGCCATTTTGATCTGAATTTCATCTGCCTCGGCCAAATATCTTGCCGTAACCCCGAATCTTCCGGAAGCAACTTGTTTAATGGCAGATTTTAAATTGTCTCCATTTTCATTTAAATCATATCGAATTTCATCTTCGCCGCCTTCTCCGGTGTTGCTTTTTCCACCAATACGGTTCATGGCAATCGCCAAAGTGGAATGCGCTTCAAAAGAAATCGAACCGAATGACATGGCTCCTGTCGCAAATCTTTTTAAAATATTTTCAATGGGTTCCACTTCTTCCACGGGAATGGATGGGCGATCGTTTTGAAATTCCAGCAAACCGCGAAGCAAAGCCGCATCTTCTGTACTTCGGTTTACCAAACGCGAATATTTTTTGAAAATATCATATCGGTTATTCCATGTTGATTGCTGCAATAAATGAACGGATTGCGGATTGTACTGATGAAATTCGCTGTTGACTTTCCATTGGTAAATTCCACCTGCATTCAGAATAGGAAATTCTTCTTTCGGTGCGAAAGCCACCTGATGTTTTACGAGTGCTTCCTGTGCAATTTCATCAAAACCGATTCCCTCAATTCTTGAAACTGCGCCTGCAAAACATGTATTCACCACAAATTTATTCAAACCGATAATCTCAAAAATCTGTGCCCCGTGATAGGATTGCAATGTAGAAATTCCCATTTTGGAAAAGATTTTTAACAAACCTTCACCCACTGCTTTTTTATAATTATTCTTTAATTGATCGAGGTTGGCATTTTCTCCGAATTCACCTTCATGAACCATTTGCCGGATACTTGCCAATGCCAGATACGGATTAATGGCTGTCGCTCCAAAACCAAGAAGTGTGGCAAAATGATGCACTTCCCACGCATCGCCCACTTCCATCACCAAACCAACTCTTCTGCGGACTCCCTTCCGAATCAAATGATGATGCACTGCCGAACATGCCAATAATGAAGGAATTGCCGCGTGCTGAGAATCCAGCGATCGATCGGAAAGAATGATGACTTCAAAACCATCATCCACAGCATCTGTGGCATAACGGCAAATTCTGTCGATGGCTTTCCTCAAATTTCCGGATTTTCCGTCGGCATTGAAATAGGTATAAATGGTTTTTGCCTGAAATTTTCCGGTGTCCACACTTCGGAGTTTTTCCAGTTGAATATTATTCAGAATAGGAGTTTCCAGTCGGATGGAATGAGCAAAACTTTCGTCTTCTTCCAATAAATTTCCGGTTCCGCCGATAATGGTGGTTAACGACATTACCAGTTTTTCACGAATCGGATCAATGGGCGGATTGGTAACCTGAGCAAACAATTGCTTGAAATATGAACTTAAATGCTGTGGCTTTTCACTTAAAACCGCAAGCGGAGAATCAAATCCCATAGAACCAATGGGTTCTTTGGCTTCCAGAGCCATGGATTTCACAATAACGTTCACATCTTCGCGGGAATATCCAAAAGCCTTTTGGTATTTAAAAATATCTTCGTTTTGAAGCCTGTTAAATTTCACTCTCGGATTGGCAAGCTCATTTAAACTGATGTTCATTTTATCGAGCCATTCGCGATAGGGTTTTGAGGTACAGATTTCTTTTTTCAGTTCATCATCGCTGATGATTTCTCCTTTAATCATATCCACCAAAAACATTTTCCCGGGCTGAAGCCTTCCTCTTTTTACTACTTTTTCGGGAGCTACGGGAAGTGCGCCGGATTCTGAAGCCATCACCACAATATCATCGCTGGTAACGCAATATCGGGAAGGGCGAAGTCCGTTTCTGTCCAAAGTTGCGCCGATAATATCGCCGTTGGTAAAAGAAATGGAAGCCGGACCATCCCAAGGTTCCATCATACAGGCGTGAAATTCATAAAAATCTTTTTTGTACTGCTCCATTTGTTCGTGCCCGTCCCATGCTTCGGGAATCAGCATCATCATGGCATGCGGAAGCGATCTTCCGGAATGATAGAGCAATTCCACCATATTGTCGAGATAAGAAGAATCCGACTGTCCGGGTCTGGTCAACGGAAGAATCATATCCATTTCCTGTGCGGTAAATGCATCGCTGCTAAAGGTTTTCTCTGAGGATTTCAGCCAATTCAAATTTCCACCAATGGTATTGATTTCTCCATTGTGCGCGATAAAACGGAACGGCTGCGCCAAACTCCACGTAGGATTGGTATTGGTGGCAAAACGCGAATGCACCATTCCAAATGCGGAACGGGTTCTGGGATCGGTAAGATCTTTGAAATATTGCCGAATCTGCACACTTCGCAACTGACCTTTATAAATCAGTTTTTTGCACGAAAAGGATGCGACATAAAAACCAATCGGATCATTGGTGGTGACATTCGTATTTTGGTGGGAAATATAATTTCGGAAAACGAAAAGTTTTTTTTCAAATTCTTTTTCTGAATCGATATCATAAGGGCGTTCCACAAAAAGCATTTCCATTACGGGTTCTACGCTTTTGGCCAAATTTCCCAGATCTGTATTGGAAACAGGAACCGGGCGGTAGCCTAAAATTTTTAAGCCCAATTTATCTGCCGACTGCTGAATAATTTCTTTGCATTCGTCGCGGATAAAAGAATTTTTCGGGAAGAAAAGCATTCCTACTCCATAATGCCCGGGTTCCGGCAAATCGAAACCGCAGTTCAGTGCTTCATCATATAATAGTTCGTGCGGAATCTGAATTTGTATTCCGGCACCGTCTCCGGTATTGCTTTCGTAACCGGTAGCGCCGCGGTGCTCCATATTTTCAAGCATGGTAATGGCATCGCTGATAATTTTAAAAGATTTTACTCCTTTTATATGCGATACGAAGCCAACACCGCAAGAATCAAATTCAAATTCAGGACGGTATAATCCATATCCAGTTTCCATGTTCACTTGTTGTTAAGATTTGTTATTTTTATAAAGGAAGCCACAATGTTATAAATAAAACACAAAAAATCAAAATTTTTTTTATTATCTTTTTTGAAATTAAGAGTTATTAATATTGAATTATCAATAACGAATGAAATATAATTTAGAACCAAACTGAATACCAAAAACAATCTATAAGTTTAAAAATCAAAAGATTAAAACACCATATATTTATCAATAATCAGAATTTAAATCTTTTATATATAGTATTTTTTGCATAATATCTAAAAAACACAACCTATTGATTAAAAGAATGCACTATTAAAATTCAAAAAAAAATATTCCTAAGTATGCTTTTTGGGGATTTCTTCTCGCCATAAAAAGAAAAATCGCAGCTCTTTGGCAAGAACTGCGACTTTTTTATGTTTTTCAAAGATTTATTGATGTAAGTACATCATTTCATACTTTTATTGGCATATTCTATTGTAAATCAATATTATAAAAGAATTTTCACCTCTTTTTCATCTCTACAAAGAGAAATTGGATTTCTGCGAAATGACAAACGTTGTGTTTAAAGGATTTTTCATATTCTTTAAAATATGAAAAATCATGTGATATCTAAATATCTATATCAATTTGATTACCAATTCATCATCAACTTTCTCCACTTTTACCAGATTATTTTTGGTTAAGGTTTTGGAGGCTTTATCCCATTTTTTTCCGGAAAGTGCAGATTTTTCTTTTACTTCGCTTAACAGCAAGGCTTCACCTGCTTTTAAAAGGTCTATAATAATTTTTTCTTCTTCCGCCAGTTCAATGGTTGGAGCTTTTTTCTCCGGTCTCATTTGTGGGAAAAACAATACTTCCTGAATGGACGGATTGTTGGTAAGGAACATAATTAAACGATCCATTCCGATTCCCAAACCTGAGGTTGGCGGCATTCCGTATTCCAAAGCACGAAGGAAATCCTGATCGATAAACATGGCTTCATCATCACCTTTTTCGGATAATTTTAACTGCTCTTCAAAACGCTCTCTCTGATCAATCGGATCATTCAATTCGGAATAGGCATTGGCGATTTCTTTTCCGCACACCATCAACTCGAAACGTTCGGTTAAACCTTCTTTACTGCGGTGTTTCTTGGTCAAAGGCGACATTTCGATCGGATAATCGGTAATGAAGGTTGGCTGAATGAAGTTTCCTTCACATTTCTCCCCAAAAATTTCATCAATCAATTTTCCTTTACCCATAGTTTCATTCACTTCGATGCCGATGGATTTAGCAAAATCACGAATTTCGTCTTCTGATTTTCCGGTAATATCGAAACCGGTATATTGAATAATAGCATCCGTCATCGAAATTCTCGGATATGGTGCTTTCCACTGAATTTCATGTTCGCCGAACGTGGATTTTGAACCTCCTCCATTTACTTCTCTTGCGCAGAATTCCAGCAACTGTTCGGTAAAAGTCATCATCCAGTTGTAATCTTTGTACGCCACATAAATTTCCATAGCGGTAAATTCCGGGTTATGGGTTCTGTCCATCCCTTCATTTCTGAAGTTTTTCGAGAATTCATAAACACCATCAAAACCACCAACGATCAATCTTTTCAGATACAATTCATTCGCAATTCTTAAATACAAAGGAATATCCAGAGCGTTGTGATGGGTAATAAAAGGTCTTGCAGCCGCACCTCCGGGAATTGCCTGCAAAATCGGTGTTTCCACTTCAAAATATCCGGCTTTGTTGAAAAATTCACGCATCGCGTTGAATAATTTGGTTCTCTTCACAAAGATTTCTTTAACGTTCGGATTTACCACCAAATCAGCATAACGCTGTCTGTATCGCATTTCCGGATCGTTGAAGGCATCAAAAACATGTCCTTCTGCATCTACTTTTGGAAGCGGAAGCGGACGAAGTGATTTGGTTAAAAGCGTGAAATTTTTCACCAAAACGGTGATTTCTCCAACTTGGGTTTTAAACATTTCTCCTTCAATCCCGATAATATCACCAATATCCAAAAGGTGTTTGTAAACGTCGTTATACAAAGTTTTATCTTCACCAGGACAGATTTCATCACGATTGAAATACACCTGAATTTTTCCGGTAGAATCCTGAAGTTCAGCAAAACTTGCTTTCCCCTGAATTCTTCTGGACATCAGTCTTCCGGCGATCTTCACCTTCTTCCCTTCTTCGTAAGCGACTTTTAGATATTCTGCAGTATCGGTAATTTTATATTCCTCTGCAGGATATGCATTGATGCCCAATTCGGTAAGTTTCTGAAGTTTTTCTCGGCGGATGATTTCCTGTTCTGATAATGACATTGTAATTAAATTTTTTCGACTTGCAAAAATAAGGATTTTCTGGAACAAAAAAGACAGCCTTTGCTGCCTTTATTATTTTTCAATGTGTTGAAATACTATTTTTTAAAACTTAATATATATTTTACCATTTCTTTTGCGTGTTCTTTGGAAACATTCGGATGCGCCTGCATAGGAACCTGCCCCCAAACTCCGCTTCCGCCTTCAATGATTTTTGAAGCGAGCAATTCTTCGTCCGCATCACTGTATTTATCGGCAATATCGGCATAAGATGGTCCGACAAAAGTTTGAGAATCTTTATGGCAACTCAAACAATCGGAGCCGGTGATAAGTGTATAACCGGGGAGGCTTTTATTGCCTTCACGCACTTCTTTTTTTACTTCCGGAACAATTGGTGTTTCTGTTTCCACAGATTGCTGTTCTTTTTTCTGACAGGAGAACAGGAACAGAACGAAACAGGAAAAAATGATTTTTTTCATTATTTTGTAGCTGTAGAGTCCATTGCAGCTGGCGCAGGAGTTTCTGCAGCAGCAGTATTTACGTTTGCATTCCCCTGATCTACCGCTGCCGGCGTAGCGGTTGAGTCCACTACTGTAGTTCCTTCCGGTTCTGGTAACATTACGTTTGAATCCTGTAAAGAATGATCTGGTTTTTTGGAGCAGCTCAGTACTAAAACCCCGATAAATGCAAGTGCTAATATTTTTTTCATTGTTGAATTAATTTCGTACAAAAATAAGACTTTCCGCTCAAAATTTAAGGCAAACTAATTAAAATCATTCTAAATTGGCTCTAAGAGCCTGTGAAAATTTTACCGAAATTTTTAATATAGCCTCAGAAAATCATCTTTGCTAAATTTTGATGCTCTTTTGAGCGTATTTTCTACTTCCTATTTTTGATTTAGCCCGCTAAATCTGCAAACATGAAGCAAAAAATCCATCTCAAAATACCTATAAAAATTTTTAGCAATAAAATTATTACAGGCTCTAAAAAACAGTTAAATAATTTTTGCTGAATTTCTGTATTATTTGAATAATCAGTTGTAAATTTGCAGTACAAAAGCAGGCTTCGTAGCTCAGTTGGCAGAGCAATTGACTCTTAATCAATGGGTCGTGGGTTCGATCCCCACCGAAGTCACAAAATGATCCGGGATGTTTTCATTTTCAATGCATTATTCTCTGGCATTTTTTTCTATTTTAAATAGCATAAGCCTTGCAATATTTTCGGCACGTACAACTGCTTCGTTTGCTTTGTCGCCTTCAAAAAGTTCATAAACGGTTTCGGTAAATATTTTTTTCCAGGCGGAGAATTCTACTTCGGTCATCGGTGTAATTTTGCCCAATTCTATATGTTTTTTCATAGGATTTCCACCGAAGCTTTTTTCACCTAACAAAATGCTCGACCAGAAAGAATACATGACCGGAAGATGTTTGCTCCAATCCACTTTTGCTACCTGATCGAAAATATATCCAAGCGTTGGTTCTTTTTTCACTTTATCGTAAAAAGTATCTACGAGTAAGATGATATCTTGCCGGGTTTTAATATCATTTTTCAGGATGTTACTCATTTTTGAAAAATTTTAATGTCTTTAATTTTGGAATTATTCAAATTGATTGCTTCTACCTATTTTGTATTTTAAGATATTTAGTATTTGCGTAAGTTGATTGTGCCAAAAAGAGCAGTTTGTGTTCATAAACCGACTTTTATGATTCATTCTTTCAAATTTATGATTAAATTTATAGAGTAAAAAGATTCTATATAGACTTCTTGATTGCTAAAGAATCTTTCTTTTAAATCGAAGGATAAACCAAAATAGTTATCGTTATGACCCAAATAGTTTTGAAAAGAGTTTACGAAGAATCTTCGCCCGAAGATGGTTATCGGGTATTGGTTGACCGGCTTTGGCCAAGAGGAATATCCAAAGAAAAAGCCCATTTAGATGAATGGAATAAAGATCTCGCACCATCTACTGAATTGCGGGAATGGTTTCATCATGATCCGACGAAATGGGATGAATTTTCTAAAAAATACACTTTGGAACTTCAGGAAAATAATTTTGGTCCGGAATTTCTGAAACGACTAAAAAATCAGGAGAAAATTACTTTGCTATACGGTGCTAAAGATGAGCAGCATTCCCATCCATTGGTTTTGCGAGATTATTTGATGAAGCTGGAGAAGAAATAATTGAACCTTAGAGCCTGCGTAAAATTTTACCGAAATTTTTTATATAGCCTCAGAAAATCATCTTTGCTAAATTTTGATGCTCTTTTGAGCGTATTTTTTTGAGTTAGCCCAATACTAAACAGACTAATATCCATAAAGTAAAAGTCGTTTGTAGTATTTTTTATTTCGGGAATTCATTTATTCTTACGTTTAAAAAGATGGTCTAAATGTTTTATATAAGAAAGTTGCATCGAAACATCTGTGAGATTTAGTTTATCTTTTGTAAGAGGATAAACCGACTTATTACCAATAATAATTACCATAGAAACACCCCAGTCGTTCTTATGATAATTACCTGAAAAGCGTGCTATTGCTGTTGGATAAACCTCAACTTTCCCATTTCCTATTTCTTCGGGATCATTCCCGAAATTTGCACCGGCTTTTGCCATTACAGAAACCATCCATCGATTATTTACAACCCAGGAATAGCCATATCCGCCATTCACTCCCATCTGGATATTTTCAACATTACAGGTGTTTTCATCTTCATTATTTTTCAAACCTTTCACTCTAAAGTAATAGATTCCACCTCCTAAAAGCCAGCTGCCTGCAGAACGAAACTGCAATTCGCTCAGGTCGAAGGCTGCTTTACTTGAAAACCTTTCATTATTGAAAATATAAGTAGTCTCTCCGCCAATCTGCATTACGGACATATCCGGGAAAACATCCTCAACTTCCCCGATTTTCCTTTCATTGTAAAATCCTTTGTAATTTTGAAAAAAAACATCGAAAATCATTTTTCGACCATAATTATGCAGCTGCAAATCCAGCATTTTAGATTTTCCATATTTGTCGTTATCTTTTAGAGGAATAAAACCATAGCCTGCCTGTGCTCCGAAGATGGTATTTTTCACCGCAAAACCTACCCCTGCATTAAGTGGATAATTTGGAGTAAAATGCCTTTTATCATCGGTTAACTGAACAAAACTTGTGGAAACATAGCTCAGTATCCTTAATTTTTGAGGATATTCACCGATATACATGGTATCTCTTTTTTGAGCATATATACGAGCTATAAAAGATATTATTACGACTAAAAAAGTGGTTAATTTTATTATTTTCAAAACTTAAAACGCTATACAGATAATTACAATACACCCGCAATCTCCCCGATGTCCTCCTGAAGATCTTCTTTTTCTTCGTTGCTAAGCCTGCCTTTTGTCTTTCCTTTCCTGTTCTTCCACTGATTCCATAATTGTCTGTTATGGTCTAATCTGCTTCGGTAAGCACCAAACTGATGGAAGAAAATAAAGGTCAGAAAAGCAAAACCGACAATCAGCACATAGCCGATAAGTTTTTTGTTGGCAGCCAAGACAGCTCCCAATTGTACAGAACCCAAATTACCGATAGTAGGATCCAAAGCCATTGCATTCAGATCAAAATAAAAGGCGAGATTATTCACGCTTTCCACTTGTAATGCATATTGTGCCCAGCTGAAAAATCCGGTAAAAAATGCTGTACAGATAATACTCCTGAATACCATCACCGGGGCTACGGAAGGAAGCATGTCCTGCTGCGGCACCTTTCCCAGTGTATAGACCCATAATGAAATAAACAATCCCCCCATTCCATAGCCGTTAAACAGTTGCGGCAGGATAAAACTTTCAATGTTTAACCCCGGAACCATTATAAAATACAGCATCGTATAATAAATAATATAAGAAGCAAAACATGAAAATATATACATTTTGAGTGGTATATTGTTTTTGGTCCAGTGGAAGGCGACTAAACCGGCAATCACGATTCCCGGAACCATCATCAGGCTCAGCGATGCATTCTGTATCCAGTTATACCCTAAAATGGCAGAGGTATATATCGCCTGCAGCGAAGAGGCTCCCATAAAAATCCCCTGCCCTATCAATAACAGCAAACCAATACGTACATCACTTATTTTGTAAATTTTAAACTTCAGCAGTGGATTTTCAATACTAAGTTCCCTCCATAACAACAAAGCGACAGAAACGACCATACCTGCAACCGCATACATAATATTCTGTGAATTGAACCAATCCTGCTGCTTCCCGAAAATGACGATATACGAAAAGCACATTAATGGAATACCAAACAACACAGCACCTAACCAGTCTATTCCCTTCAAAGACATTTTTGGAGCAAAACGAAGATTGTGCATAATGATGACACACAACAACGCCGTGGCAAGAAACAACATTGCAGAATAGTAATGCAGCATCTGCCAGTTGCTTCCCAATGCCAGCTTTGCAACAAAAGGACTGCTTAATTGCCCTACACCGATAGCGATAGGATAAAATTTGGAGTAAAAAGCGCCGTTATTTCCATCCGGGCTTAAGATACTCCGTATCGGTAAGACAACTTCTACCATTCCGAACATCTTCATAAAACCAAAAAGAAAACAGGAAGCTACAATAACTTCGGCAGAGGTGGTTTCGGCAATAACAATGGAAAGCACCGCCATACTCAACAGTGAAGCCAGCATCAACTCTTTGGCACGAAATCGCATCTTGAACCGCATAATGAACGGAATGGCAACGCCCATTCCTATGGTTCCGGCAAATGTCGCCCAGGTTAAATATTCCACTATAATCCCTGTACTGCTTACCATCAGTCCCATATTGGCGGAATAGATAGGATTGGTCATTAAGAATATTACCAAAATCAGGAAAAACAGCAGGAGCATGACAATCCCCGGTACCCATTTATGAAATAATCCCCTGTTATACATTTTCTTTCTTTATCAAATTCTTACAGATTACTACTTCTTTTCTGTCTGGTGTTCTTCGAGATAAATATTCATATTCATCCCTGCTCTAAGTTTTTGTATCTCTTCTTTTTTATTTTTATCGGTAAATTCAATGCGAACCGGAATACGCTGCTGTACTTTTACGAAGTTTCCGGTGCTGTTATCGGTAGGCACTGCAGAATATCGTGCTCCCGTTGCGGCGGAAATCGCTGTAACAATCCCTTCAAATTCCTGTCCGCCTAAAGCATCAGCGGTAAGTTTGATCTTGTTTCCGATGGCAATTTTCGGCATCTGGCTTTCCAGAAAGTTGGCCGTTACCCACTTAATACTGTTGAGAACAATGGTTGCCACCTGCATTCCGGACTGTTGCAACAGCTGACCTTCATTGATGGTACGTCTTCCCATTACTCCGTCATAAGGAGCGGTAATAATAGTATAGGAAAGATTAAGTTTTGCCATATCCAATGCCGCTTTGGTGCGGGTAATCTCCGCATCGTTCAGCGCCAGTCTGGATTTGGTTTCTGTTGTGGAGAGTCCTGCTGATTCTTTTTGCTTGACGAGTACCTCATACGATGCCTTCGCCACATCATACTCTGTCCTGATCTGGTCGTACTGGAAGCGGGTCACAGCTTCCGCTTTAACAAGGTTTTCGTAACGTTTCAGGTTTTTAGATGCATTTTCCATACGGGCTTTTGCTCCGGCAATATTGGCTGCAGTTACACTGATGTTATTGGCAACGGTATTCACTGTAGACAATGTTACATTTTTGGCAGCCAGTGCATTCTGATAAGCAGCTTCTGCCTGACCAAGCTGCGTAAGGATTTCGCGATTATCCAAAATAATCAAAGTATCACCCTTTTTTACGGGCTGATGTTCGATGAATCGGATCTCTTTAATATAAGCGGAAACCCTTGCATTCACCGGATTGATGAATTCCTCCACCTGTGCTGCATTGGTAAAATCAGTCTCCCCGATGTGGAAATATTTTTTAACGATCCACAAGAACAATCCCGCAATAACCACGAAAGTAATCAGGTTGACAAGACCAACTTTCAGCCTGTTTTTTGAACGGGCTTTAAGATCTTCCGGCTGTTGGCTTTCGGTATTTTGCTGTGCTGCTTGCTGTTCCTGATTTTGGTTTCCGGAACTTTGTTCACTATTGTTATTTTTTTCTTCAGACATAATTCTATTATTGAGTAAACTATAATTTCAAAATTCGTTTTATAAGGTCCCGGTACTTTTCAGCAGGTTGTAATATTGGAATAACACATTGATCTCAGCATTCGCATACTGAAGTTCTGCATTTAGCTTGGCATTTGCCGCATCGGTCATTTCTGCAGTAATTGCCAGTTGATTCAGGTATTTGGCTTCGATGATATTGTAGTTTTCATTTGCCAGCCTTTGGCTTTCACGCAAAAGTTCTGCCTGTTGTACGGCTTCATTATATTTCACATACGCGGCGGTTACTTCCATATCAATATTCTGTCGGGAAAGTTCCATGCTTTCTTCCAGCATATTTTTCTGAAGGGTTCCGGCTTTTACTTTACGTTTGGTTTTGTACAGATTATCAATATTATAAGAAAGACTTACGCCTGCCTGCCAGGTATTGTTATAAAGATCAAGAGCGGGCGTAGTGCTGGTAAGCGGCCGCTGCATATTATATGCCCCGAAAGCCGAAAGTGTCGGATGCAATTCGGTTTTGGTAATGTCGATATTCTTTTGGGCAATGTCAATATTTTTTTGGGCAGACTGTAGTGCCGGATGATTTTCATACGCAAGCTGCAGATAATCCGGAAGTGTGCTTAATGACTTCTCTTGAATGTTTTCAGTCGGAATAATTAAAACATCATTTGGCAAACCCAAAGCATAACTCAGGCGGTTGCTCAGCACGATATGATTATTATTAAGCACAAGAATGTTCTGCTCCAGATTTTTAATATCCAGCTCTGCCCGGATTAGTTCGTTGCGGGTAACCATATCCTGCTCATAAAATTTCGACACATTTTTCAGCCGCTGTTCTACCAGGATTTTATTTTGTTCCAGTACTTTTTTCTGATTAATAATTTTGGAAATATCAAGGTAATTGGAAGTAACCAGAAACTTTACGTTCTGTTCATTACTAATCAGATCCAACTCGGCTAATTGGGTTTGTAAATCTGCGAGTTCAATGGATTTTTTTATAGCTCCTCCTTTATACAATAACTGGGAAGCCTGTAGGGCAAAAGTGTTCCCGAAATTGGGTAAATCAGCCGATCCTACTTTAGAAAAATCAGGATTTAACAGCAAAACATCACCAAGATAAAAAGCATTTGCTGAAAACGTCAGAGACGGAAGCTGTTGTAGTTTTGAAACTTCTTTCTGCTGCTTCCTGATTTCTATATTTGCACCGGAAACTTTAAGCTGCTGATGGTTTCCCAAAGCTTTGTGTAATGCTTGTTGCAGAGTGAGTTCATATTCTTTGCCGTCCTGTCCGTAGCCCAGCTTAAACATGACTAAAAACAAGAGCAAAGTAAGAATAACAGAATTTCTTTTTTTAAATTTCATAATTCCTTTTACTAAAATTGATTTCCAGATTTTGAAAAAGAAACTTACTTCTCAAAATTTTTCGACTCTGCAAAAATACTGGCGAATAAAATCTCGTAAAAGGTCATTTATCCCATAAAATTGGACGATTAGTCGCTTTTATTGTAAAATACCATTTTATTAAGAAAAAATATTGGATATTTGACCTTATGAAAAAGAGTATTTTACCATTTAACTGGCAGGAGGAAATCAGTGATATGGAAAAGAATTCCGTGGGCAGCGATCTGATTCTTATTGATAAACCGATCATCAGCTCTGTTTTTAATTATCCTTTTAAAGTAGATGTAACCACAGCAATCATCTGCCTGAGAGGAACAACCCGAGGAAAAATTAACCTGAAGACCTATGAAACTTCTTCACCGGGGCTAATCATTATATTGCCCAACCAGATTCTCGAATATGAATATATCAGCGATGATTTTTCGGCTCTTTTTATCGTTATGTCCAGCCGATTTACAGACAGCCTGAACATAGAGGAACGACTTCCGATGTTTATTTCCATCCAGAACAATCCTTCGGTTTCTCTTAGCCATACCGAACTGGATGCGATTACAGATTATTATAAAATGCTGCAGCGTGCGATTGCCTTTACTGACAATCCTTATCGGCTGGAAATTGCCAAACACCTTACCAAAGCTTTTTTTTATGCATTCGGCTATACCGTGCATCTCAAAAATTTGAAAACAGAAGAAACAAAACCTAAAAAACAATTAACGGTGGAAAAATTCCTGTCGTTGTTGCAGGAGCATCACAAAGAAGAAAGAAGTCTCGATTTTTATGCCGATAAACTTTTCCTTACTCCTAAATACCTTTCAAAAGTCATCAAAGATAGCAGCGGAATTTCTGCCAGCGAATGGATTGAAAAGTATGTCATCGTTGAGGCAAAAGCCTTATTGAAATCCACAGATATGACGATACAGCAAATCAGTGACAGCCTGAATTTCCCGTCACAGTCTTTTTTTGGTAAGTACTTTAAACGAATTGAAGGTGTTTCACCGAGAAATTACAAAAGTGCGATAGATCTTTAATTTTGAGTTTCCTTATTAATCCAAATTTCAAAGATTTTTTTTCATATTACTCCTAACTTATTCGGGTTTGAGATTGACTGTAATTAAAAAAACCGTTATAAAACAATATGAAAAACTATAAAAACTCGTGCTTTTATGGTATAAAAATTAATGAAACCTATTATATTTTTGAATGTTCATTTTTCGTAATACGATTGGTTTTTAGCGATTTGTTGTCGTTCTGAAATAAATATGGAATGAAAAAAGTGGTTTCCTCTTCCTTTTTTCCAATATATTGTACATTTGGAAAGAATTTGAAGAAAAATGGAGCATACCTGGAATTTTTGGCTTAACCTATTATTGATACTGCTATTATTGGGCGCTCTGATTTCATGGCTGATGATAAAAAACAGAAATTTACGCCGCGAAATCACCGCTTTGGAAACCGATAAAAAGAAACTTCAAAACCGCCTCAACAATGTGCGTCTGGATTATATCGAAACCAAACTTAGTCCTCACCTTTTTAAAAATATTCTGAATTCTGTACAAAGTCATGCCTACCAAACCTATAATTCATTAGACAAACTTTCCGGCGTATTGGATTATATTCTGTATGAAAGCAGCGAAAAATTTGTAACACCCAAAAGTGAATTCGATTTCACGGTGAACCTGATCGAAATCAATAAAATAAAAATGAATCCGCTTTTCAATTTCAGGATTAAATCGCAGATTGATCAGGAAGATGAAACCTATAACGAAAAAGTGCTGGCGCCGCTCATTACAGTTGATTTTGTTGAAAACGCCTTTAAGCACACGGATTTTTTGGCAGACGATTCTTTTATCTATGTTTTCATGGCACTGAAAAATAAAATTCTGGAGGTAAAAGTGGAAAACAGAATTTCGCAAAAATCACCTTTAGCAAAGAAAAACAGCGGTTTCGGTGGGGAATCTCTGGAACAGCGGCTTAAAATGCTCTACAAAAAGAATTTTGAAATCCGTAAAGAAATCAACGATAATATCCATACTGCCTACTTGAAAATCAATCTCAATGAAAAATACAATCAGGTGCGTTATACTCGATGATGAGCTTTTGGCAATCAGTTATCTGAAATTGCTTTGCGAATCCATCGAATCGGTAGAAGTAGTAAAAGCGTTCAACAATCCGCGTATTTTTCTGGAAGAAATCCCGGAAATTGAGTGCGATTTGTGTATTCTGGACATCGAAATGCCGGGAATTAATGGTTTGCAGGTGGCAGAACAAATATCTGATAAACACATCATTTTCACCACGGCGTACAAAGAATATGCGGCAGAGGCATTTGATCTGAATGTAGTGGATTATGTGCGCAAACCCATCAAAAAAGAACGTTTGCTGCAAGCTTTTGAAAAGGTTTGGGAACTCATGGAAAAATCACCAAAAAAATTTATCGAATGGAATTCCAACTTTGGGAAAAGCCATATTGCGGTCAATCAGATTCTGTACATTCAAGCATCCGAAATCGACAGCCGCGATAAAGATGTGGTCTTGATTGACCATACAAAAATCACCCTTAAAAACATTAATTTCAAAACCCTTTTGGAATTGCTTCCGGAAAAAGAATTTGCCCAGATCAACAAAAAAGAAATTGTGGCAATACAAGCAGTTAAAGCATTTTCCAATAACGAAGTACATATAAAAAGCGGAACAGAAACCTCCGTTTCATTACATATCAGCGAGGTTTACAGGAATTCTTTTGCAGAAAAATTCAGCCACTGAAATTTCATTACAAAAAATTAGGATTTCACTGCATTTGGCTTTGTTGCTATTGGTTTTTTGTCTCCAATTTTTAAATTTTGCTTTGTAAAACTCAGGATTATGGCAAAGTACAGAAACGGAATTTTTTATGTGGCAACCATTATATTTTTCTCAGCATTAATGTATTGGTTTTTTGTGCAGGGGAAAACGCTGGAAATCGGACAAAACATTGTAGCCAAAGTAACGCAGGGTTCCATGTGGGAAAATTTTGTGGAATCTTTTAAAGACAATCTGCATCATCCTTTGGCGTTGCTTTTAGCGCAGATTGTTACCATTATTCTTGCAGCACGATTATTTGGATGGATTTGTATTAAAATAAAACAGCCCGCCGTAATTGGCGAAATGATTGCCGGTATTGTGCTGGGACCTTCACTGGTCGGTTTGTATTTCCCTGAATTTTCCGCCTTCCTTTTTCCGAAAGAATCCCTTGGAAACCTTCAGTTTCTCAGCCAGATCGGTTTGATTCTCTTTATGTTTATCGTGGGAATGGAGCTTGATTTAAGCGTTCTTCGAAAAAAAGCACACGATGCGGTGGTGATTAGTCATGCCAGCATCATCATTCCTTTTGCGTTGGGCGTAGGATTATCGTATTTTTTGTATCGCGAATTTGCTCCTGAAGGCGTTCAGTTCTCTTCATTTGCTTTGTTTATGGCTATTGCGATGAGTATAACCGCATTTCCGGTTTTGGCAAGAATTGTACAGGAACGAAATTTACAGAAAACAAAACTCGGAACCGTTGTTATTACCTGTGCCGCAGCAGACGATATTACAGCTTGGTGTATTTTGGCGGCAGTCATCGCGATTGTAAAAGCAGGATCCTTCAGCAGTTCAATTTTTGTTATTTTAATGGCGATTGTGTATGTTTTGTTGATGATTCGGATTGTGCGTCCGTTTTTGAAAAGAATTGCCGAATTACAAACGGGAAAAGGCGTGATTAGCAAAGCAATTGTTGCGATCTTTTTTCTCGTGCTCATCCTTTCCGCTTATGCTACGGAAGTGATTGGGATTCATGCGCTTTTTGGAGCATTTATGGCAGGTGCGATTATGCCCGAAAACACCCGATTCCGCAATCTCTTTATCGAAAAAGTAGAAGATGTGGCGATGATTATGCTTCTTCCGCTTTTCTTCGTATTTACGGGACTTCGCACGCAAATCGGTTTGTTAAATGACAGTCATCTCTGGATTACCGCAGGATTAATTATTCTGGTAGCCGTTTTGGGAAAATTTGTCGGAAGCGCTTTCACTGCCAAATTCCTGCGAATGAGCTGGAAAGACAGTCTTACCATTGGTGCGCTGATGAATACAAGAGGATTGATGGAACTTATTGTGCTGAACATCGGTTTTGAACTCGGTGTTCTGAGTCCGGAAATCTTTACCATGATGGTCATTATGGCGTTGTTCACCACGTTTATGACAGGACCTGCATTGGATGCCATTAATTTTTTATTTAAAGGAAAAAAATCCGAAAATGATGTTGTAGAACATGAAAACGACAGCCAGTACAGAGTGCTCATCTCCTTTGATAAACCCGATTCCGGAAGTGCGTTGCTGAAACTTGCCGACAATCTTACCCATAAAATGAATGGAAACAAAAGCATTACTACCATGAATATTGCGCCGGCAACCGAACTGCATTCCTTTGATGCTGATATTTATGAAGAAGAACAGTTCGAGGAAGTGCTGGAAACCTCCAAAGATTTAAAATTATCGGTGACTACTTTGTTTAAAGTTTCCAGCGATATTGAAAATGATCTAATTAATGTTTCCAACCGCGGAAACTACGATTTGCTGCTGATTATGCTGGGAAGATCCATTTATGAAGGAAGTATTTTGGGTAAACTCCTCGGTTTTACCACAAAAATCATCAATCCCGAAAAACTGATTAATACCGTTACCGGAAAAACGCCAATCTTCAACCCATCGCCATTCGATGATTTTACGCTGGGAATTATGGATAAAACCAATATTCCGATCGGGATTATGGTGGACAAAAATTTTGAAAGTGCTGATAAAATATTTATTCCTGTTTTCGACCTGAATGATTTTTATTTGATCGAATATGCAAAACGTTTTATTAATAACAACGATTCGCAGGTAGTGATTCTTGATGCGGCAGGACAAATTCAGAAAAATGTAGAAATTCGTGAGCTGATTAAAAATATAGAACATATTGCTCCGAATCACATCACACTCCATCATTCCGTAACGATTGAAAAAGAATTTATAGAAACAATGGATCTGATGCTGATTAGCCATAAAAGTTGGAAAAAACTTATAGAGAGCAAAAGTCTTTGGCTGACCTCAATTCCTTCTACACTTATTATTTCAGAGAAATAAGAGACCTACGATGGAAACGGTTAATCTTTGGAAACAAAAAATCTACAACCGCTTTTTGAGCACGATTCTTCCGAAGTTCTTTTCGCATAAAAAGCTTAATCCTCCGGAAATTATCAATGAGCGTTGTCCCGGAATTAAACTGGGTGGAAAACTCGTGAAATCCATTATATTTTCCACCGATCTTGCCATTATCGAAAATACGCATTGCGATGCCGTATTGGCGGTTTATCCTTTTGCTCCTTCCGTAAAAGTAATGGAATCTTTGATTCGTTTTACCGATAAACCTGTAATCTGCGGCGTTGGAGGTGGAGTGACCAAAGGAAATTTTTCTCTGCAAGTAGCACTCGAAGCAGAAAAACTTGGTGCGGCCGCAATTATTGTCAATCAGCCTTTTCCCAATAACGACCTGCGAAAATTGGCACAAAAAGTAAAAATTCCCATCATATCGAGTGCTTCCAATATTAATATCAATTTTGCAGCAAGGCTGGAAAACGGAGCCGACATCATCCACATCACCGGAGGAAAGGAGAACCATACTATTATTGAAAAATTAAAATCCGAATTTCCCTACCAGCCTTTTATCTGCACCGGAGGAAAAAGTTTGGCGGATATTAAAAACGCCGTAAACTCTGGCGCAAAAGCCGTTGTTCTTTCACCACCGGCAACAGCGGATTTGTTTCGCACATTGATGGACAATTACAGGGCAAAATGAGGAAGGGTTGCTGTTGAATTCACCGTCTCAGCGTTCTCATCAGCAGAACCACAATTAAAACTGCAGATACCAGAAATCCGAAAACCGCCAACAAAGGAATTTCCGCCAGCATGGGTCCTTTTTCCGACTGATAAACAATGGCAGTTGCAACAAGATTTCCGGCGAGTACCATTCCTAAAATAAGATCTTTGGTGCTGCTTTTGATTACCTGATTGGTTTTCTGAAGCCCGGGAATATTGCTTTTCACCTGTAGTTTTCCTTCATTCATTTGTTGCAAGACATTTCGCAGTTCTAAAGGAACATTATGAATATCATTTCCCAGTTCACTGATTTTTTTCACGCTTTTTTCAAGCAGATATTTAGGATTCATGCGCTGTGCCATGATTTTGAAAATGTACGGCTCGATGCTTTTTACCAGATTCATATCCGGATTCAATGTTCGCCCCACACTTTCAATCAAACCAATTCCGCGAGCCAAAAGGGTGAAATAATTCGGCATCACCACTTTATTTTCAAAAAGAATTTCCTTGAATTTCCGGATTAAAATCTCAATGTTTAAATCTTCCAGCGAACCGGAATCCACCATTGACAAAATTTCCTGAATATCATCATGAAGTTTCTGTTCGTCTTTCACCTCAATACGAACCGCCATTTTTTTCAGGATATTCACCAGTTGTGTAGGATTTCTTAAAATCAGGTTCAAAACCAAGTCCTCAATCAGTTCCTGATCTTTGGCATAAAGCGTTCCCATAGAACCCAAATCAATGAAAATCACTTTACCCTCCTCTGTAATCATAATATTTCCAGCGTGCGGATCGGCATGGAAAAATCCGTGTTCCATAATCTGCGTCAGATATAATTGCAAACCCGTATCAGCCAGTTTTGAAGGGTTTAAATGGTGCTTTTCTATAAACTGAAAATCGGTGGATTTTGCTCCTTCAATACATTCCATGCACAACACATCATTATTGCAGAAATACGGATAAACTTCCGGAACATGCGTTCTGGAATCATTCTTAAACTGCGCGGCAAAACGTTCTATATTTTCACGCTCATTATTCATAGAAAGTTCCTGCATCAAAGACTTTTCAAAAGTATTTACCGCTTCTTCCAGATTTAAAGTATCGGCAAATTCAAAATAAGTGGAAAGCATTTTCTGAAGGTCACGTACCAAAAGCAAATCGCCTTTAATTGTTTCTTCAATTCCCGGGCGTTTAACTTTTAAAACCACTTTTCGCCCATCTTTCAAAGTGGCGCGGTACACCTGTGCAATAGAAGCTGAAGCCAAAGGATGGACACTAATTTCAGCAAAAGAATCCGAAACGTCCCCGAAATTCTCCTCCAAAACCTGATGAATATTAATATCCGCAAATTTTGTATTGTCCTGAAGTTTTTGCAGTTCTTCTGTTAATGCTTTCGGCAACAGATCTTCACGATTGCTGAATGCCTGCCCGAGTTTGATAAATGTAGGGCCTAAATCTTCCAACACCTTACGAATACGCACATACACCGGATCGGAAGATGCACTGGATTCTGTGTTATCGGACTTCAGGTTCATTTTAAAAAGCACTTCATTAAAACCATACTTTGAAAGAATGGAAACCAAGACCGAAAGTCGTTTTATTTTCTGCTGTGACTGTTGAAACATGATAAAAAAAATTGGAGCCAACAACTGACTCCAAAAATTATTCCTTTATTTTATTCCCATTCAATCGTTGCAGGTGGTTTGCTGGAAATATCATACGCCACGCGGTTTATTCCGCGCACTTCGTTGATAATTCTGTTGGAAACCAGCTCCAGAAATTCGTACGGAAGTTTGCTCCAGGTTGCCGTCATAAAGTCGATGGTATTGGCAGAACGAACAACAGCGGTATATTCATATGTTCTTTCGTCGCCCATTACGCCGACTGATTTTACCGGAAGTAATACCACAAATGCCTGTGACACTTTTTCGTATAAATCATTTTTATACAGTTCGTGAATAAAAATATCATCGGCTTCCTGCAGGATTCTCACTTTTTCGGCATCTACTTCGCCCAGGATTCTAATTCCCAAACCGGGTCCCGGAAAAGGATGACGGTACACCAAATGATGAGGAATTCCCAGTTCCTCTCCTACTTTCCGGACTTCGTCTTTGAAAAGTTCACGAAGCGGTTCCAGCAATTCCAGTTTCATCTCTTCCGGAAGTCCGCCCACATTGTGATGCGATTTAATGACCGCAGAAGGTCCTTTTACCGACTGACTTTCAATAACATCCGGATAAATGGTTCCTTGTGCTAAAAAAGAAGCTCCTTCTATCAACTGAGATTCTTCATCAAAAACAGCCACAAATTCGTTCCCGATGATTTTTCTTTTCTTTTCCGGATCTGAAACTCCGGCAAGTTTGTTCATGAAACGTTCCTGCGCATCCACCATTTTGATGTTCATGTGGAAATGTTCGCCATAGTTTTCCATTACTTTTTTGCCTTCGTCCTTGCGCAAAAGTCCAGTATCCACAAAAATGCAGGTCAGCTGATCGCCAATCGCTTTATGAATAAGCACCGCCGCAACAGACGAATCCACACCGCCGGAAAGCCCGAGAATGACTTTTTTATCACCCACTTTTTCACGGATTTCGGAAACGGTTCTGTCGATATAATTGGTCAGTTTCCAGTTGCGTTCCGCTTTGCAAACATTGAAAACAAAATTTTCAATCATTCTTGCGCCTTCTTCGGTATGCGAAACTTCGGGGTGAAACTGAAGGGTAAAAATATTTTTCTTTTCATTGGCCATTGCCGCAATAACATCGGATTTTCCGGAGATTTCAAAACCTTCGGGAACGGTTTCTACTTCATCAAAATGGCTCATCCAGACTGTGGATTTTCTGGCAATTCCGGATAAAACCGGATTGGAACGCAGGACTTCGAATTCGGCTTTTCCATATTCGCCTTTTACGCCTTTCTTCACGGAACCTCCGAGAAGATGTGCCGTGAGCTGCATTCCATAACAAATTCCTAAAATCGGAATTCCGGATTCGAAGAGTTCTTTTTCTACCAGATTGGCTTCATCGGAATTGACGGAACTTGGACCACCGGAAAGAATAATGCCGACCGGTTTTTTGTCTAATATCGCCGAAAGTGGTGTGTTAAAAGGCAATACTTCTGAATAAACGCCTAATTCGCGGACTCTGCGTGCAATAAGTTGGTTGTATTGGGATCCGAAATCTAATATGAGAATTCCGTTGTGCATAAATATTGTTGGTTTTGAAATTTAAATTTTACTTTTGCCTTGGCTCTTTTTCTTGTTATACGCAAAGACGCAATTTCTTTTTAATTTGCTGTGCTTTAAGGCGCAAATTTTTACTTTGTAAAATCAATAATTACTTTTTACTTAATCCTATTGCCTTGTTTCTTTTTACTTGGCTCTTTTTTATTAATTCTTCCTCTTGCACGCAACTTTAATTTTGTTGAAAGGTGCGACTCCGTAGGAGTCGAATAATCTAATTCACTAATTATTTCTATAAAAATATGACCTCTTCGAGGTCAATGCCATCATATCTTCAATATAAAATTCTGAAAATACTATCGACATATTATGAATGCCTGATTGCTTCTATTTTTGCCTTGTTTCTTTTTACTTTTTACTTGGCTCTTTTCCCTTACCTCTTCTTCATAGCCCCGATTGAAGCGGCATCCTTTTGCGGAGCATCGCGGAGCAAAAGATATAGCGGAAAGCGGGAAATAGCTCCTAAAAAAACAAAAAAGCCCCGAAAAAACAGGGCTGTATATTAAAGTCCTTTAAAACTTACCAATATCTTCTCTGTAATATTCGTAATCGAACTGAACGGGAATGGCATCTTCATACACCTTTTTACGGGCATCTTCATATGTTTCACCCGTCGCTACAAGATTGAGGACACGCCCGCCGTTGGTTACGTAATGCGTTCCTTTGTGAGCAGCTCCCGCAAAGAAAACGATGCTGTTCTTCACTTTGTCCAGATTGCGGATTTCAAAACCAGTTTCGTAACGCCCAGGATAACCTCCGGAAGCCATGACCAGACAGACTGCTTTTTCGTTTTTGAAACTGAGTTCCACGTCTTTACCATTCATACAATCATTGATGACATCGAGAAGATTGTTTTCCAAAAGCGGCATTAACACCTGTGTTTCAGGATCTCCCAAACGCATATTGTATTCCAGAAGATAGGTTCCGTTTTCGGTAATCATAAGCCCGAAGAAAATAAATCCCTTGAATTGAAGATTCTGTGCTTCGAGTCCTAAAACTGTTGGTTCCAGAATATTTTTTTTGAAATCTTCATAATGCACGTCCTTAAATTGCGGACTTGGTGCCACGGTTCCCATTCCGCCCGTGTTTGGACCTTTGTCGCCGTTTCCGGCTTTTTTATAATCTTTTACTGCGATACAAGGAAAGAGGTTTTTCCCGTTGGAAAAGGCAATTACAGAGGCCTCAAATCCTTGGAGATATTCTTCCACCACAAGCTTTATTCCTGCATCTCCATAAATTCTTTCGATCATAAATGAATGAATGGTTGCTTTGGCGTCCGTTAAATTCTGGCAAATCACCACGCCTTTTCCGCCTGCCAAACCACTGGCTTTTATCACCAACGGAAAACGCTGGTCAGAAACGTATTCTATGGCATCATTGTAGGAATCAAAAATTTTTGCTTTTGCCGTTTTGATGTTGTTATCCTGCATGAATTTTTTGGAAAACGCTTTGCTTCCTTCCAGTTCTGCCGCTCTTTTTCGGGGACCGAAAACTTTGAGGTCGTAATTTCGGAACTCATCCACCAATCCGTCCACCAAAGGAGCTTCCGGACCAACGATAGTGAGGTCGATTTGTTTTTTGATGGCAAAATTCCGAAGTTCTTCTACTCCGCTTTCCACGATATTTTTTCCCCATTGTTCTGTGGAAGCATTTCCACCCGCGAAATACATTTCCGTAACTCTGGGATCATCTTTGAGTTTCCATGCAAGAGCAGATTCTCTTCCGCCATTACCAACGATTAATATTCTCATACAGATTTATTAAAATTGAATTTTTTCAAAAATACGATTTTCAAGTGCTTTTTCCAAAAGGTTTTTTTAATGTAAAAAATGGCGCATTCCGGTAAACAGCATCGGGATTTTATGCTCATTTGCTGCTTCAATAGATTCCTGATCGCGCATGCTTCCACCTGGCTGAATAATGGCTTTAATGCCTTCCTCAGCACAAAAATCCACCACATCTCGGAACGGGAAAAATGCATCGGAAGCAAGGATTAAATCCCCACTGAATTTTTCTTTTGCTCTTTCAATCGCCTGTTGTGTAGCCCAGATTCTGTTGACCTGTCCGCCGCCAATTCCAAGTGCCTGCGTTCCGTTGGAAACCACAATGGCATTGGATTTTACATATTTCACCACGCGTTGTGCGAAAAGCAAAGATCTGTACTGTTCTTCAGTCGGATGATTTTCTGTCATGATGGTGATTTCTTCCGAAAAGTCATCATCAACATCCTGAATAAGCAGTCCGCCATCAATTTTTACCCAGGTTTGTTTGTCGGACACCGGATTTTTGATTTTGATGATTCTCAGATTTTTTTTCTTTTTCAGAATTTCTAATGCATCAGCATCAAAATCTGTTGCCATTACAATTTCAAGGAAAGTTTTATTGAGTTCTTCTGCTGTTAAAGCATCCACTTTATAATTCATCGCCACAATTCCGCCAAAAATGGAAACAGGATCGCATTCATACGTTCTCATATACGTTTCCACCGCAGAATTTCCTACCGCAACTCCGCAAGGTGTGGAATGTTTTACCGCACAACAAGCGAGTTCGTTTTTAAATTCATTTACAACTTTCCAGCACAAATCCATATCGCGCAGATTGTTGAATGAAAGTTCTTTTCCGCCCAACTGTTCAAAATCTTTCATCGCCCCGTTTTCCACCGTCGATACATAATAGGCCGCAGATTGATGCGGATTTTCACCATACCGAAGGTCATCAACTTTTTTATAAGAAGCATTCAGATACTGCGGATATTCTTCCTCCAGCAACATTTTGGAAATAGCCGCATCATAAGCCGAAGTAAGATTGAAGACTTTTCCTGCCAATATTTTACGGGTTACTGGTTGGGTATCTCCACTTGCTGAAATTTCGTTTTGCACGATTTCATAGTCTTCCACATTGGTAATCACCGTAACCGATTTGAAATTTTTCGCTGCCGAACGCAACATGGAAGGTCCGCCAATATCGATGAACTCCACTTTTTCGTCTAATGAAATATCTTTGTTGGCATTTTCAAAAAAAGGATACAAATTCACCACCACCATATCAATCAGCCCGATCTCGTACTGCTGAACGGTTTTCATGTGCTCTTCATTATCCCGAACCGCCAGCAATCCGCCATGAACTTTCGGATGCAGGGTTTTTACTCTTCCATCCAACATCTCCGGAAAATCGGTAACTTCATCAATCTGAATCGGATGCAATCCCCCATCTTTAAGATGTTTGAATGTGCCACCCGTAGAAATCAATTCAAAATTTTGACTTTCAAGGAAACGTGCAAAATCCAGCAATCCATTTTTATCGGAAACACTGATTAATGCTCTTTTTTTACTCATTTTATATAGATTTATTTTTTTAATAATTTTAATTTGATAGGAGGATGTCTTATACTTTGCTAAATTTTCTGTTCAATAAATCAATAGGATAATATCCTATCCTTTGTTAAATCATGCCTTTGGCACTTTAATAAAAATCCTACGAGAATCTTTGAATGAGAATGGTTTGTCTTTTCTCTTTTTTCATTTCTCTTGATTCTTGGTTCTTGGTTTTAATAATACTTCTTCTCCGAAACCACAATTCCGTCTTCATCCGCATATACATATTCACCCGGCACAAAAATTACCCCCGCAAAATCCAGCGAAATGTTCATCACCCCAATGTCCGATTTTCCACTTTTTACCGGAATGATATTCAACGCTTTTACGCCTAAATCCAATTGCGAAATTTCCACAGAATCCCGAATGCAACCATTAATAATAACGCCTTCCCACTCATTTTCAACCGCCAGTTTTGCAATTTGGTCGCCCATCAACGCACAAGCCGTGGAACCTTCTCCATCCACCACCAAAACTTTTCCCTTCCCGTTTTCTCCCAAAGTTTTACGAACCAAAGGATTATTCTCCGGACAATGAATCGTCACCATTTCTCCATAAAACGATTTCCGTTTTCCAAAATCCCGGAAACCAATGGGCTGAACCACTGAAAGTTCATCCCTGTACTGATCGCATAAATCTGTTGTGGCAAAGGTTTTCATGTTTTCTAAAATTTTTGTTTTGGGGTTCCCCTCTTTTGAAAGAGGGGTGCCGAAGGCGGGGTGTTAGGCAGGAGTTGAGAAATGTTCAATTATATAATTCTCCAATTCCTTCATCACATTTTCACAGTCGTGTTTTACCCTTATATCTGATATTCTAATTATTTTTAAGTCTAATGATTTTAAAAAATTATCTCTTTTTTCGTCATATTCTTCTTTAGTATTGTGACTGCTTCCGTCAATTTCAATTACCAAGCCCAAGGATTTTACATAAAAATCAACAATATAATTTCCTATAATTCTTTGCCGATCAAAATCAATCCCATGAAAAGTTCCGTTTCGAACCTGTTTCCAGAAAATAACTTCCGACAGTACATATCCTTTTCTTAATGCTCTTGCACGCAAAACAAGTTCTTTATTTTTGGGAAGAAGTCCAATTTTTCTTCTAAAGATTTCAATTCCGTCAATATGGGTTAAATACTTTTCATTCATTTGATGGATTAATAATCTTTAAAAATAAAATTATTTCTGCATTTGGGTACACACCCCGTCCTTCGGACACCCCTCTTTTTAGAGGGGAATATTCAACACTTCTTCAATCGCTTTCGGAAAAATTTCATATTCTATTTGGTGTACTTTTTCGGCTAAGGTTTCCGGTGTTTCATGCTCATCCAGCAAAACTTTTCCCTGAAGAATAATTTCCCCTTCATCAATTCCGGAAGTGACAAAATGAACCGTTGCACCACTTTCCTTTTCATTGGTTTCCACAACGGATTGATGCACTTTACTGCCGTACATTCCTTTTCCGCCAAATTTAGGAAGCAAAGACGGGTGAATGTTAATGATTTTTCCGTTCCATTCTTCTGTAAAATCTTTGGAAAGAATAGAAAGAAATCCTGCCAAAACAATCAGATCCGTATCTCCAGGAAGTATTTTTTCCAGTTCAGCGGAAAAACCTTTTCCCCTCGGAATCAGAATGTTGTCGATATTATTTTCTTCAGCTCGCTTTAATCCGTAACATTCGCGGTCGGCAATGACGAGCGAAACTTTTGCATTGGAAATCTCACCGTTTTTAATGGCTTCCAGAATTCTTTGGAGATTGGTTCCACTTCCTGAAATTAAAATGACAATGTTTTTCATAACAGACATGAGATTTCAGATATGAGATTTCAGACTTTTTTGTCTAACATCTGATTTCTCTTTTCTAAATTAAATTAATTTTCTCAGAATTTTCCACAATTTCGCCGATTTCATAAGCATCGTCTAAGATTTCAAGGACTTTTGCAGCTTCAGATTCATCAACTACGACCACCATTCCGACTCCCATATTAAAGGTTCCGTACATTTCGGTTCTGTTGATGTTTCCACGCTTTTCGAGTTTGAGCATAACGGAAGGAATTTTAATTTCAGAAGTTTGAATTTCTGCACACAAACCTTCAGGAATAATTCGCGGAACATTTTCAATTAAACCGCCACCGGTGATATGGGCAATTCCGTGAACATCTACTTCATTGAGAATTTTATGGATGGGCTGAAAATACAGTCTGGTCGGAACCAAAAGTGTTTCATATAAAGGTTTCCCTTCAAATTCTTCATTAAAATCGGGGAATATTTTTCTCACAAGAGAGAATCCATTGGAATGAAATCCCGAACTTGGCAACGCAATGATTTTATCGCCTTTTTTAATTTTGGACCCATCGATTATTTCGTCTTTTTCTACAATTCCTACACAGAATCCAGCAACATCGTAATCTCCCGGTTGATACATTCCCGGCATTTCGGCAGTTTCACCACCGATTAAAGCACACTGATTGTCTTTGCAAGCATTCACCATTCCCAAAACAATTTCTGCAGCAATATCGGAATCTAGTTTTCCGCATGCCAGATAATCGAGGAAAAACAAAGGTTTTGCGCCGTGGCAAAGGATATCGTTGGCACACATCGCAAAGCAGTCAATTCCTATGGAATCGTATTTTTTGGAATCTAAAGCGACTTTCAGTTTGGTTCCTACGCCATCCGTTCCGGAAACCAGAACCGGGTTTTTGTAACCACCGATTTCGTAGAAAGCCCCAAAACTTCCGAGATTGTTCAGTACATTTTTATTGTGGGTTTGGGCAACGGCAGATTTTATTTTATCTACGGTTTTATAGCCTTCTTCTTTATCTACTCCGGCAGATTTGTAGGTATTGCTCATAAGGGAAAAAATATTGAACTGCTTTCCTGAAGAACATTTTTATCACGTTCCGATCTCATGACCTGTTCCTCAGAAATGCAGATACTAACTTTCTTTTTCATTTCACTTTTTCAGGGCATCGGAAATCCCTGTCTAAAAGATTTAAATCAAACAATTTTTTTAAATAAAAAAGCCGACAATCTTTTGGATTATCGGCCATTATTCATTAGACACTTTTAGAGTCAATATGTTCTACCTTCTGAAAGCAAGGCTGAAAATGCTCAAAATTGGTCTTGAATTTCACTTGATTTTACTTTGCAGCAAAGATAAAAATTTCCGGTATATTCTCCTAAAAATTTTTCCACATTATTTTTGAAGCAGTGCTTCCACTTTGCTCACTTTGCTTACTTTTTCTTTTAGTTCAGCATCTTTTTCGGCATCGATAATTTTGTTTTCTTCGATGCTGAAATTATCATTAAAGAACGGCAGCGTAAAAGTTTCCACCACATTTCCGCCATTGAAAGGAAAACGTGCAACCGCAGCTTCCAGCACGCCCAAACCGCCTCTTGGTCCGCCTGCAGTTGACATTAGAAACATCGGAATTTCGTTCCAAGCAGAACGTCCCGGAATTCTGGAAACCCAGTCGAAAATATTTTTAAAAGCTACGGTGTACGTTCCGTTGTGTTCGGCTAAAGAAAGCAATACCAAATCAGCAGAATCATATTTTTCAGCAAATTTTATAATCGCTTCCGGAACGCCGGATTCCAGCTCTCTTTGATGTTTATACATCGGAACTTCATAATCGTTGAGATCCAGAATTTCCACTTCGGCGTTTTCAAATAAAGATGCAGCGTAGCTTACCAGTTTTTTGTTGATGGAAACCTCTGAATTGCTTCCTGCAAATGCTATAATTTTCATATTCTTGAATTAAAATTTTAAGCCGCAAAATTACAAAACTCGCCTTCCGGTTTCATTGAGGTATGATAATAAAAATGGTTCTTCGCCAAAAACTATTGATTTTTAAACTAAAATTAATGTGAGGAGTTCCATAGAATTCACTTTTATATTAAACCATAAATTTAACGCAAAGGCGCAAAGATTTTTTTATTTATCAGAGTACTTTTTAAGTTCGCAAAGGCGTTTCACTTAGCAAAGAAATGAGTGAATATTACTCATTATGAATGATTAAGTAAAAAATCTATTTCCTTACAAAATAGCGAAGAATCATAAAAATCTTCGGGGCAAAAATTTTACACCAAAATATTCAGCATATTCGGATTGTCGTTGAGATAGGATTCAAAATAACCACGCTTTTTCATGCGTTCCACAAGACCGTCGAAATCAGAATTGTCCACCAATTCAATTCCAACGGTTGCCAAAGCGGTTTCTCTGGAATTTTTTTTGGTATATTCAAAAAAAGCAATATCGTCTTTTTCGCCCAGAACATGAAGTACAAATTCTTTCAAAGAACCCGGACGCTGCGGAAATTTCACCAGAAAATAATGCTTCAAACCTTTATAAAGCAATGCACGTTCTTTAATCTCTTCCATTCTCGTAATATCGTTGTTGCTTCCGCTTACAATACACACTACATTTTTGCCTTTTATTTTTTCGGCATATTGTTCCAAAGCAGAGATTGAAAGTGCACCTGCCGGCTCCAGCACAATAGCATCTTTGTTATATAGTTGTAGTATAATATCACATACTTTCCCTTCATCAACGGTGATGAAATCGGAAAGATATTTTTTGCAAATTTCAAAAGTAAAATCGCCCACTTTTTGTACAGCGGCTCCATCCACAAATTTGTCGATTTTGGAAAGTTCGGTATTCACTCCTGCTTCAATGGAGGTTTTTAAAGAGGCTGCACCTTTGGGTTCTACGGCAATCAATTTTGTTTCCGGAGAAAGTTCGGAAAAAACACTGGCAATTCCCGATGCCAACCCGCCACCGCCAACTGGAATAAAAATATAATCAATTTTTTGATCGGTCTGTTCCAGAATTTCCAATGCCAAAGTTCCCTGTCCTTCAATGATTTGCGAATCATCAAAAGGATGAATAAATGAAAAATCATTTTGAAGGCTGAATTTCATTGCCGCAATTTTAGAAGCATCAAAAGTGTCGCCAACCAAACGGATTTCTACGAATTTTCCGCCAAACATTTCCACCTGTTCCAGTTTCTGTTTCGGAGTGGTAATCGGCATATAAATAATTCCGGGAATTTCCAGCTCTTTACATGCCAAAGCAACGCCCTGAGCATGATTTCCAGCACTTGCACACACGACACCGTTTGCGGTTTTTCCTTCATTGTGCAGACTCTTTATTTTGTGATATGCTCCTCTTAATTTGTACGAACGAACCGGCTGCAAATCTTCTCTTTTCAAAAATATTTTCGCACCGAATTTTTGAGAAAGCCGATGGTTTTCCTGAAGTGGCGTGGTATAAACGGCATTTTTAATATTTTCCCGCGCCTTGCGAACCTCTTCTACAGTGGGAAAATGAAGAACCTCTTTCATTATTTTTTGTTGATTTAAATTCTTTTTTATTTATCGTTTTTTAAAAAAAGTTGTGTCTTAAAAACGTAATGATTTTGCATATAGTTTCCTATTTTTCATGATACACTACCATCGTTTTATTTCAGGAAACAGATTCTGAAAAATCAATGGTGGAATATTTTACTTTCCCGTTTTCCAAAATCAGTTTATGCGAAATGCATTTGGGCAATTGCGATTCGAAATGACCAATGTAAATTAGCGTTTGCCCTTTTGCACACAAATCATCAATTACCGCGTTGAAATATTGTGTTTGTTCGCGATCCAAACCCTGACAAGGCTCGTCCAGAATTAAGATTTCCGGACTTTTCACCAGAGTTCTCGCCAAAAGAGCCAACCTTTGTTTTCCAACAGGAAGCGTATTTAATTTTCGATTTTTTTCTTCTTTTAAATCGAAGAAATACAGAAGCTGATCCAGTTTTTGCTGTTGTTCAAAATTTAGTTTTTTATACAGCGACATCGAATCAAAAAAACCCGAAGCAATCGTTTGTCCAACATTCGCATTCAGATCATAGTACCAATGCAATTCCGGAGAAATCATTCCTATTTTCTCCTTGATTTCCCAAATGCTTTCACCACTTCCGCGCTGATTTCCAAAAAGATACACACCATTATTGTACGCTTGCGGATGATCACCGGTAACCAAACTCAATAAGGTAGATTTTCCGGAACCGTTGTGCCCCTGAACCAACCATTTTTCACCGGATTTCACTTTCCATGAAACATTTTTCAGGACTTCTTTTTCTCCGTATGAAACGGAAATATTTTGCATTTCAATGAAAACCTCATCGTTTTTACTTCTTTTCTGAAGGAATATTGGAAGCTCCTTTTTCGTTCTTATCACATCTTTTGAAAACGCATCCGGCGAAAATACTTCATTCAGTTTTCCATCGGAAATTTCAGCAAAATGAGTGATGCAATCCGGAAATTCATCTTCATTGCTGATGAGGATGAAGGTACTTCCCTTTTCGGATCTATTTTTCAGAAAAGAATTCAAATCTTTGCGCGCCTGAACATCAAGTCCGGTATAAGGCTGATCAATGATGAGAAATTGCGGTTGCAACCACAAGGCTTTTGTGAGTTGCAGTTTTTTATGTTCACCGCTTGATAATTCGATTAGTTGTTGTTCACGAAAATTTTTGAATCCGAAAGTTTGCAAAAAAGGTTCTGCATCGGAAATATTCAGATTAAAATCGGAAGCAAATTTCTCCAGTTCCTGAAGCACGGTTTTGGTTTGATTTTTCGCAAAAGAATTGTACCGCTGCTGATAATAAAAATTCCGGTCGCCCTGCAAATCCGTAAACTTTTCCCAACTCGACACCAGATAAGCCATTGCCGGAAGTGAAGAATTTTCATCGAAATGAAAAGAACGTTCTCCCTGAATCGGATTGATTTCCCCGGCAATAATTTTGGCAAGCGTGGTTTTTCCGCTTCCGCTTTTTCCGCCAATGATCCAGTTTTCACCTTTGATAATTTCCCAGGAAAAATCATTCAGCACGACATTGTTGCCGTACTGAAAATTGAGATGATTTAAGGTTAAAATTGGTTTCAAAAAAATTTAATACTATAAAATTATACCGTTTTAATGGATTTCATTGCAGTCATGGCTTTGCGGAGTTTTTTCCCAACCACTTCAACAGGATGATTTCTGAGAATTTCATTTACCTCAACCAAGGTGGCATTATCAACAGAACCCTCTTTTCCTTCGTTGAAATTTTTGCCGACCACATCGGTTTCAATTCCTGCCATAAAATCTTTTAACAAAGGTTTGCACGCCTGATCGAAAAGATAACAACCGTATTCCGCAGTATCGGAAATCACACGATTCATTTCAAATAATTTTCTTCGGGCAATGGTATTGGCAATGAGCGGAGTTTCGTGAAGGGATTCATAATACGCAGATTCCGGCTTGATTCCCGATTCCACCATGGTTTCAAAAGCGAGTTCTACTCCGGCTCTGATGAAGGCGACCATCAACAGATAATTATCGAAATATTCCTGTTCTGCGATTGTAACTTCTCCGGCGGGCGTTTTTTCAAAGGCGGTTTCTCCGGTTTCGGCACGCCATTTCAAGAGGTTGACATCGTTATTTGCCCAATCTTCCATCATGGTTTTGGAGAAATGTCCGGACATGATATCGTCCTGATGTTTTTGGAAAAGCGGACGCATAATTTCCTTTAATTCTTCAGAAATTTCAAATGCTTTCAATTTTGCGGGGTTGGAAAGACGATCCAACATTCCGCTTACACCACCGTGTTTTAGCGCTTCCGTAATCACCTCAACACCATATTGAACGAGTTTTGAAGCATAACCCGGATCAATTCCTTTTTCCACCATTTTATCGAAAGAAAGAATGGAACCCGTTTGCAGCAATCCGCAAAGAATGGTTTGTTCACCCATTAAATCCGATTTTACCTCCGCCACGAAAGACGATTTCAAAACACCGGCTTTATGTCCGCCCGTTCCTGCGCAATAGGCTTTTGCTTCTGCCCAGCCTTTTCCCTGCGGATCATTTTCCGGATGCACGGCAATTAAAGTCGGAACCCCAAAACCTCGGAGATATTCGGCACGAACTTCGGAACCCGGACATTTCGGAGCCACCATAATTACGGTAATATCGGGGCGAATCTGCATGCCTTCTTCCACAATATTAAAACCGTGGGAATATGAAAGTGTGGCACCTTCTTTCATCAAAGGCATCACGGCGTTGATTACGGAAGTATGCTGCTTGTCGGGTGTTAAATTAATCACCAGATCAGCCGTTGGAATCAATTCTTCGTAAGTTCCTACTTTAAAATTATTTTCGGTGGCATTTTTCCAGGAATCTCTTTTTTGTTCGATGGCTTCTTTTCTCAAAGCATAGGAAACATCCAGACCGCTGTCGCGAAGATTCAGTCCTTGGTTTAAACCTTGAGCACCGCAACCTACAATTACGATTTTTTTGCCTTTGAGCGCATCTACTCCGTCCGAAAACTGTGTGCTGTCCATAAATTCTGCTTGCCCTAACTGTTCAAGCTGTTCTCTAAGCGTAAGGGTATTGAAATAATTTGTCATTATTTTATTTTAAAAATGTTATGGGTCAATTGGAAACTGACCTTGGGGTTTTGTTTTTTATAAATTTTAATGGGTTACATGGTGAAAACATTGTCGCGCTGATCGAGGAATTCGTTTTCCACGATTTCCGGAGACGGTTCTCTTTTTTCAAATTCCAGAACTTTTTTGTGAATTCCTTCGCTAGCTTTGATAATGGCAATTCTGGCTCCGCGCACAAACTCGATTAATCCGTATTTGGTGAGTTCTTCGGTAAGTTTGTCGATTTCTTCGCGATGTCCGGCGGTTTCAAAAACGATATAATCTTTACGAATCACCACCGTTGATGCACCATACTGGCGAAGCAGACGTTCCACATACACTTTTTCGGCCACTACATCGGAAGGAACTTTGTAAAGTGCCTGTTCCTGCCAAACAATTTCGTCGTCGGTATTGTAATAGGCTTTCATAATGTCGATTTGTTTTTCCAGCTGACGGCAAAGTTTTTTCAATACTTCCTCGGTTTCGGTAATTACAATGGTGAAGCGGTGAATCCCTTCCACTTCCGAAGGCGAAGTATTCAAACTTTCGATATTGATTTTCCTGCGGGAAAAAATTCCTGAAATTCTTCCAATCAAACCGATTGAATTTTCTGTGTACAGCGTGATGGTATATTCTTTTCTTTCCATTTTTTCGGATGTATTTAATAGGTTATATCCTATCTTTTATTAAATCGTCACTTCGTGACTTTTTGGATGATTTTTTATTTTAAACGTATTTCAGAAACCGATGAACCTTGTGCAACCATCGGAAATACATTATTTTCTTTTCCTACCATTACTTCAAGAAGGTAAGATTCATCGTGATCGATCATGGTTTTCAGGGCAGATTCAAGATTTTTTCTTTTATCAACTTTTTGCCCGTCAATTCCATACGCTTTTGCCAGCGTAACAAAATCCGGACTCGTAATGTCCACAAACGAATATCTTCGATCATGAAACAACTGTTGCCATTGTCTTACCATTCCAAGAAATTCATTATTCAGAATCAGGATTTTTACTTTCGCTCCAAACTGCATAATCGTTCCCAATTCCTGAAGTGTCATCTGGAAACCACCGTCGCCAATAATGGCAACCACTGTTTTTTCCGGAGCACCGTACCATGCACCAATTGCAGCAGGAAGACCAAATCCCATGGTTCCCAAACCTCCTGAAGTTACCAAAGAATGGGAATTATTGAATTTTGCATATCGGCAGGCAATCATTTGGTGTTGCCCAACATCGGTTGCAATAATCGCATCTCCGTTGGTTAATTCATTTAATATGCGGATTACTTCGCCCATTGTCATAACGTCGGATTGCGGATGAAGTTCTTCAGTGATGACTTCTTTTATTTCTTCTTTTTCCAGTTCACGAAATTCGTTTAACCAGGATTTGTGTTCCGTTTTATTTAGCAGTTCCGTAAGCTTCGGAAGCGTTTTCTTGCAGTCGCCCCAAACCGGAACAGTGGCTTGAACATTTTTATCAATTTCCGCAGGATCGATATCCAAATGAATCACTTTTGCCTGCTTGGCATATTTATCCAAACGTCCTGTAACACGGTCATCAAAGCGCATTCCGACTGCAATTAAAACATCGCATTCATTTGTTTTTACATTTGGGGCATAATTTCCGTGCATGCCCAGCATTCCGACATACAAAGGATGATCGGTAGGAATTGCACTTAATCCCATTGCCGTTGCAGCAGAAGGAATTCCGGTTTTTTCGATGAAACTGAGAAATTCTTTTTCTGCTTTACCCAAAATAACACCCTGACCGAAAAGAACATACGGTTTTTTGGCGTTGTTGATGAGTTCTGCTGCTTTTTCCAAATATTCCGGACGGATTTCAGGACCGGGACGGTAACTTCTGATATGTTCACATTTTTCATATCCCTCGTAATCGAAAAGCTGAAGTTGCGCGTTTTTGGTAATATCGATCAATACCGGACCCGGTCTTCCTGTGCTTGCAATATAAAATGCCTTTGCAATGGCTTCTGGAATTTCTTCGGCATCTGTAACCTGATAATTCCATTTGGTAACTGGAGCAGTAATATTGATAACATCCGTTTCCTGAAAGGCATCCGTTCCTAAAAGTGAGGCGTACACCTGACCTGTAATGCAGACAATCGGATTGCTGTCAATCATTGCATCTGCCAAACCGGTAACGAGATTTGTGGCACCCGGACCGCTTGTTGCAAACACCACTCCTGTTCTTCCGGAACTTCTTGCAAAACCTTGCGCCGCATGGATTCCGCCTTGTTCGTGGCGTACGAGAATGTGTTTCAGTTTATCTTTATAATCATAAAGGGCATCGTAAATCGGCATAATTGCGCCACCGGGATAACCAAAAACGGTTTCCACATTTTCAGCGATTAATGCTTCCAAAACGGCTTTGGAACCGGAAATCTGTTCCGGCTTTTCTTTTTTGGATTTTTTCTTTTCGTTCAACTGCAGGGTATTCATTCTATTCTGTTTTTTATTATTTATTCGTCGGTAACACAGCCATGAGACGCATCGGAAACGCATTTGGCATATTTATACAGCACTCCGTATTTCACTTTATAATCCGGTTTCCGGAAGGTGCTTTTTCTTCTTTCGATTTCGGATTCGGGAACTTTCAGGTTGATGGAATTTTTTACGGCATCAATTTCAATCAAATCGCCATCTTCTACTAATCCGATGAGTCCGCCTTCAAATGCTTCCGGTGTAATGTGCCCTACCACGAAACCGTGGGTTCCTCCGGAAAATCTTCCATCAGTAATTAAAGCGACACTTTTTCCCAAACCATACCCCATTAAAGCGGATGTTGGTTTCAGCATTTCCGGCATTCCGGGTGCGCCTTTTGGTCCTTCATTTTTAATAACGACTACATTTCCGGGTTGTATTAAGCGGTCTTCAATTCCTTTGATAAATTCTTTTTCGCCATCGAAAACTTTTGCAGGACCGGAAAAATGATCGCCTTCTTTTCCTGTGATTTTTGCCACGCAACCTTTTTCAGCAAGGTTTCCGTACATGATTCTGATATGCCCGGTTTCTTTAATCGGATTTTTAATATCCCGGATAATATTTTGTTCACGGTCGATAATGGAAGTCACGTGCTCCAGATTTTCCGCGATGGTTTTTCCCGTTACGGTAAGGCAATCGCCATGAAGCATTCCCAAATCCAAAAGGTATTTCATCACAGCCGGCACTCCGCCAACATTGTGAAGGTCTTCCATCAAATATTTTCCGCTGGGTTTAAGATCGGCCAGAAAAGGCGTTTCATCACTGATTTTCTGGAAATCATCAATGGTTAATTTCACTCCGATACTTTTAGCAATGGCAATGAAATGCAGCACCGCATTGGTACTTCCGCCCAAAACAATAATCAGCCGCATTGCATTTTCAAATGCTTTGGATGTCATAATATCTGTCGGTTTGATGTCTTTTTCTAAAAGAATTTTTATGTAATGTCCGGCATAAAGGCATTCTTCTTTTTTCTCGCGGCTTAATGCAGGATAAGAGGAGGAATACGGCAAACTCATTCCCAATGCTTCGATTGCGGAAGACATGGTATTGGCAGTATACATTCCGCCACAAGCGCCAGCGCCGGGACAGGCATGCTGAATAATTCCCTGAAAATCTTCTTCATTGAGTTTTCCGGCAATTTTATTTCCCAAGGCTTCAAAAGCGGAAACAATATTCAAATCTTCACCTTTGTAATGACCGGGTGCAATACTTCCGCCATATACCATAATGGAAGGACGGTTGAGACGGGACATCGCAATTAAAGAACCCGGCATATTTTTGTCGCAACCGGGAACGGTAATTAGCCCATCGTAATATTGTCCGGCACAAACCGCTTCAATGGAATCGGCAATGATGTCGCGACTTACCAAAGAATAGCGCATTCCATCGGTTCCGTTGGTCATTCCATCAGAAATTCCGATGGTGTGAAACATTAATCCAACCAGATTTTCTTTTTTCACTCCTTGTTTCACCAATTCAGCAAGACCGTTGAGGTGCATATTGCAGGTATTTCCATCGTAGCCCATACTGGCAATACCAATTTGCGCTTTATCAAAATCTTCTTTGGTAAATCCGATTCCGTAATATTGCGCCTGTGTTGCGGGTTGCGTAGGATCCTGAGTTAATGTTCGGGAGTATTTGTTTAAATTTTCTGACATATTTTATTTTATTAACAGGATTTCATCCTATCATTTGTTAATTTTTAATAGGATTTCATCCTATCCTTTGCTAATTCGTCCCTTCGGGACTAATTATTATTTTTAAAAGATTAAAGTTTTCTCTTTTAAATAAGAATAATCTTCTTCCATTACCAAATGACGATAGGCTTTCTGGATTTTTGCGGCAGCGGTATCTTCCCATTTTATGGTAAAAGGAACCTCATCCAACGAATGCAACGCCACAATTTCCGCAGCAGTTCCACAGAAAAATCCGGCATCTGCACCGCGCATTTCCTCTGGTTTGAAAGATTTTTCTTCGTATGGTATTCCTAATTCTTCGCACAATTCAAAAACAGTCTGACGTGTAATTCCCGGAAGAATACTTCCTTTTGTGGGAGTAAAGAGTTTTCCGTCTTTCTCATAAAAAATATTGGCACCTGAACTTTCGGCAACATTTCCGTGAGCATCCAACACCAGTGCTTCATCGAAACCTTTGTCTTTGGCTTCCTGACAGGCAAGAATGGAATTCACGTAATGTCCGCTTACTTTTGCTTCCACTTTAAATGCTTCAGGGTTTGGGCGCTGATAAGAGGAAGTCATAATTTTCATTTCGTTGGCGAGATAACCGTTGTCCCAGTTCCAAACTTCTATGGCGAGGCTGGATTTGATGCCTTTGGAAAGCGACATATTGGGTGAATTCAGAACGATAGGACGGATATACGCATTCGTTAAACCATTCATTTCCAAAACTTTGTAAGTAATTACATTCATTTCTTCTGTGGTATAATGGAACGGCATCATCATCAGTTCGGCAGATTTTCTCAAGCGGTCATAATGTTCCTTTGCTTTGAAAATCCGGGTGCCGTTTTGGGTTTCATAAGATTTAATTCCTTCAAAAACGGAATATCCGTAGTGCAAAGACTGACCATAAAGATCGGTTTTGGCATCTTTTGCTTTCACAAATTCTCCATCGAAAAAGAGAATGCTGTCATCATTGTAATACATATTGTTGTCTGTTGTTTTGCTATAAAAAAAGCCACCCTGTTTTGAGGATGGCATAATCTTGTTTACTATTTACTTTACACAATAACCATCACTCACTATTGGAATCCAATAATGACTAGAATAATAATGATCACAGTGCTGTATATTTTCATTGTTATGAATTGGTAAGACAAATGTAGAAACTTTATTATTACAAACAAATAAAAACATCTATTTTTTATGAATTTTTCGCAAAAAATTGAGTTAAATCATGTTAAATTATCATTTAAAATCCTATTCTTTACGACATTCAACAAAAGAATAATCTTATATAAAGTACTGATTTACAATCCGTGAACAGATTTTAAAATACGATGTCCAAAGATGAATTCATTACAGTTATTTTTTTGAAGATAAAATGATATATAAAACAAAAAGTCCGCTCGAAAACAGACTTTTTTAATTAATAATTCTTTGAATACAAATATTTTTTATTATTGGATCTGCATTTAAATTCGCAATATATTCTAATTTAATTGGATGTTGCTTTGTCTTCTTTAATAATAAAAACACTTAATGCGCCCGCTATCAACAATGCACCCGCTATTCCTAACATGGCAATCGAACTTCCGCCTGCAAGATATTTAAACAAAACACCTCCTAAAACGGCGGCTACAATTTGCGGCAAACAAATCGTTCCGTTGAATAATCCTAAATATGCTCCTATATTTTTTCCTGAAAGCGCATTGGTAAGAATGGTAAATGGTAACGCCAACATTGCCGACCATGCACATCCAATTAACAAATAAGATACAAAAAGTAAATATTTATCGTGAACATAAATAGTTGATATAAAACCAATTGCGCCCAAAACTAAGCTTACGATGTACGCCGTTTTATGCGATTTGAAACGCGGAATTACCACAGCCCACAATACAGATCCTAATGCCTGAACCGCAAATACAACACCTACCCAGTTTCCGGCTTCCTGATATGCCGCTGAATTGGCATCTGTGGTATTCCATACTGTTTCTGCAATTCCACCATTGGTATAGGTCCACATATAAATAAATGCTGCCCATGAGAAAAACTGTACCAATCCCACTGTCCAGAATACTTTCGGAGCTTTTACCAATATCTGTAAAAGGTTTTCTCTGGGTTTTTGGGCTTCAGATTCTTCTATTCCGTGAAATTTTGCATATTCTTTTGGAGGCATTTCTTTTACTTTCCAAACCGTATATACTACGCAGAGTACCAGAATTGCAGCTCCTGCATAGAACGAATAAATTACAGAGTCAGGAACTACACCTGTCTCCGCAATATTCGGAATTTTCATCGCAGTAAAAATCAAAGGAAAAAGAAATCCCAAAATACTTCCCGCATTCACCAGAAAACTCTGAATGGAATACGCCAGACCTTTCTGCTTTTCGTTTACCATATCTCCAACCAACATTTTGAAAGGCTGCATCGCCATATTGATGGAGGTATCCAGAAGCATTAACGCAACCAACCCGAACATCATGGCTCCGGCAACAGCAAAATTAAAACTTCCGGCATTCGGCAGCAAACACATCACGATTACCGAAGCCAATGCTCCAACAAAAAGATAGGGAATTCTCCTTCCGAATCTTGTCCACGTACGGTCACTCATCACTCCTACAATCGGCTGAACAATAAGTCCCATTAAAGGCGGAAGAATCCAGAAATAACTAAGTTCATGAGGGTCTGCGCCAAGTGTGGCAAAAATCCTACTAATATTGGCACTTTGCAGAGAATAGGCAATTTGTACCCCAAAAAAACCAAAACTGAGATTCCAGAGTTGCCAGAAACTCAAGTCCGGTTTTTTAAAAATTTTATTCATATTATTTGTTGTATTAATTTATTATGAAATTTATTACTGTTTTTTCAGTTTTAAAAGCAGCGCATCTTCAATGGGAGATTTGGCTTTCACGACTTCCTCCACCACATCGTTCGGAACCGTTATGGAAAGCACATATTGACGGATTTTCCAGTTGTTGCCGATTTTTTCCAGCACACCGGAACCGCGGCAGATTTTCATTTGGGTGTCCAGAAGTTCATCAAACCAGGCATATTTTCCGTCGGCACTGAAATAAATATTTCTTTTTAAAGATGTAAAATTCCATGCTTTTCCTTTATCAAAATGTGGTTTTGCATAGTCCATAAATTCTTTTTTATTCCAGATTTCAGCGGCATCGGTTCCGATAAAAGTGGACTGTTCCGCAAACAAAGCAAAATAATTTTTGAAATCTGCTTTTGCCGCATAATCATTGAGCTGATCTAACACAATACCTACATTTTTCTTCTGTACATTTTCATAAAAACCCTTGTTTTGGGCAGAAACGGAAAGCATTAAAAAAAACAGCAAAAAGAGGTGAATTATTTTTTTCATGTTGATGTTATTTAAGTTTTTTGATATTGTTGTTTTCCAACAAAGACTTCATCTGGATGATCGCTACTGTATTAAGTTGCAGAATCTTCTCGCTTTGTGAAAGTTGTTGATTAATCAACAAAGCATTGATACTTTCCAAATTGCTCAAAACAACCAACTGCTCCAGCGTCGCAAAATCCCTGATATTTCCTTTTTGGTTTGGGTTTTTGTCTCGCCATTCTTTTGCCGTGATTCCGAAAAGGGCAACATTCAGCAAATCGGCTTCATTGGCATAAACCAAACCCGCTTGCTTTTTGGTAATTTCTTTGGGAACCAAATTTTCCTTAATGGCATCCGTATGAATCTGATAATTGATTTTGGAAATGGTACGCTGGAGATTCCATTCCAGATTCAGTCGGCTGTTTTCTTCGTTTTTTAAACGCTGGAATTCCTTAATCAAATAGATTTTAAATTGCGGACTAATCCACATCCCAAATTCAAATGCAATATCGGGATGAGCATAAGTTCCACCGTATCGCCCTGCCGTTGCTTTTAGTCCGATTGCGTTTGTCTTTTCTACCCAATCTTTTACGCTCAATTTGTAGCTATTCAAACCTGCCTGACTTTTAATTGTGGCGAATTCGCCATAATTAAAATTTGGATTGTAAACCGATTCCCAAATTCCAAGATATTCAACAGTATTTCGATTACGAAGCCAATCGGAAATAAAAAAATCCCCGTCTTTTGCCTTCAGCATATCGGTCAAAGAAATATATTCCTGTTCTCCTCCGAGGATAACGGTTATCTCTTTTCCTTCAACATTTATTTTTCTATTCTTTGCCATTTTCAAAGTTTATTTCAACTCTAAAATTAAGGAAGATTTTGCAGGAACAGATAATTTTGTTTTCAGGTCAAAATCATAATCAGAAATAATATCTTTTCCTTTGGTGAAATTTTTCAACCCTTCGGAAAATCTTTTCAAATCTAAATTTTGTTCGTTTTTATTATTATTGATGATAACCATTATCCTTTTGCTATCCGTGTATCGAAAATACACATACACATTATTTTCCGGGATATAATGCAGGGTTTTCCCGGTGTGAATGGCTTCATTATTTTTACGCCAGTTGAGGAGTTTTTTGGTGAAATCAAAATATTCTTTTTGCTCTTTGGTTCTTCCGGATGCGGTAAAGGCATTGTTGGAATCGCCGCTCCAACCACCGGGAAAATCTCTGCGAATATCACCGTCGCCTTTTCCTTTGTCGCCTTTCATACCGATTTCGGAGCCGTAGTATAATTGCGGAATTCCGCGAACGGTAAGCACTATACTCATGGCTAATTTGTAATCTTCAATATTGGGAAACATTTGGTTGAATCGGTTGGTATCGTGGTTTTCGGCAAACACCAAAATATTATTGATGTCGGGATAAAGGAAATCATTCGCAAAATTATCATACACCCTTTGCATTCCGGAATCCCAACCGGAATCTTCGCGGAAAACGGTCGAAAGTGCATCGTGAAGGGTGAAATCCATCACACTTGGCAAATAGGAATTGTAGTTCTCAATCGCTGCAATTTTGGAATTTTTCTGCCAGTACGACATCTGCGCCTGATCGTGCATCCAGACTTCGCCCACGATATTCAGATTGGGGTATTCATCGGTAATGCGTTTGGTCCATTCCGCGATTCCTTTTTTGTCGTTGTAGGAATAGGTATCTACGCGAAGGCCGTCCAATCCGGCATATTCAATCCACCAAATCGCATTTTGAGCCATGTAATTTACCACCATCGGATTGCTCTGGTTCATATCGGGCATTGTGGTATCAAACCAGCCATCCATACATCCTTCAGCATCTACTTTTGCGGCATTGGTATCGAACTGTGTGGTCATTCTGTAATTGCTTCTTTTAAAACCGTTTTCACCGCCGTTCCAGTAATGAATCCAGTCTTTGGCAGGCAAATCTTTGATGATCCAGCTTTTGGAACCCCAATGATTGGTGACATAATCCATCACGAGTTTCATTTTTCGTTTGTGAAGTTCGTCTGCCAGGTTTTTATAGTCTTCGTTGGTTCCGTAGCGCGGATCGATTTTGTAGTAATCGCTTTGTGCATAGCCATGGTAGGAAGTTACGGGTTCATTATCTTCCAGCAAAGGCGTGTTCCAGATGGTCGTAATTCCCAGTTCCTGCAGATAATCGAGGTTTTTGATGATTCCGGCAATATCACCACCGTGTCTTCCGTCTTTATTGCTGCGATTGGCTTTTTCGGCAGTATCCGGTGTATTGTCGTTCTTAGGATTTCCGTTGGCAAAACGATCCGGCATGATGAGATACATGACATCTTCCGAAGTAAAACCACTTCTTTGTGATGAATTCTGTGGTCTTTGTTTGAATTCATAATTAATGGTGCTGACCGTTTTGTTTCCGTTTTTGAAACTGAGTTTAAATGTTCCGGGCTGAATGTTTTGGGTATCAACCGTAACAAACAGATAGTTTGGATTTTCTACTTTTTTTACTTCTTTGATTTTAATTCCACCCGAAAATTCTGGTTGAAAATTCTGGATATTTTTACCATAAACCAAAAGCTGTAATTCGGGATTTTTCATTCCGTTCCACCAAAAGGCGGGCTCTATCTTCTGTACCTGCGACGAAGCGGCAGAAAATAGTATAATCGAGAAAAAGAAAATTATTTTTTTCATATTGAAAAGGGATTTGGTTGGGAAACCTCATAGGTTTTCGAAACCTATGAGGTTTTAAATTTAATTAAAGATCACTTCACTGGCTTCACCGAAATCGCATAACCACCGCTTCTTACCAGATGAACCGGAAGTTTGGTTTTGCTGTCCACGGTTTTCTTGTAAATATTATAGCTTTGCGGATTATTGATATAATCGGCATCTTTGCCATCTTCATAAATGGTGGCTTCGTATTTTTTCCCTTTATCGAGGAATGAAAAATCAATGGTGAAATCCCTTGCGTTTTCATCGGTAATTCCGCCCACAAACCAATTCTCGGTTCCTTTGGCTTTTCTTGCAGTGTGAATAAAATCTCCGGGTTCTGCAGAAAGGATTTTGGTTTCATCCCAATCTGCCGCCACATCTTTGATAAATTGAAATGCATCCATATGTTTTGCATAATTTTCAGGAAGATCGGCCGCCATTTGCAGAGGCATGTACATCACCACGTATAATGCGAGTTGCTTTGCCAGGGTTGTTTTCACGAAACGGTTGTCGCCCGGGAAATAGTAATCCAGCTTGGTTTGGAAAATTCCCGGAGTGTAATCCATCGATCCACCCATCCATCTTGTAAACGGAAGAATCGTTTGATGATCGGGATTATTTCCGCCAAATGCTTCAAACTCGGTTCCGCGTGCTGCTTCTGCTGAAATATAATTGGGATACGTTCTGGATTCTCCTGTTGGGCGCACCGATTCGTGGGAATTGACCATGATTTTATATTCATTTGCTTTTTCAGCGATACGATAAAAATGGTTGACTGTCCATTGTGAATAATGGTGTTCTCCTCTTGGAATAATATCTCCCACATATCCTGTTTTCACGGCATCATAACCGTATTTATTCATTAATTGAAAAGCTTTGTCTGCCCAGCGTTCGTAATTGGTAGCAGAACCGGAAGTTTCGTGGTGCATGATGAGTTTAATGCCTTTGGAATGGGCATAATCATTCAACATTTTAATATCGAAATCCGGATAGGGTGTAATGAAATCAAAAACAAACTCTTTGGAATGCCCGAACCAGTCTTCCCAACCCGTGTTCCAACCTTCGATTAATAAACCCTGAAAACCGTTGGCAGCAGCAAAGTCGATGTATTCTTTCACTTTGGTGTTGTTGGCGGCGTGTTTTCCGTTGGGCGTTAATTTTGAAAAATCTGTGGAATCAATGTGCACATTTTCTGCGGTGGAATATGCCCATTGTGATTTTCCGATAATCATTTCCCACCAAACGCCCATATATTTTGTAGGGTGAATGTAAGAGGTATCGGTATATTTTGTGGGTTCATTCAGATTGAAGATCATTTTAGAATCCAACACTTCTTCAGCTTTTGGTGAAACAATAATGGTTCTCCAAGGTGTTGTAGAACTGGTTTGGATGTATCCTTTTGCGCCTTGTCTGTCGGCTGTAAGATGGGTTTTCAGTTTGAAATTCTTTGCATCCACTTCAAGATGTGAAACGGGATAATTCAATACTGCGGCTTCTGCAACGTTGATGTATAAAGGGGATTTTCCTTCCACTTTCAGCATGAGCGGGGATTGCACGGCATCTTTAATCGGAGTTTGCGAAGCATTGGAATCCACAGACTGAGCCCAACGTGCAGGAATTTCCGAAACTTTGGTGGTTTGTGGCTGATATTCCTGAGAATCATAATCGCCCGGAATCCACCATGCTTTCATATCGGTTGGGAAATCAAATTCGGTATCTTCTTCGCGAATGACGAAATAGTTGAGGTTTTTCTGTTGAGGAAATTCATACCGGAAACCCAAACCATCATTAAACAAACGAAATTTAAGCACAATGTGGCGATCCGTTGTTTTTTGGTTGAGTGTAACAGCAAGTTCGTTGTAATGGTTGATGTAGTTTTTCTTTTCACCTAAAACCGGTTGCCAGGTTTCGTTTTTGGAATCCCTGGTTTCATTGGTTTTTTCGAAGCCGTTGTTGAGATCGAATTTGGCATCTTCCGTTTTGGCAATTTCGGAAGCGAATTTAATGGAAGTATCTTTAAAAAGACGGATTCCCAGTTTGGAATCTTCCATCACGGTGTTGCCATTGTATTTGAGGTTGTAATAAGGAACTCCGTTTTTGAGGTTAAAATTCATTTCGAACTTTCCGTCCGGAGATTTTAGGGATTGGGCATGCGTAAAAACTGATCCCAGCATTAAAACTGCAATCCCTTTTGTAAGGTTTTTCATAAGGAAATTTTTTCGTCAATAAAAATAGAAAAACTGCTGCTAAAAAGCAACAGTTTTCCATATTTAAAATAAGACTAAAAACCTGATTTTTTATAGGTTTTATTCAATGGTATAAGTTCCCTTTTTCAGGTCGATGGAAATTTTATGACTGTTTCCTCCTCCGTTGAAAGAAATGTTCCCATTATCTCCTTTAGGTCCCAGATAACCGCTATTTCCTCCTCCTGAAATATTTCCCCAATCGAGATCACCCCATGATTTCTGTCCGAGGAATTTGAATTCGGCTCCATCCGGAATATTGGTAGTATATTCATATTTTCCGTCTCCCAGATTGGTCATCTGAAATGCATTTCCTGCATCCCAGCCATTAATACTTCCTACGATGTATACTGCTCCGAAACTCCATCCCGGAATTGGTGAAGCGGTGGCCTCAAGAGATTTGGTAGCCAAGTCTGCATTAATTTCCAGTTTATAGATTCCGGTAGCTCCTGTGAATTTCATGTTTTCGTCACCATCTTTTACAATATTGGAAGATACGGTTTTAAAATAGCGGTATGCTGGATTAATTCCCTCTTCATCTATACTGTAATTTAGAGGATCCCAGGCTTGCTGTCCTAAGAACCGGAATGATTTTCCGTTTTCAAGATAGGTGTACACTTTGGAAATCTGTTCATTTTTGTTTATCAATAATGAACTTCCCGCATTCCAACCTACAACAGAAGCATCACCAACAAGATAGAAAGTTGGGTATTCCGGAAGGAAAGGGGTTACTTTAATGGTAATCGTTGCTGATGTTTTGGTAATATTTCCTCCGGTTGATGTGGTGGAAGCGGTAACCTGCACATCCAGTTCGCCTTCGGTATCAGGATTCACACCTGCATCAATAGCGATCTGATTCAGCTGGTTGTGGGTTATTTCCAAAACTTTATCATTGGTTACGGTTCCCAGTTGTTTGAAATCCGTGGTTCCTTTTTTGGCTGCATCTACTGTATATACTACATCTACACCATAAGTTGCGTAGTCGCTCCATGTAATGGTGGTTACGGTTGCACTTGGTGTATTGCTGTCCAATACAAAAGCACTTCCGGAAGCCGGACTTGTAATCACCGGAACATCAACAGGATAAGGAGTTACCGGAAAATTAATGGAGTTAGATACGGTATTGCCGGAATTGGTTTCCACACGAATATACACCAACTGTGCTTGATATGGAGAATATCCTGCCTGAAGCAAAGCGGTATTCAATGCTCCGATTGTCGTTTTTAAAGTATTGGTCTCAGAAGTTCCCAGTTCTATTTTGGTTTCAAAAAGTTCTGTGGTCGACAAAACAACGGAATAGGTTCCGCTGGAAGCAGTAGCGTTGTCCCATGTCAGGATAAACGGATTTTCTTCCATTGTAGGATACAGAACATTTCCACCAAGAGAAGTATCGTAGAGTTTGAACGAAGCTTCCGGCGTAGTCCAGTCGTTATAGCTATCATCATCACATGAAGTGAAAAACAGCGGTATCAGAAATGATACGAGTAAAAATTTAAATATATTTTTCATTGTCTGTTTCTAAAAATTAAAGATTTCAGAAATTATTCAATAGAATAAGTTCCGGCTTTCAGATTAACTGTGATTTTGTAGGAAGCACCACCTCCATCAAATTTAATATTAGAGTTATCTCCTTTCCATCCGATAAATCCGGAATTGTTGGCATTATCGGTAAGGATATTTCCCCAATCTGTTGATGTATCCCAATTTTGGGTACTGATGAATTTAAATTCTGCACCGTTGTCGATATTGGTGGTAATTTCATACACTCCTTCGGAAACTCTTGTCATTTCCAAAGCTGCGGCAGCACTCCATCCGTTGAATGAACCCACAAAATAAATTTGCGGATAATCATATTCAGCCGAAGCTGAAACAAGGCTTAATGACTGTACGCTGGTATCGGAGTTAATCGTGATTTTGTAGATTCCGGCAGTTCCTGTAAATTTCATGTTTTCTTCATCTGCAAATGAAATATTGTCTGAAACTTGTTTAAAGTAACGACTTGCTTCTCTTGTTCCGGGATTATCAATGCTATAATTAATTGGATCCCACGCCGCCTGTCCTAAAAATCTGAAATTTTCAGGGGTCATGTAAGTATAAACATAAGAGTAATTCTCCTTTTTGTACAAAAGTTGCGCCTGACCAGAATTCCATCCTACATAACTGGCGGCACCTACAAGGTAAAATGTAGGATATTCCAATTCATAAGGGGTAATATGAAGAGAGGTAACTTTGGAAACGGAAGATAAATCTCCATTCCCCAAATAAGAACTTACCCGAACAAACATCTGTCCGCTTTCATAGGCTGGTAAACCAATGGCTGCGGAAGCTGTATTCATCTGGCTTACAGTATAAGATGCTGTACGTATAGATTCTGCCACTGTACCCAAACTATAGGGTTCTGTAAATGCTTCATCAGAAGAAACTTCCACTTTATACTTTACTTCAGTAGGTATGGTATAGGTTGCGGCATTCCAGGTTATGGTAAGAGCCGGATTGTTCGGGAAATTTTTGTCCAGAACAAGGTTTTCAGCAGAAAGATCAATGATGATGGGTGAATTACCATTTTCTACCTGAACAATTTCCCTATCATCACAAGCTGAGACAGTAATTAAAGCGATTACTGCCAGTAAAACTTTATATATAAATGTATTTTTCATTTGTTTATAATCGTTAAAAATTAATACCCCTGATTCTGAATCAAATTAGGGTTTGCAATGATATCTTTTGCCGGAATCGGATAAAGGTTTCGGGATTCGCTGACTCCAACTCCTGTTTGTACTCCTCCTTTCCAAGCCCATAAATAAGATGCACTGGTGAATTTTCCGTAACGTACCAGATCGGTTCTGCGCGTCATTTCCCATCCAAGCTCTCTTCCTCTTTCACTAAGGATGAAATCTAAGTTGATGGATTGTACCGGTGCAGCTTCTGCGCGCTGTCTTACAGCATTTACATAATTCAGTGCGGTCGATGCGCTGCCTCCCCCGCCTCTCAGGTTTGCTTCAGCATACATCAGATACACATCAGCAAGACGGAAAAGTGGTAAATCGGTATCGGGATAATTTCCGGATAAGTCTGATCCTGCATTACCGTTTCTGTCGATATTTTTAAATTTAATATAAGCATATCCGTTGCTGAAATTTCCTAAATCTGCCATTTCAAGAGTTTGATCGGTTTTAAAGAAATTTCCGCGCTTGTCATTCGAATCATTAAATAATCCTACATAAGCACTGGTAACGCGGATTCCTCCCCAACCGCCATTTACTCCAAAATTGGAAGCGACCATTTTTCCACCAATTGTTGCATGAATCAGATAGCTGGTTCCTCCATGAGATTTTGTACGAATTCCGTCAAAAGGAATGGCAAAAATTGTTTCATTGTTATCCTGATCGTTATCGGCAAGGAAAAGATCCTGATAATTGGATTTCAGAGAGTATCCAGCATTGATGATTTTTTCGGTATAGGTAATTACATCAGCATTTCTGTTGGTACCGTTATAAACACTGGCATTGAGATAAAGTTTTGAAAGAAGAAACCAAGCCGCCGCTTTATCCACTCTTCCATAATCATTGGAACGGGCATCTTTCAGATCGTTTGCACAAGCCAGAAGTTCAGATTCTACAAAATCAAAAAGTGCGCTTCTTTCAATTCTTTGTGGAGGAGTTGGATCTCCTGTTACACGGTCTTCAAGAACAAAAGGAACATTCCCGAACAGATCCATTGCGTAGTAATACGAAAGTGCTCTAATGAACCGGGCTTCGGCATGCATATATTTTGCTTCCGTAAGATCTGCTCCGGAAATTCCGTTGGCAGCCAATTGCTCATCAGAAGTATTTTTAATGAAATCGTTGCAGAATGCAATCTCAGTATACAAACGGTAATAAGCTCCGGAAATAAATTCGCTGGACGCATCCCAAGTCATTTTATTCATTGTTTGAAGCGTACCGTCATTCCATGCGATTTTAGCTTCGTCTGTTGGGATTTCCTGTAAAGTATAGAGAATACGGGTGTATTGTGCAAAATTACCGTCGATACCATTAATATCAGAATTTCCACCACCACCTTCCTGGCCTCCATGCGCCAAGCCTCCATATACTTTTGCTAATGCAGATGGATAATTGGCGAAATTGGTATAAATATTTTCCGTAGTTGTACTTGTAATGGGTGTTTGGTCTAAATCATTTACACACGATGAAACCGCAAGAAAACTTCCGACCGCAGCAGCAAACATCAAAGTACGAATTGATTTTTTATATGTGATTTTCATTTTTTTTACTTTTAAAATTGAAAGTTTAAACCTAAAGAATACACTCGCGGCATTTGATAATATCCATTGTCGATACCCCCAAAAACTTCCGGATCAACTCCTGAATAATCGGTAATTACCAGTACATTCTGTAAAAGTGCATATACTTTTAAGCTGCTTCCCGGTGCAAAAATATCCTTGAAATTGTACCCTATATTGATGTTATCCAGTCTGAAGAATGAGGCATCTTCCACAAAAATATCCGAAAAATATTGTGGAGTGCTGAAAAGATATTCTCCTGCACTGCTAAAGGTATTTTGCAGATAACCATTGGTCGCGATAGACTGTTTTGAACTGTTAGAAGCCATGTTGTTGTATACATAATTTCCGAGAACGGCTCTTGCAGTCAAACTGAAATCCCAGTTTTTGTATGAATATTTGGTACTGAAACCAAGAATGGCATCGGGTTGTGTAGATTTGTAAAAATACATATCATCTGTGGTGATTTTTCCATCCCCGTTTCGGTCTACATACACCCCATCAAGCGGTTTTCCGGCATTATCATATACCTGCTGATAAACCAGAAATGAATAAGGATTATGCCCAACTGCATGCGCCTGAATAGTATTTCCAACACCTCCCGTAATTCCACCAACCGGAATATAATAAGAACTATTTGCCCCACTTATAAGATTGGTAATTTTAGAATTATAATACGTGGCATTAAAAGAAAGTTCCCATGTGGAATTTTCATTTTTTACAGGCACTACTGTAATGGTACCTTCTACACCGTCGGTTTCCATATTCCCTACATTCAGCACGTTGTGATTACTCACATCACCGGCAAAAATTGGTGCGTCAACAAGAAGTTTTTCTGCTTTTTTATTGAAATAATCAAAAGTACCGGTAATTCTGTTATTGGCAAAGCCAAAATCCAAACCTAAGTTTTTGGTGGTAGTGGTTTCCCAAGTCAGATATGGATTATAAATATCCGGACGGTACATATAATAATATTGGTTTCCGAATTGTACCTGAGCCCCATCGGAACTCAATACATAAGAGGCCTGTGCAGGATATGTTCCTCCCACTTCCTGATTACCTGTTTTTCCCCAACCTGCTCTTATTTTTAAAGTATTGATTGCAGAAATATCTTTCAGGAAGCCTTCTTCGTTAATTTTCCATGCCAATGAAACACCCGGAAAATCACCCCAAACATTGTCTCTCGTTCCGTTATAGAAACGTGATGAACCATCACGTCTTAATGAACCGGAAATAATATATTTGTTTGCAATCGTGAAAATACCACGACCATAAAAAGAAAGCAATACCCGCTCATCTTCATACACTCTGGAAGCCGTTTCCGGTGAGCCATTTCCATAAGTTGTGATAGAAGGATCCACTTTATTATGGAAATTCTGATAGGAATACCCTGCCAATAAATCAATATTGGTGTCAATGGCTGTAATATTTTTAATATAACTTAAATATGTTTCGAGAAGTTTGTTTCTTCTTTCCTGAGCATACGTAGCAATAGTTCCTCCATCATTAATTCCGGATTTATAAATACCACTTGTAGTCCTTGCACCAGAACCTTTTGTATAATCATAACCCGCGTTTACATTAAAATGCAAGTCTGGTAAAAAATGGAGTTTATAATCCAACTGAATATTACCCAAACCACGCCATACAGAAGACACATTTCTAAGAGCTGCAAGCTGTGCCAAAGGGTTTGCCGTTGCATTTACATTTAAACCGTTGGTTGCACCGGCATCCAGCCATTCGTAATATCCTCCGTAATTAGAATTTCCAGAATATACAGGCTGTGTAGGGTCAAAATACATGGCACTACCAATTAGTCCGTCTGGTAAGAAACGGTTATCGGTGAATGTTCCTTTTGTATTGATGTTCACACTTAAATGTCTGTCGAAAAACTTAGGATTCAGGTTTAAACCTACAGAAGTTCTGCGGAAAGAGTTTGTTTTTACAATACCGTTCTGCTCGTTGTAGCCTAAAGACAAGCGATAAGGCAAGGCTTTTATGCCGCCTGTAAACGATACATTATTATCCGTTCCCCAAGCAGTCTGATAAATCAGATCCTGCCAGTTAGTATTGGCTGTACCCAACTTCGCTTTGTATTCATCGGAAGCATACGTATTTACAAAACTGCGGAATTCATCAGCGGTCATTACATCAGCATTACCCATTTTAGTCGATACCGATGCCAAGGTATTGAACGTAACTTTGAATTTTCCGGCAGCTCCCTGTTTCGTGGTAATCAAAATTACCCCGTTTGAAGCTCTGTTTCCGTAAATCGCAGTTGCAGAAGCATCTTTCAGAATGTCAAAAGACTGAATGTCATTCGGGTTTATTAAAGAAAGTGGATCAGAAACACCGGAAACGCCGGAAAAATCCTGAGGTACACCATCAATCACAATCAATGGCGCTTGCGAACCGTTCAAAGATCCAATCCCACGGATTCTGATAGAAGAACCGGCACCAGGCGCTCCACTGTTGGTTGTTACCTGAACACCGGGAGTTTTTCCCTGAATCAGTTGGGCAGGAGAAGAAGCTCCTCCATTAAAATCTTTCGATGTAATAGAAGAGATCGAACCGGTTACGTCCTGTTTCTTCTGTTTACCATAACCAATCAAAACAACTTCTTCAATCTTGGTTTCCTTTGTTGAATCGGTTGTTTGTGCATGCATCATTGCTCCTGCCAAAAGGAATGCCGGAGCAATTTTTAAAACTTTAACATAGTTTCTCACAAAAATAAAGTTTAAGGATTAATATTCATTTTTTTCTTCCACTGATTTTTTAAGGGAAAAATCAGCGTTCTAATTTATCATTTTTTAACAAATCATTAAAAATATTTTAATTTTTTGCTAATTCATGTGCTATAAAAGCTCTCCGAACGGTATAAAAATAAACATTATATCATTACAAATCAAACATTTATACCATATATTGAGTTTTATCATATTCTTGAAATTTTAACATCAAACCAAACAAATGTTTAGCAGATTTCTAATCATTATGACAAAATAAAACACCCAAAAAACATCTCTTCCCTTACATCTTTACTTTTTTTCACTTCGAAATAGCCGTATATTTGCGCAAAACAAATCAAAAGAATGTCAGAAAGAAAAATGATTACGGCAGCGTTGCCTTATGCAAACGGTCCGGTTCATATCGGGCATTTGGCGGGCGTATATGTTCCTGCCGATGTCTATGCAAGATTTCAGAGAAGATTGGGAAAAGATGTGGCGTTTATCTGCGGATCCGATGAACACGGGATTCCCATTACCATTCGTGCAAAAAAAGAAGGCGTAACGCCGCAGGATATTGTAGATAAATATCATGCAATCATTAAAAAATCTTTTGAAGATCTGGGCATTTCTTTTGATGAATATTCCAGAACTACTTCAAAAAAACACTACGAAGTCAGTCAGGATTTTTTTAAAAACCTCTATGAAAAAGGAGATTTTATAGAAGAAGTTTCCGAGCAGTTTTACGATGAACAGGCAGGTGAATTTCTTGCCGACCGCTATATTGTAGGAACCTGCCCGAATTGTGGCAACGAAAATGCATACGGCGATCAGTGTGAAAAATGTGGGGCAACTCTTTCTCCAACCGAACTCATCAATCCGAAATCGATGCTCAGCGGAAATGCTCCCATTCTTAAACCTACCAAAAATTGGTATTTGCCGTTAAACGAGTACGAAGATTTCCTAAATAAATGGATTATTGAAGGACATAAAAACGATTGGAAACCCAATGTGTACGGACAGGTAAAATCATGGTTAAGTGAAGGCTTGAAACCGCGTGCAATGACCAGAGATTTAAACTGGGGCGTTCCGGTTCCGCTTCCCGATGCTGAAGGAAAAGTGCTCTATGTTTGGTTTGATGCGCCCATCGGTTACATTTCTTTTACACAAGAATGGGCAGAAAAAAACGGTAAAAACTGGAAAGATTACTGGCAAAGTGAAGATTCCGACCTGATTCACTTTATCGGGAAAGACAATATTGTTTTTCACTGCATTATTTTTCCATCAATGCTAAAAGCTCATGGAGATTATGTGTTGCCAACCAATGTTCCTGCTTTTGAATTTTTGAATCTCGAAAACGATAAAATTTCAACATCCAGAAACTGGGCAGTTTGGGCACACGAATATGTAGAAGATTTCCCAGGACAGCAGGATGTTTTGCGGTATGCATTGCTTTCTTCCGCTCCGGAAACCAAAGATAATAATTTTACATGGAAAGATTTCCAAACCAAAAACAACTCAGAATTGGTAGGGATTTTTGGAAATTTCATCAACCGTGTTGCCGTTTTAATTCATAAATATTATGACGGCTTTGTTCCAGAAGGAAATGCACATTCGCCTGAACTCAATGAAATTGTAAAAGCGGCCAAGGAAATTCATGAATATCTTGAGAGATTCGAGTTCCGAAACGCTTTAAATGCTTTGATGAATCTCGCACGATTCGGAAATCAGTTTTTACAAACAGAAGAACCTTGGAAAACCATAAAAACCGATCCCGAAAAAACAGCAAATACGTTGTTTATCGGTGCTCAAATTTCGGTGGCTTTGGCTCAGCTTTCGGAACCATTTATGCCATTCAGCTCCGAAAAACTGCTAACAATGTTTAATGTGGAAAAAGTTTCCTGGACTGAAGTTGAAAATAATCCGGTCCAGATTGAAAGTGGACATCGCCTAAATGAAGCCTCTCTTCTTTTCTCAAAAATTGAAGATGAAGTGATTGACGCCCAAATTCAAAAACTGGAACTAACAAAACAAAACAATCTGAAAACCAATCCAAACGCTAATCCGATGAAAGAACAAATAAACTTCGACGATTTTTCAAAAATTGATTTAAGAACGGCTACTATTCTGGAAGCTGAAAAAGTGGAAAAAGCCGATAAACTGCTGAAGTTTAAAGTAGATACCGGAGTGGACATTCGTACTGTCGTTTCCGGAGTTGCAGAAAGTTTTACCCCTGAAGAATTAATCGGAAAACAAGTGATGATTTTACTGAATCTTGCGCCAAGAAAAATCCGAGGCATCGAATCTCAGGGTATGTTTTTGCTAACCACCAAACCCGACGGAAAACTATCTTTCGTAACACCGGATGAAACGGTGGAAAACGGTGTTGAAATTGGGTAAAATATAGAAATTTGCTTTTGGTAAATTCAATGTATCTATAAGACAAAGTTTCGGGGCGGCCTTCGGCCTCCCCGAAACTTATTAAAACCGAGATTCTTCCTCATCAGAATGACAACACAAAATATAAGAGAAATGTCATACTGAGCATGTCGAAACATCTTTTATAAATATTTTATCACAAACTCAATTTCGCCAAAAAAGAATATTCCTGTTGCAAAACTTTTTCAATAACGAAGCCATTATTTTCAGCGGCATTTTTCAACGTTTCAAAATCCAGATACAGCCATGAAATTGTATCTTCCGTTTCACCTTTATAGTGGACTATATAATCCAGTTCACCATAATATTTTCCGGCAGGAACGTAAATTCTGCCATCAACATCACGGTCAAACATATACATAATATCGGTGCTGTCAATTAAAACCTGTCCGTTTTCATTCAATAGGGATTTCAGTTTTTTCAGATAAATATCAATTTTCGTAAGCGACTCGAAAATTCCGGTTCCATTCATTAAAAGTAAAATGGTATCGTATTTTTCACCATTAAAATTGAGAAGATGAGCACAAACCGCATTTTTCAGACCGCGTTCTTTGCATACCGCTATTGAAAGCGGGGAAACATCAAGCGAAGTGACTTCCAGCCCTTTTACATCCTGAAGATAAATGCTGTGTGCACCAGCACCACAACCCACATCCAAAACTTTTCCGCGGGAAAGTTCCAGAGCTTTCAACTCCACAAGATTCATTTCTTTATGAGTCCGGAACAGATACTCTACCGGAAGATCATCCATCTCGGAAATTGAGGTTTCGGTTTGTAAATCTTCAGGATTTAAATTATGGTAAAAATCCCAGATTGCTTTACCCATCAAATCTTTCATCGATATTTTTTTTCAAAAATAAGTATTCTTTGGTGAACGTTTTGCTTTTGGGGTTTTTAAAAATTTATTAATTTTAGTCGCTGTAAATTCCCCATTATGAGAAAGATCGATTTGCTCTTTGCAGAATATGCAGAAAGCCACCGAAATCCGACCAATAAACTGATTCATTGGATTTGTGTTCCTTTGATTTTCTGGTCAATTCTTGGTTTTATTTCATACCTCCCAACTCCGAATTTATACATCCAAAATTTTGGTTTTCTGAGCATTGCCAGTATTATTGCTTTGATTTTGGTTACTCTATTTTATCTTAAACTTTCATGGCGAATTTCATTGATGATGATTGTCGTGATGCTGATTATGGAATATTTTGTTTCCTACCTGAACATTACGTTCGGCACAAAATCATGGATTATTTATCTTTCCGTTTTTATTTTATCCTGGATTGGACAGTTTTACGGGCATAAAGTGGAAGGCAAAAAACCCACTTTTCTCAAAGATCTTCAGTTTTTGCTGGTGGGTCCGATTTGGTTGCTGCATTTTATATTGAAAAAAACCGGAATCCGGTACTGATTATTTTAAAGCATACACGGCAAAACTTGCCAGCCAATGATCGCCACCATAATTCCCCTGAAATAATAGCGGAAGCCCGTTTTTAAGAAAAATGTCTGCGGTATTTTCAAATTGTTTTTTCAAAGGATGATTTTCGGGAAGCGATTGCGCAATTCCTTTCATGCACCACGCTTTTGAAAATGAAAGTCCAACTAAATGAACCGTTTGATAATCACTTAAATCACTGACTATCGGTATTTTTTCAATGTTTTCCAAACTGCGTTTTTCGTAGAATTTATTCAGCCATTTTACAAATTTTTTTTGGGGAAGTACTCTGCGCATTAAATCTGCGATTTCAAGGCTTGGGGAAAAGAAATCCGAACCATCAGGCTCCAGATATGCCGGTGTTTTTTCATCTTTCAGGTAGAAATATTTCGCTTTTTCTTTTAGCTGATTTTCAAAGTCAGCCTCTTTTGATGCCACAGCCCAATCCAAGGCAAAGCCCATCGCAAAAGCAGAATTGGGATGTACTCCGGTTCTGTTTGGATAGGTTTGTTTCGGCAAATAGGTTTTCCAGAATTCCAGAATTTTCTGCGTTAAAGGTTGTAAATTCTGATGCCATTTTTTTGCTCGTGGATCATTCCAGGTTTGCAATTCCTCATCTAATTTCAGCAGCCAAGCCCAACCGTAAGTCCTTTCAAAAGTGGTGGTAAGATTGTATTGCGTAAAATAATTGGCTTCTTTTTGTAATTTTTCGGCTTGAAAAGAATCGTTTAAAATGCTTTCGATTTCTTTAAGATTGGAAAGGTTGGGTTTTGTTTTTAACAGCCGAACCAACATCCAGTGCCCATGAACAGAAGAATGCCAATCAAAACAGCCATAAAAACTCGGATGCAGTTCTTTTGGCGAAAGTTGGGATTCCTGTTCATTATTGATAATATGTGCCGTTTTGTTCGGATATTCCTGATTGATGCAATGAAGTGGTTTTTCAGATAATTTAAAAGCCATTTCATCGGACAATTCCGGTTTATTCTGAGCAAAAACCGTTAAAGAACAAAAACTAATAAGGATGGGAATACGTTTCATTTTATAAAAATAAAAAATTCCTCTCAAAACGAATTGAAAGGAATTTGATATTCATTACAAATTTATTTTCTAAGCATTAAAATACTCTTTTACGGTTTCCAAAACCTGTTCATCACTCATTTGTGAAGCGGTATCCAGCGTAATTTTCAAATTTTTATACTGTGGAGTATCGTGCAGATAATTTCTTAATTCTTCCTGCATATTTCCGGGTCCTGTAATGTACAGTTCTTCGGTATTGGTAATCAGTTTTTCAATTTCTTTAAAGAATTTTACTTTATTGGTTTTTTCAGCATTGTTGGCCGCATTTTCATTCGAATTTCCATATTGAACTTCCATTTTCAAGGGACTGCACAGGAAAAATTTAAAGGCATTTTGTGCATCATGGTTTTTCGCAACAACCGCTTTTTGAGTATCAATCCAGATTCCTGCTAATTTTTTTTCTGACATAATTTTAATGATTTATAATTGAATTAAAAACCTTCAAAAACAATGCAGTTTTTTGCTAAAATGTAAATTGTATAAACGAGTCTGAAAATCCTGAAAATCTATTTTCCCAAAACAAAAACCGCCGGAATTTTATGAAAATCGGGCCTGTTTTTCTGCCAGTCTTTTATGCTTCTCGTTTGAATAAATTCTTCGTTAGGATCATTGATATTGGCCGCAATACAAAGTTTCGCCTGCATTGGTAAAAATTTAATTAAATCTTCTACCAACTGATTATTTCGATAAGGCGTTTCCATAAAAATCTGGGAATATCCCGTTTTTTGAACCTGATTTTCCAACCACTGAATTTTCTGTTTTTTTTCCACTTTATCAATCGGCAAATAACCGTGAAATGTAAACTGCTGACCATTAAATCCCGAAGAAATCAATGCCAATAGAATAGAACTCGGACCGTTTATTGGAACTACTTTTATATGGTTTTCGTGCGCCCATTTTACCATAATATTTCCGGGATCGGCAATGCACGGAAGTCCTGCCTCGGAAAGCAATCCGAAGTCCTGCCCTGCTTTCATAAGCTGCTGCGCTTCTTTTAAATCGGATGTTTCGGAATATTTATCAAGGATGAAAAGTTTCAGATCGGGTTGTTTTTTTTCGGGACAGAAAAACTTAATCACCTTACGTGCGGTTTTTTCATTTTCCACAAAGAAATAGTCGGTTTTCTGAATATATTCCTTTATTGCCGGCGCAAAATAGTCGAGCGGCGATTGTTCAGAAAGATAGGCGGGAATAAGAAAAAGCATGATGAAAGTATAATTTTCCGCAAAGGTAGGGAATTCCCTATAGTTTAAAATCTATGGTTTATCCCATTTTTTAAGAAAAAACACCATCATACATTTGCAATAGAAACTAAAATTAATAACAATGAAAACTCAAATTTTTACTTTTTGCGTTGCAGCACTTTCGATAACAACTATTGCTGCACAAAACATCATCAGTGTAGATAATAATTCTAATACAACGGCAGATTTTACAACTGTACAAGCTGCTGTGAATGCTGCAGCCGACGGAGATTATATTTACATTTACCCGAGTGATAATTTGTATGATGGTGCGTATACGGCTGTAAATGTTGAAAATAAAAAACTGCATTTTCGGGGCGTAGCCCATCATTTGGAGGCTTCTTCTAGCATCAATGCAGCCGTGAACCAAATATCATTTAAAGAGGGTTCTTCCGGATCAAGTGTAATGGGACTTAGAGTTGGTACAATTAATACAAATACAAGTAACAGCGTGAAAAATATCCTCATCCAGAACAATTGGATAGGCTCCATAAGTGCATATACAGGAAGTGGCGTAGTAGGTTTCGATAACTGGGTAATTGAAGGAAATATCTTTAATGGAGGTGTTACTTCTGGTTATAGCAACAATAACTGGCAGATTATCAATAATTTTTTTGATTTGCAGATTAGTGGTGGAACTGTCTTCTCTTATCTTACGTCAGACACCGTTTTGCGTAACAATACCATTAAATTGGGGAATGTTGTGAGTTTGTATGAATGGTGTGCGAACACGGCACAAAACAATATTTATTTGGCAAATACCACATCGGCATATACGATTGCCCTTTACAATTCTCCAACTGTTACTTTTTCCAATTGTCTTACTTATAATTATGGTACGGGAGGTTCGGTTAATCCATTAGGCGGAACCAATAATTACAATAATACCAATCCGTCCTTTGCAACAGCACCAACGCCTTTAACTGCTTTTTCCGTTGCGGATGATTATCATGTAACCAATACCACATTAGTGGGAACAGACGGCACGCAAATCGGGATTTTCGGGCAAAATTTTCCTTTTAATAAATTCGGATATAGTTTCCAAATGCCGTATATCGAAAGTATGCAAATCCTGAACACGACTATTCCTGCAACAGGAATACTCAATATGAATGTGAAGGCAAAATCAAATTAACTTTTAATTATAAAAATGAGAACTAATGAAAAAGTTTATGATATGTATGGCTTTGTTTCCTGTCTTTTGTTTTTCGCAAACGCTCAGCAACATTCAATCGGGAGAGTATTTTGTGGATGAAGACCCGGGTTTTGGGAGTGCAGCTTCGTTTACCATTCCTTCGGGAACAACCGCTACGTTGCAAAATTTTGGGGTATCGGTATCGAATTTGCAACCCGGAATTCATTTTCTGTATTTTAGGTTCAAAAATGAAAACAACAAATGGGGAATACCGCTGCGCAGAAGTTTTTATGTGAAAGGAAATTACGGAAATTTATCGCCAATCGTTGCCGGAGAATATTTTACGGATACCGATCCCGGGTTTGGAAATGCAAATGCACTGAACGTTAGTTCGGGAGAAACGGTGAATTTGGCACCGGTAGATGTTACGATACAGAATCTGGATTTTGGCGTTCATCATCTTTATTTCAGGTTCAAAAATCAGTTGGGAAACTGGGGAATTCCGTTGAGAAAATCTTTTTATAAACCGAATTATCAGTCGCCTTCACCGATTGTCGCAGCAGAATATTTTATCGATGAAGATCCGGGAATTGGCGCTGCTTCTGATGTGCCGATTCAGAGTGGGTATATTGTAGAAGAGCAAATAAATTTGTCATATTCTAATATGTCAGCTGGAGATCATATTTTGTATCTGCGGGTAAAAAATGATGAAGGTTTCTGGAGCATTGTGAAAAAAGAAGAATTCAATATTGGAGTACTTGCCACTTCGGAAAACACTTCTGAATTAAAGATCTATCCAAATCCTGTTGTCGATTATCTTTTTGTAGAATCCGAAAACATAAAAATTTATAAATTGGAAATTTTCGATTTCAGCGGAAAAAAAGTGAAAGAATACATCCATCCGTTCAAATCAATTGATTTACAGTTTCTTTCTGATGGAATTTACCTTGTACGAATTACAAAAGAAGATCATGCTTTGCTTACAAAAAAAATCATCAAAAAGTCGAGATAACTTCATATTATTCAGCCCTCTTTATTCCCCAAAATCGGTAGAATAAAGAGGCTTTCTTTTTAGTATATTTACCCAGACCAATAACCTTAATACAATATTCCGCATGTTCAGTTTCTTATGGGATATGACGATTTCTTACCTTCTGCTTTTCTTAGTTTTAAGCCTGGTGTTGTACGTTTATACCAAAGAAAAAAGTTTCAGATATTATGCGTTTTATAATGGTACTTTAATCTCCTATATCGGAACCAAAAACCGAGAGTTTCATCGATGGTTCGATGAAAATATATTAGGGCGTTTTTTTTCCACTGATGTTTCAGAATCTATTCTTCAACATTACAACTGGTTCATTCAAGTTGTTTTTTATAGTATTTATTTTTTGTTTGCCCTTTATTTTCTTGATTTTGACAAATTAAAACCAAAGGTAATTTCTAAAATTAAATTTGGATTTTTGGCAGCGAATATTGCATTTTTCCTGCTTGCCATTTTCTCCGTTTATACCTCAAATTATATCACTTTTTTCCGGCTTTTTGCTTTCTTTTTTATTCCGGGCGTATTAATTCTTGCCTTATATTTTTTCGTCACTGCTTTTCGATTTTTCGGATCACACAAAAAGTTTTTTTTATGGGGCATTGGCTTTTATATTATGTTTGCGTTGCTGGCTTTTGTTTTAACCTTCACTTCGGACCTGCAGGAGCCGCTCAATTTCTTTTTAATCGGAATTATTATTGAAAATATATGTTTCTGTTTAGGCTTAGCTTATAAAGTAAAACTCATTAATGATGAAACGATTAATCAAAAAAATAAAGTGGTTCTTTCGGAACGAAATCTTGAAATTACAAAACTTAAATTCCTTATTGAAGGGGAAGAAAATGAAAGAAAACGAATTGCTGAAGATCTTCACGACGGCGTTAGCGGTGATTTATCCGCGATTAAATTCCAATTGATGGCGATTGAAAACATTTCAGATTCTCCGGTCGTTGTATCCGCAGTTCCCATTATGGTAAAAATGATCGATCATACCTGCGATCAAATAAGAAATATCTCGCATAATCTTTCGCTGAATTCGATATCGCATTTTGGGCTCTCCGGAGCATTGCATCAATATTGCATGAAAATGTCTGACCCGTCGATTTCCATTCATTATGAATGGTTTGGTTCCCATTGCGAATTTTCTTTACAGAAAGAAACGACAATTTACAGAATTGTTCAGGAACTAGTTGCCAACATCCGAAAACATTCACTTGCAAATGAAGCATGGATACAATGCAACCATTTTGAAAATTTTTTAACCATCACTGTTGAAGATAATGGAAAAGGATTTCACCGAGAAAAAAAACAAAAAGGAATAGGATTGCAAAATATTGAAAGCAGAATCAAATATCTTGATGCAAAGTTTGAAATTGAATCTTCAGAAAAAGGCACCTGCATACTTATCAGCATTCCCTTAAAATAAAAGCAAAATAATGATGACTAAAATTGCTGTTACAGACGATCACTCTATGATTATCGAAGGTTTAAAAACAATGTTTATCGCTTATCCCAACTACGAAATTTGCGCGGGGTACGCCTCCATTTCACAAACAATAGAAAATATTGAAAAAGATAAGCCCGATGTACTTTTGTTGGATATTAACCTTCAGGATGGATCTGGAACTATTGCCGCAAAAGAAATTCTGAATCTTCTCCCGACACTCAAAATTATTGCCCTTTCCAGTTATGATGATCCCATGATTGTGCGCCAGATTATTAAAAACGGAGCAAAAGGATTTTTATTAAAAAATACCACGCCTGTAGAAATTATAAAAGCCGTTGAAACCGCCTTGAAAGATGCTTTATACCTATCCCCTGTTCTACAGGAAAGATTTCTCCAATCCGGATTAGGTATAGAAAACACAAGTTTTTCTTCCAATCCTAAATTAACAAATCGGGAAAAGGAAGTGCTGAAACTAATTGTAGATGAACTAACAACCGAGGAGATTTCCGAAAAACTTTTTGTAACGCCAAAAGCAATCGAAGCACACCGCAGCAACCTCCTCCAAAAGTTAGGCGCCAGAAATACGGCAGGGTTAGTAAAAATAGCAATCGAAAAAGGACTGCTTTAACAATTTTTGGAACTTCTTAGAGGATGTTTAAATTTAGCAAAGATGATTTTCTGATACTATATAAAAAAAATTCGGTAAAATTTAAACAGTCTCTTACTTCTGCAAAAGTTTCTCGGCAACAATTCCGCAACTGCGGTCCAAAAGTTCAAAAACCTTTTCAAAATCATACATATCACCATAAAAAGGATCGGGAACTTCTCCCGTTGTATGATTTCCGGCTTCCTGAAGCAAAAGTTTAATTTTGCCACGCTGTTCTTCATTTGTCGCCATGGAAATTACATCTTCAAAATTATGCAGATCCATACAGTAAATCACATCAAAATGATCCAAATCCGCTTTACTGATAGGCCTTGAACGTTGATTAGAAATATCTACGCCATTGTTTCCGGCAGTAATGATGGCTCTTCGGTCTGGTTCTTCTCCCTCATGAAGTGCAATCGTTCCTGCGGAATCCACCACAAAATTTTCCGGAAGTTTGGTTTTCATAATTCCTTCTGCTAAAGGACTTCTGCAAATATTTCCGAGGCAAACCATTAATATTTTCATATTGTAATTTTAAAGATCTTTAAGTTTTGAGAATTCCCCTCTTTCAGAGGGGTGGATTCAAAAATTAAGAATTTTTGAAGACGGGGTGTTAAAAAAAATGAAGAATATCACTACTCTTCACTTCCACATTATTTACTGTTTTATTTTTTCGGTCAATTCTTTGACGTATTTTTTTATCTCTTTATCAATTTTCGAAACATCCTTAATGGTTTCACAGGCGTACATTACCGTTGAATGGTCTTTACCACCCATTTCTTCCCCGATTTTGGAAAATGTGGAATTGGTGTATTCCTTTGCAAAATACATCGCCAATTGGCGCGGAAGGGCGATTTCTCTTCTTCTGGTTTTGGAAAGCAAGTCTTCTCTTTTGATTCCGAAATAGTCGCAAACCACTTCCTGAATGTAGGGAATATTGATAATTTTCTTTTTGTTTGAGGCGATCTTGCTGATGGTTTCTTTCAGAAGATCCAGCGTAAGATCCGATTTGTAAATGGTAGAATACGCAATTACAGAATTGATGACACCGATTAAATCTCTTACCGAACTCTTCACTTCGGATGCCAGGAAATCCAGCATATCATCGGTTAAAACAATTCCGTCGCGGCTTAGTTTATCAATGATAATTTTTCTTCTGGTATCAAAATCCGGTGCTTTAATTTCCGCTGTTAATCCCCATTTGAAACGGGAAACAATACGTTCCTGCGTATCCATAATATCTACAGGTGCACGGTCGGAAGTTAAAATAATCTGTTTGCCGTTCTGGTGCAGATAATCGAAAATGTGGAAGAAAGAATCCTGCGTTGCCGATTTTCCGGAAAGAAACTGAATATCATCGATAATCAGGACATCCACCATCTGATAAAAATTGGCAAATTCTGTCTGTTTATGCGCTTTTGCAGCGGAAACAAACTGCTGGATAAATTTTTCTGATGAAAGATAAAGCACCACTTTATCCGGAAAAAGGCTTTTTACTTCAAGACCAACAGCGTGCCCCAAATGTGTTTTTCCAACACCAAAACCACCATGTAAAAACAATGGGTTGAATGCGGTTGCTCCCGGACGTTTTGCAATGGATTTTGCAACGGTAGAAGCAAATTTGTTGCATTCTCCTTCTACATAATTGTCGAATGAAAAATCAGCCTTAAGATTGGAATCAATGTTTACTTTTTTTATTCCCGGAACCACAAACGGATTCACAATATTGCTCTGGAAATTATGCGGAAGCGTTTCCTGAATTTTAGGTTTGGAAACCGTATTGCCTTTCACATTTACGGTGATCTGCTTTTCTTTTCCAACCGGTTTGTTTTCCATTACGGAATACCATAATTTCACGCCTTTTCCTATATTTTTCTTGAGTGCAGCCGATAGCAAAGACAAATAATTGTCTTCGATGTATTCCTTATAAAAATCACTCGGAACCATCAACGTAAGATTATTGTCAACCAAAGAAATTGGCTGCACTTTATCAAACAAAAGGTCGAAAGAGTTTTCGAGTTTTTTTATATCGGAATTTTCTTCCGCTGCATTGAGATTATCCTTCATAAAATGAAGGCATTTATCCCAAATCAAGACTAAATTTTCGTTCATGTTTCAGCTGCAATTAATCCACAATGATTTTTAATTTATAGGGGATACAAATATGAATATTAAAATTAGCAAAAAAAAACATTTGATGTATTGATTTTTTAAAAATATATTTGTATGTATAATAAAGGCTTTCAGATGATACACACAACCCACACATTAAGAGTACGTTACGGGGAAACAGATCCCATGAAATATGTGTATTACGGCAACTATGCAGAGTACTTTGAAGTAGCCAGAGTGGAGCTTTTTCGCACGCTCGGATTGCCTTACAGCGAAATTGAGAATCGCGGAATTTGGCTGCCGGTTTCAGAGTATAAAATTAAGTATTTAAAACCTGCACTTTATGACCAGTTACTTACCATCCATACCTATATCCGAACGATTCCGGGCGTAAGAATTGTGTTTGAATATGAAATTTTCAACGAAGAGAATGAGAAAATCACTGAGGCTTCCACTACGTTGTATTTTCTTCATGCAGAAACCCAGCGCATCATCAAATGTCCGGATAAACTTCTACAAATCCTTATAAAGCATTGGAATGAATGAATACTATACTTTAACTATACTACAACATTGTTCCAGATTCGATTTCGTAAGGTTCTTTTCCTTTTTCAAAAATGCGGGTAAGTTCGGATCCTTCCACCCAGATTTTATGCTCTTTCCGTCGAATCCAGTTTCCTTCCCGAAGTCCGATTACTTTCGTGTCATTTTGAGTTAAAAATTCTTTTATTCTCGTTTCTCTGGTTTCCCCGTTGTGCTTCACCAAAGGATTCGGATCCAGATAATGCGGATTGATGTTAAACGGAACCAATCCCATCGTATCAAAACTTGGCGGATAAACAATCGGCATATCATTGGTGGTTTTCATATTAATTCCTCCAATATTGCTGCCTGCACTGCAACCGAGATAAGGTTTTCCGGATTCCACATTTTCTTTCAAAATCTCCATTATTCCTTCTTCGTACAATGTTTTCACCAAAAGAAAAGTATTTCCACCACCGGTGAAAAATCCTTTTGCCTTATTAATTGCCACTTTTTTATCTTCAAATTCGTGAAGACCTTTCACCTTGATATTGCGTGTAGAGAAAAAAGCGGCTGCTTTTTCGGTATAGGCTTCATGTGAAATTCCGCTTGGTCTGGCAAAAGGAATAAAGAGAATTTCATCAATTCCCTGAAAGAGTTCCGAAACGGGATTGGAAAGATATTCCAAATAATTTCCACCATATAAGGTTGATGTAGATGCCAAAAGTACATTCATAACATAAAATTGTGTGATGCAAAGATAGGGGCTAAAACCGGAGTCTCTTTAGATTTTTATAGAAAAAGTTGAAGTTTTTAAGATTGTTTTAAGAAATTCTAATTTCGTGTTAAGATGGGTTTAAAAACGTTAATACTTCTAAAAAAAATAGTTTTATGGAATTATTCTTGTGTTACTCCCCATATTAAACCCTCAAAATTATTTAAGATGAAAACGACAAAATTGAATATCAAACTTGCTTTATTTGCCCTTACCTTATCTACCGGAGTTTTTGTGGGTGCACAAAATACAGTTGCCGATACTTTAAATCAAACGGATCCGGTACAGGATTTTCAAACTGTTAATCCTACAATTGATGCATTGAAAAAACAGATTGCCGCCAAACCGGACGATACGGAAGCACTGGCAAAATTGGCTACGGAATATCAAAATAATAAAAACTGGCCGGAAGCAGTGGCTACCTGGAAACAGATTTCAACATTGTTGCCGGATTGGGCTCCCTCCTATTACAGCCAGGCATACGCTTATCAGTCTGCTCAGGATAATGAAAATGCAAAACTGGCATACGAACAGTATATCGCAAAAGTAAAACCTGAAGAAGTGGAAGCCAACAAACAAAATTTGGCATACGCCTACTTTTTTATCGCGTTCTCGGAACAGCAGACCAATCCGGAAAAAGCAAAAGAATTTATTGCAAAATCGCTTCAGTATGATCCCAGTAATCAACAGGCAGTTGCTTTGGCAAAAGCCCTTGGTGCTTAAAAATATTTAATTCCTAAATAATATCTTTAGTCCCGACTTTAGTCGGGATTTTTTGTTTATGGATACTTCTTTCAGTTTACAAACAATTAAAGTATCTTTGTGGAAATACAAAAACCTTACGTTTAAATGAAATTTTTTATTGACACCGCCAATTTAGATCAAATTCGTGAAGCACAGGATTTAGGAATTCTCGATGGCGTAACCACCAATCCTTCGCTAATGGCAAAAGAAGGAATCAGCGGAACCAACGCCATTTTACAGCATTACAAAACCATTTGCGAAATTGTGGATGGCGATATTTCGGCAGAAGTGCTCTCCACCACCTATGAAGAAATGATAAAAGAAGGCGAAGAACTCGCCGCCATTCACCCGAATATTGTGGTAAAAATCCCCATGATTAAAGACGGTGTAAAAGCATTAAAATATTTTTCCGATAAAGGAATCAAAACCAATTGTACCCTGATTTTTTCTGCGGGACAGGCACTTCTTGCGGCAAAAGCCGGAGCAACTTATGTTTCCCCTTTTTTGGGAAGATTGGATGATATTTCTACCGACGGTCTTGGATTAATCGAAGAAATCCGTGTGATTTTCGATAATTACGACTATCCAACAGAAATTCTGGCAGCATCCATCAGAAATTCAATGCACATCATCAACTGTGCGAAAATTGGTGCAGATGTCATCACATCACCGCTTCCTCCGATTTTGAGTTTGCTGAATCATCCTTTAACCGATAAAGGTTTGGCTCAGTTTGTAGCAGATTCCAAGAAACTGGCGTAAGTTGAATTTTTTATTTGCAGTTTTATTGGATTAAAAAATTCAAATTTAATAGCAAATCATAAAAAATCCCGAAACTTTTCGTTTCGGGATTTTTTTGTGTACTAACTTATGCTTTCGCATAATTTTCAAAAAAGAGCGGAATACTTTCAATTCCTTTATAAAAATTGAAGAGACCGTAATGTTCATTTGGTGAATGAATGGCATCGGAATCCAAACCAAATCCCATCAATACTGATTTTGCTCCCAAAACTTTTTCAAACATTGCCGTAATCGGAATACTTCCTCCGCTTCTGTATGGCAGTACTTCTTTTCCGAAAGCGGTTTCCATCGCTTGTTTGGCCGCAAGGAATTCTTTGGTATCGCTGGGCAAAACATACGGCATTCCACCGTGGTGCGGCGTTACTTTTACTTTCACATTATCCGGAGCAATTTTCTCAAAATATTTGGTGAATTTTTCGGTGATTTCTTCCGGAGTCTGATACGGAACCAAACGCATTGAAATCTTTGCATGCACTTTGGAAGGAATTACGGTTTTTGCGCCTTCTCCTGTATAACCGCCCCAAATTCCGTTGCAGTCTAAGGTCGGACGAATGGAAGTTCTTTCGAGCGTGGTGTACCCTTTTTCACCTTCTACTCCTTTTAATCCGATTGAATTTTTAAATTCTTCAGGATTATCTTTTAATTTATTCATTTCGGCACGTTCTTCATCGGAAACCACTTCTACGTTATCATAAAATCCGTCGATAGTGATATGCCCGTTTTCATCAATCAATTTTGCAATCATTCTGCTGAGAACATGAATCGGATTCGGAACGGCACCGCCATACAATCCGGAATGCAGGTCACGGTTTGGCCCTTCCACTTCTACTTCCACATAACTTAAACCGCGAAGTCCGGTGGTTACTGTTGGCTGTTCGTTGGAATAAATATGCGTATCGGAAATCAGAATACAATCGCATTTCAGTTTGTCTTTGTTTTCGCTTACCCAATCACCAAGACTTACAGATCCTACTTCTTCTTCTCCTTCGAGAATGAATTTCACATTACACGCCAAAGTTCCGGTTTTCATCATCGCTTCAAACGCTTTGATGTGCATGAAAAACTGTCCTTTATCATCAGCAGAACCTCTGGCAAAAATAGCACCGTCGGGATGAAGTTCTGTTTTTTCGATATAGGGTTCAAAAGGTGGTTTTTTCCATAAATTCAAAGGATCCGGAGGTTGTACATCATAATGACCGTACACCAAAACTGTTGGCAATGCAGGATCAATCAGCTTTTCTCCGTATACAATCGGATTTCCTTTGGTCTGGCAAACTTCTACCTGATCTGCTCCTCCGTCTGTTAAAAATTTTGCCACGAGATCGGCGCATTCTAAAACATCGTTTTTATAGGCGGAATCTGCACTGATGGATGGAATTCTCAGAAGTTCAAAAAGTTCATCAACGAAGCGTTGTTTATGATCGTTGATGTATTGAAGGGTTTCTTGCATGAAAGATATATTTTAGGTTTAAAGTTCAAGGTTTAAGGTTAATTTACCTTTATTCAAATATAAAAAAAATGCCTTGCTGAAGCAAGACATTCAATATAGATTTTGTTTTTACTATTTGGTAAAACGAACAGCCATTCTTCTGTCTACCGCTCTTTCCGCATCGGATTTATCTGCTGCTACGGTGGCAAATTTACTTCCGTAACCTTCTGCTCCCACTACTTGCGCGCCAACACCCAATTTAGAAAGTTCAGTTTTGATAAAATTTGCTCTTTCCTGAGATAATTTCAAATTTCCTGCATCATCTCCGGTTTTATCGGTATAACCGCCGATTTTAATTTTGGCATCAGGATATGCTTTCAGGATTTTTGCAAGATTTTGAACCTGTGCTTCGGATCCGGCTTCCAACTGATTTGAGGAACCCATTTTAAAGTTTACATTATCAAAATCGAACCATTTATCTTTCAAAGCGGCATCGTCTGCAGCAGAAGTATATCCACCACTTTTAAGAAAATTTATCAATCCCTGCTCCAAACCGTTTTCATAAGCGGTAAGTGTTTGTCCGTTAAGATCCACTTTTACTTCAGTTTTGGCAGCATGTGCGCCGTGTGCTCCAGCAGAAGATTTTGCTGCAAATTCGTCTCCTCCCTGATGCGCATCATCATAACGTTCCACGCCGTCTTCAATTTTAATTACCGCATGATTTTCTCCCTGCGAAATCTTTTTACAACTGATGACCAAAGAAGCAACTGCTAATGCTAAAAGTGTTTTTTTCATTCCTGTTTATTTAATTTCCAAAAGTAAGAAATATTGGTTTTCGCTACAAATTTTATTTTAGTTTTCGGCTGATTTCAGGATGATTTTCCCTTGTTTAGACTGAGTGAAAATTAAGTACTGATTTCCACCATCTTTCAAACCGTATTTTTTCTTTACTGCATCCGGTTTTAACGGATAATTTTTGGTGATAATATTGAATTTTTGGCCTTTTTGCAAATGTTTGGCATCAATAGTTTCCATCTTTAAAACTCTTCCCGGAAAAGTTTCAATGAATTGATTTGAAGTATATAAATGCGTATTCGGATGCAGTTTTTGAATGCCGAATTTTTGTGCAAGCAGATTAAACGCGCCCGACTTTAACACTGAATTATTGGGAATATACAGATAGGTTTCTGGCTCAGAAAACTCAGCATTTGCAGTGGAAATTTCATGAAAATAAAACTGAAAATCCGGTTCCTGAGTTTCCAGATTTACACCACAAATCAAAATTTCTTTGGAAGATTTTTCTTCATTCATTAAAACCAACACTTCCTTTACGTCATTTTTTACAGCGATAATATGAATTTCTACGATATTTTTTATTGTTGAAACCAAATAGGAAAGATCAATCAGCGGAGAAAGTTTCACCAGAATATTTTTGCTTTTTTTCAACAAAATATCCTGAATATAAATAAGATTCGGACTCAAATCTTCAAGAAGAAAAACTTTATTCTGGTGTTCGTCTCTTCTTGCCGGATCGAGATAAATTAAATCAAATTGCTGTTGATTGGTTTTCAAAAATTCTTCCAGCGATTCATTTTTAAAAACGGCTTTCCGGTTGAGAATTTCCCAGTTATGCTGAACAATTTCAGCTAAGGCTGTGTTCTGTTCCACCAAAACGGTTTGCTCAAAATTTTGAGAAAGAAAAAAAGCATCAATTCCAAATCCACAGGTAAGATCAACCATTGATTTTCCCTTTACCAAAGCCATTTTATAGTGGGCTGTTGCTTGAGAACTTGCCTGCTCTAAATTGAGATTGGGCGGAAAAATAATTCCTTCTTTCAACAGAAACGGAAACTTTTTTTCTGCCACTTTTCTTCCTTTAATTTGCTGAACAATTTCCAACATCGAAACTTCCGGAAATGGCGATTTTTTCAATAAAAGAGAATGCAAATCTGCATTGAGATTTGCATGGATGTAATTTTGTATATCTTTATTTAGAGTTGCCACGAATGCACTAATCTTTTATTCTTATTATTAATCCTTCACTAGCATTACAAGATGTTGGCCATTTCAAAACATTCAAAGAATCTATTGCTTTTTTTTCTATAAATACATCTGCAAAAGTCTCTTTAAAAAAGGGTAAACCATATATTACAGTAAAATTTAAGTAATCGTTTTTTATCGAATCTGAAATTGATTTTAACGTAATAAATTCAGGTTTTTCAATCGTTTGGACCAACACAATTTTATTCTTTCTGTCAATTTTTACCCGAAAAACATTGCCTTTATGAGGAATAATATTGGAAAGATTATATTTTTTGGAATTGATGTCGAGCTGATAATTATTCTTCCTAAATTTGGAAAGTTTAAAATAATCATATTTTCTTACTTCACAGGAAACAAGAGAAACGGATATGATTATAAAGAAGATTTTTGAAAAAATCATATCAATGAACAACGATTTTTCTTTTTTTGTCGAGTTTCAGCCAATGCTATTGATTTCGCCCTTTCAGGGCTTAACAAATTTAATATTTCTTTATTCATAGGGCGTTGCCCTATGCTGTTGATTTCGCCCTTTCAGGGCTTGACAAATTTAATATTACTGTATTCATAGGGCGTTGCACTATGCTACTGATTTCGCCCTTTCAGGGCTTGACAAATTTAATATTTCTGTATTCATAGGGCGCTGCCCTATGCTGTTGATTTCGCCACTTCGTGGCTGAATTATTGAAAACTGATTTTCATTTCAAAAAAAAAGACTTACAGACTTTTTATTCATACATTTCGGACCAGCGTACTTCTTTGATTTCATTTTCAGAATACAAATCCTCGGCGGAAGTTTTGGTCTCCAGAGTAGGATAAAGATTGATTCCGATGAGTTTTATTTTTCCGTCTTTCACCCAGTTTTGTTCTGCAACTGCCTGATTGTAAATATCTTTCTGAATTTTTCCTGTTTTTAAATTTTCAATATAACCACCGTTATTTTCAATTTCCAGAAAGTATTGCCAGGATTTTTCTGCCATCTGTCCGGTAAGATCTTCCACATAATAACTACCGTTTGCGGCGTCTTCAAAAACATTTATAATGCTTTCATACGCCAAAACAATCTGCTGTTTGAAGGAAATTTCATCGGAAAGTTCGTTTCCGTTATCAATTTTATAATCATTGGAAAATACGGCATCGGCACCGCCAATCATTCCGGCTGCCAGTTCCAGAGTAGAACGGATCAAGTTGTTTTCTTCATCGTGAACCGTTTTATTTCGCAGGGAAGTTTCTGCAAAAATATACGGAATTTCGTTCAAGCCGTGTTCTTTTGTAAGCTGATTGAACGTGAGTTTTAATGCGCGGATTTTTGCAATTTCAAAAAAATAGTTGCTTCCGATCGCTACTTTAAAAATAATTTTTTGGAAAATTTCGCTGCCAAAAACTTCTACAAGTTCTTTTACTTTCGCAAGCACAATCGCAATCTGCTGTATGATCGAAGCTCCACCGTTCTGATGAAAGGAAATATCTACCGCAATATTCCGCTGAAAATCTTTGGCAAGAAGTTCTTTTGCGAGTTGTAAGTTTAGTGTTCCGCTCTTTTCATCGAAAACATCAATCAGCGAAAAATAACGGTCATCTTCAGAAGGGCTAATGTGTTCTGCAAGTTCTTTATTATTGATAAACAATGATTTATCTTCCAAACCTTCTACATTTTCATCCAAAAGAAAAGCATAGACTTCACCTTCCAGACTTGAATGATATTTGGCAACCAAATGCGTACTTTCTTCCACTTTCGGAAGATTTTGTAAAGGTTTCGATACGGAATCGTAATAGGGTTTTACAGAAAGTCCTTCGAGATTTTCTTTTTGCAATATGGCGTAAATATCATCGGTTTTCAGTTGTTTTTTTACAACATCTTCCCAATCCTGAAGCGTAACCTTTTTGAACATAGTAGATTGATTAACTTGTATTTAACCTATTTTTTCTGAATATTTGTACTGTCCGCAACAAGGATAAAAATTTCTTCGTTCGGTTTTTTCATAAAATAATTTTCCCGGGCGAATTTTTCTTTTTCTTCCTTATTGTTCATGAGCTTTTTGTAGAAAGCATCATTTTTTTCATATTCGGTTTTGTAGTATTGAAGCTGATCTTCATACTTTTTAATTTCCTGATTTAACTCATTGATTACCAGAAACGAAGTACTGTCAAAAAACGTCATCCAACCTAAAAAAAGTACAAGTGTTACCGTATATTTATTCAGAATATATTTCCGGATAAATTTCCAGGTTGGCGATTGCGGTTTGATGTCTTTTATCAGATTCTGATCCATTTTTAATGAACTTTTTTAAGTGAATTGTTAATCACAGTCGTCAGAAAATCAATGGCTACATTGTTGTGTTTCATATTCGGAACGATGAGATCCGCTTCGTTCTTAGACGGCTCTATAAACTCCTGATGCATAGGCTTTAAAGTCGTTTGGTAACGATGTAAAACTTCGCTCAGATCACGACCTCTTTCCTGCGTATCTCTTCTGATTCTGCGAATCAAACGTTCATCGGAATCGGCGTGTACAAATACTTTCAGATCATATTCTTTCAAAAGTTCGGGATTGGTAAGCACCAAAATTCCTTCAACAATCAAAACATTTTTGGGTTCAACTGTTACAAAATCTCCGGTTCTGGAATGGGTAACGAAACTGTAGAGTGGCTGCTCAATACTTTGTCCGCTTTTGAGGGTTTTTACATGGTCAATCAGCAAATCAAAATCAATGGATTTCGGGTGATCGTAGTTCAGTTTTTCACGTTCTGTTAAAGAGAGATGTTCGTTGTTGTGATAATAATTATCCTGAGAAAGAACATTCACACCTTCGGCATTCAGTTGCTGAAGGATTTTGTTTACTACCGTTGTTTTTCCACTTCCAGTTCCACCGGCAATTCCTATTACGAGCATTGTAGTTTGTTTTTACAAATATAGACTTTTTACGCGTTTTGTAAAAGAGAAAATTCAAGGATATTTTTACTTAAAGCAAAATAATATATAATTTTTATAAATTAATGATTATCATATGTTTAAAATAAACAAATTAAATTTAAACTTTAAATTAAACCCGATTCTCAATTCCGAAAATATAATACACCACAGCCAGTACTCTTGCCAGAAATTCCCGGGATTGGTTGCGGTAGAAACTCTCCTTTCTGTCTACATCCTGCGCATCAAAACCCAAAGCATTCATGCTGTTGTTCCGCGCATAAAAGAGTGCGCGCAGATTATGAAATCCTTGTGAAACAATAATCACATTATTCTGTTTGTACACATTTTTGCAGTTATTAATGGACATTTGTGTTTTGAATCCTTTTGGATCTTCTGTGATGATTTCTTCCGGCACGCCTTCCTGATAAACGAGGTAATTTTTCATGGCAGCAGGTTCATCATATCCTTTGCTTTTTTCACCGCTCACGATAATTTTTTTTATTTTTCCGTGATGATATAATAGTGAAGCTGCATCCATTCTCGACACGAAATATGGATTTGCCATACCGGATTTCATTCTGGGAGATGTGCCCAAAACCAAAGCGGTTTCCCGAGGCGGAACCTTAGAAATACGGGTATAGGTTCTTCCGTTGGTTAAGGCAAATACCCAGATATTCGCCAGAATCATCAGCAGAACAGCCACTTCCGTCACATTGAACAAAGTTTTTACTATGTTTTGGATTTTTTTCAAATCAAATCAAAATCTACTTTTATTTTCTTGCTTAACACAACCGACATGCATGCCAGAATATGTCCTGATTCCACTTCTTTTTCTGTTAAATATTCATTTTCAAGAAGTTCAACTTCCCCTTCAATCAGTTTGCATTCGCAACTTCCGCAAATTCCTGATTTACAGGAATAGGGAACGGGATATTTCTGAATCAGTAACTGTTGCAGCAACCGCGTTTTATTGTTTGCCAGTTGGGTTGTATATTCCTGATTGAATAATTTAAAATCAACTTCAATATTTTCCACCAGCGGAAAAATATTTTCCTGAGGGTAAATATCTTCATTAAATTCCTGAAAAAGTTCAAAATGAATATTTTTTTTCGGAATTCCATTATCAAAGCAAGCATTGGCAAGGGTTTTAATCATTTCTCCTTTGCCGCAAATCAACACTTCATCTACCGAATCCCAAATGGTGGATTCTTCATCGGTATCGTCCAAATGCAAAATCTGGTTGATAATGAGTTCTAATTTATGTTCATCAATCCTGCCGAAAGTTAAGTGATTTCCAGGATTTTCCTGTGAAAGAAAATAATAAACCTGCAACCGTTCTCCGTACTGATCCACCAATTCATGCAATTCATGATGAAAGGCAATTTCCTCCCGATTCCGGTTGCTATAAAAAAGAAAAAGCCGTGTTCTGGGTTCGTTGTGAAGAATATTTTTGAAATGACTTAAAATCGGTGTAATCCCGATTCCGCCTGCAAATCCCAATATTGTACGGAATTCATGCGGTTTTGAAACCAGTGTAAACCTTCCCTGTGGTGGTGCAACCCATAAAACATCGCCGATATTTTTATCAATAATGGCATTGGCGGAACTTTCCGGTGAATTTACTTTTATTCCGAGACTCAGTTTTTCTTCGTACGGCGCGGAAGTCATGGAATAATCATTAACGAAAATTTTTCCCTGAAATTCGTACTGAACAGGAACATACTGCCCTGCCTGAAACCTGAAAATTTGTTTTAAATCTTCAGGAATGCTGAGTTCCAGCGCATACGTGCTTTTGGTAAGTTGTTGTTTTTTCTCTAATTTTAGCGGATAAAAAGTAAGCCGTTTTGCTTTCAGTAAATTGTCTTCCATAATCTAAATTCAAAAATATAAAATATTATCCAATGAAAAAGTTGGCTTTGCCTTTCGTCACAATATTCATGCTTTTCTCGTGCAAAAAAGAAACAAAAGTAGTTGAAGAAAGTGTTTCTGCAGATTCTGCAACCATCACTGAAACTTCAGTTCCTGAAAATATCAGCCCCTTTGTTGCGGTGGAATACACGCCGGAGCAAACCTCAAAACTTCTGAACGGAAATAAAAACGACACGCTTTACGTGACCAACTTTTTTGCCACTTGGTGCGGACCATGCGTTCGTGAGATCCCGCATTTTAAAGAAAAAATGGAAACTTTGAAAGATCAGCCCGTGAAATTTACTTTTATCAGTCTGGACGAAAAAACCATTTGGGATACCGATGTGAAGAATTTTGTTGAAGAACACGGCATTGCAAAAGAAACCATTTTGCTGGACGGAAATCTTCTTAATCCTCCGTTTTTCGCTTCAAATTTTAAGACTTGGAAAGGGGAAACCATTCCATCTACCTATATGAAAAAAGGTGATAAAACGCAGGAAATCAACGGTTCAATTACCAAAGAAGAACTGGATGCCAAGATTAATTCTTTTCAATAAATTTTCTACGCCATAATGATCCGGAATTTCAGATTGCTGATGGTGATTTTGGTAGCGTTGCTGCTGCTGACCGTTTTCTGGAATCTGAATACGGGTTTTGCCACACTCAACTTTTCGGATTTTTTGGGAAATACGGATCAATCTCAGGTTGTGGAACTCCGGATAAATCGTACTCTGGTGGTTTTGCTGGCAGGAATTTCCATTCCGACTTCTGGATTTCTTTTGCAAGAATATTTTCAGAATCCTTTGGCAGGACCGTCGGTTCTGGGAATTACTTCGGCGGCAAGTCTGGCGGTTGCTTTTTATATTTTTTTGTCACAGGATGTGGTGCTCCCCGAATTTTTACAGAATAGTTTTCTCAGCATTTCCGCAATTCTCGGAAGTTTACTGCTGATGATTGTTTTACTCGGATTTTCGAAGCGGTTTCAGGATAAATCTTTTCTAATTATTTTCGGATTTCTGATTTCAGCTTTGGCAGGCGCAGTAATTTCAATTCTGCAATTATATGCTGATAATCAAAGTCTTAAAAATTATATTCTCTGGAGTTTCGGGGCAAATAATATGGTTACCACCAACCAGATTATCATCCTTACTTTGATTGTATTGATCGGAATGTTCATCAGTTTCAAAACCATTAAACCATTAATCGGAAATGCACTGGGAACTGCTTACGCACAAAGTTTCGGTGTGAATCTCACGCTTTTAAAATATTCTGTAATTGTGGCTTCGTCTTTGCTTTCGGCTTCTGTAACGGCTTTTATGGGACCGGTTCTGTTCATCGGAATTGTAGTTCCGCACTTTTGCAGAATGCTTTACAATCCTTCGAAACTATGGCAGCAATGGATTTTGAATATGGTTTTGGGAATCCTGATTATGGAAGTCTTTTCTTCTGTTTCGGAAATCACCAAACTGCCTATAAATGTCATCACTTCTCTATTTGGAATTCCGGTAATTCTTGCCATGATGCTGAAAAAAAACAATGCATAAAATGTTTCTGAAACTTGAACATACCGAAATTGGCTACCATTCTCCCCTGATTCAATCGGCGAATGCAGAACTGAATCTGGGTGAAGTCTGCCTGCTGATTGGAAACAACGGAACCGGAAAAACCACTTTAATCAAAAGTATTCTCAACCAAATTCCAACATTGAACGGAAGCATTTTTTTAAATGGAAAAAACATAAGAACCCTTTCTGCAAAGGAAATTGCAGCACAGATTGCCATCGTTTTTTCCAAAGCGCAAATACCGACAAACTATACTACAACCGATTTGATTTCTTTGGGGAAATACATTCATTATCCTTACTATTTCGAATTGAATCAGGAAGATAAATCCGAAGTTCAGCACATTATTCACGGGTTGAATCTTACTGAATATCAAGATCTTCCTTTGGTAAAACTTTCTGACGGAAATCTTCAGAAAGCATTTATAGGTAGAGCTTTGGCTCAAAATTCTCCCTTCATTATTCTCGATGAACCCACCACACATCTGGATGAAGAAAACAAAATTAGTATACTACAACTCCTTCGAAAATTAGCAAAAGAACAAAATAAATTAATCTTATTTTCTTCACACGACTGGCGTTTGGCAAAAGAATTTGCGGATAAAATATGGTACATAAAAAATCGGCAGCTCTATACCGGAATTGCCGAAGATATTCTTTCACAACATCAGGAACTCGTAAAACCGCAGCTTTTCAACTTCGATGCGTCATTTGCAGCTCCCCGAATTTCAGCCCCTGATTTTGAAAAAGAAATGCTCTACTCTTTTCTCCAGAAAAATCATCAAAAAAACTGGTCTGCATTTGAATTCCAATTTCATGACGGGTTTTGGCGAATAAAAAAGGATGACATTTGTCATGATTTCAGAAACTTTTCAGAAATCTCCGAATTCCTGAAAAACTACCGTTAATACTGTATTTTCCTGATCCTTATTTTAAGTAAAAACCAATATATATTATGCTTTTCATAATATTTAATTTACTGTATTTCAAATGTTTAAATGATTTACAATGAACAAAAGTATTATGCATGCATAATATTATTATATTTGGAAAAATCACATTTACAGATGCAAAATGGGAAGAGATATGAATGAAAAAGTAGAAAATATAGATCTTATATTAAAGCAAACCTGGATTGCCGTGCAGAAAATGTATTCAGACATGGCTCAGGAATATGATTCAACTGCTGTTCAAGCACTTACACTGCTTAAAATCGATCCGAAAGAAGGAACAAGAAGTACCAACCTTGGTCCGAAAATGGCCATTGAACCCACTTCTCTTACCAGAATTATAAAACTTCTGGAAGACAACGGCTACATCTACAAAGAAAAAACAACCACCGATAAACGAGAAGTCATCATAAAATTGACTGAAAAAGGGGAAACCTATCGCAGCATTTCCAAAGATATTGTGGTGAATTTCAATAAAAAAGTGATGGAACGTATTTCTCCAGAACGGCTGGAAACCTTTAAAGAAGTAATGTCCGAAATCATGAAAATTTCAACAGAACTGAATAATAAAAAACTGAATAAAAAATAATATTTAACAAACCCTGATAATGAAAAGACGAATCAAACACGTTACCGTTCTCGGTTCGGGAATTATGGGAAGCGGTATTGCTGCACACTTTGCCAACATCGGCGTGGAAGTTTTACTGCTCGATATCTTTCCTTTTGAACTGACCGAAGCGGAACAGAAAAAAGGTTTGACCCTGGAAGATAAATCCGTGCGAAACAGAATTGCACAGGAAAACTTCGTCAAACTTCAGAAAGCAAGTCCGGCACTGCTCTATTCTCCGAAATTTGCAGACCGTATTTCCGTTGGAAACTTTGATGATGACCTGAAAAAAATCAAAGATACCGACTGGATTATTGAAGTGGTCGTGGAAAGATTAGACATTAAAAAATCCGTTTACGAAAAAATCGAACAGTTCCGTAAACCGGGAACTTTGGTTTCTTCCAACACTTCGGGAATCCCGATTCACTTCCTTACAGAAGGACGTAGCGAAGATTTCAAAAAATATTTCGCAGGAACACACTTCTTTAATCCGGTTCGATATTTGCCGCTTTTAGAAATTATTCCAACTCCGGATACCGATCCTGAAATTGTGAAATTCTATATGGAATATGGTGCAAAATTCTTAGGAAAAACAACCGTTTTAGCAAAAGACACCCCAGCATTTATCGCCAACAGAATTGGTGTTTTCGGAATTATGAATATTTTCCACACCATTCAGAAATTAGGTTTAAACATTTCGGATGTGGATAAATTAACCGGACCTGTTATCGGTCGTCCAAAATCGGCAACCTTCCGAACTGCGGATGTGGTTGGTCTGGATACTTTGGTGCACGTTGCCAATGGCGTTCGCGAAAGTGGTGTTGAACAGGATTTGTTTAAAGATCAATTCGCAATGCCGAGTTACATCGAATTTTTGATGAACAACAACTACTTAGGTTCAAAATCCGGACAAGGTTTCTTTAAAAAAGTAAAAACTGCCGATGGAAAATCTGATATTCTTCGATTAAACCTTGAAACCTTAGAATACGAACCACAAGGAAAAGTAAGTTTCCCAACTCTTGAATTAACGAAAAGCATTGATAAACCCATCGATCGTTTTAAAGTGTTAATCGGCGGAAAAGACAAAGCCGGAGAATTTTACAGATTGTCTTTAGGAGCCATGTTTGCTTACGTTTCGCATAAAGTTCCTGAAATTTCCGATGACATTTACAAAATCGATGATGCCATGAAAGCAGGTTTCGGTTGGGAAAACGGACCTTTTGAAATTTGGGATGCCGTTGGCGTTCAAAAAGGAATTGAGTTGGCGAAAGAAGCCGGTTACGAAGTTTCCGACTGGGCAAAACAATTAGCCGAAAAAGGGGAATCGTTCTACAAAGTAAATGATGAAGGTCAAAGTATTTTCTACGATAAAAATTCCGGAAATTATGACCAAATTCCGGGACAGGATGCATTCATCATCCTTGATAACATCAGAAAAAACAAAACCCTTTGGAGCAACTCTGGCGCTGCCATCGAAGATTTAGGCGACGGAATTATCAATTTCGAAATCCGTTCCAAAATGAATTCTCTTGGCGGTGAAGTTTTAGACGGATTAAACAGAGCCATTGATTTAGCCGAAAAAGAATACGACGGTTTGGTCATTGGAAATCAGGGAACCAATTTCTCTGTCGGAGCCAACCTTGCCATGATTATGATGATGGCGATTGAACAGGATTGGGACGATTTGAATATGGCGATTGCCTATTTCCAAAATTCCATGATGAGAGTTCGATATTCTTCTGTTCCTGTGGTGGTTGCGCCTCACGCCATGACTTTGGGTGGCGGCTGCGAAATGACCATGCATGCCGACCGAGTGGTTGCCGCTGCCGAAACCTACATCGGTTTGGTAGAACTGGGAGTAGGCGTAATTCCTGGTGGTGGCGGAACAAAAGAGTTTGTTTTGAGAACCTGCCGTGAATTTGTAAAAGATGATGTAAAAACCAATCGACTTCGGGATGCATTTATGAATATCGCTATGGCAAAAGTAGCCACTTCCGCTTACGAGGCCTACGACATGGGAATTCTGGAACACGGAAAAGACATCGTTGTTGTTGATAAAAAACGTCAGATTGCCGAAGCCAAAAAAGTAGCAAAACTATTGGCTGAGCAAGGTTACACGCAACCTATTGAACAAAAAGTAACCGTTCTTGGAAAAGATGCTCTCGGAATGTTCTACGTAGGAACCGATCAAATGTTAGCCGGAAATTACATCTCCGAATACGACAAAAAAATCGCCGATAAATTAGCGAATGTAATGGTAGGTGGAAATCTTTCCGAGCCCACCCTGGTTTCCGAAAGATATCTATTGAATCTCGAAAGAGAAACATTCCTATCCCTTTGCGGAGAACGAAAAACGCTTGAAAGAATCCAGCATATGTTACAAACGGGGAAACCGCTGAGGAATTGATTGTACAATGTAAAAAGTATTAATGTATTCACGATGCATAATTTTAGAGATTTAGAGGTTTGGGGTAAATCAATGAAACTTTGTAAAGTATTTTACTTTGCTTCACAAAATTTCCCTAAAGACGAAACGTTCGGATTAACATCTCAATCAAGACGAAGTTTATACTCGATTGCTTCTAATATTGCTGAGGGAGCAGGAAGAGATACAAATGCACAATTTTCTCATTTTTTGAATATAACATTAGGTTCATCATTTGAATTTGAAACTCAAATATTAATTGCAAATGATTTAGACTTTTTTAAAAATAATGACTTCAATGCCATCTTCTCTGAAATTAAACACATACAAAATATGTTAGCAAAACTGAAACAAAAAATTAATACCGAAACATTTTAAAATCATAAATACATTTTACATTCATACATAAATACAACAAAAATGAAAACAGCATATATAATCAAAGGATACAGAACTGCGGTTGGTAAAGCACCGAAAGGTTCACTCCGATTTACGCGTCCGGATGAGTTGGCTGCGACAGTTATCGAAAAACTGATGGCAGAAGTTCCGCAATTGGACAAAGACAGAATCGACGATTTGATCGTTGGAAACGCAATGCCGGAAGCCGAACAGGGCTTAAATGTAGCCCGGTTAATTTCATTAATGGGATTGAACACCGATAAAGTTCCGGGCGTTACGGTGAACAGATATTGTGCATCGGGTTCGGAAGCGATTGCGATTGCTACGGCAAAAATACAGTCCGGAATGGCAGATTGCATTATTGCGGGAGGAACAGAAAGTATGAGTTATATTCCGATGGGCGGTTACAAACCGGTTCCGGATCCTATTTTGGCAAAATCAAACCCGGATTATTATTGGGGAATGGGATATACTGCGGAAGCGGTGGCAAAGGAATTTAATGTTTCCCGTGAAGTTCAGGATGAATTTGCGTTCAACTCGCATCAGAAAGCATTAAAAGCGTTGGAAGAAGGAAAATTTAAAAATCAGATTGTTCCGATTCCGGTAGAATACAATTTCGTGGATGAAAACCAAAAATTACAGTCCAAAAAATTCGATTTTATCATGGATGAAGGTCCAAGAAAAGACACTTCCATTGAGGGCTTGGCAAAACTTCGTCCCGTTTTTTCACAAGGCGGAAGCGTAACAGCAGGAAACTCTTCTCAGATGAGTGATGGCGCAGCTTTCGTTATCGTAATGAGCGAAGAAATGGTAAAAGAATTAGGACTTGAACCCGAAGCAAGATTGGTTTCTTATGCAGCAGCAGGTTTGGAACCACGAATTATGGGAATGGGACCTGTTTATGCCATTCCAAAAGCATTAAAACAAGCAGGGCTTCAACTCAACGATATTGAATTAATTGAATTAAACGAGGCATTCGCTTCTCAATCCGTTGCGGTGATAAATGAACTGGGAATCAACCCTGAAATTACCAATGTAAACGGCGGTGCTATTGCATTGGGACATCCGCTTGGTTGTACCGGAGCAAAATTAGCCGTTCAGTTATTCGACGAAATGAAACGCCGTGGCAATAAATACGGAATGGTCACCATGTGTGTCGGAACCGGACAAGGAGCGGCTGCGATTTATGAACTTTTATAAAAAATGAAAATTCAAAATATCTTAGAAACTGAAAGAACTTATCTGCGTCATCTTACAATCGATGATGCAGAAAGTTTCTATAATATGAATCAGGATTCTGAAGTATTAAAATTCACGGGAGATAAACCGTTCGTTAAAATTGAAGATGCCAAAGTTTTTCTTTCAAACTACGACCAGTATGAGAAATACGGAGTGGGAAGACTTGCCGTTATTGAAAAAAATACAGACAAATTTATAGGTTGGTGCGGTTTAAAATACAGTCCCAAAACGGATGATTATGATATTGGCTTTCGATTTTTTCAGAATTATTGGAATAAAGGATTTGCCACAGAAACAGCAAAAAAATGTCTTGAACAGGGTTTTAATGATTTAAACATAGAAAAAATTGTAGGACGAGCAATGAAAGAAAACACCGCTTCTATAAAAGTTCTTGAAAAAATTGGAATGAAGTTTAAACAAAAAATTGATTTTGATGGAAAAGAAGGAGTACTGTACGAACTTATCGGAAACTCTTATCACCATTAATAAATAGACTTAATAGAATTAAAAGAGCCTTTCAAGCGTTTTTTGATTTGCTCCATAGGAGCAAACTGTTAATAGATAATGATAATAAACATCCAGCGAAGCCTCGTAGAAGCGACCTGTTAATAAAATGGAAATCAACAGAGCCGAAATCCTGAAAAACATTTGCTATACCGAACTTGTTTATGGCAGAATCAATAAAAAACTGAAACTAAACTATTCAAAATCTGAAATTGAAGAATTGATTTTTAGTGTAATAAGTAAAACACCTGAAATTTTTTTTGAAAGAATTGGAAAAAATTTTTACATAACCAATATTGAAAACAATATAAAAATTACCGTCAATTCAAATACATACAGAATTATAACGATTAATAGAATATTAAATTAAATTAAATAAAAAATCCAAAATCAATATGAGCAATACACTTACCGGCGGAGAATTCCTAATCAAGGAAACTCCAGCAGCAGAAATCTTCTCGTTAGAAGAATTGTCAGAAGAGCAAAAAATGTTAAGAGATTCCGCAAAAGAATTTATCGACAGAGAAGTCATTCCGAACAGAGAAAAGTTCGAGCACAAAGATTATTCTTTGACAGAAGAATGCATGCGTAAACTCGGCGAAATGGGACTTTTAGGAATTACCGTTCCAGAGCAATACGGCGGTCTTGGAATGGGATTTGTGAGCACGATGCTGGCTTGTGATTATGTTTCCGGAGGAAACGGATCTCTGGCAACCGCTTATGGCGCACACACCGGAATTGGCACGCTTCCTACCCTTTTGTACGGTTCTGAAGAATTAAAAAATAAATATCTTCCGGATTTAGCGGCAGGTAAAAAATTCGGAGCGTATTGTTTGACGGAGCCTGATGCAGGTTCTGATGCAAATTCCGGAAAAACCAGAGCCAGACTTTCCGAAGACGGAAAACACTACATCATCAACGGACAGAAAATGTGGATTTCAAATGCAGGTTTTGCCGATACATTCACGCTTTTTGCAAAAATTGACGATGATAAAAACATCACAGGTTTCGTCATCAACAGAAGCGAACTGGAAGATCCAAATTCTTTAACTTTTGGAGAAGAAGAACACAAATTGGGAATCCGTGCCTCTTCAACAAGACAGGTTTTCTTTAATGACATGAAAGTTCCCGTGGAAAATATGCTGGGCGAAAGAAACAACGGTTTCAAAATCGCTTTAAATGCATTAAATGTTGGAAGAATCAAGTTAGCAGCCGCAAGTTTGGACGGACAAAGAAGAATCCTAAACCACTCCATTCAATACGCCAATGAAAGAAAACAGTTTGGCGTTTCCATCTCCACTTTCGGAGCAATCAGAAAGAAAATTGCTGAAATGGCAACCGGAATTTTTGTTTCTGAAGCCGGTTCTTACAGAGCAGCAAAAAACGTTCAGGACAAAATCGACGAGTTGGTTGCAGGCGGAATGAACCATCAGGAAGCGGAACTAAAAGGCGTGGAAGAATTTGCAGTAGAATGTTCAATTTTGAAAGTTTTCGTTTCCGATCTTACACAGCATTCGGCAGATGAAGGCATCCAGATTTTCGGCGGAATGGGATTCTCCGAAGATACCCCAATGGAAGCGGCTTGGAGAGATTCCCGCATCGGAAGAATCTACGAAGGAACCAACGAAATCAACCGTCTTTTAGCTGTTGGAATGTTGATTAAACGTGCTATGAAAGGACAATTGGATCTTCTTTCTCCTGCCATGGCGATTTCTAAAGAATTAATGGGAATTCCATCGTTTGAAGTTCCAGATTATTCAGAATATATGAGCGAAGAAAAAGCCATTCTTAAAAACCTTAAGAAAGTATTTTTAATGGTTTCAGGAGCTGCACTTCAAAAATACATGACTGAAATTGAAAAGCAACAACATTTATTATTAAACGCTTCCGAAATTTTGAATCAAATTTATATGGCAGAATCTGCAATTTTAAGAGCTGAAAAACATTTCGCTCCGGATTCTGTAGAAGCCACAATAGCTCAGTTGAATTTGTATAAAGCCATTGAAAAAATCATTACTGCAGCTAAAGAAGGCATCGTTTCTTTTGCCGAAGGCGACGAACAAAGAATGATGCTTTCCGGCTTGAGAAGATTCACAAAATACACCAACACACCGAATGTGGTGGCATTAACTGAAAAAATTGCTGCTCATTTTATTGAGAAAGGATCTTATTAAATTCAAGATTTAAAATTCAACATTTAGCGTTGTTTAACGCTGGATTTTGACAATACCAAAAACGCTCTTCTTTTGAAGGGCGTTTTTATATTCTAATCTTTTAAAATAACAGAAAAAAAAAGAATTTGAATTCCAGATAATTTTTAGGGTCAAAAAACAGAATGCTAAACAATTGATAACAAGAGTTTTATTATATTTTTTATTTAATTTTGATGAACCAATTACAAACAAAAACTAAAAACTCCTTACCATGAAAACGCTATTATCTACATTGCCAACACCGTGGCAATTGCTTCAGGATCCGGCATCGGTGATCGTCATTTGTATCTTTTTTACACTAATGGTTGCAGAGGAATTTTTCCCTGGCAGACCTTTACCAAAAGTAAAATACTGGAAAATAAAGGGAATTATCGCCTTTATCATTTACTTTTTCCTGTCGAGCTATTTGCCCTTAATCTGGAACGACACATTGGGAAATTACCGCTTGTTTGATCTCCGGTTTCTCGGTAATTATTGGGGCGCTTTGGTCGCTTTACTGCTCTACGAACTTGGCGTATATGTTTGGCATCGGAGCATGCACAAAAGTAATTTTTTATGGCGCGTTTTTCATCAGATGCATCATAGCGCAGAACGTGTGGATACTTATGGTGCATTTTTTTTCAGCCCGATGGATATGATCGGGTTCACATTTCTGGCTTCTTTAACCATGGTCTGGATTGCGGGATTTACACCACAGGCAAGTATTTATGCACTTTATGGTGCAACTTTTCTTGCCGTAATTCAACATGCCAATATAAAAACAGCGAGATGGATGGGCTATTTTTTTCAACGTCCGGAATCGCATTCTCTTCATCATGCAAAAAATGTTCATGCCTATAATTATTCCGATTTGCCGCTGTTTGATATTATATTTGGAACGTTCAGAAATCCACAAAATTTTTCAAAAAGAACGGGTTTTTACAATGGCGCATCATCCAAAATTGGTGACATGCTCCTATTTCGAGATATTTACCACGATCAGGAAAAATCATGATAATACCATATATTTCATTACTTTTTTTCTGTCAGAAATTTTAAATTCATCAATGATAATAATGAATTATCAGTTATCTTAGAACTTTTTTAAATTTTATATAACAAACTATTATTCAATATTATATGATTTTAAAAAAAACATTCACCACATTTGTTATATTTTAGCATCTCAACAAATAGAATTGGGATTTCTGCAAAATGAAAAACATGGTGTTTAAAGGATTTTCTATATTTTTTTTAGGATAGGGAACTATGATATATCCACTGATTTTTAATTGTAAATATTCTGAAAACATCAGTATTTTTGTACAAATTAAAATAATGATGACGAAAGAAAATCTTCTTCATAAAGCCATTAAAATCGCCCAAATTGCGCATGAAAATCAAACAGACAAATATGATGCTCCCTATATTGGTCATGTAATGCGCGTGATGAATTACGGAAAAACTTTGGATGAAAAAATGGTGGGCGTACTTCACGATGTTGTGGAAGACTGCCCGGAATATTCCATTGATGATTTGCGTAAAGAAGGCTTTCCTGAAAATATCCTGTTTGCCATTGAATGTATTACGAAAACTTCACCGGAAGAAGATTACGAAGCATTCATAAAAAGAACCGAGCAGTCACCACTTGCGATTGCAGTGAAACTGAACGATCTGCGCGACAATATGGATCTTCGAAGAGTCAATCGTGAACTGACAAAAAAAGATATTAAACGACTGAATAAATATCTGAACGCCTATCGGTATTTAACTGAAAAGTATTAGAGCCCGTTTAAAATTTTACCGATTTTTTTATATAGCCTCAGAAAATCACCTTTGCTAAATTTTGATGTTCTTTTGAGCGTATTTCTATTTCTTATTTTTGATTTAGCCAGTTAAATCTGCAAACATGAAATCCATCTCAAAATACCTATAAAAATTTTTAGCAATAAAATTTAAACAGTCTCTTAATCCCATGTTTTATGAGAATCTTCAAGAGAAGTATTGAGATCCAGTAATTCTTCATTGGTAAGATTTCGCCATTTTCCCACCGGAATATCGAGTTTAATATTCATAATGCGCACACGTTTGAGTTTTTTCACCTCATATCCCAGATATTCGCACATTCTGCGGATTTGCCGGTTTAGTCCCTGCGTCAGAATAATCCGGAAGTGCACATCATCAATTTTATCAACAATACATTTTCGGGTAACGGTATCCAGAATCGGCACTCCGTTTCGCATTTTTTCAAGAAATTGTGGGGTAATCGGTTTATTTACCCGCACTATATATTCTTTTTCGTGATTGTTTCGGGCGCGTAAAATTTTATTTACAATATCACCGTCCGAAGTCAAAAGAATTAAACCTTCACTGGGTTTATCCAGCCTTCCGATCGGGAAAATTCTTTTCGGATGGTTGATGTAATCCACAATATTATTTTTCTCGCGTTTTGTATCGGTGGTACAAACAATTCCTACGGGTTTATTAAATGCGATGTACACAAAATCTTCTTCAACTTTCCGGATGGATTTTCCGTTGACAAAAATTTCATCTTCCTCCGAAACTTTAGTTCCCAGTTCCGGAATTTTTCCGTTCACAGTAATTCTGCCTTCTTCCAAAAGTTTATCGGCGGCTCTTCTGGAACAAAAGCCAACTTCTGATAGATATTTATTGATACGGATTTTCTCCAAAATATTTTTATTTATCGCTAAAATTAAATACGTTGTCCAGATACATTCCGGATGCGTGATTTACATGATAATCCCCAATTTTCGTTCGTCTCAACTGAGTTAAATACGCTCCTACATCCAGTTTTTGTCCAATATCATGCGCCAGACTGCGAATATACGTACCTTTGGAACACCCCACGGTAAAACGCACAAAAGGAAGATCAATTTCCACATCGTTGATGTAATGAATGGTCATTTTTCTGGGTTTCATTTCAACCTCCGTATTTCCTGCTCTTGCCAAATTGTAGGCGCGTTTACCCTCAATTTTTATGGCAGAGAAAACGGGCGGTTTTTGTTCAATTTCTCCCACAAAACTTTTTAAAACATCCTCAATCATCGGATGAGAAATGAGCGAAATATCCTGATGAAGAATTTCCGGTTTTTCGGTATCGTAGCTTTCGGTTTGTGCTCCCAATTTTATTTCTGCCCGATATTCTTTTGGTGCATCCTGAATTTCAGGAATTTTCTTGGTGAATTTTCCGGTGCATACAATTAAAAGTCCGGTTGCTTTAGGATCAAGCGTTCCGGCATGGCCGATTTTAAATTTTTTCGGAAGTTCTTTAAACTCTCTTTTCAGTTTGTATTTCAGTTTATTTACCGCCTGAAAAGAAGTCCAGTCCAAAGGTTTGTCCAGTAAAAAAATATGTCCGGATTGTAGTTCTTCAGCGTTCATAGGATTTACGATTTTTAGATATACAAATTCTGAAAAATCTGGGAATTACTTCACAGCAGAGAAATAAATCAGCAATAAAATTCCTACCACAATTCTGTACCATCCCCAAGGTTTAAAACCATATTTGGTCAGCACTCCGATAAAAAATTTAATGGCGATTACCGCCACTACAAAAGCAATTATATTTCCTACCAGAAAATACATCAGATTATCACCCTGCATCAGCATTTCGTATCCTTTTATTTTTGATGAGGAATCGGCTCCCCAATCTTTTACAAAAATTGAATAAAAAGTAACGGCAAGCATCGTTGGAACCGCCAGAAAAAATGAGAATTCTGCGGCAGCTTTCCGGGTGAGTTTTTGTTGCATTCCTCCGATAATCGATGCTGCACTGCGACTGGTTCCGGGCATCATGGCAAGGCACTGCCATAAACCGATAATGATGGCAGATTTAAAGGTAATTTCCTTTTCATCATCAATGGTCTGGCTGGTAAAAATTTTGTCGATGAATAGAAGAAAAATCCCTCCGATAATCAAAACAATCGCAATGGGAATAGGATCTCCGAGAACGGATTCGATTTTGTCATCCAATAGTTTTCCAAAGATTAATGCGGGAAGAACGGCAACGACAAGTTTCAGGTAAAAATTAAGATTTTTAAAATTGAAAAACTTTTTCCAATACAGAAAAACCACCGCCAGAATGGCTCCAAATTGTATGGAAACCTGAAACATTTTTACAAATTCGTCTTCCTGAATACCAAAAATCGCACTGGTAAAAATCATGTGTGCGGTCGATGAAACGGGAAGATATTCCGTAAGTCCTTCAATAATGGCAATGAGTATTGCTCTAAGTAAATCCATTGATAATTGTAATATTTAAAAAAAACTTTGCCGAAGATTAATCACTCAGACAAAGTTCTGTATTTCAGTATTTTAATTCAATTTTTAATAAAGAAAATTATGCTTTTTTTCTTCTTTTCAAAATAGCATACGCTTCAATGGCAAAACCGGCAACCACCAGAAACGGCGCAATCCGAATGCGAACGACTGAAAAAATGCCGTCATTCCAATAGGTAGGATCAAAAGTTCCGTCCGGTCTTGTATTCGCGGAAGATCCCATCATCAGGATAAAACCCACCAAAATGAATGCTAAGCCGATCAGCATCCATTTGAAGTTTTCTTTACCAAAATAGAAGTGATTTTCTGCCGTAACAGTATTTTCTTTTTTACCGAAAGTATCAGCGGAAAAGGTTTGTTTTTTCTTTGCCATTTTTATGAATAATAAAGGTCGTCCACATTACTTCTCAGGAATCTCCAGGTTGCAAAAATAGTACTGATAACGGTAATAAAAACGCCCAAAAGAATCACTCCTAAAACCAAAAGTATGTATTGATTGGAATCCTGTACGAAATCCGCCCCGATTTCTTTGGTGAAATAATACCAGACTCCGAATAATGCGATAAGTCCGATTGCGGCACCAATTACACCAAGAAGAATGGCTTCCAGAATGAAAGGTTTCAAAATAAAGCGGCGTTTTGCCCCCACCAATTGCATGGTTTTAATGATAAATCTTTTTGAAAATATTTTCAAACGGATGGAATTGTTAATCAACACAATGGCCAACACCAGAAACAATACGGAAAAACCGAGAATCCATTTCAAAATCCTTTCCAGATTATTGAAAATATCTGCGGTAAGCGATGAGTTGTTTTTTACTTCCTTAATCGCGGGAACTGTTGAAAGTTGCTTTAAAACTCCGTCAATTTTTTCAGGAGCCACATATTCCGGCTGAAGCGAAACTTCCACAGAAGCCGGGAAAATATCTTCTTCAAACAGTGCATCACTATCCACTCCCAAACTTTTTTTGGCTTCCGCAGTTGCCATTTTTCTGGAGATGAAAGTTGCTTTTTTCACAAACGGAAATGCCTGAATCTGTTTAACCGCTTCAGTTTCCTGCTTTGCGATTTTCGCTGAATCTTTTGCATCGTAATTTTCATCAAAAAAAGCATTCACAACCAGTTGCTCTTTGATGTAATCGGAATATTTCTGGGCATTAATCAGAATTAATCCGAAAAGTCCAACCAGAAACAAAACAAGGGCAATACTGATGGTAACTGTAATATTGCTGGAGCGCAGCCTTCTTTTGTTAAAATCATCTACCGTTTTAGCCATTAAGAAAAATTTTCGGCTAAAATAGAAAAAATCTTCCGAAATTAGCGGACGAATCACGAAAATCATTGTTAACGAAATCATAAAAAAGCTTTGACTGTAAGAGCCAAAAAACACCTCGGCCAACATTTTCTGACAGACGAAAATATCGCACGAAAAATTGTGGAAGGACTTTCTTTTCACGGGTATGAAACCATTCTGGAAGTGGGACCGGGAACCGGAGTTTTAACCAAATATCTTTTGGAAAAATCCCAGAAATTGTTTCTGGCAGAGATCGATCAGGAATCGATTGACTACCTGAAACTGCACTACTCCATTCTGGAAGATCATTTTGCAGGAGATTTTCTGAAAGCGGATTTACCAACGCTTACCAACGGACAAATTGCTGTAATTGGGAACTTTCCTTACAATATTTCTTCGCAAATTCTTTTTAAAATTGTCGATAATTTTACGCTGATTCCGGAAATGTGCGGAATGTTTCAGAAGGAAGTTGCAGAAAGAACGGCAGCGGTTCCGAGAACTAAAGATTACGGAATTCTGTCGGTTTTGGTGCAGGCGTATTATGATGTGGATTATCTTTTTACCGTTTCTGAAAAGGTATTTAATCCGCCACCAAAAGTAAAATCTGGAGTTATCCGCCTTACCAGAAATCCAAAATCCGGACTTGAGGGAAATGAAGTTTTGTTTAAAAGTATTGTGAAAGCGGGCTTTAACCAAAGAAGAAAAAAATTGTCCAATGCTTTGAAAGTTTTAAATATTCCGGAGGTTTTGAAAACCCATGTTTTTATGGACAAACGCGCAGAGGAACTTTCCGTTTCGGAGTTTATTGATTTTGCGGAATTGTGGAAAAAAGAGTTATAATTTTAACACATTCACACCGCGATTTCCGCAGAGGAAAACAGATAATCATAAATGCAATTTTAATTGGGATGTTGATTGTATGCGTGGGGTAGGTACACCCGTGGCTAATGTATTTCGCCCCTTTGGGGCTTAAAACTACCCCGTCAAAATTTTATAGAAAATTTTGCCACCCCTTCTAAAAGAAGGGGAATTTTCACACCTTCACTTTTACCTTATCAACATTCAGGATTTTGTACACCATTTCCTTTAGCAATTCACTGTCGTCGGTTTGGTTTACCCCCAGACCTTTGCTTTTGAGATCGGTTTCCCGAAGGATGGAAATGATTCTGGTTGCCAGTTTCAGAGGATACATTCTTGCTGCCAAAGCGTAATCTTTCACGAAATACGGATTGATTCCCAGCTCTGAAGCCAACGTTTGCGGCGATGCGCCGGGCAAAGTATGATACAAAATGATATTGGAAAAATAATTGTACAGGAACCCCACCGTCATCACAAGCGGACTGGTTTTCGGATTTTTGCCCATATAATACACAATCTTCATGGCTTTTGCGGAATCTTTTGCGCCGAGTGCTTTCTGAAGTTCAAACACGTTGAATTCCTTGCTGATTCCGATGTGTTTCTCCACCGCTTTTTCGTCGAGAATTTCGCCTTCTTTGATAACGAGTTTCAATTTATTCACTTCATTAGCGATTCGGGAAAGATCGGTCCCGAGATATTCTGAAAGAAGGTTTGGAATAATTGCAGTGGTTTTTATTTTGGCTTTCTGAAGTTCTGAAGCGATAAATTTTGGAACATCATAGTCCTTCATTTTATCACTTTGATAGATGTACTTTTTTTTCTTCAGAAGATCGTTGAGTTTGCGTTTTTTTCCGTCTAATTTTTTGTTTTTATGGGCAAAAACCAGAATGGTGGATTCTACCGGATTTTCAGCATAATTCAGCAATGCGGTGGTTTCCTCTTCATTCAGTTTTAAATCCTGAGCTTCTTTTACAATGATGAGTAATTTATCACCCATCATCGGAAATTGCCGTGCAGAAGCCAGAATATCGAGATAATTGGTATCTTTTCCGTAAACCACAATCTGGTTGAATGCTTTTTCATCTTCTTCCAGAACTCCGTTTTCAAAGGCTTTTACAGCAACATCGATATAATATGGCTCTTCACCATGAAGAAAATAAAGCGGTAAAAGTTCTTTATTTTTAATATTTTTGAGGAGTAAATCTAAATCTTTCATACAAATACATGGAGCTTCCGAAACTGAATTTTCCCGAACAATTTGACTTTAAATTCAGGAAAGACAAAGATAAGTTTTTTATTTATGATGGAATTCGGAAATCGTGGCTGCTGCTGACTCCTGAGGAATGGGTACGGCAAAACTGGATTCACTATTTTCTCCATGTAAAAGGATATTTTGCCTCAGCATTGATTACAGAAAGAAAAATTGAACTCAATGGTCTTACCAAAAGAATTGATTTGCTGGTGACTGAAAAAACGCTACCCAAAATTTTGGTGGAATGCAAAGCTCCCCACATCAAATTAACAGAAAAAACTTTTGAACAAACGGCGAGATACAATTCCGTAATCGGTGCGGAAAACATTATTCTCACCAATGGTCTGCAGCATATTTTTGCGGTATTTAAAAATGATGAGTATACTTTTGAACCTTTTAACTTTTAAAAATAAAATACGATAAAATGAGTACTTCAAACCTCCAGCATTCAAACCAAAACACGATTAAAAATATTATTTTCGATTTTGGCGGCGTGGTCATGGACTGGAACCAGCGCTATTTTTACAAAGATTATTTCAATGATGATGAAAAAATGGAATATTTCCTTAAAAATATCGCTACCGATGAATGGAATGCCGAGCAGGATCGTGGCAGAACACTGAAAGAAGGAACCGAAATCCAGATTGAAAAATTCCCGGAATGGGAAAAAGAAATTCGCGCATTTTATGATAACTGGACCACCATGCTGAAAAGTGATATTCCTGAAAATGTTGCCGTTTTAAGAAAATTACAACACACAAAATACGAGCTTTTCGGATTGACCAACTGGTCTGCCGAAACCTTTCCTTATGCGCTAAAACATTATGATTTCTTCAGAATATTTGAAGGTAAAATTGTGGTTTCCGGAACCGAAAAACTCATCAAACCCGATCCTAAAATCTGGCAGGTTCTGCTCGACCGCTATCACATCAAAGCTGAAGAATCGGTGTTTATTGATGATAATGCCAAGAATATCGAAATAGCAAAAAGTCTGGGTTTCATCACCATTCACATTACGCCGGAAACCAATCTGGAAGAAGAATTGCGTGATTTGGGTGTGGAATTTTAAAGAATTTCTGATAAAATCAGCCTTCCCGATGTACCAAATCCATTGAAAATGCAAAAAAAAGATTTCCTTGAATTTACATGGGAATTTTGGTTTCATCTTTCACCACGGAAAGAACGATAGCACTGTGATATTGCCCGATATTCGGGATATTGGCGACAATATTAGTCATGAAAGAATTGTAATCGTTGATGTCTTTGGCGATCACTTTAATCATATAATCGTACGTTCCGGACATGCTGACTACTTCCAGAACCTGTACTTCGTTTTTGATTTTATCTTCAAATTCCTGAAGTTTCTTCTGCGATTGCTCTTTCAGCACGATATTGCAATACGACATAATACCAAATCCGGCAAGTTCACGGTCCACAATGGCTACGTTTTTAATGATAATTCCCCGTTGCTTTAAGGATTTAATTCGCTCGTAAGTCGGCGTAAAAGAAAGTCCGACTTTTTCGGCAATATCTTTCACGGCAATCGTGGCATCATCCTGTAAAATATTGAGAATCTGATGATCTATGGAATCAAGAGGTTTCATCTTTGATCTGATTATAATTGTGTAAAAACTGATTTCTAATGCCGTCCAAATCAAGATTTCCGATGCTTCCTTTGTGCTTGTGGTTCAGGTTTTTACGTTCGTAATGATAGGTTCCGTTTTCGATGGAATTTCCGACTTCGCGGTAGGCTTCCCTGAAACTTTTTCCGGAAAGCATCAGCTCATTGATTTTTTCGACGCTGAAAAGATAATCATATTTTTTATCTTCAAGAATATTTTCATTAATGATGATGTGCTGGAGCATAAAAGCGAAAATCTCCAAAGATGCCTTTAAATCCACAATTGCCGGAAACAAAATTTCTTTTGTCAACTGATAATCACGGTTGTAACCGGTAGAAAGATTATTGGTAAGCAAACTCAATTCATTCGGAATCGCCTGAATTCTGGATGATTTTCCGCGAATCAGTTCAAAAACATCGGGATTTTTTTTGTGCGGCATGATGGAACTTCCGGTCGTTAATTCCGAAGGGAAACTCACAAATCCGTAATTCTGATTGGAATACAAACAAATATCATTCGCCATTTTTCCGATGGTTGCCGCTATTGAACTCATGGCAAAAGCCAGAAATTTTTCGGTTTTTCCACGTGTCATTTGTGCGTAAATTGAATTGATATTTAATCCTTTAAAACCGAGTTTTTCCGTGGTTAAATCCCGATTCAAAGGAAATGAAGAACCATAACCGGCACCGCTTCCCAAAGGATTTTTGTTGGCAGAAGAATAGGCTACGGAAAGCAGTTCCAGATCTTCTGAAAGTGACTCCGCAAAAGCCGAAAACCACAATCCGAAAGATGAAGGCATTGCAATTTGATAATGGGTATAACCCGGCATTAGAATATCTTTTTTGGCTTCTGCCAATTTCAATAACTGCTCAAAAAGTGATTTTGTTAATGTCGCAATTTCCTGAATTTCCGAACGGAGATACAGCTTAATATCCACCGCAACCTGATCGTTTCTGGATCTTCCGGTGTGAATTTTTTTTCCGGCATCGCCCAATTTTTGAGTGAGATTTAATTCGATCTGGCTGTGAATATCTTCCACATCATCATCAATTTTCAGTTCGCCTTTTTCGGCGAGAAACAGCATTTCATCGAGTTCATTTTGAACAGCATCGTTTTCTTCATCCGAAATAAACCCAATCGAATTGAGCATTGCCACATGTGCTTTGTTGCCGATGACATCGAATTTTGCAAGTAAAGTATCGAACTCGCGGTCTTTTCCCACGGTGAATTTTTCAATGATTTTTTGGAAGTTTTTATTGCTTCCCTCCTTTTCCCAAAGTTTTTTGAATTCCATTCTAAATAGATTAAAGAATAAAGATAAAAGATGATAAGTTTTTTCCTTTAGTCAGTTAAGTGTTATGCTCTATTTTTTTTACGTCACGATGCAATTAATTTAAAAATCAATATTGCCTTTATTTAAGACGCAAAAATTTTATCAAAGATAAAATTTCCAGTGTATAAAAGTTATGCTGAGCGGAGTCGAAGCATTTTTTATCTAACATAAAGTTCATATTATTATTGATGATAAAAAAATACAGCTCGTTTTTGTCATGTTTAAAAAAACTCTCAAATAAAATTTAGATTTCTTCGAAATGACAAACTTTGTGTCCTAAAAAATTCTACAATTTCCCAACTCATTATCAACACTTTAAATATTTTTTTTAAAGCAAATGCTTCAATATTGCAATATATTTTTCAATTCCTTTTTCCAGTTCTTCTTCATAAATAAATTCATCAGCCGTGTGCGAACGCAGAGAATCTCCAATTCCTAATTTTACCGAATTAAAAGGCATTAACGCCTGATCCGAAACCGTTGGTGAACCATATAAATGACAACCTTCTTTTTCCGCAGCCTCCACAATCGGGTGATCCAAAGGTATGCTGGACGAATTCAGATGCAACGATCTTGGCTGAACTTCGGCTTCCAACAATTTCTGCATAATTTCCACAATTTCTTGATTGGAATAATGTTCATTGGTTCGGACATCAACCGTAAAATCCGAATGATCGGGAACAACATTGTGCGCATTTCCGGCATTCACAATCGTAACCGTTGCTTTCACTTTCCCCAAAACTTCTGATATTCTGTCAAACTCGAAATTTTCAATTTTTAAAATATCTTTCGCGGTTTTGTAAATCGGATTGTCATGGTTTTGATGCGCTGCGTGAGAAGCGGTTCCTTTATTGGTGCAATTCAATACCACCAATCCCTTTTCTGCCACTGCTAAATCCATTTTGGTAGGTTCACCCACAATGGCAAAATCCATTTTTCCCACATCAGGAAGAATGCTTTTCACTCCATTTTCGCCGGAAATTTCTTCTTCTGCCGTTGCGGAAAAAATCAGATTGTAATTCAAATCCTGATTATAAAAATAAATAAAAGCCGAAAGCAGCCCTACCAGAGAAGCACCTGCATCGTTGCTACCCAAACCGTAAATTTTTCCGTCTTTTTGTAACGCTCCAAAAGGATCAATCGTGTAGGATTTGTTCGGTTTTACCGTGTCGTGATGGGAATTGAGAAGAATGGTAGGTTTTGAATCATCAAAATGTAAATTTCTTGCCCAAATGTTATTTCCTTTTCTATGAAACGGAATATTTTTTTTGTTTAAAAATTCTTCGAAAAGCAACGCCGTTTTGTCTTCTTCTTTACTTAAGGAAGGGGTTTTTATGAGATTAATGAGAAGCTCTTTGGCTTCGGATTGTATGGTTTTCATTTTTTTCAGTAGGCGGTTATTTCCTATTTTATGAGATGTCGCCACTTCGTGGCTGAATTTTAACATTTTTTATTTTCATAGGGTTTCACCCTATGCTATTATTCTCATTCATAGGGCTACACCCTATGCTATTTTATGTCGCCACTTCGTGGCTTTTCTCTAAACCAAAATTTCTGTTCCGGGTTTTTCGTGACTGAAAAGTTGTGCTAAATTTTGGCTGTTCATAATTCGGACTTCCTGCGCACCATGATGCAAAACCTGAAATGCCGTGAATAATTTCGGAATCATGCCATCTGCAATTTGTTTGGTTTCTTTCATCGTTTCAAATTCCGGTTCTGAAATGGTTTTTAAAACTGAATATTCATCATTAACATCAGTCAACACACCATTTTTTTCAAAACAATAGATCAAATGTACATGATATTTTTCGGTCATGGCTTTTGCAATTTCAGAAGCCATTGTATCGGCATTGGTATTCAATAATTCACCTTTAAAACTCAGTGTAATTGAACAAACCACAGGAACAATATTTTTTTCAACAAAATCTGAAAATATTTCAGCATCCACTTGTTGAACATCACCAACCTGACCGTAATCGATTGTGGGATGATTGCGTTTTTCAGACAGAATACAATTGAAATCCGCTCCCGAAAGTCCGGCTGCTTTTTTCTCTTTTTTGAAGAATTCCGCCACCATATTTTTGTTGATTAAACCGGCATAAACCATGGTACATAAATCCAAAGTTTCGGTTGAAGTGATTCGTCTTCCATCGATCATTTCCTGCTCAATTCCCAGTTTTGAAGCAAGTTCTGTGACTTTTTTTCCACCACCATGAACAAGAATCACCTTCTCTCCGGAATCTGCAATCGCCTGGATACAGGATTTTAAAGAGGTTTCATGATTAAGGGTGTCTCCACCGATTTTAATGATATAGAGGTTTTTCATTTTGTTGGATTTTGGGAAGCGTTGTTAGGGCTTCAACCCCTAACAACGCTCCTCTAATTACAAAGAGCCGTTGAGAATTTTTTTGATGATAGTTTGTACAGAAACCGTTCTGTTATAGGCTTGCTGATAGATTAAACAATTTGGGGAATCCAAAATGGCATCGCTCATTTCCACATTTCTGCGAACGGGAAGACAATGCATGAATTTGGTTTCGGGATGGGTTTTCAAAAATTCTTCTCCCAACAACCAATCTCCGTTTACTTCCGGCATTGCGCCGTAATCATCAAAACTCGACCAGTTTTTAAAATAAATATAATCTGCATCTTCAATCGCTTCTGCCTGATTATGGTAGATTTTTGCATCGCCCACAAACTCCGGATTCAAATCATAGCCTTCCGGATTGGCAATGGAAAAATCCACATCGGCAGCATTCATCCATTCTGCAAAGGAATTTCCAACGCAATGTGCAATCGGTTTTACGTGCGGTGCCCAACTCAAAACCACTTTTGGTTTTCTCGGTTTGTTCCAGGTTTCGGTTATGGTAATAATATCCGCAAAACTTTGCAAAGGATGTCGTGTTGCCGATTCTAAAGAAATTACAGGAACATCGGCATATTTTATAAAAGTATTCAACACTTTTTCTGTAGTGTCGGCTTCTTTATCCTTCAACCCCGGGAAACAGCGGATTCCGATAATATCGCAATATTGACTCAAAACCTTTGCCGCTTCCTTGATGTGTTCCGTAGTTCCGCCATTCATCACTGCGCCTTCCTCAAATTCCCAAACCCAGGAATCTGCGCCTGCATTAATGACCTGCACTTGCATTCCCAAATTTTCTCCGGCTTTTATGGAACTCATTCTCGTTCTTAAACTCGGGTTCAGGAAAATTAAACCTAAAGTCTTGTTTTTTCCCAATTCGGGGTTTGCAAATAAGTTTTTTTTGACTTCTAATGCTTCCTGAACGAGATTATTCAGATTGGTAATGTCTTTTATAGAAGTGAAATTTTTCATTTTAATTTTTAGATATGAGATACAAGATGTGAGATATTAGATTTCAGATATTAGACTTTATTTATGATTTCACCTGAAATCTTTACTAATGATTTTTCCAAAGATTCCACAAAATAATCGATTTCTTGTTTGGTGATTATGAGCGGCGGAAGCAAACGCATTGTTTTTGGATTGGATGCGCTTCCCACTAAAATTTTGAATTCTTCTCTCAATATTTTCGAAACGTCTTTTGCAGGAAATTCAAAATCAATCGCAATCATTAATCCTTTTCCGCGAACATCAACCAATGATGGAATTTCTTTTAATTTTTGAATTAAATATTGTCCGTTGTCAAAAGATTTTTCGACTAAATTTTCATCTTTAATAATATCCAAAACAGCGATGGCTGCGGCACAAGCCAAATGATTTCCACCAAAAGTAGTTCCCAGCATTTTTGATTTTGCTGGAATATCAGGAGAAATTAAAACGCCACCAATCGGAAATCCGTTTCCCATTCCTTTTGCAACGGTGATGATGTCCGGTTTTACGTTGAAATATTGATGAGCAAAGAATTTTCCGCTTCTTCCATATCCGCTTTGGATTTCATCACAAATAAAATAAACACCGTTTTCTTTACACAATTTTTCAATGGTTTTGATGAATTTTTCATCGGGAATATTGATACCACCAATTCCTTGAATTCCTTCCAAAATCACTCCTGCCAGATCATTTTTACTTTTATTAAATTCGATTTCAAACCCTTCTGAATTATTGAATTCACAGAAAATGAAATTTTCCGTTTGGTTGACAGGAGCAATAATGGATATATCGTCGGTTGCCGCAACTGCAGCAGAAGTTCTGCCGTGAAAAGAATGTGTAAAGGTGATGAATTTCTTTTTCCCCGTTAAAAAAGAAGCCACTTTGAAAGCGTTTTCGTTGGCTTCCGCACCGGAATTGCAGAGGAATAACTGATACGCTTCATACCCCGATTCTTTGCCTAATTTTTCAGCCAGTTCTATCTGTAATGGATTGATAACGGAATTGGAATAAAATCCCAACTTTTCAACTTGTTGTTGTATAATTGTAGTATAATAAGAATGTGAATGCCCGACAGAAATTACAGCGTGACCGCCATAAAAGTCGAGGTATTCTACTCCATTTTCATCCCAGATTTTACAGTTTTTTCCTTTAACAATCGTAACGGGAAGTAATGGATAAACGTCGTATAGTTTCATTTTTTTTAATATTAGAGCCGAATAATATTTAATATATATTAAGAGCCTGTTTAAATTTTACCGATTTTTTTTATATAGCATCAGAAAATCATCTTTGCTAAATTTTGATGCTCTTTTGAGTGTATTTTCTACTTTCTATTTTTGATTTAGCCCGCTAAATCTGCAAACATGAAGCAAAAAATCCATCTCAAAATACCTATAAAATTTTTAGCAATAAAATTTAAACAGGCTCTAAGAATATTTCGCCCTTTCAGGGCTATATTCTGCAAAACACTAATTTTTCATCGGGCTTCACCCGATGCTATTGCATTTCGCCACTTCGTGGCTTTCTTGCTGCATTTTAATCTTAAAATAGTGAAGAAACCCAGTCAAAACTTAATTGCTCACTATAATTAATCATGCTTTTTAGCTCTTTTCTCTTGTTTATATTTTAAAATACCGATGGTTTCAAATGCACTCCGGCAGTTTCTTCAAAACCAAACATTAAATTCATATTCTGAACCGCCTGTCCGGAAGCGCCTTTCAATAAATTGTCGATGCACACATGAACCGCCACTTCATCATCCACTTTTTCGATGTAGACCAAGCCTTTGTTGGTATTCACCACCAATTTCAAATCAATTGGCGAAGGCGAAACGTGAACAAATTTTGAATATTTATAAGCGTATTTATAGATTTCATTGAGTTCACCAATGGTTTTCTTGGAACTGAACATTAATGTCACGAAAATTCCACGGGTAAAATCGCCTCTCCACGGAACAAAATTGATTTTTGTTTTGGTTTCGGAAACTTTGGAAATGCTTTTTTCAATCTCCGCCAAATGTTGATGGGTAAAGGTTTTATACGGAGAAATATTACTGTTTCTCCAGTTGAAATTCGTGGTTTGATGCAGTGCTTTTCCGGCTCCGGTTGCACCTGTAATTCCAACAATATGAACTTCTTCCAAACCTGTTTCTTTCGCAATCGGAAGTAATCCCAACTGAATCGCGGTTGCAAAACAACCGGGATTGGCAATGTGGTCGGCTTTCATAATTTCTTCTTTATTGAACTCACAAAGACCGTACACAAAATTGAAATCTAACGTTAAATCCGTCCATTTTTCATCAATTCTGAAATCGTTTCCAAGATCGATGATTTTTACAGTGGAAGAAATTCGTTTCGCATTATCATCCATCCAATTTTTGCTTTCTCCGTGCGGAAGACATAGGAAAATAACATCTGCCGGTTGTGCCAATTCCTCGAATTTCAGGTCGGTTTCGCCAATAAGATCTTTGTGAACTTCCGTGACATACAAACCTTGCAGACTTGTGCTCGTGACAAAACTGATCTCAACATTGGGATGATACAATAGAATCCGAATGAGTTCTCCGGCGGTAAAACCGGTCCCTCCTACGATTCCTGCTTTTATTTTTGACATATTTTATTACATTTTTTCACAGGATTGCATCCTATGTTTTGTTAAATCGTGCCTTTGGCACTCTTTGAAAGATTAATTTTTGATGGTTTCAATTTCTTTCTCGGTTTTTGGCTCTTCGCTCTCTTCAGCGTGAACCTGATGGTAAATGCTTAATGCATTGGAATAAATTTTTGAAAAACCTTTGGCATCTTGCTCGGTCCAGGTTTTATTCATTTCGCCATAAGTGCCGAATTTGGAAGACATTAAATCATTTTCGGATTCGATACCGATCAAATTGAAATAATACGGATGCAATTCCACAAAAACTTTTCCGGAAACTTTATCCTGAGAACTCGTGAAAAGTGCTTCAATGTCTTTCATCACCGGATCGAGAACCAAACCATCATGCAGATAATTTCCGTACGGGATGCTCAGCTGATCTTTTACCAATAATTGATTTTTCGTCAGCGTATGTTTTTCCAGTAAATGATGGGCTTTAATAATGACAACCGATGCCGCAGCTTCAAAACTTACCCGTCCTTTAATTCCGATAATGGTATCGCCAACGTGTGTATCGCGACCAATTCCGAAAGGTTGCGCAATTTCCTGAATCTTTTGAATGGCTTCCACTGATTTTGAAAATTTTTCTCCGTTTACAGTGGTTAATTCTCCTTTTTTAAATTCAAGAATCAAATGTTCGGGCTGAATTTTTGAAACCTGAGTCGGAAATGCGGATTCCGGCAAAGATTCGTTGGAAGTTAGGGTTTCTTTTCCACCAACGGAAGTTCCCCAAAGTCCTTTATTTATGGAATATTGAGACTTTTCAAAATTGATTTCAAAACCGTTTTCCTGAAGGAATTCAATTTCCTGATTTCTGGTTAATTTTAAATCGCGAATCGGCGTAATAATCTCCACTTCGGGAAGCATAATCTGGAAAATGGAATCAAAACGAATCTGGTCATTTCCCGCTCCTGTACTGCCGTGAGCGATGTATTTTGCACCTATTTTTTTGGCATATTCTGCAATCGCTGTTGCCTGAAATACCCGTTCTGAACTTACAGAAAGCGGATAGGTATTGTTTTTCAGAACATTCCCGAAAATTAAATATTTGATACAGTCGTTGTAATAGCGATCTTCATCATTGATAACTTCAAAAGATTTCACGCCCAAAGTGTAGGCTCTTTCCTCGGTTGACCTGATTTCATCAGCAGAAAATCCGCCCAGATTCACCATTACGGCATGCACTTCAAGACCTTTCACTTTGGTAAGCCAAACGGCACAAAACGAAGTATCCAAACCTCCGCTGTACGCTAAAACTACTTTTTCCATATCAATTTTTTGATTTTTTTAAATTTTGAAAAGAAAGTAACATCATCTACTTCCACTTTTTTCTTTTGTTCCCATTTCGGATCATACAGCATTCCGGTACACAAACAGTTTTTGCGGTCTTTTGCCGTGAGAATATCAAAATTCACACAGGTTTGGCATCCTTTCCAGAACACATCATCCTGCGTGAGTTCTGAATACGGAACTGGTTGATAACCCAAATCACTATTAATTTTCATGACCGCTAAACCAGTGGTTAATCCGAAAATTTTCGCTTCCGGATACTGCTCGCGTGAATAGTTGAATGCTTTTTCTTTGATCTGTTTTGCCAGACCATCTTTCCGGAATTTGTGCGCAACAATTAACCCAGAATTCGCAACATATTCTTTGTTGGACCAAGTTTCGATATAGCAGAAACCCGCCCATTCTCCCTGATCGGAAAAGGCAATAATGGCTTTCTTTTCCCGGATTTTATCTTCCACATATTTCGGACTGCGTTTTGCAATCCCTGTTCCGCGCTCTTTTGCGGACAGTTCAATTTCCCGGAGAACCTCAGGAACAAACGGAATGTGTTCCTCTCCGGCAATTAAGACTTTAAATTTTGTAGCAACTTTCAATTTACTTCTGAAATAAGATGCAAATTTAGATAATTTTTATTTTAAAAACCAAATTATAAAGATTATTTTTATTTATTATTTTTCAAAAACAGATAAAACAATCTTTTTATTGATTGATTTTCAGATAATTTCTCCTGATTGTACTTTTAAAACGGTGGTTTAGATTGAAAAAAATGATTTCACCATAGGGCGTTACCCTATGCTGTTAATTTCGACATAGGGCGTTGCCCTACGCTATTGATTTCGCCACTTCGTGGCTATTTAAAATGGTTCAAAAAAAATCCCGGACTAAGCCGGGAAAATTCAATTTGAAAGAGATAATGATTTTATTTTTTAACAACAGTTGCGGTGCGCAATTTATCTTTTGTGTTGAATTTAACAAGATAGGTTCCTGCTTTCAGATTTGATACATTAATCTTTTTTGCTACTGATGACGAAGAAAATACCTTTCTCCCTGAAAAATCGTAGACTTCAACATTTCTTACATCCACGGAAAATTCAAGGATCTCAGTGAATGGATTCTGAACGATTTTCACTGTATTATTGATTGAATCAGAAGCCTGAAGTGTTGTACAATTATCAATAATTTCAATTTCTGAAGGTGTGACTCCAGAAACGGAATCAATCTCGCAGTCGATATAAACTACAGTGAAGTTTGGATTATTGCTCACATTCAGGAGTGTTACATTATTTTGAACTTCATCCTCAAAATTGATTTCCTGAAGGTTATTATCATTTAATAAAAGGGATTTTAAAGCAGGATTATTGTTGAAAATGATATTTTGCATTCCGTTTTTAGTAATAGACAGCCAGTTCAGCTTAGTTAAACCAGACAGATTTATTTCGGCAAGTTGGTTTTCATCCAACTGCAATCTTTCCAGGATAAGATTGTGCGATAAATCTAAGGCAGCAATACCATTGCGTACCAAAAATAATCGTTTAAGTTCGCTCTGTTTAGACAAATCAATATTTGTAAGCGAATTATCATTGCAATACAAAATGGAAAGCAAACCACTTTCTGGAAGTTGAAGTGAAGTGATTTCATTGGTGTTCAGTTCCAGATTGGTCATTTCTACCTGAGCAGAAAGATCCAGAGTTCCTGTCAGTTTGTTTTCACGCAGATTGAGCGTTTTAATTTTTGTGTTGGCAGAAAGATCAATGGAAACAATTTCGTTCTGTCTCAGATTCAGTTCAGTTAAATTCACAAAGGCTTCAATTCCGACTGCTGAGGTAATCTTTTGATAATTGACGAGCGAAAGATTTCTCATCTGGGTTAAAGTAGCGGCTTCTTCATAGGAAATTTCGTTATCACCATTGGCATCAACTGACGGATACGTTTTGATAATTGCACCTTTGAAATTGGGATCTTCAAAAGTTACATTCTGTGCGATTGCCAGATTTCCCAAAAGGAAAAAAAAGAGGATTTGTTTTTTCATTGTATAAAAATTAAAAAGTTCAGTTCTTTTTTTCAAAAACCTTGGGAAATACAGAACTTTCCGGGGCTTTTTCCAGAAAACAATGATGAAAACAAATATTGAGTGAAATCTATAAAATCACTTTAATATTCCGTCTTTTTCCCCGAAGACTTCTATTCAACAAGAAAGGCAGGTCTCCTGACTTATGCTTTTGGAAACCGCCTTCCCTAATGTGATTAAGTGGCGAAGAATTGTTTCCAAATCCAGCAATTTACAGTTGCGGGTACAGTTCAGGTTTTGCACCTGATTCCCTTTTCATCCTTTCTAAAAAGTTTTCTTAAAAAGGACACCTTAATTGTGATGCAAAGATAGGTATTTTTCATCCTAAAAAAAGAACCACAGCTGTGAAACTGCGGTTCTGATAAGATGACAAATATCTTGTTAACTGTTGAGCTTTTTATATTTGAAATAAGAAAAAAGCGCAAGAAGAATCATGGTCGTAATACCAATATACACCCAAGCCGGAATTGGAACCGGATCTCCTGCTGCATACGAGTGTAAACCGCTGAGATAATAATTTACTCCGAAATACGTCATAATTACTGATGATATTGCAAACATTGCAGCGGTATGAAAAGCCCATTTTGAACGTAATCCCGGAATTAAACGCATGTGCAGTACAAAGGCATAAATCATTACGGAAATAAATGCCCAAGTTTCTTTTGGATCCCAACTCCAATATCTTCCCCAGGATTCATTCGCCCAGATTCCGCCCATAAATGTTCCTACTGTAAGCGCAAATAAACCAATATGTAACGACATCTCCGAAACAATGGAAAGTTCTTTTATAGTAGTATTATGATGAATTCTGAATTGTTTTTTATTGGCAATAATATAAAACATAAGACAAATAATTCCGATCACAAATGACAGTCCAAAGAAACCATAACTTGATGCGATAATCGCAACGTGTATAATAAGCCAATACGATTTAAGAACCGGAACCAGTGGTGTAATTTGAGGATCCAAAGCTGAACCTCCGTGTGCAAACCCCATCATCAGCACTGCAACTGTAAATCCTGCTGCCGGAATCAGCGCATTGGCATTCCGATAAAGAAGCAAACCTGCTGAAATTCCTACCCAAGATATAAAAACAATTGCTTCATAGCCATTGCTCCAAGGTGCATGCCCGGAAATATACCATCTTCCAACCAATCCCAGAAATTGTAAAAAGTATCCTACTGATCCAATTATTATTAATCCCTTTATGATTTTGCTCAGTACCTTATTCGGTTTGAAAAGTTCTGTAAAACCTAAAACCACCAGCAATCCTGCAATAAAGGAATAGAAAATCATCAACCAGAAATTGATATTTACGGAATTCATAAATACTTCCAAATCAACTTTTTCTTTTGAAGGAACTACATTTTTACCCCATTTCTGCTGGTAATCACTCAGTTTTTTTAATTCTTCATCCGCTTTGCTCCAGTTTCCGGTTTGCTTAGCTTCTAAAACCGAAAGAAAGTAAGGTGCCATTATTTTCTGGGATTCCATATCGGGTTCAAAATTGGCATTCAACCAGGAATTCCAACGGTGATTCGGATCGTTTTTCACGGGAATCACTCTTAAAAATTGTCCACTAAAAAATTCATTAAATGCCTGAACACGGTCATTCAAATCAATCACCGCTAAATCATATTTTGATTGTTCTGCAGGTTTTTTCTGAAAGGCGGTATTATAATCTTCTTCCAAAACATAATGCAGCATTCCCGTTTTTGGATCAATCGGGAAAAGATTCATCAGTGATGTATATCCATCTTCATTCGCTTTTGCCTTTTTCTTTAAAACTTCTCCTCCATTGATGATTTTAATCAACGGAACCATTGTCCAGCTTTCCGTATCGGTGTTTACCGACAAAAACCATTGATTGGCATCCAGAGATTTTCCGTCGGAACCTTTAAAAGAATCGCTTTTGTATAATTTCCTCAAAACATCCAAAGCCTGCGTATTCATTGGAACAATCCGCCCTTCAAAATTTTGAACCAAAACATACCCGAATTTATCGGCATGTTCTTTTGAAATTTTATTTCGGGCAATAATTTCATCGGCAGAAATTACCCGCATTGTTCCCGGTTTCAATGCCTGATTTTGTGATGAGGATGATGAGCTGATTGCTGCTGCATCCGAACTATTATGAACATGCCCATCGTTTTCATTATGACTATGATTATCACCTTCGGTATGAATATGTTCTGCATTTTCCGGCATTACTTTCCGGCTTCCATCCGTTCCGTGCATATCGATTTTCTGCGCACTTAATCCTAAAGAAATAAAAATCAGAAATATCGCTGAAATCTTTTTATGGGTAATACTTTTCAGTAATTTATTGAGATTCCAGAAATGGGATCCTTTCCAGAAAAAGGTAACAAACATTCCCACAAACAGAAATCCATAGCCAATATAAGTGATTAATGTTCCCCAAAAATCGTGGTTTACCGAAAGCACCGTTCCCATTCTGTCCGGATCGAAACTCGCCTGAAAGAAACGATAGCCTTTGTAATTCAGAACGTGATTCATATAAATTTTATAGGGCGTTTGTTTGCCTTCATCCACAATCTCAACATGGCTTTCATAAGCACTTGGCGAAGAACTTCCGGGATAAGTTTCCATGACGAAATCATCGAGTTTCAAAGCAAATGGCGTATTGTACACTTTTGGTCCGAAACCAAGGATAATATTCATTCCATCAAGCTCAATTTGTTTGAATGCATTGGGATTTCCTCGTTCTACAGAAAGGTTTACGTTGAGTTTATTTTTCGGTCCCTGAACTTCTACGGTCAGTTGATCCGGCAGATCTTTTTCCTTTTTCTTGTCGCCTTCAAATGCTTTTAAAGTTCCTGTTTGCAATCCAATGGGAACCACAAGACGAAGATCATTAATGGTATAAAGACTTCGGTAAGACAAAGGCTGGAACTCATCCTTTTTGGTGGCTCCGGTTGCTTGTGTTGCCATAACCATAAATCCTGCATCAACCGGTGTTTTAATAAATAATTGCCCGTTTTCTTTTCTAAATTCCACAGCACCTTCAATGGGACGGTTGAATGAAATCAGCGTTCCTTTTACGCTTTGTGTTTCGCCTTCTTTCAGGTAGAAATTTTCTCTTCCTTTATCTCCGGCAATCACAAAATGCAGATATTCCTCTCCTTTCGGATTGGCAATAAGACTGTCTTTTTTCCGCTGAATAAAATCCAGTGCTTTTACAGAAATTTTCTTTCCGTGATAATCATAAGTGGCATTGAAATTTTTGTGCAAAGGCGACATCAGATACGGAATATCCTGATAATTCAGCACATCGCCTTTTTCTTCAATCTGAATTTTAAAGAAATTTTTATCGGTAATAATTTCGTTGGACGTTTCTCCTTCCCGAATATGCATAATCCCTTCAAAACTGATATACCGCGTAATGGCACCTCCAATAAAAATAAAAATAAACGCCAGGTGAAACACCAATACCGGCCATTTTTCTCTTCTCCAAAGTCGATATCTGGAAATATTGCCTATAAAGTTCAAGATCAATACCAGCATTATTAACTCAAACCACCACGCTTCATAAATCAGGGCTTTTGCAGTTGCGGTTCCGTAATCATTTTCCACAAAGGTTGCGACTGCCATTGAAATTGCAAATGCTAACAGCAGCACCGCCATTGTTCTGGTAGAAATTAGAATATCTTGGATTTTCTTCATATTTTGATGTATTCAGACTGTCAAATAATTGACTGGCAAAAATACGGATGATATTTGAAAAGCAGGTATTAAATTCTCTTGAATTTATCAAAAAAAACTTATTAAGAAACTCATAATCATTTCATTTTTTCTATTTTTATAGGATTATCTGAGCCATTTTTTGTGAATTTCAATCTCTACAATAGTCTGATGCTTGCCGGAGCATTACAAGGATTAATCTTTGTAGTGATGGTGGCTGCAACCAAAAAGTATCATTCTGTAAGCAATTATTTTTTGTTGGCGATGATTTTTGTGTTTTCGCTAAATATTTTGCAATATTATGTTGCAGATACGGGAATTATCTCATCGAATTTATTTTATGAAGTTTTATACACCCCGATTGCATCACTTTCTGTCGCATTTATGTATTTCTATATTTTTAAATTTTTATTTCCAGAAGAACCAATTTCTACTAAAAGTAAATTTCTCTATCTACCTTTTGTTGTCTTTTTTTGTATTTCGGTTTTTTTTAAATTCTATTTTTTGAATCATTCTTTGGAGGAAAAATCAATCTTCACTAAATTATTTTGGAGGTTTGAATTTTCACACGAAGTTCTCTCCATTTTTTTCACGTTGTTTGTTATTTTCTTATGTTTTAAACTCATTAGAAAATATCAAAAAACAGAAAATAAAGACCAATATCATCGTCCGAAAATGGAAATTTTTTGGTTGAAAATGACACTGACTTTTTTGTTGGTCATCATCACAATATCTTGGATCTATTTCACTTATCTCGACTTTTTTGTGGGAGAGCCTACCTATTATTTTCTATGGATTGGAATGTCTGCTGCCATTTATTGGTTGGGACACCTTGGAATTTACAAATTTGGAATTCAAAAGGAGCGTGATAAAATTCGAGCATTCACGAATAATCAAATGGCAGAAACAATAGCTAAACCAGAGATTTTAAGAAAGAGCAAACAACTGGAATTTTTTGAAGCTTTTGTGGTTAATGAGAAAAATTTCCTCGATCCTCTTTTAAGTTTAGAAAAAACCGCTGAAGAATTAAACATCAACAAAAGTTACCTTTCCAGAGTATTAAATCAAGAATTGAACATCAGTTTCAACGATTACATCAACGAACTTCGCGTGGAAGAAGCCAAAAAAATCATCAACCAACCCGAATTTGAACAATACACGTTAAGCTCAATAGGTTTAGAAGCTGGTTTCAATTCAAAAACAACTTTTTACTCGGCTTTTAAAAAATTCGTAGGATGTACGCCTTCAGAATACAAGAAAAGTCTTTCTAAAATAAAAGCTGCTCAAGAAACCCAAAACGGATAAACATGAGCAGCAGCTAAAATCTGATACCTTTCTATTTCTTCATCAGCTTGTGTTTTATGATTCCTGCTTTTGTTTTCAGGACTAAAAGGTACATTCCTGAGTTTAGTTTCGTGAGCTCAATTCTTCCTTCTTTAGAATTTAGATTTCCAGATTGGATTTTTTGTCCTGCAAGGTTATAGATTTCGAAACTTAACGCATTTTCTTCAATGGTATAATTAATGAAATCTACTGCAGGATTCGGATAAATTTTTGAATGGATTATACTGTTTTGAGCGGTTGCCAAAGTAACATTATTTACTTTTAATTTTATTTCGTTTGCCGAATTAATGACGGTAAAATAATAATGATGTCCATCATATTCTGCAAAATTTGGAACTGCAAGCGTTGAAGTAATGCCAGCTGTTGGAGATTTTATGATGATGAATTCATCATTTACTTCTGGAGCATAACCTAAATTCACGATGATATTTCCGCTCAAACTTACGGCGGCAGTTCCGGTATAGGTTATTTGATCGTATTGCGTTCCTTCTGCAATGCCGTCAATATCAATTTCAAAAGTTCCATTTGTTGATTTCAGTTGTCCTGTAACATTTAAAATTCCGGGTGACATTCCCGGTGAAAATATACCCGAATTTGTGAAATTTGTTCCAGCTGGAGTTCCAATTTCATATCCGCTGATTTTACCGGTTGATGTATTATTCAACGTTCCAGAAAATGAAATTCTCCCTACTTCACCAATGATATTTCCATTATTGACGGTAGCAACAGAAAAATTTTTGCTGAAATTTCCGGTTTTAATTAAATTTCCATTATTAGTGAAAAGATTGGTGCCTGCGTTTTGCATAAATGAAGTTCCGCGAGTATTCAGGATTCCTGTTTCTGAATTGGTGAATGTTGAATTTGAAAAATAAATATTATACCCACTTTCGACTCCTTCTCCCAAATACAACTGACCATTATTTAGAAAATTCGCCTGATTATTTAAATAACTATAATTATCGGTTTTGAAATGCGCAACCGAATTATTAATAAATTGACCGGGACCATTTACAGTAATTCCTGAAAAATAAATCCCATTTCCAGAAACCGAATTGGAAAAAGTTTCCGAAGCAGGAACCGAAATATTATCACTAAAAATCACACTTCCAAGACCGTTTCCACTGCAATTTCCTTGTAAAGTTGAGGTGCCAGAAATTTTAAAAGTGGTTCCGGCTTGCGTATTGTAAGTTCCTCCGTTCAAAATTTTATTGCCCGAAAATTGTAGGGTATTACTTTCAACAGAAATCAAACCTGTATTGTTCAAATAAAGATTATTGGTGGTGGAAAAATCTCCCGTTTTTTTAATCGTTCCTAAATTTTGTAATTCATTCGTTCCGCTGTTATGATTTGCATTAATCCCTTTAAACTCAACAATTCCTGCACTTAAATTTTTCAATATTGAATTGCTGAAATAAACGTGATAACCCGAACTTGTACCTTGTCCAAAATTCAATTTTCCTGAATTGATGAGTGTTACCGAAGACAAATAATCATACGCTTCTCCAGAAAATATCGCCAAACCAGCATTTTCAAAACTTCCTGGTCCTGAAATTGTTACTGCTTTAAATTTAATTCCTGTTCCTGAAAAATTCAGAACACTGGTTGAAGCAGATGCTGCAGTTCCCGCCAATTCAAGGGTTCCTGCAATATTTCCGGTTAAAGTTCCTGAAAAATTACTTGCTCCTGAAAACCGCAAGGTTGTACCAGAATTCACAGCATACGTTCCAGAATTCAAAGTTTTTGCACCCGTAAATTCAAGATGATTATTCAAGACTGAAATCGAACCTGAATTCTCAAAAGGAACTGAATTAAACGAAGCATAATCCACCGATTTTTTCAAAGTTCCCAAATTCCACAGTAGATTTGCGCCACTATTTTGTGAAGCAGAAATGCCTTTAAATTCAAAAGTTCCCGTTGAAGTATTTTCCAAAGTGGAAGTACTAAAATACAGACCGTGACCAGATTCTGTGCCTGATCCTAAATTAAAAGTTGCGTTATTGCGAACGGTAAGATTGTTTAAATAGGTGTACCCTGAACCGTCCAATGTAATCAATCCTTGATTGATTAACGTTCCCGGTCCACTTAAAGTGCCATTCTTAAAAATAAATCCATTACCCAAAAGATTGAATGTAGCGGTAATTCCAGAATCGACGCTCATATTTCCTTGTAGTTGAAAATTTCCATTAATCGTTCCAGAAAGCGTTCCCGCAAAAGCATTTCCTGCAGAACTTCCCGAAAGCAAAAGCGTTGCCCCGGTTGCAACCGCATAATTTGATGTTTTAAGAATTTTAGTTCCTGAAAACGTGAGCGTTCCGTCCTGAACATTCACAGAACCTTCGTTTGTAAAAGCAAGGGTATTCACGGTTGCAAAAGTTCCCGACTTTATCAAATTACCTTTATTCAAAAAGAGATTTGTCCCTGAATTATGATTCAAATTGATTCCCTTAAAAGTAAAAGTGGCTGAAGTATTGTTTGTAAAAGTCGTATTACTGAAATAGGTTCCATAGCCGGAACTCGTTCCATTGCCAAAATTAACAATATTGTTATTGTTAAAGGTTACACCTGTAAAATAGGTATAACCAGCACCATTCAAGTGTACCGTTCCGTTATTGTTTATCGTGCTTACACCCGAAATTGATCCGGAATCCCAGTTTAAAATGGCTCCGGCAGGAATAACAATCGTATTTCCAGAACCTAAACTTGCTTCACAAGTAGTATCATCAATAAACGGAATTACACCCGTACTCCAATTGGAAGCATCCGTCCAAGAAGTACCATCTCCACCTCCTGTAAAAGTGTAGGTTTGCGCAAAAATTAATCCGCTAATAAAAGTAAAAAATAGCAAAAAGTGCTTAAGAAAAACAGAATCATTTTTTGATCCCATTCCTAAATGAGTCATCTTTGTTTTCATTTGGTATCAGTTTTAATTGGTTATTGTAGTTATTGTTTTTACCCTACCTTGTAAAAGTAGGATGATGTTTTTTTTAAAAAGTTCGAATTATTCAGAATGTAAAATTTTCGGACAAAATAATTTGATGAAACACTCGTAATTCATTTTACAAAACATTAATTATCAATAATTTAAACATCATTTTTTTGCTGAAATATTTTTGAAAAGTATCAGAAGTTTCGTTTTAAGAAGTACACAAATTTTAGTACATTTGCCCATAATATTATGGCAGAGAAAAACACGAACACGCAGGAAAAAGTAATCCCACAATCAGGAAAAACACTTTCCAAACCACGCATCTTTTTCGGAGTATTTTTTATATTGGTTTCTTTTGTAATGACCGCTTCATTCATTTCGTACTTAATGAAATGGAAGGCAGATCAAAGCCAGGCCGGAACAATGATGGATAAAACGGTGAAATCTTCCAATGTTTTTGGCAAGATTGGCGATTGGCTGGGCAATTTTTTCATTTTTGAAAGTCTTGGAATTGCTGCTTTTGTACTTGCATTTCTGTTTTTTGTGTTCGGAAGTCTTATTTTAAAAAAATCGTGGTTTAAACCTTGGAAAACGATTGGTCATTCCCTGTTTTTCATTTGCTGGCTTCCCATTTTCATGGGTGCGGTTACCAAAGGACAGGGCGTTTTAAGCGGAGTTTACGGCTATCAGATTATGGATTTTCTGAATTCGATGATTGGTTCTGTAGGACTTTGGCTTGTGATTCTGGCAAGTATCATTCTGTATTTTATTCTTGAATTTAATCTTCGCCCAAGTGCCATTAAAAATAAACTGAACAAAATTAATGAAAGCACCATCGGTAAAGTAAAATCCATGATGCCCAATTCCGAAGAGGAATTTACCGCAGACAAAGATCTGGAGGAAATGACGAATGACGGAAATGAAATTCCCAAAAAAGAAAAAAGAAAAGATCCTTTTGCAAAATCCTCTATAGAAACCGAAATTGATGTTCCGAAAGATTTTCCGAATGTTACGGTAAGCAGCGATCTGGATACTATTTCCACGCCAAATAAAACCTCTTTTGAAGGAGATTCCGAAAAACCGGAAATCACAGAACCACTGTCCGGAAGCATCACTCTGGATGCGCAGACTTCAACCCCAACCTCATCAAAACCTAAAAATGAAGATTTCGATTTTAAGGTAGAAGTGGCCGAAACAAAAGATGATCTGGATGATCCCGAAAATAAATCGCAACAACTCGTAGAAAAACACGGACTTTACGATCATAAACTGGATTTGGCTACATTTAAAATGCCAACCGTGGATCTTCTGAAAGATTACGGAAACGAAGAAATCTCCATTAATAAAGACGAACTCGAAGAAAATAAAAACAAAATCGTCGGCCTGCTGAAAAACTTCAACGTAGGAATTTCCGAAATTAAAGCCACCATCGGTCCAACCGTTACCCTTTACGAAATTGTTCCGGAAGCCGGAATCCGCGTTGCCGCCATTAAAAAACTTCAGGATGATATTGCGCTGAATCTTTCCGCACTGGGAATCCGGATTATTGCGCCAATGCCCGGAAAAGGGACCATTGGAATTGAAGTTCCAAGAAAAAATCCTTCCATGGTTTCCATGCGAAGCGTAATTGCTTCACAGAAATTCCAGAATTCGGATATGGATTTGCCTGTGGTTTTCGGAAAAACCATTTCCAATGAAATCTTTATGGCCGATCTGGCAAAAATGCCACACCTTTTAATGGCAGGCGCAACCGGACAGGGAAAATCAGTCGGAATTAATGCCATTTTAACTTCACTTTTGTATAAAAAACATCCAAGTGAACTGAAATTCGTAATGGTAGATCCGAAAAAAGTGGAACTCACCCTTTACTCAAAAATTGAGCGCCATTATCTTGCAAAACTTCCCGATGCCGAAGATGCCATCATCACCGATACCACGAAAGTCATCAATACGCTGAACTCTCTCTGCATCGAAATGGATACACGTTATGAACTGCTGAAAAGCGCATTCTGCCGTACCATTAAAGAATACAATAAAAAATTCACCGAACGAAAACTAAATCCCGAAAATGGGCACCGATATCTGCCTTACATCGTTCTCGTAGTTGATGAATTTGCGGATCTGATTATGACTGCCGGAAAAGAAGTGGAACATCCAATTGCACGTCTGGCTCAGCTGGCAAGAGCGGTTGGAATTCATTTGATTGTTGCCACACAAAGACCATCGGTAAATGTCATTACCGGGATGATTAAAGCTAACTTTCCTGCAAGAGCGGCTTTCCGTGTAATTTCAAGTGTTGACTCCAGAACTATTCTTGATTCGCCGGGCGCCGATCAGCTCATCGGAAAAGGAGATATGCTCTACTTCAACGGAAATGAAATCCTGAGACTTCAATGTGCATTTGTAGACACCCCGGAAGTGGAAAGAATTGCCGATTATATCGGTGAACAGAAAGGGTACAGCAATGCATTCCTTCTTCCCGAATATTCCGGCGAAGAATCCACAAGCACCGTCGGCGCATTTGATCCGAACGAAAAAGACGCTCTTTTTGAAGATGCTGCAAGAATCGTGGTTTCCACACAACAGGGCTCCACATCAATGCTGCAACGCCAGCTGAAATTAGGATACAACAGAGCCGGAAGAATTATGGATCAACTGGAAGCATCCGGAATTGTAGGCGGTTTTAACGGTGCAAAAGCAAGAGAAGTTTTGATTTCCGACCTTAATTCTTTGGAACAGTATTTGGATGAATTGAAAAAGTAAAATTCCTTCTTTTGAAGGATGTCTGCAGAGCAAAGTGATTCTGAAGACAATGAAAATGAAATCCAAAAAAAACAAACAATAGAAATGAACACGATTTCCAGATTATTAACGGGAACTATGGTTGCAGGAGCAGTTTTGATGGTTCAGGCACAGAAAGCGGATTCAAAATCCAAAACTATTCTCGATGCAGTAGCCAAAAATTACAAATCCAAAAAAAATTCCTACTTTAAATTTTCATACGGAACCGGAAACAACGGTAAAGTAAATAAAACCGAAACCGGTATCTTCTACACTACTCCATCCCAGTATAAACTGAAAATTATGGGAGTTGAACAGATTTTTGACGGGAATAAAGTATACAACATCAGTGATGAAGATCAGGAAGTAACCATCGCAAAAGCCAGCGGTTCGGAAATGATGTTTTCGCCCACCAATTATCTGGAATCCTATAAACACGATTTCAATACATCATACGTTGGAAAAAGAAATATGAACGGGGTAAATGCAGACCTGATTAAACTTACACCCATTACCCATAATGGTTTAAAATCAGTATACATTTACATCAATCAGCCGAAAAAGCAGATTGTAAAAATTGAGCAATATTCCAATGACGGAAGCGTTGCCGTAATTGCTGTAAAGGAATATAAAGAAAATCAAAACCTGAATGATTCCATGTTTTCATTCAACAAAAGCGATTACAAAAATTATATTGTAACGGAATTGTAACGAAACAGTATTATCAAAATATCATAAAATCGGCTATTCTTGAGAATAGCCGATTTTGATTTATGTAATATTTTAACTTCAGTTTGGGTGAAGATAAAAATTATTGAGACCTTCACACTTTATTTTACATACCTTATTGTAATTCCACTAGATAAAAATGCGCCACTTTTGTCATGCTGAAAGCATCTCTACAAAGAAAATTTAGATTTCTTCGAAATGACAAACATCGTGTTTAAGATATATTTTTCCATAATTTTTAAAATATAAAATTATTATGTGACCTCTAAAAAATTATTTTTTGATAATCTTTGCAGTGCTGCTGGTAGTATCAGAATTCACTTTTAGAATATAATTTCCTTTTTGAAGGAAACTTACATCCAGATTGGCTTCTGCACTTCCCGAAAGTGGATACACTTTCAGTAATTTTCCGGAAACATCATACAATTCCGCAGTTTTCAAGCGCAGTTTTTTCGTATTTCTAATGGTTACTACTCCGGAAGTTGGATTAGGATATACACTGAAATCGGATTTTCCATCTATATTTTGAACTGCCAGATATGCACAGTTATATATCACTACATCATCAATATACCAGCCATCATTACCATTACATCCATCCGTTCCAAAATCAAATTTGAACTGAATGGTAGAACCGGATGTCACTCCAATCTCCGAAAGATTCACAACACTTTGTCCCCAACTGCCTCCTAAACTGCCTCCATCAGTTCCCGAAAATGCTCTTTGACCGCGCAAAGGATTGTCGTTCCCGGAATTTACAAGTGTTGTATTATATTGGTTATGCTCAAATGCAGAAATAGGAACAATTGTCCACTCACCTCCGTTCAGGCTGTATTTAATATTTCCACCGTCGTATCTGTTTTCAGTGGCGACATAATGGTGAAAAGTCAATTGATAAGTTCCTTCAGTAAAATCAGGAAGTGTAATTAACGGACTTTCAAGAGAAATCACTCCGTTTTGTAAATTCGTTTCACAGTCTCCGTTTATAGGATCTGGCGCAAAAACTCCGGAACCACTTCTTCCGCCGGGAAGATTGCTGCGTAATTTCCAGTTTCTTTCTTCCCAATGATCAGGATTTACGGCTTCATGGGAAATAGTCCAGTTTTGGAGTCCGTTTTCAAAATCTTCTTTAAAAATCGGAGCTGTGGTTGCCGCATCGCATAATTCCGGAATGGAACTGAGAATTGGTTCATAACCGCACTGTTCTGCCGGTGAAGTTCTTAGCTGTACTGCAAAAATACCATTTTTTACACTCTGCAAATCTGCCGCCGTAAATACTTGTCCGCTTAAACCGGCTGCTGTTTCCGTCGTGGAAAGACCTTCAAGATTAATGTCTATTAAATCATTAGCTGCAGCTTCCAACGCATCGGCAAAATCGATAAAACTGCTGGTGGGAGTTAAATAAGCCGATTGTGCTCTCCACCAAAGATGTGCTGCCTTTATAAAACCTATGGAAGTCATGGAATATCCATTATAAGTTCCACCATCAACCAAAAGTGCATACAAATGATTCGGAACTCCGGAGTTGGTGTGTACACCTCCTGAATCTCCCTCACCACAATAATAATTTGTTGAAATTACAGATCCCGGATCTCCGTTACAAGTGGGATTCCACATATCCCGAATGGCACTTCCAAAAGCGGTTGCATCTTCTCCCATTTTCCATCTTTGAGTTCCGGAACAGGCTGTGGTGGTTCTGATGTTCAGGTTTTCCCCGTCGTCTTCATAATTGTTTAGCAGATCCACGGTTTCACCCCAAACATCAGAATAGGATTCATTTAATGCTCCTGCCTGATATTGATAAATCAAACCACTGGTATATTCTGTATAAGCATGTCCCCATTCATGTGCTACCACATCATCTGCAGCGGTTCCGTCGCAATAATTTGCGGAAGTTCCGTTCCAGTTGGCATTGGGGCAACTGATATTCGGGTTATTATTGATGGTAATCATTTTATGGTCGTTCCCATCATAGGAAACATAGCCGAATGAATTCTTGAAAAGATTGTAAATATGTCCTGAAACTACGATTTCATTTTGCTGCCATATATTCAGTTCACCGGGAAATTCATCACCTTCTTTCCATTTCAGATTTGAAGGGGAAATGCTGACTTCATACAATTCCCGGTCTTTCAGATTATGAATTCCAGTAAACTGATCTACTATTTCACCATTAATCGCATCAATAAAAACGAATTCACGAATGTTGTTTCTGTTGGTTACTTCTACTTCATATACAAGATGCGGCGTTACCGTTGTTCCTTGAGCCAAACCTTTTGGGAAAACATACAGCGTATTTTTGTTGACTTCCAAAGGCACCGGGATTTCATTTTCTTTTTGTTTGGTAACTGCTGAAAGAGCTGCCGAAGCCGCCTGTTCTTTGGAAATTTTTGGAACCGCCGAATCAATACCAATTTTTGAAATTATATTCCCATTAATGGAGGTTAATTTTCCGGTTGCATTGAAATTGAATTTAAGCAATCCCGCATACACCGGAATTCCCTGATAATTTTGCTGGTAAGTAACGGTGTGCAGTCCGTAATTATCCGCTTTATTACTGATGAAAACTAAATCGGAAGCATTTTTAAGATTGAATATCCTGTAGTTTTCACTGATAAATTCCTGAGATGCAGAAACCGGATCTTTACTTTTCAGTTGTGGTGATTTTCCGGAATGAAAACGGATAAAACTCGGCGTTGCAGTATTGGGATTCATGCTGACCTGAGCATCTGTTTTAACTTTTAAATCAGTGAGTTGAGAAGATTCCTGCGCAAAGCCACAAAAATAGGTTGCAGCAAGCAATAGAGTAAGTTTTTTCTTCATATAATTCAAAAAAATTATTTATTTTATACAAATATAAAGAATGTAGTGGAGCATTTGAAATAAAAGAGCTTTTTCTTTAAAGTCGATTCAAAATTTAAAGATTTTTTATGTTGTTTTAAAAATTAACTCGAAAATTTCAGGAATAATAATCTCTTTCTCCCCAAAAAAATCAGTCTGATCATTTGGTACATTTTCTGTATTTTTGCCGGTATGAAAATCCTCGATCGGTATATCATCAAAACTTTTTTCGGACCTTTCCTTTTTATTTTCAGTGTACTGTTTTTCATTTTTATGGTTAACATTATCTGGATTCGTCTTGCGCAATTTACCGGGAAAGGGCTGAGTTACTGGGAAATTCTCAAATTGCTTTCCTATCTTGGTGTAAGTGTGGTTACGCTGGTATTGCCGCTTACCATCCTGCTTTCGGCTATTATGACGTTCGGGGATTTGGGAGAACGTTATGAACTGGCCGCCATGAAAGCAGCCGGAATTTCTTTAACAAGGATTATGATGCCGCTTTTCGTTACCTCATTTATTTTTTCAGTGATTCTGTTTTTCTTTGCGAATAATATTGTTCCCGATTTTCAGCGAAAGGCAAAGAATATGGTGTACAATATTACGGCAACAAAGCCCGCACTCAATTTTACACCGGGACAATTTATCTCTCAAATTCCCGGATACAGTGTGAAATTTGATGAAATATCGGGAGAAAACGGAGAAAATCTCAATGGTGTTTTTATTCATAAAATGGCCAATTCCTATGAAGATCAGCAGTCTATTGTTTCAAAAAAAGGAAAGTTTATCCCGGCATCCAACAGAAATTTTCTTAAACTGATGCTTTTTGACGGATATGTATACGAAGACAACCTGAAAAACGGCGATTATAATACGCGATTTAAACAACCGGATCAGGCGATAAAATTTGATACGCTTACCCTGCATTTTAATATTTCCGACATCATCAACAAAGCGATTGAACAGGAAAACATTACGGATGACTACACGTTCCAAACCTATACTCAACTGAATTCCACGATTGATAAATCCCGTGAAGCCAACAATACTTCTTTCGAAATTATGAGGGATGATTTAATGAATCAAACCAATGGTTATATCAGCATACTGGCGAATCCGAAAACAAAAAGTAAAACGGTAAAAGAAGGAATACAACTGGAAAAAATCAAGGAAGACAAAAAACTTACCGTCCTGAATTCCGCCTACAACAAAATAGAAAATCTAAAGTTTACGATTAAAAATAAGAATGACGAAATCAGAGGGATTACGAAATATTACAGTAAAGTCATTATCTACCAACAGCGCATCATTGCTTCTTCGGTTTCGTGTATCATTTTCTTTCTGATCGGAGCCAGCTTAGGATCCATCATCAGAAAAGGAGGAATCGGACTTCCGGTGGTGATTGCCATTGTTATTTTTATTATTTTCTATGTGATGAATTTATCCGTGGAAAACATCGCCTGGAACGGAAAAATGAATCCTTATCTTGCTGCATGGTTTCCCAATCTGGTGATGTTTCCTTTTGGCGTTTGGCTGACGTATAAAGCACTCACGGATTCTCAGTTATTCGATATTGAAAAATACAAAGCATTACTAAAACCTTTGCTGGCACGTTTTCAGAAAAGCAAAGAACATTCACGATACCAGTAAAATCAGGGTAAAAAAAAGATTCAGAGTGGCATCTGAATCTTTTTTATTTTTCACCGATTGAAGGTTATACTTTCATGATGTCCGCTTCTTTTGCTTTCACATTTTCATCGATTATCTTTACAAATTTATCGGTGAGTTCCTGAATATTGCTTTCAGCACCTTTAATGATGTCTTCAGAAACGCCATCCAGTTTTTTCAAATCTTTCATTCCTTCCTGGCGTGCATTTCGGATGGTGATTTTGGACTGTTCACCTTCTGCTTTTGCCTGTTTGGAGAGTTCTCTTCTCCGCTCTTCAGTTAAAGGCGGAACATTCAGAATAATGGTTTCACCATTGTTGGAAGGTGCAAAACCAAGATTGGAAATAATAATTCCTTTTTCAATGGCTCCGATTGCCGTTCTGTCCCAAGGCTGAATTAAAATCGTCATTGCATCCGGAATTGAAACATTGGCAACCTGACTTAGCGGTGTTGGCGCACCGTAATATTCCACCACAACATCCTGTACCATTGAAGTAGAGGCTCTACCTGCACGGATTTTCTGGAACGAATAATCAAGGTGTTTTACCGCTGCATCCATTTCATCTTTCACGGAATCCACGATCAGTTCTATATCTTCCATAATGTATTTAAAATTTGATAATTATTTATTTTTTCAGTTTCTTTTCTCGGCTTTTCCGGAAAATTATAACTCAACCAGCGTTCCGATATTTTCGCCTTCCACCAGTTTCAAAAGATTGCTTTCTTTGTTCATATCAAACACGATAATCGGCAGTTTATTTTCGTAGCTTAAAGTAAAGGCGGTCATATCCATCACTTTCAGGTCTTTCTCGAAAACTTCATCAAAGGTAATCGAATTGAATTTTACAGCATTTTCATTTTTTTCAGGATCGCTGTCGTAGATTCCGTCCACTCTGGTTCCTTTCAGGATTACATCGGCACCGATTTCAATGGCGCGCAATGTTGCTGCGGTGTCTGTGGTGAAATAAGGATTTCCGGTTCCGGCTCCAAAAATAACCACTCTTCCCTTTTCCAAATGGCGAACCGCTCTTCTCTTAATAAAAGGTTCGGCAACTTTATCCATTTCAATAGCAGATTGAAGCCTGGTTTTCAGTCCAACATCTTCCAGTGCTCCCTGTAAAGCCATTCCGTTAATAACAGTTGCCAGCATTCCCATATAATCACCCTGAACCCTATCCATTCCCTTTGCAGCACCGGCAAGACCACGAAATATATTTCCTCCTCCGATTACGATGGCAACTTCACAGCCTTTATCCACTACTTTTTTTATTTCTTCGGCGTATTCTCTCAGACGCTCATTGTCGATTCCGTACTGTCTGTTTCCCATTAAGGCTTCACCGCTTAATTTCAGGAGGATTCTTTTGTATTTCATTATAATGAATGGTAATTTTTTAGATATGCAAATATAAGGATTCGCAAATAATTTCGTTAAAAGAAATAGATTTGGGAGATAAAAATTTCTTTCCCGTTTAAAAAAAATTATTTTTGCATACCCAACGCTGAATTTTGAAGAAGTTTTCTGTTTTTTCAACCCTGTTATTTGCAATGCTGGTTTCCGCGCAGGACGGAACCACTGTCTACCCTTTTCTGAATCTTCCGGTTTCGGCAAGACAGGCGGCTTTGGGTGGAGATGCGGTTTCGATCCGTGATTATGATGTCAGTTTTTCGCAAATTAATCCTGCTTTGATGAATCTGGATCAGGATATGAGGGTCACAGTGAATTATGCTTCTTATCTTGCCGATTCCAAATACGGAACCATCAGTTTTGTAAAAGATTTGGAACACGGGCATCTTCTCTCCGTTAATGCCCGATATATGGATTACGGAAAAATGCCCAGAACGGATGAAGCGGCTACGATTTTCGGAGAATTCAGTGCGATGGATGCTTCATTGGGTTTAGGATATGCCTATCAGTTTGAAGATGAATGGACTATTGGAGCCAATATGAATTTCGTAACTTCAAAAATTGATTCTTACAGTTCAATGGCACTTACTGCAAATGCCGGTGTTACCTATCATTTTGAGCGTACTAAAGAAACGCTTTCTCTTGTGGCACGAAATTTCGGTTATCAGGTCAGGCCTTATAACGGGGTACGCGAAAAGCTTCCTTTCAGGATTGATTTGGGGTATACCAAAATTTTAGATGAATTTCCTCTGGCTTTCACCATTACCGCGCATGATTTACAACAATTCAATATTTCTCAGAATTACAATATCAATGGGCAGGAAGTTCGATTTTTCCGAAAAGCGTTTGACCATCTTTCTCTTGGTCTGGAAATTTTTCCGGAGCAGGCGTTCAATCTCCGGTTTGGATACAATGTGAAAAGAGGAAACGAACTAGCCGTAATCGACCAAAGAAACTTTTCCGGGCTTTCTGCGGGATTTGGGGTGAAGATTTCTTATTTCCGGTTTGATTATGCACATGTGCGCTATCACAATTCATCCAATGTTAATATGTTCGGCTTAACAATGGATTTAATTGAAATCGGCGGAAACCGGCGATAGTATTAAGATTATCAGCTTTTAATCATGATGCTTTCTTAAAAAAAATTTTGTTTTTCTGTATGCTTTTAGGCTCGCAAAGGCATTTGACTACGTCGAATCTTCGATTTCACTTACCAAAGGAAAACAAATCTAATTTCAATTATTATGAATGGCGGATAATTAAATAACCTGAGTTCGGGATAAGAAAACACGATATTGCATTGATTTTTAATCAATTAATAATTTTATCACAATGAAAGACAAAGACTTTTTTCATTTTTAAAATGTTTTTAAGAGATACAAAAGCCACTTCGCTTATAAAAGAAATCATCGTTGTCCGATAAAAATTAGAAATACAATGAACAGGTCGCTCCCTTTGGAGCTCTAATTATGGGAATGACTATTCCTATTAATAGTTTGCTCCAATGGAGCTCTGTATTAATCCCATTGGGATTTACTGTTAATAGAAAAAAAAATTAGCCCGTGAAAACAAAGCTCCAGAGGAGCGACCTGTTTATTTATCCTATTAATATTGCGTTTTTCGATTTGTTTATTTTTTTTATCGGACAATAATGAAAAGAAATACAAAACTTGTATTATTTCAATAAGTTTTACGGCTTTGTATGCCTTAAAATATTAAGAATCAAATCATTATTTTTTTTGTTTGACTTTGCGTTTCAAAAAGCTTATCCCGAATTGAGGTTAACATAACATTCGCCATTTTTATCATGTTGGAAAAATCTTTATAACGAGAATTTAGATTTCTGCGAAATGACAAACCTTGTGTTTAAAGTATTTTTCATATTCTTTAAGATATGAAATTATAATGTGACCCCTATAATTTTTTAAAATCTCAGGAATTCATTTCAAAATCTATTTTAAGTTTTTATTTCTAAATAAAAAATCTGCATTTTTGCAATATGGGAAAATTGGTTATTGCCATTGACGGCTATTCATCTACCGGAAAAAGTTCCATTTCTAAAATTATTGCGAAAAAACTGGGACTGGTACATCTGGATACGGGCGCTTTGTACCGTGGAATTACCTTTTATGCACTTCAGCATTGCAAAAATCAGGACGGAAGCATCAATTTTTCAAAACTGTTTTCTGAACTTAAAAATCTGAATCTTGAGTTTCGAAATGAAAACGGAGAAATGATTCTGTATCTCAACCATCAGAACATCAATCAGGAAATACGCCTTCAGCCTGTTTCCGATCAGGTAAGCAATATTGCCAAACAAAAAGAAATCCGCGACTTCTTGCTTCAGATCCAAAGGAAAATAGCCGAAAAAGGCGGAATTATTATGGATGGGCGCGACATCGGAACGGTAATTCTTCCCGATGCCGACTATAAATTTTTCCTTACTGCAAGCATAGATGAACGCGCAAGAAGAAGATACCAGGAACTTTTACAAATGGGAGAAAACCCGGATTTTGAAGAGGTAAAACAAAATCTTTCCACCCGCGACGAAATCGACAGCCAAAGAGCGGTTTCCCCTTTAAGAAAAGCAGACGATGCAATTCTGATCGACAATACGCATCTGAATAAAGAGCAAACCATTGCGCTGATTCTTTCAAAAATAGAAGATATTAACAATTTTTTATAAAATTCAGTTCACTCTTTGGTATATTAATTGTAACTTTAGTACACAGAATTTTAAACCTTAAAAACCAAATAAAATGTCAAGAAAAAATAATACCGCCGGAGTTTTGGCAGGACTTCTTGCAGGTGCTGCAGCCGGAGTTGTTTTAGGAATGCTTTATGCTCCTGAAGAAGGAAAGGAAACCAGAAAAAAAATCAAGAAAAAAGCAGAAGACTTTAAAGATCAGGCAAAAGATCAGTACGAAAAAGCCTCTGAAAAAGCAAAAAATCAGTATCATGATGTTTCCGAAAAGGTAAAAAATCAATACGAAAATATTTCCGGACAGGTGAAAGAAACTGCTGGAAGAGTGGCTTCTTCCGTGAAAGAAGGATATGAAAAATACAAAGATCAGGCGATTTCCAAAACAACAGAAGTAGTAAAAGATGTGGAATCTGAGCTTGATGCACTGAAATAAAAAAACAAAGTGCCGCAAAAAGCCGAAAAGGAACTTGCTTTAAGTTCCTTTTTTTTGTAATTTCGAATTCGAACAAAAGATTATGGTTGACATCCTGAAAGAATACATCTCCAAAAGAGTCGAACTCCTGAAATTGGAAGCCTCGGAAAAATCTTCTGTCGGTTCCGGATTTGTGGTATTCATTATCCTTAGTTTTGCCGCAGTTTCCTTTTTTGTATTGATGCTGAATATTGGCGTTGGTTTGCTTATCGGGCATTATCTGGGAAATTACGGTTATGGTGTGCTGATTGTGTCCGCCTTCTATCTACTGATTTTTATTTTGATTCTGCTGATGCGCAAAACCATTATGAGAAGCGTTGCCAATAAAATTATAGAATTTTTAAACGAATAATTATGCCTGTAAAATATAGCAACCTGAAAGAACTCAGAACCAAAAAAAATCTTTTAAAATCGGAAGTTAAAGATTTGGAAGACCTCATTACCTTCAAAAACAAGAAGGAAAGTCTGAGCGCAATAACCAATGGTTTTACAGATCCGTACCTTATCGAAAAAAAGGAAGACGACGGCTCGGAAAAACTGGCTTTGAACACCAATAATATTGTTCGGTACATCACCACTTCGGTAAAAGATAATGTAACCAAAAATTCGGTAATTCAGTTTGCAGGTTCCGGAGCGGGAACCAGCATGATTGAAAATGCCTTGAAAATAGGATTGGTAACATACGCAGGAAACGTAGCAAAAAAAAATATGACCTCAACAAACTGGAAGAAAAAAGCACTTGGACTGGCACTGATTTATGTAGCACCAATCGCACTGAAATTTATTCGCGAAAAACTGGAGCAATACCAGAAAAACAAAGCAACATCGAGTCTTGAAAAACTGATTTAAGAAAACAAAACCGCTTTTTTATGCGGTTATTTTTTTGAAAAAATCTGCCCGAGAATTATTCCTGCAGCCATGGAAACATTCAGGCTTTCCGTAATTTTTCGGTTTCCGAAACGTGGAATACTGATGGTGGAATGAAGTAAATTTTCGGTTTCCGGGCGCATTCCGTTTCCTTCATTTCCTAAGATAAGATTGAATTTTTCGGGAAACTGAAATTCAAAAATATTCTCTCCCTGCATATCCGTTCCGATATTTTCATTGGGCGAGTTTTTCATGAAATTTTCAAGGGAAGTATATACCACATTTACCCGTAAAAAAGATCCCATACTTGCCTGAATTACCTTTGGATTGTACACATCCACCGTATCTTCACTGCAGATAATCTGCGGAATTCCGAACCAGTCCGCCAAACGGATAATCGTCCCCAGATTTCCCGGATCTTGTATGCCATCCAGAACAATCTGCCGTGAAATATTTTCTAAAATGGAATGCTCCTGAAGTTCGCAAACCGCAACCGAATCTTTCGGATGCTGCAAAAAACTGATCTTTTTCAGTTCAGCATCAGAAATTTCAGAAACCGGAACATCAGAAAATTCCAACAAACCGGGATTGGTAGAGAATATTTCCTTTATTTTACAGTTTGAATAAGGTAACTCTTGAATTATTTTATTACCTTCCACTAAAAACAAATTGTATTTTTGTCTGAATTTTTTCTTGTCGAGAGACGTTAAAACTTTTATTGTATGAGCGGTAAGCATAGTAAGAAATCTATCCAAAAGTATTATTTATTTTTATCTTTCGCAACCTTTATTGCAGTATTGTATGCCTGCAGTTCAACCCGGAAAGTTCCGGCGGGACAATATCTTCTTACCAAAAACAATTATGAGTTTGAAGGTAAGAAAGCCTATGCTGATGAGATTCCGGATTATGTAAACCAGAAACCGAACAAAAAACAGGTTTTCTTTTTACCGCTGCGACTTTGGATGTACAATGCTGCCGATCCAAAATACGATTCGATTCTTAATGAATACAACACCTATCCCAGCGAAATCAGAAATCAAAAACTCAGGGATTCGCTTTTCCGAAAATACGATAAACCGGAATTCGTAGGCAAAAACCTTACATTTCAGCGTTTTCTGCATAATCTCGGGCAGCCGCCGGTAATTCTGGATCAGAGTAAAACGGAAGCAAGTGCAGAAACCATCCGAAAATTTTTAGTGTACCGCGGATATTGGGATGCCGAAACCAGTTTCACCCATAAACTTGATTCCATCAACAAAAAAGCACAAGCCAATTATCATATCAATCCAAAAGATCCTACCTATATCGACGGTTATTTTTATGATATCCGCGATCCTCAGATTAAGGAAATTTATGCTTCGACTCTGGATAAAAGTGTCATTAAAAACAAGCAGATTCTCGACCAGAAAAATCTTGAAAAAGAAACAAAACGCATTACCGAAAATATGCGAGAACACGGTTTTTATAAATTTAATGCTTCGGGTGAAGAAATTTATTTCACCGCCGATACTTTACACAGCCGGAAAAAAGTTCCGCTCACCCTTGAAATTCATAAAGATACTGCAGATACGCCGTATAAAAAAACAACCATTGGAGACTTAAAAGTTTTTGTGGTGAAAAAACTTTCCGATACAGCCACTGCAAAAAAAGATTCACTTTTGAGAATCAATTTTTTCAAAAGCAATGAAGATTACAAAACCATGACATTGTGGCGACCGATTACACTAAGAACAGGAAATCTTTATGAACAAAAGGATCTGGATCTTACCAAACGGAATCTGATCTCGATGAACAATTTCAGCATCATCAATTACAAAGAAAGAATCCGAAAAGGAACCGACAGCATTCTGGATGTATCCTATTATCTTGCACCGCTGGACAAATATAACCTTCTGGTTTCCACAGACCTTAATTATTCCGAGATTCTTAATTTTGGGATTTCCCCTTCTGTTGATCTTACCACAAGAAATGTATTCAAAGGAGCAGAAAACTTCACCACCTCACTTTCCGGCGTTTTTGGTTCTGTAAAAAATCCGAAAAATACCGACAAAAGACTGATTGCATACGAAATTTCGGCTCAGGCAAGCCTGAATATTCCGCGACTGCTGCTTCCGTTCAGTTATTACAAACTGATTCCGAAAAGATATTCTCCCACTTCATCCCTTGTTGTAGGAGCATCTGTTCAGGACAATATCGGATTGGGAAGAATTGGTTTCAACGGAAGCCTGAATTACTACGCCAATGTGAATGATATTGTTACACACCGGCTTTCTCTGCTGAATACACAGTTCAGTTTAACCCGAAATAAGGAGCGCTATTACGATTATTTTGTTGGTGAACGCGAAGTCGTTAAAAATCTGCATAATGCTTATTTTGAAACCCATCCTGATATTGAGGCTCAATTCAATAACGGAACATTGACTTTCGATGATGTCTCCAATCTGGTTTTAATTGATTCCTCATTTTATTCCGATTTTGTGACCGCATCCCAACAGAATAAAGATTTGTACAGTTCGTTCCTGCAATCGCTCATTAATAAAGACCGGCAGACACAGGATGTGCTGGTTACTTCGCTTATTTATAATTTTTCCTACAACGAAATCGGAAATAAGGACTACGAAAATCCGTTTTATTTCAATGCTAAATTTGAAATTGCTGGAAATTTACTCGGATTTATGAGTAAAAAAGAAACTGATTTTTACACCGGAGAAGTCACCAAAACCATGTTTGGCATTCCGTATTCCCAGTTTGTAAAATTTGATTTTGATGTGCGGAAATACATTCGCTTATTCAACAGCGAAAAACAAACCCTTGTACTTCGTCAGTTTATCGGTTTGGGAATTCCGTATGGGAATTCCACACAAATGCCTTTTATCCGGTCTTATTTCAATGGCGGATCCAATGATATCCGTGCCTGGCGTGTTTTCGGCGGTTTGGGACCTGCAGATTCCCAACTGGATGAAAAAGTGCGTGCCTATATTATGGACAATGTAAAACTTACCACCAATATTGAATATCGTGCGCCGTTGACTGAAACATTTGAAGGTGCTCTATTTGTGGATGCCGGAAATATCTGGAGCCTGAAAGACAATGGCTATGGAGATCAGTTCAAATTCAGCAGATTTATCAAACAAATGGGGGTTGGTGCAGGATTGGGAATCCGAATGAACATCAGTTACATCACTTTTCGTCTGGATGCCGCTTATAAAGTACACGATCCAAACCGTCCGGTTGGAGAACGCTGGGTTATTAATAAATGGCAACCGCTGAAACCCGTGCTGAATATTGCATTCGGTTATCCGTTCTGATATTTATCATGTTTTTTTCGTAAAAAGGCTTTTTTTGAGGTTAAAGATTTTTTGTCCCCAACCATTTTGGCTATCTTTGGAGACTTTAAAATTTCCAATAATGACATTAAGCAAAGCGCTTTCAATCAGTTTATTAAGTATTGCCGCAACCACTTTTGCGCAGGAAACAAACCTTAAAAACATTACCAAACTCACCTTTGGTGGAGACAATGCGGAAGCATATTTTTCACCTGACGGAAAATCGCTGACCATGCAGGTTACCAATCCATCAATTGGTGCACACTGCGATCAGATTTATCTTCTCAATCTTAACAAAGATAAATATGCTACTTCCGATTTAAAACTTGTATCAACCGGAGAAGGAAGAACAACCTGCTCATTTTTTATGCCTGACGGAAAACATATTTTGTATGCTTCCACACATGAAGGAAATAAAGCATGTCCGCCAAAACCGGAGCCAAGAAAAGATGGAAAGTACCTTTGGCCCATTTATGCAGATTTCGATATTTATGTAACCGATCTTAACGGAAAAATAACAAAACAACTGACGGATAATCCAGGATATGACGCGGAAGCCGTAGTTTCTCCGGACGGAAAATATATTGTGTTCACATCAATGAGAAGCGGTGATCTTGAACTCTGGAGAATGGATATTGACGGTAAAAACCTCAAGCAGTTAACTTCAGGGTTGGGATACGATGGCGGTGCTTTCTTTTCCCATGATTCCAAAAAACTGGTATTTCGTTCTTCAAGACCAAAAACTCCGGAGGAAATTAAAGAATACAAAGACCTTCTTGCCGAAAATCTGGTAGCACCAACCGAAATGGAAATCTATACCATGAATATTGATGGCACCAATCTGAAACAGATTACGCATCTTGGTAAAGCCAACTGGTCGCCATATTTTCATCCATCCGACAAGAAAATTCTCTTTTCTTCCAATCATCATTCCACAAGAGGATATGATTTCCAGATTTATTCGATTGATGTGGACGGAACCAACCTGAAACAGGTAACCTACGAAAGTGAATTCAATGCTTTCCCGATGTTTTCTCATGATGGTAAAAAGTTGGTATTTTCCAGCAACCGCCAAGCCGAAAAACCACATGAAACCAATGTATTTATTGCAGATTGGGTAGATTTTGATCCGGCAGAAAATGTAGACGAAAAACACCTTCAGAAAACCATTGCTTATCTTGCTTCAGACGAACTGAAAGGAAGACTTACCGGAAGTGAAGGCGAAACAAAGGCCGCCGATTACATTGCCAAAGACCTGAAAAACATTGGATTAAAAACAGAAATCCAGCCATTTGAATACAGTTATAAACTCAATCCTCATGACGAAAATTCTTCGGTACAGATGAAAGGTAAAAATGTGGTGGGATATCTGGATAATAAGGCAAACCAAACCATTGTGATTGGTGCACATTACGATCATCTCGGCTTGAATGAACATCACAACTCCACCCTTGCCAATTCCGAAGGGCAGATTCACAACGGTGCAGATGATAATGCATCCGGAACAGCAGCGGTAATGGATCTTGCGAGAATGTTCACCAAAAACAAAACCAAAGAAAACGCCAATTATATATTTGTACTTTTCTCCGGTGAAGAAGATGGTTTAATGGGTTCTAAAGCTTTCGCCGAAAAAGTAAAAACAAAATATCCGAATGTAAAAGCCATGATTAATCTGGATATGGTGGGAAGAATGAACAAAGACAAAGTGCTTACCGTAGGCGGTATAGGAACTTCCCCAAGTTTCGGAAAAATGGTTGAACGCCTGAAACCGGCAGGGGTAAATGTTGCCATCGACAGTTCCGGTGTAGGACCTTCCGATCACACCTCTTTTTATCTGAAGGATATTCCGGTACTTTTCCTTTTCACAGGAACGCATACGGATTATCATAAACCAAGTGATGATGAAGACAAAATTAATTACAACGGTGTAAAACTGGTGACAGAATATGTATTTAATCTTGCCAATGCTATTGCAGAAGAAAAAGATTTAACCTTCACCAAAACCAAACTTCAGCAAACCAAAGCCGTTCCGAAATATAAAGTAACCCTGGGAATTATGCCAAGCTACGCCGATTCCAAAGACGGAATGGTGATTGATGGTGTTCAGGAAGGTCGACCAGCCGGAAATGCCGGAATTGTTGCCGGAGATAAACTCACCAAAATCGGAAAATGTGAAGTAAAAGAAGTTTATACCTATATGGAATGCCTTTCTAAAGTAAATGCCGGTGAAACACATCCTGTAACGGTAATCCGAGATGGAAAGGAAGTAACGGTGAATGTAACTTTCTAAAGAAAATTCAACTTTAAATACCATTTTGATAAAAAATAAAAACTCCGAAAAACGGAGTTTTTTTTTATTTCACCCTGAGAATAATAAGAATTTCATTCCGAAAACGAAAAAATTACAGTCTCATCCCAAAAATATTGTACATTTGGTTACATAAAATCTAATCAATAAAATTATGAAGAGAAAACTATTCTTTTTACTTTTTGCAGCGCAATCTCTCTTTTTTGTAAAATCACAAAGCATTAATATTTTTGAAAATGTTACATTTTACAGCATGTACCATTATTTGGGAGAAGGCGAAACACTTCCTGCAGAAGCCTATACCAATCTTCCGGAAGGCACCATCCGTTTTCATGCATATGAACTCGATGCCGTTTCCAGAAAACTATCAAATACCGAAATTGCTTCTTTAGGAAGCAGCCTTACAATGGATGTTACCATTTTCGCTGCATGCGATAATTACGACCGTTTGGCTGGTGTAAATCTTGCGCTTGTTCCCAAAGGAAGTTCATCCTACACCTGGGATCAGAATGATGTAAAAAGGATTGAACTCAGCCGGTTCATCACCCCTTTTATGAATAAAAATATTTCACCACTTTCGGTTCCTTATACGTATAAAGTGGATAATCTTTCGGCAATTGTGCATAATACGCAATTGGCAGCAAATTATGATTTCTGGATTGAATTTCGGGTGGACGGATATTCTGCGGCTGCGCAACAACAGGTTGCAGGATGTGCCAACAGAACTGATGTTTTTAAAGGAACACTTGCTTTTAATTCCGAAGGAACGGCCACTTCCGGCAATTCTTTTTTCCTTCCTATTTCTTACCGAAAAACGCTCAATAATTATAATGCAACAGATGTTCCGGGAGAAACCACAAGAATCGTGAATTTCACGCTGGATGAACCGGTGAATAATGCAAAACTTTTTTTCATCAATTCCAATCACGGTGCCAACAGCGGTGGTGAAGAATACAACAGGCGGCAACACTACATCTATCTTGATGATGCTTTAATATTTGAATACAAACCCGGTGGAAAATCCTGCGAACCTTACCGGATTTATAATACACAAGGCAACGGAATTTACGGCACAAGCGCAAGAGCATTGAGAAACTGGCTGAAAATCAGCAATTGGTGTCCGGGAGATGCCGTTCCTACCCGTGAAATCAGTCTTGGAAATCTTGCCGCCGGAAATCATACTTTAAAAATTGATGTTCCTGATGCTGTTTTTGCAGACGGACAAGGCTATTTCCCGATTTCAATGTATATTCAAAATGCGGAAAGCGGACAAATCGTTTGTGCCGCACCAACCGAACTTGAAATTTTAAGTCAGGTAGGAAATACCGCCAGTTTCGGCTGGAAAGAAAACGGTTCTTCAACAGAATGGCAGGCACTTTGGGGACGGAAAAATGTATTTGCAGAAACCAATGATACCTATCAGGAAATTGCGGATACTCCGATTTCGTCAAGAAATGATCTTACCCAATACTGGTTTTACGAAATGTTTGTGAAATCCAAATGTACAGCAGACCTGCAAAGCGAATGGGTAGGTCCGGTATATACCGAAAGAATAATGCTTTCCACAGCAGAGGTTTCAAAAGCAAATGTTCAGGTGTATCCAAATCCTGCACAAGATTTTGTACATGTAAAATCCAAATCAGCCATCAAAAAACTGGATTTGTATTCCACAGACGGTAAAAAACTTTGGGAAGGCAGCACTGAAAAGGTTTCACTTTCCGGCATTCCGAACGGCGTTTATATTCTTGTAGTAGAATTGGTGGACGGAAGTATTTCCAGACAAAAATTCATTAAAGAATAATAGCGGTTAACCAATCATTTCATCCAAAAAAAACATCCTGTAAATTATCTACAGGATGTTTTTTTATTTTGATTTTTTTTAAACGATTTCGCTGGTCAATTGCCGGGAAAGCAATTTGTTGTGCATGGGTTTCAGAAGTTCCATGCTGCCGGTTTTTACGGTACATTTTCCTTTGTAATGCACCAAAATTGTACACTGTTCTGCCTGTTCCAATGTATGACCGCAAATTTCAATCAGGCTGTCGATTACATAATCAAAAGTATGCACATCGTCATTATGAAGCACCAGTTTGTAGACTTCATCTTCCTCTTCCAAAACCAGAATATCTTCTTCGTATTCACGTTTCGGATCTTCGTATAATTTTGTATTGAAAATATTTTGCATGAGTTATGGTTAAATTTCGCCAATTTCTTCGGTCAGATTATCGACAATATCTTTAGGATTGTACACCAATTCTACCAGTTCTACACTTTTATTATTCATTTTCAGAATTTTAAAATCGTAATCTGCAATTCTGAATTCCTGATTTTCTTCCGGAATATCGCCCAGTTCATGCATGATAAAGCCGGACATAGTGTTGTAATCGCCATCTTCAGAAAGTGGCAGTTCTTCCGGTAAAAGTTCGTTGATTTCTTCCAGCGGATTAATGGCCTGAACCCAGTACACATTGTCTCCCACTTTGTCCACAATATTTTCTTCATCATCTTCCTCATCCTGAATTTCGCCCACCAATTCTTCCAGAATATCTTCCAGAGTAATAATTCCTTCTGTTCCTCCGAACTCATCAATCACGATAGCCAGATGCTGTTTTTTCAATTGGAAAACTTTCAGCAAATCGGAAATCTTTTTACTTCCCACCACGAAAAACGGTTCACGGATTAAAGTACGGATGTCGAAACTCTCGTAATCATCTTTATGTTTGATGTATTCGCGGATGAATTCTTTGGTATAAAAAATCCCGATAATATTATCAATAGAATCTTCGTATACCGGAATTCTGGAATATCCTGAATCGAGAATTTGTTCCAGAATTTCATGCTTATCATCTTCAATATCAATGGAAAGAATATTCTGTCTTGGTACCATAATCTGCTTGGCAGAATGATCGGTAAAATCAAAAGCATTCTTGATGATTTCGTAGTTTTCTTCTTCAATTTCGCCGGAATCGGCACTTTGTTTTACCAGAAGCTGAAGTTCTTCCGTAGAGTGAATATCGGATTCTCCGGCAGGATGAATATTCATTAGCCGAAGAACACCATTCGACATGGAGTTCATCAACCAGATAAACGGTTGAAAAATGGTGGCAAAAAGACGAAGCGGATAAGCCACAAACATGGCCGTTGGCTCTGATTTTCTAATCGCAATTGATTTCGGAATCAATTCCCCGAAAACAATATGCATGATGGTAATCAGAAGAAAACTTACAACCAAGGAGATGGTGGTAATACTTGAATCGCTTAAATTTTCGATATTAAAATAATACAGAATTTTTTCTACCACATGATGCATTGCACTCTCTCCTACCCAACCTAACGCAAGTGAGGCTAAAGTAATCCCCAATTGTGTTGCAGAAAGATAGGCATCCAGTTTCTGGATGATGTGCTCTGCCTGTTTTGCCATCGCGTTTCCTTCGGCGGCTTTCAGTTGAATTTGGGAATAACGTACTTTGACAATGGAGAATTCAGCAGCTACAAAAAAGCCATTGAGTAAAACTAAGAATAAAGCTAATAAAAGCTTGACGACGTCCGAGTCCATTTAGTGATTGATACAAATTATTTGCAAAGATAGAGAAAAATAAACAAAGGGATTATAAAGCTTCTGAGAAGAAAAAACTTTGAAAACATGAGGAAATCACCCTAAAAAAAATAGTTATTTCCACTATAATTTCCCAAAGATCAAAACCTATTTTTGTATGCATAATTTTTAAAACTAATTGACAATGAAAAACTTAGTATTTATTTTTACTGTTTTTCTCTTTGCAGCAGGCAATGCACAGCAATCTGCCAACAGTTCGGGAGGAAGTATTTCCGGAAGCAATGGGAAAATAGATTATTCAGTAGGACAGGTTTTCTATAACTACAAAACTTCAGGTACGGTATCGATGCTTGAAGGTGTACAGCAACCATTTGAAATTTCTACACTTGGAACAGATGATTATCCGGGTATAAAGTTGGAAATGGTGGTATATCCCAATCCAACCGCGAACGACATCACGCTTAAAATTGAAGGAAAAGAGACTCAAAAACTCAATTACCGACTATTGGATATGAGTGGTAAACTTTTATCACAAAAGAAAGTGGAATCTGTTGATACGCATATTCAGATGAATGCATTCAGTTCGGGAACATATCTGTTGATTGTTTCAGAAGATTCCAAAGTCATTAAAACATTCAAAATTATTAAAAACTAAACCAAAAATCTATTATTATGAAAACACTTATCTCAACGTTATTATTGTTTTTACTATCGATTGCCAATGCGCAGTCTCCCGGATCTATGAGCTATCAGGCTGTAATTCGTAATGCAAGCAACGCATTGGTCGCCAATCAATCCATCGGGATGAAAGTTTCGATCCTGCAAGGAACAGAAACCGGAACGGTTGTATATGCAGAAACCTATTCTCCAAATCCTGTAACCAATGCAAACGGACTTGTTTCTTTAAAAATCGGAAGCGGAACCGCTTCGGTTGGTAATTTCACCAATATTGACTGGGCATCAGGTCCTTATTTTATTAAGACAGAAGCCGATCCTACCGGTTCTACAAGTTACACGATTACCGGAACAAGCCAGTTATTATCAGTCCCTTATTCTGAATTTTCCAAAGGAGTTCAGGCAACCTCTAACGGCGGTTCCGGACTTCGCGGAACTACGTCATCAAGTCTTTGGTGGGGATTCTATGAAAATGGTATTTATCGCGGATATTTAGGAAGTTACGCCGGTAAAAATGAAGATGTAGATTTTGGAACCGGCGGTGGAAATACTTTGGGTAGTGTACATTTAACGGTAGCGGCTGTTCCAAAAGTAACAATAGATTCAATCGGGAATGTGGGTATAGGAACAAGATTTCCGGATTACAGATTGCAGGTAAACGGTATTACAGGCGGCTTCGTTGATTCGGGAATCAGAATTCACAATGCAACAGCAAATACAGGCTGGAGTTTCTATCCTTCCAGCAGCGGTGCAATGATTATAGGGAAAACAGGAAATTTAGGACAGTTTGACGGTGCTACAGGAGCCTATACCTCATTATCTGACGAGCGCTTAAAAACCAATGTTGAAAAAATGTCCTCGGTTTTGGATGCTTTGAAAAACTTGAACATTTATCGTTATGAATTTAAAAACAACAATTCAACGCACAAAAAAGATTTAGGTGTAATGGCACAAGATCTGCAAAAATATTTTCCTGAATTGGTTTCCAAAGGTGCCAATGATGGAAATCCTATGGAAACCGACCAATTATATGTAAATTATTCGGGACTTGGGGTTATTGCCTTAAAAGCCATACAGGAACAGCAAAAAATTATTGAAAACTTAGAAGAAAGAATTAAAGAACTTGAGCGTAAAAAATAGCATCAGTTTAAAGTTTAAACAAAAAAAGCATCAGCGGTCGCTGATGCTTTTTGCTATATATAATATATAATATATAATATATAATATATAATATTATTTGCCTTTCAATGCTTCTGCTCCACTTACAATTTCCAAAATTTCGTTGGTAATGGCAGTTTGTCTGGCTTTGTTGTAATAAATAACCAAATCATTTTTCAGGGACTGCGCGTTATCGGTTGCTTTATGCATGGCGGTCATTCTGGCTCCATGTTCAGAAGCTACAGAATCCAATACCGCTTTGAATACCTGCGTTTTGATGGATTTTGGAATCAGATTATCCAGAATTTCTTTTGCATTCGGCTCAAAAATGTAATCTACACTTGCAGCATTTGCTTGATTTTCCGGCATTGCAATTGGCAATACTTGTTCTGTAACCACTTCCTGCGTGGCCGCATTGATAAACTTATTGTAAATAATCAATACCTGATCGAAATATCCTTCACGGAATTTTTTCATCACAACTAAAGTTGCTTTTGAAACATTGTCAAAATTCAATGCATCATATACTTCGCTGTGATTTTCAAAAACAGTTCGCGTTCTTCTCAGTCCGTCAAATGCTTTTTTCCCGATGGTAAGGATTTCTACTTCCGCTTTAGAATCTGTAATCCTATGATTTACTTCCTTAATGATAGAAGAGTTGAATGCTCCTGCAAGCCCACGGTTTGAAGTTACTGCAATAATCAGTACTCTTTTTACTTCGCGGCTTTCAGCATACGGAGATGCGTTATCAGGATCCGGGTTGGCATTTACGTTCTGGATAATTTCCTGCAACTTTTCTGAATAAGGGCGTAACATCACGATTGCATCCTGTGCTTTCTTCAGTTTTGCAGCAGAAACCATTTTCATTGCACTGGTAATCTGCATGGTTGAACTGATGGAAGTAATTCGTCCTCGTATTTCTTTTAAGTTTGCCATTCTTTAAATGGTTTGATATAGTTTGAAAGTTTTTATTGGTTTGATATTGTTCAAATTATTTCAAACAATATCAAACAATAAAACAATTAATTGTATTTAGAAGCTAAATCGTTTGCTGAAGCTTTCAACACATCGGTAATCTGGTTATCGATTTTTCCGGATTTGATGGCTGCCATGGTTTCAGGGTGTTTGGTATTTAAGAATTCGGTGTATTCTTTCATAAACGCCTTCACTTTTTTCACGGGAACATTTCTTAACAGATTTTCTGTTCCTGCATATACCATTGCTACCTGATCTTCTACACGAAGTGGTGAATTTACTGGTTGCTTAAGGATTTCTACGTTTTTCTCTCCTTTTGAAATTACCGAAAGTGTCGCTGCATCAAGATCGGAACCGAATTTCGCAAATGCTTCCAGTTCTTTATATTGTGCCTGATCCAGTTTCAATGTACCGGACACTTTTTTCATGGATTTAATCTGCGCATTACCTCCTACACGAGATACAGAAATCCCCACGTTAATTGCAGGACGAACCCCGGAGTTGAACAAGTCTGATTCCAAGAAAATCTGTCCGTCTGTAATTGAAATTACGTTGGTCGGGATATATGCGGAAACGTCTCCTGCCTGAGTTTCGATAATTGGAAGTGCTGTTAAAGATCCACCTCCTTTCACGATTGGTTTCAAAGATTCCGGAAGGTCGTTCATCTGTTTTGCGATTTCATCATCAGCAATTACTTTTGCTGCTCTTTCCAATAATCTGGAGTGAAGGTAAAATACATCTCCAGGATATGCTTCACGACCCGGTGGTCTTCTTAACAATAAAGAAAGTTCACGATATGCTACGGCTTGTTTTGATAAATCATCATAAATGATTAATCCCGGTCTACCTGTATCACGGAAATATTCTCCGATTGCAGCTCCAGCCATCGCTGAATACACCTGCATCGGAACCGGATCGGATGCATTTGCCGCTACTACAACAGTGTATGGCATTGCTCCTTTATCGGTTAATGTTTGTACGATTTGTGCAACCGTAGATGCTTTCTGACCAATGGCTACATAAATACAGTATACTGGTTTTCCTGCATCATAAAATTCTTTCTGATTCAGGATGGTATCAATTGCAACGGTCGTTTTACCGGTTTGTCTGTCACCAATAATCAGCTCTCTTTGTCCTCTTCCGATTGGAATCATCGAGTCAATCGCTACGATTCCGGTTTGAAGCGGTTCGTTTACAGGCTGTCTGAAGATTACACCCGGTGCTTTTCTTTCCAAAGGCATTTCATATAAATCTCCGGTGATAGGACCTTTTCCGTCGATTGGATTTCCAAGAGTATCTACAACTCTTCCCAAAAGTCCTTCTCCTACTTTGATGGAGGAAATAGTATTAGTTCTTTTTACAGTATCGCCTTCTTTTACCAGTTTGGATTCTCCCAAAAGGGCAACCCCAACATTGTCATCTTCAAGGTTCAGTACGATACCTTCCACTCCGGAATCAAATTTTACCAACTCACCGTATTGTACATTTTCAAGACCGTATACACGAGCAATACCGTCTCCGATGGTTAATACTGTACCTACTTCTTCCACATTGCTCTGTGTATCGAAATTGGCCAGTTGCTGTTTTAAAATTGCTGATACTTCAGCCGGATTTATTTCTGCCATTATATGGTTGTTTTTATCTTAGTTTAACTGAAAATCTTTTTTTAACTGATTAAGTTTTGTTCTTAAAGAAGTATCGATCTGCTGATCTCCTACTCTCAGAATATAGCCTCCTACAATTTCGGGATTGATCTGGGTGTGAAGTTCAAAACTTTTGGCCGGATCTACCAAAGTGGTGGATTTAATGATATCCTCAACTGTTTTTGCTGAAAGCGGCGCTGCGGAAGTCAAGGAAACTCTTTGAACACCGTTTAAATCTTCCACTTTATTGATGTATGCCTGCGCAATATCTTTCAGTTGGGTTTCGCGACCGTGCTGAATGATTAAGGAAATAAAATTTCTTGTAGGTGCAGAAAAACCAGCAAAAATCTGGCTGGCAACATTTTGCTTTTTCTTTGCATCAATAAAAGGAATGGCAAAGAAAGAATTCAGATCTTTGCTTTCGCTCATCAGTTTCACGATGTCTTTCATTTCCCCGAAAACATTCTGTACAGAATTGGTATCGGCTGCGAAATCCAGCAAACCCTGAGCGTATCTTTTGGCTACTTTTGAAGAGACCATCTTAGTTCAGGTTTGATTTGTTAATCATATTTTCTACCAATGTATTCTGCGCATCAGTATTGTCTAATTTCTGTTTCAGAAGCTGTTCTGCAATATTCACGGAAAGTGCTCCGATCTGGTTTTTCACATCAGCCAATGCAGCGGATTTTTCAGCAGCAATGGTTTGTTTTGCCTGTTCGATCAATTTTTCACCTTCTGATTTTGCAGCATCTTTTGCTTCTCCCACAATTTTATCCTTAATTTCTCTGGCTTCTTTAAGGATGGCATCGCGCTCAATCTTTGCTTCGCGGATGATGTGGTCATTTTCTGCTTTCAGGTTTTCCACTTCTTGTTTTGCCAATTTCGCCTGATTAAGAGAATCTACGATAGTTACTTCTCTTTCATTAATTGCGTTCAGAATTGGTTTCCAGGCAAATTTACCCATTACAAAAAGTAAAATCAGGAAAATAACGGTCTGGATGATAAACAAACCCGATGAAAACTGCTCTAATAACTCGCCCATAATACGTTAGGAATTATTTATGTTTAAATTTTTGTTCTGTTCTATTTTTTTAAAATTGTAAAAAATCACCAACCGCAGCCAACCGCTCACTGTTGGTGATAATTTGTTTGCTGAAGAATCTTAGTTTACCGCGAATAATGCAGCAAATGCAAGACCTTCCACAAGTGCAGCAGCAATAAGCATCGCTGTTTGTAGTTTACCGAACTGTTCTGGCTGACGAGCCATCCCTTCCAAAGCAGCAGCACCAATTTTACCGATACCGATACCTGCTCCGATTACTACTAAACCTGCACCAATGATTTTTGGAATTTCCATAATATATAATTTTAAAAAATTAGTTTCTTTTTTTTAATGATGAAATCATCATTTATTTTTTTTATTTTTCCAATCCAAGGGCTTCGCCCTTTGGTTCTTTTGCCTTTTCACCTGGCTCTTTCATTAATGAAGTGCTCCTTCTTCTCCTTCATGTCCGTGCTCTTCATTGGCCATTCCGAAATACACCGCAGAAAGCATGGTGAAAATATAAGCCTGCAGGAATGCGACTAAAACTTCCAACAGATAAATTACAAATGTCAGGAATGGGAAAGCAACTCCGGCAATAATATTTTTAAATACGTAAATCATTGCAATCAGCGACATCACTACAATGTGACCGGCAGACATGTTTGCAAAAAGACGTATTAAAAGTGCAAAAGGTTTAATGAACATCCCGATTAATTCAATCGGAGCCATAATGATTTTCATGGGCCAAGGAAGTCCCGGCATCCAGAAAATGTGCTGCCAATAGTTTTTGTTTGCGGTAAACTGCGTGATTAGGAATGTAAGAATTGCCAACGCTGCAGTTACGGCCAAATTTCCGGTAACGTTAATCCCGAAAGGAAATAATCCGAAAATATTCAGGAACAGGATAAAGAAAAATACCGTTAAAAGATAGTTCATGTATTTTCCATAGTTTGCCCCGATGTTTGGTTTTGCAATATCATCGCGAACAAAAACGACCACCGGTTCGAATAATTTTCCTACGCCTGAAGGCACTAAAGATTTCTTATAATTTTTAGCCATAGAACCGAAAATCCACAACATTAAAAGTGCTGTAATCAAAATCATAAACACCCCTTTGGTAATGGAAAGATCCAAAACTTTTTCGTTGGTTGCATGATGATGATCGTCCAGATTAATTGTTCCGGCCGCATCGGTTTTATAAATTTTTTCGTGGAAAAGTTTATAATACTGTCCGTTTCTCTCCACTACATTTTCACCATGATGAAATTCAGAACTCATAAAAGCCTGAACACCATTGGTTTTATCATAAAAAATAACCGGAAGCGGAAAACCGATATGTTTACCGGATTTCGTCACCATAATATCAAAACTGTGGGCATCCAAAAGGTGATGCTTGATATACTCCTGATTTTCATTTTTTTCTTTTTCTTCCTCGGAAACAGGTGCTGCTGCTTCAGTTTGATGTGAAGTTTCTGCCACTGCAGTTGCATGTTGTGCAAACGAAAATGAAAATGTGGTTAAAAAACCGGCTAAAAGTAGTGCTCTTTTCAGCATGGAGATACGTCTTTTTAAAGTTTTGCAAAAATAGGATAAATATTCAGAAAAAGAAATATCCTTTTACTGATTTTTTTCATCTTTTTTTATGATGCTAATTGAATACAGCGTGACCAGTGTTAATGAAATTAAATACGGAATAATAAAATGCAGTTTAAAATCGGGTACTTCACTGATTTTCAATTTATTCATCACAATCATCATCAGTGTAAGTTTTACCAGTACCAAACCCAGAAAAACAAAGCCCAGATAGTTGGGATAGATTATTTTAAAAATAGACATAACGGTTACCACCATCATAAAAAGAATGGTAAGAAACAGATAATAGCGGATAAATACTGTTTCAAAACCAATATTCAGGTAATTCCAAATCACAAAATGGAGGGCAAACATCACGAAATAAAGGGCAATATAAAGCCAGTTACTTTTCATTTTTCTGTATATTTTTTAATTGTCGGAGTAGATTGTAAAACGCCAGCACCATTCCCAGAATTCCGATGCCCACGGTAAGCAGATTATTTTCAATGCCAAAATGATCGTTCAGTTTTTTTCCGCCCCAAAATGCGAGCCCCATCGTTGCCAGCATCTGAAACACAACCGCAGAATACACGCCGTATTGCCGCATTGAATTTTTGGCATACTTAATCTCATCTTCTTCCGAGAAGTCTTTTCGGTTTGATTTTTCGTTTTCCATTATCGGAATTTTTGCAAAAGTAAAGAATATAAAGTTTCTTTAAAAATCCTTATTTTTGCAGACCATTAAATATTATATACAATGTTCAACAGTTTACAGGACAAATTAGATAAAGCCTTACACAATATTTCCGGGCGCGGAAAAATCACCGAAATCAACGTAGCCGAAACGGTAAAAGAAATCCGCCGCGCGCTTGTAGATGCCGATGTAAATTACAAAGTTGCGAAAGACCTTACCAAAAGAGTTCAGGATAAAGCATTGGGTGAGAACGTACTTACCAGCTTAACTCCGGGACAGCTGATGACAAAAATTGTTCATGATGAACTGGTAGATTTAATGGGAGGAACTCAGGAAGGAATTAATCTTTCCGGGAAACCGTCCGTTGTTCTGATTGCCGGGCTTCAAGGTTCTGGTAAAACCACTTTTTCCGGTAAACTGGCCAATTATTTAAAGGTTAAGAAAAATAAAAAACCGCTTTTGGTTGCCTGCGACGTTTACCGTCCTGCTGCAATCGATCAGTTGAAAGTACTGGGATCACAAATTGATGTTCCTGTTTATACCGAAGAAGGTGCAACCAACCCTTCTGCCATTGCGGAAAATGCTGTAAAATACGCGAAAGAAAATAATTTCGATGTGGTAATCGTGGATACCGCCGGTCGTCTTGCTGTAGATGAACAGATGATGAATGAGATTAAATCCGTTCATTACTTCATCAAACCGGATGAAACGCTTTTTGTAGTGGATTCCATGACCGGACAAGATGCAGTAAATACGGCAAAAACGTTCAACGATGCATTGAATTTTGACGGTGTTGTACTCACCAAATTAGATGGTGATACCAGAGGTGGTGCTGCCTTGACCATTCGTTCTGTTGTAGAAAAACCAATTAAATTTATTTCTACAGGAGAAAAAATGGAAGCACTGGATTTGTTCTATCCAGAAAGGATGGCCGACAGAATTCTGGGAATGGGAGACGTTGTTTCCTTAGTAGAAAGAGCACAGGAACAGTTTGACGAAGAAGAAGCCAAAAAACTCCATAAAAAAATCGCCAAAAACGAATTCGGATTTGATGATTTCCTAAAACAAATCGACCAGATTAAAAAAATGGGAAATATGAAGGATTTGATGGGAATGATTCCGGGAGTTGGAAAAGCCATCAAAGATGTGGATATTAATGATGATGCTTTTAAACACATCGAAGCCATTATCCATTCCATGACACCGGAAGAAAGAAGACGACCTTCCGTAATCGACATGAACCGTAAAAAAAGAATTGCAAAAGGTGCCGGAAGAAAACTGGAAGATGTAAACCAATTAATGAAACAATTCGAACAAATGGGCAAAATGATGAAGATGATGCAAGGCCCGCAAGGAAAAGCCATGATGCAAATGATGAGCAAAGGAATGCCAAATATGCCGGGAATGGGCGGAGGAATGTTTGGAAAATAGAAAGTCAAAAATCAAGAGCCTGCTTCCAGTGAAGCAGGCTTTTTAATGATAAAAAAAATCAAAAAAATAACTCACCCATATTTGAATGTTCATTGGTCTGAATGATTCACAAATAATGTAATTCTTATTTTTCTTCAAAATTTATTATGGACGTAAAGGAATTTCATCGCCATTTTTTTTCTTGGAAGGATCATATACGGCAACGGCCACTTTTGAATCGGCACAACCATAATATAAAAACCATTTGTTATGATGGTATACAAGACCTTCTATAAAAACGGTACCATCAACATATTGTCCGCTTTTTTCGAAATCTGCCATTGGGCGCAAAAAAGGAACATCCAGTCTGGCAATTACTTTGGTAGGATCCTGACTATCAAATAAAACCTGACCAGCACAATATGCATTTTTATTGAATCTAGCATCTCCTTTTGTTTCATGATTTTTCCCATTATACAGCAATACGATGCCCTGATCCGTTAAAACTGCAGGAGGACCACATTCCGTAAGCTGACTGTCGAAATATCCTTCCCGAGGCGATATAAATGCAATAGGATTATTATTTTTATCTACCACAGGCTCCCAATCGATGAGATTTTCTGAAGTCGCTCCATAAACCCCTTCTTCTCCCCAATACATCCAATATTTACCGTTAATTTTTGCAATTACCTGTTTACCATTAACAATTTTAGTTAATAATGAAGCTGATTTATGAGACCGATTGATAATATTACGTCCCTTTGGAGATTTGGCGAAAGCGGGTCCGTCTTTTTTCCAGTTTTTTAAATCTTTTGATGTTGCTACTCCCAATCGTGGGGTATCGCGATTCCACTGTGTGTACAGCATAACAAATAATCCATCTTCAGTTACCGCAATTCGTGGATCTTCTGTTCCTCCCGGCCATTCATTCCCTTGTTGCCAATCTGGACTTGGGTAAAAAACCGGTTGATTCATCCGGTTAAAATGCAGGCCATCTTTACTTTCGGCATAACCAAGTCGCGATGTTCTGCTTCCGATTCCCACACCGGATTTGTCCTCTGCACGGTAAAGAACAACCACTTTATTATCTTTAATGACTGCTGCGGGATTAAAGGTATCATTGGATTCCCAATAATTTTTTTCTCCGGTGTTGGGATCGATAAATGAGGTTGTTTCTATGGGTGAAATAATGGGATTTAACCCTTGAGGTCTTTCAAATCCACCCAATGCCCAGTTGGGCAGCACATTGTTTTGAAGTTGCTGACTGGATAATGTACAAGTTGTACTTATAGATAGTAAAATACTGAAAATTAAATTTTGTTTGTTCATATTGTTCTGATTATTTTTTATTGTATTATTGGTTTTGACCATATTCTGTCCACCATTCGTCAACCATTTTTCCGGTAATGTTTTTCCAGAACTGTTGATATATGTTTTTTCTCGTATTGGTTGATTTACCGCTGCTTTGTTCTTAAAAAGGTCTGGTTGAGGGATTTTTTCCGAAATCAGAAGGAGTGTTTCCCATCTCAAAAATCAATTCACCACCTGCCATTACGTCCGCGTAACTTATATAGCTTTTTGTGTATTGCTGACCATTTAATCGTACAGATTGGATATAAATATTCTGGTCCGAATTGTTGACTGTTTTTATCTTCAGTATTTTATTCTCCGGAAGTTTTATCTCTACCTGATCGAATAATGGACTTCCAAAAATAAAATCACCGCCAGCCGGATTTACCTGATAAAAGCCTAAAGCAGACAGAATATACCAACTGGACATTTGTCCGCAATCCTCATTTCCCTGCAAACCGTCGGGATTGTTATGGTACATATTTTTTAGAATATAGCGAACTTTCTCTGCCGTTTTCCACTGCTCTCCCACATAATTATACAAGTATACGGTGTGATGTCCTGGCTCATTACCATGCGCATACTGCCCAATTAAACCGGATATATCGGGCGATGTATTTTCACCATCAAGGCCTTTCACTACAAACAGTGCGTCCAGTTTTGCAGAAAAAGCTTTTTCACTTGGAAATAATCCGATTAATCCGGGAACATCCTGTGGTACAAGCCATGTATACTGCCACGCTGTTCCTTCGCAATAATCATCGTCACGATGGCTGGAATTGTATGGATTAAAAGGCAGATTCCATTTCCCATCCTGGTGTTTGCCTCTAAAAAATTCGGTTTCTGGATCCCAATAATGCTTATAATATTTGGCTAGTTTGGCAAAAATTTCAGCGTCTTCCTTTTTACCTAATTTTTCAGCAACTTTTGCAACAGCATCATCTGCAATGGCATATTCCAGACCTTTTGCCACAGATTCTTTTGCAAGATCACTCGGTATATATTCATTGGTTCTAAGGTATTTTAAATCTTTATAATCCGACATCATCGAATTTTTCATGGCTTCAAAAGCGAGCTCATAATCAAATCCTTTAAATCCTTTCAAGATTGCATCTGAAATAACCATAACCGAAGGAACACCAATCATTTCGTAAGTGTCGGAACCATACAAATGCCAGATGGGAAGCATTCCGGTTTGTTTGTAGATAGCAAGCATAGTATTCACAAAATCTGCCACTTTTTCCGGTTGAGAAATAGTATAAAAAGGATGTGCAGCACGGTAAGTATCCCAAAGCGAAAGTTGGGTATAATTCGTAAAACCGGGAGCTGCATATATTTTTTTATCGGCTCCTCTTATATTTCCGTTTACATCATTAAAAGTATTTGGCTGCATAAAAGCATGATAAAGTGCAGTATAAAAAATTTGTTTATCATCATTATTTTTACGTTTCACCTTAATTTTTCCCAATTCCTGATTCCATAGAGCATTGGCCTGTTTCACAACCCGTTCAAAATCCCAATGGTCGATTTCTTTAGCAATATTATCCTCTGCGTTATCCATGCTGACAGGAGAAACACCTACTTTTATCTTCAGTTCAGTTGTTTTTGGATCTAATAGAAAATTACCTTTTACATTAATGCCTTTAAAAGATTTGCCTTCAACAAATACATTATTTGCATAAATTAATAATTTTACGGGTTGCGAAAATTTTGCGGTAAAATAATACTGTTGTTTTTTTGCCCAGCCATCGGCAAAACGATATCCGCGAATTGTATATTCATCCTTCTGCTCGATATAGGTTTCTTTGGTTTCACTTCCGTTGGCATCGAATAAGGAGATGATTAAACGTTTTTCTAAATCTGTACTTTTAGGATAAGTGTATTTGTGAAACGCAACACGATTGCTCGCGGTGAGTTCAACATTAATCTTTGGATCTTCCAGAAATACTTTGTAATAGCCGGGCTTAGCCTCTTCGTTTTGATGGGAGTATTGGGAACTATAACCAGAAGTTGGGTTTTCCTGCGTGCCTCTTTCCGCCTTCACAGCACCGGTATAAGGCATAAACTGGAGAGAACCTCCATCTGCGCATCCTGTACCATTAAGGTGCTGATGTGAAAAACCTGTTACAACATTATCTGAATAATGATAGCCCGATGTCCAGTCCCATCCTTTATTAAAATTATTGGGGCCAATCTGCACTGCACCAAAAGGTACTGTAACTCCCAAGAAGGAATGTCCGTGCCCTCCTGTCCCAATATAGGGATTCACAAATTTCACAAAATTTTGCCCATAAACAATTGATCCAAAGAGTGAAAATAAAAACAACACTTTAGTATAACAGCTTGATATTTTGTTTTGTAAGAACACACCCATAATTTATATTTTAATTACTAATACGATTTAGTAAAAATACAAAAATGAATGAAATGAAGGCAATGATTATCCTACAATTTTAAATTGAAAAAAATCATGCTAAAACGACTAATCTGTATTGTTATTTTTAGATTTCAGGTTAGGAAGCCAACCCTTAATCTCTTCAAGAATAACATTATGATATTTATATTTTGTGTCATATCCCCAACCATGTCCACCTGTTGGGTATAGGTGAAGCGAAGCACTTATATTGTGTTGCAGAAGTGCATTCGTATAATGGATACTATTCTGTGGAAGAACTGCTTTATCATCTGCTGCCAAGATAAGAAGTGCCGGTGGGCTTTCATTATTTACATTTTGGTCATTAGAATAATAAAATTCTTCTTCAGAAGTTGCATTTTTTCCCAACAGATTATCATGGGAACCCATGTGAGTGATTGCCTTATCCATGGTAATTACGGGATAAAAAAGGATCTGAAAAGTAGGTTTATAAGGTTTTGCCATCCGGTTTGCCACGGTAGATGCTAAATGACCACCTGCAGAAAAACCCATAATCCCAATGTCCGCAGGATTAATACCCCATATTTTTGAGTTTTCATAAATTCTTTTTATGGCCATTTCTGCATCTTTTATGGGAACGTGAGGATTGCCATTTGGTAAATGATAATTCAGTACAAAAACTGCGATTCCCATCTCGTTAAGAAAAGGAGCCCACTTTACACCTTCGTGGTCTGTTGCCACAAATGTATAGCCACCACCAGGACAGATGAGGACTGCCCTGCCTGTACTTTTTTGAGGTGATGGAAGAAAGGCCTGAACTTCTCCCGTTTGTGGTCCAGTTATTTGATTGATACTGGATCTTGATATGATGGAATCGGAAATGCTAAACTTAAATGTTTCTTGTCCTAATGCATCAAAAGAAATTAAAAGTAAAAAAAATAAAGTAATTTTTAATTTATAAATATTTATTTTCATCGATGTTGACAATATTGGTTAATTTACATGATCCCGATTATTGCTTACAGTGTAATGCAAAACTGGCAGATTTTTGAGTGTTTCTGCACTTTGTTCGGGGGTAATATCTCTTTGTGCTTCAGCAAGAAGTTCGTATCCTACCATAAATTTTTTTACGCTTGCGGAGCGAAGCAACGGCGGATAGAAATGCATATGAAAATGCCATTCCGGATGTGGTTCATGATCGGTTGGACTTTGATGGATTCCGGCTGAATAGGGAAAGGAAATCTCAAAAAGGTTGTCATATTTAGTCGTCATATCTTTGATAATTTGTGCCAATGAAAGTTTTTCTTCTTCAGTAAAATCACCAATATTCAAGATGTGACGTTTGCTTATAATCATCGTTTCGTATGGCCAAGTTGCCCAAAAGGGAACTAATGCAACAAAATCTTTGTTTTCCAATACAATCCGTTCCTTTTTTTCCATTTCTTTTTCCAGATAGGCTTGCAATAATGATACTCCGTTTTTTCTATAATAATTTTGCATGCTTTCCTGTGTTTTTGCCACAAGAGAGGGAATGCTTTCCTGCGCCCAGATTTGTCCGTGAGGATGCGGATTGCTACAACCCATTACTTGTCCTTTATTTTCAAATATTTGCACATAGTTTATATAAGGGAGTTTACCTAATGTATTGTATTCATTTTGCCAAACATCAACAACATTTTTAATTGCATCCGCAGGCATGAGTGGTAATGTCAAACTATGGTCATCAGAAAAACAAATAACACGGTTAATACCACGTTCTGCTCTGGCGATAAACAACTCATCTTGGGAATTATTTTCTTCTATTTGCCCGTTTTCCTGTAAAAGTGCTCCAAAATCATTATTGAAACTGAATGTACCTTTATAATCAGGGTTTTTATCTCCATTTACTCTTATGTTTCCCGGACACAGATAACAACCTGAATCATACTTTGGATTTACATGGGAAGAAGTTTTCTCCTGTTGTCCTTGCCAAGGCCGGCTTGCTCTTTGTGGTGAAACTAAAATCCATTCATTTAGAAGTGGATTGTAACGACGGTGAGGTTGACTTTTCAAATCAAAAATTTTAGTTTTTTTTATATTCATGCACGCCTTCTGCAATTTCTATGGGATATACTTGTACATCTATATTGTATTGTTTTTTGTATTGCTCAGACAGCGTATCAACAAATTTTTCCAATTGATGCTTTTTTACAAGGTTAATACTGCATCCGCCGAATCCACCACCCATCATTCGTGCACCTAAAACACCTTCCTGTTCAAGGGCTTTTTCCACCAGAAAATCCAATTCATCACAGCTTACACCATATTGTTTCGAGAGCCCATCATGGGTTTTTGTAATCAGCGCACCAAGCTCCTCAAAATTCTTATTCCGTAACGCATCAACAGCCAGAGAAACGCGTTCTATTTCATTCACAACAAAAATACTTTTTTCATAGGCATCGTTTCCGAGTTCTTCTCTAATATCATTAATCATCTGGTGACTAACATAACGCCAGTTTTTTACGAAAGGATAATTTTTTTTAATTTTTGATAATCCTTCTTCCACTTTTTTTCTAATGGTATTATAACCAGACGTGAGATGTGTATGTTTGACACCACTATCCAAAAGTACCAATACATTATCCCCAAGATCAGCATCAATATATTCATAATCCAGAGTATCACAATCCAATTTGAATACTTTATTTTCTTTGCCTACAACGGATGCAAACTGATCCATTATCCCACAATGAACCCCTGCATAAGTGTGCTCAGCCTGTTGTCCTATCAACGCCAATTCTTCTTTTGAAAAATCAAGATTAAAAAGTGAATTCAATGCATAAGCAAATCCACATTCTAATGCAGCAGAAGATGACAAACCTGCTCCCATTGGGATATTGCTGCTAAATGCAAGATTAATTGCCGGCACTTTTTTACCCCTCTCCTGAATCTGACTAATCACTCCTAAGAGATAATTGACCCAAGAATGACCTTCCAAAGGTTGCGGCTCACCACTAAAGAGATAGCTTTCTTCCAGATCGATAGCGAGAAATTGACTTTCATCGGCTTTTTTAGAAAGTGAAACGGCAAAGCAAATATGTCGGTCTATAGCGGCAGGCAATACGAAACCATTATTATAGTCTATATGTTCACCAATAATGTTAATCCTTCCCGGTGCAAGTACAATAATTTCTGGTTCTTGATGGAATGTTTTTTGGAACAACTCAATCGTTTTAGTAATAAGTGTGTTTCTCATAATGAATTACGGATTTGTATTATATTGATAAATTAGAATTGGGGAAAAAATTATACTCAATTTCATTGACGTATGTTTCCTCAGGTAAAAGAATACCGTTTTTGAAATTAATATGATTGGGGGAATCCGGGTAATTCTGAGCTTCAAAACAAATACCGCTCGTTTTGTGATAAGAAACCATCCCTTTTCCTTTTAGAGGCGCACAATCTCCACCAACAAAAAAGTGGACAGTTGGTTGATTGGTACGGATTTCCATTTTAAGTTTGTTTATTGGGTTGTAAAGTACTGCTGCCGGTTGATCCAGATTATTGAGTACAAATGAGGTGTCTATTTCTGCAGGGCAATTATTAAATTCTAAAAAATTAAATTTAGAATCCTTTACCTCAACGAATTTTCCGGTTGGAATTAAATCACTGTCGGTTTCTAAAATGCAGTCCGCATTTATCTTCATTTTTAAATGAGTAACATCACCATCGTGTCCCTCAAGGTTGAAATACGAATGTTGCGTAAGATTAATTAAAACTTCCTCGTCTGTTTTAGCGCTTAATAACACCTTAATACAAAAATCCTTTATGTGATAAACTGCTGTAATTTGTGTCTTGCCATTATTAGTAAGAATCGAATAAGTTACCTCATCATCGGTATGGGAAATAAGTTTCCAAAGTTGATTGCTAAGATTAATCGTACCGCCATGCAAGTGGTGCTTCCCAGTATTTTTTTCCAGTTGAACAGTTTGTTTGCCATTACTATACTTTCCGGCATTTACTCTTCCTGCATGTAGACCAACCACAGCTCCCACAAAAGGCTTATTCGGCAATTCGTAGGAGTTTTGATAGTCTTCAATATCATCAAAACCAAGCGCTGCATCTATAATTTGGTCATTCAATGGTATTTTTATGGATGTAATCGCTGCACCAAAATCACAAAAAGTAACTTGCATGCCCGTTTTACTCACTATATGTCGGAAATTTTGGGAATTGTAAATCATAAAATTAAAAATGGAATCTGATATAAAATATTAATAATCAATATGTTCATTTAGTATTAAAACAAAAATGAGGAATCGGTTTAAAATTAAAAACATTTATTATCTTGTCATACCAATACCTACCAGTTTGTGTTGTTGAACCCACCGGATTTTATGTATCATGAAAATAATATGTATTGATAAACAAAACACTGCCCCACTCTATCAGCAGATTGTAAAAAGTATAGAAAATGCTATTGTTCAAAAAAAATTATTCCGGAATGACCGCCTGCCTTCTGTAAATAAATTGTGTATCGAGTATAAAATCTCTCGAGATACTGTGTTACGGGCTTATGATGAACTCAAAAAGAGGGGTATTGTAAAATCGGTTTTGGCAAAAGGCTATTTTGTAAAGACTGAAAACATTGATTACAATAAAAATTATTTCGTGCTTTTTGATGAACTCAATTCTTTCAAAGAAGATCTTTTGAATGGTTTCTCAGAGTCTTTACACAACGTACATTTAGATGTGTACTTTCATCATTTTAATCTCCACACCTTTCGCAAATTCATTTTTGACAATATTGGCAGTTATTCAAAATACATTATTATGCCGGGTAATTTGGAAGGAGTGGAGGAAGTCATTGCCAAATTGCCAGCAGAAGAGGTGTATATTATAGATCAAATGCGGCATACGCTGAATAAATATTCAGCGATTTATCAGAATTTTGTTGAAGCTATTTTCAGTTCCCTCAAATCAGCACAGGATATACTTCAAAAATACAATCACTACATTATCGTTTTCCCCGGTGAAAAAGAGCCTGTAGATATGGTAAAAGGCTTTAAAAAGTATTGCAAGACTTATCACGTGCGACATTCCGTAATTTCAACACTTGATGCATTTACGGTAGAAAAGGGGCAACTTTTTCTAATTCCAAATGATCGCCAGTTGGTGGAAACTTTGGAAAAGTGTGAAAAAAAAAATATGCAAATCGGGCAAGATGTTGGTATTATATCCTATAATGAGACTCCCCTAAAAAAAGTTGCTTCGGGAGGCATCACTACCCTTTCCACAGACTTTTTTATAATGGGGCAACGGCTGGCGGAAATGCTTAATAATAATGAAAAACTTCAGATCGAAAATCCATCGAAACTTATTATTCGTAAATCGATTTAGAAAAAGAAAGTTTTCTGTTGATAATTTTTAGTTTTTATTCTTTTTTTTTCCATTTTTACATGTAATGATACCTCATTGTACATTTAAACACCTCTTGAATTAAAAAATGGTGATTTTTTTTGGTTGTTTTTATTAAAAATTAATGTAAAAACAGGTAGATTTCGCATATAATTCTAATTAATTTTATTTTCTATAAATTAAATTTTCTATTTTTAATATTCTGATTTTAAGCAATTTAATATTAGTTTTTAAAGTTTTTTTAATGTTTTAAAACACTCTTTCATAATAATTTTACATCAATATTTTTTTTTCTCAGTCTTATTTTTATATTTGATACGGTATTCTTTATATATGGACAAAAAAAATTTTTTAATTAATTTACTAAAACGATTTTGCATTAACTTATTTATATTTTTTTAAAAAAAATGTTCAAATATATTGATAATGCCATTTAACCAATTTAATTAACAAAAAACAAATTATTATTAGAATGAAAAATTACAGATTAAAAAGCAAATTATTTGGCTTAGCAGCAGTATTTGCATTAACTGAGTTAGCAGTAGCTCAAACAGCACCATCAATTGACTGGCAAAAATCTTACGGAGGTAGCGAAACTGAAGTAAAGGAAGGTGGAAAAGAACCCGGCCCATCTACAGTACAATATACTACTGACGGTGGTTACATTCTTGTCGGAACCTCAAACTCCAATGATGGAGACGTTTCGGGAAACAAAGGAAATCGTGACATTTGGGTTTTAAAAGTCAACGGCACAGGAGCATTACAATGGCAAAAATCTTTAGGAGGAAGCCAAGACGACCGCGGCTATTCTGTAAAACAGACTACAGATGGCGGTTTTATTATTGCAGGCACAACTCGATCCAATGACGGCGACGTTACAGGATACAAAGATTGGGAAGATTATTGGGTGGTAAAGCTTGATAGCTCTGGTGCCATCCAATGGCAAAAAACCTATGGAGGAAGTAAAGATGATGAAGCACGTTCCATCATTCAAACCTCAGATGGCGGTTATATCGTTGCAGGATACTCAAATTCCACAGATGGAGATGTTACAGGAAACAAAGGAGGATTCGATCATTGGATTGTAAAACTCGATAATACAGGATCAATCCAATGGCAGAAAAACTTTGGAGGTGGTGAAGATGATAGAGCATATGCCATACAGCAAACTACAGATGGAGGGTACATCGTTGCAGGTACTGCCCGATCAAATGACGGCGACGTAACCGGATATAAAGATTGGGAAGACTACTGGGTAGTAAAACTTGATGGTAATGGAACAATCCAATGGCAAAAAACATTAGGAGGAACACAGGATGATATTGCCCGCTCTATCGTACAGACTGCTGATGGCGGTTACATCGTTGCTGGATACTCAAACTCTTCCAATGGTGACATTACGAATAATAAAGGAGGATTTGACCACTGGGTAGTAAAACTTGATAGCACTGGTACACTAGTTTGGCAAAAGAATTTTGGAGGTGGCCAGGATGATAGAGGATATTCTGTTGAAAAAACATCAGATGGTAATTTTATTCTTGTAGGAAATGCAAGATCCAATGATGGTGATGTAACAGGTTTTCACAATTGGGAAGATTACTGGGTTGTTAAGTTTAATAATTCCGGAACATTGCTATGGCAAAAGATTTTAGGAGGCGATAGAGATGATTCTGCTCATTCTGTAGCACTAACACCTGATGGTTACATCATTTCTGGATATACAGATTCTACAGATGGTGATATAACAACGAATCACGGCCAATTTGACCTTTGGGTAGTAAAACTCAAAGAAGGAACAATGGCTACCCAAGATATTCAAACCGCAAAAATAGCACTATCGCCTAATCCGGTAAAAGACATTCTAAACATCACCAATTCTGATCAGGTAAAAAGTGTTGCGGTATACAGCCAGACTGGACAGTTGATAAAAGAAGCCGGAAAAAATGTATCTCAGCTATCATTTTCCACCTTCCCGGCAGGGATTTATCTGGTGAAAATCACAACCTTAAATAATAGCACAAAAACATACAAAATAATCAAAAACTAATCATTTTAATTTTTCTTTTTATTATAAAAACGCCTGCCTTAAAAGCAGGCGTTTTTTGTGCGCATCACATTTGGTTAATAAACTTTTTGAAGTTCTATTTCGGATTAGGAATAGAACTTGGGGAGAAAAAAGAAAAATTGGTGTATAAAGAAAGTGAATCAGTTGAATAGCGGTGTTTTGCAGTTTGACCTCAAAGAGGTCATATTTTTATAGAA
>DALZZF010000005.1:0-191773 GCA_031987605.1 Bergeyella sp. | reverse complement strand
GAAGCATAAAATCCATCTCAAAATACCTATAAAAATTTTTAGCAATAAAATTTAAGCAGGCTCTAAAACCAGTGAAAATTTTAACCAGTGAAATTCTACCAATATCTAAATTTGAGCATTAACCGAAAATAATAAATCTGTATTTTTGTGGTTATTAAACGAAAAAATCATCATGTCCGAAATAAAAAAACGCCTGCTTTCCATTCTTGAAAGCCCGAAACACAATACCGAAGAAATCCTTCAGAAAATCTGCCATCTTCTGGATCAGGAAAAGGAATATTTCAACTGGACGGGATTTTATTTTCGTAATGGTGATAAAGAAGAATTGGTTTTGGGACCGTATGTTGGTGCCGAAACCGATCACACCGTAATCCCTTTCGGCAAAGGAATTTGCGGACAGGTCGCGGTTTCCAATGAAACTTTTGTGGTTCCGGATGTTTCGCAGCAGGACAACTATTTGAGCTGCTCGATTGATACCAAATCGGAAATCGTGGTGCCCATTTTTAAAGACGGAAAAAATATTGGACAGATTGATATTGATTCTCACCAAATTGATCCTTTTACCGAAGACGACCGCGAAATGCTGGAATGGTTGTGTATCGAAGTGGCTAAGATTCTGTAAATTTCTGCACAAGTTTTTGAAAATATTCGCCACATTTAGCAAGGTGCGTTCCGTACCACGAAAATGCTTCGCCATCCACAATCAGAATGGTTTTTTCGGGAAAATAGATCTGCAATTCGGCGATGTGTTTTTCTTTGAACGGAAATGGTTCTGAGGAAAGCATAATGACTTCCGCATCCTCCAAATCTTCCAATGAAATTTCGGGATAGCTTTTTTTATTTTTAAAAATATTTTCAAAGCCCAGTTCGCTGAGAATATGATGGATAAAGGTATCCGAACCAATGCTCATATAAGGATTCTGCCAGATGAGATAAGCGGTTTTTAAAGATTGGGCAAGTTTCTGCGCCTGCAACACTTCATAAATCCGGAGATTGAAAAGTTGCGCCCTTTTCTGCTGATGAATGAGGTTTCCCAACTGTTTCAGGAAATAATAATTGTCTTCCACGGTTTCGATATTCGTAACCCAGACATTCAGATATTGCTCTAATTCCTCAATCTGCGCACGAACGTTTTCTTCTTTATTGGCGATTACCAGATCCGGTTTCAGACCTTTTATTTTATCAATTTTTATATTTTTGGTTCCGCCGACCACTTCCACATTTTGAATTTCATCGGAAGGATGAATACAGAATTTTGTGCGCCCGACCACCTCTTTTGTAGTCAGCCCAAGATCAAACAAGGCTTCGGTAATGGAAGGAACAAGAGAAACAATCCGCATTTTTCGGTATTTAAGAAAGAGATTCCCTCAAATATAAAAATTTCAGAATGAATGAAATTATTGCTGTTGCTGTTGCTGTTGTTGTTCGTAATATTTCTTCGGGATATGTGCCGGAACCAGTAATCTTTCCTGCTGCATGACCACATCATTGGTATCTTCAATCACCTGTCCGTCTTCATAACCCACACTTACATAAATACTTAAACTCTGATTGGCAATTCCCTTAAAAGTTCCTTTAATGGGCGAACAGTCGTTAAAATTTCGGCCAACGGAAAGTTTGATGTGCGTATCTTTCACCCACATATTATTCGTAGGATCAATTCCGTACCAGCCTTCATCATCCAGCCAGACTTCCACCCAGGCGTGCGTTGCGCCCTGACCGCGCATTCCGTTTTTGTTCGGGCAAATATAACCGCTCACATATCGGCAGGTAATTCCCAAAGTACGCAACATCTGAATGAGAACGTGCGCGAGATCCTGACAAACGCCGCCGCCAATTTTAAGAATATCGTCCAAAGTGGTGTAGGCATCGGTAATTCCTTTGGTATATTTAAAATGCTCGTACACATAATGATTGCACCATTCGATCAGTGATTTCGGATCTGCGGAAACGGGTGCATTGGAAATAATATCCAAAATAATATCCTGCGAATGAATATGCTCCGGAAGCGTATAATCGATTTTGAGGATTTGCGGAAGCGGTTTCATGGGTTTATGGATGACATCATCTTTATAAACTTTGATGCGGCTATCGATTTTAATGATTTCATGCGGTTCAATCACCGTAAAAACACCGACACGGTTTCCCCAGTAATCGATATAGAAATTAATCAGCGGATCATTGGTGATAATCACGTCCTGCGAAATTACATTCTGATCGTCGCTCTGAAAAGGATAAATTTTAATCAGATTCGTGCTGTCGATAACGGGTGCATCGTATTTGTATTCCGTAATATGTTGAATGGTATAAGTGGGCATAACTTCGGTTTAATAATAGGAAAAGAAAATCTGTCCGATACTTTGGTTTAAATTAAAAAGGTTTCGTTTGGCATCCTGAAAAAAATCAATCACGCCGTCTTCAACAATCTGGTCAAGATCCGAATAATTAATTTTTGCACTCATCATCCCTATTTCTTTGGTTACTTTATTGTTGTTCGGATTTGGATTTTCCTGAATAATTTTGGTTAAATAATTTCGGATCCGATCCACAGAATAGCTGATGCTGCGCGTAAACTGCTTATTGTACACCACCATATCCAAAACATGCCGGCTGTTGTCTCCGGAGCGGTAATCTTTAATATAAAGTTCAAAACCGCTGAGGCAAAGCAGAAAATTCTTCCAGAACAGAATATTGTTGGCTTCTTCGGTAAAAACGATTGTGCTTTTGTATTTTTCTTCGGAAATTCCCAGTGTTAAAACAGTGCGTTCGCAAAACTTACCCAGATTCATAAAATTCCAGCCTTCACCACGGTGATTGGTACTGTCCACCACGCCGGTATATTTTAAATTATCATCGAAGAGATTGAAAAGAAAATTCAGTTGTTCATCTTTTCTGATGATTTTCTCCACATCCACTTTTAGCAGTTTATGGTATTTTTTATTGATGGATTCCCAAACTTCTTTGGAAATATGCTCCTGTACTCCGCGTGCATTTTCCCGGGCTTTGGTGATGAGTTCTTTCAGCGAATTGAATTCATCGCCCACCACCAGTTTTTCAAAAACCTGATTCGCCTGATTGTTTTCAGGATTGAATTCTTCGGGATGGGTAAAAAATATTCTTGAGAGAATTCCCCATTCAAAATTATTAATGGAATTGGTATGATAATCCGAAGTGGAGGAAAATCCCACCAGCAGCACTTTCGTAATAAAATCAATGCGCTCCATATATCTGGACATCCAGAATAAGTTATCGGCCGTTCTTGCTAACATGGGAAATAGATTGAGTTGAAAATTTTCAAATTATGGTGTTTTTTGTTTTATAAAATGTTTGACATCAGTCGTTGATGACCCATGTATCTTTGCTTCCGCCACCCTGTGAAGAATTCACGACTTTGCTTCCTTCCGTAAGCGCAACCCGCGTTAAACCTCCGGGCACAATATCAATTCCGGTAGGACCGTAAAGCGCGAACGGTCTTAAATCCACGTGTCTCGGCTGTAGTTTTTCATCAATAAAACACGGTGCAGAACTCAGCGAAATTATGGGCTGGGAAATATACGATCTTGGATCTTCCTTCATTGCGGCAATGGTTTCGGCAATTTCTTTATCACTTGCTTTATCGCCCATTACCAAACCGTAACCGCCGCTTTCATTGGTTTTTTTGATGACCATTTTATGAAAATTCTCAATGGTATATTCCATTTCGTCGGGATTTTCCATGCGGTAGGTGGGAATATTTTTCAGAATGGGTTCTTCATTCAGATAATATTTAATCATATCCGGAACGTAGACATATACTGCTTTATCATCCGCAACTCCGTTTCCTACGGCATTTACGATGCTTACATTTCCTTTGCGGTACACGCTCATCAAACCGGCAACGCCCAAAGTGCTGTCTGCCCGGAACGCCAGAGGATCCAGAAACTCATCATCCACTCTTCTGTAAATCACATCCACCTGTTCCAGGCCGCGTGTGGTTTTCATAAAAACCTTGTGCTGATCGACTACTAAATCACGCCCTTCCACCATTTCGATTCCCATATATTTGGCAAGGAAAGCGTGTTCAAAATAGGCAGAATTGTAAATTCCCGGCGTGAGCAAAACTACTTTCGGATTGGCTTTATATTTGGGTGCGGAATTGATGAGCACCTTATGCAGCAAATTCGGATAATCGGAAATTGTACGCACATTGCTTTTGGAAATGAAATCCGGAAAAATCCGTTTTGTAATTTCTCGGTTTTCCAGCATATAGCTCACACCGCTTGGCGTGCGTAGATTATCTTCCAGAACGTAAAACTGCCCGTCGGAATCGCGAATCAGATCCACCCCGGAAATATGGGTATAAATATCATTGGCGACTTTGATGTCGAAAACCTCACGGTTGAAATATGGGCAGGTGGCGATAAGTGCCGCAGGAATAATACTGTCATTCACTATGTTCTGGGTGCTGTAAATGTCTTTCAGAAAAAGATTAAGTGCACGCAAACGCTGTTTAATTCCCTGTTCCACATGATTCCATTCGGAGGAAGTGATAATTCTCGGGATAATATCAAAGGGAAAAATGCGTTCGATTCCTTCTTTTTCGCTGTAAACGGTAAAGGTAATTCCACGATTGAGAAAAAGATCGTTTGCGATATGCTCTTTCTCGCAAAAAGACTGGGGCGTAAACTTTTTCAGGTATTCCTGAAGTTGGCTGTATTGAATCCTGATATTTTCTTCACCTTTCATTTCATCAAAAACCACGGCATCTGTTCCGTAAAATTCACTCCAATGCTTCATCCCTAATATTTTTATACAATAATAGGAATTTTATTAATAATAAAAACAGATACCCTATAAAAAATATGGATTTGAAAAAATTAAGTAAACATTTTAAGCAAACAACCCTTTTAACTAAATGCTTGTCTTTAAAAAAAATTGAATTTTAATATTAATGTAATCAAAGAGATTTTAGAATATCCGCTTTATATAAATGTAAAGTAGAGGTCGCAAAGATTTTTATTGATCCGGAGACTTTTAAGGGTGCAATAATTAAACATGAAACAGTTCCTATTTGTATAGGAATTAGTAGAACTTAAAGTAATTCGACTCCGTGGAGTCGAACCATTCAACAAAAATTTTTGCTCTATAAAAATTTGAATATTTCGGATTCCTATCCTCAGTATTAAAAAATATTTTTAAAACTAAAATATGATGCGTAGACTTTTCCAAATTCTCATGCATTCAAACCTTCAAACTATATTAAGCATTATCTTTTTATGGAAAAAAAATGTAAAAAGGCAATATCTTTAAAGTAATTTACCAGACAAGAGCATTCCGGCAACGGTAAAGTAAATAATCAATCCGGTAACATCCACCAAAGTGGCCACAAAAGGCGCAGATGAAGTTGCTGGATCGAGATTGAATTTTTTCAGAATAAAAGGAACCATAGAACCGGACAATGTTCCCCAAAGCACAATCATTCCCAGAGAAACCGCCACGCTAAATCCTACAAAAAGCCAGTACGGACCGTAATTGAACCAGCCCATTTCATGCCAAAGTAAAATTCTTAAAAACCCAAAAATTCCAAGAACCGCTCCCAAAAAAGCACCCGTTATGATTTCTTTTTTCATCACCAGCCACCAGTCTTTTATGGTGACTTCCTGAAGTGCCATGGCGCGGATAATCAAAGTTGCTGCCTGCGAACCTGTATTTCCGCCGCTCGAAATAATCAAGGGAACGAAGAGAGTAAGGACTACTGCTTTTGAGATTTCACTTTCGTAAATTCCCATAACAGAAGCAGTAATCATCTGCATAAAAAAGAGAATGATAAGCCAGAATCCTCTTTTTTTAATCATTTCAAACCAAGGTGTTTGAAGATAGGGATCATCCAATGCTTCCACCCCTCCGAATTTCTGAATATCTTCGGTATTCTGCTGCTCGATCTGGTCGAGAATATCGTCAATGGTTACAATTCCCACCAAAACACCGGATTCGGTAATAATCGGCAAGGCTGTTCTGTCGTATTTTTCAAAATAAGAAACCGCATCTTCCTTGGATGTGGTTGTAGTGATGGCCACAAAATGATTGTCGCTGAATTCGGAAACCAGTTCGTCTTCATCCGCCAACAAAAGGGTTCCAATGGTAATATCATCAATCAGTCGATTTCGCTCATCCACCACATATAGATGGTTCATGGTTTCCACTTTTCTGCCGACTTTCTTAATTTGTTGAAGACATCGTTTTGCCGTCCATTCTTTCCTGATCTGGATGTAATAAGGTGTCATCAAACGGGCAATGGAATCCGAATTGTAGCCCAAAAGTTTCAGGGCAATTCTTCTTTCCTGAGGATTCAGCAGGTTGATGGAATATTTAATGAGCTCGTCCGGAAAATCTTCAAAGAGTGCCGTTCTGTCATCCGGAGTCATTGCATTCAGAATATCGGCAACATCTTCGCTCCCAATACTTCGGATGGTTTCTTCCTGAAAATCAGGATCAAGGTGCGAAAAAACATCTGCTTTGTATTCTTTGGGAATTTTCAGAAAAGCCAGTAAACGCTCATCCGAACGCATTTCGCTCAGATTTTCAGCAATATCGGCGGCATTAAAAACCATTTCGTCTACTGTACCCATCGTTCCGTTTTTAAGACATGCAAAAATACTTCATTTTTCGTAAAAAACAGAAGCCAAGCATCAGAGTTTGGTTGAATTAAAGATTTATTAAGAGTAACTCCATTTAATCATCACGCTTATTTAACCGACAAAACCAGAAAACTTCTTGTTTAAATCTTTAAATGAATATTTGCGGATTTCATTAAAATAATAAAAAAATGTTGCATATTGCTTGACTCAGCAAATGAAAAACCAATCTAATTTCAATGATAAATTACGGATAATCAATTTTTTAAAAATGAGAAGTTTCGGATTGTCTCAATTTCCGGAGATTTTTCAGAATTTTTTTCATTGCTCCTCCCGTTCCGATTTTTACAGAATTTTCGGCAGAACCCAAAAGACGCATATTTTTTTTATAGGTGTCGTAATCGCTTTCGGTAATCAGGTTTCCTTTTGCATCAAAAAGTTTCATGCTCACCACCACTTGATTGGAAAATACATATTTCCCTAAACCAACTTTGAAATATTTCACTTTCGGAACAATGGCAAAATCCGCATTGTTGTTTTTGCAATAATCCTGAATGGTTTGTCCGTCAATGCTGTCATATTCCACCGGCAAATCTGCACGGATCATTTTATTCGTATGTGCACTGCTGATGTTATTGGATACCGCACTGAAGAAAGCCAGATTGGTTGGTTCCTGAATTTCAGCTACCGGAGGATAAACTTCGGGAGTAAAATAAATCGTTCTTTTTTCCTTTATTTCTGAAGGTTTTATTGCATCATTTTTCTGAGCTCTCAAATGCTGAGCGCCCAATAATAATACCGCTAAAGCACCGACAAAAATAAATGTTTTCTTCATTGTGATTTTATGCTGCAAAAATACAGCCATTTCCTGAATTTACGGATATACAATTTGCAGAATATTTACCATTTTTTCTATTTGTATTCATTGATGGTTTCGATTGTATTTCGGTGTTTCAAAAAATAGTTGTACTTTTGCACCTCGTTACATAATAATCATTAAATAATATTTGCATGTACTTAACATCAGAAAAGAAAGCAGAAATTTTCTCAAAACACGGGAAATCTGCTACAGACACAGGAAGTGCTGAAGGACAAATTGCGCTTTTCACTTACAGAATCAACCATCTTTCAGGTCACCTGAAAAGCAACCACAAAGATTTCAATACTGAAAAATCTCTGGTGAAACTGGTAGGGAAAAGAAAAAGACTTCTGGATTATCTTAAAAACAAAGATATCGAAAGATATAGAGCGATTATCGCTGAATTGGGATTAAGAAAATAATCAGATTCCTGAACAAAATAAAAGCAACTCTACTTGGGTTGCTTTTTTGTTTTTTTTTGTAACATCTGTACCAATAAAGAGACTATATAGTATAAAAAGGGTTAATAATGAAAAGCAAAACAATTACCGCAATTCTTCTTTTTTCCGGAAGCCTGGCATTTGCACAGGACAATCTGGTAAACAGTTTGAAAAGCAACCAGTCCGAAAACGCAAATTTTAAATTTACCACAATTAAAGAAGTTGGAAAAACTTCTGTGAAAAATCAGGGTTCATCCGGAACTTGCTGGAGTTATTCCGGAAATTCATTTCTGGAATCCGAAATGATTAAAAAAGGAAAACAACCTGTAGATCTTGCAGAAATTTTTACCGCAAGAAATTCCTATCACGACAAAGCCATTCTCTATGTTTTAAATAGCGGAGCCATTAATTATGGCGATGGCGGCGAATTGCATGATGTGGTGAATATGTACAAAAAATATGGTGCCGTTCCGCAAGAAGTATACAGCGGACTGAAACCGGGACAAACGAAAAATGATTTCGATGAAATGCAGTCCAAAATAAAACCAAAACTCGACAGCCTTGTCGCCGCATCCGGAAAAGGAAAACTTTCCGATAACTGGATTTCCGTTATTGATAAATTGCTGGATGAATATCTGGGAAAATACCCTTCACAATTTACCTACAACGGAAAACAGTACACCCCGAAAACATTTGCACAGGAAGTCGTGGGAATTTCACCATCCGATTATGTGGAAATTTCGTCCTACAGCACTTATCCGTATTATGAAAAATTTGTAGTACCGATTCCCGACAACTGGAGCCATGATTCCGACTGGAATGTTCCGATGGAAGACCTTACCAAAATCATCGATCACGCGCTTGACAAAGGATATTCCGTAGGTTGGGCAACCGATGTTTCCGAGCCGTATTTTTCCTATAAAAACGGTGTGGCGTATGTTCCGGATATTGATTTGAATTCCATTTCACCGGAAATAAAAAAAGATCTTTTCACCGGTCCAAAACCGGATAAAAAAATCACAGAAAACCTACGCCAGCAAGCATTATACAATATGACTACTACCGACGATCACGGAATGCAGATTGTAGGAACCGCCAAAGATCAAACCGGAAAAGAATACTATATTGTGAAAAATTCCTGGGGTGTAAGCAATGATTTTGATGGCTATCTTTATGTTTCAAAACCATATGTTTTGTATAAAACAACCGCCATTATGCTTAACAAAAAAGGACTTGTGAAAAGCATCGCCAGAAAACTCAAACCAAGCAAAAATATCGGAATGTAATTTTTCCGGTTAAAAAAAATACCAAATCCTCCGTTATTTAAGATGGAGGATTTTTTTAATACATTTATCAAAATTTTTATCGGATGAATTTTACTGAACAAAACAGAGAGAAACTTTCCTTCCTTGAAAAAGTGGCCAATGCCGTAATGTGGTGGATTGGTTCCATTCCTTCACTGGTTTTTCATACTGTTTTTTTTATCGTTTGTTTTCTGCTGCCACTACTGAAAATTGTGGATTTCGACCATATGCTGCTGGTTTTAACGACGGTGGTTTCATTGGAAGCCATTTATCTGGCGATTTTTATTCAGATGTCGGTAAACAGAAGTTCAGAGCATATTGAAGACCTTCGGGATGATGTGGAAGAAATTCAGGAAGATATTGAAGAAATTCAGGAAGATATTGAAGAAATCCAGGAAGATGTGGAAGAAATTCAGGAAGACGTGGAAGAAATCAGCGAAGAAGAGGAAGAAGATGAAGATCACAATGAAAGAGCCAAAAATGTAATGCTGAAAAGCAAAGTTTCCTCCAACAAAAACGACATCAAACTGCTGAAAGATAAAATCACCGAACTTCAGCAGCAAATCGAAAAACTAAAAAGCGAAGAGGAAGAGGAAAAAGAAAAATAATACTCCCCATATTCCTTCTTGCAATCCGTACTTAAAACCACTATTTTTTAAGTGTATTTTTTAATAACTCACAAGAATACACTACCTTTGCACACGAAAATTTAAAGCGTTTAAATTATAACCGTACTCAATACGGAGTACACAGAAGAACATTTATTTATGAGTATACCTCAAGGTTTTACAGAAACAATTACACTTTCCGATGGTAGAGAAATCACCCTCGAAACTGGAAAACTGGCGAAACAAGCCGACGGTTCAGTAGTTGTAAAAATGGGAGGCACAATGCTTTTAGCAACCGTTGTCGCCAATAAAGAAGCAAACGAAGGAGTAGATTTCCTTCCGCTTACCGTAGATTATAGAGAAAAATTCTATGCCGGTGGAAAAATCCCCGGAAACTTTTTCCGCAGAGAAGCGCGTCCTTCCGATCAGGAAATTCTCACGATGCGTCTTGTAGACCGCGTTTTGCGTCCACTTTTCCCTGAAGATTTCCACGCCGAAGTACAGGTGATGATTTCCCTGATTTCTTATGACGGTCAGTCGATTCCTGATGATCTTGCAGGTCTTGCAGCTTCTTCTGCCATCGCCGTAACCGATATTCCGTTCAACGGACCGATGTCTGAAGTACGCGTGGTGAAACTTGACGGGCAACTTTCCGTTAACCCTAAATATGACGATCTCCCGAGAGCAGAGCTCGACATCATGGTAGGAGCAACCAAAGATTCTATCGTAATGGTAGAAGGAGAAATGAAAGAAATTTCGGAACAGGAAATGGTGGAAGCCATTCAGTTTGCCCATAACGAAATCAAAATTCAGATTGCTGCACAGGAAAGACTTGCAGAAAAAGTAGGAAAATCATTCCCGAAAAGAGAATATTCCCATGAAGTTCATGATGAGGATATTCGCAAAAAAGTTTGGGATGAATGCTACAATAAAGTATATGAAGTCGCCAGAACACCTTCAAACAAAGAAGAAAGAGGAGAAAAATTCAAAGCGGTTCTTGCTGAATTCCTTTCTCAGTATGTAGAAAATCCGGAAGAACTGGAAAGAGTAACCCCTTTCGCAAAAGTATACTATCACGATGTAGAAAAAGAAGCCATGCGCCAGATGATTCTGGAAGACAATATTCGTCTCGATGGTCGTGATCCTAAAACCATTCGCCCAATCTGGTCGGAAGTAGATTATTTGCCGGGAGCACACGGTTCAGCCATCTTTACAAGAGGTGAAACCCAGTCCTTAACGGCGGTAACTTTAGGTTCCGTGAAAGATGCGAACATGATCGACAGCGTAGCATCTCAACACGATGAACGGTTTTTCCTTCATTACAACTTCCCTCCTTTCTCTACCGGTGAAGCAAGACCTTTAAGAGGAACTTCCAGAAGAGAGGTAGGACACGGAAATCTTGCACAGCGCGCCTTAACCCCTGTAATTCCTGAAGATAATCCATATACCATCCGTATCGTTTCCGATATTCTGGAATCCAATGGTTCATCTTCCATGGCAACAGTTTGCGCCGGAACATTAGCATTAATGGATGCTGGTGTACAAATTACAAAACCGGTTTCCGGAATTGCAATGGGACTGATTACCGACGATAAATCCGGAAAGTGGACTGTACTTTCAGATATTCTTGGTGATGAAGATCACCTTGGAGATATGGACTTTAAAGTAACCGGAACTGAAGACGGAATCACCGCTTGCCAGATGGACATCAAAATTCAGGGATTGTCTTTCGATATTTTGGAGCAGGCATTAATGCAGGCCAAAGACGGAAGAATGCATATCCTCGGAAAAATAAAAGAAACCATTTCCGCACCAAGACCGGATGTGAAACCTCACGCACCGAAAATGGTGGTGATGGAAATTCCTAAAGATTTCATCGGTGCAGTAATCGGACCTGGAGGAAAAATCATCCAGCAAATGCAGAAAGATACTGATACTGTAATCGCCATTGAAGAATTAGGCGAAATCGGACGTATCGAAATTGCAGGAACCGACCGCGAAAAAATCAATGCCGCCATTGCAAAAATCAACGATATTGCTTTTGTACCGGTTGTGGGTGAAGTGTACAACGGAAAAGTGGTAAAAGTAATGGATTTCGGAGCTTTTGTAGAACTGAAAAAAGGAACAGAAGGTCTTCTTCATATTTCAGAAATCGAATGGAAAAGATTAGACAAAGTTCCGTACAAGGAAGGGGATGAAGTGGAAGTAAAATTCATGGGTTACGATAACCGCAGAAAAATGAAACTTTCCAGAAAGGTATTGCTTCCAAGACCGCCAAGACCGGAACAAAAACCAAGAGAAGAAGGTACTGAGGCTCCACAACAGGAAAATCAGAATCCTGAAGCATAAAAAAAACCTTTAATAGATATTAAAACCACCTGACATAATAAGGTGGTTTTTTTATTGATATAGTTCTTCTCTGATTTCAACCAAAAGATTCTCTGCTATTTTAAAATCGGGAACATCAGGAAGCGCAGATGCTGAATAGTATTTTTCAAGCTCGTGAAGAAGTTTATCCGCTTCTTTAAGCAAATCGTCATATTCGCGGTTTCCTGATTTTATATCAAGTAATTCTTCCCTGTTTTTCACTCTGATATCCAAATCGTTTTTCGTAAAAATCTGAACTGCCGACTGAAGCAGACGAATCGTATGCATCATATTTTTGCTGTCATAATTTTTGCCGTGTTTCTGATTGGTTTCATAACGTTCTGCATTTCGTTTTTCTACCCAACTCCAGTATTCATTATATTCTTTACAATATGACGAATATGCATCTTGATTGAAAAATAAATACGTTTCCGGTTTTTCTCCTTTCGGAACAGAAGATAAACGCACTTCATTTGAATCTTCATTTTTGACAATACCGTGATATTTTTTGTCATTTTTAATATCGTAATAAAGAGCAAACATTCCTTTGGAATTCGGCATTTTTACCAGACCGCATTTTTCTTTTTCAAAACCCTTCTCATTCAGCCATTTCTTCACGGGAACGGAAGATTCTTCTTCAAAAATCACACAAAAATCCAACAAATTCTTTCTTTCTTTTTCCACTGGATTTACGATTTTTTTGTTCAGCCCTCTCGCTTTCTGAATTTGGGTTAAAGCATATCCACCAAACGTATCTTTGCAGAGTTTGGAAATAAAATCTTTCAGTTTCAGCTTCTCCATAATCGGATGTTTGTACAACACGCAGTCTTTGGGAGTAGCGAGAATTTCCATAATATTTGGGTTGTTTTTCAGCAAAAGCTCCATAAAACGTCCGATTTCGTAATATACAATATCATTGGTTTCATTCGCAATCTGCGGAATATATTCGAACCCGAAAAACTGTTCTTTCGGAAGATAAAAAACACCTCGTATATCCGTATCCGATTTCTCCGTCGCCAATCCAAAAGCTTTGCTTCCTGCAACGGCTTCAAAGAGAATGAGATCATTTGCTTTTAGAAAGTCGATTGTCATTTTAAACATTAATTACTTCTCCAATTTTAGCACTTTTTAACAGCTCCACTATTTCCAGAGCATCCTCATATGATGAACAAGGAATATTAATCTTATTCGGAGGTTTTCTAATTCCATTAGTGACAAGAAAATTTCCCGCTAAAGCAACCTTTATTTCTATAGTTCCAAAATTTTTCGGTTTAATAATTTTCATTATTATTTAAGCTTATCATTAATGTAAATTTATAATAATTCCTACAATTCTAAAATTGCTAAAAACACATTATCTGCCTACTTTTTATCGAGATTTCCACTTTTCAGAAATTTTGCTTTTGCTGATAATATTTCCAGTTCGTTTTTCAAATATTCAAACAATTTCCAATCCTGAGGATGTGCATATTTTTCTCCCTTTTCGGATTTTATTGTGAGTAAAAAATCAACTTTTCCCTTTATCTTCGAAGGAAGCAAATCCACCATTTCGTGAAAAATTACCGGCGGAAAACTGTCTTTTTCAATTACCCATTTCGTTGCCAGCATCGTTCGCAGACAGTAAAAATATGATTTCAGTTTCACTTCATCTGCATTGCATGCTTCCAGATATTTTTTGCTTATGCTTAAATAATGAAACGCAACGGCAACCGGAGAAAACGCCTGTTCTGCCAAAGGAAACATTTTTTCCAGAAATTCATCATTCTTTACATAAAAGATATGCGAATACAAATACTCCAAAAGCGGAACATTGGATTTATTCAGTAGATGAAAAGTTTTCCTCAAATCCCAGCCGGAACCATCCAAATCATCTTCGGTCATAAATTCTATCGTGTCCCTCTTTTCCCAAGGCGAAAGATACCATTCTTTCGGATGTTTGTAGATGAAACGTATGTCATAATCGCTGTCCGGAGAGGCAAATCCCCACGAACGGCTTCCCGATTCTATCGCTAAAAGTAGGTCTATATTTTTCTCTTTTTCGAGAGATTTCAGTTTTTCGGTTATTTTTGTTTTCATTGTTTCTGAATTTAATAGTGCAAAGTAATTACATAGCTACGCAATCTTTTTGCGTAATGTTTTATAAAAAACTGTCCTGAAAATTTCAGGACAGTTTTAAAATTTTTGTTTTTAAGTGATTAATCCACAAACAACTGCGTCACTTTCGCAGAATCCAAAGCCCATTTTGCATCGTAGATTTCGTCAGCATTTCCTTTATTGTCCACGATTTCCAGACCTTGTGCTTTGGCTTTTATTTCCAGCAGATTTCCGATACTGGTTTTGGAATCCAGTTTTGCGAGAATATTTTTTACTCCCTGCAATCCAAGATTATGAACGGTCTGTCCCTGAAAACTCATTTCCAGCCAGATGATTTCTCTTTTTTCCACATCTAAAACTCCGAAAACCAATCCTTTCGCCACATTTTGTGTTACTCTCACCTGATGAATCACACAGGAAGGGTCATAGGCAACTCCCGATTTTTCGGAAATACTCATCGGATATTTTGAATCCATCCAGCCTACTACCAGATTTGGAGTAATACTTCCGTTGCTGTATGCATTGCAGGTAAAGGTTACGAATTTCGCATCGTTTTTCTGCAATTTATCCACATCAATATTGATGTATTCTGCAGTTCCTTTATAATCAGGAATGCTTCTTATATCTCCACTGTGCTGACATCCCAAAGTGGTAAGATTTGAAAAACTGCAAAAATCCGTTCTGTTGTCATAAGCAACGTGACAGCTCAAATCCATATCCAAATGCTGTTTTGGCAAATCTTTTCCCCACTGCATAAAAAGCCTTACCTGATTTCCTTCCAATGGAAATTTAGTTCCCTGCAAAGCAGACGGCAAATCCTGAACAGAATCGCTTCTGTCGCCTATAGACAAAGGAATATTGTAAAGGTTTTCATCAATAAAAATGGTTTTATTTTCATTTTCTTCCTTTGCAAACCTCTGTTCCACCGCTTTAAGAGTCAAATTTTCGATTTTAACAACCATTTCTTTCAAATGCTCATTTTCAAAAGCGGAAACCCATTGGTTGGCAGGGACAGTTTTGTGAGTTCCGCCCAATGTTTTAACAGTTCTACTTTTCTCTTTATCAAAATAAAGAGGAGCATACATATTCAGCGTTAAAAGCAGACGCATCGGGATTTTATCTGTAATCTGGTCGAAATGTTCCAGCGTAATATCTTCCCCAAGCCAAAGCATATTGGAAAATAGTGACCTTGCGAAAAGCCCCGGTCTTTGCTTCAGCAGTTCGAAAGTTTTTTCGGAATCCTGTTTCAATCGGAAATGATTGACTTTTCCCTGCCAAACTTCATAATTTTGATTATAAAAAACATCCATAATTTCAGCCAGTTTGGAAAATTCCGGTTTCTTTCCGTATTCTGTCAGACGCAATGCACGGATAAAACGAACCCACATCGAACGTTTCGGGTGCATATTTTCCGCAATGGATTTGGCATCCTGTTCCAGATTATTGAGCCAGTTTGCCACCATTTTACACTCTTTACGGGAATATTTCAGTTTCAAAACATATTTTGCTTCTTTACCTTTCTGAATGCTTGTATCCAGAAAATTCCAAAGGTGCTGATTGTTTTTCGCTGTTCTGTTGATAATGGTTTTGGGCTCTATAATTTGCAGAAATCCTGTCTTTTTATACCATAAATACCTCAAAATATCGGTCGGCGTTTTCAAAAAACAAATGGCTTCGGAATCTTTTCCATTTTCAACCAATGAATCGATAACAGTCATTGCCGTCTCTTTCATTTTGATTTCCGTTTCGGGAAGTTCCAGTTCTTTGATTAAAATTTTCAAAGAATCAATCTGCGTTGCATCCAAAGCCGTTTTTGAAGAAAGCAATGCTTGAAAATAGTCATTCAGATTTTCTTCAGTCCACAAATCCAGCACTTTCAGTTTACTTCCCTGGTTTTTGAATTCAATTTCCCCGAACCGGAAAGGTGTTCCGCAAAACGGACAACCGTTATATCTTTCAATAGGAAAAGTATTATAAGGAATCAGACATCCGCATTCCGGACGGTAACCGCTTTTACTCCCAAAAATATTGGCAATAAACGTGATGATATGGTCTTCTCTTGTTTCTCCTGTCTGGATTTTCCAGTTTTTAACCAAAGGTGTCCAGTTGAGGTTTGTTCCCAAAACTTCCTGGAAAGTATCGTAAATTTTTTTTTTGAAATTTTCATCCTGCGTATTCAATGCCCGAAGCAGTTTTTCTGAAAAAGTAAATCCTATACTTTTCATATTTTCAACCAGCTCAAATGTGCTTTTTGAAATCGTTTTTTCGCCTTCGGAATTTCCTGAAACCAGCAAAGCCTGATTCCTTAATGCTACTTTTTGTAATACTTGTGTTTTCATTTTTTTAATGTTTTAATTAAAAAAAGGTAATTGTATTTCTGATTCTACGTGACAGGTAATTTTTGAAGTAAGAAATATTTGACCTTTAATTTTAGGTAATGTAAAAACTTTGCGGACTCGAACCACAGTCCGGTTTTCACCGGCATTACCAATTAGAAGTAAGTTTTTATTGACCTTTTTTTGTGGGGCAGACAGGATTCGAACCTGTGACCGTAGGGTTAAGGAAGTAAATGGCAATTGACCTGAAAGATAATTCTGCAATTGAATTCCTATGCTCTAACCAACTGAGCTACTGCCCCATAAAAGTGAGATAATGATAAAAGTACAATCCTGGAAATTTTAGAAGTAACTTTTATTTGACCTCACTTATTTATAATGCAAAGTAATTACACTAATGCGCAATAATTTTGCGTAATTAAATTATTTTCTGAATTTTTTATTTTTTTTCTTCCACGGCGCATTTTTTCCGACATCTCCTGCCATAATACATCCATAAGGAAGAACTTCGTCAATCACTTCGCACAAACCGTATTCTTCGATTTGAGAACGGACATTCTGAGCGTTTTTATAAGCACTCGGCAATTCTGAAATATCGATTTCGTTGGAAAAAAATCTCACATCCAGACCTTGGGTTTCTTCTGCAAAAACCTCATTAATGGTTTTATGAGCCAGAGATTTTTTGTGAAAACTTCTGCTGAAATTTCTTCCTGCACCGTGAGGAGCGAATCCTAAATTTCTGCCGTTGGTTGTTCCGTGAACAATCAATACAGGTTCTGCCATATTTAGAGGGATCAACTGTAAACCTGCACTATCCGGTAAAAATTTGTCGTCCAGCGGAGTCGCTCCTTTTGCGTGGTAGAATAAATCTCCATCTCTGAATACAAAATTATGTTCGTTCCAAAATCTGTTTTCGGCTTCCATTTCCAATTTGGATAAAACAGCGTTGTGAATGGTTTCGTGATTTTCTTTTGTCCACTTTCTAATCAACTGCAATGCTTCCCAATATGCTTGTCCTTCTTCGGTATCGAAAGGAATCCACGCATTTTCTTTCAGTGTTTCGGGAGAAAGTTCTATTCTGAAACGGTTGGCTACTTTCATTCCTTTGTCGTACAATTTTGCACCGGGAGCCCTTGAACCGTGGTGCGTTACCATCATTGTATTTCCTGTCAGTTTTGAAGTTCCGACAAACAAAAAATGATTTCCGTCTCCCTGAGTTCCCATATGCGAACGTGCGATGCTGATTAAATTTTCATCATTCAAATAATAATTTTCTCTGAAAGCATCCATTAATTCCTGAGACATTGGCATTTGCTCTCCGCGAGGTCTTCCTCCATAACCAAAATGTGTAATAGAATGTGCCGCATCCAAAACTTCTTTCGGATTTTTTTTCCCAAAATCGGTTAGCATTACAGAGCAGCAAATATCAGCGGAATGAAATCCGGGATGAATCGCATTTTTTGCAACCGCAACTCCGCCAACGGGAATATGTCCTTCTTCTCCTGTCGGACAAGCATCAGGCATTACTGCTCCCGCAACCAAAGTCGGAGTTTTCATCAAAGTTTCCATTGTTCGGATTACTTTCTGAACATTATCTTCTTCCGCTTCGTTTTCTGCCTTGATATTAATGATGAAATCCACCACATTTTTATTCAACGGAATTGGGTCTGGAGATTTGAATTTTTCTAAATACACTAACATTTCGGAAACTGATAAACTATTTTTGTTTATATATTCTAAAGCATCTGCAAACCATTTTCCCGGTTTGTAACCTAATGCTATGATTTCGTTTCCTGTGATTTTATTTTCCATTTTATTTAATTTGATGATGCAAAGTAAAAATTCAATTGCGTAATCTTTTTGCGTAGTAAAAAATATTTTTTATTTTTATGAAAAATTGTTACTATGTCCTCCAATAAGAACGCTTTAATCCGATACAAAACAATTGATAAATGCTTAAAAAACAAGTATAAAAAGTATACTCTGGAAGATTTGATTGCTGAATGTTCCGAAGCGTTATTTGAATTTGAAGGGAAAGAATCTTTCGTGAGCAAACGTACGGTTCAACTGGATTTGCAGAATATGCGCAGCGAAAAATTCGGGTATGAAGCACCGATTGAAGTCTATGAACGGAAATATTACCATTACAGTGATCCGGATTACAGTATTCACAATATTTCGGTGAATGAAAGCGATTTGAGAGCGATGAATAATGCGGTGCAGATTTTAAAGCAGTTCAAAGATTTTTCAATGTTTAAGGAAATGAACGGTGTAATTCAGAAATTGGAAGATTCCATACAATCTACGCAGCAGAAATCCATTATTCATCTAGATAAAAACGAGCGTTTGCGTGGTTTGGAATATATTGATATTTTGTATCAGGCGATTTTGAATAAGAAGGTTTTGCGGATTCTTTACCAAAGCTTTACCGCTCGCGAAGCCAATTATATGATTGTTCATCCGCAATTACTGAAAGAATATAACAACCGTTGGTTTTTGATCTGTCTGCACAAAAATAAGCTCTATAATCTTGCTTTGGATCGGATGGAAAATATTGAAATATTAGAAGAAAAATATATTAACAAACAGATTGATGGAGACGAATATTTTAAAGAAGTTATAGGCGTTACTGTCTCTGAAAGAAACCGCCCGATGAACGTGATTTTCTTTGTAGATAAAGAAAATGCACCTTATGTAAACACCAAGCCTTTTCATCCCACTCAGGAGGTTTTGGAGGAAAATAAAAATGGATGTTTCTTCAAAATCCGAGTTCAGATAAATTTTGAACTGGAAAGATTATTATTGGGCTTCGGCGAAAGTCTGACCGTTTACCAACCACGAAAACTCCGGCTTCGTCTGGAAGAAAAAATAAAGAAAATGATGGCTAACTATCAGAATATTGATGTTGAAAATAATGAGCATCTTACATAAAACTCTGATTTTTATCAACTTCAAAAATCTCTTTTAAAAACGGAAAAAATGTATATTTGGAACAATAGTCTTTTCAATGTTTTGGGTTTCTTTTGAATGCGTCAATGCGATTGGAACTAAGTTATCTAATTTTTTATTCTTGATTTATCCCGATCATATTTTATAAACAAAAACAATCCTTTTATGAGTTTCCCCAGCGATCTTGAAATTGCACAATCCGCTTCCATAAAACATATCCGCGAAATTGCCGACAAAATCGGAATCGAGCGCGACGATCTGGAATATTACGGAAAATACAAAGCCAAAATCCCGCTCAAATATATTGATGAAGATAAAATTCAACAGGCAAAACTGATTCTGGTAAGTGCCATCAACCCAACTCCGGCAGGCGAAGGAAAATCCACCGTTTCGGTCGGACTTTGCGACGGACTAAATAAAATCGGTAAAAAAGCAATTGCAGTTTTACGCGAACCCAGCCTTGGTCCGGTTTTCGGAATCAAAGGCGGTGCTGCCGGCGGTGGTTATGCACAAGTGATTCCGATGGTGGACATTAATCTACATTTTACCGGAGATTTTTCTGCAATCGAAAAAGCCAACAATCTGCTCTCTGCTTTAATCGACAATAATCTCCAGAATAAAAAACATTCCTTGAACATTGATCCGAAAACCGTGGTATGGAAACGTGTAATGGATATGAACGACCGCAGTTTACGCCATATCATCGTGGGTTTGGGAAACAATAACGGCGTGGTTCGCGAAGAAGGATTTAATATCACGCCGGCTTCCGAAGTGATGGCCATTCTCTGTCTGTCTCAGGATTTTGAAGATTTAAAAAACCGCCTGGGAAATATTTTCGTAGGATACACTTTTGATAAAAAACCCGTTTTTGCAAGAGATTTAAAAGCCGAAGGTTCCATGGCAATTCTCCTGAAAGATGCTATAAAACCTAATCTTGTGCAAACTTTGGAAAATAATCCTGCCATTCTTCACGGCGGACCGTTTGCCAATATTGCGCAGGGAACCAACACCATTATCGCAACAAAAATGGGACTTTCATTGGGTGATTATGTGGTGACAGAAGCCGGATTCGGTGCTGATCTGGGTGCGGAAAAATTCTTCCACATCAAATGTCATTACGGAAAAATGAAACCTGATGCCTATGTTATTGTAGCAACCGTGCGTGCATTGCGCTATCATGGTGGGGCGAATAAAAAAGGTGAATACAACCATCCCAATCTTTCTGCGGTAAAAAAAGGGTTTGAAAATCTGCAAAAACATATTGAAAACGGATTTGCTTTCGGAATGAAACCAATTGTTGCCATCAATCATTTTACCACAGATACCGAAGAGGAAATCCAACTGATTATGGAAGAATGTGAAAAATTAGGGGTAAAAGCCGTTCTCGCCGATGAATTTACAAAAGGGGGAAACGGAATGACAGCTCTTGCGGAAGAAGTGGTACGCTGCGCTGCGGAATGCGGAAATAATTTCAATCCGTTGTATCATGTGGAAGATTCCATTGAACATAAAATTGAAACCATCGCTAAAAAAATTTACGGTGCAGATGGGGTAAACTATTCGCAAAAAGCCAAACAGGAACTTAAAACCATTCATCATCTTGGTTTTGATAAATTGCCGATTTGCATGGCGAAAACCCAAAAATCTTTAAGCGATGACGAAAAGAAAATCGGAAGACCACAGAATTTCACCGTGACTGTTCGTGAATTTGAATTTGCCGCAGGAGCCGGATTTATTATACCGATTCTGGGTGATATGATGCGAATGCCCGGACTTCCGTCCGTTCCCGCCGCAGAAGGAATGGATATTGATAAATTTGGGACGATTACCGGTTTGAGTTAATTTTTAATAATGATCCGCTCTTAATCATAATGTTTTTTCAACCGCGAAGTCCGCAAATATTTCCGTTAGCAGAAATCATATAAAAAATTAATCTCAAAGAAATTATTGAAAATTAAATTTAAGATTTCCCAATCATTAATCTACAATTTTTAAAAACAACCTATTCTTTAATTACTTTGAATACTTGAACATCTTTGTCATTCAATAAAATTTTGATAAAATAATTACCTTTTTCTTTAGGCATAAATAATTCAATCTTACTTTTATTATTGAAATTATTTTGACTTAAAAATCTACCGCTATTATCAAAAATTTCTACAGTAATTTTTTTTACATTCGTTACCAAATCTATTGTAAGCTTATTAATAAACGGATTTGGATAATATTTAATAATATTTTTGCTAGAGTTGTTTATATTCAAAGATAAGTTCTTTATTTTCCAAATATCTTCCGCTGTACTGTTTGAGTTATTGTTCAACATTTGCTTTCCTGTTATATATAGATTTCCTTTAAAAGTAAAAAGATTTCCAAATTTTTCTTCAGAAAACTGTGGTAAACCATGACCTTGGTACACAGCTGGAATCACAACTGGCGAATTAACAGAAGATGTTTGAAAACCTAAAAAAGTATCAACCAACTGAGAATTTGCTCCACTTCCATCATAAGAATACAACTCTGTTTTGTAAACATATTCCGAATTTTCAGAATAAGATTTGTATGATTTCGTAAAATACAATTTCCCATTCAAACCACATAATCCCGTATAATATATTGAATAAGGTTGGTCGGTACTAAATTGGTGGATAATTTTTGGCTGAGAAACTCCATTATATTGATAAATATAAAAGTTATTATCATGAAAAACCGTAAAGTATAAATTATCATTAACTACTGTTATAAAATTGGGATTAGAAGATGCTGAACCAGGAACAATATCAATACAGTTAATCGATTCATTATCATAAGAAAATAGTTCAATCCCATTTGCTTCTGTTCTGTTAACAAAATATATTTTGTTTGAAAATTTCACCAAATCAGTTGGCAAAAAAGGAGCATAATTTCCTTCATATTCAGAATTTTCAATATTTTCAACAGTATTAGTACTAATGTTGTACTTTTTTAATAATAAATTACTTGTTGCGGACTCTGGTGAAACGAAAATTAGGTTATTGTTATATTCAACATTTTTAAAATATCCACCACCATTATTAAAATTACTACCTCGAAAGTCTGAAAAAATGTAATTGGCAGCACTATTTGTTGCATCATAAAAACATTGATTATTTACATTGCTTTGGTAAAATATTCCTCCATTAAACTTTACTAAACTTCCAAATTCTTTACATGAGTCATTAAAACCAGCAGAATTAACTTTCTGAATCATCGATGTAGAAATATTTTCATCAAAATAATATAACCCTGTACGACTACTATTGTTTTCCGAATCAACATTCATATAGATTTTATTATTAAGTTCTAAAATGTCGAGACTATTATTCGATACAAAAACAATGTCGTCTACCAAATCACCATCAGGATATTTAAGAGTGTGGGGAATATTTGTACCATCAAATGCCCATAACGAAATATTAGGAATTTGATTATTGATTGCACATCGTGCAGTTGTTTTATACAAAACAAAATTTTCTGAAACTGCTAAATTGTATAAATTGTAATCAGCCGAGTTAGCGCTAGTATTATTACAAAAATTAGTAATATTTTCTAATGTGGCTTGTGCATAATTTAAATTTACAATTCCTATAAAAGCCAAAATTAAATTTGTTCTAATTTTTTTCATCAATTCATTTTTTCTATACAAAAGTAAATTTTTTACTTGATAATAAAAATAAATTCATGAATTCTGCTAACATGTATATTGGCAGAATGCGGGGCTAATTGCAAGTTGAAATATTTGTCATATTTAGCCCGCACTTCGCCAATACTTTTTCCGTTTTTTCTATATGCCTTTAGGATCACAAAGTCGTTTGAATACGGCGAATCTTTGATTTCACTTCACAAAAGGAAAGAAAACAAATCTAATTTCAATTGCTATGAATGAAGGATAATCAAAATTTTATCTCAAAAACGCAAACTTTTGCGTAAGTGATTGCAGCGGAAATCCCGCAGCGAAGCGAGGAATTGCAGCGGAAAGCACGGTATTTCCCGAAGCCGGGTGTGATGCTGTGGGAAATATACGCCCAAAAAATAATCAAAAAAAAAGGGACAATCTTATAAAAAGCTTTTGGTCTGCTTCTTGTAACTTTACCGGAAAATCAGAAATTATGAATCCAAGACTTTTAAGAACCGTCCTCACTTGGGCTGCACCATTTATAATCGGATATGTTGTGAAAAAATTTGAAGAACGCCAAGCGCGGAAAAAACAAGAAAAAGCCCCGCAACAGGATGTGGAATAACGCAAAGTGCCTGAATATGGGAAACCTCATAGGTTTTAAAAACCTATGAGGTTTATTTTTTATAAAAAAATTCCATAAATATTCGTCTTACAATTCCGGATTTCCTGCGGTATCGAATTCGCGAATCAGGTTTTTCATTACGGTTTCCACCGGAAGAATTTCATCAATTAATGCGGATACCTGCCCGATTTCCAGTTCGCCCTCAATCAAATCTCCTTCAAACATTCCCTTTTTGGCTCTGGCTCTGCCTAAAGTTTCTTTCAGTGCATCTACATTTCGCCCTTTTTCGTACAGATTTTCGAGTTCCTGATAAAAGTGATTTTTCACCAGACGTACCGGTGCCAGTTCTTTCAATGTGAGTTGAGTATCGCCTTCATTCAGTTCGGTAATTTTTTTCTTCCAGTTTTCATGGGAGCTGGCCTCTTGTGTTGCGGCGAAACGTGAACCAATCTGCACACCATCTGCCCCAAGAATCATGGCGGCTTTTATTTGCGCTCCGGTTGCAATTCCACCTGCGGCAATCAAGGGTTTGGAAATGTGATTTTTTACATTCGGAATCAGGCAGAATGTGGTGGTTTCATCTCTTCCGTTGTGTCCGCCTGCTTCAAAACCTTCGGCAACGATGGCATCAACACCGGCATCTTCACATTTTATGGCAAATTTTGTGGAAGAAACCACATGTGCTACTTTTATCCCTTCTTTCTGGAGCATTTCTGTATAGATTTTTGGATTTCCGGCAGAAGTGAATACGATTTTCACACCTTCTTCAATAATGATATTGAGAATTTCATCCAGATTCGGATACAGCATCGCCACATTTATCCCGAAAGGTTTGTTGGTGGCTTTTTTACATTTTTGAATATGCTCACGTAAAACATCCGGATACATGCTTGCAGAACCGATTAACCCCAATCCGCCGTTATTGGAAACTGCTGATGCCAGCCGCCATCCTGAATGCCAGATCATGCCTGCCTGAATAATGGGATATTGTGTTCCGAAGAGACGACAAATCCGGTTGGTATTGTCGTTGTAAAGATTTTCTGCGATACCGAAATGTATAAAGTTGCTCATGTAATAAAGATAAAAAAAATCCCCGGAAAATCCGGGGAATACGCTTTTAATTTTTTTGATGCTGATTCCATTGCTCCTTGAACGGACAATTATTGTACCGATCATCCACGGAGATAAAAATATTCGGTATCGCTTCTTTTACCCATTTATCGGTGACTTCATTTTTTTTCTTGTTGAGCGCCATACTTTTAATTCTGTCGTAATCGGTTTCCAGTGTTAATTGATGTTCCGGGATTACGTCTTCAATCTGCACCAGTGAAACGATTTTCTTCTGGTTGAGTTCGTTTTCAAAAACATCGGTCATATCCCCTTTATTCAGACCGGCAATCTGATACGAAATCACATATGGTAAACTCGATTTTTCAATTTTATCTGACCCATCGGATTCAGAAGTTAATAAACCTCCGTTGAATTTCGTACGCTTGTCATCAGAAAAACGGAAAGCGGCTTCTTTAAAGGTTAATCTTCCGTTGGTTATTAAACCTTTAATGCTGTCCAGTTCTTTCTTTGCACTTGCAATTTCCGCAGCATTAGGATCGGCTTTTAGCAGAATATGCCGGGCATCATACATTTTCCCGCTTTTCTTTACGAGCTGGATAAGATGATAACCAAATTCCGATTCTACGGGATCCGAAAGTTCACCTTCCTGCAAATTGAGAGCGGCGGCTTCAAAAGGTTTTACCATTTTTCCTCTCGAAATATTGGTATACAATCCGCCTTTGGATGCGGAACCCGGATCTTCGGAATAAATTCTGGCAAGGCTTTCAAAACTCTCACCTTTTTTAATATCTTCTTTTATTTTGTTTAAACGGTCGATAAGTTCCTGTTTGTGCTCCTGTGTAAGTTTAGGATACATGCTGATTTCGGCAAGGGTAACCTCATCTTTTACTCTGGGAAGCTGAAACTGATATTGCTTGAAAAAATCGGTTACTTCATTCGGCGTAACATCCGTTTTATCGGTGATGCGCTGATATTTTGACTGTGAATAATAATTGTCGGTATCAATTTTTTCGATGGCATTTTTCATTTCAAATGCGCTTCGGAATTTATAGGTATTCAACATGGTTTTTTCATCCGGAAACTGCCCCAATATCTGACTGTATTTTGCATTTGCCGCTTCTTTAATCGCTGCAGAACGGTTTTCAATCAGGGTATCTCTTTTGGCTTCAAAAATCAGAACTTTGTTGGTTACGATTCCTTCCAAAAATTCACATTTGTCGGCAACATTCGCGCCTTGTTGTTTGGCATAATTGGCTTGATCCTCTACATCACTTTCCAAAACAATCTCGTCTCCGATTACCGCTGCAATTCCGTCTACCAACTGTCCGGGTTTCAACTGTGCGTGTACAGTGTTCAGAAAACCCGCAAAAAATGCGATAATGAAAACGAATTTTAGATTCTTACTCATACTTTTTTGTTATAAAGTGCAAAATTATAATTATTGGTTAATTCTACTCTATGAAAACTTATAATTATTTCTTAAAATTTTTTTCCAAACCTTTTATAAATTCAGGCTGAACAATGATTTTGGTTTTGGCTCTTTGCTCGTCGGTTAACTGTTTCAGTTTTTGATCGGTTATGGCTTCTTTTAGAAGTTCTTTGGCTTCTTCCTGCGTCATTTGTGATGGTTGAAGAATATCATCAATCGCAATCACCAGATCGCGTTGTTCCATTTTTGTGGTGTGCACACCTTTGGAAAAAGGAACTTTATATTTTACAAAAACATCGGACTGTTCCGGCATATCACCTTTTTCAAAATGAACGAGAATTTGTTTTTTATCCGTTAGTTTTCCGTAATATTTGGCTTTCAAAGTTTCCCATTTTTCAGGATTTTTGATTTCTTTGGAAATTTCTTTTACCAAAGCCGGATCTGCAATAATCGCCACTCTTCCAGCTGCTCTTTTTTCCCACATGTATTTGGATTTGTTGGCGTTGTAATATTCGGTGAGCCATTCCGGATGTTTTTCCACTTCTTTTTGAAGGTAGGAGGAGAAAACATAATCAGAGTACAGCATTTTTCTGGTTTGATCCAGTTGTTCTTTTATAGATTTCTGATTTGGAAAATCTTCGCTGTAGGCATTCATCAATCCCTGATAACTCATATTGGTAAACGCATCACTCCATTGTGAAGGGGTAAGTTTTGAGGCTTCGTCTTTATGCTCTCCGATCATATTTTTTACATCGGCAACCGTTGTTTTGATTCCGTTGTACTGAAAAAGCACATCGTTTCCGTTTTTGTAACCATCAAAAGTTTGATATGATTTTTTAAGCTGTTGCAACAAAGGAAATTCTTTGTATCCCGGTTGAGATTTAAGATAAGCAATCATACGGTCTTCCAGATCGCGGCTGTATTGCGAATTCTGCATTTCACGAAGAAACATGGCGTGGGTTTGCTCGTTCAGTTCATACGGGGTAACCTGAAAAATATTAAATACAAAATATTTATTATTCAGTAAAATAGGTTGCGTGTAGTATCCTGCACTTTTCCCCTTTAATTGTTCATACACCTCATCCGGAAGAATTGGAGATCCCATAACCAGACCGGCGCTGTTTTTTTCATGTTCGCTGGAACCGTAATTTTTGGCCACTTCATCGAATTTCTTCCCGGATTTCAGATCGTTGTAAATCTTGGATTTCATTTCCTCGGCTTTATCGTCATTCGGATAAGAAATAGCCCCAAAAATCACATATCCCAAACTTGGTCTTGCGCTTATTTTTTTGGCAAATACATAATAGCCGTTCTTTTCGGTAAGTTTGGTGTAAGCATTTTCCGGAAGGTTTTTGATTTCATTATAAACGTCATTATCAATACTTCCGGCTTTCAGAAAAATCGGGCTTCCGCTATTTTTGGTGTATTTGGAAATGGCATCTTCCATGGTTATTTTCCCCGACTTCACCTCTTCATAAATTTTGCGGTAATCATTGGTATCGCCTTCGGTTTTGGGCGTTGCAAAAATCAGTACTTTATTTTCGGTTTTGTTGGCGTTTACATATTCCTGCAAAAGCGGATCGATAATTTGTTTCGGGAAGAAAAACTCTTTTCGGAGTTCGGATTCTTTCTGCATTAAATTTTCGCGGAAAACGGCTGTGGTATCCACTTTTTTGGATTCTGCAAACTGTTGCAAAAGAATAAAATCCTGGGCGGTTGCAATGGTTTTCTCAACACCGTTATGTTCCAAACCATATTGGTATTCTTTTTTGAAATTGTCCAGCGAGATACTGTCTTTCCCAATAATCAGGTATTGCGCACTGAGAAATTGTGCGACAAATATCAAAACGAAAACTGCGGTATATTTTTTCATATTATTTGTTCTAAATGTACAGATGGAAATGATGATAAATAAAGGTTTAAAAAATTAAACTTCCACTTCAAATGTGGTGAGTTCTTTAAATTTATCAATTCTTTTATTGATGTCTTCGGAAGTTACTTCCTGAAGTTTTTCGGTTCCGAATTTTTCTACGGTAAATGAAGCCAGTGCAGAACCAACAATCAGTGCTGCTTTCATATTATCAAACGTAAATGCGCCTCTCTTTGTAAGGTAGGCGGCAAAACCTCCGGCAAAAGTATCTCCGGCTCCTGTAGGATCGAAAACATCTTCCAGCGGAAGTGCAGGAATTGCAAACACTCTCCCATCGTGGAAAAGCAAAGCACCGTGTTCTCCTTTTTTGATGATGACAAATTTTGGTCCCAATGCATGGATTTTTTTGGCGGCTTTTACCAGAGAATATTCTCCTGAAAGCTGGCGTGCCTCTTCATCATTAATGGTGATAACATCGGTTTCGGCGATTACTTTCATCAAATTGTCCCATGCAATATCCATCCAGAAATTCATGGTGTCGAGAATCACGAGTTTCGGACGTTTTTCCATTTTTTCCAAAACAGAATACTGGATTGCAGGATCAAGATTTCCCAGAAGTAAAACATCGGCATCTTTTGCACTTTCAGGAATTTTCGGATCAAATTCGGCCAAAACATTTACTTCTGTTACCAAAGTATCTCTGGAATTCAGATCGTTATGATATTTCCCGCTCCAGAAAAAACTTTTCCCGTCTTTTATAATTTCCACCCCATCAACATTAATATTTCTGCCGGTCAACATATCAAGATATTCCTGCGGAAAATCGCCTCCGACAACAGAAACCAAACTTACATCTGTATTCATGATGGACGATGCCAAACCGATGTATGTGGCTGCACCACCCAAAATTTTGTCTGTTTTCCCGAAAGGCGTTTCAATCGCATCGAAAGCCATTGATCCTACTACTAAAAGTTTCATATTCTATTTTTTGTTTCTATTTTAATGTTCAAAGTTTATCGTTTAATGTTCAAAGTCTTTGCGAAAAAGATCGGTTGCAAGGCATAAACTTAACTCTCTCTACTTTTTACTTGGCTCTTTTTACTTTTTACTTGACTCTTTTCACTTGGCTCTTTTCACCTGACTCTTTCACTTCCATTCAAACGTATCAATCATGTGCAGCACATCTTTTTTTATATAATCCACTGCCGGCGCAAGCGAATCCGGTTTCGGCCGTGTATTGAAATACAAATTTGCGGTTACAAAATATCGGGTGCTGTCGGTAGCATAAAACTGAAGATTAGAAGCACTTTGCCCCTTCAGTTCATAAAAATTTCCGTAGACTTTTTTTTCCGGATAGCTGAAGGATTTTGTTTCAATAGAAGAGGCTTTTATGGTATGTTCATACACCAACTTTTCGGCTTCTTTCACATGAAGATCAAAATCGTTCCGGATCGGGTAATACGTGATAAAAACCTTGGCTTTCATTCTTGGATAGTTAATATAATACCAGCAGTCCTTTTTCCCGGAATCCACTCTTGAAAAATCCGAGTATTCAAAAGAAAACGGACAGTGAGATTCAAATTTCTGATATTTCGGTGCAGGATATTCCAATCGAAGTTCACCATAAGGTTTCGGAATCGGATCCTTTCCGCAGGAAAACAATATAAGACTTAATAAAATGAATGTGAGGTTTTTAAACATTGCGCAAAAATACAAATAAGAAATGAAATTTTAACCGCAGAAAAGAAAGCATTTTTCAGAAGAACTCAGCAATATATTTTTCCAGAGGTTTTGGGAAAGATTTTTCGTCGGATGCTGATGTATCGGTGATGAGAAAATTATTTTCCGAAGCAAATTTTTTCAACTGCTTTTCGGAATCCAACACCACATGATCTATCTGGATACGGAGATTTTTATGCGTGAGCTTATGCAAAACGGTTTTGGATTTGGTAATGAATTTTTCAAAATCCTGTGGAATTGAAACCGGAAATTCATAGAGTTTTTTCCAGATAAAATCTTCCCCGCGCCTTCGAATCAGAAATTTTGAACCGAAAGAAACAAAATAATAATGAAGCGATACATCTTCCGGTTTTGTTTTTTTTGATTTAACAGGATATGGTAAAACATTCCCAGTTTGAAATGCCAGACAATCTGCCTGAACCGGACAAACTATACAATTGGGATTTTTGGGTTTACAAACTTCCGAACCCAGATCCATCATCGCCTGATTGAAATCTCCGGCTTTGTTTTCGGGCATTATAGTCTTCGCCAGTTCTGAAAAATAATTAAATGCTGCAGGTTTTGAAATATCAAAATCATCCGCAAAAATTCGGGATAACACGCGGTAAAAATTTCCGTCAACCGCCGGAATCTGCTCTTGAAAACAGATGCTGGAAATTGCTGCTGCCGTATATTTGCCCACGCCTTTTAGTGACAGAATATCATTAAAATTTTCCGGGAATTTCCCGTTAAAATCTTCCATAATCTGTGCACTTGCTTTATGTAAATTAATGGCTCTGGAATAATACCCCAAACCTTTCCAATAGCGTAGAACCTCATCATCATTGGCTTTATACAAAGTTTCAGCATCGGGAAAACGGGCGATAAATTTTTGGTAATGCGCCAAACCCTGCTGAATTCTGGTTTGCTGAAAAATAATTTCGCTGATCCAGATTTTATAAGGATCTTTGGTTTGGCGAAATGGCAGATCTCTTCCGTTTTCGGAATACCAGTTCAGCAATTTATGTCCGATATTTTTTTGCGAAATTTCTGAAATACTTTTGTTCAAAAGAAAAAAATTACGCCGCGAAGGTAGAAAAAACATTTTCAGAATTCATACATTGTTGGCTCATAAATTCAAGATCTCTTTTAAATTTTCTAGGCTCTCCAAAGTATTTTTTTTATTGAAATAATTTATTGAGGTCATTATATAACTTCATACTTTATTTACTTTGTCATATTTGCAAATATCTCTACAAAAAGGATTTAGATTTCTTCGAAATGACAAATGTTGTGTTTAAAGGTTTTTTCCCTACTCTTTAAAATATGAAATTACCATAGATCTCTTTTAAATTTCTTGGCTCTCCAAAGTATTTTTTTATTGAAATAATTTATTGAGGTCATTATATAACTTCATACTTTATTTACTTTGTCATATTTGCAAATATCTCTACAAAAAGGATTTAGATTTCTTCGAAATGACAAATGTTGTGTTTAAAGGTTTTTTCCCTACTCTTTAAAATATGAAATTGTCATGTAAGCTGTGATAAATTATATTCCAAAAGATTCGACTCCTCCGGAGTCGAACAATGAAATGCTATGAATTATCTACAAAAAAAATTGGACTTTTAAAACAACCGTTCCGCAAAATCCTCAATCTTGCTCACTTCTTCAATCTTGATTCCGTAGTGTTTTTTGGGAATTTTATTCAGATTGGAAACAAAAATCTTTTCGTAGCCCAACTTTTCAGCTTCCGTAATGCGTTGTTCGATTTGGGCAACCGGACGAATTTCTCCGCTTAAACCAATTTCCCCGGCAAAACAAAAATGTTCAGAAATTGCTTCATCTTCATTGCTCGACAAAATGGAAGCCACAACCGCCAAATCCAACGCAGGATCATCGGTTTTTATTCCACCTGTGATATTGAGAAAAACGTCTTTTGCACCTAACTGAAATCCGGCTCTTTTTTCTAAAACAGCCAAAAGCATATTCAGTCTTTTTGCATCAAAACCGGTGGAACTTCGCTGTGGAGTGCCATAAACCGCTGTGGAAACCAACGCCTGAATTTCCAGCAACATCGGGCGGTTTCCTTCTAAAGTTACGGCAATGGCATTTCCGGAAAGTTCCTCAGATTTTTTGGTGATGAGAATTTGCGACGGGTTTTTAATTTCTTTTAAACCCTGGGAAATCATTTCATAAATCCCAATTTCGGAAGTAGAACCGAAACGGTTTTTATTCGCTCTTAAAAGTCGGAACAGGTGATTCCGGTCTCCATCGAAGTTCAGGACGACATCTACCATATGTTCCAACACTTTTGGTCCTGCGATTTGTCCGTCTTTTGTGATGTGTCCGACCAGAAAGACGGGAACATTGTTTTCTTTCGCATATTTGATAATTTCGTTGGAACATTCACGAATCTGCGAAACCGAACCCGGAGAACTTTCAATCAGCGATGACTGCAAGGTTTGAATGGAATCAATAATCACAAAATCAGGTTGCAATTTTTGAGCTTCATGCAGGATTTTATCCACGGAAGTTTCAGTAAACAGATAGCATTCCGGATTTTGAAGTTCTGTTAAACGGTCTGCGCGCATTTTAATCTGCGAAGCACTTTCCTCTCCGGAAACATACAGAATCCGTTTCTTCATTTTCAATGCTAACTGAAGCAAAAGTGTGGATTTTCCGATTCCCGGTTCTCCACCGATTAAAGTAACGGAACCCAAAACAATTCCGCCGCCCAATACACGGTTGAGTTCTTCCGATGGTGTTAAAATTCTTGGTTCTTCATTGGTTTCAACTTCAATAATGTTGATGATATGTTGTTTGCTTCTGGAAAGAGTTGATTTTGAAGAAGTTTTTTCCACTACTTCTTCCACTAATGTATTCCATTCGCCGCAATTTTTGCATTGTCCGTGCCATTGCGGATATTGCGCTCCGCAATTCTGACAGAAATAAACGGTTTTAAGTTTTGCCATACTGCGAATTTGATGAAAATTTTTGGAATATAACCACAGAGACACGGAGATTTCACGGAGAACACGAAGAATTCCACCGCTGCGAAATCCTCTGTTTCGCTGTGTTAAAAAAAAGAATCAAATCCCGAAAACATGCTTTTTGTGGTCTTCATCCACTGATTTGAAAGCAACAATGTTTACCGTATGTTCAACCATTTTGTAATACATATAAAAATGTTTTAAAATTATTACTTTCAAAATGGAATGTTCAGAATTTGTAGGTTTTCCGATATTCGGATTGTAGGAAAGAAGATTTTCCATTTCTTCAACCGAATCTATTATTTTGAGAGAAAATTCATTGGATTGATTATGACAAATCCAATATTCCAAATTATAATAATACTCTTGCTGCGCTTCGGGCATCCATATTATTTCATACATAATTCTCTCGCCTTTTTACGGACTTCCGAATTACTGATGCCTAATCCTTGTTGAAGCTGTTCCAATCCCTTTTGAATACTTTCCAGATGTTCAGCCGGAATATCTGCGCCATTATCTTCGGTTTCGATTTTCACAACCTCAATATCCAAAGAATTCAGGAGCTTTTTCAATGTAGATAAACTGAAATTATTCGGGTTTTTTATGGTAATAGTTGTCATCGTTCCGGTATTGTTGTATTTCAAAATTACATTTTTTTATTTTAACACGAGATTAAAATTTCACAAAACAAACGGTTTTTTAAGTTTTGCCATACTGCGAAATTGATGATTTTTTTTGAATTACAATTCAAATACAGTTATTAAGGTTGGCAAGATTTTATGGAAATTATTGATTTCAAAGGGCAAAATTTATATATTAAAAATCATTGTTGTCTGATAAAAAAATAAACAAATCGAAAAACGCAATATTAATAGGATAAATAAACAGGTCGCTCCTCTGGAGCTTTGTTTTCACTGGCTGATTTTTTTCTATTAACAGTAAAATCCCAACGGGATTAATACAGAACTCCATGAGAGCAAACTGTTAATAGGAACAGTTGTCCCCATAATTAGAGCTCCAAAGGAGCGACCTGTTCATTATATCTCTAATTTTTATCGGACAACGATGATTAAAAATATACAATCCACAATCAAGAATAAGAATGACTTTTAAGCATTTTAAATCAAAATATTAAACTTTAAAAATATAGTTTAATCGAATGAAAGATAAAAAAGAGGTCGTTCTCAGACCTCTTTTACTTTTTAGATTTAGGTTTCGGGGGAACTTTCAGTCCTTCTTCTTTTGCCTCAGAAATCCCTATTGCAATCGCTTGTTTGCGGTTGGTTACCTTTTCTCCGGAACGGGATTTCAGTGTTCCTTCTTTGAATTCTTTCATCACTTCACCGATTTTTTCTTCGGCTTTTTCGGAATACTTTTTTGCTGCCATTTCTTTGAATTTTAATCCATTAAAGATAAAACAAAAAATATCAAAAGCCAATCAGTTTCAAGGGTTTAACTTTTCGTTAGGAATTCTTTATCTTTGAATGCAACAAAAAATCTATGAAAAAGTTCTTCACTTATGCTGTTCTTGTAGCAGGTTTTGCCTTTGCTCAGGCTCAGGAAATCACTTTAGACAAAATATATTCCGGATATTACCGCGGCAAAGGAATCGCAGGAATTTCATCACTTAAAAACGGTGAAAATTATGCCGTAATCGAACGCGACGGAATTGCAAAATATTCTTATAAAACCTCTCAGAAAGAAGGAAATATTGTAGATGGAAGTTTTGATGATTACCAGTTTTCTTCCGATGAATCCAAGATCTTACTTCTGAAAGAAAGCCAGCCGATTTACCGGCATTCTTATCTCGGGAAATTTGAGGTGAAAGATTTGAAATCCGGAAAAATCACTGCGTTAAACAACGGAAATTTTGTTCAGGAACCGAGTTTTTCTCCGGATGGAAATAAAGTGGCTTTTATCGCGGAAAACAATCTTTTTTATCAGGATCTGAATTCCGGAAAAATTACGCAGATCACGACAGACGGAAAGAAAAATTCCATTATCAACGGATTGGCAGATTGGGTGTATGAAGAAGAATTTGGGCATGCAAAACAATATGAATGGACCAAAAATTCGGATGCAATCGTTTTTGTAAAGTCCGATGAATCGCTGGTTCCGGAAATTTATATTCCGATTTACGGTAAAAATTTATATCCGCAGGAAATGCGCTATAAATATCCAAAAGCTGGTGAAAAAAACGCTGTGGTTTCGGCGCATTTGTTCCGTTTGGATTCCGGAAAAAGTACAGCTTTGAATCTTTCCGGTTTTAAAAATTATTATATTCCAAATGTGATTCAGACTGCAAAACCGGACGAAATAATTCTGATTACTTCTGCCAGAACACAAAATGCTTCCGATATTTTGAAAGTGAATACCAAAACCGGCGACATCAAAAAACTCTTTACCGAAACCGATCCGAAATGGATTGATACCGATAATATAACTCTGGAATTCCTAGAAGACAATTCGTTTCTTTGGGCAAGTGAACGCGATGGAAACCGCCATTTGTATTGGTACGATCAAGACGGAAAACTGAAAAAACAAATCACAAAAGGAAACTGGGAAGTCACTGATTATTATGGATTTAATCCTAAAAATAAAGAAGTTTACATTCAAACTACACAAAGCGGAAGCATCAATAAAGTGGTTTCAAAAGTAAATATTGAAAGCGGAAAAGCGGAAATTATTTCTGAAAAGGAAGGAAACAATTCTGCAAATTTCAGCAAGAATTATCAATATTTCATCGAAACTTCATCTTCTGCAAAAAAACCTTATACTTTCACCTTAAAAGATGGCAGCGGAAAGGCTTTGAAAGAACTGCAGAACAACAGCGAGCAGTTACAGAAACTACAGGCGGATAATTTTGTGGTGAAAGAATTTTTCACCATTCCCAATGAAGCCGGAGATCAAATGAATGCCTATATTCTGAAACCAAAAAATTTCGATCCGAACAAAAAATATCCTTTATTTATGTTCCAGTATTCAGGACCGGGATCACAGCAGGTTTCCAATTCCTGGGATCAGGGCAACGGAATCTGGTTCAATATGCTGGTTCAAAAGGGCTATATCGTAGCTTGTGTTGATGGAAGAGGAACCGGATACAAAGGAACTTCCTACAAAAAAGTAACCTACAAAAACCTCGGAAAATTCGAAATCGAAGATCAGATTGCCGCAGCAAAATGGTTCGGAAAACAATCCTATATTGATGCTTCCCGAATCGGAATTTTCGGTTGGAGTTTTGGTGGTTATATGGCAAGTTTAGCCTTAACCAAAGGCGCAGATGTTTTCAAAATGGGAATTGCAGTAGCACCGGTAACAAACTGGAGATATTATGATACCGTGTATACGGAACGTTTTCTTTTGACACCGCAGGAAAATCCATCAGGTTATGATGATAATTCGCCCACTACTTATGCCAATCTGCTAAAAGGAAAATTTCTTCTTATCCACGGAACAGCCGATGATAACGTACATTTTCAGAATTCAATGGAATTTTCTGAAGCTTTAATTCAGAATAATAAGCAGTTTGATTTTATGGCATATCCCGACAAAAATCACGGAATTTATGGCGGAAATACGCGACCTCAACTCTATAAGAAAATGACGGATTTTATTCTTGAAAATCTTTAATTATCTTTTAGAAATACAAAAACCACAAAAATCCCTTTCTATAAAGGGATTTTTTACTTAAATGCAGGTTCAAATTCTTTTATTTCTTTGCTCATCCAATCCGGAATTTCGATGCTCTTTTTTGCCTGTAAATCAATCAGCACCTGAATGCTTTTTCCCCGACTGTGAATAACGATTTCACCGTTCTTTTCAGAGGTTACCAAATATTCAAAATCAAAACTTTTGGTTCCTATTTTGGTGGTTCTTACCCAGATTTTAGGGTTTTCAAATTCCAATTTCAATTCTGAAAAATAATCACATTCAATATGCGCAATCACAAACATATTTTTCTTCCAGTCCCAGTTTTTGCAGGCTTCCAGCATATAAAAACCGCGCCCGGTCTGGAAATAATCAAAATACATTACATTATTCACATGCCCAATCGGATCGAGATCGTTCCAACGGATAAAAATCGGATAACTGAACCGGAAATTTTCCAATAAAATATCATTCATTATGCATTAATTTTCCTTAAAAATAACGTATTATAAATAGATTCCAGCATTTAATAACGGAGAAAAATTATGTTTTGCGGAATAAAATGTCAGAATACATTCCTGCATTCAACCTTCATGTAAGAACCCTTTAAAATTTTAAAAAAATAGTTTTCATGCCCAATACCACAAAACCGTTTTCATAAAAATTTCAAATGCGAATAAAGACATTATCACCAATATATGGACACAAAAATTATTGATTTTTTTACATTTTATCCAAAAAAGTTTCTAACTTGTTTTTTGTTGCACAAAGTAATCCCGATTATCATTATTTTTGAAGACATTTTTTGAAGATGAAAAAATTTCTGAGCCTCCTTTTTTCGCTGATAGCCTTATGGTATTTTTCGCAGTCGAAAATCATTGTAAAACAATCGGGAACCGAAAATACTATTCCAAATGCCAGTATAAAATGCAACAACCGCACTCTTGGAACCACCAATAATGCAGGAGAATTGCAGTTCCGGACCAAATGTAAAAAAGTATCCGTTTCCGCACCCGGCTATTTTGAAGATGATGTTGTAACCGACAAAATAATGGAAGTTTTCCTGTCCAAATCCGACTCACAAACGCAAAATATTCAAACCGTAATTCTGGAAGATAAAAGTGATCCCCGCGCATTGGAAATTCTGAAAAAAGTAAACGATCATTACAAAGAAAATTCGCCAAGAAGTCTGGATTCCTACTCCTTTAAATCCTATGAAAAAATTTCTTTCGATTTTGATGAAGACAGCATCCAGAATTACAATATTTCCATGCAGCGAAAAATTGATTCCCTGAAAATCCTTCCGGAAAAACTACAGAACAAAAAACAAAAAAAAGATTCTTTAGAAGGAATCCGGATGATGCAACTGATGGGCGAAAGCAAACTTTTCCTTTGGGAACGCGCTTCACAATACCTCTATTCCAAAAAATACGGTGAAAAAATCAATATTCTGGACAACAGAATTTCCGGACTGAACGAACCGATTTACGAAATGATGGCCGTGCGCTCCAACCGAAATCAGATCCCACGCGAAATCCGTGAAGAAAACCGCAGCCTGTACCGCTTTTTCCTTACCGATACCATTGAAATTGAGGGAAGAAAAAACTATGTTATCCGTTTTCGACAGGTGGATTACAAACAACCTGTAAAAAGAAGAAAATTCAACGGCTACCTATATATCGACACCGAAACCTACGGCCTGAAAAAAATCGAAAGCAACAGCAAAATAAAATCCGAAGGAAGCATTACCAGCATCTGGAAACCAATTGATAACAAATGGTTTCTGACCAAAGAAAACCTCAAAATCCGAATGGGAAAAACCTATCTGGATGAGAAAAAAAAGGGTGATTCCGCAGACAAAAAACGAGAAACATTCGGAAATTATGTTTTTATGACCGCCGATTATTTCGATTTTAAATCCCCGATTGAAGAAAAACCAAAAGATTTCAAAGGCTACACCATGGATGTGAAAAACTCCGACGGAACGCTTCTGGATCAGTATCGCACCACACCACTAACTTCTCGCGAACAAATGACGTATGAAAAAGTGGACAGCCTTGGTTCGAAGTACAAACTCGACCAAAAAGCGAAAATTGCAACCGGACTCTTAAAAGGAAAACTCCGTTTCGGAATGGTGGATATTGATGCAGGAAGTATTTTCGCCTATAATGCTTACGAAAAGTTCAGACTTGGAATGGCAGTGAAACTCAATGAAAAATTCAACCGCTATCTTTCGCCAGATGCATACATCGCTTATGGTTTCGGAGACGGAAAATTCAAATACGGAGCCGGAATCGACATCCGAACTTCACTGGAAAAAAATTCGTTTTTCCGTGTGGAATATTTTGATGATGTAATGGCAGCCGGACGTTTTCCGGAGAATCAATGGAACTTCCGGATGAAACTGATGAATTCGGGAATCGCCCTGAACAATGCCTTCTTCTATAAATATGAAGGATTCAGACTTGCCTACGAAAACGACATTACCAACGGAATTACCCTGAATGTTTCTGCAAAAAAAACCAGTGAAGAAAGCACTTTCAACTATAATTATAAAAATCTTGGCAACCAGTTCGATATTTTTACAGCCGCCATTACCCTGAAATTTTCGCCCAATTCACGAAATATTATGACCCCTTCCGGGAAATACACCTACGATCAGAAATTCCCCGAACTTTATCTGAATTACGAACAGGGGCTGAAATCTTTGGGCGGAGATCTGAATTTCAGCAGAATAAATGCATTGTTTGTGCATCAATTCAAAACAGACATCGGCGTTACCGGCTTCAGAATGTATGGTGGAATTTCCACCGGAGATGCTCCGATATGGCAAACCTACACTATGAACGGTTTAGGAAATGGAAAAAACGGTTTGAATTTCAACCTGACCTCTTATCTTGGTTTTGCAACCATGGAAGGCGGGAAATATTACAATGATAAATTTGTAGGCACCTACATTACCCACAGAATTCCGTGGTATTTTAAGAGTTTTGGGAAAAACACCTCCAGTTTTGATTTGGTATATCGTGGAGTAATTGGCGATATGAAAAATCCCGAATTCCACCAGTTTGACTTCCAAAAAATGGATCATCTGTACAATGAAGTAGGATTGGAATGGAATAATTTTCTTTCTTCACAGTTCAATCTTGGCTTTTTCTATCGGGTTGGTTATTACGCTACCGATCGTTTCAAAGATAATTTTGCCATTCAGTTCAAAATAAAACTTTTAGGATTTTAAAATATGAAAAATATACAGATTCAGGCTTCAAAATTTTTTGAATTATTAAAAGATAATGATACCTCAATGTGGGAAATTTTCTCGCAAATGATTGACGGTGAGGAAAAAGAAATTATTTTTCTCGATGATGAGGAAAAGGTGCTTTTCAATTATGTTTTGCCTTCCAATCTTGAAAAATTAGAAGAAGACCGCAAAGTATTTTCACAGGAATTTGCGGCAAAAATTACGGCGCAGAATTAGCAAGAAAAATCTCAATTGTTTTTTTCGTTTCCTGAACATCGTGAACTCTGAGAATTTTCGCCCCTTTCTGCAAAATTTTCAGGTGGAGTTTTTGGGTTTCTTCCTGAATATCCAAAGGCATTTTCCCTAAAGGTTTATAGATAAAAGATTTTCTGGAAATCCCGACCAATAAAGGATAAGAACCAAATCCTACAAATTCAAGTTCGTCCAGAAGTTGATGTTGTTGCTCCACCGTTTTTCCAAATCCGAATCCCGGATCCAGCAGAATATCTTTGATTCCGATGCGTTTCAGTTCGATGATTTTTTCGTAGAAAAAGCGATTTATGGTAAGCAAAATATCATCATGAATCTGTTTTTCGTGCATGGAATCATAGGCGGAATTGATATGCATCACATTATAAGGAAGCCCTGTTTCAGCAACGGTTGCAAGCAAATTTTCATCGAATTGTCCGGCAGAAATATCATTCACCAGATCAATTCCTTCATCAAACCCGAATTTCACCACTTCCGCATAAAAAGTATCCAGAGAAATCAGCGTTTCCGGAAATTCTTTTTTCAGCATTGAAATGATTTTTCCCAAACGTTGAATTTCTTCCCGGGCAGAAATTCTTTCCGCATTCGGACGTGTAGATTGTGCGCCGACATCAATAAAATCTGCACCTTCGGAAATCAGTTTTTCCGCCTGTTGAAGTGCCGATTTTTCAGAATTGAATTTTCCGCCATCTGAAAAAGAATCCGGTGTGAGGTTCAAAATTCCCATAATTTTCGGTTGGGAAAGACCGATCAGTTTGCCACGGCAGTTCAGCGAAAAAAAATCCATGCTGCAATATTACAAAATACAACATCAATCCCAATCCCGAAAATCGCAGACTTTGCACAAAATCCTTATCTTTACGTTTCGAAAAAAAAATATGCTCACCACTTCCTTACAATTCGAAAAAATTATCGCGGAATGCCGTGATCTTTTTTCAAAAAAAATGCACGATTATGGTGCTGCATGGCGTGTTTTGCGCCCAAGCTCAATCACCGACCAGATTTACATTAAAGTAAACAGAATACGGACTTTGCAAATGTCCGATACCAAAATGGTGGACGAAAGTGAGGAAGATGGATTCATCGCAATTGTAAATTATTCGATTATCGGACTGATCCAACTGGAAAAAGGATTGTCCGAAAATCTGGACGAAAATCCCGATGAAATCCTTAAACTCTACGATAAATATGCAACAGAAGCACGCCTACTAATGGAACGCAAAAACCACGATTACGGCGAAGCCTGGCGCGAAATGAGAATTTCTTCCATTACCGATCTCATCTTTCAAAAAGTATTGAGAACCAAACAGATAGAAGACAACAACGGAAAAACACTGGCTTCCGAAGGTTTTGATGCTAATTATTTCGACATGTTGAATTATGCGGTATTCTGCCTGATAAAAATAAAAGAGTGAGGAAGATGGGAGATGAAAGTGGGAAGATGGGAGATGGGAGATGGAAGTGGGAAGTTTAATTAGTGATAGTAGACAAATGAGTTTTAAATTTGAGAAATTAATTATCTGGCAGAAAGCGATGAAATTCGGGGAGGACATTCATTCGATTGCAATGCAATTTCCTAAAGAAGAAATGTTTAATTTATCTTCTCAGATTAGGCGTGCAAGTGATTCTATTGCACTTAATATTTCCGAAGGCTCAATTCTTCAATCCAAACTGGAATTTAAAAAGTTTTTAGGGTACTCCATTCGTTCATTAGCGGAAGTTGTTACCTGCCTATATAAGGCTAAAAACAGAAAATATATTTCTGACGAAATTTTTAATAAAATGTATGATGACTGTTATAATTTGATGAATCAAATTATCGGTTTTAGAAATCAATTAAAATAAAGCACAAACTTTTAAACTTCCCTCTTCAAAACTCAACAATATGAACAATATTTCAATAATAAAACAACAAAATAAAGCGCAAACTTTTAAACTTCCATCTTCCCTCTTCCCTCTTCCCTCTTCAAAACTCAACAATATGAACAATATTTCAATAATAATAATAAAACAAAATAAAGCACAAACTTTTAAACTTCCATCTTCCATCTTCCATCTTCCAACTTCAAAACTCAACAATATGAACAAGATTTCAATAATAAAACAACAAAATAAAGCACAAACTCTTAAACTTCCATCTTCCCTCTTCCCCCTTCAAAACTCAACAATATGAACAATATTTCAATAATAATAAAACAAAATAAAGCACAAACTCTTAAACTTCCATCTTCACTCTTCCCTCTTCAAAACTCAACAATATGAGAAAAATTTTAAGAATTATCATCGCACTGATTTTTATCGCTTCCGGCTTTGTAAAGGCTGTTGATGTTGTCGGCTTTTCCTTTAAACTGGAAGAATACTTCTCTCCTACCGTTTTCAATATGCCTTTTTTTGAAGAATTTTCGCTTCCGATTGCTATTTTTGTAGTCGCACTGGAATTGATTCTCGGCATTATGCTTTTGCTGAATCTTCATGTAAAAAAAGTTCTGGCAGCACTGATTGCATTGTGTATTTTCTTTGCATTTCTCACTTTTTATTCGGCTTATTTCAATAAAGTTACCGACTGCGGATGTTTTGGTGATGCTATTAAATTCACGCCGTGGCAAAGTTTTATTAAAGATATTGTGCTGTTGTTCGGGCTGATTGTTTTGTGGTTGTTGTATCGTAAAAATTTCAATCAAAATGAAGAAAATTCTTCCTTTAGAAAAACTGTTTTGGTGATTTCTATGGTCGCCACTGCATTTGTAATTGGCTGGGGAACTTTTAGTGAACCACTGATTGATTTCCGGGATTATGCCATCGGAACCGACATTCACGCAGAAAAAGAAAAAATAGCCAAAGATCCTTCAGAATTCAAAACTTTTTATGTTCTGAAAAACAAAAAAACAGGTGAAGAAAAGGATGTAAATCAGGATGATTACGTAAACCTGAAAGAATATTGGGAAGAAGGAACGCCATGGGAAATCCAAAGCGACAAGACTTTTTCAAAAATTGTGAAAGAAGGATATGCCTCCGAAATTTCAAAATTCAAATTAGAAGATGAAAACGGAAATGATCTTACGGAAGAAATTCTGCACGCTCCAAAAGTAATCCTCGTGTTTTCCTATAAACCGGAAGCCATTGCCGAGCCTAAAATTTTTGCCGAAAATGTTCAGAAAAAAATAAAAATCCTGAAAATTCCGGCGTATGAAGTTTCACCTTCCATAAAAGGAATTACCGGACTTCCGAAACTGAGCATGGATGCCACCGCCATTAAAACCATTGCAAGAAGCAATCCTTCCTATCTGGTTCTGGAAAACAGCAAAATTATCGATAAAGGCGCTGCTGAAACGTATTTTAAAGAATAAATTTTACCCAATATTTTAAATCTTTTAACTCAAAATAAAAATGCAAAAATCAAATAAACCCATTGCCGGATATCATTTGTTGATGATCCTTTCTTCTGTTGACGGAAAATTTGTTCCTGAAGAAGGCATTAAAATAAAAGAATATCTGGAAGAAGAATTCCCGTTCCGGATGAATCTGGACAATGAGCTGGAAGTAATCGCCAATCTGAATCCGGAAGACTGGAAAGATCATTTTGAATTTCATGCAAGATGCTTCCATGAAGATTCCACAGAACAGGAAAAAACAGAATTTCTGAATTTTGCAAAATCGCTGATTAAGGCCGACAATGAGGTTACAGAAGATGAGCACCGCTTCTACAAGCTCCTCAAAAACCTCTGGAAATAAATTCAAATCACAAAAAATATGCAAAAAAAACTATTCACCCAGGCGCTGTTGGCGGTAAGTTCCCTTTCGTTTGCGCAGTCGTGGCCGGACATCAAACCACCGGTTGCCGAAAAACAAAATCACATTCGCGACATTCACGGTGACAAAGTAAACGATCCGTATTACTGGATGATTGATTATTTTAAAAAAGGAAAAGATTCCACCAAAGTAGTGGAATACCTTACCGCTGAAAATAATTATCTGAACGCGATGATGAAGGATACCGCACCGCTTCAGGAAAAACTTTTTACCGAAATGAAAGGCAGAATCAAAGAAAAAGATGAATCTGTACCTACCTTCAGAAACGGTTATTACTATTACACCAAAACCGAAACCGGAAAACAATACTACAAATACTGCCGTAAAAAAGGAAATCTGAATGCGCCCGAAGAAATTCTTCTGGATGTGGATCAACTGGCAGAAGGAAAACCGTATTTTGCCGCTTCCGGATTCAGCATCAGTCCGGACAATACCAAAATGATTTACGGTGTGGATGATGTTTCCAGACGGCAATACAAACTTTTTCTGAAAGATTTAACCACCGGAAAAACCACTGAACTTGGCATTAAAAACACAACCGGAGGTTCTATCTGGGCAAACGATAACAAAACGATTTTCTATACCGCAAAAAATCCGGAAACGCTTTTAACCGAGAAAATTGTTCGTCATACTTTGGGAACCGATCCTGCAAAAGATGTGGTGGTATATCACGAAAAAGACAATACCAATTACATTGGCGTTGGAAAATCCAAGAACGAAAAGTACATTATGATTTATTCCGGAGCGACCACTTCCTCGGAAACACGTTTTCTGAAAGCCGATGATCCGTATGGAACATTCAAGGTTTTTCAGCCGAGAATAAAAGATGTTTTGTATGATGTAACCGCTTTGGAAGATAAATTCTTAATCACCACCAATAAAGATGCGCTCAACTTTAAAGTAATGGAAACGCCATTGGATAAAACCGGCGTGGAAAACTGGAAAGATTTTATTCCGCACCGAAAAGAGGTTTTAATGGAAGGAATTACGGAATTTAAAAATTATCTGGTTTTTTCCGAAAGACAGAACGGACTTTCGCAACTGGTGATTTACGACCGAAAAACCGGAAAAAAAGAATTTTTAAAATTTGATGAACCCACGTATACCGTTTATCCATCAGGAAATCCGGAATACAATACCGATAATTTCCGTTTCGGGTATACTTCGATGATTACACCGAGTTCTCAGTACGAACAAGACCTTAAAACCGGAAAAAGAACTTTGTTAAAACAACAGGAAATCATAGGCGGATACGATAAAAACAATTATGTAACCGAAAGATTATTTGCCACTGCAAAAGACGGCACCAAAATCCCTATTTCCATTGTGTACAAAAAAGGGTATAAAAAAGACGGCAACAGCCCGCTTCTGTTGTATGCGTATGGCTCTTACGGAAATTCGATGGATGCATCGTTCAGCAGCACAAGATTAAGTCTTTTGGATAGAGGTTTTGCGTATGCATTGGCACATATCCGTGGCGGACAGGAAATGGGAAGACAATGGTATGAAGACGGAAAAATGATGAAAAAGAAAAATACTTTTACCGATTTCATCGATTGTGGAGAATATCTGGTTCAGGAAAAATATACCTCACCTAAACATCTGTATGCACAGGGCGGAAGTGCCGGTGGTCTTTTGATGGGAGCAGTTGCCAATATGGCTCCTAATCTTTGGAACGGCGTCATTTCTCAGGTTCCGTTTGTGGATGTGGTGAATACCATGCTGGATGAAAGCATTCCGCTGACCACCAATGAATATGATGAATGGGGAAATCCAAACAACAAAGAAGCCTATTTTTACATGAAATCCTATTCTCCTTACGAGAATATTGAAAAGAAAAACTATCCAAATATCCTTGTTACCACAGGATTGCATGATTCTCAGGTGCAGTATTTTGAGCCTGCGAAATGGGTAGCAAAACTCCGAGATTTAAAAACCGATAAAAATGTTCTCCTTCTGAAAACCGATATGGATTACGGTCATGGAGGCGCATCGGGACGGTTTGATTATCTGAAAGATGTGGCATTGGTGTACGCCTTTATGTTTAAACTGGAAGGAATTACAAAATAAATTTTTAATAACGGATAAATATCATCCAACTTCCAAAAGGAAAAGCGACCAGAATATTGTAATTTTAGCCTTAGAAATAAAATAAAAAAATATGAGAAAAAACATCGTTGCCGGCAACTGGAAAATGAATAAAACCTATCCTGAAGCAGTAGAGCTCATGGAGCAGCTTCTGGACTACAAAAGAAACAATGCCACCAACTGCGAAGTATATATTGCGCCCCCAAGTCTTTACCTGATTAAAGCAGAAGAAATTTTTGTTAATGGTGAAGTAGGTGTTTTTGCACAGGATCTTTCCGAATATGCATCCGGAGCGTATACTGGTGAGATTTCAGTACCCATGTTGAAATCAATCGAAGTAGACGGAAGTATTGTGGCTCACTCCGAAAGAAGACAATACCACGGCGAAACCGACAGCCATGCACAGAAAAAAATCAAAGCATTGCTGGATGCAGGATTAATCCCGATTTACTGCAATGGCGAAACCTTGGAACAGCGCAAAGCCGGAAAACATTTTGAAGTGGTGAAAAACCAGACCGAAGTTGCATTAGCAGGACTTTCTGCAGATGAAGTAAAAAAAGTGGTCATCGCGTACGAACCGGTTTGGGCAATTGGAACCGGAGAAACCGCAACACCGGAAGAGGCACAGGAAATCCATGCTTATATCCGCAGTATTCTCGCTGAAAAATTCGGAAAAGAAACCGCAGATGAAGTTTCCATTTTATATGGAGGATCCGTAAAACCGGACAATGCCAAAGAAATCTTTGCAAAACCGGATATTGATGGCGGACTGATTGGCGGAGCTGCCCTGAAAATTGAAGATTTCGCTAAAATCATCGAAGCATTTAACTAATAATTTCTATATTATAGAGATGAAGCCGCAACAATTGCGGCTTTTTTTTATGCTTTTAATAAAATTATCTTCAGAACATTGAATAAAAACAATAATTTTTAGGTACATTCGTAAGCGATTTCCCGAAATTTCAACGATTAATTTAAAAAATATGAAGAAACTTTACTCCATCCTGAGCTGTCTTGGTCTGCTTTCCTGCAGCCTTCTTTCCGCACAGGACAACAACCCGAAAAACGTAGTCTATGTAGAGGTGAACAACAATAATCTCCTCAATGCTACAGCCTATTCCCTGGAAAACAGCGGAAACCGGTATTTTGATATTGTGAATATTTTCGCAGCAAACATCAATTACGATACCTCCAAACAGCGCGCATACCTTTACAACAATAACAATGTAACCAAAGTGCTGAACGAAAGAAACACTTACATCCAGCCGCTTCAGGAAAAAGGCATAAAAGTGCTGCTCACCATTCTCGGAAACCATCAGGGAGCAGGAATCTGCAATTTTCCGAATCGTGAATCCGCACGGGATTTTGCACTTCAACTGGCACACACCGTGCATACTTATGGTTTGGACGGAATTGATTTTGATGATGAATACGCCAACTACGGAGCAAACGGAACCGGAAATGCAAATGCCTATTCATTTGTAATGCTGCTGCAGGAACTCCGCGCTTTGCTTCCCGACAAACTGATTACGTTCTACAATTACGGACCTGCACGTTCACGACTTTCATGGGATGGCAATCTTGCCGGAAATTATCTTAACCACGGATACAATCCTTACTATGGAACCTGGAGCGTGCCCAATATTCCGCCACTTTCCAAACCGGATCTTTCTCCCGCCGCAATCTGGCTCGGAAATACTTCAACTGCTACCACTACAACGCTTGCCAACAAAACAGCTTCCGACGGTTATGGCGTTTTGATGTGGTATGATCTTCATGGTTATAATGAAACCGCACAGCTCAGTATTGCATCCAATATTTTGCATGGTCAGAACGTCATTCTTTCCGGACAAAATTATGGGTGGCAAACAGGCGTAAATTGCGATCCTCCATTAGGATTATCAGCGGCTGAAATTACAGAAAACAGCGCAACACTCAATTGGAATGCTGCATCCGGAACAACGTATGATGTAGATTACAAAAAAGCAGATTCGCAGGAATGGATCAATGCTGCTACCAGCACTACAAATTCTGGAATCCAACTTACAGGACTTGAAACTGGAGCAGAATACGACTGGCGAATCCGCACCAATTGCAGTGTAAACAGCACCTATCTTTTCGCTCCGAGATTCAGCACTTTGCTTTTATCGGCATCGGATGTGGATAAAAATCATGCGGTAAAAATTTACCCGAATCCCGTAAACAAAGGAACATATTTTTCTGTTGAAACCTCGAAAGGATCAGCAAAAATTAACCTGCAAATTTTTGATGTTTCGGGAAAACTTGTCATTCAGCAAGATTTGAAAACCGGAAAAACAGATATAAATACCTCATCATTAAGTCCAGGAACATATCTGCTGAAATTCAGTGGTGGAAACCTTTCAAAACCGCAAACACAAAAATTAATCGTGAAATAATTTTCACAAAAAAAGAAAAAAAGAGGGAAACAAAATATGCTTCCCTCTTTTTGTATACTATCAGAAATGTAAAAATTAATCTTTTTTTCTTTCCAAAACTTCATCCACCATTCCGAAATCTTTTGCTTCGGAAGAAGTCATCCAATAATCACGATCCGATGCTTTTTCTACCCATTCATAGGTTTGCCCGGAGTGATGCGAAATAATATCGTACAATTCTTTTTTCAGTTTCAGCATTTCGCGGAGGTTGATTTCCATATCGGAAGCCACACCTTGTGCGCCACCGCTTGGCTGGTGAATCATCACTCTTGAATGCTTCAGCGCAGAACGTTTTCCTTTTTCACCGGCTACCAAAAGTACAGCTCCCATTGATGCGGCAATTCCGGTACAAATTGTGGCAACATCCGGTTTTATGATCTGCATCGTATCGTAAATTCCCAAACCTGCATATACGCTTCCGCCCGGAGAATTGATGTAAATCTGAATATCTTTTGCCGGATCAGCACTTTCAAGAAATAGTAACTGTGCGGTTACAATATTGGCAACCTGATCGTCAATTCCGGTTCCCAGAAAGATAATCCTGTCCATCATTAATCTGGAGAAAACGTCCATCTGTGCTACATTTAAACGTCTTTCTTCCATAATATACGGCGTAAGGTTGGTCGGGTTGAACATTCCCATATATTGATCGGTCGCAAGACCGCTGTTTCCCATGTGTTTTACAGAGAAATCTCTGAAATCTTTTTTAATGTCCATATTTTTTTGTTTAAAGTTTAAGATTCAAAGTTTGAAGTTGTTTGAACTTTGCTTGATTGTTTTACTAATAGTATTCCAAATTGATGTGAAGACATTTTGGCAGGAAAAAGTTCTGTTTTAATGTTTCGGATATTTTTTACAATAAACTATTTTCATTCAAAATTTTGATTATTTTATTTTTCTGGTCAGCATCTGTTTCAAATGAAAAGCTCAAATCTTTTTTATTAAATAATGTATCAACTTTTGTTGTTATTTTAAATCCATTTTTCGTAGAAAAAACACTTTCAATTTTGCTTTTACCACTAATTCTCTCATTTATTCTCTCTGAATATTTTTCTTTATAAAATAAAATTGCCGGTTGTGCTTGCTTTATTAAACCAATAAAATTTGAATTATAAATCAGAACAATAATTTGGTCTTTTATCAGAATTACATCTGTTTTATTTATTCTGAATCCAAAATTCCATGTTTGTGTTAATTTTAAATTTCTAAAAATTTCATATTTTTCGTTTTTAATCCGATATAAAATTTCATTATGTTGTTTTTGATAATATTTATGGATTAAAAAATTTCCAATTACGACAAATGAGATTAAAGCAGCGATTAGTATTGCCCATTGTTGAAACGCTGATAGATTTTGAATTTCAAAAGCACTATTCTTCAAAAGAGTTTGGGTTATAAACACAATTAAAGAGACAATTAAGTTTAGAAAAGAAAGAATTAAAATAATTCTTAAAATTTTCTTTTTTACGGCCATTATTACGATAATTAAAATGTAGTAAACAGTTCAAACATACAAAATTTCAACTCATACAATTCGGTGAAGTTCATCATCAATCACTCTGCGGAGTTCGTTCAGCCGCATGATTTTTTCGTATTTCCCCATACCGTCCTCCTCATTTTCGGTTTGATTTTTTAAATCCTGAATCAGCTTCACAATGAATTCCCTTTTATGGCGGATAATTACATCGCTCACGATTTTGGGCACCAGTTCTGCTTCACTTTTGAAATAGATGTTGTACTTGTTCCAATCGCTGGTTTCGTATGGTTCGATCAACACATCTGCCACTTTTCCGGAGATTCCTTCATCCATCAATTTCAGGAAAAAACTTCCCGTACGCAGTTCCTCTTCCTGCATTCCTTTTCGGATATCTTCCACAATCTTTTCGTTCAGCGGAGATTGAATCTGGTAATTGTCTTCATTCAAATGGTTGATGATTTCCTCAATTACCGTAATCTGGTAGGGCTGCCCTTCTGCATCTTTTCTTTCCAGAATCTGGTCGCCGTATTTCAGCATCAGTTCCACAAGTTTTTCTTCCAGCAAAAGCAAAGGATTCACCAAAATTGCTGGTTCCTGCACCACTTCCAGTTTTTGCGCAATTTCCGTTTTTGAAACCGAAGGACGATGCGGCTGATTGTGCTGAACCTGTTTCTGCACGCTCAGTTCATTAAACAAACTCTGTTCGCTCAATCCAAAACGATTGGAAATTTCCTTCAGATAAATTTCCTGCTTCAATGCATTTTGCACAAAACCCACCGATTTTACAATATCGCGAATGGCTTCTGCCTTTTTTATCGGATCGTGTTCAGCTTCTTTCAGCAGAATTTCGGCTTTGAAATCAATAAAATCCTTTGCTTCTTTCCGGATAAATTCTTCCACATATTCCTGCGGATGCTTCCGGGAAAAAGAATCGGGATCATCACCGTCCGGAAACAGCAGAACACGGATATTCATTCCTTCTGCAAGCAAAAGATCAATGCTTCGAAAACTGGCTTTAATTCCGGCTGCATCGCCATCAAAAAGAATGGTTACATTTTCGGTAAGGCGTTTTATCAGCTTGATTTGTTCCACCGTAAGCGCCGTTCCGGAACTCGCCACCACATGTTCGATTCCGCTTTGGTGAAGCGCAATCACATCCATATATCCTTCCACCAAAAGGCAAAGATTATTCCTTGAAATTGCCTGTTTCCCTTGGTTTAAACCATACAGAACATTCGATTTATGATAAATTTCGGTTTCAGGAGAATTGAGATATTTTGCTGTTTTTACGTTGTTTTTCAGAATTCTTGCACCGAAACCAAGGACTCTTCCTGAGAAACTGTGGATTGGGAAAATTACGCGTTCACGAAAACGGTCGATTCCGTCCGGCGCATTTTCAGGGAAAATAGAAAGTCCGGATTTTTCCAGAATATTCTTCTCGTATCCTTTATCCAAAGCATATTGGGTGAAAGCATTTTTCTTTTCCGGGGAATATCCCAACTGAAATTTCCGAATGATTTCTTCCTTCAGTTCTCGCTCTCTGAAATACGAAAGTCCGATCATTTTTCCTTCTTCGGAATCCCATAGCTGCTCCTGAAAATAGGTATTTGCGACTTCGTGAATTTTGTACAGAAGATCCTTTTCAGTTTGCGATTGTTTTTCTTCTTCAGTCAGTTCACGGCGGTCTTCCTCAATTTCGATTCCGTATTTTTTGGCAGCATGGCGAAGGGCTTCAGGATAAGTGAAACTTTCGATCTCCATCAGAAATGTAATGGCCGTTCCGCCTTTTCCGGTGGAGAAATCTTTCCAGATCTGTTTGCTTGGGGAGACTACAAAACTGGCCGTTTTCTCATCGCGAAAAGGGCTCAGCCCTTTCAGATTGGCTCCTGCCCTTTTCAGCTGCACATATTCGCCGATGATTTCTTCAACGCGAATGGTGGAGAAAATTTTGTCGATGGTCTGTTTTGAAATCATAGTGTAAAAATAAGGCAATTTTAGGATTTGTTGTGCTTTATGTTTTAATATTTTGCCGTTATAAAATACATTTCAGAGGTCACATGATAATTTCATGTTTAAAAAAAATTGCGATTCTATATTATTTGTTGTCGAACCTTTTCAAATATTCCAAACATCCAACCTTCAAATTTTAAAATTTCAATATCCAAATCCCCAAGAATCTTTGCTAAAAAATTTGAACTTCCGGGTAAAATTTCCGAAATTCCAACCTTCAAAAAAAATAATTGAATTTAGACACTTCCATAGAATACATCAAAGGAATTGGTCCGGAACGTTCAAAACTGATTAAGAACATTCTGGGCATTTCCAACGTGGAAGATTTGCTGAATTTTTATCCGATTCGCTATCTCGACAAAAGCAAAGTATACAAAATCGCCCAACTCACAGAAGATGAAACCATAGAAGTACAACTGAAAGGCAAAATTACCGACCTTGCAGAAGTGGGCGGAGGTCGTGCAAAACGCCTTGCTGCGAAATTTCATGATGAAACCGGAACAATAGATTTGGTGTGGTTTCAGTATTCGCAATGGATGAAAGACCAGATTCCGCAAAACCGAGAAATCTATATTTTCGGAAAAGTAAATCTCTTTAACCGTGTATTTTCCATGGCACATCCCGAAATTGAACCTCTGGAAAACCGCGAACAGGAAACACGATTACGCCCTATTTATCCAAGTTCGGAAAAACTGACAAAACGAGGATTGAACCAGAAATTTTTCCAGAATGTCCTGCGAAATATCTGCATGGAAATTCCCAGCCTTGTTTCAGAAAATCTTCCGGATTACCTGATGAAGCATCTGAAACTGATGTCGCGCCCTCATGCATTTCTCAACATCCATTTCCCAAAAGATATACAGCATTTTCAGGAAGCAGAACGCCGCCTGAAATTTGAGGAAGCGTTTTTTTTCCAGTTGGGTTACGGGCTTAAAAAGAAATATCAGAATAATCATTCCGTAGGAAATCCTTTTCCCAATATCGGGGAACATTTCAATCATTTTTACGCGCATCATCTTCCTTTTGAATTAACCCATGCGCAAAAAAGAGTTTTAAAAGAAATCCGAAACGATATGAAACGCCCGGTGCAAATGAACCGTTTGCTTCAGGGTGATGTTGGCTCGGGAAAAACAATGGTGGCGTTGCTTTCCATGTTGATTGCGATGGACAACGGATTTCAAAGTTGTTTGATGGCTCCCACAGAAATTCTCGCGCAACAACATTTTAACGGCATCAGTGAATTGTTGGAAGGAACAAATATTCAGGTTCAGTTATTAACCGGATCTACAAAAACTTCGGAAAGAAAACAAATTCACGAAAATTTGCTGAACGGAAACCTTTCTATTTTAATCGGAACTCACGCCGTTCTGGAAGATATTGTACAGTTCAAAAATCTCGGACTTGCCATTATTGATGAACAGCACCGTTTTGGAGTGGCACAAAGAGCAAAACTCTGGGCAAAAAATAAAATTCCGCCGCATATTCTGGTGATGACAGCAACGCCGATTCCGAGAACTCTGGCGATGAGTTTTTATTCCGACCTCGATGTTTCGGTGATTGATGAAATGCCCGTCGGAAGAAAGTCCATCATCACCGCACACCGAAAAGAACGCGACCGGCTTTCTGTTTTCCGGTTTGCAAAAGATGAAATTGATAAAGGCAGACAGGTATATTTCGTATATCCTTTAATTGAAGAAAGCGAAACATTGGATTATAAAAACCTGATGGAAAATTTCGATCATATTGTAGAATTTTTTGAAGGGCATAATGTTACCATGCTTCACGGCAAAATGAAATCCGACGAAAAAGAAACCAATATGCAGTATTTCGCCTCCGGAAAAGCAGAAATTATGGTGGCAACAACCGTAATTGAAGTCGGCGTAAATGTTCCCAATGCCAGCGTAATGATTATTGAAAGCGCAGAACGTTTCGGGCTTTCGCAACTTCATCAATTGCGCGGAAGAGTTGGGCGTGGCGCAGAACAGAGTTATTGTATTCTGATGACTTCCGACAAATTATCGGCAGATAGCCGAAAGAGAATTAAAACCATGTGTGAAACCAATGATGGTTTTAAAATTTCCGAAGTCGATATGCAACTTCGCGGTCCGGGAGATATTCTGGGAACGCAGCAAAGCGGTGTGGTCGATTTCAAAAAACTGGATTTGGTGACGGACGGAAATCTCATTAAAATAAGCAAAGAAACCGTAGAAAAAATTCTGGAAAATGATCCGCAACTTTCGCATCCCGACAACCAACGTATTAAAGATTATTACATAAAACAGTACAAAGGGAAAAATAAGTGGGGAAAAATCAGTTAGGTTGATTAATACTCAAATTGTCGGACAGCTTCACATGTTTTTTCAATTTCGGTTTGGGTAATGGCAGCTGAAACAAACCACGACTGAAATGCATTCGGAGGAAGATAAATCCCCTTTTGCAAAAGCTGATGAAAGAAATTATTGAACAGTGCAAAATTGGATTCTTTTGCTTCATTAAAATTTGGAACGTTGCTCACATGAAAGAAAACCGACATCAATGAACCTTTGCGGTTAATACGATGAACAATATTTTTCTGATTTAAAATCTTCCCGATTTCAAAATCGAGGATTTCCGAAGTTTTATTCAGATTGGTATAAAAATCCGGATTGTTTCTGATGATTTCCAGAGTTTTTAACCCGGCGGAAAATGCGAGTATATTGGATGAAGGATCATTGGCGAGATTAAAATCTCCTTTTGGAGAAAGAAGATCCATGATTTCATTTCGCGCGCCAAAAGCACCCAACGGAAAACCGCCGCCCAGAACGGAACCGTACACCACCAAATCGGCTTCCACATTAAAAACTTCCTGGGCACCGCCAAAAGCTAGCCGAAATCCGGTTTTGGTTTCATCAAAAATCAATAAGGATTGATGCTGTTGACAAAGGCTTTTCAAATTTTCAAGAAAATTATTTTCCGGAAGAATACACCCCATATTTGTGGACACAGGTTCTACAATTACAGCAGCAATTTCATCGGAATGATGCCTGAAAACATCAGCAACTGATTCCAAATGATTGTATTGACAAACAAAAAGATTTGAATCATTTTCAGAAAAAACATTCAGGTTTTCATGTTGGCTACCATCAAAAACAATGATTTTATTTTTTTTCGTAAATGCTCTTGCCAACTGAACCGAATCTGCACATGCCTGAATTCCGCACGAGGTGAATCTTACTTTTTCAATATTCGGAATGCTTTCCACGATTCGCTCTGCCAACGCCAATTCCGGCTCTGAAGGCGTTGCCGTGGAAAATCCTTTTTCCAACTGAATGCTAATTGCTTCCAGAACTTCAGGATTTCCGTATCCCAAAACAGAAGCCCCAAAATCATTGTGATAATCGATAAAAGAAGTGCCGTCCAAATCCGTAAAACAGGCTCCTTTTTTCGACTGAACAACAATCGGCATTCCCCCCACAAATTTAAAAGACTGAAAGGTTGAATTTACTCCGCCGGGGAAAACGTTCCGTGCGTATTCAAATGCTTTTGAACTTTCTTCGAAATCCATCTTATTTATGATCTCGGTTTTTTATTTTGCAGATAAATCAATTGCCCGGGTTTTGGCTGCTGCCCTTCATTCATGCGGTTTTTACTGTAAAGTTTATTTAATTTCATCCCGAACTTCTGGGAAATATCGTACATTGATTCTCCGGATTTTGCTTTATAGGTGGCTACATTTCCGTCGGAAGATTTGGATTCCAGAAACAAAACATCATTTCTTTGAAGGCGGTTGCTGTTCAGTTCATTCCACTTTTTAAGTTTGCTTTCGTTGATTCCGAATTTTTTAGAAATATAAGCCAGATCGGTATCTGCAGGAACGATAATGAATTTTTTTCCACCATTGGGATGGCTCTTGATTAAAATGGAATTCAGGAGTTCACGATCGGTTTTAATTTTATCTACTTTTTCTTGCTGTTTTGCATACGAAGTCTGTTCGTACGGAACTTTTATGGTTGCCGGTTCGGTTTTCGCATTGCTCTGATCCAGTTTTGCCATAAAAATATTGTCGTTTTTAAGATCAGGATACAATTTCAAAACAGTGTATAAAACCTCTTTTGAGGTTACATTATCAAATTCATACAACCGGTATTTTTCAATTTTATTGATGAGAATATGGGCGTATTTCGGATTTGTAGCGTAACCTGCTTTCTTCAAACCATGCGCCCAGGCTTTGTAATCTTTCAAATCCAGCGTGAAAAGTTTCTCGTAATATTTTCTGAATGCCAAAAATTTAGAATGGTCTTCGTAGGATTCCCGCGGATCATCGTACACGCGAAAACATTCATTGGGAGCATCATCGGTATGTGCCATGGTTTTCCCAGTCCATTCGTCTTTGCATTTTATTCCGAAATGGTTGTTGCCTTCTCTTGCCAAACGGCTTTGTCCGCCTCCGGTTTCCAAAAGTCCTTGTGCAAGCGTGATGGATGCAGGAATTTTGTATTTTTCCATTTCTTCAACCGCAAAAGCTGCAAATCTTTGAATATACTGTTCGTCATTTGCCCAGGTTTGAGCAGCAATTGTTTTAAAAAATAAAAAACAGGTAATCGCAAAAAGTTTTTTCATCTTAGAATGATGTTTATCTAAAGTTGATTAATGTTCGGTTTTGCTTTTTCAGCAGTTGATTGCTTCCTTCAATTCCCTGCAAACCTCCGGTATGAAAAGCCAGAATTTTACTTCCATCCGGAAATTCACCATTTTCCAACATCATCAATAATTTCTGCAACATTTTTCCGGTATATATCGGATCTAAAGGGATTTTGAACTGATGAAAAAAATCATTTATAAAACGTACATTTTCGTCGGTTATTTTGCCGTAACGTTCGGAAGGTTCTTTTAAAGTGAAATTTTTCTTACCCGAGAGATTGAAAATAACGTCTTCAAGATTCGGATCTTTCACCATTTTAAAACCAATAACCTCCTGATTTTCTTCACAATACTTTGAAATTCCTGCCAAAGTTCCGCCAGTTCCCACTGCACTGCAAAGGTAATCAAATTCTTTTGTATCGTTTCCAAGCATATTTTCAATTCCTTTTACGGCAAATTCATTGGTTCCGCCTTCGGGAATGATTAATGCTGTGGGAAATTCTTTTTTCAGATTGAATGAAATTTCATCTTTATTCCGATACATTTCCCGGCTCACAAAACGGAAATTCATTCCGTTTTCTTTTGCAAAACTGAGGGTTGGATTTATGATGGATTCGGAAGTTAATTCTTCACCGCGAATGATTCCCAAAGTTTTGATTCCTAAAAATTTTCCGGCATACGAAACGGCACTGATGTGATTGGAATAAGCTCCTCCAAAAGTAATGAGCATCGGGTTTTCGGGAAGTTTTTCAAGATAATTTTGGAGCGGATAATAGAGTTTCCAGAATTTATTCCCGGAAATCTGCGGATGAATCTGATCTTCTCTTTTAATGAAAAGTTTTGCGTTTCCCTTCAAAGGAATTTCCTGAATAATGACTTTTGCTGCGGAAAATACTTTCATGAGTTTGCCAGATATTTCCAAAAACTCCAGAGTTTTCGGTTTTTTAAGTAAATAAGATCGGATTCTTTGGCATAGGCTTCCCTTTCAAAAGAAATATAACGATAGGCTAAAAAGCTGTCTTTCAGTTTAAAATACCAATAATAATATTCTACCACATACCAGATATAGAAAAACACAATCAGCAATTCCAGCTGCTGCCGGAGATGGATTTTTTCATGGTTAATGAGTTCACAATTTTCTTTGTATTCCGGCTTTTTCAAAAGGATAAACGGATAAAGGGTGATCCCGTTTATTTTTGTATTTTTGAGAAGCCTTTGGCACACAATTATCATAGAACAAATGTAAAAAAAATGATGATCTTTTTTTAACTTATGGCACAATACGACATCAAAGAAAACGAGGACTTTTACTACAACGAGCAGGGATACAAGGTTTTCACGGAGAAATTCCATCTGAAACGCGGATATTGCTGCAAAAGTGGTTGTAAACATTGCCCTTACGGATATGATAAAAAAACCGATACATTCAAGAAAATTAACAAAATACCGAAATAAAATGAAAAAATACATTCTATTGGTTATGGCTTCGGCGACTTTGGGATTAACGTCCTGCAGCCCATTTCAGGTGCGTTCTGATTATGCGGACACCGCAAATTTCAACACATACAAAACCTACAAACTGAGAATTGACGATCTGAAACTGAATGATATAGACAAAGACCGTGTTCTGAATGAACTTTCAAAACAGCTTCAAGCAAAAGGTTTAACACCGGGAGAAAATCCGGATTTGATTATCAACGTAAAAGCCGATCATAAAAAAGTAACCGACATACAAACCACCAATCCTTACGGAGCTTGGGGTTGGGGTGGACCTTGGGGTTGGGGAGCCGGAGTTGGTAGAACTTGGAGCAGCAATTACAATCAGGGCGGTCTTACCATTGATTTAATTGATGCAAAAACCCAAAAATTGGTTTGGCAGGGGATCGGAAGCGGTATTTCTGTGGATTCACCAAGAGCAAAACAAAAACAAATTCCGGAAATTGTTGCCGATATTATGGTGAATTATCCTCCCAAAAAAGGCAAATAAGAATACTTTAAAATTCAATTATAAAAAATCAGCGGTGCATAAATGCACCGCTGATTTTATAGAGTACTAATAACCACTTAGTCTTTTATAAACTTCACTGTCTGAGTTTTTCCTTCAGCAGTTACTTTTACCAAATACACTCCTTTTGCAAGGTTTGAAACATTAATCTGAGAAGCTGCTTTTGCAGACTGCACTTTTTGACCTACAAGATTGTATACTTCAACAGCCGTAATGTTTTTCGCATTGATATTCAACGTTTCTTTTGCCGGATTTGGATATACTGAAACTTTGCTGAATGCAGATTCCTGAGTTCCCAAAGTAAACAAATCATCCAAATATACTGCCCATCCCTGCGCAAAGAAAGCAGCACCACTGCTAAATCCTCCTATATATTTTCCGTCTGTGGAAATTTTATAGCCGATACCGCTGAGTCCGGTAGTATCCACTCCTGCTTCAGAAAGTACATCCGACAGTAGTTTTACATCTGTTCCATAACTTGCGTGATAAATCAACGGAATACGATACCATCCTTGAAGAGGAATGTAGGTTTGCGCATATCCTACGATAACGCCAGTATCTGAAATTGCAGAAAATGATCCAACAATCTGACCTTCAGGAATTGCAAAAGTTTGAGGTGTGGCATCTCCTATTTTATAGTAAAATGGAATATCTCCCAAACTACCAACAATTTCATTATTATCATTAATGGATGAAGCCTCACCTGCACTCGCTTGAACCAATGTAATCGTTCCATCTTCGGTGAAATAGGCAGGCATTCTTACTGTTCCTGTAGGCAAATCATCTACCCAGCCCACTGCGATTCCGGCGTTGTTTACAGCATAAGCGGCACCATATTCATAATTGGTGCTGGAAAGCAATTTATAGGTGGAAGTTTCCACATTGTAGATAAATCCCCATGCCCCATCTTCAGGAGTCCAAGAGGTTTGTCCCACAACATACTTCCCGTTTTCAGAAATATCATAAAGGGTAACGTCCGCAGGAATTCCCGGAAGAACGGACCACGTTCCATCTTTCTTTAGCGCCGGCACATAAACACCGGTTCCATCATCTTTCATTCCTAAAACATCCCCGTTATTGGTGATGCTTACCGTTTGTCCTACTCCTTCTTCTACACTAGATGAAGAATTGGTTTCAAAATCGTAATAACCGTTTCCGTGTACTCCTTTTCCATTTTCATTAATGTCGTAAATAGCAGTACCAAATCCCGTTAAAGTTTTAAGTTGTACTTGACCGAATGCAAATCCATTTATCAGTACAAGTGCAATGTAAAGTTTTTTCATATCCTAATATTTTTTTTAGTAGGACAATAATAAGAATACTGAACCAATTAGACTAAATATTATCTTTAAATATTCACGAAATTTGAAAGAGAATAAAATACAAAAAGCTTATATACAACAATTTATGCATAAACAAATAAAAAACCAATCCTCTTAAAAATTTATGAATTTGTAAGGAAAATAATGGCTATTTTTGCAATATGGGAAGACTGGTCTGGATATTTTTACTGATTTTACATTCATTTTTTTTAAATGGACAGAAGAAATCGGATTTCTATCTTCTTGCCGACAAAAGCATTCTCAAGCTTTATCAAAATCCTGATGAATGCATTAGTTCCACCCTTGCTTTAATCACCAGCGATAAAAATCCGGAAGAAAAAATCGTAATTCGCAACATTGTTTCACAGGCGTACGCCATGAAAGGCGATTATGTGCAGTCGATAAAATCTTCTCTGGAAGAAGCACAAACCGAATCCACTGCTGATGCGTTTTTTTCGGATGTTTATCAAAATTACGGACTTGCGGAGCAATATCAGAATCTCGGTTTGTATGACCTTTCAGAAAAAATCATCACCCGAATTTTAAAAGAAAAAAAACTCACGGAACAATCCAATGCGGAAAGTGCCATTACTGTTGCAAAACTCTATCAGCTTCAGGCGATTAATCTCGCTATAAAAAGCAATACCGACAAAAGCGTTTCCATGCTGGAGCTGAGCAATAAATTCATAAAATCCGGAACCAGCGAAAACGAAATCATTAAAAACGAAAACCAACTGATCCGCTCCTTATTATATATCCGCAAAAATGATTTGCAAAAAGCGGAAAATACCATTCTGGAGGTGCAAAAAAATATTCAGAACAAAAACTTCTTCTTTCTTGAAGCATTGGCACTGGAAAATTTGTCCCGGGTAAAATTCTACGAAGGAAAATATCCGGAAGCGATTAACCTGTTGCAACTTTCTCTGAAAAAAGTAGAATCAGCAAATTATCTGCCTTTAAAATCCAGAATTTACGAATCGCTGTATAAAAATTATGCAGTGCTGAACCAAACCGAACGTTACAAAGAATATTACAAACTGTTTCTGGAATCGAAAACAAAAATAGACAACAGCAAAAAGGAAGGAATCCGGTATCTTACTAAACTTACAAAAGCCAGAGAAAATACAGATATTCAACATTTTACGCAAGAAAAAAAATCCGGTCTAATCTGGAATGGTGTTTTGGGACTAATCGCCTTGTCCGGAATTTTGCTTTATTTTCTGAATGAAAAGAAGCAGAACCGTGAACTCATGAAGCAACTTCATTTTTTCAACAGACAGCAGGAAAAAATGAAAAAATCGGAAACTCCGGAGATTCCTTTGGAACCGAAAGAACATGAACTGGCAAAAGATTCCAAGAAAATCTCGTCGCTTTCCAAAGAAAAAGAGCTTGAAATTCTGCAAAAACTCAATGAACTGGAAAATTCGGACCGTTTTCTGAACAAAAATATGTCGCTTGCCAATCTGGCCTCCCAAATGGATACCAATACGCGCTATCTTTCGGAGGTGATTAATAATTACAAGGGGAAAAATTTTAATTTATACATCAACGAACTTCGAGTAAACCACGTTGCAGATCTGCTGAAAAATAATCCTGCATACCTGAATTACAAAGTAAGCTACCTTGCGGAAATTTCCGGATTTTCTTCTCACAGCGCATTTACTACGGTTTTTAAAACCATTACGGGAATGTCGCCCAATGCCTACATCCAACAGTTAAACGAAAACAAAAAATGAAAAAATTACGGCTCTTTTTCCTATTTTGTATTTGGGCAGCCAGCAGTACAATCCACGCGCAAACCAACAGAGATTCTCTTTATCGTAAAGCGCAAATGGGCATTTACGAAAACCCCGATCAATCCATTATTATCGGGAATACCTTACTAAAAACGGAATCTGACATCAATAAAAGAATCACGATTTACATTATGATGTCCAGCGCTTATGTAAGCAAAAGAAACTTTGATGAATCGCTAAAATATATCCTGAAAGCCAAGCAGTTGCTGAACGAAACCAAATCCACAAAATCCAAAGTCAGCATTCTGACTTCCATTGCGATGCAATATCAGCAAATGGAACTGTTCAGCCAATGTCTGGAAACATTAGATGAAGCAGAAACGCTGATGCGAAATTCAGAAAAATATAAAGAAAGCAATTTCGATCTGGGGAAAATTTTTGCGGTTCGCGGAATGGTGTACAAAAGTCAGAACAATTCCGAGCTTGCGCTTCAGAAATTTCAAAATTCGATCCGGTATTTTTCAGAGGGCAACCCTTTGCGTCAAACCAATATGGCCAATATGAGTATTGTGTATTACAATATGGGCTATGCGTATTTGAACCTGAATAAAAATGAAGAGGCACTGCAAAATTTCCTGAAATCCGTAGAATATGCCAGAAAAGCAGAGGCCAAAAGCCTAGAAGCATTTTCTCTGAAAGGTTTGGCAGATACCTATACCCAAACCGGACAAAGTGAAAAGGCACTTCAACTGCTACAAAATGCGGAAGTCCTTTCCAAAAATGTGGGCGATCTGGTATTAAATGAAGGAATTTACAAAGGAATGGCGGACAATTACCTGATTCTCAATCAACCAGAAAATTACCGCAAATACAACGAAAAATATCTGAAAACACATTTTGAGCGCGAACAAAGCGAACTGAAATCCATTAATACTTCCATCCAAAATCAAAATGCGGAAGCGGCAGAAAAAATGCTTTCTCTTAGTAAGAAATTTTCTTTTGCAAATATTCTGCTTCTTTCTGCAGTATCGCTTGCAATCCTTTTCCTGCTATGGAGAACCTATCAAATCCGAAAGAAGAATATTGCCATTAAAAAACAGATTCAGGATTTAATCCAATAAAAAAACCGTTTTCCGTTGAAAGCGGTTTTTTGTTGAGAGCCTTGTCAAGGTTCAAAACCTTGACAAGGCTTTATAAAACAAGTTCTTAGATTTCTGCGAAATGACAAACCTTGTATTGAAAGTATTCTCAAACATTCAAATACCCAACATCAGTCAAAACAATTATTCTCCAAGCACTTCGGCAATTGGCTGACCAACGTTTCCACTTGGATTTTCAATTTTCAGGAACTGGGCAATTGTAGGAGCAATATCCGTCATAAAATAAGGTTTGCTGCTGGAACCGTGTTTTACTTTCCAGCCCATAAACAGCAACGGAATATGGGAATCGTAGGAATTCCAAACGCTGTGTGTAGTTCCTTTTTTGGCATAATTCGGCAAAAGTCCGTCGTGCGAAATAATCTGGATATCACCACTTCTCTGCCAGTTGTAACCGTTGATAATTCTGGATTTAATCGGCTCCGGAATTGGAGATTCGCCTACTTTTTCCAGATCAACGCAATACAATACTCGTGGATCTTTATTTAAACTATTAATAATGGTTTTCTTCACATCATCCACCTCCAGATTCCGCTCTGCTATGGCTTTTCTGTCGAGATAAATCTGATAATTATCCACTGCCATAATCAGTTTGCTGTACTGGTATTTTTTTTCGAGTTCTGCCTGAAGGTTTTTATCCATTCCGTCATTAAAAAATCCCGACATCATTTTATTTTCTTTCATATACCCTTCAGAATGTGCTCCGCCATGATCGGCAGAAAGGAAAACCAGATACTGCCCTTTTCCCACCTTTTCATCCAGCATTTTGAAAAATGCCGCCAAATCCCGATCCAAACGAAGATACGTATCTTCCACTTCAATTGAATTCGGACCAAAAGCATGCCCTACATAATCGGTAGAAGCTACATTTATCGCCAGAAAATCGGTAATTTCGTCTTTCCCCATTTGGTTTCCATCAATGGCGGCTTCAGCAAATTTCAGGGTAAATGTATTTCCAAATGGCGTTGTTCTCAGAATTTTCTTCTTATCCGCGTAATCTGCGGCTAAGTTTTTATACGGGAAAACCGGTTTTTCTGAACTTCCCAAATTATTTTCCCACGGCACATCATCTCTTGTGCTTTCGGTGTACTGTTCAATCGGAAGTAAAGTGCTCCAACCGTTAGCCACCAATTTCTCGGCAACTTTTTGACTATTGAAATTTTTCACCCATTGCGGAAGTTCTTTCATATAATAAGTACTGGTAATGAAATTCCCGGTTTCTTCATCAAACCAGAACGCTCCGGTCGGATTATGCCCTGCCGGAAGAATGGATGCGCGGTCTTTCAAAGAAACACCAACAATTTTGGATTTGAAATTGGTAGCAATTCCCAACTGATCGGTAATGGTGGTGCTCCAAAGATTTCTTGGCGAGTGTCCGCCAATTTTCTGATTATCGGTTCCCACTCCTTTCTCAGCATCATCGGTGGTGCAATACACATTTTTCCCGGTTTCTTTATCAGTCCAGTCGTTTCCGGCAATTCCGTGAACGGAAGGAACCGAACCTGTAAAAATGCTTGTATGTCCTAACGCGGTAACGGTCGGAATATAGGGAATCATCACATTATTAAAAGTATACCCGGTATTCATCAGCCTTTTGAAACCATCATTTCCGTATTTATCGTAATAGCGGTACAGATAATCCCAGCGCATCTGATCGATAACCAAACCGACAACCAGTTTCGGACGTTCCAGTTTTGAAATATTTTGATGTTGAGCCGGAGCAAATGCACCTGCAAGGAAAATCCAGGAGAATACAAATATTTTTTTAATCATTACAGTAAATTTTACAGCCACAAAAATACGGCAATAAAAAAAGAAAAACCTTTAAAATTTTATGTTTTAAAGGTTTTTTAATACTGATAAAAAAAGGAAGTTATTTTCCTCCTCCTTCATTTTTCTCCAGATCGGTTTTGGTATTTTCTTTTACTTTCTGGTTTCCGAATCGCTTGATGAACGTTAATGAAACACCGTGCCAATCAGACTTAGAATAATTTCTGAAAGTTCCGAGCGGACTGTATGTGGTAATATCGAAATTCGGACGCAGGAAAATATTATTCAGTTGCAAACTGGCTTCCATATTGGTTTTCGGGAAAATTTTGGTGATGGTAATGTTGTGAAAAACATTCACTCCGTTTCCGTAATTATTCCCGTAATTCTGTGTAAAAAGCCCTACCCAAGCATTAAGGTTGATGTTTTTGTTGAAAAGATTGGTGTAAGAAATATTGGAAGATCCGTTGATATTGGTGAAGTAATTCCTGGCGTTCAGATTATTTTTGTGATTAAAATCGCTGTTGTCGGTATAATTCAGTCCAACGTTCAGGTTCACATTTAATTTGTTGGATAGAAAAGTTTGGTTGGTACTGAAATTTACGGAAAGTTTCTGAACCAGACCTTCATAATTTGCCGGCATTGAAATGGTATTTCCGTTTTCAATGGTATATGTTTCCCAGTAATCCTGATTGGTGTACCAATACGATCCGGAAAGGAAATATTTCTTTTTATAACCCAGTTTCAACCCGAAACGGTTGCTCGGATTTGGCAGAAGATCCATATTTCCACGATAGAAAATTCCAATTTCGGTCGGCATCAGAAACGGATTGAACTCCGTAAACCAAGGTCTCCAGATATTTCTGTTGTAATTCAGGGTAAGATCATAATTATCGGAAATGGAATATTTCAGCAAAAGATTCGGAAGAAAACTTCCGTACTGATCTTTTTTGCGGATATCGCCCACTTCCTGATGCAATTTAAAAATCATGTATTCATACCGAAGACCGATTCTTGTTTCCAGTTTTTTAAAGAAAGTCTGGCTGTAATTCAGATAAGCCGAATTCAGATTATCGGAATAATGAAAGGTATTGCTTTTGGTTGCATCATTGATCCAAACGGAATTTTCAAGATTGAAATAATGATTAGGCACTACATTGTTGTTGAAATTTGCTTTTCCTCCAAATTCCAGATTTCCACCCGATTTTCCAAGTGGCGTGGTATAATCCACTTTCACATAATAATTCCGGTTCTGGCCATCGGAAACTACACTTGTTCCAATAGGAACTGCAGAATTGCTCGGGTATTTCACCAGATTATTCGTGTCCGAATCGCTGTTATAATTGGAACCTACATTTACATCGAGAATTTTATTTTTCTCTTTGTCGTAATATTTATAAAAAAAATTGGTTCCGAGATTTCGGTAAAATCCCGAAACATTCTGGTTCTGTAAAAAGGTATTCTGTAAAACATTTTCCAGATAACTCGCTCCGTTTGCATCCGCATCGGAACTGCGGTGGCTCTGGGAATATTCCAAGATTACACCAACATTATTTTTATCATTGAGTTCCCATTCCGAAGTGGAAGAAGCGGACGGACTTTGGTACAACGATACACTTTCCGCATTGAGAATATTCACCGCATTATTGGCATAAATGGTATTGGTATTCTCATTTCTCTGGACGTAATAATTATTATTGTAGCTGCCCGTAAAAGTCTGGGTAAACTTATTCCGGTGATAATTCACGTTGAAATTAGCGTACTGTGAATTTTTGGTATTCTGGGTATTGGTAAGACTTACACTGCCTTTAATCCCTTCATCATCGCGTTTTTTCAAAACGATATTGATAACCGCACCTGCGGCTTCATAGCGTGAAGAAGGACTGGTAATGACTTCTATTTTGGAAAGGTTTTCTGCGGGAATGGTTTTCAGGTAATCTTTCAGTTCGCTACCTTTAAAAACGGTTTTACGATCGTTGATGTACACCGTTACATTTTCACCTTCTGCTTTTATTGCATCATTATTGTCAATGCTTACCAAAGGAGCCATTCTAAGGACTTCCCAAGTGCTGTTTCCGGCAAGTACAGAACTGTTGGCTACATTAAAAACCGTACGGTCTGCTTTGCTTTCCACGGTTGGCTTTTTAGCAAGCACTACCACTTCTTTTATTTCTTCCTGTTTAATGGTGTCCTGATTGGTTTGTGCAAAAGCAAGACCACTGAAAAAAAGCACTGCTGCAGTTAAGAGGATTCTCATACTATATTCAATTCATGGATTACGAATATTAGACAAGCATCCTCAATCATCTGTTACATCGGGAGAAGCAAAAAAAAACTGAAATACACTAAAGCGGTGTATTTCAGTTATATAAATTTTAAAAAAAATTGTATCAGAGTTTCAAATCACCGTTTACTGCGCGTACGGCATCTGCTGCTGCTGCAAATTTTTCTTTTTCGGCATCGGTTAGCGGGACATCCACAATTTTTTCAACTCCATTGAAACCGATAATTGCAGGAACACCTAAACAAATGTCTTTTTGTCCGTATTCTCCATCAAGAAGAAGCGAACAAGGAATCAGTTTTTTCTGGTCGCAAACGATCGACTGTACCAAAACAGAAACGGCTGCTCCCGGTGCATACCAGGCGGAAGTTCCCAGAAGTTTGGTTAATGTTGCTCCCCCAACTTTGGTTTCTTCAACTACGTAGTTTTGCTGTTCTTCGCTCAGGAAATTCGTTACCGGAACTCCGGCTCTTGTTGCTTTGGAAAGCAAGGGAACCATTCCTGTATCGCTGTGTGCGGCGATTACCATTCCGTCCACATCCGAAATTGGTGCTTCCAGCGCTTCTGCCAGTCTGTATTTGAAACGTGCAGAATCCAGCGCACCTCCCATTCCGATAATTCTTTCTTTCGGAAGTCCGGAAGTTTTGTGTACCAGATACGCCATTGTATCCATTGGATTAGAAACCACGATGATAATGACATCAGGAGAATATTTTACCAAGTTTTCGGTAACGTCTTTCACGATTCCAGCGTTGATTCCGATCAGTTCTTCGCGCGTCATTCCCGGTTTTCTTGGGATTCCGGAAGTAATCACGGCTACTTTAGATCCTGCAGTTTTGCTGTAATCTCCGGTAGTACCTGTAATTTTGGTATCAAAACCGTTCAAAGAGGCGGTTTGCGTAAGATCCATTGCTTTCCCTTCGGCAAAACCTTCTTTAATATCTACCAAAACTACTTCTGATGCGAAATTTTTCATCGCAATGTACTCTGCACAAGATGCACCTACAGCACCTGCTCCAACTACGGTTACTTTCATAATATAATGATGTTTAATGTTTGTTTTTTGATTGAGTTTCAACGCCCATTATATTCATTACATGATAAAAAGGGCATTCATGATTTGATTTTCAAATTTAACGATTCTATGATGCCCAAACAATTTTTTGATTACAATTTTTGAAGGTTCCGGATATGATTTTTGTCAAAATTACTGCTCCTCCTCAAAATAAAGCCGATAGTACTTGCCGTTTTCATCCTGTCCCGTTTCAATTTTTTTGCGGTCGCCATGGATATAAATGTGGAAATTTTTGTCGAGTTTAATGACGCTTTTAAAAAGCCGCTGGTTTTTCTTCACTGCCGATGTATTGATGGGAAAATCCTCTGCAATGGAAACCTGCATTTCCTGCTCGTAATCGGTTTTGAAATTCACAAAACTTTCAATGACATTCTGATCTTCCAGCACTTCATTGGTAAACTGATCGAATTCGAACTGTTCTTTTTCTTTAAAAAAATTCAGGGATTTGTTGAGAAAATCGGCCTGATCCGCTTTCGAAACCTCAAATTCCTGCGGAAGCTGTTTGGTAATGAAGTCTTTGTACACCTGCAAGGTTTCCTGTGTTTGAAAATATTCGTCTTCCCGCTGCTTTACCTTCAGAAAATCCTCAAACCAGTAGTATTCATCACCTTTTTTATTATTGTCTACCGCTGAAACCACAAAACCATCTTCTTTGTCGTTGTTGTAAATCAGTGCGGCTTTATCAATTTTTGAAAGTCCGATTCCGAAATCTTTTTCGATGCTGAAAGATTCATTCTGAGGGAATATTTTCAGGAAAGGTTCTTTATTTTCGGTTTTGAAAATCCCTATTTTGGCCAGTTCTCCGCAGTCATCCTGATCAGAATCTGAAGTTTTACCCTCGAAATACACTAAAAAAAGTTCTCCGCCCTGAACTCTTGGATTTTCCGCCACATCGTACAAATGTTTGGCAATGGTTTCGCTTTCCCAGAGAAAACGCTCCGGATCTTCAAAAATCTCGGAAACCGCGCCATACACCACATTATTGGCCAAATAAGTATCGCTGTAAAAATGAAACTGCTCTTCGGATTTAAAGGATTTCAGGAAAAAATCTGCCAGCAATTCTTTCATATTTTCATCAAGCTGAAGTTCTTCCTGAGAAAGAATGAGCGATTCCTGATTGATTTTGTTGCCGACTTTATGAACAACTATTTTTGAGAACATATTTTATAATTTTTCAGAAACGCAAAGATATTTTTTAAACACGGGATTGCGAAATTTTCAACTGAATAAAAGTTTTATTCACCATCAGAAAACCCGATACAAAATAATGTTTCTCCTTTGTTCACGGGTGGTGTGCCGATTTTATAAAGAATGGTTCCGTTTACTGTAGATTTTATTTCTGTTGTCGGGATTCCGAATTCATTTGTTATCTGTCCTAAAATCTGATCTTTTTTAACCTGATCTCCACTTTTTAAAGAACTGTAAAACAAGCCTTTTTCCGGAACTTTGAGGTATGCCTGATTGTCAAAATATACTTTATTTGCATCCGCAGCCATTGTATTGAAATGATAGTAACCAGCATCATTCAACATGCTGAAAACAGCATTTTTAATCAATTCCACATTCTCCGATTGTACGGTTCCCAACTTTCCGGCTTCAATACTTAATGCGGTTTTACCATCCTGAACGGCCTGTTTGAAAGCATATTTTGCAGGTTCGGTTTTCGTGATGGTGTACGGATAGGAAACGATGTGCTTCATTCCGGATGCTTCACTTAGTTTTCTTGCGTTTTCCGTATTGTTTTTATCATTTTGATTGTTGTAATAACAGATAAACGGCAACAGGTCTTCATTGGCATCACCACCATGAATGTCGAGAAATACATCCGAAACAGGAATGATTTCGCGGGTAATGTAATCCGCAATTTTCTCCGTAATGCTGCCATTTGCATTTCCCGGGAACGCCGTATTGAGGTTCTTTCCGTCCAAAGGATTTACAAACGGTGAACGTCCGTAAAAAGAAGCTGTGTTTGCTATTGGAACAATAATAATTGTTCCATTAAGTTTCTCAGGATCAATTTCTTTTATTAAATTCTGAACGGCAACAATCGGTGGATATTCATAACCATGAACTCCCGCAATAATCGTGAAAACTTTGCCTTTTTCTTTTCCTTTTCCTTTTAAAATGCTTATCGGAAGATATTCATTTTCGTTGTTTCCTAATGAAATTTTGACATCGGTTCTTGTTGCACTTTTGGCATTGCTCATCAAAGTGCTGATTTTTTGTGCCTGCACATGTAATCCAGACATCATGCATATCAATGTTAAGGTTATTGCTTTAGAAATGGTCATTTCTTAGTCAGTTATTTATAGGTGAACAATGTACTTATTTCTTTTCATTTTTCAGAACATTCAGCACTTTATTGAGTTCTTCGTTTTTCATTAAACCCGGATTACGGAAAACCACATGGTAATTTTCATCAAAAACAATCCAGAGCGGATAACCGATAATTTCATCTTTGGTTTTGCCATATTTGTCCACAAAATCTTTTCCGTTTTTAAAGTAATTATTATTGAAGGAAATCGCATTGGTTTCTTCCACCATCCACTGAAAATAGTAAACTTCTGACTCCAGGCGTTTTTGAAGTTCAGTGTCTTTTTTCAGTTTTTTCTGCTGCATCATGCAGTAAATACAGGATTCTGAGCTGATGTTCATGATGATGTATTTCGGCTCTTGCTGCATTTTTTGATGGAGCTCCTTAAAAGACAGTTGTGCATTTGCCTGTGTGGAAATCAACATCAGTAAAAAAGTGAAAATCCCAGGCAACAAAAGTCGCCATGGGAATTTCCTGCCAAATGAATGTAAATTATATCGGTTGACTTCCATAAAAATCAATGTTACAAACTAAAACGCAGTCCCAAATATCCAATTCGACCTTGCTGTGGTGTATAATTATATTCGGTATCAAATTGCAAACCACCATAAACATTGGCTCTGTCGTTAAACGGATCGTCGGTATTTACCAAAACATATTTTGGGGTGTAATCAAAAATATTTTTTACGCCTCCATAAATCTGAACTTTATCAAGCCGGTAAGTCAGCTGCAGATTCATTTTTGTGAACCAAGGCGAACGCGCCGGACGCGGATCGGTAACACTTCCGGTACTATTTCCGGCTGCATCAAAAGTTTCCATTTCGCCTTGTGTGGGCAGCACCATTGGTCCTTTCCAGTCTCCCGTAATATCGACCGTAAAATTCTTGTTGAAATCATAACTTGCGGAATAAACGCCCATCCAACGCGGAGAAAACTCAAAATCGCGGGCAGCAACAGCATTGCTGGTGCGGTTGCCTTCGCCGTCTCGTTCATACTCAAACAACTGTGCATTATTGTATGAAACACCGCCTGTCAACCGAAGCGGAAAACTGAAATTCAGGGCAATATCCAAAGACAAACCGATGTTTCTCGCGTATTCATCACCATCCACATTAAAGTACGTCAAAGTCCTGTTTTCATCATTTCTTACCGGATAAATTTTGTTGAAGAAATGGGTGTAATAAGCACCGAAATCATACGTAAGACCAATGCTTTCTGTGGCAATTCTTCCCTCATAATCGAGGGTTCCGCTGATGGATTTTTCGGGTTTAAGATTTTCGCCGAATTTGGCTTCGTACTGACCGCTGAGCGCACGGTGATCTTCGCTGAAAATATTCACCACACGATAACCTGTACCTACACTTGCTCGCAATGTATGGTTTGAATTGGGCGTAAATTTGAATGCCGCTCTTGGAGAATGCACCAGATTTTCGTGGCTTCCGTTGGCAGATTGTGTTTTGTCATAATCCAACCGATAACCGAATAACAAACTGGTTTTTTCGCCGGTTTTCCATAAATCCTGAACAAAAATTCCGGGCAAATAAGTTTCAAAAGGATAAGTTCCGTTATTGGAAGCAATGGTGTTGTCTTTAAACCACGTATATCGGTATGCAACTCCGGCTAAAACATCGTGGTTGCCGAGTTTTTTATCCCAATATAATTGTCCGAAAGCGGTTTTTTGATGCGCCATAAAAAGTTCGGTTCCATAGGCAGAATTCTGGTCGTGCTGGTTGTAGGATGCCTGAATGGTGACATTTTCCTTAATCGGCAGTTCCCATTTTCCGACGGCTTCAAAACGGCTGGTGTAGATGGATTCCTGATATTTCATATCGTCGGCAAACTGTGCATCGGGATTTACGTTTCGTACATTTTGCATCCATTCCTGTTTTTCGGCTTCGGTCATAAATCTTGGAACCCGAAATCCTTTTGCATATTTCTGATTATAAACGGTATAGCCGTTCGGTAAAACCGTATCACCGTTGTAGCCGGGCGAATTTGGATCGTTGTCCGGTTCATTAAAATCGACGAAACCACGGTGATTTTTGTTCCACCCCATTTCGCCGCCGTGACGGTTTTCGTTGTAATAACGGAGCGACACGCTTGCGGTTTTATCGTATTTCTGTTTAAAATCCCATTTATTAAATAAAGAAATTCTTTCCTGCAAAGTTTTATCCATATAACCATCGTTGTTCTGGTCTTTTGGCGTGTTGTAATAATAGCCGTCCACATTAAACAGGGTTGATACATTCTTGTTCAATTTTGCACTAAAACCGGTATTTCCTGAAAGTTCACCCCAGGTGGAAGAATTATAATCCAGAAAAAATTTCGGTGCCTGACTTGCTTTTTTGGTGATGATGTTGATGACGCCACCAATCGCTTCGGAACCGTAGAGTGAGGATGCAGGCCCTTTCACGATTTCCACCTGTTGAATAATGCTGTTCGGGATTCCGCTCAAACCATAAACTGAAGAAAGTGAGCTTACAATCGGCATTCCGTCAATCAGAATCATGGTGTAAGGTCCCTGCATTCCGTTGATTCCGATGTCGGAAGTGTTGCACATATTGCAGTTCACCTGAGGATTCAGCCCGTTGATCTGATAAAGTGCATCCACGACATTGGAAGTCGGGTTTTTCTGAAAAATTTTTGCCGAAATAATGGTCACGGGAACCGGACTTTCGGATTTCCGGACTTGTTTCAGCGTTCCTGTGATGACGACCTCGTCCACATCTTTGGTTGCAATCTTATCTTTTTTCCCGATGATGGTATCATTTGCAGTTTGGGCATTTCCCAAAAATACGACAAGTGAGCAGCACAAAGTAAGTACAGGTATTCTTATTTTATTCATTTTATAATGCTAATTTTAAATTTCATCACGCAAATATACAAAAGTTAGATTAATCTAACAATATAATATTAGTAATTCTAATTATTAATTGAAAAATATATTATCTTAAATGCATATATTTTTAAAAATATTCTGCACAAAGTTCGTGATTGACCATTGCTCCGGCAATATTCCCGGTCGCAACAGCATAAGCCACGGAACGTATCGGGCTACAGTTGTCGCCACAAGCATAAATTCCGGGAACAGTTGTTTTCTGGAATGAATCGGTTTTCAGAAGATTCATTTCATTGAGTTCACAACCCAAATCCCGCGGTATTTTGCAATGTTGTTCAAAAGGAATGGAAAAATAGGCAGCCTCAACATTAATTCTGCTTCTGTCATTAAAAATTAATTGTTCGATTTGTCCATTCTGATGAATGATTTCCGCAATTTCTTTTTCAATAACCGGAATCTGATGTTGATTTAATTTTTGGGTTTGTTCTTCACTGAATTCGGACTTTCCCTGTACAATAATTTTGATGTCAGGGGTTAAATTATTCACCAGACTTACCAAATGAAAAGCACGTTCTGCGTTGGCAACAATGGCGGTTTTCTTTCTGCGAAATTCATAGCCGTGACAATACGGACAATGAATGACGGATTTTCCCCAACATTCCTCAAACTCTTTGATGTAAGGAAAAATATCTTTAATTCCTGTAGCAAAAATCAGTTTTCGGGCAGAAAAATATTCTCCTGATTCGGTTTTAATTTCAAATAGATTTCCGGTCTTAATTGCGGACAAAGCAAAACCCTTGTGAAATTTAACGATTTCATACTCCAATACCTGTTCTTTGGCTTTGGCAGCAATTTCAGCAGGTTTTTCGCCATCGTGTGTGATAAAATTATGCGAATGCGCCGTGAATCGATTGCAAGGCTTCCCACTATCAATGATCAGAACATTTCGCAATGATCTTCCCAATGCCATCGCTGCTGAAAGTCCGGCATAACTGCCACCGATGATAATAACGTCATATTGTTGATTGTTTTTCATCTGTAGATTTATATATTTTTAATGGTCATATAGAATCGCCCTATCTTCATTGGTATTTGTTTGCAAAAATTGCTAATGGCGATTTCATACAAAATATTTTTGAGGGAAATGAACCCGAAAACTTCAGAGAAAAAAGTAATTAAAACCTTTATCCCAAAACTTTTTTCATCAGATCGTGAACATCCGTATTCTTCATAAAAGGTTTCAGATATTGGCTTCCCGGACCATACATCGCCAGTTCCACATAATCGCCCGAATGATCCATACTGATCCAACCCACGGAATTATGCTTTTTCTGAATTTCCGAAAAAAGTTTATATGGTAATTTTTTATAGTTGTACAAACCGTCTTCTTTTTCCAAACCGTTGTAAAATCCGAGCAGCTCAAGAGCTTCTTTGTCAGTCAAACTGAATTTGTTGGTTTCATACACCAAATCTTTAATCTGTTGCAGGTTAAAATCAGCGTGCAAGGCATTCAACAAATATTCATTGGTATTTTTATATTGAGCAATACTTTCAAATTTTTTGTTGGCCTCGGCATCATAGATTGTTCCCGGATTGGCGTTTCCGTGATCGGTGGTAATAATGACTAAAGTGTTGCCGTCTTTTTCTGCAAAATCCATCACGGTTTTTATGGCTTCATCGAACGCCAACTGATCGTGAATAAGTGCGGCAACATCATTGGCGTGTGCAGCCCAGTCCACTTTTCCGCCCTCGATTTGCAGAACAAAACCTTGTTTGTGATCTTTCATCTGGTCCATGGCGGTTTTTGCCATTTCTGCCAAAGTCGGGGTATTTTGAAGGGAGGAAATATTCTGTCGGTCAATGGAATACGGTAAACCTCCGGTATTAAAAACACCCAGCAAAGGTTTATTTTTCTGCACATTTTTCAGATCGGAACGTTCTTTAGCAATCTGATAACCTTTCTGTTTGTAAACTGCATAAACATCTTTTTTATCTTTTCTTTTTTCAAGGTTAAAGAATTCATCGCCACCACCCATCATTACATCAAAACCGATTTCGGCGTACATTTCTGCAATTTCGGGTTCGGCACTTCTTTTCTCTGAATTAATACAGAATCCTGCAGGAGTGGCGTGGGTAATGGTAACGGTCGTTACGCAACCTGCTTTTTTGCCTTTCTTTTTATATTCCTGCCAGATCGGGAGGTATTTTTCGCCATTTGATCCGGTGTTCAGCACTCCGTTTTTCACTCTTGTTCCGCCACCGAAAGCCGAACTTGCCGCAGCGGAATCCGTAACAATAGAACTTGCTGATGCGGTATCCATCAAAGCGCGGGAAGCTTTATTTTCGAGATAAAGATTCATCCAGTTGGTGCTTTTCCCGAGAATTCTTCTGGAATATAAATCGGCCATTGCCAATGTTCCGGAACTCATTCCGTCGCTGATCATAAAAATAATATTTTTGGCAGTTCCTTTTGTTGAACTTAGATTTTTTTCAGGTGATGAAGCCAGCAAATCCAGAGGATTTAAAGCGAACAATCCGGATAACAACGCCGAACCTTTGAGAAATTTTCTTCTTTCCATTTTTAATTAATTTGGAGTGCAAGTTTGAAATTATTGAAACAAAATTGCATTAACAGGGAATTAAATTTTCATTTACCTTTAAATATCCTTCGGAAAAAGATCTTCAAAGGTCCTTCCGCCGTTGAACATTCCTATTTCATCTTCGTGAAGAAGGCAATTTTCCAGTTCGTGCGTCATTTTTTCCTTATCAATATCCTGGCCGATAAATACGAGTTCATTGATACGGTCGCCCCATTCTTTACTCCAGCGTTCTTCAATAAACTGCTGATTATTGAGGAAAGAAGCATAATTCATCCGTTCATTCATCGGCATACTGCACCACCAGACTCCGGCTCTTTCCAAGCGTGTAGAACCGCCAGCCTGCGAAAAATTCAGTGCATCATTGCGGCGCGAAGCCAGCCAGAATAAGCCTTTAGCCCGGATAATTCCTTCGGGATATTCGGTATTGAGATAATTCCACAAGCGTTTCGGATGAAAAGGTCTTTGATTCCTGAATACAAATGAGCTGATGCCGTATTCTTCGGTTTCGGGTGTGTGGTTTTCAGCAGCGAGTTCCTTTTGCCAGCCGGCAGAAACCTGCGCTTCCTCAAAATCGAAAAGATGCGTATTGAGAATTTCGGAAGGGGAAACTTTCCCAAATTGTGAAGTGATGATTTTTGCATCGGGATTCAGCTTGTGAAGGGCTGCTTTCAAAAGACCGACGGTTTCCTGATTCACGAGATCGGTTTTGTTTAAAATAATGACATTGGCAAATTCAACCTGCTCGGTGAGAAGATTGACAATCGTTCGGTAATCGCCTTCCATATCAGTCAAATCACGATCCATCAACAATTCATTGGTACAGAAATCTTTGAAGAAATTATAGCAATCCACCACCGTTACCATCGTATCAATATAACTGAAACGGGAAAGGTCGATGCCGCTTTCTTCATCCACATACGAAAAAGTCTGCGCTACCGGAACCGGTTCGCTGATTCCCGTACTTTCGATGAGCAGATAGTCGAATTTTCTTTCTTTAGCGAGTTTTTCCACTTCCACCATTAAATCTTCTCGAAGGGTGCAACAGATGCAGCCATTGCTCATTTCCACGAGTTTTTCTTCGGTTCGGGAAAGAGTATTTTCATTTTCTACCAGCCGGGCATCTACGTTCACTTCACTCATATCGTTCACAATAACGGCGACTTTCAGACCTTCTTTGTTGTGTAAAATATGATTGAGCAATGTGGTTTTTCCAGCACCGAGAAATCCGCTTAAAACGGTAACGGGAAGTTTGTGTTCTTTTGTCATATTATTTTGAAATACAAATTCTTAGATGAAGTTATTTACACTTTTTTGATTATGCTCTGTAGAGCAATCTGTTCATAGCGTATATATTAATTGTACACAGAATCTACGGAGATCGGATTTATCTTCTCAATTGTTCTATAAACAATTTGTCTCCACGGGACATTTTTATCTGTAAAAAAATAAAGAGCTCATTATTATAATTACATATCTTAGAGAATGTGAAGAACATTTTTAATCACAACATTTATCATTTCGCAGAAATCCAAATTTTCTTTGTAGAGATGTTATAGCACGACAAAAGTTGTATATATTTTTTTATCATATTGAAAGTCAATAGAATAAAAAAAAATAAAGTGATATAATAACCTCAAAAAATTAAATTTTTAATGCTTATGATTTTTAAAATTGATAATATGTGCGGTAATTAGAACGGCAGCCCCAAAATAAATCAGCGGTGAATGAATGTGAAACAACAAATCCAGCAAAACCGAAACTGCAATGAGAACAATTGCCAGCCAAAAAGTAAATTTTAGTTTTTTGGATACCATATTCCGGGTAATGCGGAATACAACAACAGCACCGATAAGCAGAAAAGCAGCATCTATATAGGCATCGTGTTCCAAACCGAGCGGAATTATAATCAAAATCGGGAATACCAAACAGTGAATAAGGCAGAGTACGGCTGCTGAAATCCCGAGCCAGTCAAAAAGTTTTGAGTTCATAAAATGTGGACTAAAAAGTTATTATCGCAACAATGTTGCAAAATTACTAAATAAATTTTAATTGCAACAATACTGCATTAATAATTTGTATTTTTTGTATCTTTGAAAGATGAAACAGCGTAGAAACACCATTGCCAAAACCGAAGTTCTCGCTATATTAAAGAACTCAGATACTGCACTTTCACACTCTGAAATTCAGAAAAAACTGGATGGATTGTGCGACAGAGTTACGACATATAGAATTCTTGATCGTTTGCTGGAAGAAGATACCATTCATAAAATTTCGGATGTGGACGGTACGGTAAAATATGCGGTTTGCCATGATTGTTCGGTTTCGGCACATCACCATAATCACATTCACTTCAGTTGCGAAAAATGCCACCAGATTACCTGTCTGGAAACCGTGGAACCAACATTTATTTTGCCTTCAAATTATCAAATCAGGGAGGTAAATTTTACGGTTTCGGGGATTTGCCCCAATTGTTTACAATAGAATTAAACAGAAAATTGCTATTAAAATTTTGATGTATTTGATTATTAATGTGAAGAATAGACATCATTGTGTATTTTATAATCACTATTATCTAACAAAACAGTTTTCGCCATCTGCCAATAGTATTTCTGCTGATTCTGAAATGATTGGCAAGTTCGGAATTATTTAAGCGGTTTTTCTTCTGGTAATCCAGAATTTTAAGGATGGTGGTTTTGCAGTAAGATTTGTATTTTCCGTTGTAAAGATCAGGCTCTTCAACAGCTGCAAGTTGACGGCTAATGAATAAAACATCTAATTCATTCAGCATTTTTTTGCTCAATATTTCCTTGAATTCGGCTTGCTTTTCGGGAAATTTTTTGGAAAGCAAATCGGTGTAAATGAGCTTATAATTTATTGAAGATGAAATTGCCATATTGTGATTTGATTTTAATGGAAACAACAGCATCATTTTCAAAAACAAGAATAAGGAATTTCCTTTTTCCTAACCAGTTTTTTTCGAGTTCATACGCCCATTGGTCTGAAGGATAATAATTGAATTCCTGACCGAGTTCTGCCAGAATCTGTTTCTTATCTTTTCCGATTAAATGCCTGAACCTATGTTGTTTCATGTGATTGGTTTAATATCCACCTACCCTGTATTTGCTGATCCATTTATAGAGCGTAGTTTTGGGAATTCTATAGCGTTCCATAATCTCATTTTTGGACATTTCTCCCGTAGAAATTTGCTCTATAATGAAATCTACAATCTCTTTTGTATATATATTTTTCCGAAACTCCGGAAGTGATGTTTGTTTTAATTGTAATCTTGAGTGTTCATCATGTTCATCCTGTTTTGCTGAAGGTGGGGCATACAAAATAAGGTGCTGTGTATAGATCCGGAAAAAATCATATTCCAGAAGCTTGCTCCATTTCAACAAAATCCCGGTATTCAAACTCTCGGCTTTATACATCTCCATTATTTTATCTTCATCATATTTAAAAAAATTACAGATGCGGGATATTTCTATCCCGGTTTCTGCAACTCTTTTTTCAATCATTTGTCCTATGTGGATTTCTTTGAAATTCATTTTCACTTTTTAAAAATGGTTGCAGGATTTTATGTTTTTCCTGCAACCAAAAAACCATTTGTGTTCTTGGAATCCTGTTAAGGTTTCCAGAAAGTCCAGGACTTTCCATTATATACAGCAAGCTGTTTTGCTGTAGTATCATACACCATCATTCCGGGAGCCGGATTGAAGATATTCAGATGCGGGCTGGCTACTCTTGGAAGAATCATGGCTTTATCCTGATCCGACAGAACCAGTATTCCTGCCGTGGTATCAGTATCTCCAGCGGCTCCGATTACCGTTTTTGCTGTTGCTTTTTCGGTTTTATCGGTTCCCTGAATACCCAAATCTGCAGTTCCGATGGTATCCGCAGTTCCATCGTCTTCACTAAGATTTACCCAGTTTCCACCGTCTTTCAGGTATTTTACCTTGTGGTCATCAGTATCATATACCAAAGTTCCTTCTTCCGTAATGCTACTTTTGCTTATAACATAGGGAAGAATCAGTCCTTTGTTCTCCGAATCCGAAAATTCCAGTGATACTGCGGTATTTGTTACACTTTGTTTGCCTATTGCCACCTGTGCATTTAATGCGATGGTGAATAGAATGACTATGCTTAAAATTATTTTTTTCATTGTAAAAATTTTATTTTTTTTAAACCTCACAGGTTAACCAATTTCTCATCACCGGTGAGGCTAATAAATAAACTGAATTATAACGAGATTAATCAGGACATGCCTGTGTGGTCATACAGTGCCATGCCATCGCAGTATCTCCTTCTTTCAGCGTATAGATTTTCATACACTTGTTTGTGGTGTCGTACACCATCATTCCTTCAACAAAGTTGGTTGTTGCGATTCCTACAGGATTCCCTGCTGTGTCGAACGCTACTCTGTTTGGTACAAAACCTTTGGTTTTGGCTTCCAAAGCAATCCAGCCGCTTTCTCTTACCATTGGCCAGTTGTCGGCATTTACTGCTCCTGCTCTGGACAATGCAGTAATCCCCACTTTGGTAGGATAAGTATTTCCGGCATCGGTGAGTCCCGGTTTGTAGCAGGCAGAACTACAATCATCATATCCCGAATCTCCCGGTTCTAAATAAGATACCGTTATTGATGATACACAAGGCGCAGCGAGTGCAAGTCCGTCAAAAGTAGCGTAATAGGTTCCGGGACCTACGGCTGCAGGATTACTTACCGGGATGGTTGCAGCCTCATCTGTCCACCATTTAATTCCGGAAACACCTATTGGCAATGCAGCCGGTTCGGCGTTGGCGAGGTTGGCGGTTAATCCCTGACAAATTTTCAGATTAAGCACATCGGGTGCAGTTATGGCACCACAAATGGCAAGTGTGGAGGTAGCGCCGAATGTATAGGTTTGTTCAGTACCATTATCCGAAGTATTATTGGACATACTTCCCCTTATTTTATGCCCCACATACCCAAATCGGGTCGTACATTGTTTAACGGTAAGTGTCGTGTGTCCTCCGGTTTCTACGGCAATGATTTTATCGTCGATGTTTAGTTTAGTCGCATCGTAAGCTCCTGTAGTTTTTCCCGGCATATAAGTAGGATTAAGGTTTGAACTGCCGCTGCCGCCACCGATCATTCCACTATCATTACTGCCCCATGCCCAAAGTTTTCCGTCAGTAGTTAATACATTAATTGCGGCATAGTTCGTACCACCCTCATGTTCCTGTGGGCTGATCCATACAACATTAGCGCCCAGCGTATAGGTAGTTCCACTGATGGTGTTGGTAGCAGCTACAGTAACCCAAGAATTTCTGTCTGTTGTGGTTCCGTCACCTAATTGACGATCTCCGTTTTCACCCAACGCATACAATTGGTTATTGGTTCCTAGGAGATAGTAGGATGACCCCGTTGTCATCCCAATCATTTTTGGGGTAACACCGGTTGGTTTGCTCATGAGGGTTGCAAAAGATCTGTTTGAAGCTGCAGTGTTATTACCTAAACGGGTACCATTTCCCCAAGTATAAATCTCACCAGTGGCGGTAAGTGCCATGAGTGCCTGATAAGTTCCCCGTACGGCTACCACATTCGTCAGCGGTGTATTTGCTGCTGTACTTACGCGGTGCCATAAAAGATCGTTTGCGTTAGTATCGGCAGCACCATCACTATAAAGATTTCCGTTTGCTGAAAGCACATAAGCCGCTCCTGTACAGGTCACAATGGCTAAAGCCCCTCGGGTTCCGAACATCATCTTTATATCATCAGGACTTACGCCTGTGGGAAGTCCGTCGGCTTTAGAGTTGACCGTAACCTTTCTGAATTGTCCATTTGCCACATTTGCCACATTGGGAATCATGACCGTACTATCTCCCCATACATATAATCCATTGGTGGTGAGTACTGCAAATTGCTGACTATTTGTATTACTTCCTCCTGCAAATTTTAGAATGGTACCGGAAAGTTGGTTGGTTCCAGTACCGTAGTTCGTGCCATTAAGCTCCTGTGGCGGAGCAACATTACCGTTGGTTCCGCTACCATTCTGTGCAATTCCCTGTCCCCATACTTTTACCAGTCCACTGGATTCGCGAACGATGGTAGAGTGGAATACACTTACCATATTGTCGTATTCTATGGTATTGGGATCTACACTATTTACATAGGTATTAGGATTACAAGCTCCGGAAACACAGTACTGTGCATTTGCTTCCGAGATAATTCCGGATAGCAATAACACTACCGCAGCCGAAAGCATATTGATTGTTTTTTTCATCTTATTGTATTTTTTGCGTTAATCCATAGGATTGTATCTCGCCATTAATGTCGGTAAAATCAATCATAATATAATTTCCTGTCGTGGCATTACCTTCCAAAACAAATTCGAGCGTACTGTTTCCCGGTTGCAGGGTTACTTCTCCATTTTTGAGTTTTCCTATAATGGTGGTACCTACACCGGCAGTAGCAAAACTACGATTATACGAAGCCGTTTGTTTGTCGAACGAATCAAAGTCTACATTTACCGTTACCAAAGTTCCCTTGGCAGATCCACCGGTAAGCGTTCTGGAAGTTTTCACGGTATTCAGATCAAATACCATATAATAAGGGCTCACCTTAACATTCAGCTGATCAGGAAAATGTGCATGGTTGCAATCGTTTGGGTTATGCGGTGTAGTATCCGTCAGCTTGAGCATATAGTTTCCCGGTTGTTGAAAAAAAATATTTGCAATGCTTCCTGTTCCTTTTTTAACCAATTTTCCTGCTGAACTAATCATTTCCCAACGTATTGCATCAGTTAACTCATACGAGAAAGGAATTTTGTAAGACACAGTAATATCTTTCACCCATTTTTCATTATGATGGATGCCCTTCTGCGCTAAAAGTAAATTACCACACAGCATCGTTATCAATACGGTAAAGGCAAATTGCAGCATTACCGAATTTTTATAAAAGTTGTATTTTTTCATTGTTTTAATTATTGTAACAGGGAACAGAATTATTCAGATTCCCATTCCCGTAATTGATATATTTATAATGGACATTAATAAGCAATGCGAATCAAATGCTTACAAATACTTTAATGGCGGCGGTCTCTGAAACAGCTGCCCTTTAAAGAAAAGGGAGATATACCATTTTTTGTAGAAATCAATAACAATAAGAATACAGCATATCAATACTGCAATATTGTATTGAATATTTTGTTTAATGTATTTTAATACCAGATTATTTACAGGGACAACTATAGATTTTCCCGATGTTGTTGAAGCAGAAATACTGTCAGTTCCTCCGGTCGATTTCAGTACGGAAACATTCGGGTTCCCTTCAATTCTGATTCTTTTTTTTATGATATCCTTCTTCGGATTAATAGAAGTGCTCTGTTTTTTTGTTGTAGTAAGGCGAACATCCGAAGATTTTTTAGCCGTTTCAGACTCAACGTATACTAATACTGCACCGGCAGATTTATATATAAAACTGCCTTCTTTAATATGAATTCCCGAGAATTCAGAATTTAATGTTTTAGTGATAATGCTGTCTGTAGAAGATTGACCTGAAAAATCAGAAATTTCACTCCCAAAACCAAGTTGTGCAACAAGTATAAAAAAAGCACAAAATATTTTACCCGAAAACAGGTAAAATGTATTGCTGATTCTTTTTATTGCCCGGTTAATCATTTCCCTGGTTGATTATCAGTATTTTTGAAGCCTTGTTTCTGCGGATGATAAGAGATTCTCTCATCCATTATTTTTTGCAATGATACATTTATATGTAAAGCATGGAAAACAAAGGATGAGAGGATTTGTGGAAATATTAACACCGAAAATAAAGTAAACCCAATGGTTTTTCTAAAAAACACATCCGCTGCTGCTCCAATGAAGATTTGAACATTCATGCAAGATAAACACAACCATTTTGGTGGGTGAATATTCATATTCACCAGAAAAATACTCACGGAATATCTGGATGATTTCAATTGATAAAGACGCACCAATATTTTAATGTTTTCGCAAAAGTATTGGTAGCCGAAGCCTTATAAAAATGTTTGAATTATCGGATTCCCTAAAATGGTAAATGTAAAATCACGGAATTTAGCTGATTTCAGTATTTTTTAGCGATTTGTTCTCATCCAGATATTTAATAAACTGGGAAGGGGAAATTGAAGTCACTTTTTTAAAGACCATGGCAAATTTATTGGGAGAGGAAAATCCACTTTCATCTGCGAGTGTAGCAATTTTATATTGCATATATACCGGATCATTCTTCAGCTTTTTAATGATATATTCTATACGTAAACCATTAATGTAATGCTGAAAGCTCTTCCTTTTATGCTTGTTAATAACATATGAAAGATATTTGGTATTAGTTTCAAAACGACCGGCAAGCACAGAAAGAGAAAGGGTATTCTTTCTATAAAGATCAGAATTTTCAAAATTTTCCAACTGTTTCAAAAGCTTCTGTTCGGTTTCCGGAGGAATAGTAAGACCTGAAGAATTTTCAATATTTTTATCCTTATCCGGAATCTCTTCCTCTCTAATTTGGTAGATGCGTTCTGTTCTTAATCGGGTAATAAGCTTTTTAAACCTTTGAATATCTTTGCGTTGCTTTCTCTTTATCCAAAGGAAAGTAGTTCCTGCAGCTAAAAGTAACGCCACAACTATTGCAATAATAATATTCTTATAGGAATTATCTTTTTGGATAGTTGAGATATTCTTCTCCATATTTTCATACTCCGAATCCATAAAATGCTGAGCTTTACTATTTAGCACCGTGGTCAGGGAATCGGTATCTTTGGTAACATTTACCAGACTGTCAATATTTTTAGAAGCGGTATAATATTTTTGGGCAGATTTATTTACTTCCTTTTTTAGCTCCAGATAATCCGACTTATCTGCAATATCCTTGGCCTGATCCAAATATTCTTTTGCTTTCTTGAGATCTTTTTTTTCGAGGTAAAGCTGGGATAATCCTGAATAAACCAATGCCCGGATATAATAATCAGAAAGCCCTTCCAAAAGACGAACAGAAGCTTGATAATGTTCCATAGATTTATCAAGCTGTTTCAGATTCAGATATGCCAGACCTAAAAGTTGCTCATTCTGCGCAAATAATGCGTTGGAAGAAAATTTGCTCTTCTGAAAACTTTCCTGTGATTTTTGGATATACCGAATAGCAGATTCGTAATCTTCCAACTCCATCCCGGTAAAGGCCATTTCTTGATATACCAATCCTATGGTACTTGCAGCACGGTCTTTGTCTGCAATTTTATGGCTTTCTTCTATGGTTTTCTTTGCAAATTTCTTTTGCTTTTTATAAAGTTTCAGGAAGCGGTATTGTGTGGTAAGGAAACCATACACACGTGTTTTCCATGGAGAATCATCTGTATCCGAAATAATATTCTCTGCCCGGTTAGCGTATTCTATCGCTTGTGTAATGTCTCCGCTTTGCTGATAAAGTGTTGCTGAAAGCATAAGGCTCTTAACCTGCATTAATGGAGTTCGTGAAGCAAGATATAAAGAGTCTGCAATTTTCAGTGCTCTTTGATGATCTTTAGGCGCTATCTCCAAATATGTATGTGTATAAACCTCATTAAAAGCCGAATCGTCCTGAGCCCTCAAAAGCGTCAAACAAAACAGAAATATGGGCAAAAATGATTTCATTGGAGAAAACGCAAAATTATTCAAAAAATAGAATTTCCTAATCCCTAAATGGACATTCCTATATCATTTTCATGAAAATGATATATTTTTCACCTGTGTTTTCCCTGCAAATTGCTTAAAAATAAAAACAATTCCAAATTTATTTACTATAAAGAGACATTTTGGTCTGGACAAAAAAAACACAAAATAATACTTTTTCTGGAAATTTTAAACCTAAAAAATGGGAAAATTCGAGTTTTTTTTAATTTTCCTCTTTTAGGAGTCTAAAAATTTATTTATCATTAAAACTCAATTCGTTACCTCATAATAAAAGTCATTTTTTGTGAGATTAATTCCGGAATTCACATCAAGTAGTTTAGGTAATTCAATTTTGTTTAGGTATTTTTGAAAGCGGAGAAATTAAAATCAAATCTGAAACTGAATAAGTAGGTATTGAGTCCTATTTCTTTTTTTAATTTAGAGCATCAAAATTTAGCAAAGATGATGATCTGCTATTAATTTTACTACGATGAACCTAAAATCAAAATACCTCCTAATTACTACATTAATAGTATTGATATTTGTTTCATCATCACAATATCATTCTCAAACACCGGAATCCATAAAGAAAGAAATGGATGAGGCAACAAAAATATCTTCGCAATACGCTTCGAAAGCCATCACGATGTTCGGAAAAACATTAAAAGATTCGGAAAAGATACATTTTGATGAAGGAATATTAAACAGTAAAGATGCTTTGGCAACGATATATTTTAACAACGGAGAATATGAAAAAGTCATAAAAATAAGTTCCGGAGTGGAAACTCTTGCACAAAAACTGAACGATTTCGGCATATTGGCAGGAATATACAGGAATTTAGCCGCCTCATATTCTATGTTAAGGCTTAACGATCAGGCTCTAAAAACGCTGGATAAAGCAAAAATATACGCCGAAAAAATCGAGGATAAAACCATTCGCCATTATACCACGGCACTTATCTACGATAGTTATTCCGTTTGCATCGGTGAAGCCAATCAGGATGCCGACAAGATGATTTATTATGTAAAAAAAAGTCTGGAAGAACTGGCAAAAATATCTGATCGGGAAAAACAATCGTACATTGAAGCAAAATATGATTTAACCGGATTTCAGTATTTCAGGCTGGCAGATCTGTATTATAGTGAACTGAAACAAAATTCAACAGCGGAAGAATATTACAGAAAAGCTTTAGAGATATACGAAAATCCGAAATATAACATTCTTCCGAGCAATAAAGTTATTCTATATTCCTCGTTGTCTGATTTTTATTACGCTCAGAAAGATTACAAAAATTCTATATTATATGGTGAAAAAGCATTAGATCTTACCCAAAAATACGATCAGCCTGAAATGCGTAAAGATATTTACAATAACCTGTTTAAAGCATATCTGGAAACCGGTGAAAAAGAAAAATCCAAGCACTACGCAGATTTATACACCAAATTAAATGACAGCCTGAAAAAAGCAGAGCGAAAAAGCGTTAATACCTCCGTAAACAAAATAATTTCCGAAAAAGAAACAGAGAAAAACAAGACGATAAAAAACGTGATTATTCTGACAGGCTTTTTGGCAGTTGCGATGCTTCTGTTCGGCTGGATGTTCTGGAGAAATAAAAACAAAAAGCTCCACAAGAACTATGAAAAACTGATTGAAAAAATCAGGCTGGAAAATACTTCTGAAGCGGGAGCTGAAAGGATACATAAAGCCAGCGTAACTGAAACATCAGTATATAAAAGCAAAGAAATACAGATCTCTGATGACACCACAAACCTGCTCCTGAAAAAACTGGAAAAATTTGAGAAATCCAATAAATTCACCAAACAGGAAGTCAGTTTCTCTTATCTTTCCAACTATCTGGAAACGAATTCCAAATATCTGAACGAAATTTTAAAAACATACAAAGAAAAAACATTCAACCAATACATTAATGATTTGAGGATCGATTACATCACAGAACTTCTGTACAAAGAACCCAAATACAGAAATTACAAAATCACTTATCTTGCCGAAATCAGCGGTTTTTCTTCACGGGAAGTTTTTACCATTGCATTCAAAAAAAGAACCGGCATTCCTCCTTCCTATTTTATTGAAAATCTTAAAAACGAAAATACAGAAGCGGAAAACTGACTTCATTTTCCGTACTTTTAACTGATAAATTCATTTTTTGTGATAAAACTCCTTCCATCCATATTTTTTTTATTCATATCGTTTTCATTTTATGCTCAGAAAGGAAATGACAGCTTAGAAAATGCAATCAACAATCTAAGAATTTTAGCCGAAAGTAATCCTAAAGAAGCGTCTGCCGGTTTGCTGAAAACTAAAAAACGAGCTCAGAATATGCATTACAGCAAGGGTGTTATGAGCAGTTCTTATGCCTTAACTCTTTTCTATTACAATAACGGAGATTATGGAAAGGCAATCGAAGAAAGCCGGGATACGGAAAAAGTGGCAAAAATACTATCCAACAACCAATATCTTTCTGATGTATACCGAATGCGGGGAATTTCCTATAGTGAAATGGGAATTGATAAAGAGGTATTACCTGAACTGAATAAATCCCTGATTTTTGCAGAAAAAATAGAGGACACCAACATTAAATTCTATAAGAAAGCCTTGATATATGAATCTATTGCAGGGATTTACAATAAAAAAAATGATCCTAATAAAGAAATCTATTACCGAAATAAAAGCATTGATGAAACCAAAAAAATGGTCGAAAAAAAACCATCCCATATTGATGCAAAATATAATAATCTTTCTTTGCAATACTCAAGCCTCGCATTAATTTATGAAAAGCAGAAAAAAAAGGATTCTGCAATCATGTATTTTGAAAAAGCATTTCGGATTAATGAAGACAGCAGATACAATATTTATATCAACGGAAAAGCAACGCTTACAAGCGATATGGCCACTTTTTACACGGCCAACAAAGACTATACAAAAGCTATAAAACTTGCCAAAAAAGCAGAGCAATACGAAAAACAGACTTCTTTGCCTTATGTAAGAAAAGACATCTACAACAGTCTTTTTAATTCTTATTCAGAATTGTCCAAAGGTGATTCTTCCCGCTATTACCTGAAATTATATTCCGCACTAAATGACAGCCTGACGAAAGCTGAAAAGAAAAATATCCTTATTCCCGTAAACCAAATAATCTCTGATAAAGAGACTGAAAAAAACAAAACGATAAAAAACGTGATTATTCTGGCTGGTTCTTTGGCATTGGCGATGCTGCTATTGGGATGGTTTTTCTGGAGAAATAAAAACAAAAAACTCCACAAGAACTATGAAAAACTCATTGAAAAAATCCGGCTGGAAAACCAAACTGAAACTGTTGCTGACAAAAAACCTGAACCCAAATCAACTGAAGTTTCGCCAAAAAGCAGAGAATCACAGATTTCTGATGACACCACAAACCTGCTCCTGAAAAAACTGGAAAAATTTGAGAAATCCAATAAATTCACCAAACAGGAAGTCAGTTTCTCTTATCTTTCCAACTATCTGGAAACGAATTCCAAATATCTGAACGAAATTTTAAAAACATACAAAGAAAAAACATTCAACCAATACATTAATGATTTGAGGATCGATTACATCACAGAACTTCTGTACAAAGAACCCAAATACAGAAATTACAAAATCACTTATCTTGCCGAAATCAGCGGTTTTTCTTCACGGGAAGTTTTTACCATTGCATTCAAAAAAAGAACCGGCATTCCTCCTTCCTATTTTATTGAAAATCTTAAAAATGAAAATACAGAATCGGAAAGCTGACTTCATAAACTGAGCTCCATTGTTATGGATTATAAAAACATCAATAGGAATGGGCTTTAGCCCATTTTAATAAGGAATGTATTGATTGGCTTTAGCCAAAACTTAAAGTAATTTTTGGCTAAAGCCTTATGAAGAGATAAAAATTTTGACATCGGGCTAAACCCGACGCAATTCATTCATTTAAATCTCTTCAATCAGTGATTTGAAATTAAAAAAATACATCAATTTCGTCATGTTGTAAACATCTCTAAAAAGAGAATTCAGATTTTTGCGAAATGACGGCGATATGTCTTTGCGAAGAGGAACGACAACGAAGCAATCAGAAAAGCATCAAAGTTTAGCAAGAATGATTCTCATCGGCTTTATAAAAAAATTTGGAAAAATTTCAAAGAGATTCCTAATTAAATTCTCCAAAAGATAGCGCTCCTCCGGAGCGCCCCATCCTATTTCCTCAACAAACAGTTTTAACCAGGCGTATTCATCAGAAATGCGTTTCCTCTGATGATCTATTTTTTGATTTTTAACAATAAAAGAAGAAGTCTCACAACTAAATGATGTGGGTCGAGAATCGTCTAAACGAAAACCATTCTCAGACAGGAGGTCGAGAAAAAACATAAAAAAAGGCTGTTTTCACGAGTTGTGATACAGCCTCTTACCTTTCAAAAAAAAATTATAAAGAAAAAATTATTTTTTAATCAATTTGATACCTTGGGAATCGTTTTGTGTTTTCAGGATATAGACTCCTGCAGGAAGGTTTGAAATATTTACAGCGCCGTCGTTACCAACATTAACCGTTTTTACCAAAGCTCCGTTTGCAGAATAGATCTTCACTGCTCCATCAATTTTCTGAGCAGATTTCACATATACAACATCGGATGCAGGATTCGGATAAACTGAAACACCATTTTTTGCAATATCATTTACAGCCATTGTTTCGTCGTCCTCACATTTCACCTGAGTAGGAACACTACTGTTAGCGGTTACGCCGTCTCCGTTACCTAACTGATATAGGTTATCAGTTCCCCACGCCCATATAGAAGTATCATTCTTCACAGCTCCGAAATGGAAACCTCCCACTCTTAATGCTAAATTTTTCCAGTTGCTGTCAGAACCTACTTGCTGAGGTGCTAAATTATTAGTATTTGCCTCGTTACTTCCTAAAATACCTCCGTGGTTTGTACCAAAAGCATAAAGGGTTCCGTCTGATTTTATAATTGCAGACGCATCCCAAGAAGTAGCAATATGAGTATAAGTAGAAGCCGCTTCAATTGGTTGCGGAGTGTTGAATTCTGTTGAGCCTGCTCCTACAATTCCTAATTGTCCACCAGTAGCCAAGCCCCAACCGAAAAGTTTCCCATCAGTTTTAAGGCCTAAAACGTGATAACGAGAGCAAGAAACTTCTTTCCAGTTAGTATCTGTTCCGATTTGCTCAAAAGTATCAGTTTCTGTAGCTCCCGTTTTTCCTAAACCTGTTTGTCCTTCCCAGTCAGAACCTGCAGACCAAAGCGTACCGTCCGTTTTGATACCGAACGAGTTCCAGTATCCTGCAAATGTTTTTGCCCAGTTCGTAGCGTGAGTTGCTTCCTGCTGCCAAGTCGTGTGATATCCTGTACTGTTTCCTACTCCTAAACCACTCCAGTCGTTGTAACCAGTTCCCCACATGGTTCCGTCGGTTTTCACAATCATGCTGTGGTGGAAACCTGCGGAGAAAGATTTTACGTTTTCAGCAATTTTAACCGGAGTATATTGATCCGTCAGATTTCCAAGACCTAAGCATCCATAATCTCCGCTTCCCCAACCATACAAATCACCGTTGGCTTTCAATGCCAGAGCAAAGAAACGTCCTGCGGAAATGTCTACCCAGTCAGAAGCAGTTCCGACTTGTGTAGGATGCTCCACAACACCCCCGTTTGTACCATCTCCCTTAATACCGGAAGTATTACCTCCCCACATCCAGATTGTTCCGTCTTCTTTCAGCGCAATACTTGATTGTTCAGTTTGCGTGAATTTTTTCCAACCCGTTGTTGAACATTGTGCATTAAGCGCAACGCCCAGAAAAATCAAAGACAATGTGAAAACTGCCTTTTGAAAAAATACTTTTTGTAACATAATTTTTAAAATTTTATTGTGCAAATGAACTTCAACTTGAGGACATTATGACCATGTTATATGATAGATTTTATGGAAAAACACACTGAAAAACAAAATAATCTCAAGCGCCTAAATCACCACTTATAAATTAGTTATATAAATATTGTGTGATGTTTTACGGAATTAGTGCCGCCCAAAAAAGCATCTTTTGCTTAAGCGGTAATTGCATTGCTTGTACTTTCATTTAACTTACTTCGGGGTAAATTGATTTTTCGTCAACACTCCACACATTACATCAAAACATTATCGGGTAGACATCATCAATCAAATTTAATAGAAAAATTAAATCGACATTTCATTTGCTTTTTAATTCTAAATGATTTTAATTTGCACTATTAAAAGTCTACAATATTGGTAGACTAATAAGAATAATGTTCATATATAAAGGGGATTTGTTTGTTGCAGCACCGATTAAGGTGTTGCAATTAACTTTTTTTTAAAATGAATTATGAGAATTAAAACCATAAAGTATTATAATACACTTAGAATGATGTGCTGTATGTTTCAGATCGAAACCTGCTGTATCCGCTTATGACTTTACACCAAATTAAACATCATAAATAGGACTTTACAGCTTTTGTAAAGTCCTTTCATTTTAAAAAAAATAAGAATATGATTACTAAGAATAAAAAAATAGGTTTAGAAATACTTGGCTTTGCCAACATCTACATTATCTGGGGAATTACTTTTCTTGCCATCTCGTTTGGACTTGAAAGTTTCCCTCCTTTCATCCTTTCCGCATTACGATTTTTAGCCGCCGGACTTCTCATTATTGGCTTTTTGTACATTAAAGGAGAAAAACCCAATTCGCTGAAAAATTGGAAAATCAATGCCTTTGCAGGGATTTTAGTGTTAACAGGCGGAACCGGGCTTGTTGCCTGGGCAGAACAGTATGTAACCGCCTCAGAAGCAGCAATTGCGATTGCTACAGGACCTTTCTGGTTTATTGTAATCGACAGAAAGGACTGGAAATATTATTTCTCCGATCCATTTATAACCGGAGGATTGATTTTGGGATTTTTAGGACTTATTCTCTTTCTGGATGGAAGTGTTAATAGTACAATATCCAGTTCTACACTTCCGTCGTTACGGTGGATCGCCTTTGGTGCATTGTTTTTAAGTTCCGTTTTGTGGGTTTTAGGTTCACTTTACACCAGAAACAAACCTGCCAATCATTCTACCATTATGAATATCGGTCAGCAATTAACAGTGGCAGGTGTTGCATCACTTATTATAGGCTTATTTTCAGGTGAATGGAAACACTTTTCACCGTATCAAATTACATTAAAAGCCTGGATGGGATTATGGTTTCTGGTAATCTTTGGTTCCCTGATAGCCTATCTTTCCTATATCTGGCTTCTGAAAGTGCGACCAGCCGCCATTGTAAGTACTCATACATATATTAACCCTTTAGTAGCAGTATTGGCAGGATGGCTATTGGTAGATGAAAAAATAAACGCCACGCAAATTATTGGGCTATCCATTATTCTTTTTGGAGTACTGCTTACCAATCTCACAAAATATTTGAAACCTTACTTCAGGATTTCAAAAAGAGCAAAAGTAAAATGGAGAAAAAAATACCGAATTTGGAGCAGAATTTCAAGTCCGTATCGGCATATCACTCACGGATAAAAAATATCGGCACTGTGGTAGAGAGGTGATACGGAGCTCTGCAAAAGCTTTTACACCGGTTCGAATCCGGTCGGTGCCTCAAAATAAATTTTAAAGAAATGAGCAATTCAAAAGAAATATCAAAATTATACACCGACGAAAATGTAGTTCGGTTTGTAGCAGCACAGGTTGTTTTACTTTCACTGGTTGCCGCTTATACGGAATCGGTGATTCTCTTGATTATTTTGGTGGTGGATTTCGGAATTCGCGCTTATACATTTTTCCCTTCTCCATTGGCATTAATAGGAAAATTCCTACAGAAAACACTCCGTTTGAAACCCCATCCTATTTTTGCACCACCCAAAAAATTTGCTGCTTTATTGGGATTTTTGTTTTCTCTCTCCGCACTTTTTCTTATAGAATTGGATTTGGTTTTCTATGCGCAAATCGTTCTCGGAATACTGATTTTGTGCGCTTTTTTAGAATCCGTTTTCAAAATATGTTTGGGATGCTATTTCTATAACTGGATTATCGTTCCGCTACACCAGACAAAAAATAAAAAATCATCTTAACAAGAAATGATAGAACTCAAAAATATTTCCAAAACATTTGGAAAAAACAACAAAACTTTCAAAGCGCTCAACAACGTTAGCCTGAAAATTGAAGAAGGCGATATCGTAGGAATCATCGGCTTTTCCGGAGCCGGAAAAAGCACACTGATCAGAACGGTAAACCTTCTGGAACGCCCCGATCACGGACAAATCTTAATCGACGGAATTGATTTTACAAAACTCAGCGCTTCGGAACTTTCAAAACAGAGAAAAAAAATCGGGATGATTTTTCAGCATTTCAATCTGCTTTCCTCAAGAACGGTTTTCGGAAACATCGCACTTCCATTAGAACTTGAGGGGAAGAATGCTCAGCAAATCCGCGAAAAAGTAAATGAACTGCTGAAAATTGTGGGTCTGGAAGATAAAGCCAACGAATATCCGAAAAACCTTTCCGGCGGACAAAAACAAAGGGTTGCCATTGCCAGAGCTTTGGCGAATGATCCGTATCTTTTGCTTTGTGATGAAGCAACAAGCGCGCTGGATCCCGCAACAACACAATCCATACTAAATCTCATTCAGGATATTAACAAACGTTTGAAGATTACTGTGCTTTTGATTACGCACGAAATGGATGTGGTAAAATCCATCTGTAACCATGTAGTGGTGATTGACAAAGGAAAGTTGGTTGCAAACGGAACTCTGGAAGAAATATTCCAACAGAAAAATCACCCGGTAATCCGCCAGTTTTTAAGCAAAGAAAACCACCATCTTCCCGGATATCTCAGACAGAAAATCCAGCCGGAAAATGACGGTTCAAGAAATCCCGTGTATTCGATTGATCTCGATGGAAGAATTACGCTTAACGGCTTACTTTCGGTGATTACAAACGGTTACAGAATTACGGCAAACGTCCTCAAAGCAGATGTTGAATTTATAGGAAAATCCAATATCGGAGCGGTTATTTTAGAATTTAACGGGGCTCCGGAAAACCAGATTCATGCAGAACAATATTTACAACAAAATTCCATCAAACATCAACTATTAGGATATGCTTAATTCATCTACGGTCGAACTTTTATTAAAAGGAACATGGGAAACAATTTTTATGACTTTTACCTCCGGGTTTTTCGGTTTTTTGCTGGGACTCCCGATTGGCGTGATTCTTTTTCTCACCCGGAAAGGGCAACTTCTGGAAAACCGTTTCTGGAACAGGATTCTTTCTGTACTTGTGAACATCTTCCGATCCATTCCTTTTATCATTCTGATTGTCTGGATGATTCCTTTTACGAGGTCTATTGTGGGAACTTCCATCGGGATTTATGCGGCGCTGGTTCCGCTGAGCATCGGAGTGGCACCCTTTATTGCAAGACTTGTGGAAAACAGCTTGCTTGAAGTACCTTCAGGATTAATAGAAACCGCAAGAGCATTGGGCGCAAATCCATTTCAGATCATCCAAAAAGTGTTGCTTCCGGAATCCTTGCCTTCACTTATTAATAACGCTGCGATTACTTTGATTACGCTTGTAGGCTATTCTGCAATGGGTGGCGCTGTTGGTGCAGGCGGACTTGGACAAATCGGGTATCAATACGGTTATATCGGGTATGATGCTGTGATTATGAATATCGTTCTGGTACTTCTGGTGATTCTGGTATTCATCATTCAATTTGCGGGCGATACTTTATCAAAAAAATTCAATCATAAATAAATCAAAATTTAAAAAAATGAAAAAAACATTTTTATACACTTTATTTTCTTTAACCGTTATTTTCGCAATACATTCCTGTGGTAAAAGCACAAAATCCGACAATCCGAATCTGATAAAAGTCGGCATCACTTCCGGCCCGGAAAAAGACATTGCCGAAACCGCTAAAAAAGTCGCCAAAGAAAAATATAACCTCGATGTGGAACTCGTGAATTTCAATGATTATGTAGTTCCGAACGAAGCACTGAGCAACGGCGATATTGATGCCAATGCCTTTCAGCACGCTCCTTATCTGGAAGAACAATCTAAACAGAGAGGTTATAAACTGGCCGTGGTCGGCAAAACTTTTGTTTATCCGATTATTGCCTATTCCAAAAAAATAAAAAATATCTCGGAACTGAAAAACGGGAGCACAGTGGTGATTCCGAACGATCCGACCAATGGAGGAAGATCGCTGTTGCTGCTTCAGAAAAACGGACTTTTGAAACTGAAAGACGGCGTTGGTCTTCTTCCGAAAGTCACCGACATCGCATCAAATCCCAAAAATCTGAAAATTCTTGAAATTGAAGCTCCACAACTTACCCGTGTTTTGGATGATGATGAAGTGGTTCTGGCCATCATCAACAATAATTTTGCCGCACAAGCCGGACTGGATGCAGAAAAATACGGCATTTTGAAAGAGGATAAAGATTCTCCTTATGTAAACCTGATTGTTTCGAGAGAGGATAATAAAAATTCTGAAAAAGTGAAGAATTTTGTAAAAGCCTATCAATCTAAAGAAGTAGAAGAAACAGCCGAAAAAGTCTTTAAAGGCGGCGCAGTAAAAGGATGGTAAAAGCATGAAAAAAGTACTTAATCATACAATCTTTAAGCTCATCATTGGTATTATTGCAGGACTTTTGGTGGGAAATTATCTGAATGAAACCTCCATTCAGGTCGTGCTTTCGATAAAGCATATTCTCGGGCAGGTGATTTATTTTCTGATTCCTCTAATCGTTGTGGGATTTGTAGCCGCCTCGATTACGAAACTTTCGGAGCAGTCTTCAAAAGTATTCGGATTTGCTCTTATTTTAGCATATTTTGCGAGTATTGCGGCCGAACTTTTCTCATTGTTTTTGGGGTACCAGATTATTCCGTTACTTAATATTTCTGATAAAATTGAAAATTTAAATGAACTTCCGGAATTGATTTTCAAACTGGATATTCCGCCTGTATTTTCCGTGATGTCGGCACTGTTTCTGGCATTCCTGCTGGGATTGGGAACTCTTTGGTCGAAATCCAAAACCATTGAAGTTTTCCTTGATGAATTCAGAGATATTGTTTCACTTTTAATCAGCAAAATTCTCATCCCGATCATTCCAATTTTTGTTGCTCTGAATTTTGCCGTTCTGAGTTATGAAGGATCCATTCAGAAACATTTACCCGTATTTCTGAAAGTGGTGATTATTGTGATTATCGCACATCTTGTCTGGCTTTTTATCCTTTATGTATCAGCATTTTTTATTAGCGGAAAAAATCCTTTACCCCTGATTAAAAATTATCCTCCGGCATATTTCACGGCAATGGGAACGATGTCTTCCATGGCCACATTGGGAATTGCCATTGAATCCGTAAAAAAAAGCAAACTCCTGAAACCCGAAATCAGCAATTTCGCAATTCCTTTTTTTGCCAGTATTCATTTATGTGGTTCGGTGATTACGATTGTGTTTTTCACGATGACTGTTTCACAGGTTTTGTACGGATCAGTTCCGGGGATTGAAACAATGCTTATTTTTATTGTTCTTCTGGCGGTTTTTGCTGTTTCTGCACCGGGAGTTCCGGGAGGAACCGTGATTGCGTCCTTAGGATTAATAACTTCCGTATTGGGATTTGATGATGCAGGACTGGCATTATTGCTCTCTATTTTTGCTTTGCAGGACAGTTTCGGAACAGCCACCAATATCACGAGTGACGGTGCGCTGGCTTTGATTACCGAAAAATACTATGATAAAAAATAAATTTGGGCAGAAACTCCTTCCAGAGATTTGACATACTTATTACTTCTGTCCAAAAAAGATGAAGCGGTATTTTTTACCGCTTCATTGTATTTATCACTACGAAAGAATCGTATTTTCCCTGTATTCTTTCTTTTGAATTTTATGGTGAATCTGTTCAAAAGCATACAGAAGTTGATCCAAATCCTCCTTGGTATGTTCGGCAGTCGGAATAATTCTCAGCATAATTAAACCTTTCGGAATCACGGGATACACCACTAAACTAGTAAAGATTCCAAATTTTTCGCGTAAATCTTTTACAATATGCGTGGCTTCAATCGTGCTGCCTTCCAAAAACACAGGCGTAATGCAGGTGTTGGGATTTCCGATATTCAAACCGATATTTTTCAGACCGTTTTGCAGATATTCTACATTTTCCCATAATCTGGATTTCCACTGGGGATTGGCTTTTACCAGTTCTAATCTTTTAATCAGTCCGATAACCATTACCAGCGGTAGTGCTTTGGCAAAAATCTGTGAACGGATGTTGTATTTAATGTATTTAATGATGCTTTCTTTCCCGGAAACAAAAGCACCGAACCCTGCAAAAGCCTTGGTAAATGTGGAAAAATAAAGGTCGATTTCATGCTGCACATGCTGATGTTCACCGGTTCCTTTTCCCTGCGCTCCCATTACCCCAAAACCATGCGCATCATCCACCAATAAACGGAAAGCGTATTTCTTTTTCAGGTCAGCAATTTCTTTCAGTTTTCCCTGTTCGCCGTTCATATTGAAAACGCCTTCCGTAAGGACGAGAATTCCACCACCAGTTTCTTCCGTTACTTTCTCGGCTTTCTTCAATGCTTTTTCCAGACTCTCCAAATCATTGTGGGCAAAGGCATAATGTTTTCCTTTGTGCAAACGAATGCCATCAATAGAGCAGGCATGAGATTCGCTGTCGTAAACGATAACATCATTTCGGGAAAGCAAAGTATCGATAAGCGAAAACATTCCCTGATATCCAAAATTCAGTACCAGAGCAGATTCTTTTTCTGAAAATTCAGCCAATTCTCTTTCCAACTGTATGTGAAACTGGGTTTGTGCCGTCATTGCACGCGAACCCATAGGATAAGCAAGACCGTATTTTTGGGCAGACACCTCATCAATTTTCCTTACTTCAGGGTGATTTGCCAACCCAAGATAATTATTCAGGCTGAAAATCAGCATTTCTTTTCCGCTGAATTTCATTTTGGTTGAGATTTCGCCTTCCAGCTGCGGAAAGGCGTATTTTCCTTCTGCATAGTCCGCAAAAGCGCCGAGCGGACCCGGATTCTGTTCGATACGGTCAAAAATATCCATTTATTATAAAAATTATTTGCAAATATAATAATATCCTATTATTTTTGTGGACTAATAAATGAGATTACTGCAATGTTTTAGACTGCAAATTTCATTTTTCCGGATTCTGAAAAATTTCTGAATCCGATCTTATCAAGAAAAGCTGAGGGACATGGCCCGATGAAGCTTTAGCAACCTCCCGAAAAGGAAAGGTGCTGCATCCATCCTGAGAAATTCAGGAAAGATAAGTGCGGAATAAAGTTCGTATATATGGCATCCCATATCAAAAACTCTTCTGACTTATCGGAAGAGTTTTTTCTTCTGATGATCGCTCCTGATAAGTTTTTTTTAAGACTTAACTTTTAAAATCAATACAATGAGCAGAATTACAGACATCCTCCACTCCATTCCGGCAGATCCTTTAACAGGAGCATTAACAGTACCGGTGTATCAAACTTCAACTTTTTTGCAGGAAGCACCCGACGTAAACAAAGGTTACGACTATTCCCGTACCGGAAATCCTACCAGAGCCGCACTGGAAAAAATTGTCGCCGGTTTGGAAGGCGGAAGTGCCGCTTTTGCGTTTGCTACGGGAATGGCAGCGATTGATGCGGTGGCAAAACTCCTGAAAGCGGGAGATGAGATTATCGCGGTAGAAGATATTTATGGTGGCGCATATCGGCTATTTACCGAGGTTTATAAAAATTTCGGCATAAAAGTTCATTTTGTGGACACTACTCGTGCCGAAAATATCCTCGACTACCTGAACGACAAAACCAAGCTGATCTGGCTGGAAACGCCAACCAATCCCACCCTGAAAATTACCGAACTCCAGAAAGTTGCGGAAATCGCCAGGTCAACCAATGCTTTGGTCGTGGTGGACAATACTTTTGCAAGTCCCGTGGCACAGCGTCCTTTTGAACTTGGTGCCGACATTATCGTTCACAGCGCCACAAAATACATTGGCGGACATTCGGATCTGGTGGCCGGAATCGTGGTGACCAATTCTCCGGAACTGGATGATAAAATTAAATTTATCCAGAATGCAGCAGGTGCAGTTCTTGGTCCCTGGGATTGTTATCTCGCGATCCGCGGAATTGAAACCATTGAACTCCGGGTAAGAAAACAAAGTGAAAGTGCCCTGAAAATCGCAGAATACCTCGCCAACAGACCGGAAATTGATAAAATTTATTATCCGGGGCTATCTTCTCATCAGAATCACGATATTGCTGCAAAACAACAAGACGGGATTTTTGGTGGTGTGATTTCTTTCAGCCTGAAAGATGACACGATTGAAGCAGCGACAAAACTGGTGACTTCCACAAAATATTTTAAACTCGCAGAAAGTCTTGGCGGTGTGAAAAGCCTGATCTGCCATCCGTTTACCATGACGCACGCTTCCATTCCGAGAGAGAATAAACTGAAAGCAGGAATTCAGGAATCTCTGGTTCGGCTTTCTGTGGGAATTGAAGATCCGGAAGACCTGATCCAGGATCTTTCTCAGGCTTTACATCAGTTGAAAGGCATAAAAATAAATACAGAAAATTAGAAAATGAGTGCAATTTTGTTTTTTTGAAACACATCGTATAGATAAAAAAACAAAAGGAAGCTAAATAAAAAACCGCTGCAAACATTACGTTTACAGCGGTTTTATAATTATATCTAATTAATTCTAATCAGCGATTGCTAAGTCAATTCAAACAAAGAATATATATTCAATAAACATTATCTATCGCGTGATAAAATAAGAGTTATTTTTAGTGATTTAAATGCTTATATGTATTATTCAATTTTGATATTTTTTTGAAAGGATTATATGATATGCTTCCTATTTTTTTGATTAGTTCTTTAAATCTAAAAGCAAGAATTTACCATAAAATATCCATCAATAGCTTAAATAATTTTTAAAAATCCTCAATATTTATTTTTTAATAACTTTTGCTGATTGTGACTTATTATTTACATCATTGATATTCAAAATATATGTACCTGATGCTAATCCTGAAAAATCTACTTGTATTTGTTTTCCTTTTTTGTATGTGTTAAGGATATTTTTCCCTGATAAATCATATATTTTAATTGAATGAATTTCTTGATCTGAGGATATATTCAATATGTCATTCACAGGATTCGGATAAACAGAAATATTATTTTTTCTGATATCGGAAACTGCTAAGTTCTCTGTTACATTAACTGTATAATCTTCAACCTGACCAACATAGAAATCATTATCCTCGCACGGATCTATTGGAGCCATTGGTTCATTCCAATCATATTTCATAATTACTCTCATCCTTCTGAATCCTGTTTGTGCATCTGCCGGAACTGTAATATTTGCAGAAACACTGGCAGGGGCTGAACCATCAGACATAATTTCACCCAAATCATAGAATTCTCCTTCATCTGTAAAAATTCCATTATTATTCCAGTCAATATATGCACCTGCAGCATAGTTAAGTTCATAAGTTGTATCTGCTGTTATGGTGAGTTCATTAACTGAACCTTGCTCCACATTTGCTGATGGACTAAGAAAATATTCGTGTCCAGAAGTGGATACAGGTGAAGAAGAATTATTTATGGTTCCAAATTTCACATTGGTAATAGGGACAACACCATATAAAGGAGCATTCTGGCAGTATGTATCCGCGACAGTTACAGTGAAACTACAGACGTATATAATATTGCCTTCGGCATCTACCAAATGGTGTTTTACAGGGGTTGTACCAATAGGGAATTCTGAGCCTGAAGGCAGCCCTTCAATTAACTGAACAGAAAGGTTTTCTGAGCTACTCTGATCACAGCTTATAGGTAAATCATAATTCACAACCGCACCAATAGCACCCTGTACCGGTGGCATATAGATATCACTTGGGCAAGCTATTGTACAATCATTCTCAGAAAAAAGCTGGTCATTCAGATTAATGATCCAGCCCTGTGCAAAAACAATAGGTGCTGTATTATCAAATCCCGAAATAAATTGCCCATTTGGTGAAATTGCCATTCCGGTTCCGGTTCTGCCGTCAAATGTAGGAACTTCCACTCCTTTTTGAGCAAGAATATCCTTTAACAATAGAATTCCGGAACCTAAAGACGGATGATAAATAATTACTTCTCTTTCCCCCAAATCGCCACCATAGCCTACCGCAATACCATTATCTGAGACAGAAAGAAAGGTTGCTCCAATCATATTCTGGGGTACAGAAAAGGATTTATATATTCCTGTATTGATATCGTATATAAAAGGTTTTCCACCTTTGTTTCCCACAATCTGTCCGGCATCATTTATATCCCAGGCTTCACCTCCTTCTTCCGCATCAAAGTCAATATAGTGTATTGCTCCATCTGCTGTGTAATATACAGGGACACGGAATGTTCCCCATTCTACCAGGTCGTCTCTGTCTACCCAACCGGCAACAATTCCGGAAGAATTCACCCCCTGTCCACGACCGTTATCATATTCCGTATGAGACAATTTGGTCAGAGTATTGGTTTCTGTATCGTAAACAAAGGGATAACTGTTGCTATATCCAACTGCTATTTGCCCTGTAACGTATTTGCTGTTTTCCGATATGCTCATTCCCGAAGCAAACCAGCCTAAATCCGGTGTGTCTCCCGGAAAATAACCTACTCCTGTCCACGTAGTACCTAATTTATAACCCGGCTGTGAAATATATTCGGCATAAACCATATCGCCTACCACATTCCCACTTTTGTTAATTCTGTACATCGATTTGCCCTCCGGCTCAATAGATGAGAATTCCTCAGTAAAATAATTGTAATAACCACCGGGATTTATGGCAAGACCGGCATCATTGATATCATAAATATGCGACCCAAATAAAAGAAAGTCAATTCCGTTGACTTTATTGGTGTTTTTCTTTTTTACCACTTTAGAAAACGGAGTATTATTGTTTTCTTGGGACCGTAATTCCCGGTCGCTGGTGCCAAAGACGGAGTTATAATCCGATGCTTTAATTTTTTGCTGATCTGCTGAAAATTTTCCGCCGACTGTCCGCTGTGGAATGGTTTGTGCATTGCCGGTTTGCCACAAAACGGCGAAACTGAACATAAGAAAGTAAATTCTTTTCATAATCACTAAATTTAAATTTCTGCTAAAGGAATAAAGAATTTAGGAGAAATATGAAACGTTATTGTTATGAATGCTGAATTTATTACATCTTATTAAGCCTGTCCGGACTGATTTTCTTTTTTTAAATGGTTTATAAAATAAGAAGGACTCACTCCGGTTTCTTTTTTAAAAACGGAAGCGAATACTTCTCTTGAAGAGAATCCGCAGTAATCGGCAAGATAACTTATTTTGTATTCCAGAAAAATTTTGTCTTTGTATAAGGTATCAACAATAAAATTAATTCTTAGCTGGTTAATATACTGGTTGTAGTTTTTCCCTTTGGTCTTATTGATGATTTCGGAAAGATATCTGGGATTTGTGTTTAGCATACCGGCAAGCATTGGCATACTGAGATCCGGATTTATATAATCGTTCCCTTTTTCAAAATCATTTAATTTATCAATAATTTCTTTTTCTGTTTCCTGCAAAATTCCGGAAGGTTGTTTTTTGAAAGGTATTTCTTCTGGTAATATATCTTTTTGCGATAAAGCATCAAAGGGAATTTTTGGGGTTTCGCTTTTCTCTGTTTCCAGTTTATGAATAAGACGTTTATAGTTTCGCCTCGATTTTCTTGAATCATACATCAATGCACTGCAAATAACGAGAACAGAAAACAGTGCAATGCCTGCTAAAATATAAATATTCTTTTTTGATTCGTTGAATTCCAGATCTTTTTGATCCAGAATATTTTTCAACGGCGTTTTTACCGAGCTTTTTTCCACCGTGCTCAGACTGTCTTTGATGGTTACATATTTCTGTAAATAAAGCTGTGCGGAATCTATTGTTTTGGTACTGCTATAGAGTTCAGAAAGTCCTTTGTATATTTCTTCCAGCCTGTATGGGTTTTTTAGTTTTTTGGCTATCTCTAATCCTTGCCTGTAGTATATTAAAGATGAATCATTCTTTTTTTCTTTAGAATAAATCTCTCCCAGAAGATAAAGATTTCGGGCTTTGATATGCTCACTTCCTGCTGAATTGTTGTTTAAAGAAATGGCTTTTTTAATATTATTAACCGCCGATTTGTTTTGATTCTGCTTAAAATAATATACTCCCATATTTGAATAGGTCATCGAGATTACAATTCCTCTGTAACGATAGCCTGAAGAAAGATTTTCGTAATTAGCAAGGCTTTTCTGAAGGTAATATATGATGGAATCTTTTGCCAGACCTTCCTTTTCAACAGTAAGTGCCAGTGCGCTGTTCAGAAATCCCTGCCTGTAATTCAGATCATCTTTATTCTTAATCTTAGCAGTATAAGAAATTCCCTTCTTATAAGTTTCTTTACTTTGTTTTAGAAAACCAAGCTCAAAATATCCCTGTCCTTTGAGCTGCATTACTTCTGCAATTGTTTCCGGAGTATTTTCAATATAGGCAAGTTTTTCGGCTTCTGTCGCATATTTGAAAACTTCTTCGTACTTACCGAGATTATAGTTATTATGTGCAATAATGATAAGGCTTTTAACCATACCTTTATTATAGCCTATTTTTTTGGAAGAGTGGTATGCTTCCTGAGCCAGAGAAATTGCTCCCTGCTGATTGCGATCTCCGTATTTTACCGCTTTCTGAATAATCTGATCTATTTCCTTAATTGATTTCTGAGCATACGAATAGTTGGATAAAAGAAATATAATTACATACAGTACCGCTTTGTTCATTTTCATTAACCAGATCAGAATATTGACCGATCCGTAAGCAAAAATAGAAATTTATAATTTGTATTTACTATTTTGAATCTATTGGCATAGAAAATACAAAATATGGAAGCATATAAAAAGCCGGTTCACTTTTGAACCGGCCTTAGGGTACTAATCAAATTAAGTTTTATTTCTTTATGGTCTTAACCGTTTGTATTCTTCCATCAGCAAAATGTATACTTACCATATACACTCCGGCGGACAGCCCGGAAAGATTTATCTGAGATTCGGGCTTTACAGTTTTTATTTGTCTTCCTGTAATATCCATGATTGTAATTTGTTTTACCTCTTTTACATCTGAGATGTTCAGTACATCCCTGAAAGGATTTGGATATAATGAAATTTTTTCTTTCACAATATTGCTTGTTCCCAAACTAACGGATGTAAATTCATCTGCGCCTATATCCGGTGCAGTAGTATTTCTTACTTCTCCATCTATGTCTGTTGATACCTCTGCCAATGGAGTACCAAGATCGTCCAGTGCGGTATTGGAGGTGGTAAGATGTAAGTCTGTAGCTGATACAAATTCAGGTAAAATACTATGCGAGTTCATATTTCCACCAAAACCGCTTTGTATGTTGGAAAGCCCTGTTCTTATAAGTTGTATGTATCCTAAAGCTGTACCAGCTGAATAATAATTGTTGTAATCAATATTGCTAAAGATAGAATTATCTGGTGTGGCACTGTAAATTGCATATCGCGTCGAGGTAGTCTGTGCATTTACAAATATATTATTTCTAAGATCTATGGAGCCAGCCACAGTAGTATCTACTCCCACGTACATAGCGGCAGTCATACCGGTCGCTACTGTCTGATTGGTTGCCAGATAGACTGTATTGTTATAGATTTTTATTCCTGTTCCTTTGTTAACAGTTATTCCATACCCATTGCTGCTAAACAAGAAGGCATTTTTTCCATAAGCCCAGACATCAGAAATAAAATTATTAAAAATAAGCACACCTCCGTTGTTACCATCTGTATTATTTATCAAAATTCCTTCTGCTCCGTATCCTCCGGTATTTGGATTATAAATACTACTTATTTTATTGTTTTTAATTATTACACCTCCGGTCAGGGAAGTATTAGATCCTGAAATACTAATACCATTTGCAAAAGATCTTCCGGTTGTAGAAACATTAGATATTGTATTTTCAGATATTATATTGTTGGCATTCGCACTAACACCTGTGCTTCCGCTCGCAATAAGTATTCCTGAGCACTGATAGCTTTGGTTGGTAGCGCCTGTGAATGCTACACCTGTAATATTATTCTTATGGACTGTTGTATTTATGGCTCCCTCTCCAACCCAGATTCCTCTTTTACTTGCATTGTTAGATCCTGAAACGAAGATCTGGTTGTTTTCGATAATACTGCCATCTGTTCCCTGCAGATAAATCCCCGTCTGGCTAATTGCCTGTTCTCCGGAAGCAGCAAGATCATTGTCCTTTACTGTAGTTTTCCCATTTCCTATTGCTACTGTTGCTGCAGCATGAATTGCCGCATAAGAATTTTTCACACTGTTATTCTCAATCAAAATATCTTTGAAAAAACCAGTTGTTATGGCACCTTCTCCGTTTCCTAAAGAAATACCATAACTTTCAGAAGCCACAGTTCCGCTGATAATATTTGTATTTTTAATCACAACATTATCCAAGGGAGCATCTGCAACTGAAGATCCTGCCTGAATTACATAAGGCAAGGTTGTAGCGGTATTTTGTATGGTAAGGTCACGGGTTGTACCGTTTGCAGTATTGGAACCGTCAATCGTTGCACTATTTCCTAAAATTCTGAGAACAGCACCACCTGCTATATCTGCAGTAATCATTGGGGTGACTCCTGTTGCCGGCTTTATATTCAGTGATGTGTAGGCAAGCCCGGCATTAAGAACCGCGGTAGCTGTTTCTGTTATATTTGCCGTAATCGTGAGCTGGATGTCTCCCTGATGCGTGCCTGCATTCACTGCATCAAAGGCATCTTTCAGAGTGGTGTAGGTTGCAGTGGAAGTTCCTGATGTAGCTGAAACATCCACTTGGGCATTTGCAAAAATTCCTAATGCAAACAGACCCGGAAGTAAAATTTTCTTCATTTTAATAATTTTATTTAGATTAGAATTTATTAATAAGGATTCGATACGGTACAGAATTATTTCACAATTATTTTTTCAGAAACCTTTCTTCCCTGAGCGTCTAAAACAAGAATATAAAGTCCTGAGCTGAGGTTTATGTTCATCTGGTTATTCCCTTTATTCACTTTTCCAGAATATAATAATCTGCCATTTGTATCATAAATCCTGATATTTCCCTCACTTTTGGCTTGTAATGTAAACTGTCCGCTATTTGGGTTGGGATAAATACTGACAGTCAATTCTTTGTCGATTTCACTTGCTGTCAAGGTTTCCGATAATTGGGTATAGGCATCCCCGAAATTTAAAATCCCATATCCCATCTGAGCTGTATTGGAGGGGTATAGAGATGCATTCTGCCTAAGTGTATTCTTAATCAGTTCTCGGCTTGTTGTTTTTGGCAGCGCCTGCAAAAGGCTTGCTGTACCACCTGCTGCTAAAGGAGTTGAAAAAGAGGTTCCGCTGGATTGGATTATGTTATCATTATAAACTAAGACGGTATTACTTCCCAGAGCACTTGCATCTGGTTTTATGATTCCTAAATAATTAGGCCCATAAGATGAGAAATCTGAACTTGTTCCGTCTGCTGTAACAGCACCTACCGTAAAAACTTTTTCGTTATCACCTGGCGTTAAGATATAGTGCCAGGTGCTATCACCGCTATTTCCAGCTGCTTCAAAAATAAGAATGCCTTTTTCAGCGGCAATTTGTGCTCCTCTTGCAATGAAAGAGCGTGTCCCCGTCATATCGGAGTAAGTATAATTATATCTGGAATCATCAAAAGTACTATAGGCTAAAGAGGAAGAAATGATGTCCACCCCTTTTCTGTCGGCATCTTCGGCTCCTTCTATCCAATATAATTCCTCTTCGGGAATCTCTTCTGTTCTTGTTTCTGTAACATATAAATAGTATTCTGCATCAGGTGCAGAACCGGCATAACTGCCTTCAACATAACCACCTATAGTTCCAAGACAATATGTACCATGATAATTTAAGGCACCTATTTGATAGAGATTAGAATTCTTTAATACAAAATTATATCCACCTTTAATTTTATTATGATCCCGTAATCTGGCGAAAGTAGAACCTGTATCTACTTTCTGGTACCCGTTATCTAAAAGAGCAATGGTAATACCTTCCCCGGTAAAACCTTGTTGGTGTAGCGCTATCAAATTAATTTGTTCCATCTGAGCGGTTGCACTACCATAATCAAAATTGGCTTCGTTGCTTAATTTCGCTTCAATTTTTTCAAATTCATTTTGGTGAGGTCCTTTTCCACCAGAAGGGTTTTTCACAAAAGATTCTACGTTCTGTACATATGATTGTGATTCTAAAAGAATTATTTGTTCTGCTGTTGCATTTACAGCCACGCCATTCAGCCATTTGGAATAATCGGTTACGGTAAATCCTAAGTTCCTGACATTCTGAATATATGTCGGTTCAATTGGTGCATCCTGATCATTTAATGCGATTCCCAGATTTGTACGGCGATCCAGTGCTTTTTGCGTCAGTTCCGTTAAAGGATTGGCGTAAAAAGCTGCTGCGTTCGGTTTATCCTTAAAAAAGACAAAAACAAGCTCTGTTTGTGCATAAGCAGATGCAAACGTAAAAGAGCAAAATAGGTAGAGAATTTTTTTCATATCACACATATAATTTTTCCAAAAGTAGAAGAATATATCTGTGATCTAATGTGATAGATGACCGGAATTCCGAATATCTATCATCTTTATATATGTTTACAGCCCGTCTTTTTTCATTTGTGCAATAAAATGTGAGGGACTGATTCCTGTTTCAGATTTGAAGACGGCAGCAAAAATCACCCGGGAAGTAAAACCACAATAAGTTGCAAGGTAACTTATTTTATACTCACGGAACTGTTTATTTTTGTAAAGTGTATTAATGATAAAGTTAATCCTCAACTCATTAATATATTGATTGTAATTTTTGTCTTTTTCTTTTTTTATAATTTCCGAAAGGTATCGGGGATTGGTATTCAGCATCCCGGCGAGAACAGACATACTGAGCTCAGGATCCGTAAACTGATTATTTTTCTCAAATAAATCCAGTTTTTCTAAGATTTCTTTCTCTTTCTCAGGTGGAATTTTTAATGGATTCTGTGTTTTCGGCTTTTCTGTTCTTTTTGTTTCAGCAGGCAGTTGTTTTTCTTTCTCCGTTACTTCCTGTTGTAATTTCCGGATCAGCTGCGTATATCTTTTCTTTGCAGTGATTGATTTTTTTATGCCAATTACTGCAAATATGAGAGCAATTCCTAATATTCCAAAGAAAATAAGATACGTGTTTCTGGATGACTGACTGAATTCTTTGTTTTTTTCATCCAAAATTTCTTTCAAAGGTGTATTGACGGATTTCATTTCAACAGCTGAAAGGCTATCCTTAACTCTTACATATTTTCGCAAATACAATTGTGCAGAATCCTCCTTCTTCATTTCCCTGAAAGCTGTAGACATTCCTTTGTAAATATCTTTCAGCAAGTATGGGTTTTTCAGATTGTTCCCAATTGCTAATCCTTCTTTATAAATAATCAACGAAGAATCATATTTTTTTTCTTTGTTATAAATATTTGCTAGTATGGACAGATTGTACCCCTTTAGAAGCCTGCTTCCATTTTTGTGACTGTTGAATGTAATTGCTTTTTTAACATTTTCAGCTGCAAGAGTGGAATTGTTATGTTTCAGGTAATAATCTCCAATATTTACATAAGACAGGGAAAGCGCTGCATTCTTTCTGGGAAAACTATCAGACAGCCGCTTGTAATGATCAATACTTCTCTGAAAATAAAACAAAACAGAATCTTTGCTCATTGCCCCTATCTGATTGTTCTTGGCTAAAGCGGCATTCAGATAGCCCAACCGGAAATTTTTCTGATTTTGATCTTTTATGTCCCGGGCATAGTTTAGGGCTTTTCTAAAGATTTCCCTCCCTTTTTCTGTAAATCCTAAATCTGTAAATCCCTGACCTTTGTGTTGTAAGGCAGCAGCAATGTATTCAGGCTTTTTTTCCTCATAAGCCAGTTGTTCTGCCTGAGAAGCATACTTCACAACCTCTTCATATTTGCCCAGATTATAATTATGATGCGCCATTAATAAGAGGCTTTTGATCATCCCAATATTATAATCCAATTTTTTCGAAGCTTTATAAATATCAAATGCCTGGTTAATGGATTCCAACTGAAGACTGTCTGCATAATCCTTCGCCTTATCAATGGACTTATCAATTTCCTTTTTAGTAGAAAGATGCTGCGCATTGGTAAACCCCGTGATGAAAAAAATTAATATGTATATATATATTCTCATTATACTTTTCCAAAATATAAACAATCGAAAAATTGTTCATTTTCATTAACCAGATCAAAATGCTGACTGATCCGTAAGCAAAAATAGAAATTTATAAATTGTATTCACTATTGCTTGGATGTATCGGTATAGAAAATGCAAAATATGGAAACATAGAAAAAGCCGGTTCACTTTTGAACCGGCCTTAGGGTACTAATCAAATTAATTTTTATTTTTTGATGATCTTTATAGTCTGAAGCTTGTTATTACTATCTGTAATGGACACCAAATATGTTCCTGCACTCAGGTTTTCAATATTAACTATAGCTTTTTTGGTTTGGCTCTTTTGTTCTACGATCTTTCTACCACTGATATCAAATACAGATATCAATCGGATTTCTTTATCTGAATTTATATTCAAAACATCTGTAACAGGATTTGGATAGTAAGAAATTTTAGATTTTGAAATATCGGAAACTGCTAATTTTTCAGATACATTGACGGTGTAATCCTCAACCTGCCCATAGAAAAATAGACTTGCATCGCACGGACTAATAACTTGCCCTCCCAAATCATACTGCATAATTACTCTCATCCTGGTAGCACCAAGCTTAGCATCTGCAGGAACTGTAATGTTAGTGGAAACCTCCGCAGGAGCACTACCATCAGACATAAGCGTGTCCAGACTGTAAAACTCTCCATCATCTGAAAAATCAAAATTTTGATTCCAGTCAATATAAACGCCTGCAATGAAAGGTAATCCGTAAGTGTTTGCTGCCTGTACAGATAATGGGTACTCGTCTGTAGGTTTTACTTCTGCTGTCGTGGTTAAAAAGTATTCGTGTCCTGTTGTGGAATCTGCAGGAGAGGCATTATCTATTCCTCCAAATTTAACGTGCGTTATAGGAATGGTAACATCTGTAATAACGGGAGACAGCACACAATACACATCGTTTACCGTAACATTGAAGCTGCAAACATAAAGGATATTACCTTCCGCATCTACGAGATGATGGACAACGGTAGTTGTTCCAATGGGAAATTCAGATCCTGAATCCAATCCTTCTTTTCTGATAACCGTTAAACCTGCAGATGAACTTTGGTCACACGTTATTGGCAGGTCATAATTAACAACTGCAGATGAGGTACCTGATGCTACTGTTGTAGAAATGTCATTTGGACAACTGATTACACAATCACTTTCAGGAAGCAATTTGTCGTTAAGGTTGAGAATCCATCCCACCGCACTCAGGAGAGTTGGACCATTATTATCCATTCCTGTAATAAAATTACCATCTGGGGAAATTGCCATAGCAGTCCCGAGTTTCCCATCAAACGTTGTAATCTGCACCCCTTTAGCAGCCAGGATATCCTCAAGAACTAAAGGTTTTGAGCCCAGTTTAGGATGGTATACGATACTTTTTCTATTGAAAACATCTCCTCCGTAACCCACTGCAATTCCATTTTCAGAAATTTCCGTAAATGTACTGTAAAGCAATCCGTCCGGAGCATCGAACAATTGATAATTTCCTGTATTAACATCATAAATAAAAAGTGAAGTTCCTTTTGAACCTACAACCTGTCCGGCATTATTAATATCAATGGACTCACCTCTGCCAGGAATATCTGATAGTATATAATGAGCTTCTCCATCAGATGTAAAATAGACGGGAAGACGAAAAGTACTGCCTCCTGCCAGATCAGGCCTGTCTACATATCCTACGGCAATTCCGGAATCGTTCACACCATTAGCTCGCGCATTTACTACATTTTCGGGGTTATTGATTTTTTTTATGACAGAAGTTTCTGTATCGAAAACAAACGGATTGCTTGTAATACCATCGCTTGATATTTGTCCTACCACATACTTACTGTTATTGGATATGCTGTATGTGCCGGAAAAAGCACCCAGATTTTGAGGATTTTCTCCCGGAAAATAACCTATGGGCTTCCATGTACCATTTTTTCGGTAAGCAGACTGAAGTAAACCTTCGGAACCATATGGCATTCTTCCTGCTACATCATTCTGATTGTTAATTTTCATCATCATCGTAATTCCAGCTTCAACAGGAATTACCTGAGAATTAGCATAGTCATAATATTGAGTCATACCAACCGCAGAACCAGAATCATTAATAGAATAAAGGGCAGTTCCTCCGGCAGTGTCGGGAAATTTCCAAAACTCGATTGTTCCGTTGTTTTGCGCGAGAACCGATTGAGACGTGACGAGCCCTGCAAATAAGATAAAATAGATCTTTTTCATATATAAAATAATTTTGGGCTAAAATAACTGGATTAACCCTAAAAAAATATTCATATATGTTATAAATTCGGAATCCGGTGCATCTTATTATAGTTCCGGATGATCTTTATTAAGCTCTGTTATAAAGGTTGATGGAGAGATTCCTGTTTCTTTTTTAAAAACCGAAGCAAAAACATTTCTTGAAGTAAAGCCACAATAAGTCGCCAGATAACTTATCTTGTAGCTACGGAATTTTTCATCTTTATAAAGAAGATTTACGATATAATTAATTCTGATCTCATTCATATATTGATTATAATTTTTCCCCTTCTCTTTTTTAATAATTTCGGAGAGGTATCTTGGGTTGGTATTGAGCATCCCGGCTAAAACCGACATATTGAGATTTGGGTCTGTAAAATGATGGTTTTGTTCAAACCATTTAATCTTCTCCAGTATTTCACTTTCTTTTTTTTGAGATATTTTGACTGAATTGTCATTTTTTGTCTCATCCAATATTGCGTTTTCAACTGAATCTTGGGAGAGCATATTTTTCTCTTTTAATTCTTCTCCAGTTTTTAATTTTTGAATCAGTTGTTTGTATTTTTTCTTGTCACGTATTGAATTTCTTATTCCTGTAAATCCGAAGAATACCGCCAATGCAATTATGAAAAAAGAGAGTAAGTAGATATTCTTTTTGGATTGATTGAAGTCGTTGTCTTTTTCCTTTAATATCTGTTTCAATGGTGTTTTTACAGATTTCATTTCGATTGCAGAAAGACTGTCTGTAACGGTGACATATTTTTGCAAAAAAATCTGTGCAGAATCTTTTTTGCCAGAATCTTTAAATACCGTAGAAATTCCTTTATAAATATCTTTTCGCAGATAAGGGTTTTTGAACTTTTCACCGATTGCCCAACCTTTCTTGTAGTAGATCATTGAGGAATCCAATTTTTTTTCTTTTAAATAAATGTCACCCAGCGCCAAAAAGTTGTATCCTTTGAGAAGCTCATTTCCTCCTTTGGTATCGTTGAGCGCAATGGCTTTTTTAACATTTTCTACAGCTAGCCTGTAATCATTCTTTTTCAAATAGCAAAGCCCAATATTGTTGTAAGACAAAGCCATTATTACATTTTTACTTTTAAAATCATCTGAAAGCTTTTGATAATAGATCAGGCTTTTATTAAAATAAGACAATACAGAATCATTAGCAACTCCGATTTTTTCCTTATTATAAGCTAATGCACTACTGATAAATCCAAGACGAAAATTTTTTTCATTATGATTTTTTATTTTCCTGGCATAACCAAGGGCTTTTATATATACTTCATTAGCTTTTTCTGTAAAACCCAACTCTGTAAAACCTTGCCCTTTCTGCTGTAATGACTCTGCAATATATTGGATATTATCTTCTTTGTAAGCCATATTCTCCGCTTCAGAAGCGTACTTTATAACCTCTTCGTACTTACCCAGATTATAATTAAAATTAGCAAGGATAATCAGGCTTTTTATCATACCCAAATTATAGTTAATGCTTTTAGAATCAAAATAAGTTTTATTTGCCAGAGTTCCTGTGTTTTTACTATCAGCATTTTTTGTGATTTCTGTAATCCGCTGATCTATATACTTTTGTGTAACAGATTGCTGTCCATAATAAAATACAGATAAAAATATAAATAGGTAAAGTAAAATTTTGGTCATATACCGAATGAAAAACGCAGCCGAAGAATGATTTAGTTTAAACACAAAATTATAAATTATTTCGTTTCTATACTTTGTATGTAATTTGGGCAGGAGGATATTATTTTTGGTATAATTTTCTTAATTTTTTTTTAATAAATAAACTGAACGGTATTCATATGCCCGATTTAGTATGAAAAAAAACCGCTGCAAACATTACGTTTACAGCGGTTTATTGCTTATTATTAATTGCTAATTACTTCACTTCTTCAAAGTCTGCATCCTGTACATCTTCTGCACCGTTTGCTCCGTTATTAGGATTTCCTTGTGCTTGTTCTGCTCCGGGTTGACCTTGCTGTGCGTTGTACAATTCTTCAGAAGCGGCAGTCCAAGCTGCATCCAAGGCTTCTGATTTTGTTTTGATGGTCGCAGTATCTTTAGCTTCAAAAGCGGTTTTCAGTTCTGCAAGTGCAGATTCGATAGCAGATTTTTTATCCGCAGAGATTTTATCTCCGAATTCTTTCATCTGTTTTTCAGTCTGGAAGATTTGTCCGTCAGCTTTATTTACCACATCTGCATCTTCTTTACGTTTTGCATCGGCAGCTGCATTTTGTTCTGCTTCTTTTTTCATTCTTTCGATTTCTGCATCGGAAAGTCCGGAAGAAGCCTGAATTTTAATGGACTGTTCTTTACCTGTTCCTTTATCTTTTGCAGAAACGCTCAGGATACCGTTGGCATCAATATCGAAGGTTACTTCAATTTGAGGAACGCCTCTTGGTGCTGGTGGAATATCGGTCAAATCAAATTTACCAATTTCTTTATTATCGCTGAACATTGGTCTTTCTCCCTGTCCTACTCTAATGCTTACTGCAGGCTGATTGTCGCTTGCGGTTGAGAAGACTTCAGATTTTTTGGTTGGGATAGTGGTATTCGCATCAATTAATTTGGTGAATACGGATCCCATGGTTTCAATACCTAATGAAAGCGGAGTTACATCAAGCAACAATACATCTTTCACATCACCAGTTAATACACCACCCTGAATTGCAGCACCTACCGCAACTACTTCATCCGGATTTACTCCTTTTGAAGGTTTTTTACCGAAGAATTTTTCTACTTCTTCCTGAATAATCGGGATACGTGTAGAACCTCCTACCAAAATTACCTCATCAATCTCAGATGTAGACAAACCTGCATCGGATAATGCTTTTTTACAAGGTTCCATTGAGCGTCTTACCAAATCTGCGGAAAGTTGTTCGAATTTTGCTCTTGTTAATGTTTTCACCAAGTGTTTAGGACCTGATGCGGTTGCCGTAATATACGGAAGGTTGATTTCGGTTTGAGATGCAGCAGACAATTCAATTTTTGCTTTTTCTGCAGCTTCTTTCAAACGTTGAAGTGCAATTGCATCTGCTTTTAAATCTACTCCTTCTTCGTTTTTAAATTCATCTACCAGCCAATTGATGATTACATCATCAAAATCATCACCACCAAGGTGTGTATCTCCGTTTGTAGACAATACTTCGAAAACGCCATCTCCCAAATCAAGGATTGAAATATCGAAAGTACCACCACCAAGGTCATATACTGCGATTTTCTGGTCTTTTGTATTTTTATCCAAACCGTAAGCTAATGCTGCGGCAGTTGGTTCATTAATAATTCTTTCTACGGTAAGTCCTGCGATTTCTCCGGCTTCTTTGGTCGCCTGTCTTTGGGCATCATTAAAGTACGCAGGAACGGTAATTACGGCTCTTGTTACTTCCTGTCCAAGATAGTCTTCTGCAGTTTTTTTCATTTTCTGAAGAATCATTGCAGAAATTTCCTGTGGAGAATATTCTCTTCCGTCGATTTTTACACGAATGGTATCATTTGGTCCGGAAACCACTTCATACGGTACTCTGGAAACTTCAGAAGCATCATCTTTAAAGTGCGTTCCGATAAATCTTTTAATAGAGTACACGGTGTTGTGAGGGTTGGTTACCGCCTGTCTTTTAGCAGGATCTCCTACTAATCGTTCTCCGTCTTTGGTAAAAGCGACAACGGATGGTGTGGTTCTTTTACCTTCAGCGTTTGCAATTACTACCGGATCTTTACCTTCCATAACGGCAACGCAAGAGTTGGTAGTTCCTAAGTCTATTCCAATTATTTTGCTCATAATATATTTTTATTTTTTTTAAATCTTGTTGGTTTATTTTTAACACTCTGGATTTCTCAAGTTTTATACCACGTCAGAATTTCTGACAAATTGACATATTTTGAAAATTTAAAATAGAATTCTTATTAAAAAATGGCGAATTAATTATCTTTGAGCAACCGCATTTTATAGATATGTCACAAGAATTTAATCCCCGCGATATTACTTGGCTTGCTTTCAACGAACGTGTGATGCAGGAAGCCATGGACGAAACCGTCCCTTTACACCTCAGAATCCGCTTTTTAGGAATATTTTCCAACAATCTTGATGAATTTTTCCGGGTTCGGGTTGCCGGATTGAAAAGAGCAATGGATTTTAAAAACAAAATCATTTCGGAATCATTTTATCAGCCACCCTCTAAAATCCTGCAGAAGATTAATGATATTGTAATCAAGCAGCAGGAAGATTTTACCCATACCTGGAAAATTATTCAGGATGAAATGGCAGAACATAAAGTGTTCATCAAAACGGCAAAAAATCTTACCGCCAAGCAGAAAGTATTTGTAAAACAATATTTTGATGAAGTGGTGGAATCCAATATTATCCCGATTCTGCTGCATGAAAACAAGCCCATGCCATATCTCCGCGACAAAAGTCTGTATCTCGGAATTGCCATGCGCCGTAAAGAATGGCAGTACCAGAGTAATTTTGCCATTATTGAGATGCCGACCCGTTTTATCGGACGTTTTGTAATGCTTCCTTCCGAAAAAGACGAAAAGAATGTTATGCTTCTGGAAGATGTGGTGACGTTTATGCTTCCGGAGATATTTTCTTTTTTCGGTTATGATGATTATCACGCAAACGCATTTAAAGTAACCAAAGATGCAGAATTCGATCTCGATAATGACATCCGAACCAACCTCGCAGAAAAAATTGAAAAAGGAATTAAAAGCCGGCGAAAAGGGAAACCAACCCGTTTTGTTTTCGACCGAGATATGGATAAAGCGCTTCTGGAATTCCTGATTAAAAAACTGAATCTTACGCAAAAAGACAGCATAATCCCGGGAGGAAAAATTCACAATTTCCGGCATTTTATGGATTTCCCGAATGTTTTCAAAGAATACAAGCAGCCGATTGAGCGCACCTCTTTTAATCATCCTGCATTTCCGAACGATCACCGTATCACGGAAACCATATTAAAAGAAGATATTCTGCTTACTTTTCCTTATCACAATTACCGCCCTGTAATTGATTTGCTGCGGGAAAGTGCAATGGATCCGAATGTAAAATCCATCCAGATTACGGCCTATCGTTTGGCGAGTAATTCAAAAATCATCAATGCACTCATCAATGCAGCACGAAACGGAAAAGATGTAACGGTAATGATCGAACTCCGCGCCCGGTTTGATGAAGAAGCCAATCTGGAATGGAAGCAACTTCTGGAAGAAGAAGGCGTAAAAGTTTTGGTGGGACTGCCAAACAAAAAAGTGCACGCTAAATTGTGTGTGATTAAAAAAAGAATGAACGGGAAAACCTTACAATACGGATTTGTGAGCACCGGAAATTTCAATGAAAAAACAGCAAAAATTTACGGAGATCATTTGCTTTTCACTTCGGATCGTGGAGTGATGGCCGACATCAACAAAGTATTTAAAGTACTCAATAAACCCAAAGAAGATCCACTTCCGATCCTGAAAACCTGCAACAAACTGATGGTTTGTCCGCAATTTATGCGCGAAAAAATCATCCAGCATATCGACCGTGAAATTGAAGAAGCCAAAGCCGGCAGAAAATCCGAAATGATTATTAAAGTAAATTCTTTAAGCGACCGCCAACTGATTTTAAAACTCTATGAAGCCGCAATAGCCGGTGTAGATACTAAACTGATTGTACGCGGAATTTACTGTGCCCTGAATCAGAAGGATTTTAAAAAGAAACTCTATGGAATTTCTATTGTTGATGAGTATCTGGAACATGCAAGAGTGATGTATTTCTACAACAAAGGAGCCGAAGATATGTACATTTCTTCCGCAGACTGGATGACGCGAAACCTCGATTACCGTATTGAAGCCGCCGTAAAAGTCACCCAGAAAAACCTAAAAAAAGAACTGAAAGACATTCTCGATATTCAGTTAAAGGACAATGTAAAAGCCCGAATTCTGGACAATAAATTATTGAATAAATATGTAAAAAACGAAAATGAACCTTTCCGCTCACAAATTGAAACATACCGATATTTGAAAGCAAAAATCCATAGTAATTCATAAGAGAAATCTAAATTGATTTCAAAATATGGAGATTAAGAAAAAAAACGAGAATAAATAAAATGCAAGATAATATTCTCATAAAAGATAGCGCATCTCCGGTGCGCGCCCAATTTTATTTTAAATCTATTCTACACAGATAGCATTCCTCAGGAATGCACTTTTGCACTGAAATAATTTTCCCCATACCCACCAACAAAAGAACGAAAGGCATTCCGGAGGAATGTTATCTAAATTATATTCATCAATCAAAATTGTAATTGATGGTGTAAATTCATGGGGAAAGGAAAAACTTTAATCCCAAAGTTTTGCATCTGATCCTTTTTTAGCCAGGCTTTTTGTAGACAGAATCCTCATCCTAAAAATCCCCTTCTCTTTTGGAGAGGGGAATTTTTGGGGTTTAACATTTTTTTTAAACCAAGTTTAAATTTTCACCGAAAATTTCGAGCAGGCTTTTATGAATACACTTTATCATCAATTAAAAAATCCTTCACCACCTGATTGAAATCGATCGGATTGTCTGCCTGCACCCAATGTCCGGCACCGGAAATTTCCACAATTTTGGAATTAGGGAACTGCTGCTTCATTTGAAATTCATCTTGAGGAAGAATATAATTGGATTTTTGTCCTTTAATAAAAAGTGTTTCTCCGGAAAATACTCCATATTTAATGGCATTGGAAACAAAATCGTTGTAATGCCGGGAAAGTGTATCCAGATTGAATCGCCATGCGAGTTTTTTGTCTTCTGTCCAATACAGATTTTTCGCCAGAAATTGAATGACTGATTTTTCGGGAATATATTGTGAAAGAGTTTCTTCCACTTCCTGACGCGAATTCACTTTTGAAAAATCTACGCTGTCCAAAGCCTTCAAAATTCCTTGATGATGCGGAGGATATGCTTTTGGTGAAATATCGACTACGATTAGTTTCTTCACTTTTACAGGATATTTTATAGCAAACTGCATCACGGCTTTTCCGCCCAAAGAATGCCCGAGAAGATTGGCTTTTTCGATGCCGTGAAATTCCATATAATGCAGAATATCGTGTGCAAGATCATCATGTGTCATTTCATCTGCCCAGAAACTTTTTCCGTGATTGCGAAGATCCAAAAGATGGACCGGAAAATACGTTCCCATTTCTTTTCCGAAACTTCCCCAGTTATCGAGCATTCCGAGAAATCCGTGAATCACGAGAAGTGGGGTTCCCGATTGGTCTTCTCCATATATTTTTGAATGTAAAATCTGTTGATCTCCCATTTTGTTCCAGATTAAAAGTTTAAAATTCCAAATTTAAAGTCATATATCTCATAGTTAAGAGTTTATTCACCACTTTTCCAAACGCTTCAAATAAGCTTGAATGGTGTTTTCCAAACCAAGATACAATGCTTCCGAAATTAAGGCATGACCGATGGAAACTTCCAAAAGATTGGGAATATTTTCTGCAAAATATTTCAGATTCTCAAGGCTTAAATCGTGTCCGGCATTGATTCCCAGATTATATTTTGAGGCTTCCAAAGCGGTTTTGTAATACAATTCAATAGCAGATTCTTTGTTTGCAAAATAATTTTTTGCGTATGCTTCGGTATACAGCTCTATTCTGTCGGTTCCCGTTTCTGCAGCAAATTTTACCATTTCAGGATTGGGATCCATAAAAACGGATGTCCGGATTCCTGCATTTTTGAATTTTCCAATCACTTCTTTCAGAAAATCCTGATGTGTTTTGCAGTCCCAGCCCGCATTGGAAGTAATCGCATTATCGGCATCAGGAACCAGCGTTACCTGATCCGGTTTCACATCCAAAACCATTTCTACAAAAGCCGGCTGCGGATTTCCTTCAATATTGAATTCTGTGGTGACCAATGGTTTCAAATCATATACATCTTTTCTGGTAATATGCCGTTCATCCGGTCTTGGATGAATCGTAATTCCCTGTGCACCAAAACGTTGAGCATCCACTGCAATTTGTGTTACACTGGGAACATCGCCTCCTCTAGCATTTCGTAAAGTGGCTATTTTATTGATATTTACACTAAGTTTTGTCATGATTTTTTTCTCTTCTTCTTTTTTGTTAAGACTTTACATTCCCACCCGGAAACTGCATAATCTGAAGCTCAAACGCTTTTGCCGCCACCAAAAGATGGTCGAAAATATCTGCCTGAACTCGTTCATAATCTTCCAGATCGGGAAAAGTGGTAAAGCAGTAAATTTCCAGCGGCATTCCCTGTGGTGTAATGTCGAGCTGGCGTGTAAGGACTGTGTCGTTCTGGTCGATATTGGGATTATTTTTTAGATACAGTTCTACATATTTCCGGTAAACACCGATATTGGTAAGCTTGCGGTAATTGAGATCTTCGTTTTCGTTGTTGGTCGTTTCAGCATTATCCAGCCGGATTTTCCCTTTCATGGATAGCATATAATCTTTTATCAGGCTGATTTTTTCTAATTTTTCAAATAAATCTTCTTCTATAAATTCAAAAGAATTAATATTGAAGGTTATGGATTTTTTAATTCTTCTTTTGTTGCCAATACGCATGGATTCGTAGTTTTTCACTTCCGTATTGAGCAGATCATAAGTCGGAATTGTAGAAATGGTATGATCGAAATTCTTGATTTTCGTGGTTAAAATAGAAATATCCATAATGGTTCCTTCCAAATGGTATTTATCAATTCCTACCCAATCGCCAACTTTATAAGCGCGCTGTGTTGCCACATGCATTCCGGTAATAAATCCCAAAATAAAATCCCTGAAAATCAAAAAGAAAACCGCCGTAAATGCACTTACATAGCCAAAAATGGTAGAACCTTTAATCCCAAAAAGAATACTGAATCCGATAAAAGCAAAAATTACAACTCCAATCGCACGAACTGTTTGAGAAACCGCACGCAAGGCAATAACACGATAATGATCGACTTTTAATTCATAGAAATATTCAATGGCTTTCAGGAATTTATAGGCGAGATTGGCACTGTAAATCACAATGAGGAAAAGGACAGTCCGCGTAAGAACGGTTACGGTAGCCGGATGATTATCAAAAAAAACAGAGGTAATGGCGGTTTCACAAATCATCAGCGCCATAATTCTGCTTACTGAAACAGCCGAACCTGCTTTGTATAAAGAACTAAGAAATGGGAAACGCTCTTTTTTATCAAAAATTTTCCGAAGAAGAACATCAATAATCAGATTAAAAAAGAGGTAAAAGACCAAAAATATCAGGAACAAAATCCCCAATTTGGAAACAATCTGAAAGACCAGCACCAACTCATCCGGAAAATGATCCCGAATAAAAATATGTGCCGATTGGCTTATTGCTCTTAAAAGATCCTGATTCTCCATCACTTTTTGCTCCATTGCGACAAAATTACAAAAAGCATTCTCTAAATCAATTTCAAAATGTTTACTTTTAACTATTATTTAGAGTTATGGATCAGAATCATATTATCTCACTTGTTAGCCTTATCGTGATTGCTGTCGGAATTGTGGGAACTTTTCTTCCCGTTTTGCCGGGACTTATTTTAAGTTTTGCGGGGCTATTGTTGTATAAATTCGGAACAGGTGCCGATTTGCCCATGATGTACATCTGGATTTTCGGAATCCTGACCTTAGCATCCGCCATTTTGAATTATGTAATTCCTGCAAAAACCAATAAAAAGTACGGAGGAACGCGCTGGGGAAGCATAGGATCAGTAGTTGGAACATTGATTGGATTGTTTTTCTTTCCGCCTTTTGGATTTTTTATCGGAATGCTACTGGGCGTTTTTGTTGGTGAACTGCTGCATGATTTTAATGATAAAAAGAAAGCATGGAATTCCGTAAAAGGAGCTTTTGTTGGGTTTCTTGTCGGTACCGGATTCAGTTTTGTGATAGGATTGGCCATGTTTTTGGTGGTACTAATCAATATTTTTTAAAATTTAAAAATTCTCATTATGTATCCTAAACTCACCTTATTTGCTTTTTCTCTGGTTCTTTTAAGCCATTGCAAAAGTCAAAATATCGGCAACGAAAATGCAGAAAATAAAACCCCGCAAACTTCAGAAGACACAAAAACTTCACAAAACGCAGCAAATGTTGATAAAAATGGGAATATTTATATTAAAGAAGGAGAAACGCTTCAATTTGCCGATCTTAAAATGAACATCACATTCAAAGGGATTACAGAAGACAGCCGCTGTCCGGAAGGCGTACAGTGTGTTTGGCAGGGTGCTGCCGTTGCCAAAGTGGAATTTCTGAGCGTTCATGCCCGACCAAAAACCGTTGATTTGGCAACAGTAAATATAGAAGGAAGAGGATATTATCAGAATGCTGTATACGATGGGTATTCTTTTACCTTGAAAAGTGTAACGCCATCTAAAGAAAAAAGAAGTGCCGAAAACCCCTATACAATTCAGCTAAAAGTGGAAAAACACACCGGTGAAAACCCGAAAACCAGCCCTGAGGTTTCGCCAAAAGCAGCATCTTCCACAACGAAATAATTTTAATCATACTCCATAAACAAAGAGGAATCCGCGGATTCCTCTTTTATTTTTCTAAGCGAAAATATTTTGATAAAACCCATTTTAATTTACCCAATTCTTTACCGCTAAACAAAAAAAATCCACTGACTTTCGTCATTCATTTTCATTTATCCGGAAGTGTCATTTATTTTTTCATCAATGAACAAAATGCAATGATATACAGAAATACCAATAATGACTTATTATTTATACAATCATCATAATTTTAGTTAATTTTTTGATAATTATTTATTCAAACGACAACATAAAGATTTATATCATATTAAAAAAATTGCTTATATTTTTATTGAATCATACCTTTGTTCTACAATAAAAGATAAAACAACCTCAATAAAACAATTAAATTTTTAAGAATATGAAAACAATTAAAACAATTCTCTCTACTGCTGTTTTTTCATTTTTTTTAATGGCTTCCCAAATGGTGGGCGCACAAAGCCTTTCTCAAAAAAGTTCAAAAATTTCCGTAGAAGGAACATCACCAATGCATGATTGGGAAATGACAGCAAGTTCTGCCACTTTCTCCGGAACAGTAAGCGGAAATTCCATTACCAACGCGAAATTTTCAATGCCTGCTAAAAACCTGAAAAGTTCAAAAGGCAAAATGATGGACAACAAGGCATATGGTGCTTTAAATGCTGATAAAGCTCCAAATATCACATTTATTGCTGCTGCACTTCCGGTAGGAAAATCTAATGTTTCCGGTAAACTTACCATTGCAGGAACTACAAAAACAGTTTCCATTCCTGTAACAGTGACCAAAAACGGATCAGCCTACTCCATTATCGGAACTGAAACCATTAAAATGTCCGATTTCGGAATGCAAAGACCTGGATTCATGGGTGTAAAAACCGGTGATGTGGTAAAAGTAACTGTAAACATCTCTGCACAATAATTTTTTAGAAAAACTCTCACAAGCATTAACAACATAAATATCATACTATGAAATCAACAATATTAAGAACCGGTTTAGTTGCTGCCCTATTTTTTGCCAACCTTGGCTTCGCGCAGGAAACTGAAAATTTCTCCAATATGAGAAAGAACGATCAAAGAGGTCTGAATCAGTTTGAAGATACTAAAGATACCAGTTCTTTCGATGGAATAAAAGTGAAATGGGGCGCTGCTTTTACCGCACAATTCCAAAGCTTGAAACATGAAAACGATGTAGATTATACCGCAAATCCCAATACAGCGAAACTTTATGATCTGAAACAGGGAATTCAGGTTCCGATGGCGAATCTTTATATGGATGTACAACTGGCAGAAGGAATCAGATTGAATGTATCTTCCTACATGTCTTCCCGTCACCACAACGAATTTTATGTAAAAGGCGGATACCTGCAAATAGACAAACTTCCGTTCAACAACGATTTTCTGGATAAAGTAATGGAAAAAATCACCATTAAAGCCGGACAGTTTGAAAACAACTACGGTGATGCACATTTCAGAAGAACAGATGGTGGACAGGCCATGTACAACCCATTCATCGAAAACTATATTATCGACGCATTTACCACAGAAGTCGGCGGTGAAGTATACTATTACCCAGCTAAAAACTGGACTGTAATGGGAGGGGTAACTTCCGGAAGTATTAAAGGACACGTAACCACGCCAAATGAAGATGCAGATTCCGGCAAAAAAACCAGAAGTCTTTCTCTTTACGGTAAAGTAGCCTATGATACCAAAATTAGCGATGATGCCAGAATAAGACTTGCAGGATCTCTTTATCATAACCCTCATAACGGAGGTTCAGGACTTACCCTTTTCTGGGGAGACAGAACAGGATCCAACTATCAACTGGTTATGGAACCTGCAGGAACAACTTCCACCACAAAATTACCGGTACTGAATGCGGACGGAACACCAACTGGAGAATACACCACAACTTCCACATTTACGGCAAGTTCTCCAGCATCTCAGGCATGGTCCGGAAGATACAACCCATTGTTCAGCGGAAAACTAACTACTGCACAGTTCAACGCATTTGCACAATACAAAGGTCTTGAATTCTTCGGAACCTATGAAAATGCAAGCGGAAGACAATACTGGGAAACCGAAAACAGAAATATGAGCCAGTTTGCTGCAGAATTGATTTACAGATTCGGCGGAGAAAGCAGAAACCTGTTCTTAGGAGCCCGATACAATGCAGTAAACCTTGATGCACAACTGGGAAATGCAGCCAACCCACGCATACAGGAAGTGAAACTTGACAGAACAGCATTTGCCGCAGGATATTTCCTTACCAAAAACATTATGCTGAAAGGAGAATACGTAACCCAGAATTACAAAGACTTCCCAACCACTGATTACAGATACGGAGGTAAATTCAAAGGAGTTGCAATAGAAGCAACCGTATCATTCTAAGACTAAGATCATAAGGGGAAACAGAGTAACGACCCCAGCGTTTCCCCTTCTTTTCAAAACCGTGATATGAAAAAAATAATAGTTGTACTTCTCCTATTTTCCGGTTTAATGGCGATAAAAGCGCAGGAGAATTTTCTTCAGATCAACGGCAGCACAAACATCAATACTTTTAAATGCATTAATAAAACCTTTAAAACACCTTCGGGAACATCCTTCAGCGAAAGACTTCCCGGATATAACTTACAAGTAAACGAGTTTGACTGTTTTAATAAAATTATGACCAAGGATTTTCAGAAAACCCTTTCTTCAGACAAATATCCCTATCTCATCATAAAAATTCTGAAATTCACCAAAAGTCAAAATGCATACTACGCAGTCGTTGAAGTGCTGATGATGAACCGAAGTAAAAACTACAATGTAATTTTTACGCTTGAAAACGGAAAGTATATAGGCAGAAAGAATGTAAAATTCAGTGAATTCAACATTCAGCCACCGAAAAAAATGGGCGGCATGATTGTCGTAAAAGATGATTTAGATCTCATTTTTTCACTTGTAGCAAAGTAACAAACCCTTTATAAACAACTCGATAACGTTAATCCTTTATATCAAATTTTTCTAGTTAAATTCACCTTATAACACGCAGTAATGCAGTGAGAGTTGTTTTTCTGAACCTGTCGGTTTTTTCCGGCAGGTTCTTTCTTTTACAATAAATTCACCAGGAAATTGGTTTCTCCCCATTTGAAACCAGAAAATCATTAATTTTGGAAAATGGCTTGCTTCCGAAAAATCCACGGTAAGAAGACAACGGTGAAGGATGCGCGGATTTTATGATGAAATGTTTCTTCGGATCAATCAGTTCCTGTTTTTTCTGAGCAAAACTTCCCCAAAGTACAAAAACCACATATTCCTTTTTTTCGGAAATCTGCCGAATGATAAAATCCGTAAAAATCTGCCAGCCCAAATTCTGGTGCGAATTCGCCAGATGAGCCTGAACCGTAAGCGTTGCGTTCAGCAATAAAACGCCTTGTTTTGCCCAATCATCCAGTTCTTTCGAGGTTCTTTCAATTCCCAGATCATCTTTCAGTTCTTTAAAAATATTTTGAAGCGAAGGTGGAGCCTGCACCTGCTCCGAAACCGAAAAACACAAACCATTCGCCTGGTTATCGTTATGATAAGGATCCTGCCCAATAATCACCACTTTTACCTCCTCAAAAGGCGTAAGTTCCAATGCCCGGAAAATCTGATTCTTTGGTGGAAAACACTTTTTGGCAGCATATTCCTGTTTCACATTTTTCCATAAATTTTGGAAATATTCAGATTCCTTGATTGGGGCAAGAACTTCAGTCCAGGTCATTTTTCTTTAAATTTTGAAGTACAAATTAACGAATTCTTTTCAGCCTTATCAATTTTTTCAGCCTTGTCAAGGCTTTTCTTAGAAAATTTCGCTGTATAATAAAAATTTAAAATACTCGAAACCAACGATTCAATCTTTCATTTTCAAATTCATTCATTTCAAAATATCAATTCCGTAAATTTGCATTGTGAATATTCAGAAAGAAGATTTAAATGAACTCGAATTTCCGCAACTGCTTGCCGAAATTTCACCCTTTGCATTTTCGCCGAAAACGGCAGAAAAAATATCCGAACTTCGCCCAATTCCTATTGACGAAGCCGAACTTGCCTTAAAAAAAACATCAGAATTCCTGACGAGTTTTGAAAGTGCCAACGCGATTCCGTTTGATGAATATCAGGACATCGAAGCCGAACTAAAACTGATGCATATCGAGAATTTCCGGCTGGAAAATGCCGCATTTTCAAAAATCAAAAATCTCACTGAGCAAATCGGAAAATTGCAGAAATTTTTTCCGCAGCTTTCCGAAACCTTCCCTACCCTTTTGGATGAAGTGAAAGATCTGGATTTCCGGAAAGAAATTATTGAAAAAATCGACAAGGTTTTCAACCGTTTCGGAGAAGTGAAAAATGATGCTTCCACCCTTCTGAAAACCATTCGATCCGAAATTCAGCACGCCAAAAAATCCATTGATGAAAACTTTAACCGTGCGTTGACTTCCCAAGCCGATTTTCTGGAAGACATTCGCGAAAGTATTATTGAAGATCAGCGTGTTTTGGCAGTAAAATCGGGTTTCAAAAAAAGAGTTCCGGGCAGAGTTCTGGGAATTTCCAAAACCGGTTCCATCACCTTTATCCAGCCTGAAAATGTGGTGAAACATTATTTTAAATTAAGGGAAAATCAGGAAGAAGAAAAAAAGGAAGTGGATAAAATACTGCGTAAACTCACCGCAGAAATTGCAGAATTCCAGCCTCAGCTTTCGGAATATCAAACCTATATTTTTGATCTCGATGTTACCCGAGCCAAAGCAAAATTCGCCGAAAAAATCAACGGTGTTCTTCCGAAAATAAATCATCATCAAACATTGCGTTTAAAAGATGCTTTTCATCCGCTGTTATGGATTAAAAATAAGCAGCAAAACAAAGAAATCTTCTCGCAAACGTTGACTTTAACGGAACATAACCGCATTATCTGTATTTCCGGACCAAATGCGGGTGGAAAATCCATTACTTTAAAAACCGTAGGTTTACTTCAACTGATGATTCAGAGTGGAATTCTCGTTCCCGTTCATCCAAAATCCGAAATGTTTTTCTTTGAAAAAATACTGACGGATATTGGCGATAACCAGTCCATTGAAAATCATCTTTCCACCTATTCTTCCCGACTGAAAAAAATGGCAGGAATGATCCGAGAAGCCGATCAAAAAACACTTCTGCTGATTGATGAATTCGGAACCGGATCCGATCCGGAACTGGGCGGCGCACTTGCCGAAAGCTTTCTGGAATTTTTCTACGAAAAGAAAAGTTTTGCCATTATCACCACGCATTATACCAACATCAAACTCGTGGTGGAACAGCTTCCTGCTGCAACAAATGCAGCCATGCTGTTTGATGAACATTCTCTGGAACCGCTTTACAAACTGGAAATCGGGCAGGCCGGAAGTTCCTTTACTTTTGAAGTCGCCGAGAAAAACCGGATTCCGAGATTCATCATTCATTCTGCCAAGAAAAAAGTGGAACACGATATTGTAAATCTGGACAAAACCATCGTGAAACTGCAACAGGAAAAATTCGAGGTGGAAAAACTGAAATCCGATCTTTCCGAAAAGCGAGATTCTGCCCAAAATAAAAAAGAAAATCTGGAAAAACTGAATCAGCAACTAGAGCAAAAACTCTTCAATTTTCAGAAATTGTATGAAGATGAACACCGCAAACTGCAATTCGGAAACAAAATTGAAACCTTTATCGATTCCTACACCAAAGGCAAATCCCGGAAAGAAGTGGTAAAAGATTTTGTAAAACTTCTGGAAACCGAAAAATACCGCAAACTCGGCACCGATAAAGACGAAAGCAAACGTCTGCAAGTGGTAAAACGTAAAATTACGCAACAGTTGAAAAAGGTTGAAGTAAAAGAAAAAATTGCCGAAACCAATGAAAAAATTGAGGAAAAACGCAAGGAAGAACGCTTGCTTTGGCTAAAACCCGGACAACGCGTGCGGATTTCCGGCTCCACTTCGGTCGGAACCATTGAAGAAATCAAAAAGAATAAAGTAACCGTGAATTACGGAACTTTTAAAACCACGATTGATGCGGATGAATTGGAGCGGATTTGATAAATTTTACTCAATCTCTTCATGTTTCAAATTGTCTGAATCTTTTACTGTATAAGGGATTTTCTCCAGAATATATTCCAGAGCTTCTACTCTGGCAACAGATTTTTTATTGGCTTTAAAAGTTTTCCAGGGTGCAGTTTCAGTGCTGGTTTTTTCAAACATTTTTTCTTTGTATTCCGTGTATTTATCCCATAGCTGAAGGGCATTTTGATCCACATCGCTGTATTTCCATTTTTTCAGTGGACTGTTCACAATATCTTTAAAACGCCTTTCCTGCTCGTCTTTTGAAATGGAAAAATAAAGTTTCAGCAAATAAAATCCTGAACTTACCAGCATATTTTCAAATTCATTTACCTGCGACATAAAAACTTCATATTCTTCCTGGGTGCAGAAACCGTTTACCGGTTCCACAACGGCACGATTATACCAGCTTCTATCGAAAAACACAATTTCCCCTGCTCTTGGAAGTTGCTTGATGTAGCGCTGAAAATACCATTGTGTCATTTCCACTTCATCCGGTTTCGGAAGCGCAACAACACGCCGTTGCCTTGGATTCAGGTTTTCGGTAATTCTTCGGATAGCCCCACCTTTTCCGGCAGCATCACGACCTTCAAAAATCACTACGATTTTCTTTTGGTTTTCTACCGTCCAGTTCAGGAGTTTTATCATTTCTTCCTGAAGTTTGGAGAGGCGTTTTTCGTATCGGGCAAATTTAAAAGCCCGTTCTACCTCCAATTTTTCGTTTTGAAGTAAGCCGTAAATTCCTTTTTTGGTATTCAGTATTTCGAATTGTTCTTTTGTAAGTTCCATTTTCTGCCTTTGTAAAATTAAAAATCAATCTGTTCCACCGTTCTGAAATACCGTTGCACCACGTTCGGATCCGGATTTAGGTTTACCGGAGAATTTTCCTTTCCATCATAATTAAATAACGAAAGTACGTAACGGATCGCCTCCAATCTTGCACGAAGTTTATTATCCGATTTCACAATAATCCAAGGTGAAAAAGCGTTGTGCGTGCGCGAAAACATCTGATCTTTATAATAGGTAAATGTGTCCCAAAGTTCCTGTCCTTTTTCATCAACCGGGCTGTATTTCCATTTTTTCAATGGATTTTTCAAACGCCTTTTAAACCGATACAACTGCTGTTCTTTGCTTACAGAAAACCAGAATTTTATAATTGTAGTTCCGGCTTCATACAACATGTGTTCAAATTCCGGAACCTGCACCATAAAACTGTCGTACTGCTGTGTCGTACAAAATCCCATTACCGGTTCCACAACGGCACGATTATACCAACTGCGGTCGAAAAACACAATTTCGCCCTGATTCGGCAATTCTTTGATGTATCTGCGGAAATACCATTGACCTCTTTCCACATCGGTTGGTTTGTTCAGCGCAACAAGACGCATGGCACGAGGATTAAGATGTTCGATAAATCTTTTAATGGTTCCTCCTTTTCCGGAAGCGTCTCTTCCTTCAAAAATAATGGCTATTTTTTTACCTTTTTCCTGTGCCCAACGCTGGAAATTCACCAGTTCGCCCTGCAGTTGCCGAAGTTCGATTTCGTAATGATATTTTTGAAGGGCTTCTGCGTAGATTTCGTTTTGATCTTTGTTTTTCTCCAGAAGTTTTATGAGATCATCTCTGGTATTTAGTTTTGAAAATTCGTGGTAATCGATCATTGATATTAATTTTGATTTTGAAAGTATGTATTAAAGTTACGGAAAAATGTGCGTTCTTCTGCATTTTCCCAATCGGTTTTATTCATTTTTTTGATGAAAAACACGGATTAAGATTTTAGAATTGTTTAAAATTTTACTGAATTTCAAGAGCCTATTTAACTTTTATTTTCGCATATTAATCAGAATTATCTCCACTTCAAAAAAAACAATTAAAAATTAATTTCACTGATTATCAGCACATTAAATAAATATTTAAAAATATTTTACTACTTTGTATTGCATAATACCATTTTATTTACATATCTTTGCCATGTAAAGTTAGAGGTATAACTTTTTAATGACCGATTAAATTTTAATAATGACTAATACCCGTTCATAAATGAATACAGAAAATACAAAAGCGCAGATGCGCAAAGGAATTCTGGAATTCTGTATTTTGAGTCTCATCAACGAAAAAGAAATGTACGTTTCGGATTTGATTGATGAACTGAAAAAAGGAAAACTGGATGTTGTGGAGGGAACGCTTTATCCGCTCCTCACAAGACTGAAAAACGGCGAATTCTTAACCTACCGTTGGGAAGAATCCACAAGCGGACCGCCAAGAAAGTATTATCAGATCACAGAAAAAGGAAAAACTTTCCTTACAGAGCTGCAGAATACATGGAATGAACTGACTGAATCTGTAAACCAAATTACCAAAACCAATAACCAGCAAAACGGGTTTCAATAAAAATCCAACAGAACCAACTAAAACTAAGAAAATGAACAAGACACTCTCTATAGGACTCGCAGGTTTCTCTTTCACAATCGAGGAACACGCCTACATAAAACTGAGCGATTATCTTTCAGCGCTTAGGAATTCTTTGGATGCAGACGAGGCAGACGAAGTAATGCACGATATTGAAATCCGTATGGTGGAAATCTTCAGAGATTCCCTAGGAAAACGTGAAGTAATCAATGACGACGACGTGGAAAAAGTAATTGCACAAATCGGAACTCCGGAAGCCATCGAACAGCAAGAGGAAGCCTACTATTCCGATAATACTACAAAAAAACAGAATTCGTTTTCCGGAAACAATTCTCGCCAGAAAGAACTTTTCAGAGATCCTGAAAAAGCAAAATTAGGAGGAGTTTGTGCAGGACTGGCACATTACAGCGGAATGGAAATCACCTGGATGCGTGTGATGTGGGTATTGCTGTTCTTTGCCATGTTTCCGATTCCGGGAAGCCCGCTTCTGGTCGTTCTCATCTACGTAATTTTATGGGCAATCCTTCCAAAAGCACAATCCACATCGGATTTTTTGAAGATGAAAGGAAAACCCGTAAACTTCGATACTATAAAAGAAGAATCCAGCAAAATTGTACAGTTCACCAATGAAGCCGGACAAAAAATGGGCGAAATGTACAACGAAAGCAAACCTATGATTAATTCAGCAGGAAGCGGAATCTGGAATGTTTTCCGGTACATCATCGGTGGATTTTTTGCATTGCTTTCGTTCCTGTTTTTGATCAGTTCTCTCTTTGGTTTTGGATTTTTCGCCAATACTGATGTTTCGCCAATCCAAACCATGGATTTCTATTTTGATGGTGGAAATATGACATATATTTTAAGTTTAATGATTGTTGTTTCCTGCCTAATTCCCGCGATTCTTTTTGGACTTTTAGCTGTAAAACTCATTTCTCCGAGTACAAAACTTAAAAATATCGGATGGGTACTTATAGGATTATTTCTTTTATTAATAGGTCTTTCAACCTATTTCGGATTCAATATGGCGAAAAAAGATATGTTTTTGAAAGGGCAAAAAGAAGATACTGAAGAAGTGGCGATCAACACCAATTCCGATACTTTGTTTGTCGATTTGAAGCAGGTAACCATTCCGCAGAATTTCAAAGGATATGATGACAATGTGTATTCCGACAAAAAAAGCGTGTACGAAGAAGATTACGTATATGTAGATGTAACCAGAAAAGCAGACGTGAAAACGCCTTACCTCATCATTAAAAAAGAAGCAAAAGGATACAATATTCCGCTGCAAATCAGTGTACCTGTGGAAATTTCCGGAAACCGGATTCTTTTCCCGAATTATGTAAAATATCCTTACGATCACCGTTTCAGAGATTACAGTGTAAATTATGAACTTGTAATTCCGCAGCACAGCGTGGTGATTCCATTGAAAAAAGACCGGATGCAACTTAACGGTGATTTGGACGGAAACGGAATCAATGATGATGAAGAAGATCAGGACGACAATCAGTCGCAAAACATCAACATCGAAAAAAACAAAATCACCATCAACGGAAAAACCATTGAATACAATTCCGAAGATCAGGACAGCATCATTATAAACGGTAAAAAAGTTCCGAAAATTGCTGCCGACAAGCTAATGGATTCTCTGGATCTTGATCTGAAGAAATTGAAAGATGTTGACATTAAAATAAAAGACGGAAAAAAAGAAATTTCCATAAAATCAAACAAATAAAAATTCGAGAGTGGATAAGATGGAGGGCAGAGCAGAAAAGATTTTTCAAAACTGCCTTTCACTTATTCCTTTTCCAAAAAAACGGAGACCATGACCCAATTTCGCAGAGATAATAAGCGATTACGGAAAACAGAATGAATTAAATTTAACAGTATTTTGTGAAAGAATTTCATCCATATTGTGTACTTTCGTAAAGATTTTGAAATTCAGCACAGATTATAACCTCAAAACATCAACAAAATGATCCAGGTAGTGATAGAAATCGTAATGAAAATTATGGATTTCGTAAGCAGTTTATTTTAATTTTTTGAGCAATAATATTTCGATATATTTGTGGAGTATAACCGTGGGTTATACTCTTCTGTTTTTTAGCAAACCGTTTTTATTCTGTAATTAAACTGAAATATGAGAAAATTCATCGGGAAACTGATTCTGAAAATCATCGGCTGGAAAGTTGTTCTTCAGGGCGACGTAAACAATCTCGACCGCTGTATTCTGGTAGTTGCGCCCCATACTCACAACAGCGAATATCTGCTGGGAAATTTTGCCTACTGGTCTTTAGGCAAGCCTTTGAAAATCATAATTAAAGATGCTCATACAAAAGCCTGGTATGGTGGAATTGTAAAAGCTTTGGGCGGAATCGGGATCGACCGCAGCCAGAAAAACGACCTTGTAAATTTTGTAAAAAATCAGTTTGCGAAAGACGATTTCAGTTTGGTTATCACTCCGGAAGGAACCAGAAGTTGGGTACCGAAATGGCGCAAAGGATTTTATTATATGGCATTGGAATCCAAAGTTCCGATTGTGCTTGCTGCAGGTGATTTCAAAAGAAAAACCATCTATCTTGGTTACAAAATTCCGTACGAAAAAATCGCTTCCGAATCCTATGAAGACCTGATGAAAGAAATTCAGGAATATTATGTAAAATACGATATACAACCGAAAATCCCGGAAAACTGGAATCCTCAGATTTATTAAGAGCCAAGTAAAAAGTAAAAAGTAAAAAGAGCCAAGTGAGGAATCCCTTAACATCTTACAATCTAATCATCAGCGGATTAGGATTAGTACATTGCTCAGTTCTATTCAGCAAAGAAAAACAAGAAATACTTAAATATAAGTGATTTCGAACGATTAGAAAAGAATCAATTTCTAAACAAAATACCAAATAACTCAAAAAAAGAAGATGAAAAAAAATATTTCTCTATTTCTTTTACTATTGATTTCAACTTCAATATTTGCCCAGAATCACCGGTTCGTTTACGAATACTCTTTTAAAATAGATTCATTAAACAGGCAAAGTATTACCAAAGAAATGATGAATCTGGATGTTTCAAAAGAAGGTTCTAATTTTTACAGCAACGAAAAATTTGTATATGATTCTTTAGCAAATGCTGAATATAAAAAAGCAGAAGCAATACAGTCAACCAATATTGATTTAACGAAGTTTAAAAACAATTCTAAGGTAAATTATTCAGTCACCAAAAAATATCCAAATTTTGAAACGGTTTTGCATACTTCAATAAGCGGGGAAAAATATGCTATCCCTGAAACCGAAAAAATTAACTGGAAAATTCTTCCGGAAAATTCAAAAATCGAAGGATATAAAGTTCAAAAGGCCGCAACTAATTTTTTAGGAAGAAAATGGATTGCCTGGTTTACAAACGATATTCAGATTCAGGATGGTCCTTACAAATTCAATGGTTTACCCGGTTTGATTTTAAAACTTGAAGATGAAAAAGGAGATCATGTTTTTAATTTTGCAGGAAGCAAAAAACTGAATTCCATTCCAAATCATGATTTTGATGATGAAGAAAAAGAATTGACGATTTCTGATAAAAAATTCAACCAGCTTTGGAAAGAATATTTGAAAGATCCCGCCAAAAGAATTAAACAAATCTATTCAAATTCTAATGTTTCCGGTATTACCATCACAGATGCAAATGGAAAGGTTCTCACGCAAGCCGAAGTCATCAGAAATAAAGAACAGAGAGTAAAAGATGCACTAAAGAAGACCAATAATTTTTTAGAACTAAATTTATATAAATAAAGGACTAAACTCTTTGTTTATGGCTAATGCCAGATTATTAGAAAAAACAAACCCAACATTTCAATAAAAATTATGGATACAGAAAAAAAACAGCAGATTCTGGATCAACTCAACAATCGTGAAAAAGAAACCCTGAACGGAAATCTGGACATCATTTTCACCGATGTTACCGATGATTCTTTAACCGCAACAATGCCCGTAACTCCAAAAGTTCACCAACCGTACGGAATTATGCACGGCGGTGCAAGTTGTGTGCTGGCGGAAACGTTGGGTTCATGTCTTTCCGTTATTCATGTGGATTTGTCGAAAGAAGTTCCGGTGGGAACCAACATCAATTCCAATCATTTGCGTGCAAAACGCGACGGAATGGTTACCGGAACCGCAACATTCATCCGAAAAGGAAATACCATGCACGTTTCACAAATCGAAATTCGCGATGAAAACGGCCACCTCATCAATCATACCACCATGACGAATAATATTGTTCCCCATCATAAACTGAGTTAATTTTCATTGATGATTCTTTTCAGACTGCCTTTCGATAAGCGTTTTTACAGCACGGATTCCGACAAAAGTAAATCTTCTATCAATTTTACCTCTTTTGACGGAACAGAAAAGCTGATATTTCCCGGAAATATTATTGAAATTAATTCTTCCGAATTCACTGAAATTCAGATTAATCAATCCAAAAAAACGACATCAACAAAAGATGAAACCAAGGAAGAATATCTAAAAAAAATAGAAGCTGCAATTGAGATTATAAAAGAAAATAAGCTTCCAAAAATGGTGATTGCTCGAAAAAAAACGTTGGAAGCAGGTCTCAATCTCATTCAGACTTTTGAAAATCTTTGCACCTCATTTCCGTCGGCATTTGTCTATATTTTTGAAGAAAACGGAATTTCATGGATTGGTGCATTTTCTGAACTTCTGGGAAAATTTGATAAAAAAAACTCTCTTTTCACCACGATGAGCCTTGCAGGAACACTTCCTCTAGAAGAAAACTGGAGCGAAAAAGAACGGGAAGAACAAAAACCGGTAACTCAATATATTGCAGGCATTCTCAAGCGTTATTCGCCTAAAGTCCAACAATCAGAAACCTACGATCACATTTCCGGAAACATCAAACATCTGCGCACGGATTTCCGGATTTCAGTTTCCCAAAACCGGGTACAGCATTTAATTGAAGAACTTCATCCAACTCCGGCGGTGTGTGGAATTCCTAAAGATTTCTGTAAAGAAAATATTCTGAAACTGGAGCATTTTTCAAGAGAATTTTACGCCGGATATTCATCCATAGAAACCGAAGATTTTCAATATTTCTTCGTGAATTTAAGATGCGGAAAAGTTTGGGAAAATGCAATCGAACTCTTTGCCGGTGGCGGAATTACCGCATTAAGCAACCCCGAAAAGGAATGGCGCGAAACCGAACTGAAAATGCAGGCACTAGAAAAAAACCTTTCTATTTCTTGACGGATAATTTGCTCCATGTATTCAGCACAAAAACCAAGATAATGCCCAGAATTCCTGCTGCAAGTGAAAGCACAAATTTGGAATTTTCTTCATGCATAAACCCTAAATTCCAGTCGATTGCATAAAGGCTGAAACCAATAAAAATAACGAAAAGAACAAGAAAAACTTTGTATAAGGTCTGCATAATGGTTTTTTTAAAATTTCACATATGTTGTAAACAACTGTGCAAAGTTAGCGGTAAATAATTTAATGGAGATCGCCAGCAGAATAATTCCGAATACTTTTTTCAGTACTTGCTGTGTTCCGTCTCCCAGGATTCTTTCCAGCCAGTTTGCAGAACGCAGCACAAGATACACCAAAATCGTATTGAGGATAATCCCGAAAATAATATTGATGTCGTGATACTCGGCTTTCAGAGAAAGTGTAGTGGTTAAAGTTCCGGCTCCGGCAATCAGCGGAAATGCAATCGGAACAATTGATGCGGATTTGGCTTCGGAATTTTTCTGAATTTCAATTCCAAGAATCATTTCCACTGCAATAATGAAAATCACAAATGCTCCGGCAATGGCAAAGGAATTTACATCCACACCCAAAAGTTTCAGGATGTTGTTCCCGATGAACAGAAACGCAATCATCAGAATTCCGGCAACAATAGACGCTTTTCCGGCTTCAATTTGTCCGAATTTTTTCTTCAGGCTTACAATAATCGGGATGGAACCCACAATATCAATCACCGCAAACAATACCATGGATGCGGAAAACATTTCTTTTAGGTTGAAATTTTCAAAAACGTTCATATATTTTAAAAAGTTCGCAAAAATACGAGATTTTTTTGATTATTTTGCAATCTTTGAAAATAAAATTTCTATTTGATGATAGAGCTCATCCAAATCTTCTCCGGAAGAAACGGGTGCGTATTTTTCCATAGTAATTTTATTGCTTAAATTACGGAAATTTTCTGATTCCTGTTTCCCGAATTTCTGTTCGACAAAAGAAAAGATCGATTCATAATTACCTTTTACAAACTCATTCTCAGTATCTTTCAGCATTTCATCATAAACCGTAAAAAACCCTTTTGCATTTCTGTCCTCTTTCATTTTCTGAAGATAGTGCAAATGATCCTGCATTGAAAAACGTTGCGTTTCGCGAAGAATTTTTTCAGTTTCAGCAATCGTCTGAATAGGTTCGGAAGGTAAACTTTCCGTTGCCAATTTCTTCTTTTTTTGTGTTTTTTGTAAATAAAACAGCAAAAATGCCAAACCGCTGAATAAAGTAATATTAAGTAAAATCGTGCCCCAATTTAAACCTCCTTTTTCCTTTACCTGAAGCATATTGGTTCCGATAATCGGAGTATTTACGGTTTCCAGAATATCGTTGGTATAATCGTTTACCTTTTCAAGAGTGGATTTTGAAGCCAGCATATCTTCATGGCTCAGCACATTCAGATTAATCATTCTTGCGCCTTCGTCGATATATTTTTTGTCTTTCGGATCAAAATAAGCAAAGCCTTCTGTTTCAATGGAAATTTTTCCGGGCTTAATCGGAACTATGACATAATGTGCGGTAACCTCTCCTTTCATTCCTTCTTTCCCGGCAACCAATTGAGTGGAAATTTTCGGAGGATAGACTTTATAATTTTCATTGGGAAGAATAGCCGGAAGTTTTGCATTATGAAGATTCCCTTCCCCATTGAGTTTTACAATAATATTCAACGGTTTGTTGAGTTCAATTTTGTTGTCTCCGTCTGTTTCTTCTGTATTTTTTTCCACATTCATTTTAAAATCTCCCACGGCATTTTTAAAATCTGCAGGTGAATGCGAAGGCAGACTTTTTACGTGAAGATTCACTTTGTTGGAGTATACTTTTTTGTCTTTTACTTTTGCAGAAACCGGTTTTACTTCAATCCTACCGGATTCTGTCGGGAAAATCATAAACACGGCAATTACCTGCGAAGCGACTTCTCCTTTTCCTCGATGTTCAATATCCGATTTGGCATAACTTACCGCCTGAATATTTACATTATCCTGATCCTGAACTTCAATATCGCTCACTTTTCTGAAATTGTTGAAATCCTTGCTGTATGCCCGAAGAACGGCTATGGTAGGCTGATTGGTGTAAACTTCTCTTTTCTTGACTTCCATATTCAGATACACATCACTGTTGGAAGCCACAACCGGTTCTACTGTTTTGATTTTGTCCGCATCCTGCACCCAAATATCAAAGGGTTCTGTTTTATAAATTTTTCCATTTACCTGAACCAATGCGGAACCAATTTTAATTTTACCTGTCTGCTTCGGAATCAGCACAGTCTGATAAACGATTTGGTTGATTAACTCACTTTTTTCCGAATCGACATAAGTGTTCTGTCCGGAAGCTGTACCTACAATGTTGAATTTTGAAAAATCGGGAAGTCGAAGTGGTGTTTCCTGCAAGTAATCTTTACCATCCACCTCCAAAACGAAGGTGAGCGTAAATTTTTCGTTCACCCGCGGTTCTTTATCGTCAACAATTGGCACCAAAGTAACCTGACCATACGTCCATAAGGCCGAAAGTAAAGAAAATATGTACAGAATTTTTTGTTTCATCACCAGTCCTTATCATTGCTTTCAGGCGTTGAATAGGAATTTTTATTTAGGATTCTTCTTGCGGTTTCCCGTTCTTTGTTGGACACTCTGTTCAGGATGGCATCCTGCAGATCTTTTGGCATTGAACCATCACTATCTTTAGGATTCTGGCTTTTGTTATTACCATCGCCTTTCTGTTCCGGAGTTTGTCCGTTTCCGTTTTGCTGTGGGTTTTTACCATTAGGATCATTTTTCGACTGATCTTTTTGCTGGTCGTTTTTACCACCGCCGTTTTTGTTTTCCTGGTTTTGATTTTGCTGATCTTGATTCTCTTTGTCTTTCCGTTTTGCAATCTCGTAATTTTTACGAATGGATTCGTTGTACGGATCGAGTTTCAGCGACTGTTTGTAATATTCAGCTGCTTTTTCTGGGCTGTTTTTCTGCATATAAGAATTACCCAGATTGTAAAGTGCTGCTGCTTTGTCTGCTTTTGTTTTGGCTAATCCCTGCGCTTTCTGGAACTGCGTTTGGGCTTCTTCGTACATTTTCTTTTTGTAGTACGCATTTCCCAAATTGTAGTGCGCTGCAAAATCTGTTTTCTTCAGTTGTGCAGCATCTTTAAACTTCGCAGCAGATCCATCGTAGTTTTTTTCTTTAAAACTGCGGTTGCCCTCAAAAATCAAACGGTTATAACTTTCCTGCGCTATTGCTGCATTCCAGCCGAGAAAAAATAAAGATATACCTATAAGCAATTTATTTAAAACCATTGTCGCAAAATTATTCTTTTAAATGTTAAGAGTACAGCATCGAACTGTTAAATTTCGGTTAAAGTATATTGACGCTCTGAATTTTACATCCGGATTAAATATTGAGATCCTTTTTCGGATTAAACAGATAAATCATGATAAAAAAGAACAACGAGACCGCCAGAAAATACTGATAATAATGAATTCCGTTTTGGGATTTCACCATCGCGGTTGAAAATGTATTGCTGCTGTTGAGTGCATTTCCGATTTGTCTGGCCGCTTCCTGAAGGTTGTTGCCATCAACATAAGTTCCACCGGTTGAAGTGGCAATATCGCGAAGTGCTTCTGTTTGTCTTTTGGAAATCACCGTTTCCCCGTTCAGATCGGTTTTGTATCCCATTAACTGTCCGAAAAGATAACTCGGCACGGGCGCGCCCTGTTCGGTTCCTACTCCTACAGAAATAACCGAAATTCCCTGATTTTTGGCTTCTTTTATCGCTGCGTTTTCATTTCCTTCATTATCTTCTCCATCGCTAATCAGTACCACTTTTCTGGCTCCTTTGGAAATGTTTTTAAATTTCTGCGCGGCAACCTGCATGGCTTTTAGGAAATCGGTTCCCTGCACTTTTACCACATCGGTTTCAATTCCGGAAAGATAGGTGTCTGCTGCGGCATAATCGGTTGTTAAAGGCATTATGGAAACGGCTTCTCCTGCAAAAACCACAACCCCAACCCTGTCATTTTTGAATGCGCCTAATGTATTGAGGATGATATTTTTTGCTTCCGTTAAACGGTTTGGATTTACATCTTCGGCATTCATGGAATTGGAAACATCGAGCAGAAAAATTACATTGTTCATTTTCTGTTTGGTTTCCACTTCTTCTGAACCTTTCAAAACGTCCACAATCGCAAGGATAAGAAAGAGAAATGCTAGCGAATACAACACCAGAAATATTTTTGAAAAACGGGTATTTTTTTCAAACAGCATTTCCTGAAAACGGGTTTCAGCAAACTGATTTTTCTTTTTGTTCTTCCATTTTACAAAACGCAGAATAACCACGCTGAGCAAAGGAATCAGCAGCAAAAGAATGAGGTAATTTATATTTCCGAAATACCAGTCCATCAACTTAAAAATTTATATAAGATCCATCTCAAAAGCGCGTCAAACAGTAAAATTCCGAGGGCAATCCAGAGAAACATCCGGAAATATTCATCATAATTATAGAGTTTGGTGGATTTCACATCTGATTTTTCCAACTGGTCGATCTCATCATACACATTCGCAAGGCTTGTGTTGGAAGTGGCATGGAAATATTTTCCTCCGGTTGTAGCGGCAATTTCGCGAAGCATGGGTTCATCTATTTCCACTTTTGTTTCATCAAAAATCAGATTTCCGAAAATATCGGTTCTTGTGGGCATCAGCGCATAACCATTGGTTCCGATTCCGATGGCGTATACTTTTATTTTATTGCTTTTCGCCAATTCCGCAGCAACTTGAGGAGGCATTGCATTTTCGATGGTATTTTTTCCGTCCGTCATCAAAATCACGATTTTACTTCTCGCTTTGCTGTCTTTCAGGTGATTGACGGCAACTGAAAGTCCTTCTCCGATTGCCGTTCCAGGTTGAAGTTCCATAGGATTCAACTGTTCCAGTTCATCAATGACAACCTGATGATCGGATGTTACGGGAACTTTGGTAAAGGCTTCACCGGAATAGGTAACAAGTCCGATTCTGTCATTCGTTCTTTTCTGAACGAATTTTATGGCAATATCTTTCAGTGCAGTTAAACGATCTGGATTGAGATCTTTTGCCAGCATACTGAGCGAAACATCCACAGAAAGCATAATATCCAGACCTTTGGTATCATCGCTGTTTTCGGAAATGGAAAATGTTCTCGGGCGCGCCATTGCAATAATCAAGCATGAAAGGATGAGATATTTGCTGATTTTCAAAAGAAAAAGTACAAACAAAATTCCTTCATTCTGACGCATATTTTTCACCGTCGGAACTGTAATTCCTGTCCTTTTTTTCTTCCTGAAATCCAGAATCAGGAGCGGGATAAAAACCAGAAACAGCAGCAGAAACCAAGGGCTGTATAATTCGAAGTTTGAGAATTTAAACATCTTTACGGATCAGGTTTTCAAATTCTAAATCTTTGGAAGAACGTTTCACAAATTCGCGAATGTCTTTCCAGTCTTTTTCCATCATGAGCTGATCGGGAAGTGTTTTGGCAAACTTCACCAAATCTCCGCGCAGCAGCACCTCTTCCACCGTTTTTTCATTTTCCGGGGAAATGGTATTATGGCTTTTCATTACATCAATCAGATCATCGCTCAACAGCACATCTGCCGGAATATGATATTGTTTAGTAAGGAAATCACGGGTAATCTCAATCAGTTCCACATAAAATGCACGGGAATTTCCGCTTTCGATGTATTTCTTTTTCTTGAGCTGATCGAGTGCTTTTAAGGTTTTGTTGGTCATCACCACCGGCGAATTTTTCCTTCTTTTTGCATATTTCAGCAATTGATAAATAAGGAAAACGACGGCTACAAAAATCAGAAAACCAAGCACATACCATTTATACAAATCCCAATAATCTTTTGCACTGAGGTTCACCTCTTTATTCTGCATAATATCATTAATCTGATCGCCTTTTTGTGCCGTATTCACGACTTCAATTTCGTAAGGAACGGTATGGAAAAGTTCGCCACCGATTTTAAAATCCAGTGCCGGGATTTTAAATGTGCCTTCTTCAAAAACCTGAAACTGAATAACACGCTCGTAAACCTCCGGCGTTTTGCTGATGCTGTCTTTTATTTCTTCAAAATGAAAAGGAAGCAACTCGTTTTTCGGTGCGGAAACCACATCTTTTCCCTGCAGGTCGAATACGGAAACTTTAAAGGTTCCGACTTCTCCTAATGCTAAAGTTTTTTTATCCAGATTTGAACCTAAAGTCTGCGCAAAACCAAGGCTGCTAAAGGAAATGATAATAAGAAATAGTATTTTTTTCAATGTGATAATCACGAATCTTTTTCGTCTGTTTTAAAATTTATTTTCTCTGGAAATACTGGTACAGTTGCCGCGCATAATCTTCGCCGGTTCCGAAATTCAGAAAACCTGCGCTTGCGTTTTCAAAATCTTCGCGGATTTGCTTTAGTTTCTGCTTTTGTTCTTCTGCAAAATTATATCTCCATCGTGCACTCGAAGTATTTGCCCAAACCTGTTTTCCGGTTTCCGAATCGGTAAAGAGTGTATACCCGACATCCGGAATTTCATTGTCTTTTTCATCATAAATCCGCATGGCAAGAAGTGTATTTTTGTTGGATGCCACTCTGAGAATTTTGGGATCAAACCCATCTTCAAAATCAGAAAAAATAAAGACGAAGGATTTCTTTTTAAAAACGTTCATCATATACTGCAAAGCCGCATCAACATTGGTTTCTGCCGGCACATAATCCGAAGTAAGGATTTGCGCAAGAATGGAAAGAATGTGTTTTCTGCCTTTTTGGGGCGGAATTACTTTGTATACTTTATCGGCAAAAAGAATAAGCCCGACTTTATCGTTATTTCCTACCGCTGAAAACCCGATGCTTGCACAGATTTCGGCTACATATTCGCGTTTAAGAGCGGTTTTGGTTCCATAGTTCATAGAAGCGGAAATATCAACCATCAAAATGGCAGTTAACTCCCGTTCTTCCTCCATAATTTTCACGTAAGGTTCCCGGAAGCGTGCGGTTTTATTCCAGTCGATTCTCCGGATGTCATCGCCAAACTGATATTGCCGAACTTCGGAAAACGTCATTCCTTGCCCTTTAAAAGCACTGTGATATTGACCCATCAAGGAAGCTTCCGTTTTCTTGCGTGTGCGGATTTCTATCTGTTTTACTTTTTTTACAATATCTTTTATTTCCATGGGCGTTATTCAATGTAGCAATGTATCAATCTAACAATGTAAGAATGGCGGATTAAAAAGATTAGGGAGCCTGAATTCTGGAAAGAATTTTGTCAATAATATTTTCAGAATTGATTTCTTCTGCTTCCGCTTCAAAGGTTAACCCGATTCTGTGGCGAAGAACATCTTTTGCAATATCTTTTACATCTTCAGGAATTACAAATGCTCTGTTGTTCAGAAATGCATTTGCCCGTGAAGCAATCGCAAGATTGATGGATGCTCTTGGTGAAGCTCCGAAACTGATGTAATTTTTCAACTCAGAAAGACCATATTTTTCAGGAAAACGGGTGGCAAAAACCATATCCAAAATATATTTTTCTATTTTTTCGTCCAGATAAATCTGGTTGATTAATTTTTTTGCATCAATTACATTTTCCAAAGAAATTACAGGAGAAATAGTCGGTATTTCCGAGGTGGAAACCATACGCATGACCTTTCTTTCATCTTCAAATTCGGGATAATCGATTTTGCATTTCAGCATAAAACGGTCGCTTTGTGCTTCCGGCAAAAGATAAGTTCCTTCCTGATCGATCGGATTTTGAGTGGCCAATACCAAAAACGGTTTGGGAAGCGGAATGGTTTCATCACCAATGGTGACCTGCTTTTCCTGCATGGCTTCCAAAAGCGCAGACTGCACTTTGGATGGTGCCCTGTTGATCTCATCTGCCAAAACGAAATTGGCAAAAATCGGTCCTCGTTTTATGGAAAAATCATTGTCTTTCACATTGTAAATCTGTGTACCGACAACATCTGCAGGCAATAAATCCGGGGTAAACTGGATTCTGGAAAATTCACCGTGAACGGCTTCTGCCAAGGTTTTAATCGCCAAGGTTTTCGCCAAACCCGGAACACCTTCCAAAAGAATATGCCCGTTTCCCAAAAGCCCGATCAACAAACGATTAATCATGTATTCCTGACCAATAATCGCTTTATTGATTTCCTGTTTCAGAATGGTAAAAAAATAGTTCTGTTCTCTGACTTTTTCTGTAAGCTGTCTGATATCTTCAGCCTGACGTAGTTCTGACATAAGTGTTTTCTAAAAATAATCTGTAAAATTGCGATAAAATACCCGCATCAGCCAACATATTTTGTACCAATTGCGCGTTAAAGTTTGTTAAATATCATGAAGTGAAAAATTGCCTTCTCCACAAATTCTCATCCTGTAAAGAAAGAATGTTCGGAAACATATATTAAAAATCATTGTTGTCCGATAAAAATTAGAAATAAAATGAACAGGTCGCTCCTCTGGAGCTCTGTATTAATCCCATTGGGATTTACTGTTAATAGAAAAAAGTCAGCCAGTGAAAACAAAGCTCCAAAGGAGCGACCTGTTCATTTATCCTATTAATATTGCGCTTTTCGATTTGTTTATTTTTTTATCGGACAACAATGATTAAAAATCTGAGTTCGATTCTTTTTGAAAAATTTCAAATCATTGATTTAATATAACCTCAATTCGGGATAATCTTTTTGAAATGCAAAGTCAAACAAAAAAAATAATGATTTGATTTTTAATATTTTAAGGCATACAAAGCCGTAAAACTTATTGAAATAATACAAGTTTTGTATTTCTTTTATAAACGAAGTGGCTTTTGTATTTCTTAAAAACATTTTAGAAATGAAAAAATTCTTTGTCTTTCATTGCGATAAAATTATTAATTGATTAAAAATCAATGTATTAGAACGTTTTCTTATCCCGAACTCAGGTTAATATGAGTTAAGCAAATCAATAGGGTCGGGCTTTAGCCCGATTTCAAAAATTTACATCTCAATAAGGCTTTAGCCAAAACCTATTTTAAGTTTTGGCTAAAGCCAATCAACAAAATCCTTTCTAAAATGGGTTAAAGCCCATTCCTGATACGTTTACCATCCATAATAATCGAACTCAGATCAAAATATTATTGCTTTCAATTTTGCGCAGAGAATAAAACTTTGGCATTATCAGTTAATTAGAGTAATTTTGCATTATAAAACGGAACAGAATGAACTATCATTTTCTGGCACACCGCCAAGTTCGCCGAAACCTTTTGGAAATTCTTCAGGAAACGCCAATTGAGGATTTACTTTTAATTCCCGACGGATTCAACAACAATATTTACTGGAATATTGCGCATTGTGTGGCAACACAGCAATTGCTGCATTACTATCTGAGCGGAAATCCCTTCAGAATAGACAAATACTGGATCGAAACCTATAAAAAAGGAACTTTGCCCAACCTCAACGTAAAATCTCCAGAAGTGGAAGATCTGGCTTTTTTGCTGACGGAAACTTCAAAAATTCTGATGAAAGATTATGATGCCGATTTCTTTTCCGATTACACGCCGTATACCACAAGTTTTGGCATGGATTTGAAAAGCATTCAGGATGCCATCGTTTTCAACAATATGCATGAAAGCCTGCATTATGGCTACATTATGGCGCAAAAAAGAGCCATTATTGGTGAAAAATACTGATTCAGTCCAAGAATAGAAAATAAAAATTTAGCATTTTCTTATTCGCATAAACATTAAATAATTAATTTTTAAAACTTCCGACCTCGAACTTCCGACTTCGGACAATAATATGAAAGACGACTTTATATTTGGGCTTCGCCCTGTAATTGAAGCCATTGAAGCCGATAAAACCATCGACAAAATATTCCTGCAAAACGGTTTGCAAGGACCAAACATTGCAGAACTGAAAAAACTTCTCGCCAAACACGGCATTCGTGCTAACTATGTTCCGGTGGAAAAACTGAACCGGCTTACCCGTAAAAATCATCAAGGTGTGGTGGCATTTATTTCGGATGTTCCGTTTTATAAAATTGAAGATGTGCTGCCGCAAATTTTTGAGGAAGGTAAAACCCCATTTCTTTTGATTCTGGACAGATTGACCGATGTGCGAAATTTTGGTGCCATTTGCAGAACCGCAGAATGCGTGGGAATTGATGCCGTAATTATCCCTGAAAAAGGTGCTTCACCGATTAATTCTGATGCAATAAAAACTTCGGCTGGTGCCATTTACAACATCAAAATCTGTAAGGAAAAAAATCTGGCGCACACCGTTGATTTCCTTCAACAATCCGGAATACAGATTTTTGCATCCACAGAAAAAGCACAGAAACTCATTTACGAAGTGGATTTCACGCAACCTTGCGCCATTGTAATGGGAAATGAGGAAACCGGAATTTCCAAAGAAGTTTTGCACCATTCCGATGAAAAAATAAAACTTCCGATTGAAGGGAAAACCCAATCTCTGAATGTTTCCGTGGCTTGCGGAGCGGTACTTTATGAAGCGGTAAGACAAAAATTAAACACCGGATTGTAAATTCTCCCGAGTGTCAGATTTTCAATTTTAAGAATTTTGGCAGGAGAATTGCCGCAAAAAAAGAGTAAAACTCATTCAGCTTTGTCTGAAAAAAAACAGTAAAATTATATTTAATGAAAAAAATCACAGTATTATTGCTTGTTTCCATAGCGATGCTTTCCTGTAAAAAAGAAACGCAAACCGTTACCAAAGTAGATCCCAAAACCGGAAAAACCATCACCGTTGAAGTTCCTTCAGATTCGATAAAAGAAGTAGTTGCAATTCCTGCAATTAATGATTCTTTGGGCGTTTACAAACAATCATTCAAACTGGAAAAAGGAAAAACTTACCCTTTGGTTACGCTTCAACAGGACAAACAGAGCATCACGGCTCCAAACGGACAATCGCAGTCCGGAACTAGCGAAACCCGAGACGAAATGTCTTTCAAAGTAAATGATTTTAAAAACGGAGTATACGACATCACCATTAATCTTCTCGGAAAGAAAAGCACCCAAACCGCAAACGGACAAACCGTAACCGTAGATACAAAAGGAGCAGAACCGAAAGAAGAGCAACTGAAAATGATGTATAAAGTACAAAAAGCATTAGTCGGAAATACACTTCAGATGAAAATGAAAGAAAACGGCGATGTGGTTTCCATTACCGGATTTGATCCTATTTATACAAAAATCAATGCTGCCGTAGCCGGAACTCTGAAAGATGCCAAACAAAAAAAAGCATTTGAAAGCAGTTTTAAAGAAAGTTTCAGCGAAGCCTCCATTAAAGAACAATTTACCAAAAACCTGAAATTGATTCCGGCAAAAGGCGTAAAAGTTGGGGAAACCTGGACCGAAACCGAAAATGCTACACCGGACGGAAGCGTAAAACTGACCACCACTTATAAACTGTTAAGTGTAGGAAACGGAATTGCAGAAATTAATGTTTCCGGAGGAATTCCTAAGAAAACAGAAAAAAATGCACAAAACGGAATTACCCACAGCATGAGCTCCGAACTTTCCCAAAGCGGAACCATCACGCTTGACCAGAACACCGGTTGGGTACAAAAACAGAATATTTCTGTAAAAACCAACCAAACCGAAACCATGTCGGACGGAAAACAATCGCAGAGCATGAAGAGTTCAAGCACCTCTACCGTGAAAGTAAATCCATAAATAACAAAGCAATAACCTTAAAAAGCAGGTAAAAAATGAAATTCATCTTAGGAATTATCCTCAGCATAATCATTGTATTTTTCGTGTGGAATATTCTGAAAAGACTTTTTTTCAAAGCATTTTACACCTTCCCGAAAAGTCCCGGCCAACAGCAAACCCAAACCTCTTCCAAAGAGAAACTGAAATCCGGAAAACACGGACTGAACTGGGATGCCGAAACCGTAGAATACGAAGAAATAAAGGAGGAAAAAACGAAATAATTTGCAAAACCCTTTCAAGATTAAAAAACTGAAAGGGTTTTTTGTGTCCGGAAATCAATATTCAACTGAAGTTTCAGATTCAGAATGAGTTCAGGATGAAGATAATTTCCTATTTTCGCACAAGAAGAATTATTGTGAGAAATAGCTTCTGTATTAACTAAAAAATCTCCCGATTTCAGAGCTAAAATCCCGACTTCGGAAAAGACTATTATATGCTAAAAAACAACAGAAATCTAATTTTTATTGCGGGAAGTTTAATCCTGTTTATTATTATCGCTTACTTTTATGCCAGTCCTGTAATTACAGGAAAACAACTCTTTCAGCACGATATTGTGCAGTACAAAGGTGGCGCAAAAGAGCTTTTGGATTACCGTGCCGAAAACGGAAAAGAAACCTACTGGAGCGATTCGATGTTTGGCGGAATGCCCACTTATCAAATGGGCGCACAGTTTCGCGGCGACATTATTAAAAATATCGACAGTTTTATCCTGAATCTTTTCCCGAAACCTGTGAATTACCTTTTCATGCTGTTTTCAGGATTTTTCCTTTTGGGAATGGTTACGGTTCGCAACTGGAAATACGCTTTGCTCGGTGCCACTTTCTTTGGATTATCCACTTATTTTTACATTATTATTGCTGCCGGACACAACGGAAAAGTTCATACTCTTGCTTATTTCGCGCCGCTTTTGGCGGGAATTCTTTTGGTGTATATCCGCAAAAAATACATCATAGGATTTATCGTGACCACACTTTTTATGGGACTTCAGATTGCAGCCAACCATCCGCAAATGACATATTATCTGTTTCTCGCACTCGGATTTTTGTTCCTTTCGGAACTGGTTCGCGTTATCCAGAAGAAAACCGAGGTAAAGCATTTTCTGATTTCATCGGGAATTGTGGCAGCAGCAGCAATTATCGGGGTTGGGATGAATTCTCAAAGAATTATGGCGAATTCCGAATACATCAAAGAAACCGTTCGCGGAAAGCAAATTCTGACCAATGAAAAGCAGTCTTCCGAGAAAAACGGAATGGATAAAGAAAGCATGATGATGTGGAGTTACGGAAAACTGGAAACCCTGAATCTGTTTATTCCAAGGCTAATGGGCGGTGCAAGTCAGGAAAAAGGCGCAGAAGAAATTGGTGCACAAATCCAGCAAAAAGTAGTGGATAATGTAAGCTCCGAGGAAGAATACAACAAAGTAATGAACAATCTGATGAAAGGCATTTCCTCAATTTCGTACTGGGGTGATCAGGAAGGAACTTCCGGACCGGCATATCAGGGTGCAGTGGTGATTTTCCTTGCCATTCTCGGGTTTTTCTTCGCCTGGAAAAAATACAGATATTGGATTTTGGGGGCTTCCATTCTGACGATTGGTTTGGCATGGGGGAGAAATTTCCAATTCCTGTCGGATTTGTTTATCAATTTTGTACCGTTTTATAATAAATTCCGTGCGCCGTCTTCAATTTTAGTGGTCGTTGAACTCTTGTTTCCTTTTATCGCAATTTTAGGTTTATACCGTTTCTATAACTCTAATGAAAAAACGGAAGTAAATGCTGAAAACATTCTCACCACGGAATACAAACAGAAAATCCTTTTGTATATAACTTCCGCTGTACTGGGCATTACTTTGCTGTTGATTGTTTTGGGAAAATCACTTTTAGGGTTCACCACTGCCGCAGAAAAAACCTATCTTCCACCCTATTTACTGGATTTTCTTGCGGACGAACGCTATAAAGTTTTCCGGACAGATGCTTTAAAAGCGATGCTGTATGTCGCTCTTGTTGCCGCTGTTCTTTTCTTCAGTTTAAAGAAAAAATTATCTCAGAATATTGCCCTTATCATTATCGGACTGGTTAGTTTATTCGATTTATGGAGTGTGGATAAACGCTATCTGAATGATGAAAATTTTATTGATAAAGTGTTCGCCGACAATCCTTTTCAAACGGAAACATCCGAACTTTTGGAATCAAAAGTGGGCGACAATCCTGCGCTGCAATCCATTCTGCAAACCGCAAATGTGAACAAAACGCTCGAAACCATTGCTGAAAAAGACAAAACGCACTACCGCATTTACAATCAGATTTTGGGAACTTTCAGCGAAACCAATACTTCGTATTTCAAATCTTCGATTGGCGGATATCACGCAGTGAAACTGAGAAGATATGATGATCTCATCAATCATTATTTTTATCAGATGGATACTGTAAAAGTGCCGAAAATCCTGAATATGCTGAACACAAAATATATGATTTTCGGAGATGTTCAGCAACCGCAAGCCGTTCCGAATCCTTATGCCAATGGAAATGCATGGTTTGTATCTGAAGTACAATATGCTAAAAATCCAAATGAAGAAATTAATCTCATCGGTGAAATTGATACCAAGAAAATTGCTGTAATTGGTGCTGAAGATAAGGATTATCTGAAAGGGAAAACCATTGCTAAAGATTCTACCGCATTTATTAACCTGACCCAATATCAACCCAATGAAATTGAGTTGAAAACGCAAAGTAAAACACCGCAATTGGCAATATTTTCCGAAATATATTATCCTTACGGCTGGAAAATGCTGCTCGATAATCAGGAAGTTCCTTATATCAAAGCGGATTATCTGTTGAGAGCAGTACATGTTCCTGCCGGAAATCACACGATTAAAATGATTTTTGAACCGGAAGTCATTGAAAAAGGTAAAATATTTTCCATGATTGCTTTTGGAGTATTTTTGGTTTTGAGTTTGGGAGGAGTTTACTGGTTATACAGAAACCGGAAACCTGAACTCGTTGAATAGTCATTGCGAGGAATGAGAAACGAATGACGAAGCAATCCATTCTGCATTCAACGGATTGCTTCGCTCCACTGCGTTCCACTCGCAATGACAAACTAACCGCAAAACTTGAACCTTGAAACCCAAAACAAAAAAAATACTCATCATCACCTATTATTGGCCACCAGCCGGAGGTCCGGGTGTTCAACGTTGGTTGAAATTTGCAAAATATCTTCCGAATTTTGGCTGGGAACCGATTATTTATACACCGGAAAATCCATCCTACCCGATTATTGATGAAACACTTTTGAATGAAATCCCCCAAAATCTGAAAATGGTGAAAACCAAAATTTGGGAGCCCTATCAGTTGGCAGAAAAATTCAGTAAAAGCAATAAAAAATTCAAATCCGGACAGTTTGATGTAGGCAAAAACCAATCGCTGATTTCCAGACTTTCAATTTGGGTTCGCGGAAATTTTTTCATTCCCGACGCACGCAAATTCTGGGTAAAACCATCTGTTGAATTTCTGAAAAAATATCTTCAGGAAAATCAGATTGAAACCATTGTTACAACTGGTCCTCCGCATTCTTTGCATCTCATCGGTTTAGGATTGAAAAAGCTGAATCCACAACTGAAATGGATTGCCGATTTCCGGGATCCATGGACGGAAATTTCCTACTATAAACATTTAAAACTCACGAAAAGTTCCGATAAAAAGCATCACGATTTAGAAGAAGCCGTTTTTAAAAATGCGGATATTACATTGGCGACAAGCTATACCGATGCTGAAAATTTCCGGAAAAGCGGAGCAAATTCAGTATGTATTACGAATGGGTTTGATAAAGAAGTTGGAAGTCAGAAGTTGGAAGTTGGAAGTTTTAAACTTTCAGATAAATTTACGCTAAGTTATGTCGGCGTTTTAGAGCAGCTGCGGAATCCTGAAATTTTGTGGGAAGTTTTAGCGGAACTGATGGATGAGAACCCTGATTTCAAAAAAGATTTTAAACTGAAATTCGTGGGAAGAGTTGACGATAAAATTTTAGATGAAATCGAAAATTCCTCTTTAAAAAACAATCTGAACATCACCGGTTATCTTCCGCATGATGAATCGGTGGAAGAAATGCAACACTCATCGCTTCTGCTGCTCACCAATTTCCCGGATGAAACTTCCAAAGGCATTATTCCCGGTAAAATTTTTGAATATTTATCAACCGGAAATACGATTATTTCTTTCGGTCCGAAAGATTCCGATGTACAGAAAATCCTCGAAAAAACCAATTCCGGAAAGCATTTTCAGTATAACGAAAAGTCTGCGCTTAAAATCTATATTTCTCAATTGTTTTCGTCCTGGAAAAACGGGACTTTAGATTCCGGTTCCGAAAACATCGAAACATTTTCAAGAAAAAACCTAACGAAAAAACTTTCGGAAATTCTTTGAGAATAACGACTGGGAATACATTTACCGGGTTTTTGCCAACATTTTCCACATCGTTTTATCCTTCACATTTTCATCCAATCTGATAAAAACAGGTAACTCTTTTGTCATGCGGAAAGCATTTCGAGAAAGTGAATTTAGATTTCTGCAAAATGACAAACGTTGTATGGATTTTTCATATATAGGAAAGGAATGAAATTATCATATTAATTCAATACATTTCCCCAAATTATTCTTTCAGTTGGTTTCGGGTACCGATTCCCAGAATATTATAAATAATTTTCAGGTGATATTTTACCGTATTTTCAGAAATAAATAATTCCGCACCGATTTCTTTGTTCGTTTTCCCCTGTTTTACAAGATTCACTATTTGCATCTGGCGATCGGTAAGCAATGCTGAATTAATCTCGGTTTTGCGGTTATTTTCAGAATTTCCCTGAAGTGTTTTTTCCAGATCTTCGCGTATTCTTGAGTTTTCAGATTCGGCAAAAAGCCTTTTTTTCCTGTTATCCAAAAGGCTTTTAAATAATAATACAAATACAATTACAGCGATAATGCTGGTAATCAGAATAATAATATTTTCTCTTTGTTTTGCTTGTTTTTCAGCGATATATTTTTCATACTGGATTTTCTTTTCCAAATCCGTAAGTTCAATACTTTGAACGTTCAGAATAAGGTTGTCATCATATTTTAAATCATCTGCAATTTTCCGGTAATAACGGGCTTTTTCCAAATTGTTCTGATAAGTATAAAACTCCCACATATCAACAGCGAGATTTTTTATATAGAGATCAGATTTGTATTTCTTAGCATAGAACATTGCTTTGTTAAACGCTTCTTCTACTTTTTCAGGCTGGTTCAGTTTACGGTAAAGGAACATTTTTTTACCATAAATATTGGGTAAATCTTTCGGGCTTACCCTACTAAAAGTGGCAATTGCTTCATCTATTTTTTTGTTTCCTTCTTCATATTTTCCATCTGTAATTTCCACAATTGCAAGTGCGGACATATACAGAGCACGGGTTTGTTCATCAATCAAAGAAAGATCGAGTTTTTTGTTTTTCTCAATCATTTTCCTCATTTCTTCATTTTTCTGTAAATCGAAAATAATGAAGAAACGCTCAATCGCAACACGGGCTTCCACTTCTTTTTTCCGGTCACTTTGCATTCCTTCTTTTAATGCGAGACTGAGATTGTTAAATGTTTCGGTGTAATTGAAAATTCTTTTGTAGGTAAATGCTTTCTGCAGGTAGGCATTGTATCGGTCGTAATAAGAAGATTTGGGATCATACAACACTTCATAAATCCGGGCAATACTCTTATCGTATTGCCTTTTATTATTGAGTTCGTAGATTTCATCTTGAAATTTTTCCGGATTGATTGTCTGCGCTCTGAAAACTTGAATCAGGCACAGGCAAAAGAAAAATTTAAATAAAAACTTCATTTTCATTTGAATACGATAGTGTTTTTCATTAATTATTACACACTACCTTAGGGTAGTCATGATTACTACTCTTTGACTAACCTCACAAAATTAGGCATTTTCATGAAAATATACACATTTTTGCAATGCTTAGAAAAAAGCAAAAAATTCAGGACTTTTTATTGTTTGAAAAAAATAAAATTACAGATGTAATGATAATAATTTAAAACAAAAAAAATAATGACCGGAAAAAATTTGCGATTCCACAAACACAAACAATGAAGGGTAGAAACTAATAACCAAAAGCCCAAAGTCCGTTTCTTAAAATACAGAAACGGACTTTTTTTTAATGTTTTCCGAAAGAAATTGTGCATCCGGAACAAAAACAAAAATCCATCTCGTTCCTGAGATGGTTTATTTTCCTGTTAAAATAAAAGTCCTGCTGCCAAATTATATCCAACCCATTTCTTTCATCCATTCATCATTGTAAATTTTGGCAACATATCTTGAACCATGATCGTGAAGCAACACCACAATCACATCATCTTTGGTAAACTGATCTTTCATTTGTACCAGTGCAGAAATTGCACTTCCGGCAGAATATCCACAAAAAATCCCCTCTTCAAGTGCCAGTTTTCGGGCATAAATCGCTCCGTCTTTATCCGTTACTTTTTCAAAATGATCGATGACGGACATATCATAATTCTCGGGAATAATATCTTCGCCAATACCTTCTGTAATATAGGAATAGGCGTGATCGTAATGAATTTCTCCGGTATCTTTGTATTCTTTTAATATGGAACCATAGGTATCGATCCCAATAATTTTGATGTTGGGATTTTTCTCTTTAAAAAATGTTCCGCAACCTGTAACGGTTCCTCCTGTTCCGGCACCGGCAACAAAATGCGTCAACCTTCCTTCGGTTTGTTCCCATATTTCCGGAGCGGTTTGTTCGTAATGCGCCTGCCGGTTGGATAAATTATCATACTGGTTTACATACCAAGCATTTTCGGTTTCTTCCGTTAAGCGTTTTGCAGTGGAATAATAGGAACGCGGATCCGTAGGTTTAACATCGGTTGGGCAAACAATCACTTCTGCTCCAACCGCACGAAGAATATCGCATTTTTCTTTCGACTGTTTGGAATTGGTGACAAAAATACATTTGTATCCTTTCACAATAGCGGCTAAAGCCAAGCCCATTCCTGTATTTCCGGAAGTTCCTTCAATAATGGTTCCGCCCGGTTTTAAGCGGCCATCTTTTTCGGCATCTTCAATCATTTTCACGGCCATTCTGTCCTTCACGGAATTTCCGGGATTGAAGGTTTCCAATTTTGCCAAAACCAAAGCCGGAAAATCATCACCCAAGACTTTATTCAATTTTACAAGTGGTGTATTTCCGATGGTTTCAAGGATATTTTCTGCGTATTTCATAAGTATAAATAAAGGGCTGCAAAGATATATATTTCCAGTAGGTTTAGTCTACAAAAATAATAGGAAAATTATAAACAGAAGATTAATTTTTCTCTAAATAAAATTTATTGTTGATGCCAAAGTTTATCGCCCTCCAAATATAGCTGCGAATCAAAATTATTGGTAAAAAGTGCTCCGGTTCCCAATCCCTGCGGAATTTTCGGCTTTTTGGTGAACGTGTATTGCGCAATGGCATTCAGTCCGATATTGCTTTCGAGCGCAGACGTAATCCACCACCCGATTCCGAGGTTTTCCGCTAAAGAAATCCATTCATCCGAACCTGAAATCCCACCAATCAAAGAGGGTTTCAAAATAATATATTGGGGCTGAATGATTTCCAATAGTTTTTTCTTTTCTGAAATTTCCACAATTCCGATCAGTTCTTCATCCAAAGCAATCGGTGTTGGTGTGATTCTACATAATTCCGCCATTTTTGACCATCGTTCTTCTTCTGAACTTCCAACTTCCAACTTCCAGCTTCCAACTTCCGACTTTATAGGTTGCTCAATGGAATGAATATCCAAGTCTGCTAATTCCTGCAAAACACTTTTGGCCTCGTCAAAGGAAAATCCACCATTCGCATCTACCCGTAATTCCAGTTTTTCTTTTGAAAAATGGCGCCTTAAATTTTTCAAAATTTCATGTTCGGAATTCCAGTTCACTCCAATTTTCAGTTTAATACAGTGAAATCCTTTATCCAATTTTTCCTGAATCTGCTCTTTCATAAAACCTTCATCCCCCATCCAAATTAATCCATTGATTTCAATGGATTTTTTTCCTTCGGTAAATTCACTTGGAAAATAAAGATCTTTCCCGTATTTCAGATTCAAAACCGCCTGTTCATACCCAAACCAAATGGACGGAAAATATTTTAATTCTTCTTTTAAAAAAGAAGTTTTTTCATTAATATTTTCACAAAGCCATTGCAGCTTTTCTTCATATTCAGGAACATCATCGAAACTCAGACCACGGAATAAACCACATTCGCCGATTCCCTTTTTTTCATTTTCAGAAATTTCTAAAATATAAGTTTCTTTGGTTTTCAGAACTCCTCGTGAAGTTCCTCCCGGACGTTTAAAATTAAGAATATGCTGAAAAAAACAGGCTTCCATAAATAGAATTTTCAATAAGAAACCTCATAGGTTTTTGAAACCTATGAGGTTTTACAATTTTAACAAATTTACTATTTTTCGGTGTTTTATACCTCAGCGTTGTGCATAAATTCTTCTGCTTTTTCTACCATTTCAATACTTCCGCAGAAAAACGGAACACGCTGATGAAGTTCTTCAGGCTCAATTTCGAGGATTCTCCGGAAACCATCGCTGCATTTTCCGCCGGCTTGTTCTGCCAGCATTGCCATAGGGTTGCATTCATACAGCAAACGCAGTTTTCCGTTTGGCGATTGTGATGTTGACGGATACATATAAATTCCGCCTTTAATCATATTCCGGTGGAAATCTGAAACCAAAGAGCCGATGTAGCGCGATGTATATGGTCGGTCATCTTCCTCCAACTGGCAATATTTGATGTAATCTTTTACGCCCTGCGGAAATTTAATATAGTTTCCTTCATTAATGGAATAAATTTTCCCCGATTTCGGGAAAGTCATACTGCGATGAGACAAATAATAAGTCCCCAAACTTGGATCAAGCGTAAAACCATTCACTCCGTTCCCGGTGGTATACACCATAATCGTTGAGGATCCGTAAACCACATAACCTGCGGCAACCTGATAAATTCCTTTCTGTAAAAAATCCCGCAATTCCACAGGACTTCCGGGTTCGGTCACTCTTCTGTAAATGGAAAAAATAGTTCCTACCGAAACATTCACATCAATATTGGAAGAACCATCCAAAGGATCAATCAGCACCACATATTTACTGAGGTGTCCGTTTTCGCCACAGCGAATATCAATAAAATCATCGCTTTCTTCGGAGGCTATTCCGCAAACCACTTCACGCTGCGATAGTGCGGTAATAAAAATTTCATTGGCCAGAACATCAAGTTTTTGCTGGTCTTCGCCCTGAACATTAGTATTTCCGGCTCTTCCGATAATATCGGCAATTCCGGCTTTGTTAACTTCCCGGTTTACCATTTTGGAAGCTAAGCGTATGGCGCTGATAAGTCGGGATAATTCTCCGGTTGAATAAAGGAAATCATCCTGTTTTTCAATGATGAATTCTCCTAAAGTTTGTAGTGGATCTTGGGACATAGGATAAGGGATTGCATTTTCTCAAATTTCGGAAAATTATTTGAAATAATCACTTAAATGACAGATGTCATTTATACACAATATTTTATTTTTCAAACTAAATCTTTACTTTTGACGGTTATTTGAAACAAACCAAAATTATTTATTCAAACAATCACGCCAATCAATAAAATAAAATGAAAGTCTTTAAATTCGGAGGAGCATCGGTAAAAGATGCTGAAAGTGTAAAAAACGTAGCATTAGTTCTTGAAAGTCAGGGATTTGAAAAATGCCTTTTGGTAGTTTCCGCAATGGGGAAAACCACAAATGCACTGGAAAAAGTAGTGGAACTTTATTTTAAGAAGGACGATTACCAATCCGAAATTGCAACCATAAAAAATAATCACATTGAGATTGCAAAAGGACTTTTTGAAGAAAATCATGCAGTTTTTGCAGAAATTTCTTTGTTTTTTGATGATATTGAATCTTTTCTACGCAGAAATAAATCCCCGAATTATAACTTCGTTTACGATCAGGTGGTGAGTAGCGGTGAAATGATTTCTTCCAAAATCTTAAGCGAGTACCTGAACGAAATCCAGTTTTTCAATCAATGGCTGGATTCCCGGGATTACATTAAAACCGATAACACCTATCGCGAAGGTGTGGTAAACTGGAAAAAAACTGAAGAAAATGTTTCCACCCTGAATCAGCAGGTATGCTATGTAACGCAGGGATTCATTGGTTCCGACGAAAATAATTTTACTGTTACATTAGGGCGGGAAGGTTCCGATTATACCGCCGCCATTTATGCATATTGCCTGAATGCGGAGTCCATGACCATCTGGAAAGACGTTCCGGGTGTGATGACCGGTGATCCACGGAAATTTGAAGATGTAAATCTTCTTTCCAATATTTCTTACGAGGAAGCCATTGAAATGGCCTATTACGGCGCAAGTGTCATTCACCCGAAAACCTTGCAGCCATTAAAACAAAAGCATATTCCTTTCTTTGTAAAATCTTTTGTTGAACCTGAAAAACCGGGCACAAAAGTAAGCGTAACCGACAAAAACCAACAGGAAGAATCGTATATTCTGAAAGAAAACCAGATCCTGATGCGAATTGCAACACGCGATTTTTCTTTCATTGCGGAAGAGCATTTAAGCATGATTTTTAACGAACTGGCGAAAAACAACATCAAAATTTCACTGATGCAGAATTCCGCCATTTCTCTTGCTCTTTGCCTTGAAGACAAATACAACCACATTGATAACGTGGTAGACGAACTGAACAAAACATTTAATATCGAAATCATTAAAAACGTATCTTTGTTTACCATTCGAAATGCCAATATGGAAAACATCGCCCGTTTCTATAAAGACAAAAAAGTACTTCTGGAGCAGATCTCGAAGAAAACCTTACAAATGGTGATCCAATAAAAACAAACCATGAGTCTCATTACAAAAAATGATCTTATCAACGCTGCAGGTCTCAAAAAATTAGGTTTTTTTAAAAACCCTGTGGCTTCTGCGGTGATGAAACTCAGTAAGATTAATGAAGTCAATGCGCTGTATGACAAGCTGAAAGACAAAAAAGGCAAAGACTTTTTCGATTCTTTTGTGCGAGAGCGCGATTTAAAATATGTGGTTTTTGAAGAGGATCTTGCAAAAATTCCCAAAACAGGACCTTTCATTGTGGTGTCCAACCATCCGCTTGGTGCAATTGACGGGATTTTAATGTGCAAAATTCTTTCAGAAGTACGCCCCGATTTTAAAATTATGGGCAATTTTCTTCTGGAGAAAATCAAACCAATGGAATCTTACGTCATTTCAGTAAATCCTTTTGAAGGCGACCGAAAAAAAATACACAGCAGCACCAATGGCATGCGTGAAACGCTGAAATATCTTGAACAGGGCGGTTGTGTTGGGATTTTTCCGGCAGGTGAAGTATCCAATAAAAACAACGAGTTCAATGAAGTGCGTGATAAAGAATGGGAAAAGCCGGCTTTAAAACTTATAAAAATGGCGAAAGTACCGGTAGTGCCCATGTATTTTCATGCCACAAACAGCAGGATTTTTTACAATATGGCAAAAATCCATCCTGATTTGCAAACCGTAATGCTCCCGGCAGAAATGATGCGGAAAAGAGATCGCCCGATCCGAATCCGAATTGGAAAAGCGGTTTCGGTAAAAGTAATTGATGAGCAGGAAGATATTGATGAACTGAGCGAATTGCTTCAGAATAAAATTTATATGCTGAAATCCTATTATGAAAGGAGAAAAAGCATTCCCGAAATCCTGAAAATCCCCAATCTTAAACTGAATTTATCTTTCGACAAAGATGAAAATATCGTGCAGAATATCATCGATGAAACACCGAAAGAAGATATTCTGGCAGAAGTTGTAAAACTGAGGAAAGCGGAAAAAATACTCTTCAAAAACGGTAATTACGAAGTTTTTTTTACTGAGTATGGAGAAATTCCTTCGATCATGAGGGAAATTGGGAGACAGCGGGAAATTACGTTCCGCGCTATTGGAGAAGGGAGCAATCTTCCGTTCGATCTGGATGAATATGACAAGCATTATCATCATCTTTTCCTTTGGGACAACGATACCGACAAAATTGTGGGCGCTTACAGAATGGGGCTCGGAAAAGAAATCATGAAAAAAATGGGAATCGGTGGATTTTACACCGCTTCTCTTTTTGAATTTGATCCCGAATTACAACCATTCTTCAAAAAGGTAATTGAAATGGGGCGCGCCTATATCTCGCAGGAATTCCAGCAAAAACCCTTACCCTTATTCTTATTATGGCGCGGAATTGTGCACGTTTGTCTTCGTAATCCGGATCATAAATTTCTCATGGGAGGCGTATCCATCAGCAATAAATTTTCTGAATTTTCCAAATCTCTGATGATTGAATTCATGCGTTCCCATTATTACGATTCTGCGGTAGCGCAATATGTACATCCTAAAAATGAATTCAAAGTAAAACTGAAAGAACGCGACCGCAGCCTGTTTTTTGATGAACTGGAATCGGATCTGAACAAACTCGATAAAGTGATTGATGACCTTGAACCCGAAATGCGACTTCCGGTTTTGATAAAAAAATACATTAAACAGAATGCAAAAGTAATTGCCTTCAATGTAGATCCCAGTTTTAATGATGCGATAGATGGATTGATGTATATCCGAATCAGTGATCTTCCGGAAAGCACCATAAAACCGGTACTGGAAGAAATGAGTGAACAAATCCGGAAAGAACAGGAAAATAATCCTTCTGAAAATCAGTAACCTTACCCGAAAAAACAAAAAAGTTCACCAATAAATTTGTGTATTTACATAAAAGTTTATACTTTTGCCCCACTCAATTCAACGATGGTTTCTTAGCTCAGTTGGTAGAGCAACGGACTGAAAATCCGTGTGTCCCTGGTTCGATTCCTGGAGAAACCACAAAACCGCTTTTTTTAAGGCGGTTTTTTTGTTTCACATAAATTCATTCAAATCCTGAATTCAAATTCAAATCAATAATTTCGAACCGTAATATGATAGCAGGATTGCTGTTTCTCTTTGATGTAGTAAATTTTGCCAGCTTTGCGGTAATGCTCTAAAATTTCCTCTAATTTTTTTCGGAGTTTTTCGTTGAGCGCTATTTTACCATTAAACCGTACATAAGAAATATCAAAAGAATTCCCGTAATTGTGGGAACTAAGACCTAAAGCTGCATTAGAATTCACTTTTCGGAGTTTGCATTGATCCTCCAAAGTTCGCGTCAATGAGGTGACGGTAAAATGACTTCCTCTTGTTTCATCAAAAAACCTTTTGCCAATACGTTCCAGCATTTTTCGCGACTTGAAATTGAGATATTCCCTACTGAAAGCCAACCTTTGCAAACGATAGCCTGCAGAAGATTTTTTCACTTTATGCAAGCGTTTCAACTTCACATATTTATCGAAAGTTTTATCGGTTTTCAGTAAACTTATGCTAAACTTTTTGGAAGCATCCAAATGCTGTTTGTACAAGGGTGTAGGCTCAACTTTTAGGATCTCTTTCAAGTCGTAGCATTCACTTTTTGTAGAACCCTGTGCAAAAATATTCTGAAACAAAAGAAATATCAACAAAAATAAACACGTCTTAAACATGTACTGAAACTTTATTTTTTTAACGATCAAAAAACAAATTTCTTATACCGCAGCATCTGCCTGATATTCGATTTTATTTTTGCTTTCAGAAATTGCAGCGGGATTATCAAGAACGAAATTTTTAGTTTCCAGAAGTTCCGTAAGCAACATTCGCATTTGTTCGGCGGCAACCTCCGGTAAATGGGAATGTTTTGCGGCTTCAATCACTTGTTTTTTCCCGTTCTGCTGAATTTTTGCCAGATCATCTTTACTGAAAAGATTAAAAAACTGCTCTTCAATATTATAATATTTATAATCAGTTTCGGTAGAAAGGATTTCCGGAGCGGGAAATTCCAGAAGTTTAACTTTTCTATTTTCCTCATCAATTTCCCATTTGAATTTCTCAAAATCGTAACCGACAAGAATCTTTGCCTGAACAATCACAAGCGCTCTTTTTTTCGAAGGAATAAAATTAAATATCTTGGAACTCTCCTCGTAATTGTAAATTTCATTAAAATGGCCTTCCGCAGTAACCACTTTAAAAACTTTCCGCATACTTTCCACAATAGTGTGCGAACTTTCCGTCACTACCGGAGGCTCAGATTTTAGATTTCGGGAAGCCAGAAAAGCGATAATTCCGCCCAATAGCAAACCGATCAAAAGCATAAAAACAACCGTCATCATTTGTGCAGATTGCGTTTGCGTCATTTGATACACAAAGACTCCCAGCAAAACAACCATCAAAATGCCGACAGCCCAAAGAATAGTTTTAAATTTCCCAATATTCATAAGCGAAAGATAATGCCAAAGGTAATAAATCTCAACAATTGTGTAGTCTATAAAGTTCATACAATTCCCCGTTTCAAATTAAATTATTTCATTTTTCATTGGTCTTAATTAGAAATATTATACATTTGACTGAACTAAAAATTTAAAAACACTATGACAAAAAAACTATTCGCTGAATTTTTCGGCACGTTTTGGTTGGTTTTCGGAGGTTGCGGAAGCGCCATTTTCGCATCACAAATTGCACCCGCAAGTACCGGACAAGTAGGAATTTTACTGGTAGGCGTTGCACTTGCATTCGGACTTACAGTTCTTACTATGGCGTATGCGGTTGGGCATATTTCGGGCGGACATTTCAATCCTGCGGTTTCTTTCGGACTTTTGGCCGGAGGAAGATTTCCTGCGAAAGAACTGATTCCTTATGTGGTCGCACAATGTGTGGGAGCCATTGCTGCGGCGGCAGCATTATCGGCGATTAATGGCGGAGTTGGCGACGGAAGCGCAGGCTCTTTTGCCACAAATTTTTACGATTCCGCAGTTTACTTCGGAAAAAGTTACAGTTTGCAACAGGCATTTTTGGCGGAATTTTTACTGACCTTGTTTTTCGTTATCGTCATTATGGGGACAACCGATAAATTTGCGAACGGAAAATTTGCCGGAATCGCCATCGGACTTTGTTTAACATTGATCCACCTGATTTCTATCCCGATTACCAATACTTCTGTAAATCCTGCAAGATCTCTTTCACAGGCGGTTTTCGTGGGTGGACAAGCATTGAGCCAGCTTTGGTTATTCTGGGTTGCTCCGATTGGTGGTGCTGTTGTGGGAGGATTGCTTTATAAATTCCTGCTTCAAACCGACCAAAATGCGGTTGCAGAAAACTAAAAAATATTAAATAGAATACCTTTCAACTTTGGAAAAACTCAGAACTTTTCCAAAGTTTTTTTTTGCCCTGAAACTTAAGAAACGAGCAAACTACACCCTCGAATATCGGAATGATCAATTCTTCCCAAAACCTGAAAACCCGGACTTAACATTCCTTCAGGTCGCTGAGCGAAGTCGAAGCGACCCAAATCCTGCGTTGCAATAAATGAACAAGAATGTCGGTTTGCCAAATCAATAATATTAATCGCACCAGTTCTTCCTTCCTCCACATACGAAAATGGATCTTCGGTATTCCGGATGAGAATGCGCATCCAGTTGGGACTTTGATATCTGTTTTCACCTAAAGAATACGCTTGTGAAAGAAGCTCCGTCATGGAATATTCGGAGAAAATTTTATCGGTATTAAACCCTTTTTTGAAAATTTTCAAGAGTTCATCTTTGGTCATTTCTGCTTTTCGACCTTTCATTCCGCCGGTTTCAATGATGGCTGAATATTCATTAAAATTCAGAGATTCCTCGCTTCGCTCGGAATGACAATACTCAAGGAAATCCAAAAGCGCAAAGGAAACCCCGAAAAGAATCACCTTTTTATCTTTTAAATTTTTAAGCAAATCAAAAAGTTCGGCGTGATTGTACAGAAAATATCCGTTTTCCGGCTTACCGGATTTTTTCATCAGATAATCCACCATATAAATTAATGAAGAATGTGGATTTTCAGAATAATTCGGCAATAAACCAAGAAAAATATAGTCTTCCGGTTTTCCGATAAATTGCTCGAAACTTTTATAAATGCTTTCTTCATACAAAGAAAAATCAGCAATAAAATGTCGGGATCGTGTTTGAATATGGGTGGTTCCGGAACTTTGAAAATAATTTTCTGGGTTGTCGGTCTGAGCGGAGTCGAAGACCAGATGATTTTTAAACATTTCGATAGGCAGAAACGGAATTTTTTCAACTGTATTTATTTCGTTGATGTTAATAGGCAGATAATCCACAAACTTCCGATAAACCTCAACATTATGATATTGATACTGAAACGTTTCCAGGCAAGCTGCAAGGAAATCCTGTTCTGTTTTTATATTGAAAATAGGTTTAAACACAATGACACAAAGTTTTCACAATGATCTTACGAATGTTTTTATGACACAACTATAATTTACCGTTAATAATTCTTCTAACTCCATTTTTAAAAAGAAATGTATTAAATCCCAATTGAAATTCTGTTCTGTTTTTATATTGAAGATGGGTTTAAACACAATGACACCAAGTTTTCACAATGATCTTACGAATGTTTTTATGACACAATTATAATTTACCGTTAATAATTCTTCTAACACCATCTTTAAAAAGAAATGTGTTAAATCCTAATGGAAATCCTGTTCTGTTTTTATATTGAAAATAGGTTTAAACACAATGACACCAAGTTTTCACAATGACCTTACGAATGTTTTTATGACACAATTATAATTTACCGTTAATAATTCTTCTAACTCCATCTTTAAAAAGAAATGTGTTAAAATTAATCAATAGTCCTAATTTACAACCGCTCAATTTCAAATATGTTAATGTTTGCGCAAAATGGATATTTGCCAAATCTTCACATGCTTTCAGTTCTATAATAACTTTATTTTCAACGAGAAGATCAAGTCTATATCCAGCATTCAATCGTACATCTTCATATATCAACGGCATTACTTTTTGTCTTTCCACGAAAAGTCCAGACTTACAAAGTTCATAAAATAAACACTCTTCATAAGCACTTTCCAAAAGACCAGCACCAAGCGTTTTATGAATTTTGAATCCACATTCATAAATAATTCTGGCAATTTCATTTTCATTCATCTTTTGTGTCTTAAAAATTCAACATTACCTTTTAATACTTTGTGAAGTCTTTGTGTCTTTGTGTTTAATGCTCAAAAGTTTTCAATTCAAACTCCTCCCCATCAAAAACACCATACGTAAAATACGAAATCCAGTCGCCCAAATTCACATATTTTGAATTTTTGCCCAAATCCAAAACCATCGGAAGATGCCGGTGTCCGTACACGAAATAATCAAAATGTTCTTTTTTGAGTTTTTCTTTTGAATAAATAATAAGAAATTCTTTGTCTTCCCCAAGAAACTTCTTGTCTTCATCACCGGAAATCAGTTTGTTTTTAGTGGACATATACACGGCAATTTTCATGGCAATATCGGGATGCAGCCATTTGAAAAACCATTGTGCAAGCGGATTGGTAAAGAGTTTTTTCATCCTCTTGTATCCTTTATCTCCGGGACCAAGTCCGTCACCATGTGCCAGAAAAAATTTCTTTCCGGAAATTTCATACGTTCGTTTTTCAAAATAAACAGGAATTCCGAGCTCTTCCTCGAAATAATTTTTCATCCATAAATCGTGGTTTCCAACGAAAAAATAAATTTCAATTCCCGAATCTTTGAGTTCAGCAATTTTCCCTAAAACACGGATGTATCCTTTCGGAACTACATATTTCCATTCGTGCCAGAAATCAAAAAGGTCGCCCATGAGAAAAAGAACCTGTGCCTCTTTTTTAATTTCATCCAACCAACGAATGAAGCGTTCTTCACGAGGTTTACTTTCCTTCGGCGTTGGCGCTCCGAAATGCTGATCGGATGCGAAGTAGATTTTTTTATGGGGCTGTAATTCGATTGGCTTCATTATTAATTAACCACAAAGGGCAGAAAGTATTTTTCATAAGGAACACAAAAATCAATCATTCTCTTCGGCGAACCATTCACCATAAGAATTTTCGGTTTCGTGGAGTTTCAGATACGCCAGCTGAACATGATTCGGAAGTTTTGCTTTTATTTTGGAAGCGATTTCGTAGAGCATATTTTCACAAGTCGGCTGAAAATTGCAGAAAATAACCCTATGTCCCTGATTCTTCAATGAATTTCCGAGTTCATGATGCGGAGAATCACCATTCACCAAAACCGCATGATCCCAAACATCCACGATTTCTTCATTTACGATTTTTTTGATGTCGCCAAAATCCACTACCATTCCGTTTTTCGGATTTTCCAGATCATTGATTGGATTTCCTTTTACCGTAACGAACAATTTATAGGAATGTCCGTGCATATTTTTGCACTTTCCATCGTAGTTGTAGAGGACATGAGCGGTTTCAAACGTAAAAATTTTGGTAATGCGAATCATGTGGCAAAGATAGGGATTTTGCCGAAAGGATATGTTGCCCAGTTGACTGGATGAGACGTTTACAGAATTCTAACAGTTAAAAACACAAACACTATATCTTGATTTTCAAAGATTTAAATCATCTCTATTTTTTCATTACATTTGTACATGACCAAAAAAGGTGAAAAATGAATTGTACAATATCATTTCAGGAAAGAAGCAGGTTAGCTTTGGAGCAGCTCTCCAAGCAGTCGCCCATTACCTTGGAGAAAGCCAGAATGCAAGCGGCAAAACTGAACACCAAAAGCTCTTCAAAAAACAAGAAACAGCGCGTTTAAAAGAATACATTTCTCATCACAATCTTTGGGTTGATGGTCTGGATCTGTCTCAATATGTGAGTGAAGGAGCCGAACAGAAGGTTTATTTGCAAGATGAAACAAGTGTATTTAAGCTTAATGATGCTATTTATTACACCACGTGGAAAGATTACTTTCATAATTTGTTGCTCCACAATTACTTTTTCCCTGATACCGCCTATCAATTGATGGGTTTTACAATCGAAAATAGTATTCTATACGCCGTGGTAAAACAGAGATTTGTTACAAGTACAGATACCACGAATCTAAGACATGTGCGTATTTTTTTATCTTCGAACGGCTTTGAAAACACCAGAAATAATGATTATTACCATCCGGATTTAGGAATTATTCTTGAAGATTTACACGATGAAAATGTCCTTACCCAAAACGGAATTTTATACTTCATTGATACCGTTTTTTATCTAACAGATACATTTTGGGTAAACGAAAAATAATCCTCCCGCGTGAGCGATGGTAGCGGAAATCCCGCAGAACAGCGAAGCGAGCGTCGATGATCGAGGAATTGCAGCGGACGTAGCGACCCGATGCGGTGGGAACTTTTCCAAAGTTTGAAACTTTGGAAAAGTTTTGCGCCGGAAAGGGACACGCCCAAAACCAAAAAACCTTCCCGAAAAGTCAGGAAGGTTTACAATTATAACTAACTATGGACATTGAATGTTTCTTGTTTAGATGCGAGACACGAGATAGAAGACAGGAGACATTAGATGCGAGACTTTGTTTTTTAACCTTTTCTCCTTGAATCTTTTCCCGGACTCTTTTTAATGAAACTGCTCCTCTTCCGTAGAACCCGCCAAAGCTGTGGTAGAAGCATTTCCGGCAGTTACAACAGTTTGAATGGTATCAAAATATCCGGTTCCCACGAAACTTTGATGTTTCACTGCACGGAATCCTTTGCTTTGCAAAGCAAACTCTCTTTCCTGAAGTTCGCTGTAACCCGCCATTCCTCTTTCTTTGTATGCGGAAGCCAGCTCGAACATCGCAGTATTCAAAGCGTGGAATCCTGCCAAAGTGATAAACTGGAATTTGTACCCCATTTTTGCCAATTCTTCACGGAAAGTTTCCATTTCAGAAACGGATAATTTTGCGGCCCAGTTAAAAGATGGAGAACAGTTATACGCCAGCATTTTTCCCGGGAATTTCGCGTGAATTCCTTCAGCAAAACGTCGTGCGTAATCCAAATCAGGATTGGAAGTTTCCATCCAGATTAAGTCGGCATAAGGCGCATAAGAAAGTCCTCTTGCAATTCCCTGCTCTACTCCATTATTTACTTTGAAAAATCCTTCGGAAGTTCTTTCTCCTTTGATAATGAAATCATGATCCCTTTCGTCGATATCGGAAGTCAGCAAATCAGCTGCATCGGCATCGGTTCGCGCCACCAAAACGGTAGGAACTCCGCAAACATCGGCTGCTAAACGTGCTGCAATTAATTTATTAATCGCTTCCTGAGTCGGAACCAAGACTTTTCCACCAAGATGTCCGCATTTTTTTGCGGAAGACAACTGATCTTCAAAGTGAACGCCGGCTGCTCCGGATTCGATCATTTGTTTCATGAGTTCAAAAGCATTTAAATTTCCTCCGAAACCGGCTTCTGCATCCGCAACGATGGGAACTAAATAATTTTTACGGTTTACTTCATCCACATTTCCAACAGACTGAATCTGGTCTGCTCTCAACAAGGCATTATTGATTTTTTTCACCACAGAAGGCACTGAATTCGCAGGATACAAACTCTGGTCCGGGTACATTTCTCCGGAAAGATTGGCATCTGCCGCAACCTGCCATCCGGAAAGATAAATGGCTTCCAAACCGGCATCAACTTCCTGTATTGCCTGATTTCCTGTGAGGGCTCCAAGTCCTGCAACGAAATCTCTGGTCGTTAGTTTTTGCCAAAGCGTTTTGGACATTTCTGTCGCAATGGTATAATCGATTTTATAGCTTCCGCGCAGTTTCAAAACATCTTCTGCGGTATAAGGTCTTTTAATGCCGTTCCATCTTGGATTTTCCAGCCATTCTTTTTCCAGTTGTTGGATTTGTTCTTTTGTGCTCATTGTATTTGGATTTTTATTGTTGTTAATTTTAGTTGTCGGTTATTGGTTATTTGTTATCGGCAATTAAGTTTGGTCAGAATTTCAAAAACCATCAACCGATAACCGTAAACCATTAACTATATAAAAGGATATGCTTTCAGCGTAAGAAATTCTTCAAAATTCTCATCAAAAATCAGTTCATCGAAGAGTTGGGTGGCGAGTTCAAATTTTCCAGATTCATACCGTTTTTCACCCACATATTCTTTGATTTTTTGGAGTTCTTCTTTCTGATATTCCAAAACTAAATCCTTCGTTAAGGTTTTTCCGTTATCGAGAACGGCTTTGTTTTTCAACCATTGCCAGATTTGCGTTCTGGAAATTTCTGCGGTTGCCGCATCTTCCATCAGATTGTAAATGGCTGCTGCACCAACGCCCATTAACCATGATTCGATATACAAAATTCCGACATTGATGTTTTTGCGTACGCCGTTTTCCGTAATCGTTCCTTTCGGAATTTCAAGAAGCTGTTCTTCCGTAATTTGATAATCAAACTGCTTATCAATCTGGTTCGGGGTTGGCATAAATTCATCAAAAATATCTTTTGCCACTTTTACCAGCGCAGGATGCGCCACCCAGGTTCCGTCGTGTCCGTTTTTTACTTCTCGTTCTTTGTCGGCAGAAACCTTTGCAAATGCTTTTTCATTTTCCTCCTCGTTATTTTTTACGGGAATTTGTGCTGCCATTCCTCCCATGGCGAAAACGCCTCTTTTGTGGCAGGTTTCAATCACTCTTTTGGAATACGCCACCATAAACGGTGAAGTCATGGTAACCTGATCGCGGTCGGGAACTAAAATCTTCGGTATGTTTCTGAATTTTTTGATGTAGGAAAAAATATAATCCCAGCGTCCGCAATTCAACCCTTTGGAATGTTCTTTTAATTCAAATAAAATTTCGTCCAGTTGAAAAGATGCGGTGATGGTTTCGATCAAAACTGTCGCTTTAATGATTCCCTGCGGAATTCCGAGATAATTTTGGGCAAACACAAACACTTCATTCCACCATCTTGCTTCTTTGTAATGTTCGAGTTTCGGAAGATAAAAATACGGTCGCGTTCCGTTTTCCAGCAATTGTTTGGCATTGCGAAAAAAATAAATTCCGAAATCCGTCAGTGAACCGGATGCTTCTTCCCCGTTGATCTCAATATTTTTTTCATTCAGATGAAGACCTCTCGGACGAACGAACAAAACCGCAGTTTCATCATTCAGTTCGTATTTTTTACCGTTTTCATTTTCAAAGGAAATGCTTTTGTTAATGGCATCCGTCAGATTCAACTGCCCTTCCAGATTATTGTCCCAGGTTGGCGAGTTGGAATCCTCAAAATCAGCCATAAAACAATTTGCTCCGGAATTCAGGGCGTTGATAATCATTTTGCGATCGACCGGCCCGGTAATTTCCACTCTTCTGTCCAGAATATCTGCCGGAATCGGGGCGCATTTCCAGCTTTCTTTCCTGATGTTTTCCGTTTCCTTCGGAAAAGTTGGGAGAATACCATTGTCAAATTCTTTCTGAATATTTTTCCGATCCTCCAAAAGTTCTAATCTTTTGTGATTAAAATTTTCGTGAAGCGCAGTCAAAAAAGCGACCAAATCTTCCGTAAATACAGATGAGTATTGGTTTTCCGGATTCAATTTAAACTTTGTCAGCGTTTCCATAAAAAGTTTTTTTGTGATGTTGATGAGGCAAATATATAAAAAGTTTTTTCACTTATAGCGAACGTTCGCTAATTTTAAATAAAAATTATTATGCGAAAAATCGCTTTTATAACTGAAACGCTTTATTCATCATCATTCCACTGAATATCAAATCATTAAAAAAAATTAAACTTTAACATTTTTTAATATTTTAATGGGTTAATTATTTATATTGTTTCTATATTTATTGTACCTAATTGATCTTTACAATGTAAAAACGTACCTTTGATAAACATTAATCCAAATACCATGAAAAAAGCGATCATTTTTTTTATGCTCTTGCTCACATCTTTGTTTTATCAGGCGCAAGTAATTGTTTACGCTGATTGCAATTATAAGGGAATCAGCATGTTGCTCAAAGAAGGTAGTTATAAGAATTCCAATTACATCGGGGTCCGGGATAATACAATCAGTTCTATTAGAGTAAGTCCGGGATATTCTGCAACCATTTACATGAATGCCGATTTTAAAGGGCGCGAAGTTGTACTAAATGAATCTGTGGCTTGCTTGCCCACTCTTTTAAACAACGACATCAGTTCCATTATTGTTAAGAAAACCGGTCAGGATGAAGGGATTTCAAACAGTGGAAATGTTTCCGTATACCGCGGTTGCAATTATAGAGGCAGCGTGAAAAATTTCAAACCGGGATCATACAATATTCGCACAAGCTTGAACGGCGGAACTCCGGAATCCCTGCAAATTCCGGAGGGACTGATTGTAGAATTTTATGACAGAACCAACCAAAAAGGAAAGCTATTGATGGTTTATACTTCCAATGTGGATTGCCTTCCTGCCCATATTGTATCAACGGTGAAGTCGATTAAGATTCGCGTTTCGGAAAAAAATCCTGTTGAAAAACAGCCGAGATAAACCGCTTTTAACAAAATTATTCGCTTCAGTACCACAAATTACTGAAGCGTTTTTATTCTTATTTTTGATTTTTATTAGGTGAAATGATTGCAGACAGTGACTATATAAAAACAGTTTTCGGACTGAAACTAAAACAACAACGCCAGAAAAAAGCATGGTCGCTGCAGGATTTGGCGGACAAAACCGGGCTTTCAAAATCATACCTCAACGAAATTGAAAACGGAAAAAAATATCCGAAACACGACAAAATTCTACATCTTTCCGAAGTGCTGGATACCAAATTTGACGAACTGGTTTCCACCAAATTAGATAAAACCCTTTCACCAGTTTCGGAAATACTGAAGTCGGATTTTTTCAAAGAAATTCCATTGGAATTGTTTGGCATTAACCGGAATTCCCTCATCAATATCATCAGCGAAGCGCCTAAAAAAGTAACTGCTTTCATCAATACGCTCATAGAAATTTCTCAGAATTACAACCTCGGAAAAGAACGTTTTTATTTTGCAGTATTGCGCAGTTTTCAAGAAATGCACGACAATTATTTCCCGGAAATAGAGGACAAAGCATGTGAGGTTTCAGAAAAGTACAAATTGGGATATGGGAAAAATCTTACCGTAAAAAAACTGGAAAAAATTCTCATCGAGAAACTGCAATATGAAATTCGAAATGAAGATTTTTCCTCCTATGATACACTCATCAACCTGCGATCATTATTTATACCTGAAAAAAAACTACTGCTTTTGAATGAATTATTGGATGAAAATCAGAAAATATTCATTCTCGCAAAAGAAATCGGCTTCAATGTTTTGGAACTTTCACCGAGACCCAACACCTATTCCTGGGTAGATTTCACCAGTTTTGAAGAATTGCTGAACAATTATTACGCTTCCTATTTTGCAGGATGTTTGCTGATTTCCAAAGAAGAAATTATTGATAATTTTTCAGAATTTATTGCTGAAAAAACCTGGAATCCAGAAAAGTTCGATGAAATGGTGACGCATTTCACCAATTCTCCGGAAACATTTTATTACCGTTTAACCAATATTCTTCCTTCAGAACTGGGAATTAAAGATCTTTTCTACCTGTGTTTTACCAAGAAAAAAGATTCCGATAAAATCCTGATGATGAAGGAATTGCACCTCAATCAACAGCAGGCGCCACACGCAAAAGCCACCAATGAGCATTATTGCCGACGTTGGGTTGCCGTAAAAAATCTGGAACATTTAAAAGGAAATGAAAAACTGACGGATGCGCAAATCTCGCATTACAAAGATTCAGGACTGAGTTATCTGGTGATTTCCACCTCGCAGAAAAATCCGTTTTCGGACGGCACCAACAGAAGTTATTGCCTTGGTATTCTACTGAATTCCAATTCATTAAAGAAAATAAAATTTGCAAAAAGCGAAAGCATTACCACCGAAAATGTAGGGGTAACCTGCGAAACCTGCAGCATTTCCGATTGTGATGTACGGCAGGCGCCGCCCATTCGCATTGAAAAAGAAACCTTTAATGAAAACATGAAAAAAGCAGTGGAAAAAATCAGGAAAGAGCTGCTTTGATCTTAGATTTACAAATTACGATTACAAAAATGTTGTTGGATTTGCTTTTCCCGAACCGCTGTTTGCAATGCAACCGGATTATTTCCGGGAAAGAACTGGTTTGCGAAATCTGCCTGAGCCAAATTCATTTTACACATTTCAGATATGGAGAAGAAAATGTGCTGAAAGAACGCTGCAATCTGTTATTTCCGATAGAACACGCTTTTGCCCTGATGTATTTTGAAAAAGAAGGTTTAAGTCAGGAAATTTTACATGCATTAAAATACGGAAAACGGGAAATAATCGGAAAGATTCTCGCGGATTGGACGACTGAAAAATTACAGTTTAATGAAGACAAACCTGATCTTCTGGTCACGATTCCGCTACATCCGAAAAAAATGCGAAAACGGGGATACAACCAACTTCATTTATTTGCAAAAACACTTTCTGACCACTACGAAATTCCTTTTGACCACAAGGTTTTAAAAAGAAACAGGTATTCAAAAGCGCAGGCAAAACGCAGCCGGAATGAGCGGCAAAATGCAGAGAAAAAATTCAGCATCAACAAGAACATTTCCGGCAAACATATCCTGATGATTGACGATGTTCTTACCACCGGAAACACAATGAGCGACGCCGTTTGGGAAATCCTGAAAAATCCCGACAACAGAATTTCGGTTTTGGTAATGGCGATGGATTAACGCTGCAATTTTTCCCCATACGACAAATCTCCGGCATCACCCAATCCAGGCGTGATATAGCCCTTTGAAGTAAGATTTTCATCCAGTGCACCGATCCAAATATTGGCTTCAGGATAGGCATTCTGCAAGGTTTCAACCCCTTGTTTTGCGGCAATAGCAGCAATAATGTGAAGTTGAGTCGGTTTTCCGTGATTGAGTAAATCTTTCAGGGCTTCAATTAAACTGGCTCCGGTAGCAAGCATAGGATCGGCCACAATTAACGGTCTTCCATCAATATTCGGACAGGTGAGATAATCCTGCTTGATGGAAAAATAATCGTTGGCATCGTGCTTTCTGTATGCCGCCACAAAACCGCAATCGGCTTTGTCAAAATAATTCAAAACGCCCTGAAACAATGGAACGCCCGCTCTTAAAATAGTGGTAACAACCGGCTGAACCGCAATTTCTTTCGCTTTAATTTTATCCAGTGGCGTGGTGATTTCAATTTCTTTCTGTTCCAGACCTTTGGAAATTTCGTAAGCGGCAATTTCGCCGATGCGTTCCATATTTCTCCGGAACTTCATGCGATCGGCTTGCACATCTATGTTTCTTAAATCATTAATCCAGGAATTGATAAGTGAAAAATTATCGGATAATATTGTTACCATTGTAACGGTTTTGATGGTTCAAAAATAAGGAAATTTAAATAAAAAACACAACCCGAAAAGGTGCATTTTTATTCTCCTGCCAATTGTAAGGTTTTGTGATAGAGTTCGTCTGAAATGCGGATGTAAGATTGTTGCAGTATATTCAATAAAGGAGCAACTAATGAGATTAAGCCTTTTCGCTTAGACAACAGTAAAATCCCCAAAGAACCCACCACATTAATATGATTGTATGTTGCGATTTTCCTGCCTTTTTTCTCGTCAAGCAACAAATAATCAGCATTTTTCTCAAAATAAAGAGCCATTGCTTCGGATTCTCCTTCATCAAGCATCATACTGAAAGATTGTTTCAGAGGTTCGTTGGTTGCTGAAACGACTTTGCCTTTTGCCCACAATTCGATGCGGTTTGCTTCGGGTTTTGTTGCAAAAGCGACCTCAGAAAATACTGACATAGGAACATATACCTCGCCGAATAATTTATCCAACAAATCCAATTGGTCGATGACGGATAAAGCGATTAAAGGCGAACTATCACAAATGATAATCATAACATTTTATCTGAAATACGATTGAGTTCGTTTTCCAAATCTTCAACGCCGTAATCAATGACCGGAACGGCCGATAATGTAAGCAACGACACAAATTCATACAAAGAAACCCCGCATAATTCCGCCGATTGAGCCAATGTTAGTTTTCCGGATTTATAAAGTTTAAAACCGTATTCCTTACGCATATCCGAAACGATTTCGTTTGCGTCGAGATTCATCGATTGCAAAATCGATTCGGGCAAAGATATTGTGAGTATCGTTTCCATTTTTTCTTTTTCTCTAAACAAATCTACAAAATTATTTTTATCTCTCCCGAAAGGTCTATTTTAAAAGAAATTACAAAAAAAGCAACCCGAAAAGTTGCGTTTTTGTTTAGAAAATGTTTAAATTTTATTGCTAAAAATTTTTATAGATATTTTGAGATGGATTTTTTGCTTCATATTTGCAGATTTAGCGGGCTAAATCAAAAATGGGAAGTAGAAAATACGCTCAAAAGAGCATTAAAATTTAGCAAAGAGAATTTTCTGAGACTATATAAAAAATTTCGGTAAAATTTTAAACAGGCTCTTAGTCGCATGTCAATTTTAAATTTTGACTTCAATCTCGTATTTCATCAAATTCATTATGAACCGTCAACTATCCAATTCAAAATTATTTTGATATTTATAATATGATGAAAACAAGGGCTGTAATTCCTTTAGAATATGAGTAATATTAAAATGTCAAATCCTTTTTTGTAGTTCGTGAAAAATTCTACGATAACGATTTATTCCAGACCTTACTTCTGCCTAAAATAGACCTCAATCGGAACACCGGTAAAACCAAATTCTTTTCGAAGCTGATTTTCGGTAAAGCGTTTGTAAGGTTCCTTCACATATTGCGGAAGATTGCAGAAAAATACAAACTGCGGACTTGGTGTCGGCAATTGTACACAGTATTTTATTTTGATATATTTCCCTTTGATTGCCGGTGGCGGCGTGTTTTCAAAAATCGGAAGCATGACTTCATTCAGTTTTGAAGTTTTAATTTTTTTCTTGCGGTCTTCATATACTTCCATGGCGAGATCCACCGCTTTCAGAATTCTCTGTTTCGTTAATGCGGAAACAAAAAGAATCGGCACATCGGAAAACTGACCGATTTTATGACGGATCGCGGCTTCAAATTCCTTTACGGTATTGGCTTTTTTGTCTTCCACCAAATCCCATTTGTTCACCAGAATTACAATTCCTTTACGATTTCGCTGTGCAATTCCGAAAATCGACATATCCTGCGCTTCCCAGCCCAAAGTTGCATCCACCATAATAATCACGACATCCGAATTTTCAATCGCACGAACCGAACGCATCACGGAATAAAATTCCAGATCTTCGTTTACACGGTTTTTCTTTCTCATTCCGGCAGTATCCACCAGAACAAATTCATGTCCGAATTTGTTGTACAAACTTTGAATGGAATCTCTTGTTGTTCCGGCAACATTGGTAACAATATTTCTTTCGTTGTCCAAAAGCGCGTTGGTTAATGTAGATTTTCCAACATTTGGACGACCGGCAATGGTAATTCTCGGAAGCCCTTCAAAAGGATCTTTGTATTCTGTGGTGGGGAAATCGGCAACGATATCATCCAGCAATTCTCCTGTACCGGAACCGGTTGCGGAAGATAAAGTAAAATATTTATCAATCCCCAACTGATAAAATTCGGTTGCTGCCAATTCTTCTTTTGCCGAATCTACTTTGTTGATAACGTAATACACTTTTTTGTTGGCTTTGCGCAGCATTTCGTTAATCTCGTAATCGGTTTCAGTAAGTCCTTCTTCCACATTCAGCATAAAAATAACCGAAGTGGCTTCATCAATGGCCAACTGCACCTGTTTTGAGATTTCTTCCTGAAAAACATCATCATTATTCACATCATAACCACCGGTATCAATCACGGTGAACTCTACTCCGTTCCAATCGGATTTTCCGTAATGGCGATCACGGGTAACGCCGGCAGTAGAATCTACAATGGCTTCCCTTCTTTCCAATAACCGGTTAAATAATGTGGATTTTCCAACGTTGGGACGCCCAACAATAGCGACTAAATTGCTCATAAAATTTGTTTCTAAAATAGACTAAAAGATTGGAAATAAGAGATTTGAAAGTAAAAAAATATGTCTACTTATCCATCTCCCATCTCATGTCTAAAAATCTCTTATCTAAATTTAAAGAATGGGTTACCCGGTCCTTCCGAGCCCAAAATTTTTGCAAAGATAAGATATTAAAATTATTTAGATATATTCAAAAAAAGAATTCGGAGTAACAGGGAATAGGATATTTAATTATTTTTACTGTTCAAACCCATTAAATTCATGATAATGAAAAAAATATTTTATGTTCTTGTGGTGGCTTTTATCCTGATTCAGTTTTTTCAGATTGATAAAACAAATCCGCCTGTGAATGAAGGAATGGATTTTCTTACCATTAAAAATACGCCGGAATCGATGGCTTCCCAAATCCGTGCTTCTTGCTACGATTGCCATTCTAATGAAACCAAATATCCATGGTATTCCTATATGCAACCTTTCGGATGGTTCCTGAAAAATCATATTGACGAAGGACGAAAAGAACTCAATTTTTCTACTTTTGCCACTTATGAACCCAGAAGGCAAGCCCATAAATTATATGAAGCCGGAGATATGGTGGCACATGGTGCAATGCCTTTGGAAAGTTATCTGCTGATTCACACTGATGCTAAACTTACTGAAGTCCAAAAAACTGAAATGGCAAAATATTTTAAACAAATTGAAGAAGAAATCCGGGCATCCAACAGCCTTCCTGCCGAAGCTCCAAAACCGCAACGCCCACAATAAAAATGGATGATTCGAAATACTATGTCTTTTATGACGGAGATTGTGGTTTCTGCAATCATTGGGTACAATGGATTTTGAAAAACGATCATAAAGATCAGTTCCGCTTTGCCGCGCTGCAGGGAAATTTCGGACAAAAATTCCTGAAAGAACGCGGTTTGGAAAATAAAAATTTCAACACCCTTTACCTCTGGAAACCGAATGAATTTTACCTGATAAAATCTCAGGCAGTAACCAAGATTGCCAGAATTTTGGGTGGAAAATATGCACTGCTTTCCTATCTGAACATTTTTCCGAATTTCTTTTCCGATAAAATCTACGACCAGATTGCTGTACGAAGACAGAAACTGGCTGCACAAAAATGTTTTTTGCCAACCCAAGAGGAACGGAAAAAGTTCTTAGATTAATTTTACTGCATCAATGAAAAATCTAAATTTTTGAGTTCAGCTTGTCATTTTATTTGAAAATTTTACAGCGATTACAATTATTTTTTTCCAGTAAATTCAACAATAAAATTTTGGGATCATATGATGATTTCATATCTTAAAAAATCTAAAAATCCCCTAAACACAACATTTTTCATTGCGAGGAATGTATTGCAACGAAGCGACGAAGCAATCTCATTCAGTCCAAACTCCCTTTGTCGAAATGCTTACAGCAAAATAAAAGTGGTGCCTATTTTTTTATTGTATTGAAAACAACAACATAGAATAAATGATGAATAATAAACAATTACCAATTATTGATTTTTTCCTTACATATGATTAAATTAGCCACTGAAAAACTGAAAGAGATAAAGCACAATGATAAAACAAGGACCACAAAATGTACTCGATAATCACGGGACAAACACCATTTTTAACGTTTGGAATTTTAAAGAAGACGTAAAAATAAAAGAGGTTTTTCAGCAGATTTGTGCTTTGGTCATCAACCTTAATCATTCTGCCTATGTGCGGTTTCCGGATAATGGCGCAAGCTGCATCATGGGAATTGGCTACCATGCATGGAATTTGCTGGATCTTTTGAAACCTTTACCGAAAGAACTGGAAGAATTTCAACCGATTGTCGGAAGCAAATACACAGCGGTTTCCACAAAAGGGGATTTGCATTTTCATCTGAAAGGAACCAACACCAGCATTTGTTTTGATATGGCGGAAGATATTGCCAAACTGCTTTCTCCGGTGGCGGATTGCGTGGAAGAAGTCCATGGATTCCGGTATTGGGACGGTCGCTCTATCCTCGGTTTTGTGGACGGAACCGAAAATCCGGAAAGTAAACTGCGCGAGTATTTCGGATTAATTGGTGATGAAGATTTGGAATACAAAGGCGGAAGTTATCTTTTCGTACAAAAATATATTCACGATTTGGCGGCATTTAAAGCATTGCCTGTAGAAGAACAGGAAAAGGTTTTCGGCCGCTACAAAGACAGCGATGTGGAAATGACAGATGAGATTAAGCCGAAAAATTCGCATTCCGCGTTGGCAAATGTGGGCGATGATTTGAAGATTATCCGCGATAATTTACCGTTCGGAAATATGTCCACCAACGAAATGGGAACCTATTTCATTGCGTATGCAAGTACCTTCAACACGGTGAAACTGATGCTCAACAATATGTTTATCGGAAATCCTCCGGGGAATTATGACCGTTTGCTGGATTTCAGTACAGCAAAAACCGGAAGCTTGTTTTTTGTACCAACATTGGATATGCTGGATGATTTTTCTTCCGGAAATGATGAGGAAGGAGAAACTCCAGAAACTGAAAATTCAAAAGAAAAAGAAAATACCGAAGCACCAAAAAATGACGGCTCGTTGGGAATTGGTTCATTAAAGTGATTTTAACGGCGCGGGTTCCGTCATTTTCACCATGAAGGCAGTTGTTAATAAATGTAAAAAATATAAAACAAAAAAATATGAATAATTTACACCGTAATCTTGCTCCCATTTCCGAAACGGCTTGGGCGCAAATTGAAGAAGAAGCAAAGCGTACCCTGAAAAGATACCTTGCTGCAAGAAAAGTGGTGGATGTGGACGGACCTAAAGGGTTTGATCTTTCTGCCGTAGGAACCGGACATCTCCGTTCATTGGAAACGCCAGGTGGGGATGTTCAGGCATCAGTACGAGAAGTGAGCCCGGTGGTTGAATTCCGGGTGCCTTTTGAACTGAGCCGCGAAGCAATTGACGATGTTGAACGCGGTTCCGAAGACTCCGACTGGCAACCTTTAAAAGATGCCGCAGAAAAAATTGCGTTTGCCGAGGATCGTGCTGTTTTTGAGGGCTATGCCGCCGCTGGAATTCAGGGAATTCGGGAAGGAAGCAGCAATACATCCATTAAACTTCCTGCAAGCATAAAGAATTATCCGGACACCATTGCTCATGCACTAAGTGAACTGCGATTTGCCGGCGTGAACGGTCCTTATGTTTTGGTTCTGGGAGCCGATGCTTATGCCGCAGCAAGTGGCGGAAGTGATGAAGGATATCCGATGCTGCACCACCTGCAGGAATTAATTGACGGAGAAATTGTCTGGGCTCCGGCTATTAAAGGCGGTTTTGTAATTTCTACGCGTGGTGGCGATTTCAAACTGAGCATTGGTCAGGATATTTCAATCGGTTACCTCAGTCATACCGATACCACCGTGAAGCTTTATCTTCAGGAAAGTTTCACCTTTCAGTTTTATACTTCCGAAGCAGTCGTGGCACTGGATCCGGTGCAGTAAGATTGATAAAAAATTGATAAAAGAACTCCCAAGGTCAATATACTTTGGGAGTTTTTTATTAACCTGAAAATGATTACTTTGGATTGTAAAAAAATCAATAGGAATAACAAACCTTGTGTTTAAAGATTTTTTCTAAAAAATGAAAAATGTATTTATCTTAATGCGCGATTTACTTTTATCATTTTAAAAACAGAGATTCGAAAATAAAAAACAATCAAAATCAGGAGAATCAGAACCTACTTAAATTTTTTAGTAAAGAGGAATTTTGGAATAAGTAAAAAAATCGCCGAAATTTTTACTCAATCCAAGATATGATTTGTCTTAATGATTATTATATTATAGGTATAAAATATGCCTTTTATTTGTATTTTTCATATTAATATTTGTTCATGGTGGCTAAACTACTGATTTACTGTCCAGAGAAAAACAATGTTAAAACTGAGTTAAAAAACGGGTTAAAATTTATTAAAAAAACATTAAAATACTCTTAAACAAAGGGTCTCTACGCAAAAAATACCTTTGCAAAAAAATTATGTAATGCGTAGGAAATCTCAGCAAATTGTTCTTTTAACTCTTTTGGGACTGGTAAGTGTTTCTCATCTTCAAGCTCAAAAGAACGGCAATGACACAGTAAAAACCAAAGCCATTGATGAAGTAGTGGTAACTGCTCTTGGTATTAAGCGGCAGGATAAATCTCTAGGATATGTTGCCGAAAAAGTAAATTCAGAAGTTTTTGAAGAAACCCAGAACAACAACTGGTCTTCAGCATTAGAAGGAAAAGTGGCGGGATTAAAAATCCAGACCGCAGGTGCCGGACCTTTAGGAACTTCCAGAATTACGATGCGTGGAGAAAAATCCATGACTATGAGTGAAAACTATGCGTTGATTGTAGTAGATGGGGTTCCACTCGGAAATTCAACTACTGGTTCTGGAACAGAAGCGTATGGCGCAGGATCCGGAGGCGATCTTCCTGTAGATTTGGGAGATGGGCTCAACAGCATTAACCCGGATGATATAGAATCGGTAACCGTTCTGAAAGGAGCTTCTGCGGCTGCCCTTTACGGTTCCAGAGCTGCCAATGGTGCCTTAATGATTACTACAAAATCCGGAAAAAGCAGAAAAGGAAAAGTAAATGTTACGTTTAATTCTTATGCAAGTTTTGATTCCGTGCTGAAATGGCCGGATTGGCAATACGAATACGGACAGGGAACATTGGCAAAAAACTCGGCAGGTGAATTTTATTATTCATACGGAGCTTCTGCAGATGGTGTGAGTACAGGAGGAACTTCCAGCGCATTCGGACCAAAATTCGACGGACAATATTATTTTCAATACGATCCAACAGTGGAAGGGCAAAGCCTGCAAAGACAACTTTGGCAACCCTATAAAAACAACGTAAAAGATTTTTGGGAAGTAGGTTCCACCTATTCCAACAGCGTAGCGATAGAAGGATCGAATGAAAGAACAAATTACAGAACTTCCCTCACCTATCTTACCAATGACTGGATGATGCCGAATACCGGTTTTGACCGTTTTAATTATGCAGGATCTTTCAGCCATAAACTGAATGATAAACTGAAGATTTCAACCAAAATCACATTCAACAGAACCAATAGCGATAATCTTCCTGCAACAGGATACAACAACCAGTCGATTTCTTATTTTATGATTTTCCAGAATCCGAATGTAGATTTGGCCTGGTACAAACCAATCTGGAAATCCGGGCAGGAGCAGATCGACCAGATTCACCCTTTCAGTTCATATATTGATAATCCATATCTGATTGCCTATGAAATGCTGAACGGTGTGGATAAAAGAACCCTTTTCGGAAATGTTACCGCAGATTATCAGTTCAATAAAAATTTCAACCTGATGTTCCGTTCCGGAATTGAGTGGCTAAACGAAACAAGAACAACAAAAAGACCATGGAGCTCTGCCAATTATGCGAAAGGATTTTACCGCGAGCAGTACATTAAAAATCAGGAATACAACAACGACATATTGTTAACCTACAAAGGAAGCCACGAAAAATTCTCCGTATCGGCTTCAGCAGGAGGAAGTATCCGATATAACGAATATGTACTCACCGATTTCCGTGCAGAAGGACTGAAAACCGCAGGAATTTATGAGTTGACCAATGCCATCTCACTTCTTACAAAAATCCCTACTCCAAGAGATAAGCAGGTAAACAGTGTATATGGATTGGTGAATTTCGGGTTCGACAATAAAATATTTTTAGATGTTACTGCAAGAAACGACTGGAGTTCTACACTCCCAAAAGCCAACCGTTCATTTTTCTATCCATCTGTAGCAACCAGCTTTATTCTTACCGATATTTTTGGCATAGAAAGCGATGCATTGAAATACTGGAAACTCAGAGGTTCCTGGGCAAAAGTGGGAATCGACAGCCCTCCGTATCAGCTTGAAAACTATTACAATGTCAGCGATTTTGACGGAAGTGTAACTTCACCTTCAACCTATGCTAATCCAACATTGAGACCGAAACAAAATACCAATATTGAAGCCGGTATGGATTTCGGATTGTTTAAAAACAGAGTGAATTTTAATTTCACATTGTACCAAAACTCAACGGTAGACGAAATTTTCCCCGTACCAACGCTTCAGGAAACAGGATATGCATACAGAGTAATCAACGGTGGAAAAATCAGAAACCGCGGTGCTGAACTTTCCTTGGATATTTCCCCTGTTAAAAGTCAGGATTTTTCATGGAAAATCGGAGCCAACTGGTCCTTCAATGAAAATAAAATACTTTCGCTTCCCGAGGAATTTAATGGTGAACCTTTCATCATGAGCAGTGTAGGTGGTGTGGTGTTCTTTAATGCTATTGTAGGTGGATCATTGGGAGATTTATACGGATACAAACTGGTTCGTAATGAAAACGGCGATGTTGTCTACGGAACCAACGGACTTCCGGAAAGGCCTGCAAACATTGAAAAAGTTGGAAATGCATTCCCGAAATGGAGAGCCGGTTTCCAGAATGATTTCAGGATTAAAAACTTTACCATTAGTTTCTCTTTCGATGGACAGTATGGTGGAGTTGCTTATTCCCAATCCCACCACAAAATGTCGGAACAGGGAAAACTTACCCATACACTTTGGGGAAGAGACAACGGCAACGGAATGCTCGTAGGAGTTGGTGTGGTACGAAATGCCGATGGAACGTATAGCCCGAATACAAAAGAAGTTTCGGTTTCTTCTTACTACGGCGATTATTACCGGAGAGCCAATGTAGAAACCAATACATTCAGCACCGATTTTATCAAGTTGCGGGATGCAAGGATTGCGTATTCTTTGCCTAAAAAACTCATCCAGCCATTAGGAATGGAAGATTTCACGCTTGCCATATTTGGAAAAAATCTTTGGATGTGGACGGAATTTCCTTTGTTCGATCCTGAAGTGGCAACCCTCAACGATTCTACCATTACACCGGGAGTTGAAATGGGACAGCTGCCATCTTCCAGAACCATTGGTTTCCAGTTAAATGTTAAATTCTAAAAAAATAACAAAATGAAAAAATTCATCCTATATATTTCTCTTGCAGCAGCGTGTATCTCACTGAATTCATGCGAAAGAAGTTTTGAAGAACTCAACACCAATACCAGTAAAGTGACCAATCCTTCTGTAGGAAGTTTGCTTGTGCCGATACAGTACGAAATGGGAACGTACGGTTATAACAGAGCCAATGATTTCACCTTCGATATTATGCAGATTGCTCTTGATTTTCCCAATGAAGGTAATACATTCAGCCGCTATTATTTCACAGAATCCAGCGGAAACGGTTACTGGAACAATTCTTACAAATGGTTGAAACAGGTAAAAGATTTACAAACGTATGCCATTAAAGAAGACAACAAAAATTATCAGGCGATTGCCAAAGTGCTTAATGCTTGGCTTTACGCCAACCTTACCGATGCTTTTGGAGATGTTCCTTTTTCGGAAGCATTGAATATGGAAGAAGATATCATGAAGCCAAAATTTGATAATCAAAAAGATATATACGTTCAGCTTTTGGATGATCTGAAAGAAGCCAACGGTCTGTTTACCAACGTCACCCTTTCTGAAGACGATTTGTTCTACAACGCCGGAAATGATGTGGCAGGAATCCTGAAATGGAAAAAATTCTGTAACTCTTTATCTTTAAGACTATTAACCAGAATACTAAACCGAAATGGAGAAGTAAATGTACATGCAAGAATTCAGGAAATTATAAACAATCCAACCGTTTATCCTATTTTTGAAAGCAATGCAGACGGCGCAGGATTGGATATTTCCGGAGTTGCCCCTTTTCTTCCGCCCATTGCAAGACCTCAGGATTTTACTTCTTATCGTGCAGCCGGAGATTTTTTTGTACAAACTTTGGTAAGTAATAATGATCCTCGTTTAAGTAAATTTTTCACACAGGCAAAAGACAATGCCACCAACCAGAATATCGGGTATAAAGGTGCTCCTTCAGGATATGCATTGGGAACATCCTTCGATTATACGCCTTCCAATGTCAATCAGAATCTTGCCAAAGCACCGTTACGCGTTCTTATTATGACGTATTCCGAGTTGCAGTTTATTCTGGCGGAACTTTCCTTTAAAGGAATTATTACCGGAAACACACAAACCTATTACGAAAAAGGGGTGAAATCCATTATCGAAGAATGGGGAAACACCGTTCCGGCAAATTATTTCGAAAATCCGAACATTGCATTCAATAATACACTGGAGCAAATCATGCTGCAGAAATATGTATCTTTATTCTTTGTCGATCATCAGCAATGGTACGAGCAGAGAAGAACAGGTTTCCCGGTGATGCCCAACAACGGAGGTTTACTGAACGACGGTAAAATGCCGAAAAGATTCATGTATCCAAGCACGCCGAGAATCATGAATACGGAAAACTACAATCAGGCCGTAATCAATATGGGTGGAGACGATATCAATACACTGATGTGGTGGAACAAACCTTAAAAATGTAGAAAAATGAAAAAATTATTCAGCATTGCTGCTATCGGATTGGGCGTTTTCAGTTTCTCGCAAACGCAGATCATTGCACACCGGGGATATTGGAAAACCGAACCGAAAACAGCGCAGAACTCCATTCAATCCCTGAAAAATTCACAAAGAATAAAAGCATACGGAAGCGAGTTTGATGTAAGAATGAGCAAAGACGGAATTCTGGTCATCAATCATGATGAAGACATCAACAAAATTCATATTGCAGAAACCGATTTCAAAGAATTAAAAAAACAGAAACTTTCCAATGGTGAAAAAATCGCCACTCTGGACAATTATCTGAAAGCCGGAAAAAAAGATCCTTCCGTTCGGTTAATTGTAGAGCTGAAACCTTTGCAAACAGAAGCACTGGAAAACGAAATGACCAAAAAAGCATTGGAAGCCGTGAAGCATTTCGGGGTAGAAAATCAAGTGGATTACATTTCATTCAGCCTCAACATCTGCAAAGAAATTAAAAAACTGGATCCCACTGCAAAAGTTCAGTATCTGCGTGGTGAAATTTCTCCGGCGGAAATTAAAAAACTGGGAATCGACGGAATCGACTATCATTACAGCATATTTCTGGAAAAAGAAAAAACCTGGCTTTCCGAAGCAAAAGAATTAGGTTTAATTACCAATGCCTGGACTATAAACGATCCGGAAGTTTTTCAAAAACTGAAAGATGCCGGAATTGATTTTGTAACCACCGATATTCCGGAAAAACTTTTGAATCAGTAATATGAAGAAACTTATTTTCACCCTCTGTATCTGCTCTGGAACGCTATTGTTTTCACAACAGCAGGCACAAGGTTTTGTATTTGAAGATGTAAACCAAAACGGCATTAAAGACCGTAAAGAAAAAGGAATCCCGAATGTTTCCGTTTCCAACGGTTCCGATGTGGTGGCAACGGATAAGAACGGATTTTACCGTCTTCCCGTTCAGAACGACAATATTATTTTCGTCATAAAACCCAATGGCTATCAAACCAAAGTGAACGAAAATCAACTTCCGCAATTCTATTACATTCATAAGCCGGAAGGATCGCCAAAGGATTTTAAATACTCCGGTGTTGCGCCAACAGGACCGCTTCCGAAGGAAATTAATTTTCCTTTAAAAAAGCAGAAAGAAACCGATAAATTCCAGATTCTGGTTTTTGGAGATCCGCAACCCTACACGCTGAAAGAAATGGATTATTTCCGAAGAGGCATCATCAATGAAGTAAAAAACAATAAAAAACAGGCCGTTTTCGGAATCAGTCTGGGAGATTTGGTCGGCGATGATTTAAGTCTTCATCCGGAATACATTACCTCCGTAAAAGAACTCGGACTTCCATGGTACAATGTAATGGGAAACCACGACATGAACTACGATGCCAAAGATGATGCCCAATCCGATGAAACTTTTGAAGCCAATTTCGGGCCTGCAAATTTTGCCTTCAATTACGGAAAAGTGCATTTTATTATTTTAGATGATATTCTGTATCCCGATCCGAGAGACGGAAAAGCATATTGGGGCGGTTTTCGCAAAGAGCAACTGGATTTTGTAGAAAACGACCTTAAAAACATTGATAAAAACCAACTTGTTGTTCTGGCATTCCACATTCAGATGGAACCTGAAGAACCGGGCGAACAGCATTTCCGTATGGAAGATCGCCAAAGATTGTTTGATATTTTGAAACCATTCCAAAATATCCTGATGATGTCTGCGCATACACACAAACAAAGCCAGATTTTCTATACCAAAAAAGACGGTTGGGAAGGCATTCAGGATCTTCATGAATACAATGCAGGAACCACTTCCGGAGATTGGTATTCCGGAACGGTGGACGAAATTGGTGTTCCGAAATCCATTATGCGCGACGGAACTTACCGTGGATATTCGTATATCGATTTTGACAACAACCAGTACAAAATCAAATATAAAACGGCAGGAAAACCGGAAGATTTCCAAATCAGCCTGCATGTTCCGAAAATCCTTCCTTTTCCCTCCAGAACTTCAGCGAAAATCGTTGCCAACTTTTTTATGGGAAGCAAGAAAGATGAACTTCTTTACCGCATCGACAGCGGCGAATGGAAAAAAATGCAGTACACCGAAACTTTCGATCCGGATTACATTTCATCGGTTTTGGAATGGGATTATAATCCCGAACTTTTACAGGGAAAACGCCCGAACAATCCGGATAATTCGCGACATATATGGATCGCAGGATTTCCGAGAGATTTGCAGAAAGGCAACCATACCGTGGAGATTAAAGTAACCGACCGTTACGGAAATGCACACACTGCCAAAGAAGAATTTAAGGTTGAAGACGTAAAAATAATTCCATAACTATTTTCTTTTCACTTTTTTGAATCAGCACTATTCGTAGGGCTGATTTTTTTGATGAAAACTTTTTGAGATTTTTTAAAAGAGGCTCTAATTCTGAGAATTTCTGCATTCCAGACAAATACCGCTTGCCAGAAATTTGAATTCTTTAAAATCATAACTTTTCGGAAGTTGAATATTTTTAAAACTCACTTCTTCCAGACAGACGGTTTTTTTGCATTCCGTACAATAAAAATGCAGGTGAAGATCATGGTGATGCTCGCCATCGCAATTATCATGACAAAGCAGATATTGCGTGGTGCTGTTTTCCTGAACTCCGTGAATAATACCGTTCTTCTCAAAAGTTTTCAGCGTACGGTAAATCGTGCTTCTATCAGCATTTTCCAGTGTTTCCTCCAGTTCCGAAAGTGAAACCGATTTTGAAGTATTGAGAAATTCATTCAGAACCAACATTCTCATTGGTGTTGCAGGAATATGCTTTTCTTCTAAAATTTTATTGATTTTTTCTGTTTCCATAGAATGATGAAGTAAAGGTAGTACTATTTTTGGTATTGATAAGGCAAGTTACTTTTTAACAAAACCTCATAGGTTTTAAAAACCTATGAGGTTTAATATCAAACATTTAATCATTTCATTCCTACACCCTTTTATGAATGGTTTCGTTTAAATTCACACAACCCGATTTTTCAGTTCAAACATGGCGAATAAAATTCTATATCTAATTTTAAAAATACTGTAACGCCCAACTCCATGAAATGAAATATTTTTGAAACAAATAAATACAATATGGAAACGAATAAAGAACGTTTGCAGGATTACAAATACGACGATTACAGCGTAGTAACCAATTTTGCAACTTATGATGATGCAGTAGATTATGCTAAAAAACACGGCGGTGAATTGATTGAAATTGGCTTTACCGATGGTCATGATGCACCGATGGAAAACAATAACGGCAATCTGAAATCAGAAAAAAGAGCCTTCAAAATAGAACTTCCCGGTGAAACCAACTACGAAATTTTATATTCCGACTCCGAAGGTTTTCAGGAATGGGCGGAAGAAGTTCTCAAAGCACAGAAAAAACTGGAAAATGATACGGCTCCGGAAGATTGGCTTTCAGACCAGAATATTGCACCCGGAGATCGAATTATTATATTGAAAGACGGCAAACTGAATACCGTAACCACACGGGAAAGAATTAAATATCTGATGCGCGGAAATGTATATGAACTTGCCGTAAAAGTAACAGACGAGCAACACGAATAAAATAGTCATTATCCAATCATAGTTTCTCTTCTGCAGTTCATTTTGGGCTGCAGATTTTTTTAGTTTCTGATATGCATTATACTATAGCAATCAAAAAAAAAGATAAATCTTTACTTTAACCATACGGGAAATTCATTACAAAATCTTATTTTTTTTAACTCCAAACATTCTTATTTTTGTTCAAAATATTTCCCATGCCCGAAAATATCCAACAAAAAATTGAGGAATTACGCGAAGAACTCCATCAGCATAACTACAATTACTACATTCTGGATGAACCTATGATTTCCGATTTTGAGTTCGATGCCAAACTGAAAGAACTGCAGGAGCTAGAAGCGGAACATCCCGAATTTGCAGATCCCAATTCGCCTACTTTGCGTGTTGGGGGCGGAATTACCAAGAATTTTCCCACTATTCAGCATCAATTTAGGATGTATTCTCTGGATAATTCCTATGACTTTAATGATTTGGAAGATTGGGAAAACCGTATTCTGAAAACCATTGAAAACGAACCGGTGGAATTTGTCGCAGAATTAAAATACGACGGTGCTTCCATTTCCATTCTGTATGAAAACGGAAAACTTTCGCAGGCCGTAACGCGTGGCGATGGCTTTCAGGGCGATGAAATAACGAATAATGTCCGCACGATTTCGGATATTCCTTTAACGCTGAAAGGGGATTTTCCGGAGCGTTTTTTTATTCGAGGTGAAATTTATTTAACCCGGAAAAATTTTAATAAAATCAATGCACTTCGGGAAGAAGAAGGACTTGATCCGTTTATGAATCCCAGAAATACCGCTTCCGGAAGTTTGAAAATGCAGGATTCCGCAGAAGTCCGCAAGCGTGGACTTTCCGCCGTTTTGTATCAGTATATTTCAAATGAATTTCCTGCTGAAACGCATTGGGATTTGTTGGCGAAAGCGAAAAAATGGGGTTTTAAAGTATCTGAAGATCAGGCAAAATTGTGCAGCACTTTGGACGAAGTGAAAGGATTCATCAATTATTGGGATACAGAACGTCATCATCTTCCTTTTGAAATTGATGGTATTGTTTTGAAAGTCAATTCATTAAATCAACAAAGACGATTAGGATATACCGCAAAATCACCGCGTTGGGCGATGGCATATAAATTTAAAGCCGAAAAAGTAGAAACGGAACTTTTGAGCGTTTCCTATCAGGTTGGGAGAACGGGAGCGATTACTCCGGTTGCCAATCTGAAGCCGGTTTTATTGGCGGGAACGATTGTGAAAAGGGCGAGTTTGCATAATGAAGACATCATCAAAAAACTCGATTTGCACGAACACGATTTTGTGTACGTGGAAAAAGGCGGAGAAATTATTCCGAAAATTGTCGGGGTGAATGTTGAAAAAAGAACGCTCCTGCAAACTCCGATTGAGTATATTAAAAATTGCCCGGAATGCGGAACACCACTCGTGAAAATTGAAGATCAGGCGATTCATTTTTGTCCGAATGAACTGCATTGTCCGCCGCAAGTGGTGGGCAGAATGATTCATTACGTTTCAAGAAAAGCGTTGAATATCGAAAATCTTGGCAGCGAAACCATCGAACAGCTCTACCGCGAAAAACTGATTGAAAATCCTGCCGATTTTTATGTTTTAAAAAAAGAACAGTTGCTTCCGCTCGAAAGAATGGCTGAAAAATCAGCACAGAATATCATTGACGGCATTGAAAAATCCAAAGAAGTTCCTTTTGAAAAAGTACTGTACGGAATCGGCATAAAACACGTTGGCGAAACGGTTGCCAAGAAATTAGTCAAAAATTTTCCAACCATTGATGAGCTGAAAAATGCCACGGTTGAAGAGCTTTGTCAGGTGGAAGACATCGGAATGAAAATCGCCGAAAGCATCGTTGATTATTTTAAAAACCCGGAAAATCTTTTAATGATTGAGCGGTTAAAATCCTATGGCGTTCAGTTGGAAAAAGGCGAATCCACCAACGAAGTTTTAAGCAATGCTTTAGAAGGGAAAACCTTTCTGTTCACCGGAAAACTTTCTTTATTTACCAGAGAACAAGCCGAAGAAATGGTGGAAAAACACGGCGGAAAAAATATTTCAGCGGTGTCTAAAAACCTGAATTATCTCGTGGTTGGTGAAAAAGCCGGCAGCAAACTAAAAAAAGCCCAAGCCATCGGAACCATTACGATTTTGGATGAGCAGCAGTTTTTGGATTTGATTCAAAAGTAAAATATTGGTTCATTCATTATTTTTCCTATCGCAGGAATCCGAAGGATTCCAATTTTTATAGAACGAAATAATGTTATAATCTTCGTTGTCCGATAAAAATTAGAAATACAATGAACAGGTAGCTCCTTTGGAGCTCTAATTATGAGAACGACTATTCCTATTAACAGTTTGCTCCAATGGAGTTCTGTATTAATCCCATTGGGATTTACTGTTAATAGAAAAAAATCAGCCAGTGAAAACAAAGCTCCAGAGGAGCGACCTGTTCATTTATCCTATTAATATTGTGCTTTTCGATTTGTTTATTTTTTTATCGAACAATATTGTATTATAATAAGCGAAATAAGTATATACAGTTTCAGCTCCTCTCTCCTTTGGAAATCCACAGGATTCGCCGATTTCTTAATAAAAATGAAAAAGAAAGTAGGGGTGAGGAAACAAGACGGAAAATATATAAATCGTTTATTATAGTTGGTTCGACTCCTCCTATGTTTGCAAAGTAATAAATTGGCTAATTAAGATCAGAGAGAATGAGAGCAGAAAGGCTCCTTAATAACTTACCGTATATTCTTCCGTAG
>DALZZF010000004.1:127387-250753 GCA_031987605.1 Bergeyella sp. | reverse complement strand
AAAATTTAGCAAAGATGATTTTCTGAGGCTATATTAAAAATTTCGGTAAAATTTTAAACTGGCTCTTAAAGTTTACAAAGAAATTTTCATCGGTAAAAAACAAGCGTTCATCTACACAATTTTCCGCTTCTTCTAATAGGTTTGATATTCTGTTTTGTAAGCCCCAATTTTGTCCTGTGAAAGAGAAGTTACGATACGTACAACCTCAAAAACAAAACAAATGAAACCGATTCTCATCATTGCATTATTTATAGGAATTCTGGTTCCGGGACAGAAAGTCTGGAACTTGCAGGATTGCCTGAATTACGCAGTGGAAAATAATATTACGGTAAAGAAAACGGTGCTGGATAAAACGGCTGTTGAAATCAATCTGGAACAGCAAAAAAACAACAAATTGCCCAGTGTAAGCGGAACCGCTTCTGTTGGTCTTACCAATGGTTCAAGTATCGATCCGATTACGAGTAATTTTGTGAATCAGACTTTGTTTTCCAACAGTTTCGGAATTACCAGCAGCATGATTTTGTATCAGGGAAATAAACTGAATCTTCAGATTGAGAAAAACCAGATTTTGCTGAACCAATCCAAACTTTATCAGGAACAGGCAGAAAACAGCATTATTCTGAATGTTCTGGAATCGTATCTGCAAGCACTATATTATAATGAAGGAATCGAAATTGCTAAAAACTCAGTCAATTCTTCCGCTCAGGAACTGAAATTCACGCAGATAAAATATAAAAACGGAGCCATTGCAAAACTGGATTTGGCTGATGTGGAAACGCAGCACGCACAGAATCAGTACAATGTGGTTTCTGCGGAAAATCTTTATAACCAGCAGGTTTTAAAACTGAAACAATTGCTGGAACTGGATACAAATGTGGATTTTCAGATTGAAAAAGTGGCACTTTCGGACGCTTTGGAAAATATTCCGGATAAGCAGCAAGTGTATGCGGATGCCATTTCCGAACTTCCGGATCTTAAAATCTACGACATTCAAAATGATATTCTGAATAAAAATCTGGAAATCGCAAAAGCAGGTTACAAGCCAAGTGTTTCGCTTAATGCAGGATTAAATACCGGGTACAGCAGCACGATGGATTATGGGTATTTCAAACAAATGCAGAGCAATTTCAATAAATCTTTAGGGGTTTCACTGAATGTTCCGATTTTCTCTAAAAAACAGAACATCACCGATAAAAAATTAGCCCAGATCGATATTGAACAGAATAAACTGGATAAAATTGGCGCCGAAAAAACCCTGTATTCCAGTATTGAAACGGCATGGCAAAACGCAACCGCCAATCTTGCGCAACAAAAAGCAGCAAAAGTTGCCCGCGACAATGCAAAACTGGCGTATGATCTTGCCGCTAAAAAATATGAATTCGGGGGCTTAACCACGACCGAACTTTCCGTAAGCCGGAACAATTATCTGAATAATGAACAAACCTATCTTCAGACAAAATTTATGGCAGTGCTGTACAGCCAGCTGCTTAATTTTTATCAAGGAAAAACTTTAACAACAAATTGATACCGTGATGAATCCTAATCTTAAAAAATATTTTAAAATCTCGGTTTGGGTAATTTTAGGAGCCATTGTTGCTTTTTTCGCCTACCGGTATTTCACCAAAAGTGAAGCCTCAAAAATCACCGTGAAAACCGTGAAATTAGAAAAAAATAACCTAACCACCGATGTTACGGCAACAGGAACGGTTCAGCCCGTGGATCAGATTGATGTGGGAACACAGGTTTCCGGTTTGGTCAACAAAATTTATGTGGATTATAATTCGCCGGTCAGGAAAGGTCAGCTTTTGGCGGAATTAGACAAAACCAACCTTCAGGAATCTGTAAACAATGCCATGGCACAGTACAGCGCCGCAACAAACGATCTGAATTATAACCAACAGAATTACAACCGCCAGAACAGCATGTACAAAGCCGGCGTCATCAGCAAAGCCGATTTTGAACTGGCTGCCAATCAGTTGAAAAATGCACAACAGGTAGTAAGCCAAAGAAAAACATCCTTAGCACAGGCAAGAACAAACCTGGGTTATGCCAATATATACGCTCCAATCGACGGAATAATTTTGAGTAAGGCAGTTGAAGAAGGACAAACCGTCGCCGCGAGCATGTCGACACCAACGCTCTTTACCATTGCGAGAGATATCACAAAAATGCAGGTGGAAGCCGCTGTGGATGAAGCTGATATCGGAAATGTAGAAGAAGGACAGCGCGTCAGCTTTACCGTTGATGCCTATCCGAATGAAGATTTTAGTGGTAAAGTGCGTCAGGTTCGACTCGATCCTACAACGGAATCCAATGTGGTAACGTACACCGTAATCATTGATGCTGATAATCCTGACCAGAAATTAAAACCGGGTCTTACCGCAACCGTTACCATTTATACTCAGGAATTGAAAAATATTAATACAATTTCCGCATCAGCATTGAGTTTTACAGCAGATTCAGATTTGATTCAGAAATATTATCAACAAAATGAAATTTCAAAATCTGTTCCCGAAATTAAAACCGGAACCGCAAAAGAAAAATACCTCTGGGTAAAAAATTCCGACGGAAGCTTGGCTCAGAAATTGGTGAAAATCGGAATTAATGACGGCGTAAATGTACAGGTGATTGAAGGATTAACCGCATCAGATCAGGTGGTGACCGCTTTAGATGAAACACAGGTGGCAAGTACAGATTCCGGTTCGGAAAGTGCCGACAGTCCGTTTATGCCGAAACGTCCGGGAAGCAATAAGAAAAGTACCAGCAGCAAATCATCTTCTCAGCAAGGTCCGCCTCCGGGAAATTAAAAGAAGCACAAAAGTAATGTCCAAACCAATTATACATATCGAAAACCTGAAAAGGGATTTCAGGATGGGAGACGAAATCGTGCATGCTTTGCGGGGAATAAACCTGACGATTGATGAAGGCGAATTTGTAACCATCATGGGAACCAGCGGTTCCGGAAAATCCACCCTTCTGAATATTTTGGGATGTCTGGATCAGCCAACCTCAGGAATCTATGAGCTGGATGGCGTGCTGGTGAAAAATTTAACCAAGAACCAACTTGCCGAAATCCGGAATACAAAAATCGGTTTCGTGTTTCAGTCATACAATCTACTTGCGAGAACCAGCGCTTTGGAAAATGTGGAACTGCCGCTGCTTTACAACCCGAAAGTTTCTTCTACAGAAAGAAGGGAACGCGCAGTTACGGCATTAAAAAGAGTTGGGCTGGAAAGCAGAATGGATCATGTTCCCAGTCAGCTTTCCGGAGGACAGCAGCAAAGGGTGGCGATTGCAAGAGCATTGGTAAATCATCCGGTTATTCTTTTGGCTGATGAAGCTACGGGAAACCTCGATACCAGAACATCTTACGAAGTCATGGAGATTTTTCAGGAACTGAACGATCAGGGCATTACCATCGGATTTGTAACCCATGAAGATGATATTGCAAAGTTCAGCAAAAGAACAGTTGTGCTGAAAGACGGAAATATTACTGAAGACCGAAAAGTAACGGAACGCCTTTTTGCTACCGAAGAACTGGCAAAACTTCCGAAAACAGAATAAAAATAAAGATTAGAAATCTTGTGTGGTTAGTTTTTTCATGATGAGGAGTGAATTTTTGCAGGTCCGGGAATGAACGCAGATTAGGGAATGACGGAAAACCGGACCTTGCAAAGATTCCAATAAAAAATCAACTTGGATTATGAATTTTTCAAACTTACTCAAAATAGCATGGAAAGCCATCCTTCTGAACAAAACCAGAACGATGCTCACGATGCTGGGAATTATTATCGGGGTAGCGTCGGTCATTGCGATGCTCGCCATTGGAGAAGGTTCCAAAGAAAGCATTAAGAAAAATATTTCCAGCATGGGTGCGAATTTAATCACCGTTCGTCCTGGCGCAGGAATGATGGGTGGTGTGCGCTCGGATCCGTCTTCTATGCAAACCTTAACGCTTGCAGATTATCAGGCATTAAAAAAAGAAACCACTTTAATTAAAAATATTTCGCCTCTGGTAAACGGGAGCGGACAAAGTATTGCCGGCTCCAACAACTGGCCGACCACGATTTATGGGGCTTCTCCGGAATATTTAAGCATCCGGGATTGGGGCGTGGAAGAAGGTGCCATGTTTACGGATGACGATGTGGATTCTTACAATAAAGTTGCTGTTATCGGGAAAACCGTGCAGGAAAATCTGTATCCAAACGAAGATCCCATCGGGAAAATGATTCGCTTTAAAAATATCCCGTTTAAAGTAATCGGAGTTTTAAAGGAAAAAGGCGAAAACACCTTTGGTCAGGATCAGGACGATATTATTATTGCGCCTTATACCAGCGTTCAGAAGAGGATTTTGGCGCAAACTTATTTGCAGTCGATTGTGGCTTCTTCTTTAAGTGAAGATCAATCGGAAGCGGCGGTAGAACAGATTACCCAGATTCTGGTGAAACGCCACAATATTAAAGATGGTGATGATAATGATTTTAATGTATCGTCGCAGCAGGAAATTATTTCCACTTTCAGTTCCACCAGCGAAATGCTGACGGTACTTTTGGTGGCAATCGCAAGTATTTCATTAGTGGTTGGCGGAATCGGGATTATGAATATCATGTATGTTTCGGTGAAGGAACGAACCAAAGAAATCGGTCTTCGTATGGCAATCGGTGCGAAAAGTTCCGACATCCTTCTGCAGTTTTTAATCGAATCGGTGCTCATCAGTATTACCGGAGGAATTTTGGGCGTGCTGATTGGTTTAATCGCCACGTATTCCATTAAAACTTTTGCAGGTTGGCCGGTAAGCATTACCTTGTCATCAATTGTGATTTCGTTTGCGGTATGTACCATAACCGGCGTATTCTTCGGATGGTATCCTGCAAGAAAAGCAGCACAGCAAGATCCGATAAATGCATTGCGTTATGAATAAAATCCTTCAGTCCATCACCGAAAAATTCTGGCAATGGATGGCGAAAAAAGTCCATAACAAAAGCATTTGCCAAAATCTTGAGCGGTTTAAAATTTAATTATTTCATCTATCTTTGAACTTTCAAAATAATGAAGCTGTTTAAAAACAATACTTTAGAACTCAGTTTGCATTTCCTGATCTGGATGGTTCTTCTTTTTCTGCCCGCCGCATTTATGCTGGGTTCCGGAAGAGATTGGGAAGAAATTTTCAATCATTTCTGGCTGCAGCTGATTTTTATGGGCGTGATTTTTTACCTCAATTATTTTGTTTTTGTCAAATGGCTTTTCGGGGACAAAAAAATTCTTTTCATTATCGTAAATGCTGCATTATTATTGGTTTTGGTGATTTTGAAAAGTAAATTTATGGAGTTGGTGGAATCTCCAAGACCACCGCGGATTCCCATGCCGGGACGAAAAGGTCCGCCCGATGGTTTTCGGTATTATATGGATTTTCTCATTTACCTTATTCCCATTGCTTTTTCTGTGGCCATTGCGACCGGAAAGAGGATTCAGCAGGCGAAAGAATTAAAACGCGAAGCCGATACCATTAAACTTCAAAGCGAACTGCAGCATCTGAAATTCCAGTTGCAGCCGCATTTTTTCTTTAATGCCCTCAATAATATTTACTCGCTGATTGATTTTGCGCCGGAAAAAGCAAAAAAAAGCATTCACAGTTTAAGTAAACTTATGCGTCACCTTTTGCAGAAATCCGAAATGGAAAGCATCAGCTTACAGGAAGAAATTGATTTTCTGAATAAATATATCGACCTGATGTCGCTCCGGTTAACCGATAAAACAAAAGTATATGTCGATTTTCCGAAACAGGTTCCGAATCTGAAAATAGCACCGCTTTTATTTATTTCTATTGTGGAGAATGCGTTTAAACACGGCGTTTCTGCTACTCAGGAATCCGATATTCAGTTTAAGATGGAAGTGGACGGAGATGAAGTGTTGTTTATGGCCTCCAATTCGGATTTTCATAAAACCGAGCAGGACAGAAGCGGTTCGGGAATCGGGATCGATAACCTGAAAAAAAGATTAGATTTGCTGTATCCCGGAAAATATGAGTACAATATTCATCGGAATAATAATATGTATATTGCAGAAATGCGCCTGAAAACCATTTGAAATGAGTAAAATAAAAAGCCTGATTGCCGACGACGAACCCATGGCGCTGAACCTCGTGGAAAACTATGTTCTGAAAACACCGTTTCTGGAGCTGGTTGCCAAATGCAGCAGCGCAGTGGAAGCTATGAAAGTTTTGGAAGAAGGAGCTGAGGTGGATTTATTTTTGCTCGATATTCAGATGCCGGATCTTTCCGGAATGGAATTTTCAAAAATGCTGCCGCCGGAAAGTAAAGTGATTTTTACCACGGCTTTCGATCAGTATGCGATTGAGGGCTACAAAGTAAATGCAGTAGATTATCTGCTGAAACCTTTTGACTATACCGAATTTCTGGCTGCCGTTTCCCGCGCCAAAGATTTAATTGAAAAATCCGAAACGCTCACGATTTCCGCAAAAAAGGAAAAAGATTTCTTTTTTGTAAAATCCGAATACAAACAGATTAAAATTGTATTCTCCAGCATCCTTTATATTGAGGGTTTAAAGGATTATGTAAAAATCTATACGAACCTTCAGCCAAGACCCATTCTCACCTTAATGAGTTTGAAAAAGCTGGAAGAAGAACTTCCTTCCGACAATTTTATGCGGGTTCACCGGTCGTTTATCATTGCTTTGGACAAGATTGAAGCCATTGAACGAAACCATATTATCATCGGAGACAAGCAAATTGCAATTGCTCCGCAATATAAAGACGAACTGATGAATTATATCGGCGGAAAACCAATGTAATTTATCATTTCATCTTCATTCACTTTAAGTAAATTCCTTCAGCTCAAGTTCTTCCTTGTAACCGAACATTCCGCGTTCCTTAATCATTTTGGCAACACCATCCGGAACTTGTGCTTCCCAACCGTTTTCGCCACTGGTAATTTTCTTCAAAATATCTCTGGAATAGATTTCTGAAAATGCAGGATTGTGATTTTTAATATCTACAATTCTGTTGTTCAGTTTAAAGAATTTATAGAGTTCTTTCAGGTTGTCGCTTACTTTCAAATTGTCGGAAGTAAGGATTTCATGGGTAATGGGATCTTTGTATGGATACAGGTAAACACGCATATCTTTTCGGAAGAATTTTCCGAATGCCTCCAGAATTCCACCCGAAAGATTTTTGTAATAATTTTCATCAAAAACATCCAGAAGATTGTTTACGCCCATTGCAATTCCTATTTTTTTGTTGGTATAGGTGGCGAAATAATCAATCAGGCGATAATATTCCGAGAAGTTGGATATGATTACATTATAGCCCAGTTTTCCGAGTACATCCACACGATCCAGAAAGTCTCTTTCATCAATTGCACCCGAAGCACGAAGGTTGGAAATGGTGATTTCGAAAAGCACTTCCAGTTCATTGGCACCACATTCGGTATCTTTCATAAACATCTCCAGTCCGTTGTTGAACATGTCGATATTTACATTGGTTACCGGTCTGAAACTTCCTCTTACCGCAAAAATATTCTTTTTGTACAGCATATCTGCAGGCAGCATATTGGTTCCTTCCGGTGTGAAAATTACGGCTTCAGTCATTCCGTTTTTCACCAACTGCAAACTCATCAGCCTGTTGTCCACATATTCAAAAGTAGGACCTGAAAAATCAATCATATCAATCTCCAGATTGTCCTGCGAAATATCGTCGTATAAAGATTCGATCAGTCTTCTTGGATTATCGTAATAATTAAAAGCGCCATAAATCAGATTTACTCCGAGACTTCCCAAAGTTTCCTGTTGAAGGGTCGCATCATTTTCGTTGAATTTGATGTGGAGCACAATTTCATTATATCTCTTATCATCAGGTTTCGACTGAAACCGCAATCCTACCCAACCATGACCTTTCATGGTTTTGTCGAAGTTGATGGTGGTTACAGTATTGGCATATGAAAAATATTTCCGGTCGGGATTATTTTCTCTCGGAATCCGCTCTTCTACAAGGGATACTTCATACCGCAACATTTTCCGTAAACGGTTTTGCGTAACGTATCGGTTTTTGGATTCTTTTCCGTATATGGCATCGGAGAAATCCTTATCGTAGGCGGACATTGCTTTTGCGATCGTGCCCGAAGCTCCACCGGCACGAAAAAAATGGCGCACTGTTTCCTGTCCTGCACCAATTTCGGCAAAAGTTCCATAGATGTTCGGGTCTAGATTAATGGCAAGGGCTTTCTGTTTAGGGGTCAGTTTCTGCGTTACCAAAGACATGTTTTTAATTTTCCGTAAATTTACCAAAATTAATACCATCTTCAAAAATGAAGTTGAAATTTCTCGGAACCGGTACTTCACAGGGAGTTCCCGTGATTGGTTCACATCATCCGGTTTGTCTTTCTACCAATCCTAAAGACAAAAGATTACGTTCATCGGTAATGATTACCACCGACTCGGGTAAAAAAATACTGATTGACTGCGGTCCGGATTTTCGCCAGCAGATGCTGGTGAATCACGAAGAAAATGTGGATGCCGTTTTGGTTACCCATGAGCATAACGACCATATTATCGGTTTGGATGATTTGCGGCCATTGATTTTTAAAAATCACGCAGATATGCCCATTTTTTGTAAAGACAGGGTAGCAAAGGAAATTGAAATGCGGTTTCCCTACGCTTTTGCAGACGAAAAATATCCCGGGGCACCGTCTTTTGAACTGCATGAAGTAACGGAACCATTTGAACTTTTGGACACCTTTATTACTCCTGTTGATGTTATGCACGGTCAACTCCCGATTTTTGGGTATAAATTTAAAAAGCTGGCTTATATTACTGATGCCAATTTTATTGATGATGCCAATATGGAAAAATTAAAAGATCTGGATGTATTGATTTTAAATGCATTGCGTAAGGAAAGGCAGCACCAGTCGCATTATATTCTTCCGGAAGCCCTTGAAATTGCACACAAACTAAAACCGGGAAAAACCTATTTTACCCATATTTCGCATTTACTGGGATTTCACGATGAGGTGGAAGCGGAACTGCCTGCAACAATGCATCTTGCGTATGATGGACTAGAAATTGAATTTTAAAGAGTAAATTTTTAAAAAATAATTTTGGGAAATTAAAAATTCCCGTATATTTGCACACCAATTTAAAAGCAGCCCAGGTGGCGGAATTGGTAGACGCGCTGGTCTCAAACACCAGTTCTTAGGAGTACCGGTTCGATCCCGGTCCTGGGTACAAAAAAAGCCTTTTAATCTATTGATTATTAGGCTTTTTTATTTTGTCAAATGACAAAATAAGGGGCAAAAAATGGATCAGAAAAAAATGAGAATAAATAAAATGAGAGATGATATTCTCATAAAAGATAGTGCACCTCAATCCTATTTTCAAAAATTTTCTACACAGATAGCATTCCTCCGGAATGCACTATTGCACCAACATAATATTTTCAATACCCATCAACAAAAGAACGAGCATCATTCCGGATGAATGAATCAAGAATGGAAAGAAAAACACACTCAAAAATACCCAAAAACATTGAAAAGACCATCACATTATTTTTTTTAACACTTTTAGTTTAGTACATGACAAAAAGTACAACCTATTGAATATCAACAAAATAATTTTTTTGAAATTTACATAAACAACTGATTTTCAGTGAATTATTAGGTGTTTACAACGCATTCTATTCACCACACGAAATCCAGTCAAGACAGTAAAATTACAGATTTAAGTTCAGTTTTAGCTCTGAATTTTGAAACAAAGATCAATAAAGCAAGATTAAAGCTCATCTCAATGATGATTTTGGCTTTGTGTAAAATAAAAACAGTTAATTATCAATCTTTAGCAAATGCCTTTGATAGTTCAGTATCCCCAAAAAGTTCACTAAGAAGAATTCAGCGTCTCATGGCAGATTTTGATTTGCCAATGATGCTGATTTCTAAATTTATATTCGGTATTTTACCAAAGAAAACCGATTTGATTTTAGTACTGGATCGTACAAATTGGAAACTTGGAAATTCCAATATTAATATTTTGATGTTGGGAATTTGCTACAAAAATAGTGCTATACCCCTAATGTTCAAAATGCTTGATAAAAGGGGGAATTCTGACACTCTGGAGCGTATTGAACTCATCAAGCAATTCATTTATTGTTTTGGAAAAAATTGTATTGATTGTTTGTTAGCGGATCGTGAATTTGTAGGAGAAAAATGGCTTGGGTATTTGAACGAAAATAAGATAGCCTATCACATTCGTTCCCAGAATAATTTCAAGATTTTTTGTTTTGATAAAAACGAGGAAAAACCTGTATTCTGGCTATTTAACAGATTGAAAATTGGCGAATCTTACCATCAGCTAAAAATCGTAAAAATCAATGGAGTATGTTGTTATGTATCAGGTACAAAATCTTTGGGAAGAGATGGAAAACTTGATTTATTGAATTTAATATCCTTCAAAAAACCACAAGAATCTTTGGGGTATTACAAGAAAAGATGGCAGATTGAAACCCTATTCAAGGCTTTTAAAAGTAGCGGGTTTAATATTGAAAACACACATGTTACAGACCAAAAAAGATTAGAAAAATTGTTTTTAATAGTGATGATTGCATTAATCTGGTGTTACAAAATTGGTGATTTTGTGGATGAAAATATCAAACCAATTAAATTCAAAAAACACCAAAGAAGAGCCTTTAGTGTTTTTAAAAATGGGTTAAATTGCCTCAATAATATTTTATTATCCATGAATAATAACATGAATATTAATGTCTTACAATTTTTGTCATGTACTTAAATAATTTCTACAAAAAATGCTAAAGTTATAACAGAAGGGTATGGTTTGCATATTAATAATTTTCTAAAGTTTGATGTAACTGATCCCGATAAGAATATATTTCATCTAAAGTATTAAGAAGAAATTTTTCTCCGGCATCTTTGCCGTTGTGAAAAACTTCCAAGTATTTATTAGAAGTATTAAAATGGAATCGACAAATAGGTTTTCGGTTGTTATTATCCAGCAATACTCCAAAATAGGATTGTGTATCGCGGTCTGAAACTCTTTCCAGAGAGATCTTTTCTCTTAAAATTGCCTTTACAATATAGTAAGCTTCCAGTTCTTCTTCTGTGGTAATATGTTTAGGTTCATTGTTTTCATCGACTGTATTTTCCTGTCTTTCAGATCCTATATTTTCGTTGATACTTAATGCTGATTTTAAGCGTGAGCTGATAGATTCATTGATAGAAACACTTAGTGCTCTTTTTGTGTATTCTTTAAAAACAAGCATCCTGTTTGCAGTTAGGGGTTTATCAAAAAACCTGTTGACTAACAAGCGTACCACTTCATCTGAAGGATTGTCGATTTCTTTTTCAAATTCTTTTCGGATGGCTTTGATGTACTTCATGGCTTCTGCAGAGTCCAGAATATTTTCTAAGTTATACTCCGATTTAGTGAAGTTTTGAAGAATTTTGATGGAACTCTCTTTTAAATCTTCAAGATCAATGGTCAAAAAAGGTTTATCATCCATAATATTCGGTTTCTCCAGATCTGTATAGAAGTTATAGACAATTCCGTTGGTCAGAACTCCAAATCTCGCTTTAGAAACATGATAATACCGATGTAACTGAGAATTGTGAGCATCCGCATTTTCCTTCCAGAATTTACATTCAATAATCAGGATGGGATCTCCATCTTTTTTAATGAGATAATCTACTTTTTCTCCTTTTTTAGTGCCTATATCTGCAATATATTCTGGAATGACTTCTGTAGGGTTGAAAACATCATATCCCAAAATTTGAATAAAAGGTAAAACAAAGGCATTTTTGGTGGCTTCTTCTGTCTGAATCTGATCTTTCAGACTATTGACACGTTGGTGAAGCTGTTCCAGTTTTATTTTTAGTTCCATGGCCATTAGTGCTTAAATAGTTTCATCCACAATTTCAGCGTCTGGAGCATTCTCTTTTACAGAAGAGACACCGCTTTCCATTCCTTGTTTAGTGGTGTAATATTGGCTTCTGCCGATAATTTCGCCATTGCCGGCTTTCAGCACGAAATAGAATTTTCCGCTCACCGCAATTCTCCGGTCGTATCTTGAATCTGTTTGAGAATTAACTTTTACAGATTCTATCCCTTTTTTGCAGCTGTCTTTAGTTGTGTATCCTTCACTTGTGAGAATGATCTCGCTGTTTCCGGCTTTCAGATTGAACTGATATTCGCTATTAATTCTTTTTGTAATGTGAAATTTTCCCATGTTTAAATAATTATCGTTTTTAGTTTTTCAAAAGTATATCGATAAACAATCACTTCCTTACGGAAAACCGTAAAACGATCATTTATTTTCTGCGAACAAAAAAACTTCCCGTAAAAAGGAAGTTTTGTATAATTTTATAATAAATGGTTTAAATAATCCCGATGTCTTTGCAAATTACTACCATTTCGATATTATTTTTGGCACCGAGTATTTCCCTCAATTCGTTTAATCGTTTTTCAATTGCACTTTTGCTGTACGGATTTAGTCCCTTTTCTTTAAAGTGTTCGGAAATTTCCTGCTGTTTACAGCCTTTGGAAAGAAGATTTAGTAAACTGACATCATATTCTGATATTTCCTGCGAATTATTACGGATTGCATTTAGAAGTTCTTGTGGAATACTAGTTTCTCCTGTATATACTTTTTTAATAGTGTTTTTCAGCTCTTTAGCATCATTTCTGCCCTTGCTTACAAAACCATTGATATGATATTTCTTAAATAGTTCATCAATAATCTGAGGCTTCTTTTCAATGGAAAAGGCAATTATTTTAAGATTGGGTTGTATTTTCCTGACCTCTTCAATCAACGCTTGTCCCGAAATAAGGCTTTGTTCACGATGATCTTTGTCAAAAACAAGATCTGTAATCAAAAGATCATACGGTTTACCATCTTCTGATTGCTTTAAAATTTTGTGCCATGCATCATCACAATAACTCACAAATTCGAAGTCGGGAACCTGCAATTCCTCAAGTGTATTGATAACGCCTATATTTCTGATCTCGTGATCTTCGGCTATGATAACTTTTTTAAACATTTTCTATTGAATTGGAATTGTGATTTGAATAATCAACCCGCCACTTGGATTTTTTTCAAAAATAATTGTTCCTCCAATAGCGGCAATACGGTTTTCCATATTCCGGATTCCTGAAGTTGATTTTTTTTCGGAAGACGAAATTCCAATTCCGTTGTCAGTATATTTAACCGATATTTTTTTTTCCAAAGATTCAATTTTTATGGAAGTTAATTTCGCACGGCTGTGCTTCACCATATTCACCATGGCTTCGCGCAAAACATAATAGATTTCCTTTTGAACAATGTCAGAACTGTTTACCCATTTTTCAGCATCATTCCCTACGATAAACACTTTCTGATGCTCGGAAGAATACGAATTCAGCATTTCTGATAAACGTTTTGCGAAATCTTTATCCTGAATTTCATTAAGATCATCCCGTGCAATCTCCCGGGATTCCTCGTACATTTTTTCAATATCGTTCAATGTTTGCTCTTTACTGAAATCCGGATTATTCTGAATTTGCATCATGGTATGATAAAGTCCGTTTGCCACCACATCATGAACTTTCCGGGAATATTTTATCTGGGTATTTTTTACTTTAATTTCATTTTCCTGTTGTACCCTTTTTTTCCTTCTTTTATAAATGAAAAACCCACCAAATAAGCCGAATATCAAAGTTCCTATCACAATATTTTGTTTTAAAATATGGTTTTGCTTTCGTGCATTTTCTGCTTTTTCTTTTTCGGTTTCGTAACGAATCAGAGCGAATTGATTTTTAGCTTTAGCTCTTGCTGTTTGAAGACTATCATTAAGTTTTTGATATTTTAAAAAAAACATTTTGGAGTTTTCAGGAGTTTCCAAAAGAACCAATTTCTGGAGTGCTTCAAGCTGATCGTCGAGACTGTTTAGTTCCGTTGCTATGGTAAGCATTTTATGGGCATGGAAAAGCGATTTTCCTTTATTTTTTTCATGAAAATAATCGGATAAATGAGCATGACTGGCATTTTGTCCCCAGAGATCTTTTTCACTTTCTCTTATTTGCAATGCTTGGTTAAGTTCTGGTAATGCGTTGAATTTTGGATTTTGTTTTATGTTTAAAACTGCCAAATTCGTTAAAGACATTGCCCTATCTTTTACATTGTTTGTTTTTAGTGATTTTTGCAAAAAATATTTTGCCTTTTTTAGATTGCCTATTTTCAGATATAATTCACCAATGTTATTTTCAAAAGCCAATTTTTCATCAGGATTATGTGTTATAGAAATTGCTTTCTGGTAATATTGGATGGCCGTATTGAAATCTTTTAAATTTTTTGATGCAATAGCTATTGTGTTCAATTCAGAAGCTAAAAGATTTTTTGCAATACTATCTTTTTTATTATTTAATAATTTTTTAACCTCAATGCCTGTTTCAATTGAACCATAATAATCATTTTGATTACATTGTATAATAGACATATTAATTAAAGCTTTTGCAGCTCCCAACGAATCCTTGTTTTCTAGAAATATTTCTTTTGCCTTATAGTAAAAAATAAATGCAGAATCTTCATTTTTATTATTTCTGTATAAAGTTGCTTTTTCGTAAGTGTTATTTTTAATAGAAGTATGCTTATCGCACGCAATAATAAATAAAAAAAGGTATGAATAAATTAAAATCTTCATATAAATTAATATCTCCCTAATTTACAAAAAGAGTGGATATTTTAAATATCCACTCTCTATAAATTTAATTTCCGATATATGTTGGAGGTTTGTGTGTAGTATCTCCTCCTGTATCGCCATCCACACTGTTATTGGTAATAATAGTAGTTTGGTTATTGTCTGCAGACGTTGCTGCACTGGTATTGCTGTTTGGAAACACTAATCCTAATAGCACTAATAAAAACTGTAACATGATTTAAAAATTTAAGATTGTTTATGTTTTCATGCGTACTCAAAACACTGGCTCTGAGCAAAAACATGACTAAAAAAAGAAGCGCTTCTTAAATTTTGGGAAGTAGCGACACCTTAAACAGAATGGGAAAACCGCTTCCCAAAAACCAGTTTACTTATCTGTTCTGTGTTTCGCTTTTTAGAAATCAGTTTTTTAACTTTGTGATCAGCGAAGTTTGCTTTCTGATTTCTGTCACAAAGTAAAGGCTCATCGCGTATATTTTCCCAGACAGAGAGTGGACAGTAATCAGACATATAATGGAATGGATTTACGGGAATCCGTAAAAAAATTGTCTGCTTTTTGTCTAACTTAGACGAAAATATATTTTAGTTGGAAAGCAAATGCTCGACAAAAAGAAAAAATTAATAGAATTGGTCTTCGAAAAGGCCAAAAAAGAACTTCCAAATGGAAGCAAAACTTCCCTTGCATCCTATCTCAGTATTTTTTTTGAAGAGAGATTCGGATTCTCGAAAGATGAGAGAACATTTGTCCGCATGTACAAAAAGTTAGTGGAAGATCATTTAGATTATAAAATAGATGCCATAACACTCGATCAAATGAGTTGTTACTTGGGATTTGAAGATTTTAAGGACTTTTGCAACAACTATAGGAATGAACCCATTTCTCAGAATTACGGACCGTTGAAAATATCAATCTCAGAATCAGACGAGCATTCAGATGGTTTTTCAGATAAATTATCCAAAATCATCGTCAATATCACAAATGCTCCGGTGTTTACAATTCCTGAATTCATTACAAAACATAAGAACAGTTTGGGTATTATAGGGATTCTCCTGATAGGAGGACTTTTAGCAAATCAGCAGAATCTTTTTGTGAAAAATAAAAATGATGACCAGATACCAATAAAAAAGGATAACTCTGTTTACCAACCACAACATATTATTTCAATTATGCCTCAGACTTCACAAGAAGTTCTTAGTCATGAAGATAAAAGTAATGGTTTAAATAACAGCAAAAATAACAGAGTACAACAAATACGAATTCAAGAATGCATGTACTGGAATAACGATTATTATGAACCTGTATATTGTGATGATCCGGAAAGGAAAAATATCAGTATTGCTTTAAATGTAGATATGATCCATTCGTTCAGGAAAATAACCCGACCGGACACTTTGACTATCGAAAATGCTTTAGGAAAAGTCTGGTACGATAAATCAGATAAAAAAGTAGATTTCTTTACCAATCATGGCATTCACCCCATAAACGGGAAAACACTGAAACCAGTGACCAAATATATACTTGAAAAGTATGTGTCACAAAAGAATTATCCAAATTAGTTATGGGTTTCAGAAAACATTTTAATATCTATATTATTGATATTAAAATCGAATTTTTTCCCGTGCATTTATATCACAAAGTATTAAAATAATTCAAAATTTTATGGTAAGCTTTTTATAATCTTAAAATCTTTCATGTGTAGTTCTGATAAATCTTAAAATCAATAGTTTCGGTAGAAAAAACACTCTTGTTTATTTGGACAGATGATAAGTCCAAAATCAAAATGAATTTGTTTTCGGATAAATTTCTTCCTACTTTTGTTTAAACAAAATGAAGTTGTTTTTCTAAGAGCCTGTTTAAATTTTATTGCTAAAAATTTTTATAGTTATTTTGAGATGGATTTTTTGCTTCATGTTTGCAGATTTAGCGGGCTAAATCAAAAATAGGAAGTAGAAAATACGCTCAAAAGAGCATCAAAATTTAGCAAAGATTATTTTCTGAGGCTATAAAAAAAATCGGTAAAATTTAAACAGACTCTGAATTTTTCATAGACTTCTTTTGTGCATTCAGTCCTATAATTTTGCTTAAAAATTTCGCAGATGTTTTTAGTTTTTGATACGGAAACCACAGGTTTACCACAGAATTTTAATGCCCCGCTTTCCGATTCCGACAACTGGCCAAGAATGGTACAGATTGCCTGGCAATTGCATGACGACGATGGAACTTTGCTGGAAAATCAGGACTACATCATCAAACCGGAAGGATATGATATTCCTTTCAGTTCCACCAAAATTCACGGAATTACCACCAAAATGGCGCAGGAAGAAGGGCGCGATTTATCGGAAGTTTTGGAAGAATTCAAACGGGCGATACAGAAAGCTAAATTTGGAGTCGGACAAAATGTGGATTTCGATTATAAGATTATCGGAGCCGAGTTTTTCCGAAAAGAAATGGAAAACAATCTGCAGGATTTGCCAAAGGCCGACACCATGCATTTTGCAACCGAATTTTGTGCAATCCCTTCCGGAAAAGGAAAATTCAAAGCACCCAAACTCGAAGAAATTTATCAGAAACTGTATGGTAAAAAGTTTGAAGAAGCACATAATGCTGCGGCAGATGTAAATGCAACGGCACAGGTCTTTTTTGAACTCATCCGTCAGAAAGTGATTACGGTAAAAGATCTTCAGCTGCCTGAAAATTTTTTCGAAAAATTTCTGCTGAAAAATCCAAATCCGGTTCAACCTTTCGGAATCATTATCCGAAGACAGGTTTCCGCTCATAAACAAAAGAAAAAAGCCGATTTTGGAAACCCTGAAGACATTGAAATTGGTTCCTATTTTAATTTTCACAACCATAGTATTTATTCGTCTTTGCAGGCGAGTTCCAGTCTTTCTGATTTGGTGAACAGGGCATTTACCGGAAATTTTCCGGCAGTTGGCTTGGTCGATTTGGGAAATATGATGGGTGCTTTCAAATTTGTAGGCGAAGTGGAAAAAGCCAATGGAGCAATAAAAAAATCCCATCAGGAATTTATAGATAAAAAACAGCAGGCAGAGCAGCAAGGGAAAATATTTAACGAAGAAGAACCCCGCAAAAACGAACTGATACCGGTAATTGGCTGTGAATTTTATATTTCCGACCGCCCTGAACAAAAACAGTTTACCAAAGACGATCCCGACCGTCGCACCAATATGGTGCTTCTGGCCAAAAATCACAAAGGGTATAAAAATCTGGTGAAACTTTCGAGTATGGGGTTTCTGAACGGATTTTACTTCGGAGTTCCGAGGATTTCCCGAAAAATGATTGCCGAGTACAAAGAAGATTTAATTGCTCTGACTGCCGGTACAAATGGCGATATTCCCAATACCATTCTGGAATTTGGAGAACAGAAAGGAGAAGAACTTTTCAAATGGTGGAAAGATACTTTTAATGATGATTTCTATGTTCAGATTCAGAATCACGAGTTGACAGATGAAGAGCATGTGAATGAAGTTCTGCTCCAGTTTGCCGATAAATATAATGTGAAGGTTTTGGCACAGAACGAAACCTTTTATACCGAAAAATCCGATGCGAATGTACAGGATATTTTATACTGCATAAAAGACGGTGAAAAATTGTCGTCTCCTGTAGGAAAAGGTTTTGGGAAAAGGCGAGGTCTTCCGTCGCAGGAATATTATCTGAAAAATACCGATGAACTCAAGATGGCATTCAGAAATTTTCCCGATGCATTCGAAGCCTATGATGAATTTTTAAGAAAATTTGAACCCTATACCCTGAAGCGCGATGTACTGCTTCCGGCTTTTGAGATTCCCGAAGAATTTCAGGATAAAGAAGACCAAATTGATGGAGGGAAACGGGGTGAAAATGCGTATCTCCGGCATCTGACTTACGAAGGCGCAAAACAGAAATACGAAATCATTACCGACGAAATTCGGGAACGGCTTGATTTTGAACTTGAAATCATTGCCAAAACAGGATACCCGGGATATTTTTTAATTGTGCAGGATTTCTGTTATGAAGCCCGGAAAATGGGCGTTTGGGTTGGACCCGGGCGTGGTTCCGCAGCCGGTTCCGCTGTTGCCTATTGCATCGGAATTACCAATGTAGATCCCATAAAATACGACCTTCTTTTTGAGCGTTTCCTGAATCCTGAAAGGGTTTCCATGCCGGATATTGATATTGATTTTGATGATGAAGGTCGCGATAAAATCATCAAATGGGTGGTGGAAAAATACGGTAAAATGAATGTGGCGCAAATTATCACCTATTCCGTTTTGGGCGGGAAATCGGCGATAAAAGATGCCGGGAGAGTACTGGATGTTTCCATTCCTGAAACCAATAATATTGCGAAACTAGTTCCGCCAACGCCGGGAATGAATATTGCGAAAGCATTTGCAAAATTCGACAAACTCGCTCCGGAAGATAAAGTGCTGGCAGAAGAAATGAAATCCATTCTGGAAAACCCCAACGATTCGCGTTATCCCGTTCTTTCGGCAGCGAAAAAAATGGAAGGCTGTATCCGGAATACCGGAATTCACGCCTGCGGAGTAATTATTACACCGGAAGATATTTCCAATCTGGTGCCGATTACCACCGCTGCAAAAGATGCCGATATTCTGGTTTCTCAGTTCGATAACTCGGTGGCGGAAAGTGCCGGGCTTCTGAAAATGGACTTTCTTGGGCTGAGAACGCTTACCATTATCAAGCATGCATTACAACTCATTAAAGACCGCCACGGAATTGATATTCATCCGGATGAAATTCCGCTTGATGATGAAAATACCTACAAACTTTTTCAGGAAGGAAGAACGGTCGGGATTTTCCAGTACGAATCTCCCGGAATGCAAAAATATATGCGCGAACTGAAACCTACGGTTTTTGCCGATCTTATTGCGATGAATGCATTATACCGCCCCGGTCCGATCAAATATATCCCGAATTTCATCAACCGTAAACACGGCATCGAAGAAATTACCTATGACCTTCCGGAAACCGAAGAATATCTCAAAGAAACCTACGGAATTACGGTCTATCAGGAACAAGTAATGCTGCTTTCGCAGAAACTCGCCAATTTTACCAAAGGCGAAGCCGATACTTTGAGGAAAGCAATGGGAAAAAAACAGATTGATGTCCTGAACAAAATGTACCCGAAATTCATCGAAGGCGGAAAGAAAAACAACCTCGATCCGGAACGTCTGGAAAAAATATGGAACGACTGGAAAGCCTTTGCAGAGTATGCATTCAACAAATCGCATTCTACCTGTTATGCCTATATCGCCTATCAAACTGCTTATCTTAAAGCCAATTATCCGGCGGAATATATGGCAAGTGTGATGTCCAACAACATCAACAATACTTCACAAATCACCATGTTTATGGAAGATTGCAAAGCCATGGGCGTGGATGTTTTGGGTCCGGATGTAAATGAAAGTCAATACGCTTTTGCGGTGAACGAAAAAGGACAGATTCGTTTTGGTTTGGGTGCCATTAAAGGAATCGGAGAAGGACCAAGTGAAGCAATTGTAGCCACCAGAAAAGAAGGGCGATTTACCAGCATTTTTGATTTTTTTGAACGCGTTCCTTCCAGCCAAACAAATAAAAGGGTAGTGGAAAGTCTGATTTTAGGTGGCGGTTTTGATGAAGTCGACCATTATCACCGTGCCCAATATTTTGAAATTGATAATTCCGGGAGAACCACCATTGAAAAACTGCTGAGATACGGACAAAGTTTTCAGGACAGCAAGAACGAAATGGAAAATTCTTTGTTTGCAGATTTTGCCGATGAAGTGAAAATCGAGCAGCCCAAAATCAATCCCTGCATGGAATGGCCGAATATGCATAAACTCAATCGTGAAAAAGAAATTATCGGGTTCTATCTTTCGGCGCATCCGCTTGATGAATTCAAATATCAGTATCAATTTTTGCAAGGTGCATTAAGCAAAAAAGAAATTTTGGAAGGCAAAAAAGAAGAAGATCTTTTGGTTGAAAAAGTGGTTCTGCCTTCGGATGTGGTTGAAGACAAAGAAACCGATGAAGATTTGGTTGATGTGCCTTCTGAACTCTTGGATTCTGAAGAAAGTCTGGTGGAAGAAACGACCAAAAAGGCCGAACCAAAAGGAAAATTCGGTTTTTTGAATTTGGATGAAATTGATGCATTCCGCAATGAACTTGCCACAAATTATCAACCCGAACTCTTTGAAAAAGACGATAAAAATGCGTGGAAAAAACGCAAGGAAATGAATGATAAAGCCCGCGAATATATGGTGGCAGGACTGGTAACAGAATTTGATGTGCGGGATGATAATTTCAACAGTGGCAAAAAAGTGGCGTATGCTACACTGGAAGATTATCGGGGTTCATTTCGTTTCAAACTCAATGATAGTGATTATTTAAAGCTTCGGGATAGAATTGATACCGGACGTTTTTTGGTGTTCAGAATTAAATTTCTTCCTTTCCAAACCAAGGAAGGAACCACAGGAATCAGCATTAAAGTTAATGATATTATTGAACTTTCCGAGGCTTTTGAAAAATTTGCCAAAAATATTACGGTGGTGATGAACGTGCATGATTTGCGGAAAGAAGATCTGGAGTTTTTCAAAGATCATTTGCTTCAGGCGGACGGAAAACAAAAACTGAGTTTCTATGTGAAAAATCCTGAAGACAACTCGCATATCGAATTGGTTTCCATGAAAAGCCATATTGATCTGAGCGGTGATTTAATGGAAATTTTTAATGAAATGCAGAAATATGAAGTTTTTCTGAATTAAGTTTCTAAAGAGTATTGATTTCCAATTTTGTCGTCACCAAATTCTGACCCTGTTTGATTTTTTTGTAATCAACTACTTTATTAGATAAATGAAATAAATTTCATTCAGAATTAATATTTGTTGATTTTTTCGAAAGAATATTTCCAAAACATGGTGAAAAAGGCGTTTTTCCAGTTTTTTTTATAGGTATATAGTTAAGCTTTTTTTGATTTTGGTGATCATAACATTTTGGTTTCCATTACATTAATGTTTTTGCTTTTTTATTGAATATATTTTAATAAATTATTATTTGTTTAATCATTAAATATTATATATTTGGAAATATTAATAAAATAATAATTTATGAAGAAATTTTTACTTTCGTGCTGTTTAGCACTTGGTATTGGTACTCAAGCTCAGTACAATTATCTGGGAGATTTTGAAGATCCCGGTTACTCAACGACCATTTACAAACAGTTTTCTGGCGGAACCAGAACTACTGATGCTTTGTGTAACGGACAATATGGTGGGCAACTTGCATTGGGTTCACTATTAACATCTACCGGTTATATGGTTGATCTTAGTACAATTTCGCAAACTGGAAATGGGCAACAACTTACCGTAAGTGCATCGTACAAAAAAGCCAGCGGAATAGTAGGCACTATTAGTTTAGCTTACTTTATTTATGATGCTGATACTACTTTGTGGACAATTTATCGAGTAGGAACCATTCAGAGTATTACTACTGATGCAATTACTACCTGTACTCCACTTACTGCAACAATTCCTGCAGGAGCATTACAGCCAGGTCAGGTTGCTGGTGTTGGTGTTTGGGTAACCAGAACAAGTGGTTCAGGAAATGTGTATGTAGATGATATTTCTATTGCTCAAGAGGTGGTGAATGATGTGCCTCAATCTTGTGCTACATGGGCAAATCCAACAGCTGGAGCTACTATTTCAGGTGGAAATGTAAATCTTTCATGGTCCAATGTACCAACAGCAGTTAATTATAAATTAACCATAGGAACAACATCTGGAGGAAGCGATGTATTGAATACCATAGTTTCATCCAATTCTTTCAATACTACTTTGCCAACCGGTACAACGTTTTATGCAAAAGTTGTTCCCACTAATTTGGTAGGTGATGCTGTAGGATGTACAGAAATTACATTCGATACGGATTCGTCTATTGCATATTGTGGACCGATAACAGCTTCTTCTACAGTATATCCGATTTCTTCTGTTGTATTTAATGGAACTACAAAAACATCATCTGCAGCAACAGGATCTCCGGCTTATGAAGATTTCACAAGTACAATTCTGAACGGATATGCTGGTGGTACATACCCAATTACAATTACGGGTACAGGACTTAATTCATACCGATTTGGCGCAACAGTATTTATAGATTGGAATGAAGATGGCGACTTTGCCGATGCTGGAGAACAATATTTCACTACTTCCCCGTTTTTGTCGAATACTCTTGCAACCAATGTGTTAACCGGAAATATTGCAATTCCTTCTACAGTAACAGCAGGAAACAAGAGAGTTAGAATTAAGTATAATTATAATGCATCTGCTACCAGCATAATTACCGCCTTGTCTGACCCTTGTGAAAGTATGGGCAATGGACAGGTGGAAGATTACACATTAGCAGTTACTGTTCATACTAATGTGCCGGAATGTACGACTATTACAGCTCCGACAGAAGGTGCTACAGTTCCTCAGGGGTCAGGTACAATTACATGGGCTGCAGCAGAAGGTGCTACTGCTTATAAATTAAGTGTGGGTACAACTTCCGGAGGTTCAGATATATTTACTGGTACGGTAATTTCTACCTCACAGTCTGTCACTTTACCCTCAATCAACACCACATATTATGCAAAAGTAGTTCCTACAAATTCTGTCGGTGATGCAACAGGATGTCCAGAAATATCATTCCAAACCGGTTCTGTATATATTTATTGTACAGCTGCTGCAACAAGTACAAGTACCTCTTTTGAAAAAATTGGAAATGTTGCCATTAGTAATGTAAATAATCCAAGTACTTCGGCTATTGGTTATGAAGACTTTACTGCGATTGTAATTAACGGAAAACAAGGTTTGTCCTACCCAATTACGGTGGATGTAACAAATGGATATAGTTCTGATAAGGTATATGTTTGGGTAGATTTTAACCATGATGGAATCTTTACTGATGCTGCACCTGAAAAATTCACCCTTAATTATGACAACACCACCAAAAAAGCAACAGGAGATATTGCGATTCCTTCTGATGCATTTATTGGTGAAACCAGATTTAGAATTCGTTTGGATGACTCTACTTCAAGTGGTGCAAACAGCACTCCTTGCGGAAACTCTACATATGGACAAGTTGAAGATTATACATTGAAAATTGCAGATCCAACTCTTGCTGTTTCCAATGCTAATAGTGCAAAAATATCTTTATATCCAAATCCATTCACAGATATTCTTAGAATTTCAGATACCAAAGATGTGGTATCCGTAGTGATTACTGATATTAGTGGAAGAACAGTTAAAACACTTTCTCCGGCATTAGAACTGAATCTCTCAGGATTAAATACAGGACTTTATATCGTTTCCCTGAAAATGAAAGACGGCTCAATGCAAACTTTCAAAGCGATTAAAAAGTAAGTTTTTTCTTATTACTAAAAACGCCACCTGATTTCAGGTGGCGTTCTTTTTTATGGTTATTATTATTGGTTATTCAGTTTATAATTTAATTACTTTTTTTACCATAGTTTTACCATTATTGATTACTGAGAAAAAATAGATTCCTTTTGGCAACGATTTACCATCCCATACAAACTTTTCACCTGCCGGAATTTTTTTTGTAAAAACGGTTTTTCCGGAAATATCAGTGATCTGCAAAAGATAGTCTCCTACTGCAACGGAAGGTACTTTAATACTAATTTCTTCCGAAAACGGATTAGGATATACCATAAATGAGGATAATGCAGATTCAGTTGTTCCTAATGTTTTTTGCTCTATTTTGAAAGCAGGAGAAATAATCTGTTCCTGTGTATTTCCATCGGCATCAGTACTTACCAAGCGAACATCAAACCAAGAATTATCTTCCGGAACGATTACCTGCGCCAAAGATCCCTGATAATAATTACCGGTACCCGGAATACTAAAATATTCAGGATTTTCGTTGATTTCTAAAAAATTCCAAATGTTTTGTCCGTGCAGACTATAAGATGCTGTTACGGTATTTCCTTCAACATAATCATAATAATAATTATTGGGAATACTTTTAAAATCTCCCGCAGCAATGCGTATATTTCCATCGTTTGCGGTATTGAAAATATGAGAAAGATTACCATTTGTATGGCGAAACTGTAAATGTTGCAGAGTTGGTAAACCATTATTTGTTGAAGCATTATAATTGATTGTTGAGGTATTTGACCCCTGAAACTCATTTACACTCATATTCGCGTTCGTAATTTTAATTTCTACATTTCCGTTATCAGGCAACGCAAAATATCGAAAATCAAGATAATTACCGGTATATAATTCCTCACCATTCCATTTTGCCTCAACTTGTACGGCTGCAAAATCACTTTCTCTATTTTCACCATAATTTCCTCGATACATGGATAAAGTTGCATTGTTTCGTGTTCTGGCTAAAACCAAAACGGGAACATTATCTCCTTGCACCACTGATGCTGCTTGCTCCTGAGAATAAGAAAACTTTGAATGAAAGGGCAATACTTTCACAAAGTTATTATGGTTCATAAATAGTGTATTCCCTAAAAAGTAAGAACTACTTACACGGTTTCCAGATCCGTAATTTACTTTGCCAGTTGATGTTGAAACAACTGCATTTCCCCGCATTACTAACGGAACCATATTGGTATTTGGAGGAATTACAGTTAAATAGTCTATCATTGATGGATACACCAATACCTCGAGCGGAGAATCTCCAAGAGGATTGTCGAGATATCCTGAAAAGATTGTGTTGTTGCCATCAGTATTCGCAGAAGTATCATACACAGTGAATCCGGTTGCAAGAATGCCGTCAATCGAGGTTATTCCCGAAAAAGCAGGATACACATTCTCAGAAATTTTACTAGCCTCCATTTTTTCTACATGATGAACCATATTACTGATATCATTGGTAATTTCAGTATTTTCATAAATGCCATGCACAGGCTGATGTTTTAATGCATACGTTCCATGCTCGAATCCTGCACCTAAAAATGAATTGTAAATAGAGTAACGATCGCTTACATTATTGATATAAAAATTCCACATCGGGTTGGATCCGGCAGAAGTATCCTGAATATACATGGATACATTGAGAAAAGTTTTTGAAGGATTGAAATAGAAGAATCGACTAATAAATACTTTAGATGCCAATCCTGAAACCGAGTTGGTGGTCCCCGGAAGAAGTTCGTTTCCGGTTTCATCACGCGAAACCAAAGAAACATAATGGGTGGATTCCTCTACATCAACGTTCACACTATACCCTTCTTTGAAGGCCTGAAGTTCCTTTATCACATAACGAGACTGGTTCGTAAGAAAATCACTTTAATGAACAATTACATCATAAATTCCTTCAGGAACTTCTATATTAATAGTATCATCACCTTCGTAATCCACATACTGAATATTTCCCGATTCATCCATCATTAAAACTGCTAATGGGAAATACTGTCCTGCATCATAAATAAGGTTGAGGTTTGCAGAAATTTGCACAGCTCCAGGTCTTGAAGGAAAAGCTGAAGAAGTATTTTTCACAAATATATTTCCGTGGTGAGGATGTGAAATTTTACGGTAATTATCCGCAGGAAATTCAGTCGTGTACTTAATACTATTTTGAGGAAGTTCGTTTCGGTATTCAGTAATCACAAATTGTGCATGTAGAACAGCCGATCCCAAAACCAAGGCAAGAAACCATAATTTTAGTGTGTACAATTTTTTCATATATATTTTTTTATATTAATGATCGCAATGATATGAAAAAAGAATTTTTTTTGCACAAAACGAGTATAACCAAAACATAACCATCTGATAAAAATGGTATCCTATTAACCTGAGTTGCTTTTATTCTATTTTACAAAATATTGTATTACAATATGTTATATATTGCTAAACCATTCGTAGATGTCGCAATCTTTAGGAATTGATAATTTTTTTCGGATAAGGTATTTTTTATTGCGAACCGATTGTGGTTCCAAAAACCGATAAGTTGAGATATCTTTGGTGGTAAGATTTAATTTTAGTAAACAGCAGAACTCAAGATCAGTAGTGGATATTTTCGGATTGATGCTTTTGAGTTTAGTTGTAAAATCCGGATATGCTTTATTGAAAAAAAACATAAACGAAGGATCATTATCATGCAGCATTTTTATTAGCATTGCATATTCTTCTCCCTTTGGTTCTGATGTATTTTCCTCTAAATATTGATAACTTTTTTCTTCCTGCTGAGACAAAATTTTGTTTTTTCGTCTCACAAAAAATAGCAACACACAAATAATTAGTATGCACAGGATTAATCCATATTGGTAAAGGCTACTTTCTTTTCTTTTATCATGAACCAAAAGTTTATTCAAAGATTTATTTTGACTTTTTGCAATCAGCAAATCCAAAGAATCTTTTTTTGCTTGATAAAATTTAGCAGAATCCTCTTTTTGAATGGTACTATATGCTTTTATAATATTTTTGTATAAATTCTGCAGGTTAAGATGGTTTTTATGACCATTTATTCTCTCAGCTTTTTTAAAATAATGAACGGCCTCATCATAATTATTCTGCCGCAGATACACCTCACCCAATGAAGAAAAATTACTAAACTGAATATCAGTTCTTTGGTATCCTTTTTCACTCGCCAAAGATTTCTCAAAATAATACCGTGCAGAGTCCATTTTTTGCAACTCATTGTACGCCAAACCCATATTGGAATAGTAGATGTAGAGTGAAAGATCCCTGAATTTTTCATTACGGATTTTTTGTATTTGTTCACCCGCAAGTTTAGTATAATACAGCTTTTTTTCCGACATTCCTTTTAGGTCATAATAATTGGAAAAAGTAATGTATAAATCCGCTTTTGTAGAAAAACTAAGAGAATCCCTATCATCAAATTTTCTCATCAGTATTTGTGCCTGCTCAAGTTCTGGAAATGCTCTCTCCATAAGCCCGCTGAACATATAAGATTCCGAAATAAACCGTTTTGCCATCACCTGATAAATCGGATTTTTATACGCTTCTGCTTTTTGATACATCAGCTCTGCCTGATCCATCATTTTTTCAAAATTATTATTGATCTTCCAATAATTGGTTAGGTTTTTTAAGCAAATTAATTCTGCTTTTTCAGCATGAATTACTCTTGCTTCTTGCAAAATTTTATTGGTTTCTCGAAGCATTTCTTCAGGATTGGTCTGAAGCATTTTTGCTGCCGATTCCGCATTTCTTTCCAAAAATTGTGCTCTGCTAATTTCCTGTGAGAAGACGTCCGCTTTACCCAACAGAAAAAACAATAAAATAAAAATAAGCCGATTCATTTAGCAAATAAAAAGTAAAAATTTTGATAAATGTAGAAAATAATTTAAGATCACCCGATGCATTTTTAACCTGTGATATTTTTATAAGATTAAATTAGCACCGACTAAAAATTAAAAATATTCATTTTGAGAACACATTAGAAATATCAACCATAAAAAGTTGAGCCTGAAATTTAATCTGAAGATTTCCTTCTTCGCACATTATTTCGTAGCACACGATTGGTGCGTTTCAGGTTTTTTACTGAATTATAGCGGATGCGTTCGTTGTACAAAAACCAACCGCCAACACCACCGAGAATACTTCCGATCAGGATTTCAATCAATCTCATTTTCAGAAGATCATCGGGATCCAGAGATTGCGGGCTTCCGGTTTCGGCAAGCAAAATTCCCATTGGTGTAAGGAAAACCACAGCCAAAGCATAATGCCGCACAATCAAAAGTTCTACCGTAATTTGAAGGGCAATAATGCAAATGCAGATTCCCAGAGGATCTTTTACAAACGTGAAAATTCCCCATGCGATAAAAAGCCCGGTCATTGTTCCGAGAATGCGGTGCAGGCCTCTTTTCCATATATGATAGGTATTTACGCCCTGTAAAACCGCCAGACAGGAAATCGGAATCCAGTACGGATAATCCAGCTTAAAAAGTTTACCGATGAAAATGGAAAGCATCATAAAAATGCCTACAATCGCCGATTCTGTAAGGTTTACATAATGATTAATCTTTATGGAAGAGGTATTTGCCGTATTTTTTGTTTTCCGCAGAAAGATAATACTGTACACAAAAGTAAGCGCAACAGCATTGAGTGTTCCGATGGCGAAGAGTCCGATGCTTCGCGGAATATCTTCAAAATGATGGGGCAAACCAATCGCCATCGAAGCAATCATAATAAAAAAGAAACTTCCCGGCGGTTTCAGGTTGAAATATCGGCTTACGTAATAAGCAATCATGGAAAATATTCCAAAACCAACAGGCGCAATCCAATCGTTAAAACTTAAAACAACACCCAGACTGTGCGCAAAAATCATCCCGAAACAGCACACAAACATGGAAACCATGATTTCCATAATATTCCCTTTTGTGGGAATATACAGAATCACCAATCCTGCAAGACTGGCGGTTAATGCAGAACGAATATCATTGAAATAATATCCCGTAAGAAGTGGAATTCCTACTGCAAGTCCTGCCAGAATCGGAATGTGCCAACTTCGGTTGGAAGGTTTTAACCGAAAAAATTTGGGAAATTCTTTTCTTAAAAAACGCTGATACACGGTTGCTTCTGCCATTTCCCTTTTATTCTGATTTATAGTGCAAAAATCTTGTTTTTTGTTGGGATTTTAAAATTTTGCCGCATTTTCTTTAAAACATTTTTTTATCTTTAGTAATCTTAAAAGATACACGTTTTTATCATGATGAAGATCCATATTTTTATTTTGCTCCTGCTTTCAGTTTTTGTTTCTGCGCAAAATTTCAAATTCGATTATTTTATTGAAGCGGAAAGCAAGATTGTAGGTTCTAAAGAAAAAGCCACTCAGAAATACTATTTCTTCGATACTGAAAACGGGAATGTTTTTCATATTGTTCAGGAAAATGAGCCGGGAAATTTTTTAGGCACTTTAATCGATTTTGATGCTCAATTGCTCCATATTTTTGATGGAAAAAATCAAGATGGAAATATGGATTTTAAATATATGCATTCTACAAAAATTTTGAATCGCTCCCCCAAAGCCGCTCCTATTGTTGAAATACACAAACTCGGCGATTCCGTGTTCAATCTAAAGGTTTTTGCGGATGGCAATAAGAAAAAAAAGCAGTTTGATTCTCAAATTGTTCTGGAAAAATCTCCGGAAAATGTTCTTTTCATTGATTTTGATCCCAAATCTTATTTTAAAACTTCAAATCTGCTTCATGAAAAATTGGATTCCGGTTCCGGATACCGCGTGAAGGAAATGACCACCCAATACGGAAATGGGAAAATACAGCACAACAAAATTTTGAAAATGGAGAAAAGACCTTTTCAGATACATATTGAAAAAATAAATTTGAAAAAATTGTAAATTCTTTTTTACCTGTTTCCTTGACTTTCGGGTTTTCAATGTTGTATATTTGCACGCTTAAATTTTATACACGTAAAATCCGTAAATTTTATGAAAACATCAGATTTTAATTTCGACCTTCCTGCAGAACTTCTTGCAGAACATCCATCCGAACACCGAGATGAAGCACGTTTAATGGTGCTGAACCGTAAAGATCAAACCATCGAGCACAAGCTTTTCAAAGATGTAATCGATTATTTTGATGAAGGTGATCTCTTTATCTTCAACAACACCAAAGTTTTCCCTGCACGTTTGTACGGAAATAAAGAAAAAACCGGTGCTAAAATTGAAGTTTTCCTATTGAGAGAACTGGATAAAGAAACCCGCGTTTGGGATGTTTTGGTAGATCCTGCCAGAAAAATCCGTATCGGAAATAAACTGTTCTTCACCGAAGACGAATCCTTAGTTGCAGAAGTTATCGACAACACCACTTCCAGAGGGAGAACACTACGTTTTCTTTACGATGGAAGTTATGAAGAATTCCGTGCTAAACTGAAAGAATTGGGAGAAACTCCACTTCCGAAATACATCAAAAGAGAGGTAGAGCCGGAAGATGCGGAGCGTTATCAAACCATCTATGCGAAAATAGAAGGTGCGGTTGCTGCTCCAACTGCAGGTTTGCACTTCTCAAAACATTTAATGAAACGTCTGGAAATCAAAGGAATTGATTTTGCAGAAATTACTTTACATGTAGGTTTGGGAACCTTCAACCCGATTGAAGTGGAAGACCTTTCCAAACACAAAATGGAAAGTGAGGAAGTCATTATCGACGAGAAAAATGCCGAAATCATCAACCGTGCAGTTGAAGAAAAACGCCGCGTTTGCGCTGTGGGAACCACAACGATGCGTGCACTGGAAACGTCTGTTTCTTCCAACAAAAAAATCGGACCTTTCCACGGTTGGACGAATAAATTTATTTTCCCACCACACGATTTTGGAGTTGCCAATGCAATGATTACCAATTTCCACACGCCAAAATCCACATTAATTATGATGATTGCTGCATTTGCAGACAAGGATTTTGTAATGCGCGCTTACGAAGAAGCCATCAAAGAGAAATACAAGTTTTACTCTTATGGCGATGCGATGCTGATACTTTAATGTTAGATGTTGGGTGTTGGATGTTTTTCTTTCAACACCCAGTTTCTTCCAATATCCGCCATTCATCATCCGGCAAAAAATGAAAGACATCCGAACTTTATCATTAGAACAGCTTACCGATTACTTTAAACTGATTGGTGAGAAACCTTTTCGTGCGAAACAGGTTTATGACTGGATTTGGAGCAAAAACCTCCATTCTATTGATGAAATGACGAATCTTTCCAAAGATTTACGCGAAAAACTTGCTCAGGAATTTTCGATCAATCCGGCTGCCGTAGATCAGTTGCAGAAATCAACCGACGGAACCATCAAAAACGGCGTAAAATTGTATGACGGTTTATTGGTAGAATCGGTTTTAATTCCCACAGAAACCCGTACTACAGCGTGTGTTTCTTCACAAGTCGGATGTTCGCTGAACTGTGAATTCTGTGCCACTGCCAAACTGAAAAGAATGCGAAATCTGGAAGTAGCAGAAATTGTGGATCAGGTGGCATTAATTGACAGGCAAAGCAAAACCTATTTCGATCGACCGCTTTCCAACATCGTATTTATGGGAATGGGCGAACCGATGATGAACTACAAAAATGTGGTGGAAGCCATCCGGAAAATCACGAAACCCGAAGGTTTGGGAATGTCGCCGCGAAGAATTACCGTTTCTACTTCCGGAATTCCGAAGATGATTAAAATGCTGGCTGATGAAGATTTAAAGGTAAAACTCGCACTATCATTGCACTCAGCAATTGAAAAATCCAGAAACGAAATCATGCCGTTTTCGGAGAAATTTCCATTAACGGATATTATGGAATCTTTGCAGTACTGGTATCAGAAAACTGGTTCTGTAATTACCTTTGAATATTGTGTTTGGGGCGGAATTAATGACGACGACGAGCATATAAAAGCCCTGATTAAATTCTGTAAAAAAGTACCCTCCAAAGTTAATCTCATTCAATACAATCCGATTGGCGAAGGAAAATTCGACCACCGAAGCATAAAAGCCGAAGAAAAATATGTGCGCGAACTCGAAAAAGCCGGAATTACCATTATGGTTCGGCGAAGCAGAGGAGGCGACATTGATGCCGCGTGCGGACAGTTGGCGAATAAATCTGCAGATCAGTAACCGAAATATTCAACAAAAATGTTCAGCCACAAAGGAAAAACAAGAACCAACCAACATAATCTGGCATTGGCTTCTTTGCTTTCATTGGTGGCCGGTTTGGTGAATGTGGTCGGTTTTATGGCGGTTGCCAAACTCACTACCAATGTAACCGGGCATTTTGCTTTTTTTGTAGATGAGGTTTTTAAATTCCATTGGAAAGAAGCGGTGCACATTGCGTTGTATATTTTCTTCTTTTTTCTGGGGGCTTTCGTTTCCACCACTTTGGTGGAGTTTACCTATCGCTTTCGGCAGAATATGATTTATATTGTTCCCACTTATCTGGAAGCGTTTATCCTTTTATTCGTGGGGATTTTTGGTGGTTTTTTTATCGACCATAATTCCGATGTTGTGGCATTTCTGTTGCTTTTTGCAATGGGACTTCAGAACGCCCTGGTTACCAATATTTCGCATTCGGTGGTACGAACCACGCACTTAACCGGACTTTTTACCGATATGGGAATAGAATCTTCACAGCTCTTTTTTTATAAAAGCAAAAAAGACCAAAAACGCATGCTTAAATCCATAAAACTGCGGTTAACAATCATCTGCTTTTTCTTTTGTGGCGGAGTTATTGCCGGACTTCTCTATCCATTTTTCGGAATAAGAACATTACTTTTGGGAACTGCGATTTTGTTCGTAGGTTTAATTGTTGATTATATTAAAATCCAGATTCTTCTTCGGAAGAGAAAACATTCATGAACAGGTATTTTGCACTCATTTTTGTCCTTATTTTTTCTGTAGTTTCAGCACAGAATACCGAAACTTTACGCCTGAAAAAATATGAAGTCGCCCAACTCAGCGATACCATTAAAGAAACTTCTGCTTTGAATTTTTTCCAAGGAAAATTATATACTTTAAATGATAGCGGAAATACTTCCGAACTTTTTGAAATCGATTCCGTGAGCGGAAAAATTGTAAATGTTTTAAAAACCGGACTCATCAACAAAGACTGGGAAGCACTTACCAGCGATGAAAATCATTTCTATATCGGTGATTTCGGGAATAATTCGGGCTCAAGAAAAGATTTGAAAATTTATCAGGTTCCTTTTAAAAATGATTCTTTGCAAAAGGATTCCATCCGGACAATTTCATTTTTTTATCCGGAACAAAAGGATTTTTCACCCAAAAATATCAACAATAATTTCGATGCGGAAGCCATGATTTTTCTGAATGGGAAAGTACATATTTTTACCAAAGAATGGGTTTCAAAAGGCGTTTCGCATTATGTGGTGGACATCAATTCCATAGAACCTCAACCGACCCAAAAAACCGAATATTTCCAGACTGATTTTGTGGTTACGGATGCTGCCTATTTTCAGGGAAAACTTTATTTTGTGGGGTATACCAAAGGCGCGGCAGTTTATATGATGATTTTTCAGGAAAGTAAACCCGGAGTTTTTTTTGAGAAACCGCCGAAGAAATTCCACATGGGATCCGCATTTTCCATCGGGCAGATTGAGGGAATTGCGATAAACGAAAACGGAATCTATATTTCGGGTGAAGAATTTTCTTCACCGTTGGGAAAATCCAGACAGCGGTTGTATTTTATTCCGGATCATAAAAAAACCGAAGTGAAACACTCCGGTTTATTGCTTACTGATTGATGATTTTAAAAGATTTAGAACCATCATTGGTGGTAATCCTTATCAGATAATTTCCTTTTTCATAAGGAAAATCCACAACCGTATTTCCTGTGTTGAGTTCCACTTTTTTATTCTGAAGCAAACGGCCTTCTGCATTGAAGATTTCAATTTTTGAAGAGGTATTTTTGGTTAATCCGCTGTAAATCAGAAGTTTATTGTTTTTTACAGGATTTAATATTGAAATATTTTGTTGAATACTATTTTCATTCGTCGCCAGATGTGCATTGAAAGTGAAGGTGTGCGTTTTCGTCAATGAACCTGCGGTGAGCGTGAATTTCCATGTTCCGTTCTGATTGAAAACCGATGGACCGAATTCCCAATACCAGTACGATGCAGCATAAAAAGTATTCATTGTGAAATTGTAATTATACGCCACCGAATTATCCGGGCGATACAGTTTCACATTCATGGAAGTTCCTGCCGGAATATCCGAAAGATAAATTGTAGGATAAACAAAATTTCCAGTTACAAAATCATTCTTAATATTCGTTGTTTCCTGAACACCACAGCCATTGTCGAGAACAACCGGAGCAGAATGCGTCAAAATAGCATTAATCTTAGGATCCACATACGGTTTCTGTTGCTGCCACCACGAATCAGTAGAAGATTCCCATGTGTTGCAAGGTCCGGCATACGTGTCTACCAAAGCGCTTTCGGGATTGTAGACTTCAAAATGAAGATGCGGTCCGGTAGAATTTCCCGAACTTCCCACAATTCCCAGATATTCGCCTGCGGCAACCGTTTCGCCAACGACTTTCGCCGTCAACGAATTATTTTTCATATGCCCGTACCACGTTACGCTTCCATCAGCATGCTGAAGATAGACCGCATTCCAGTTGCTGTTGTTGAATGCACATCTTCGGTCATAATTTCCGTTGCTTTTGTAAAGAATGGTTCCCGGTGCAGCCGCCACAATATAGGCGTGGCTTTCATCCATTTGATACCATCCGAAAGGCCAGGTGAAAATATCAATTCCCTGATGATTGTATCCGCCTTCGGTATCGTAGGTTCGGGTTCCGCAGTTCCAGTCCTGAACCTGATTGGGATAAGCCGGATTGTGATCCACATGATTGGAAATGCTCCAGTTCGCAAAATAAGGTGCTCCGGGCGCATTTTCCACAGGCCATATAAACAACGGATGTGTAGTTTTGTCGGCTTCGGGTAACTTTCCTTCTTTTTTCAGTTGTGTTCTGCTTTCTTCCAGAATTTGAAGAATTGCAGTGCGTTGCTCATCGGAAAGGCATTCTGTATTTTTAAAATCAAAGCCTCTTCCGCCATTTTGTGCCAATATCAGGATTGAAACACAAAGAAAAACGGGTAAAAAAGTGAATTTCTTTTTCATGATGTTGAGTATTAGGTTATTGGTTTTATACAAATATAAAAAAATACAATAAAATGGTGTGGGATTTTTGCTTTTGTGTAGAATCCTCTATATTTGCTTTTCACAATTCATCACCACATTTTGCCTAATATCGTAGAAGAAATCAAGCGCCCGATTAATGAAGAAATGAAACTTTTTGAACAGAAGTTTTATGAATCTATGCAAAGCAATGTAGCGCTACTGGACAAAGTTACCCGGTTTATTGTTACCACAAAAGGCAAGCAGATGCGCCCGATGTTCGTATTTCTCTGTGCAAAATTAATTGGTGATGTAAACGAGAAAACGTACCGCGGAGCATCGATGATTGAACTGATTCACACGGCAACACTGGTGCACGATGATGTGGTGGATGAAAGTTTCAAACGCAGGAATTTCTTTTCCATCAATGCACTCTGGAAAAATAAAATTGCCGTTTTGGTTGGCGATTATCTTTTGTCGAAATCTGTACTGCTTTCCACAGATAACAAAGATTATGACCTGCTTTCCGTAATCTCCCGAACCATCCGCGAAATGAGCGAAGGAGAATTGTTGCAATTGGAAAAAGCCCGTAAACTCGATATTACAGAAGAAGTATATTATGAAATTATTCGTCAGAAAACGGCTACTTTAATTGCGGCTTGTTGCGAAATCGGTGTACTTTCCAATAATGCGGATGAAGCTCTGGCGAAAAAAATGCAGGATTTTGGGACGTATACCGGATTGGCATTTCAGATTAAAGATGACTTGTTCGATTATCTCAGTTCAAATGTAATCGGAAAACCTGTAGGCATTGATATTAAAGAGCAGAAAATGACGCTTCCGCTGATTTATACCCTAAAAAATGCTTCGGAGAAAGATTATAAATATTTTTTTACAACCATCCGAAAATACAACAACAATCCCAAGCGTGTAAAGGAGTTGATTGAGTTTGTAAAAAAATCTGGAGGATTGGATTATTCCGTTTCCGTAATGAAAGATTTTCAGCAAAAAGCAAAAGATATACTCAATGAATTTCCGGAATCAGAATCCAAAAATTCTCTTAATCTGATGCTTGATTACGTGATTGAGCGAAAATTCTAATTCATTCAGGGGATTGTAAAAACAAACTGCTGTTTCAATCTCAAGATTCATCGTTTAGAGGTTACATGATCGTTTCTATCTTAAAGAATATTAAAACGGTTTAAACATGAAGTTTGTCATTTCGCAGAAATCTAAATTCTCTTTGTATAAATGTTCACAGCAGGACAAAAATGGCGCATATTTTTTATCTAATTGAATCACAATTAAACAAAACAAAATATCAAGTTATACCTCTTGTGCATTCTGTATAAAAATACAATTATTTGAAAATCAATAAAATCCATATTCATTGTGTTATTTATATAAGCGAAGCACATTTGTTTATCTTTAAAAACAATTTTCTTTTAAAGAAAACTTCGTTTCACCTTGCGATAATTAAAACGCAAAGCAAGACAAAAAACTAAACGAATTCTTTGAAAATAAGATAAACAAAGCCGTTAACTTATCTTCGAAATACAATAATTTAAAATGCACAACAGGTGAATTTATATAATGACCTCAATCATAGTTTTTAATGAAAAATCGAAAATTATCTGTCTTTCAAATGATTATGCTTTTTTTTTGACAAGACCTTTGGGTTAAATTACTTTTATGCTGAGTAAAATCACAGCAATAGTAATCATAATCAACGCGGTAATAAATAGATATTCCGCAATTTTTTCATATTTTTTTTCGGATTTGTTAGTTTCGGATCTCAATGAAAGAAAGGAAAAAAAGCAACTTGCAGCCAAACATATACTTGCAATCCCTGCACTTTCGTCGATATATGTTCCATGTGTTGTCTTTGTAATGTGTAGTGAAGTGATGATAATCAGGCAGAATCCTAATAAATTGCTCGATGCGTTGAGAATATGTGAAGATTTATTTTCCATGATGGCAGAATTGATGTTTCAAAATAAATCCAAAATTTCCGTATTATCAATTTTTTAATAAATTTTATGAAAATTTAATTTATTTTTAAAATCGAGTTTTATGCAAGATTAAAATTATTATATTTGTAGAAATCACTCAGCATCATGCAGGAAACCTATATTGAAACACAGGAAATTTCATTTGATGATTTCAAACAAAGCATTCTTGAAGATTATGAACTGGCACGGATTTCCCGGGAAATGTCCTATTTAGGAAGAAGGGAAGTGCTTACCGGAAAAGCCAAATTCGGGATTTTCGGAGACGGAAAAGAATTGCCGCAACTGGCAATGTCCAAAGTATTCCGAAACGGCGACTGGCGATCCGGATATTATCGGGATCAGACTTTTGCAATGGCTGTGGGTGCCTTAACCACCGAAAGTTTTTTTGCGCAATTATACGCCGATACCAGTGTGGAAAGGGATCCGGCTTCTGCAGGACGACAAATGAACGGGCATTTTGCCACCCGAAGTTTAAACGAGGATGGAAGCTGGAAAAATTTAACTCAGATTAAAAATATTTCTGCCGATATTTCTCCGACAGCAGGACAAATGCCGCGTTTGTTAGGTTTGGCCCAGGCTTCAAAAATTTTTAAAAATATTGATTTTGAAGGTGCTGAAAATTTTTCAAATAAGGGAAATGAAGTGGCATTCGGAACGATTGGTGATGCCTCTACCGCAGAAGGGCATTTCTGGGAAACGCTGAATGCGGCATGTGCGCTTCAGGTTCCGATGATCCTTTCGATTTGGGATGATGGTTACGGAATTTCCGTGCCAACAAAAAATCAGCGTGCCAAAGCCAATATTGCAGAAATGCTTTCAGGATTTCAACGTCTGGAAGGCGAAAATCAGGGATGCGAAATTATTCAGGTTCGGGCTTGGGATTATCCGGCTTTATTGGATGCCTACGCAAAAGCGGAACATTTTGCCAGAAATGAAAGCGTTCCGGTCGTGATTCATGTGGTGGAAGTTACGCAACCGCAAGGGCATTCCACTTCGGGTTCGCATGAAAGATATAAATCCGAAGAGCGGCTAACATGGGAATCCAAGTTCGACGGAATTCTGAAACTGAAAGAATGGATTCTGAATTATACCATCGAAATTGATGGAAATGAAATCAGCATTGCATCCGAAGAAGAACTCAATGCCATTGATGCAAAAGCCAAAAAATTGGTAAAAGAAGGGCAGAAAAAGGCCTGGGACAATTACCGTAAAACCATTCTGGATTTAAAAAATATCGTTCTTCCACTGGTTGAAAAACTCAAATCCGATGATTCTGAAATTGAAGAATTGCTGAATTCTTTTTCAAAAATCGTTTCCGTAGGGAAAAAAGATATATTCCATTTGGCAAGAAAAACTTTGCTGCTTACCCGAAATCAACCTTCCGAAACGCGTTCGCAATTGAAGAAAGCAATTACGCAGATTTCTGCTGCTGAAGAGGAACATTATTCCTCACATTTGTATTCGGAATCGCAATGGAAAGCCACCAATATTGAAGAGGTAAAGCCTTTATTTTCTGATGCTTCCGAAGAAGTGGATGGAAGAGTGGTGGTGCGAAATAATTTCGACAAAATTTTTGAAAAATATCCGCAAACATTGGTTTTCGGAGAAGATGCCGGAAATATCGGCGATGTAAATCAAGGTCTTGAAGGAATGCAGGAAAAATACGGGGAAATCCGTGTTGCCGATACCGGAATTCGCGAAGCCACCATTCTCGGTCAGGGAATTGGTATGGCAATGCGAGGATTAAGACCAATTGCGGAAATCCAGTATCTCGATTATATTTTGTACTGTTTACAGGGAATGAGCGATGATCTGGCTACTTTGCAATACCGTACAAAAGGCGGACAAAAAGCACCGCTCATCATCAGAACTCGTGGTCACCGTTTGGAAGGAATCTGGCATTCCGGTTCGCCAATGGCGGGAATTCTGAATCTCGTGAAAGGCATCAATGTTTTGGTGCCGAGAAGTTTAACAAAAGCTGCAGGTTTCTATAATACCATGCTCCAAACCGATGAACCGGCATTGATCGTTGAATGTTTGAATGGCTACCGTTTAAAAGAAAAACAACCGGATAATCTGGGCGAATTCACCGTTCCTGTCGGGAAAATTGAAATTACAAAACCCGGAACCGACATTAGTTTGATTACCTACGGCTCTACTTGGAGAATCGTTTCTGAAGCGGCAAAAGAACTGGAAAAATCAGGAATTCATGCAGAAGTGATTGATATTCAGTCTTTAATTCCTTTTGATATTCAGCAGGAAGTGGCAGAAAGTATTAGGAAAACCAGCCGAGTTGCCGTGATCGACGAAGATGTGGAAGGCGGAACTTCTGCTTTTATAATGCAGCAGATTCTTGAAAAACAAAAAGCATTCAAATATCTGGATTCCGAACCGCTAACCATCACCGCAAAAAATCACCGTCCGGCTTATGGAACGGATGGAGATTATTTCAGTAAACCTTCGGTGGATGATATTGTGGAAAAAATTTATGCGGTATTCCATGAGGTGAATCCGTTAAAATATCCTGCACTTTAAAAGTAGAAAATAGGCATACAAAAGCGGACTTTGGTTCGCTTTTTTGCAATCAGGAAGGCGATGAAAACCAGAATTTTTGGCTTTGATTTTATTCGTTCAACAGCGATTTTGCTGGTGATGATGGGGCATACTTTGGGTTTTGTTTATGCGGGAGAATTATCGTTTTTTATTTCATTTCTGAGTGGTTTTTTCGGGGTTGAACTCTTTTTTGTTTTAAGCGGAGTTTTGATTGGCGGAATTCTGATTCAGGTTTTCAGCGGCGGAAATCTGGTGAAAAATATTCAGAATTTCCTTATTCGGCGATGGATGCGAACTTTGCCGCTGTATTACGTAATGCTGTTGGTGTACGGACTGGGAAATACATTTCTCGATTCGGTAACCAATGAAGGCGTTCCATTTTGGAAATATCTTTTCTTTATTCAGAATTTTTTTCAGGTGCAGCCTACATTTTTCGGGATTTCGTGGAGCCTGAGTATTGAGGAGTGGTTTTATGTATTGTTTCCTTTGGTTTTGTTTTTTCTGAAAAAAGGATTTCCGGCAATTTCCCTGAAGAACCTTTTTCTACTTGCTGCAGCAATTTTTATCCTGTATTTTTTAGCGATGAGAATTTTTGCCGTTCATGAATATCATTTTCATTTTTATGAAGGCGCACGAAAAATAGCATTTCTGCGGTTGGATGCCATTGCTTTCGGAATTTTGGGAGCGGTAGCTTTTCACTTTTTTCCTGATTGGCTGAAGAAGAACCGTTTTTGGCTGCTTGTGTTGGGGATTTTTATTTTAGTGATAAATCAATATCAGATTTTCAAGGATCAGTATTCACATTTGGATTATTTCAATACAGTGTATTATTCATTTTTGGGAATTGGGCTGTTGCTGCTTTTTCCGGTGTTCAGATTTTGGAACGTATCGAAAAACCTTTTCACAACAGGAATTACCTTTTTAAGTAAAATTTCCTATTCACTTTATCTGGTGCATTGGTTGGTTTTCCGTTTGGTTTCGCTTTCTTTTTTCTCGTTTTTACCGGGATTTGGAAAACTTCTGTTGTTCCTTTTTCTTTCGACTGTTTTTGCAGGCTTTACCTATTTTTTCATTGAAAAACCGGCACTTCGGCTTCGTGAAAAAATGGTATTGAAATAGCTTTTTATCAAGGAAAACACAGACATATCTCTAATGATTTGATAGCTCTTTTGTCGTGAAATCTTTATTTTCTAACCCGTTGTGCATTTTGTATAAAATTACAATTATTTTAAAATCAATAAAACACATATTCATTGTATTATTGATGCAAGCGAAGCACCTTTGTTTATCTTTAAAAACTGTTTTCTTTTAAAAAATTTTGTTTCGCCTTGCGATAATTTAAACGCAAAGCAAGACAAAAAAATAAACGAATTCTTTTAAAATAAGACAAACAAAGCCGTTAACTTATCTTCGAAATACAATAATTTAAAATGCACAACAGGTTTTTCTAACTAAAAATATTGTAAAAATAACCGTGATTAAAATCATTTTGAAAGCATGGTTTACAAAGTACTGATGTTATGCAGTATCCAATAATTTATGTAAATTTGTGCTAAATTTTTTACTCGAATGAATTACGATATTATAGTAATCGGGAGTGGTCCCGGAGGTTATGTAGCTGCAATCCGTGCAGCACAATTAGGTTTCAAAACAGCCATAATCGAAAAAGAAAATCTGGGCGGAATTTGTCTGAATTGGGGATGTATCCCAACCAAAGCATTATTAAAATCTGCGCACGTTTTCAATTATCTGAAGCATGCGGAAGAATACGGATTAAATTCTGTAGACAATCCGGGATTTGATTTTACCAAAGTTATCCAGCGAAGCCGAGGCGTTGCCGGAAAAATGAGCAAAGGGATTGAGTTTTTGATGAAAAAAAACAAAGTGGACGTTATCCTCGGAACTGCAAAGGTAAAACCCGGAAAGAAAATTGATGTTACAGCTGCTGACGGGAAAACCACAGAATATTCTGCCAGTCATATCATCATTGCAACCGGTGCCCGTTCCAGAGAATTGCCGAATCTTCCGCAGGACGGAGAAAAAGTAATCGGGTACAGACAAGCACTTTCTTTACCAAAATTACCGGAATCCATGATTGTCGTTGGTTCCGGAGCCATCGGTGTTGAATTTGCGGATTTCTATCATTCCATGGGAACCAAAGTAACGATTGTGGAATTTTTACCAAACATCGTTCCTGTAGAAGATGAAGAAGTTTCCAAACATGTTGAAAAATCTTTGAAAAAAGCCGGAATCAATATTATGACCAACTCTTCCGTTGAATCTGTGGATACCTCAGGAAACGGAGTGAAAGCCAAAGTAAAAACGCCGAAAGGGGAAGAAATTCTGGAAGCCGAAATCCTACTTTCCGCAGTAGGAATTGCAGCAAATGTAGAAGGGCAGGGCTTTGAAGAAGTGGGCATTAAGACCGAAAAAGGAAGAGTTCTGGTAAATGAATGGTACGAAACTTCCGTCCCGGGATATTATGCCATCGGCGATATTATTCCAACTCAGGCATTGGCGCATGTGGCTTCTGCGGAAGGAATTACCTGTGTGGAAAAAATCAAAGGACTGCATGTACAGCCGATTAATTACGGAAATATTCCGGGATGTACGTATTGCCATCCGGAAATTGCATCGGTTGGTTTAACTGAAAAACAGGCAAAAGAAAAAGGTTACGAACTGAAAGTAGGGAAGTTCCCGTTCTCAGCATCCGGAAAAGCTACTGCAAACGGCGATACCGACGGTTTTGTAAAAGTAATTTTCGATGCCAAATATGGTGAATGGTTGGGTTGCCACATGGTTGGTGATGGCGTTACCGATATGATTGCCGAAGCCGTTGTGGCCAGAAATCTGGAAACCACCGGTCACGAAATCATCAAATCAATTCACCCGCACCCAACATTGTCGGAAGCGGTGATGGAAGCTGCAGCAGCAGCTTACGGTGAAGTGATTCATATTTAAGTAAGATATGTTACAAATAACAAATTATAAAAGTAAACCGCAATACTCAATTGCGGTTTCTTTATTTTTGATGTAATGGACACACAGAACAAAATTGGTCTCGTTCTTTCCGGAGGCGGCACAAAAGGAGTTGCACATGCAGGCGTTTTAAAATTTTTGCTCGAAAAAAATATTGAACCGGATATTCTGGCATGTTGCAGTGCAGGTTCCATTGTGGGTTCCATGTATGCGATCGGTAAAACGCCGGAAGAAATTCTGGACTTTTTCAAATCGGTCTATTTTTTCAACTGGAAGCATTTTACCTTTAACCAGCCGGGATTGGTATCGTCCAAAATATTCAGGGCATATCTTGATCCTGTTTTTGGAGAAATGAAAATCGGGGATCTGGAAAAGAAAATAAAAATTGTAGCAACGGAACTGGTTTCCGGGAAACAGGTTATTTTTGATGATGATTTTCTGGTGGATGATGCCATTATAGCCTCTTGTTCAGTTCCCGGGATTACCACGCCATATATTTTGGGAGGAGCCATGTATAGCGATGGAGGAGTGCTGAATAATTTTCCGGCAGATGTAATTAAAAATGAATCTCAGAAAATGATCGGAGTGTTTGTTTCGCCTCCACAGGATGTGGAACTGAAGGATTTAAAGAGCATCAAATCAGTAGTTTCAAGATCGTATGATTTGTTGTCGTACCGTACAGAACTATTCAAATTTTCTTATTGCGATTGGTTCATTACATCCAAAAAACTGTCAAAATTCGGAATGTTTGAACGAAAAGCAGAAATACTCGACGAAATGTTCAATATTGGTTATGAAGCCGCAAAAGACAGTTACGATGAAGATTTTTTACAAGAATGATACTACATATTTCGAGTATACTAAAATTCCGGTAATTCCTGATAAAATCACACTTAATAAAACCGCTCCGGCAGAAATATCTTTTATCTGTTTTATTCTGGAATCCTTTTCCGGCTGGATGAAATCGCAGATTTTTTCTATGGCTGAATTCAATATTTCGCAGATTAAAACCAGCAAACATACGCCCAGAATAAACATCGAATCCAAAGCTGAAAGTTTCAACACAATTATAAGAAAAAGATTGAGCAGAAAAGCCAGAAATTCAATCCGGAAATTCCGCTCAGATTTTATGAGGGAAATTATGCCTTCCAAAGCATGAAAAAGGCTTTTGTGCAAGGGCGGCCGTTTCACTTTACCAGTATTTATCGATCATATAAATGAGTTGTGCCATCGTGGAAGCCCCCCAAAGCAATTCTCTTCGGTTTACTTTTTCAAAAACATCGGTCTCAGCATGATGAATGTCAAAATATCTTTGAGAATCGGGGATAAGACCTACAACCGGAATTTTAAGATCAGCCAAATATCCGATGTCGGAACCGCTGTGTCTGCCGGAAAAATCATAAACACCATAGGGTAAAAACAAATTTTTCCATGCTTCAATTTGGGTGATTTTTTCAGGTTCCATTTCCAGAGAAATACCGCGTGGCGTAAAACCTCCGGAGTCGCTTTCAATTCCGAAAAGATGAGGTTCATCACTTTTTTTTACATATTCCAGATAGGTTTTTCCGCCCATGGTTCCGTTTTCTTCATTGGCATAGCAAATTACGCGGATGGTATTTTTATTTTTAATTCCCATTTTTTTGAATGCCCTTAAAACTTCGATGGATTGTACAATCCCGGTTCCGTCATCATGTGCACCTTCGCCCACATCCCAGGAATCCAGATGCCCGGAAACCACGATGACTTTATTGGTTTCGGTTCCGGGAATATCGCCAATTACAGAATAACTTGTTTTTTCGCCTTTCATTCCGCAGTTGGAATTGATTTTTGCAAAATAGGTTTTATTTTTTGTTGATTTTTCAAGTTCCTCGGCAGATTTCGGACCAATGGCAATGGCGGGAATTTTTTTTACTCCGTCATCATATTTCAATGCGCCGGTATGTGGAACATCATCGAAAGCGGTGCTTACGGAACGGATAATCACTGCCTTTCCACCCTTTTTGGAAACTATTGAAGGCGACATCCAACGTGCTTTTCCTGCAATTCTGTAGCCTTCCATGGTATAATAAACTTCCTGCGGAAAGGGAAAATTCATAAATACAATTTTATCTTTTATTGCAGAATCGGGAAGTTCATTGAGTTCTTCGATGGATTTCACTGTAAGAATTTCTCCTTCCAGATCTTTTCCGCCTGTTCCTTCGGAATTCCCGAGAGAGAGCATTTTTATCGCTTTCCAGTTTCCTTTTGCGTCTTTTATATGCAAGGATTCTTTACCGCGAACCCAAACCGGAACATTTACTTCCTGTTTCCAAACCTTTGTGGCACCTGCTTCTTTTAGTTTGAGGACAGCCCAATCTACCGATTTTTCGTAGGCTTCGGAACCACTTAACCGATGGCCAATATCTTTGGTGAGTTCACGAAGATTGTCATAAGCCGGACTGTTGTTCAGCACTTCATAAGCAATTTTTCTGAACTGAATGGAATCTTCTTTGGTTTGGGAAAATAAAAATCCGCCCAAAAAGAGCGGAAATAGCAGTAGTTTTTTCATGTGCACAAGTTTTGGTTGTACGAAAGTAAAAATTTATTTCATATCGTACATCACTAAAGCGGTCATTAATTTTGGCTCGATTAAAGTGCATTTTGGCGGCATTTTAATACTTTGGTCGGAAATCCTTACCAAATCCGAAAAGCTTACGGGATAAATTCCAAATCCTGCCATAAATTCTCCGGAGTCCACTTTTTCTTTAATGGCTTTAATGCCTTCAATATTGGATTTTCCTTTAATGTATTCAATTTTATCGCTGGTGGATTCCAGTTCAATACCCAGAATATCTCCAAAAATATACTTTTCCACAAGATTGTGATCGAGATCGTGAATGTGTTCCTGATCGATCCTCAAATCGTGTTTTACGTGCAAACTGTAAAATTTTCCGTCCAGATACATTGAAATGTGGAATTTTTGGGAGGGATAATACGGTTCTTCTCCTTTATCGTGAACGAGGAAAGATTTTTCTATTTTATTTAAAAATTCCTGAGGAGTTAGCCCGTTCAAATCCTTGAGAAGTCTGTTGTAGTCATGGATTTTAATAGAATCTTTGGAAACCAGATAACTATAAACAAAGTTATAATGCTCGTTTCCGTTATGTTTTTTATTCCGCTCTTTTTTCCAGGAAGCATGCAAAGCGGTAGAACCGATTCTGTGGTGACCATCTGCAATATAAAAAGAATCTATTTGTTCAAAGGCTTCTTTTAACTGTTGCATTTTCAGTCGGTTGTCGATTTTCCAGACTTTTTGGCGGGTTCCGTTTTCAGAAACGTAGTTGATGATGGGAACATTTTTTTCCTCGTGGTTCATCAGCAATTCAATTTTCGAATTGGAACTGTAGGTAAGCAGTACGGGTTCCGCCTGTAAATCTACTTTGTCCAGATAATACGCCAGTTTTTCTTTTCGCTGCGGGAAAGTGGCCTCGTGTTTTTTGATTTTTCCTTCCAGAAATTCATCCACACTTACCAAACCGAGCAATCCGCGATACACGGTTTTATTAGGAAGAATCTGCTCGTAAAGATAGTAGGCAAACTGATCCTGAACCAGTTTTTTATCTTCCAGAAGTTCTTCAAAATTATGCCGCACCTTTCTCATATTGCGATCCACATCTTTGGATTTGCTTACCAGATAAGGTTTCAGCATTTGGATATAAGTATCGTTTTCCTGTGCTTTTTTATTGATTTCTTCCTGCGAAAAATTGTCCAGAGAAAAGGTGGGAAAAGTTTCCAGATATACATCATTCGGTCTGATGCCGCGAAAAGGTTTAAATATTGGCATATACTACATTCTCTTTTTCAGTTCTATAATTTGCTCTGCAAGTTCGGTTCCTATTTTTTCCTGTGCATCCAGTGTATTTCCACCCAAATGCGGGGTGAGCGAAATGGCAGGGTTCATCAGGATATTCAGGCTTGGTGTAGGTTCGTTTTCAAAAACATCCAAGGCGGCTCCTGCTACTTTTCCGGATTCGATAAATTCCAGAAGTTCCTGTTCATTGATGACACCTCCTCTTGCTGTATTCACGATAAACACACCGTCTTCCATCATTTCAAACTGTGGTGTATCGATAATGTATTCATTCGTTTTCGGTGTATTGATGCTGATGAATTCTGTGTCTTTCAGAAATTCTTTCCAGTCGTTGGTGGAAGTGATTTCAAAAGATACTTTCTGCCCATCAAAAAAATCGAGTTCCAGTGTTTCGGTTTTGGGCTTTCGGGTTAAAACTTTCACCTTCATACCTAAAGAAATTCCTATTTTCAAAACTTCCTGACCAATCGGTCCGAAACCGATTACACCTAATGTTTTTCCCTTTAATTCAACAGCATTGGCATACAATTTTTTCAGTACTGAAAATTTTGTATCGCCTTCCAAAGGCATCATTCTATTGGCTTCGTGCAGAAATCTTGCAAGGGCAAAGAAATGTGCAAAAACCATTTCGGCAACCGAATGTGAAGATGCTTTTGGAGTGTTGATGATGTATAATCCTTTATCAATCGCATATTCTACATCAATATTATCCATCCCGACACCACCACGACCAACGATTTTTAAACTTGGGCAGGCATCAATTAATTCGTGCCGAACCTGAGTGGCGCTGCGAACCAAAAGTACATCGACATTATTCTCATTGATGAAATTACTTAAATGCTCCGGAGCCACACGATTTGGGAGCAGTTCAATCCCTGCTTCCTGCAGTTTCTGGGCACCCGCTTCGGAAATTCCGTCGTTTGCTAATACTTTCATTAAGTTAAATTACAAAAAAATAATGATTATTGCAAATTTTTCATCACCTCTACCAATACCTGAACGCTTTCAATCGGCATGGCGTTGTATATACTGGCGCGATATCCGCCTAAACTTCTATGTCCGTTTAAACCACTTATTCCGGCAGCTTTCCATGTATTGTCGAAGGCTTCTTTTTTGGATTCATCCGTTAACTGAAAAGAAACGTTCATTAAAGAACGATCTTCAGGAACGCAGAATGTTTCGAAAAGAGGATTGCGATCAATTTCGTCATACAATAATTTTGCTTTGGCATTATTCCGCTCTTCTGCTGCGGCGATTCCTCCGTTTTCCTCCAGCCATTGTAAGGTCAGAAGTGAGGCGTAAACCGCAAAAACCGGGGGTGTGTTGTACATGGATTCCTTATCGATATGCAACTGGTAATTCAGGATGGATGGAATGTCTCTTCCTGTTTTTCCCAGAATATCTTTTTTTATAACCACCAGTGTTGTTCCAGCTGGTCCCATATTTTTCTGTGCTCCGGCATAAATAATATCGAATTTTGAAAAATCCAGAACGCGGCTGAAAATATCGGAACTCATATCGCAAACCAAAGGCACATCCACTTCAGGAAATGTTTTCATCTGCGTGCCAAAAATGGTATTGTTTGAGGTGCAGTGGAAATAATCGTAATCGCTTTCCACAAAATAATCTTTCGGAATGTAGGAATATTTGTCTTCTTTGGAAGAACCTACGACATCAACAGTCCCAAATTTTTTGGCTTCCTTAATGGCTGCTGCAGACCAAGCTCCGGTATCCAGATAGGCTGCTTTTCCATTTTCGGATTTCATTAAATTGAACGGAATCATCGCAAACTGAGTGCTTGCACCGCCCTGTAAATACAAAACTTCATAATCATCGCCGAGATTCATCAGCCTTTTTACTATGGCTCTTGCTTCGTCCATCACGGCTACAAATTCTTTACTTCTGTGCGAAATTTCGAGGATGGAAAGTCCTATTCCGTTGAAATCCAGTATGGCTTCTGCCGATTTTTGAAAGATTTCTTGTGGTAAAATACTTGGTCCGGCGCTAAAATTATGTTTTTTCATTGTTGAATTCAGGGGTGTTTGATGTTAGTATTTTGGTTGTTTTTTTGTTTTATTCGTTATGCAGAAACGCTTTTTTTGCCATAAGCTGCGATTCGCTTTCTACATGATCTTCATCCGGAATACAGCAGTCTACAGGACATACAGCAGCGCACTGAGGTTCCTCATGAAAACCTTTACATTCGGTACATTTATCAGTTACAATAAAGTACACATCATCACTTACCGGTTCTTGTGGTGCATCGGCATCCACGGTTAATCCGGAGGTCAGGGTAACTGTTCCTTTCAGCGTGGTTCCTTCAGATGCTTTCCAATCTACCGCTCCCTCATAAATCGCATTATTAGGGCATTCCGGCTCGCATGCTCCACAGTTAATACATTCATCGGTTATTTTGATCGCCATTGCTGATTTTTATTTTTAAATTTGCACAAAATTACAAAATTTCCTACAATTCTGTTGTAGGTTTGAGGGAGATATGAATAGAGTACAACAAATTCAGGGATTAGAAAAATTAGGATTATTTATCAATAATTTTTTAGAAAAAAGCCCGGAAGAATATCAGGATGAAGAAGTTCATTTTGAACAGATTCTGAGGAAATCTCAGGCGGATAATCCATGGTTTACCATTGAAAATCAGAAATTTGCATTAAAACAATGGGCGAATCTGCTCACGCAGAAAAATATTGAAAACTGGGTGAAAGATTATTCTTTTTCTGCCTTTCCGAAAAAGGTGGGTTTGGTGCTTGCCGGAAATATTCCGATGGTGGGATTTCATGATGTGGTGGCAACAGTTTTATGTGGGCATATTCCTTTGATTAAGTCTTCATCCAAAGACCGTTTTATGATTCCCTTTCTTCTTGAAAAATGGAATGAATTTTCGCAGGGAAATGTAAGATTCAGGCTGGTAGAGAAATTGGAAGATTTTGAGGCGGTAATTGCAACAGGAAGCAATAATACTGCGCGGTATCTGGAATATTATTTTCAGAATCAGTTGAGTATCATCCGTAAAAACAGAACTTCGGTTGCGGTGTTAAAAGGGGATGAAACCGATGAAGAATTGCAGTGGCTTGCAGAAGATATTTTCCGCTATTTTGGTTTGGGTTGCCGGAATGTAACGCGGCTTTTTATTCCTGAAAATTTACCTCTGGATCGTATTTTTGAGAATTTTATGAATTTCAAAGACATCATCAATCATCATAAATATGCCAATAATTACGATTATAATCGTGCTATTTATCTGTTGAATCAGGAAAAATTCTGGGATAATAATTTTGTATTGCTGAAAGAAGATGAATCGCTTTTTTCGCCGCTCGCCGTGCTGAATTTTTCCCGTTATGAAAATATTGCTGAAGTTCATTCGTTTTTGCATTCTCACGAAAATGAAATTCAGTGTGTGGTGGCAAAACCTGAACTTGGCATAAAGAATTCGGTTTCGTTTGGTGAAGCGCAAAATCCGGGATTGGATACCTATGCAGATAATGTGAATACAATGGAATTTTTAGAGGTGGTTTAAATAAATATAGAATATGCAGACGATTATTCAAAATGATAAAATAAAAGCAATTATCAATCACAAAGGTGCCGAATTATCTTCACTGGAAAAGAATAATGAAAACTTCATTTGGGAGATCAATAATCAGTTTTGGGATAAAACCTCTCCCGTACTGTTTCCGGTTGTGGGTGGATTGAAAGAAGATCACTATAAATTTGAAGGAAAAGAATATTTCCTTTCCCGGCACGGATTTGCAAGAGAGCGCGAATTTCAGGTTGTTTCAGAAACGGAAAATTCGGTTGTATTTTCGTTAAAATATGATGATGAATCTTTGCAGATTTACCCTTTTGAATTTGAGTTGCAAATGGCCTATAAAATTGTTGATGATCGGCTTTTTGTGCAATATAGGATAGCAAATCTTGGCGGTTTTAAAATGTATTATTCCATTGGTGCTCATCCTGCTTTCAAAATTGACGGAAATTTTGAGGATTATTCTTTAGGTTTTGATTCTAATAAAACATTGGTTTCTCATCAGTTGGAAGACAATCTTTTTTCAGGAAAAACGATCGAGATTCATTTAAACGACACTTTGCTTCCGCTGAATTATGAGTTGTTTGAAAATGACGCAATTGTTTTGAAAGATTCGGCTACACAAAGTTTGAGTTTGCTTTATCGCGGAGAATTAAGATTAAAAGTAGAATTTTCCCAATTTCCATATCTTGGAATCTGGACGAAAAAAGATGCTCCTTTTATCTGTATTGAACCTTGGTTGGGTATCGCAGATTCTTGTGAGGCATCCGGGAATATTGAAGATAAAGAAGGAATTCAGGTGCTGGAACCGAATTCGCAAAACGCTTTCGAATGGAGTGTGCAGCTGTTCTAATTTCTAAGAGCCTGTTTAAATTTTATTGTTAAAAATTTTTATAGCTATTTTGAGATGGATTTTTTGCTTCATGTTTGCAGATTTAGCTGGCTAAATCTAAAATAGGAAGTAGAAAATACGCTCAAAAGAGCATCAAAATTTAGCAAAGATGATTTTCTGAGGCTATATTAAAAAAATCGGTAAAATATTAAACAGGCTCTAAGAAAATCTCGATTTCTTCGGATTCAGAAAAGTCTGAAAAATCATCACATTGTCACCGAATTCTTTTTCCACGCGTTCCTGAATGTTCAGAAATTCATTTTCTATAAATTGGGAGCGCAGTTCTTCATTTTCAAAAATCAACAAAAGATTGTAATTTTTACCTTCATTAATCATTTCAGATTCCACTTCGGACAGGATATATTGGTTTACGTCCATTAGGTTTTCAGCCATTAACGAAAGGGATTCTTCCACATATTTTTCCCAGGATTCCAGATGTTCATCGGTGCAGTGAAAGGTAAGGCTCAGTACGCTCATTTCTTTAATATTTTTTATGATACTTGTTAGTAAGTTTCACCGCAAAAATCGGTAAAAAATTCGTAAATTGCCACGTTATTGAAAAGTTAAAAGCCCAGCGTGTGAAAACCGGGTTTAATTAGTTGAAATACAATACATTAATTTTAATTTATGCATAAAGAAGGAGAAAGGTTAATCCCGATCAACATTGTTGATGAAATGAAATCTTCATACATCGATTATTCGATGTCGGTTATTGTATCCAGAGCGCTTCCGGATGTGAGAGACGGTTTGAAACCGGTACACAGAAGAGTGCTTTATGGGATGTATGGTTTAGGTGTTTTTTCAAACCGAAAATATTTGAAATCCGCGAGAATTGTGGGGGATGTTTTGGGTAAATATCATCCACATGGCGATTCATCCGTTTATGATGCAATGGTGCGTATGGCGCAGCCTTGGAGTTTGCGTTATCCGCAGGTTGACGGTCAGGGTAACTTTGGTTCTATGGATGGCGATCCGCCTGCAGCAATGCGTTATACCGAAGCAAGACTGAAAAAGATTTCCGATGAAATTCTTTCCGATCTCGATAAAGAAACCGTTGATTTTCAGAATAATTTCGACGACAGTTTGCAGGAACCAACCGTGCTTCCAACAAAAATTCCGAATCTTCTGGTAAACGGAACTTCCGGAATTGCAGTGGGGATGGCGACCAATATGGCTCCTCATAACCTTTCGGAATCTGTAGATGCGATTTGTGCTTATATCGATAACAAAGAAATTACAATTGATGAACTGATGCAGCTCATCATCGCTCCGGATTTCCCGACTGGCGGAATTATTTACGGATATGATGGGGTGCGCGATGCATTTCATACCGGAAGAGGAAGAATCGTTCTCCGTGCAAAAGTAAATTTTGAGGAAATCCACAACAGAAACGCAATTATTGTTACCGAAGTTCCTTATCAGGTAAACAAGGCGGAAATGATTTCCAGAACTGCCGAACTCGTAAAAGATGAAAAAATTCCGGGAATCCACGAAATTCGCGATGAATCCGATAGAAGAGGTTTAAGAATCGTTTATGAACTGAAAAACGATGCCATTCCGAATGTGGTTTTAAACCTTTTATATAAGTATACGGCACTTCAGACCTCATTCAGTGTTAATAATATTGCATTGGTAAAAGGTCGTCCTGAACAGTTGAATTTGAAGGATATTATCAGCCATTTCGTCGATCATCGTCATGAAATAATCATCAGAAGAACGGAATACGAACTGAAAAAAGCCAAAGAAAGAGCCCACATCCTTGAAGGATTTATGCGGGTAATTGCAACGCAGGATTCTTTGGATAAAGCCATTTCCATTATCCGTCACAGCGCAACACCACCGGAAGCAAAAGAAGGCTTAATTACAGAATTTGAACTTTCTGAAATTCAGGCGCAGGCTATTCTGGATTTAAGACTTGCCCGTCTTACCGGAATGGAATTGGACAAAATCCGTGCGGAATATGAAGAAATCATGGCATTAATCAAAGATTTGGAAGATATTCTTTCCAATGAACCCAGAAGATATCAGATTATTAAAGACGAATTGCTGGAAGTTAAAGAAAAATACGGCGACGAAAGAAGAACCGAGATCGATTATTCCGGCGGCGAAATGTCCATCGAAGATTTCATTCCGAATGAAACCGTTGTGCTTACCATTTCTCATGCAGGATATATTAAAAGAACTTCACTTTCCGAATACAAAATTCAGAGCCGAGGCGGCGTAGGAAACAGAGCAGCCACCACAAGAGACGAAGATTTTCTGGAGTACATTGTTTCCGCAACCAATCACCAGTATATGCTCTTCTTCACCGAAAAAGGAAAATGCTACTGGTTAAGAGTATTCGAAATTCCTGAAGGTTCCAAAATATCAAAAGGAAGAGCCGTTCAAAACCTGATTAATATTGAACCGGATGATAAAATAAAAGCCTATATCCGAACCAATGATTTGAAAGATATAGACTACGTAAACCAAATGAGCGTGGTGATGATTACCAAAAACGGAACCATCAAAAAAACCTCATTGGAAGCCTATTCCAGACCAAGAACAAACGGAATTAACGCCATTGAAATTCGTGATAACGACCAGTTGCTCGGCGCAAGATTAACGGATGGACATTCACAGATTATGATTGCCACCAAAAACGGTAAATGTATCCGCTTCCCGGAAGAAAAAGTAAGAGAAGTAGGGCGTGGTTCCATCGGTGTCCGAGGAATTACTCTTGAAGATGGAGACGAAGTGATTGGAATGATTGTTGTAAACGATGTAGAAAAAGAAACCGTTCTTGTAGTTTCAGAACGCGGTTACGGAAAAAGAACCGCCGTTGAAGATTATCGTATTACCAATCGTGGCGGAAAAGGAGTGATTACGCTGAACATCACTGAAAAAACCGGAAATCTAATTGCCATTCAAAGTGTAACTGATGAAGACGGACTGATGATCATCAATAAATCCGGTGTTGCCATAAGAATGGGAATGGATTCAATGCGGGTGATGGGCAGAAATACACAAGGTGTAAAAGTAATCAACCTGAAAAACAGCGACGAAATTGCGGCGATTGCCAAAGTGGAAATGGATAAAGAAGTAGAAGATGATGCCGGAGAAGAAACCGAACTTCCGGAACACACCGACTCTTCAAATCCTGAGTTCAAAGCAGCACCACAAACCGGAGATAATTCCGTAAGCAATATGGGCGATGCCGATGTTCTGAAAAAAATAGAAGATCAGGAAGAAAAAGATAATCAAAGAATCGAAAACGAAAAAGAAAACGAGGACGAAGACAACGATTCTGAATCATAAACTAACCAAAAAATTTCATATGAAAAAGATCATTTTAAGTTTGGCTGTAGTAGCAACTACTTTTGCTTTTGGGCAGAAGAAGGAAATAGCATCAGCTTTTAAAGCGATTGAATCTGGCGATGTATCAACCGCAAATGCACAGATTTCTGCAGCGGACAACGTTTTGGGTGGCAAAACCTATTTATTGGAACCCTCCGTTTTGGAAGAATATTATTATGTAAAGGGAATGGCACTGATGAAATCTGGAAAAACTGCCGAAGGAGCAGAGTTTCTTTCCAAAATTTCTGATTTAGGAAAAAATACAATCTATACCGGTAAAGATTCCTCGAAAAACAGAGTGTACTATGTAGGAAAAGAAGCGGCAGATGCATCCGGAATTTCCGGGCTCAAAGAAGAAAAATATGCTCCGACTACTCTTGCGAAATTAGGCGAAGCATTGAATCCATCGATTCAAGCATCAAATAAAGCAGCTGTAGATGCTTATAATGCTAAAAACTATACGGTTGCTGCACCGAAGTTCAAAGAAGTATATGACTTGCTAAAAGCAGCAGGGCAGGACAATAAACAATATTTATACTATTCAGGAATCAACTATGCTTTGGCGGACAAAAAAGAGGAAGCAACAGAGGTTTATACTTCTTTGATTAATTCCGGATATACCGGAGTGGAAACCACTTATTCCGCTAAAAATGCGTCAGGAGAAGTAGTAAACCTTGAAAAAGGAACATGGGATACCTTCAAAAAATTAGGAGCTTCCTCCGGATATTCTGATTTTAAAACGGAAACCTCCAAAAGTGTAGAAATTGAATTGTATGAAACTGCAGCCGCATTATTGATTGATACAGGGAAAACCGATCAGGCTCTTTCTCTGATTGAAAAAGGTCTGAAAAAATTTCCTGGCAACGCAAAACTTGCTGAACTTCAGGGAGCAGCATTTCACAAAGCCGGAAAAACGGATGAATTCGTAAAAAATCTGAAAGATCAGTTGGCGAAAAACCCTAATAGCAAAGAAAATTGGTATAATCTGGGAGTTTTGCTTAGCAAAGATCCTGCTAATAAGGCAGAAGCACTTAATGCTTATAAAAAAGCGACTGAAATTGATCCAAATTATGCATTGGCTTATCAGAATATGACATACGTGATTATTGGTGATGATGCTGTAACCATTGATAATTATAATGCGTTGCGTAAAGCAGGAAAAATTGAAGAAGCCAATAAAGTAATTGCAGACAGAAGAGCACGCTTGGCAGAAGCATTGCCGTATGCTGAAAAATGGTATGCAGTGGATTCTCAAAATCCGGAAGTTGTTTCTCTTTTGAAAGGGATTTATCTCTCCACTAAGAACGACGCGAAAGCAGCAGAATTTAAAGCAAAAGAAGCCGCTTTGAAAGCAGCTGGAAAATAAATCGAAACAACGATTAATGATAAAAACCGATGATTACCATCGGTTTTTTTATTTGTCACAAAAAATCTCCCGTTTCAGCAATGATTCGGGGTTTTCAATTTTTAGGGCATCATTTCCTGAAGCTCCAGCCAGCGCATTTCGTAGTCTTCCAGTTTTGAGGAAAGAGTTTCCAGTTCAGCGGAAAGTTTTGAAATTTTCTCGTAATCGCTTTCGTTGTTCAGGCTTTCCATAATTGCATTGCGCTGTTTCTCCAGCTCCGGCATTTCCTTCTCGATGGTTTCCAGTTCGCGCTGCTCTTTGAAAGAGAGTTTTTTCTTGGATGGAAGAGGAGATTTCGAAGATGGAAGTTTTTCAGATTCCGTTTTAAAATTTTCAACCTTCTCAGTCTTCGTGCTTCCTGTTTCTAACTTCCGAGACTCACTGTATTCTGAAAAATTTCCGATGAAATCTTTAATTTTTCCGTCACCTTCAAAGGCGAGAACATGATCCACAATCCGATCCATAAAATAACGGTCGTGTGAAACAATAATCAAACTTCCCTGAAAATTCAGCAGAAAATTTTCCAGAACGGTTAAGGTTGGCAAATCAAGATCATTGGTGGGCTCATCAAAAATTAAAAAATTTGGATTCTGGTAGAGCACATACATTAAATGTAATCGGCGTTTTTCACCACCCGAAAGTTTCGAAATTGGTGAATATTGCGTTTGGTCATCAAACAGGAATAAGCGCAAAAACTGCGATGCAGAAATAGTTCTTCCGTTTGCTAACGGGAAATTTTCCGAAATTTCTTTGATGAAATCGATTACACGTTCTTCTTCTTTAAACTGTAATCCTTTCTGGGAAAAATATCCGAATTTAATGGTTTCCCCTGTTTCAATTTCTCCGGAATCTTTGGGTTCCAATCCTTGAATAATATTGAGCAAAGTCGATTTTCCGGCACCGTTTTTTCCTATAATCCCGACCTTTTCACCACGCTGAAACTGGTACGAAAAGTCTTTCAAAAGTACGTTGTCGCTGTATTTTTTATTGATATTTTTTAATTCTAAAATTTTATTTCCCAGACGTTTCATCTCGAAATCAAGTTCCAAAGAATCTTTTTTGGTATTGGTTTTGGCCACCTTTTCGGTATCGTAAAAGGCATCAATCCTCGATTTTGATTTTGTGGTTCTCGCTTTCGGCTGCCTCCGCATCCATTCCAGTTCCTTTCGGTAAAGGTTTTGTGCTTTGTCGATGGTTGCATTCAGATTATCCTCGCGAATCATTTTGTTTTCGAGATAAGTGGCGTAACTTCCGTTGTGTACATACAGATTTTTATCCTCCATTTCCCAGATAATATCACAAACCGAATCCAGAAAATAGCGATCGTGCGTAACGAGGAGCAAAGTGATTTTCGCTTTACTCAGATAATTTTCCAGCCATTCCACCATTTCCACATCCAGATGGTTGGTGGGTTCATCCATGATTAAAAGCGTGTGGCGGTGTTCAGCTCGGGTTTCCGTTAATAATTTTGCCAGCGCAACACGTTTGATTTGTCCACCCGAAAGCGTTCCCATTTTCGCCTCCAAATCCGTGATTTTCAGTTGGGAAAGAATCTGCTTCATTTCATTTTCCAGATCCCAGGCTTTTTGGGCTTCCATCTCGTTGATGGCTTTTTCCATTTCGTCCGTATCTTGGGAAATCAAACTTTTATGGTATTGTTTTAAAGCCTTTATCGGTGCCGAATCCAGTGTCATCATAAATTCTTCCACGGAAAGTTCCGGATTGAAATCTATTTCCTGATCGAACAAAACAACCTGAATATCTTTATTGACGGAAACCGTTCCGGAATCGGCAATTTCTTTTCCCATCAGAATTTTCAGAAGCGTGGATTTTCCGCTTCCGTTTTTGGCAACAATGGCAATTTTATCGCCTTCATTAATATGGAAAGTAATGTCTTGAAAAAGGGTTTTGATTCCGTAGGATTTGGTAAGATTTTCGGCGGAAATGTAATTCATCAGGATTTGAAATAGTTGATTTTAAAATTGGTGTTGCGAAAGTACGAAAACCTATTTTTGTTTCAAGAGATTTAAAAAAAAGTTCATCTTGTTTGAGGTAATTATCATTAATTTTGCACGATGAATACTGATAAGAAAAGAGTTTTGGTTGATATGGACGGTGTTTTGGCTGATGTGTATCAACAGTTTATCCGCTACGAAAAAGAAGAAACAGGAAAAGAAATAAAATTGGAAGATGCAGTCGGAAATGATGAGGTTGCCGCTTTTCCAAACGGTTTAAAACATGTGAATATGAAAGGATTTTTCCGTACCGTTCCCGTAATGAAAGATGCGGTGGAAGGAATGAAATATCTGAATGAAAAATATGAAGTGTTCATTGTTTCCGCAGCCATGGAATTTCCCAATTCGCTTCAGGATAAATACGAGTGGTTGCAGGAATTTTTCCCTTTTCTGACGTGGAAACAGTTTATCTTTTGCGGAAGTAAAGTTCCGGTTTGTGCGGATGTCATGATCGACGATCATCCTAAAAATCTCGATTATTTTTCCGGGAAAAGAATTATTTTTTCGCAGTTGCACAATGCAGGAAAGGACAATCATTATACAAGGATGAATTCGTGGAGCGAAATCTACGAGATTCTTTAATCCAAAGTTAACCGCCGGAGAGACCACAAACTTCCGTTGTAAATATCCACATCCACTTTTACGTTGATGCCATATACAATACCGTTTTCGGTAAACTGCCAGAATTTCCAGTTGTCGTCCGGAGAAGGAGTAGGCACATCATTGTAATTCGCCATCCAGATCGGGTAATCATCAAATTCGCCTTTTAAATAATCGCGGTAGTAGTAAAAATAGGTATAGATAATCGGCTTTTCACCATAGGCTTCCTCCACGATTCTGCACCATATTTTTAAGTCTTCCACGAGTTTTTCCTTGGTTTTTCGCCTTGGGATTTTTTCAATATCCAGAATCGGCGGCAAATCTCCGCTTTCCAGTTTTACATGAGCCAGAAAATTATTCGCTTGTAAAACAGGATCTTCATCTGCCCGGTAAAAATGATAGGCACCGCGAATCAGACCATTTTTTTTGGCTTCTGTCCAGAAATGTTCAAAATGTTTGTCGGTACTTTTATTTCCCATTGTGGAGCGCAAAACCACAAATTCGATCGGGATAGAACGGTTGGCAATGCTTAAACTGTCCCATTTTATATCTTCTTTCCGCTGATAATGCGAGATGTCGATTCCGAAAGTTTTATCGGTATTATCACCGATAATTTTGTTAATTCTTTTTTCTTCATCTTCGGAGTTTTTAAGGCTACGATGCTCAAATTTATTGAAGTACATGGCATAATAAAACGAAATTTTGTGTTTCAGATAAAATCCCGTAACCAAAAGTGTAAATACCAGAACTGCAAGCAGAATATATCTTCGGGAAAGAAAAGTTTTCTTTCTTTTCCGGTGAATGTTCCGGGTTGTTTTGCGCTTAATCGGTCGTTTTGCCATCGTGCAAAAATAGGGGATAATTGGGAATATTGTTTACACCTGTTGTGCATTTTGTATAAAAATACAATTATTTGAAAATCAATAAAATCCATATTCATTGTATTATTGATGCAAGCGAAGCACCTTTGTTTATCTTTAAAAACAATTTCCTTTTAAAGAAAACTTCGTTTCACCTTGCGATAATTAAAACGCAAAGCAAGACAAAAAACTAAACGAATTCTTTGAAAATAAGATAAACAAAGCCGTTAACTTATCTTCGAAATACAATAATTTAAAATGCACAACAGGTATTGTTTAAAATATTTATTATTCATTTCATACAGAAAAAATATTGGGCATTTCGGGTTTTTAGTATTTTTACGAAAGCGAAATGAAAGAAATCATAATACTTACAGCGGATGATTATCCGCTGTCGGCAAAAATTTTTACATCAGAAAAGAATAGTAAAAAACTCCTGCTGATTAATGCGGCAACAGGCGTAAAACAGCATGTTTATTTTTCATTTGCGAAATTTTTTGCTGAAAAAGGATTTACGGTAATCACCTATGATTATCGCGGAATCGGAGAATCCAAACCGAAGAAAATGAAAGGTTTTTCTTCCAGTATGAAAATGTGGGGAAGTGTGGATTTTAAAGCTGTTACGGATTATATTCAGGAGCACTTTCCGGATGATGAAAAATTCTGTCTCGGACATTCCGTCGGAGCATTGATTTTGGGAATGAATCCGGATTCCAAAATATTTAAAGAATTTATTTTTATCGCGACCCAAAAATCGTATTGGGGAAATCTTCGCCTGAAAACCAAAGTGGAAGCATGGCTGGGATTCGGAATTGTAATGCCGGTTGTAACAAAAATTCTCGGGTATTTTCCTGCACAAAAATTCGGTTTGGGCGAAAGTCTTCCTGCCGGAAATGCAAAAGACTGGCGCACGTTGCTCATGCATAAAAAATCCACCAATAAGGTTTTGGAAGATACCGAAAACTATTCTTCCAAACTTACTCAAACTGCTTTTTTCCTTTATATGGAAGACGATTTTTGGGTAACAAAAGAGGGCGTAAGAAAATTAATGCACGAAACTTTCCCAAATATGCAACCCAAATACCGCAAAGTAAAAGTTTCCGAATCGGAAGCCGGGAAAATCGGACACATCAACTTTTTCCGTTCCTACAACAAAAAACTCTGGAATATTGTTCTGAATGAAATTGGATGATTTTTAAATATTTAGTGAAAATAATAATGATTATCCGCTTTTAATCATAGTGTTTTTTAAACGTGAAGTTCGCAAAGATTTTTGTTTTTCTGTATGCTTTTAGGCTCGCAAAGGCTTTTGACTACGTTGAATCTTCGATTTCATTTAGCAAAAAAACAGACCTAATTTCAATCGTTTTATTCGCATTTTCACCGTTCGGTTTTTATCTTTGCAAAAAAAAGAAAATGCCGGAACTTATTCAAAAAACAGTTGATTTCGTAAAATATAAATTGGAAGGAGCAGAAGCCGGACACGACTGGTTTCATATTGAGCGCGTTTGGAAATTATCGCTTACATTATCTGAAAATCTGGACGCTAATCTTGAGGTTGTTCAACTTGGCGCTTTACTTCATGATATTGCCGATCCGAAATTTCATAACGGCGATGAAACTTTGGCTTTAAAAGTTTCAGAGGATTTTCTGAAAGATCAATCGGTTGATGAAGAAATTATCCGGCAGGTTTTATTCATCATCAGGCATTTGTCTTTTAAAAACAGAGGAAATGCTCCTGAGTTTTTACCTGTAGAATTACAGATTGTGATGGATGCGGATCGGCTGGATGCGATTGGTGCAATCGGAATTGCGCGGACGTTTAATTTCGGAGGATTTAAAAATAATCTGATGTATGATCCCGAAATTTCCCCAAAACTGAATATGACCAAAGAGGAATATAAAAAATCCAACGGAACCACCATCAACCATTTTTACGAAAAACTATTGTTGCTCAAAGATTTGATGAACACGCCAAAAGCCAAAGAAATTGCGGAAGAACGGCATCAGTTTATGCTGCAGTTTCTCGATCAGTTTTATCACGAATGGAATGTAGATTAAACCTGCGCTGTTTTTTAGAATTCCATTATATTTGTCTCAATTATGGGTTTTCTTCTATTTATCATTTTTCTCCTGCTGATTATTTCTCTTTTTCTTACCCTTATTAAAAAGGGGAGATTTGCGAAATGGGCAAGAATTTTCCGTTGGACGACTGTGGTTTTGTGCATCGGTTTTTTTTCCTACTGTTTTTTTGAAAGCAGTTCTACGCGCTATCAGAAGAACGCACTGAGCACGCTAATCATCAATAAACTTCCGGTTACACTTGATTTTTATTTGATAAAGATTCAAAAAGATCCTTCAAATAAATACATCACCAAACACATCGGGAAAATCCGTCCGGAATATTACCGCATCGAATATCTGAATATGAACCGCTCGGATGAATTCTGGGTAATTGGTTATCTTGGAAAGAAAAATCTGGTTTATTTCTCGCAGCATTCCGTTCCCAATAAAAATATGGATCAGATTGTGGAGGTGAACAATTACATCATCCAAAGTGCAAAACTTGCCGGAATTGCCGGAATAAATGTGGAAAAAGAACAGGAAGATAAAGAAATGCTGAGCATCTGGATTTCTTTGAATTTATTGCTTTTGTTCCTGAATGTCGTGCTTTTGTTCCGTAGAAAATAAAAAACGCATCCCTTTTCGGAATGCGCTCTTGCTAACCTTTTTTGGATTCGTTATTTCGATTTCTTTTCTTTCAGTTCTTCTTTGTCTTTATCGGAAGGATTCCAGACTTTTACTTCTGCATTTTTGTCGATTCCGGAAAGAATCTGCACGTTAATTCCATCGCTTGCGCCTAATTTTACTTTCACTTTTTTGAAACTTCCGTTCGGTTGTTTTACTTCCACAAAGGGAGAATCTTTTCCGTTTATTTTTTCATATTGTACAAGAGATTCATCCAGAAGAAGTGCATTTTTCTGGGAACTGAGTACGATTTCGCCATTTGCAGAAAATCCTGCGCGGATGTATTCGTTGGTCGGGTTGAAAACATCACCTTCAATTGGAAATTTTATGGTGCCGTTTTCATCGGTTCCTTTTGGAGCGATCATGGTAACTTTTCCCGGGAATTTTTTGTTTTGAAGGGCTCCGATTACAATATTCATTTCCATTCCTTCTTTTATTTTTCCGGCCTGAGCTTCATCAATTTCACCTTCAAAAATCAATGAATTCAAATCGGCAATCGAAGCAATTGTGGTTCCGGCATTGAATGAATTGGCTTCAATAACCTGACTTCCGGTTTTTACGGGAACTTCAAGAACGGTTCCGTTTGCTTTTGCGCGGATTTGGGTGGTCGCCATACTTTGAAGCTCCGGAGTAACGCCTGTTTTGGCAATCTGAAGTTGTTTTTGCGCTGTTACCAATTGCTGGTTGGCATTTTTCACATTTTGCTGTGCCGTGAACAATTGCTGTTGTGCCGTAAGAAATTCCTGCTTGGAAATTACGCCCTGATTGTAGAGTCTTTGCTGCATGGCAAACTGTTGCTGCTGATTGGCAAGATTGGTTTTAGCATTGCTCACGCCAATATTTGCGGTGCTTACCTGTTGTATTGCGCCGTTTACATCCGCCACTTGCGGAACGATTCTTAATGTTGCGATTAATTGTCCGGCAGTTACTTTGTCGCCTTCTTTTACCAGAATTTTATCAATAATTCCGGACATATTCGGTTTGATTTCAATTTCTTCCTGAGGTACAATTTTTCCGGTTGCCATTACTTTATCATCCATATCCTGCACCACAGGTTTGCGCGTAAGAAATTCTTCTTTTGAACCTGCATTGGATTTTACCAGATATCCGATCACGGAAACCAGTGCTATGGCGGCGATAAGTCCGAGTATGATGTAAATCGCTTTTTTAAAGGTGAATTTCTTTTTCATATAATTTCTTTTTTGTTTCAGGTTTTTTGATGTGGATTCTAAGTTTGGGATGTTTGAATTTTTTTGAGTTTATTTGAATGTTTGAGTGTTTGAAATTATTTGATTTTTAATATTAAACTTTCAATCATTATATCATCAAATCATCTCATTTTTTCAAAGTCTCCTTGTTCAAATTTTCTTGTTTCCACTTGTCTCTTTTTACTTTTGTCTTTTTACTTTTTACTTGTCTTTTGTCTATTCCGTTCTTAATGCTTCAATCGGACGGATTTTTACGGCTCTTTGCGCCGGAATCATTCCGATAATTAAACCGAGGAAAACCATGATTGCCATTGCTCCGAATACATTGCCGTAATTTACGGTGGGGTTGTAAAAAGGAAATGCATCCTGACCTTGTGTGGCAATGTTCAGAATCATCAGCAGAAGCATTCCGAAGATGAAACCGATTAATCCGGAAGATAGTGTAATGACTACACTTTCCAGCAAAATCTGGTTTCGTACTTCGGCAGGTTTTGCGCCCAGTGCTCTTCGGATTCCGATTTCTTTGGTACGCTCTTTCACCGTAATCAAAAGGATATTTGAAATGGCAATAACGCCGGCAATAATCGTGAGTGTTCCCACTATAATCGTGAGCAACTGCATTCCGGTAAGAAATCCGGTCAGTTTTTTGAATTCTTTCCCCAGATTAAAACTTCCGAACGCATTGGTATCTTCGGGAGAAGCATTATACTTGGTTTTGAGTTCGTTTTTCACCTGATCTTCCACCACGGAAACATCCGCATTGGGTTTGGAAACAATGGCAAAAAATCCCACTTTGTCGCCATCGTTGTACATTTTTGTAAAGGTGGAAAGCGGAATATAGGCGGCGCGGTCGCTTTCCATTCCACCTCCTCTTTTTACGCCGAAAACACCGATTACATTAAAGAAAATTCCTTTGATGTTGATGGATTTCCCGATTGGGTTTTCGTTTTTCTTGGCATCGAAGAAGTTCTTGTAAATTTCTTCCCCGATTACCACTACATTTTTGTTCTGCGAAATGTCGGCATCATTCAGATATCTTCCGAACAGCAGGCGTTTTTCTGAAATTTTGTTTCCGATGGGATAGTCTCCGTTCAGTGTATATGTGGCTACTTTCCCTTCTCTGGTCATGGTTTCTCCAGCGGATCCGAAATTTCCTCTGGAATTTTGTGGAGAAATGTAGTCGATTTGCGGAAGTTTCTTTTCAAGATATTCCATATCGCTCAGGTGGAGTTCCATTTCCCTGCCTTTCGGAAATCCGTCATAAGGAATCGAAGTGCTTTGCGGCCAAAGGAAAATCGAATTGGTGGCAAATCCGGAGAATAATTTATCGAAACCGTTTTCCATTCCTTTTGCAGCACCTAAAAGGGTAACATACAGAAACATTCCCCAGCCTACACCAATCATGGTAAGGAACGTGCGGAGTTTATTATTCTTGAGGGAATAATAGATTTCCTGCCAGGTGTCTCTTTTAAAAAGAATGTTCATTTTATATTTTTTGGTTGGAAGTTGGAAGATGGAAGGCGGAAGTTTTCTGATTCCGTATTCAAAATTCTGTGTTCCGCATTCATTTTATATTTTTTGGTTGGAAGTTGGAAGATGGAAGTCGGAAGTTTTCTGATTCCGCATTCAAAATTCTGTGTTCCGTATTCATTTTAAATTTTTTGGTTGGAAGATGGAAGATGGAAGTCGGAAGTTTTCTGATTCCGTATTCAAAATTCTGTGTTCCGAATTAATTTTAAATTTTTTGGTTGGAAGTTGAAGATGGAAGGCGGAAGTTTTCTGTTTCCGCATTCAAAATTCTGTGTTCCGAATTAATTTTATATACTTTTATTTTTAAATTATCAAGATAATCTCTCCTACATTTAAGAGATGAATTCTTTTCTCTAATACTATTCTTTTTGGCGCTCGCTTCGCTCGCGCTCCCAACTTCGCGCTTCCAACTTCCAACTTCCATCTTCCAACTCCCATCACTATTCCGTCCTCAATGCTTCAATCGGTTTAATTTTTGCTGCACGATACGCTGGTACAAATCCGGCAATCAGTCCGGAAATTACAAGGCATATAAACGCCATCGTAATCAGTCCCCAACCAACATTCGGTTCGAGAATAAAATATTCTTCAAAACGGTTTCCGATGATTTTTAACGTTAAAACACCAAGTGCGACACCGATGATTCCGGAAATTACCGTAATTACCAGACTTTCCTGCATAATGAGCGCAATAATGCTTCGCGGTTTTGCGCCAATGGCTTTGCGGACACCGATTTCCTGCGTTCTTTCTTTTACAATATAAACCATAATATTGCTGATGCCGATGATTCCTGCAAGTAAAGTTCCCATCCCGATAAAACCGACAATAAAAGTGATTACAAATAGAAACTGTACGCTGTCTCCGGTATTTCTGGCGTTGTTCCATATTCGGATTCCTTCTTCATCATCCGGAGATACTTTTTTACGGGTTTTCAGTTTATCTTTCAGTTCGTCGCCGTATTTGATGGCTTCATCCGGACTTAATTTCGGATTGTAAGCAATATAGATGGTTGAAATGGTGTCGGAACTTTTCTTCATCTGCTGAAGTGTGGTAATGGGAATGGTAATGTGGCGTTCGTCCCAGTCGCCACCATCATCCGAAAATACGCCGACCACTTTAAACATCGTTCCGTTAATATCCAGATCTTTTCCTACAGGATTTCCGTTTTTGATTAAATCGCGCTGAACCATTCTTCCGATAACGGCAACATTCTGTTTGCGCTCAATATCAATAGGAGAGAGGTATCGCCCATCGATGATTTTGCGGTTCTCGATGTATTTTTCTTCCATATTGGCTCCGTTAATCTGGTAGTTTCCGCTTTCTTTGCCGTATTTTACCAGCCAGTTTGCCGTATATCTCGGTGTGGAATATTCTACTTTTTCTTTATCATCATTAATCAGGGCATCGTAATCATCGTTATTCATCGAAACAGCTCTGTCGGATTGAAGTCCTTCATAAGCAACTGTTGTTCTTCCTGCGAAAATAGAAATGAGGTTTTGCGCATCCCGTGTAAATCCTTGCGTAAAAGCATTCTGAAGACCGTTTCCGATTCCGAAAAGCACGATGAAAATGTATAGACCGAGTGCTACCGTAAAGCCGGAAAGTATCGTCCGCAATACATTACTGCGAATTGAACTGAAAATTTCCTGCCAACGGTCGAGATCAAACATTTTTATTTCAAGTTTAAGGGTTAAGGTTTTGAGCTAATGAGAAAAGCACATCTCGTATCTCATATCTCACATCTATAAAACCAACTGGTTAATAAATTCATCGCTTTCGATAATGCCGTCTTTCAGCACCACGTTTCGTTTCGTTTGTGCGGCAACATCCGGTTCGTGTGTTACCACGATTATGGTTTTTCCGTCGTTGTTGATTTCCTGAAGGAGTTTCATAATATCGTAGGTGGTTTTGCTGTCCAAAGCTCCGGTTGGTTCATCGGCGAGGATTACTTTGGGATTGGTAATCAATGCTCTTGCAATGGCAACCCTTTGTTTCTGCCCTCCTGAAAGTTCGTTGGGTAAATGATTTGCCCACGGTCCAAGCCCTACTTTTTCCAGATATTCCTGTGCTTTCAGATTCCTTTCTTTTCGGGAAACATTCTGGTAATAGAGTGGCAGCGCAACATTTTCCAATGCAGTTTTGTAACCGATTAGATTAAAGGACTGAAATACAAATCCCAAAAACCGGCTTCTGTATTCGGCGGCTTTTACTTCGTTCAGATGTTCAATGGGAATTCCGTCCAGTTCATAAATTCCACTGTCTTTTTCGTCCAGAATCCCGATGATGTTGAGCAGCGTGGACTTTCCCGATCCTGAACTTCCCATAATGGAAACGAATTCGCCCTCCGAAATATTAAGGTTAATGCCCTTCAATACATGGAGTTTGCTCTTTCCGGTATCGTACGATTTATGAAGATCTTGAATAACTAACATGAATTTGGAATCATTTTGTATCCTATAAGTACGGTGAATGTTAAAATTGTTACAAAAGGATTCTTTAGTTTTTTTGGAATTAATGTTTAATGTTTTTGTGTTTTAAATAAAGAGATTTTGTATAACTGTTTAATTTTAAAAAAGTACCGAAGTCTATTTTTAAACAAAAATTTTCTTAAAGTATTTGATACTGCCTTGTCTGTGTGATTGTGGAAAACTTTTGGTGCTAAAAGCCAGAGATTTAATATTTCGGGCTTTCAAAATCGAACCTCATTTTCTATTTTTGTTTTTCGTCAGATGATGAGAGGGAAATAAAATTTTGTGGATAATTTGGTTTTCTTTTATATTAAAAATCAGTTTATTACTGATGTTTTTTACTTTTTCCACAATAAGTAATGTTTAACCGAAAAAGAATTTTTAGACTATGGGAATCTTCGAGAAAAGAGTGAGTTATAAACCGTTTGAATATCCGGAAGTACTGCAATTTACAGAAGCCATCAACAAGGCTTTTTGGGTACATTCCGAAGTAGATTTTACTGCCGATGTGCAGGATTTCCATTCTCAGTTGGAACCCCATGAAAAAAATGCGGTTAAAAATGCGCTTTTGGCTATCGCTCAGATCGAAGTAAACGTGAAAACATTCTGGGGAAACCTTTATCATCATCTGCCAAAACCTGAACTAAACGGATTGGGTGCTACTTTTGCAGAGTGTGAATTCCGCCATTCCGAAGCCTATTCCAGACTTTTGGAAGTATTGGGATATAATGAAGAATTCAATAAAGTAATCGAAGTTCCTGCCGTGAAAGGAAGAATAGAATTCCTGGCCAATGTGCTGAAACACGCCAATTCCACCACTCCGAAAGAATACGTCTCGTCTCTTTTGCTGTTCAGTATTCTGGTGGAAAATGTGTCCCTGTTCTCCCAGTTTGCCATCATTCTTTCTTTTACAAGGTTTAAAGGTTTCATGAAAAATGTTTCCAATATTATCGGCTGGACTTCCGTGGATGAGCAGATTCATGCCAATGCCGGAATTTATCTTATCAATAAAATCAGAGAAGAGCAGCCGGAATTATTAACCGACAGCGATATCGAAGATATTTATACACTGGTTGATGAATCAATTCAGAAAGAAAGTGAAATTCTGGACTGGATTTTTGAAATGGGCGAAATTGATAATGTTTCCAAAGAAAATCTCCTGAATTTCATGAAATACAGAGTAGACGACAGTTTGAAGAAAATCAATATGCAAACACGGTATAATGTAACGCCTGAACAATACCGTCCAATGGTATGGTTCGAAGAGGAAGTCTTTGCCAATTCTCTGGATGATTTCTTTGCCAAAAGACCAGTCGATTATACCAAACACGATAAAAGTATTACCGCAAACGATCTTTTTGATTAAAGATTGGGGAAATAAAGGTGGCGGCGCGAGCGAAGCGAGCGTCGAAAAGAATAGTATTAGAGATGCCATGCTGAAGCATCTTTAAAGAATCAAAAAACAGCCTTGTCAAGGTTCAAAACCTTGACAGGGATTCCAAAAAAGTTCAAACGAAGAACCAAAACCGGATTTTAGCCCCGATTGTAGCGGCATCCTTTTTTGTGATTGCGAGTGCAGAAATTTCCGAACGGATAGCTTCCCTTCCTGCGCAATAACAAAAAAGATACAGCGGAAAGCGGGACCAACAGTCCAAACGAAGCATGAATGAAAATGCTCCCTATAAAAAATTAAATAACCTCGCTTAACAAAGAAATTATGGAAGAACAATTAGATATTTGGTGGTTAAATGAAGAATCCGAGCAAATGCTCAACAGAGGATACCTTCTGAAAGGCGAAACCGTAGAAGGTGCTATTGACAGAATTACCACTGCTGCCGCAAAAAGACTGTATAAACCGGAATTACAGCCTGCTTTTAAAGAAATGATTGTAAAAGGCTGGATCAGTTTTTCTTCACCGGTTTGGGCGAATATGGGAACGCAACGCGGATTACCGATTTCCTGCTTCAATGTGCATATTCCGGACAGTATTGAAGGAATTACGCATAAAATGGGCGAGGTGATTATGCAAACCAAAATCGGGGGTGGAACTTCCGGATATTTCGGAGAACTTCGTCACCGCGGAACTGCCGTTACCGATAACGGAAAATCTTCCGGAGCGGTTTCCTTTATGAAATTATTCGATACTTCCATGGATGTGGTTTCTCAGGGTGGCGTTCGCCGCGGTGCATTTGCAGCCTATCTGGATATCGACCACGGTGATATTGATGAATTTCTGAAAATTAAAGACATCGGAAATCCGATTCAAAATCTCTTTACCGGAGTTTGCGTGCCGGATTACTGGATGCAGGATATGATTGATGGTGATATGGAAAAACGCAAAATCTGGGCAAAAGTTCTGGAAAGCCGTCAGCAAAAAGGACTTCCGTATATTTTCTTTACTGATAACGTAAACCGCAACAAACCACAAGTATATAAAGATGCAGGATTAACCGTGAATGCAAGTAATCTTTGCTCCGAAATTATGCTGCCTTCCACCAGAGACGAATCGTTCATCTGCTGCCTTTCGTCCATGAATCTTGAACTTTTTGACGAGTGGAAAGATACCAACGCCGTACAATTGGCGATTTATTTCCTTGATGCTGTGCTTTCCGAATTCATCGAAAAGACAGAAGGAAATTATTATCTTCAGGGAGCCAGAAATTTTGCAATGCGCCACAGAGCTTTAGGTTTGGGCGTTTTGGGATACCATTCCTATCTGCAGAAAAATATGATTCCTTTTGAAAGTTTTCAGGCAACACAGTTCAATGCAAGAGCATTCCGCCATATTAAAGAACAGGCAGAAATCGCCTCCAAAGAATTGGCCAATATTTACGGTGAACCAGACATGCTGAAAGGATACGGAGTGAGAAATACCACATTGATGGCGATTGCTCCCACCACTTCCAGTTCCGCAATTTTGGGGCAAACTTCACCGGGAATTGAACCTTTTGCCTCCAATTATTACAAAGCAGGTTTGGCAAAAGGAAACTTTATGCGCAAAAACAAATACCTCGCAAAATTGCTGGAAGAAAAAGGTTTGGATAATGAAGAAACATGGAGAACCATTATGCTGAACCACGGTTCTGTACAACATTTGAAGGAATTAACCGACGACGAAAAGGCCGTATTCAAAACCTTCCGCGAAATTTCTCCGATGGAAATTATTTCTCAGGCCGCACAAAGACAGCAATATATCGATCAGGCGCAATCCCTGAATCTTCAGATTCCTTCCACAATGCCGGTAAAAGATGTGAATTTCCTGTACATCGAAGCATGGAAAAAAGGCGTGAAAACATTGTATTATCAAAGAAGTTCATCCGTATCAAAAGAATTGATGGTGAACTTTGTTACATGTTCAAGCTGCGAAGCCTAAAAGAAATTTTATCTCTACAAACCTTCAGGAATTTCAAAATCCTGAAGGTTTTTTGTTACCTTTAAACCTCGAACCTTAAACTTTGAACGCTTATGAAATTCGGACAGGTGGAAGATCCTTCACTGGTTGATTTTACATTGCCAAAAGATCATCCGGAAACCCGCATTATTCTTGAAAAAAATAAAAAAGGATTACAAAATATCGCCATTGGCTGTGCTAAATGGAACAAAACCGATTTGAAAGGTTTCTATCCAAAAGGAACAAAAGATGAACTCACGTACTACGCCACCCAATTCAATTCCATTGAGTTGAACGCCACTTTTTACGGAATGCCAAGTCCGGATCAGGTGAAAACATGGGCAGAGAAAACGCCGGCAGATTTTAAATTTTTTCCGAAAATTACGAATACCGTTTCGCATTTTCGCAGACTTTTAAATATTGATGATGTGGTTACACAATTCGCGACTTCTATTCTAAATTTCAACGAAAAACTGGGAATGGCTTTTCTGCAGTTGCATGATAATTTCAAACCGAAAGATTACGACCGTCTGGAAAAATTTGTTCAAAATTGGCCACGAGAAATTCCTTTGGCTATTGAACTGAGGAATTCCGAATGGTTTAGCGATGAGGAAGTGTTCAAAACCATTTGCGAACTTTTTACCCAATACAACATCACCAATATTATTGTGGATACTGCCGGAAGACGCGATATGCTACATATGCGCTTAACCACGTCAACTGCTTTTATCCGTTATGTCGGGGCAAATGATGAAAGCGATTACCAAAGACTGGATGATTGGCTGGAACGCTTAACGGAATGGAAAAAAGCAGGTCTGGAAAACGCTTATTTCTTTGTGCATCAGAATATTGAGAAAGCATCGCCGCTATTGTCCGCACATTTCATTAAAAACCTGAATGATAACTGGGAAACACAACTTCCTGTTCCGCAATTAGCTGCTGAAAATCCAAGTTTATTTTAATGAAAATCAGGATTTTATCACTTTTTCTGCTGCTGTTTTTCTTTTTCGCAAAAGCGCAGGATTTTGAGTTAACCACCGTAATTTCACAAACGGGAATACTAAAATATTATGAACTGAAAACCGGTAAAATCAACTTCAAAATTGATGAACAGGGAAATCTGCTTTCTTTTTCACCCGATCAGTTTGAAGGAAATTACGAGTATTATTATGATTATTCGTCGGTAAGAATTTCGGGAAAAATAAAACAAATCGGAAATCTCACAGTTGAATATTTTGATAATTTTAATGAAGATCAGACCGGAAAACCCAGCAAAATAGGAAATGTTACATTGGACTATTATAAACATCAGTTTTCCTTTAAAGACGGGAAGTTGCGAAAGGTTGGTGATGTATTGATTCAGTATTACGACAATGAATTTACCGATGATAAAAAATACGGCAGACTCAAAAGTTTCAATAGTATAAAAATGCAATACGGTGGAGAAATGTTCAGCACAGCGACAATATATCAGCTTACATTTGTAGGCAATACAAAAATTCTGTATTGGGAAGATACTTTCGGAACTTCACAAAGAGGAAAAATAAAATCAATCACCGGAAAAACGCCCAAACTGAAAATTAATGTTGAATAATTTTTATGAAGATTTCCAAAGAAGAACTGCATCTTTACCTGACCCGTCTGCTTTCAGAAAAAATTAAATATTTTGAAAATCTGATCGATGAAACCCGCGCATCCAACAACGATACAAAATCCTCAATGGGCGATAAATACGAAACCGGTCGTGAAATGCTGCAGCAGGAAATCAATCATTTGCAAATTCAGTTGAATGTTCTTTTTCAACAGCAAGAGTTTTTGAAGAATATCCGGACTTCAGCACTTCAAAAAGTGGAGAAAGGTGCTTTGGTAAAAACGCAAAAAGGACTTTTTTACATTTCAGTTTCTTTGGGTGAAGTGGTTTTTGGCGGTCATAAAATTTTCTGTATTTCTCCGGAATCACCGTTGGCAAAAGCAATTTTGGGTAAGGGAGAAAATGATTTTTTCTCTTTAAATACGATTTCCCAATTGATTTTGAATGTAGAATAATCTTTTGATGAAGATTGAGTTTTTGTTGGGCTTAAATCAAAAAAATTAGAGAATAGATAAAAAATGAATGATTTTTAAGTGAAATCGCTATAGTTATCAAATGAATATTTACATTTGAATAAATATTTGATAATTGTATGGGGCTGCCTTCGAAAATCCGCATTTTTTCCCTTATCTCTGATCCTGAAGCGTATCTTGAAGAAATGTTTCCACTGCATCCTGATCTAAAATACGATGAATATTTGAGAACTATCAATATTAAAAACCCATTGTATGTAAAAAGTGATGGAAAATTCTACTCCGGTGATCAGATTTCGATATTTTTCAATCAAAATGAATGATAAAATTTTAAAACCAATAGATACATAATCGTTTTTGAAAACGATATGGAAGATTGAGCAACAAACATGAAATAAAAAATAGGATTAGTAAAATAATAACCATTCAATTCAAATGAAAAAAACAACCACCATTTTTGCTTTTGCCGTTCTTTTTACTGCCAATGCAATTTTTGCACAAGAAAAGACCGAAACAAAAAAAGTTGATGCTAAACCCATCAATATAGAAAAACAACTGAAAGGGTTTGATGAGTATGCTAACAAACTCATTAAAGACTGGAACTGTCCGGGAATTGGTGTCGGGATTGTGTATAAAGGAAAACTCGTTTTTGCAAAAGGATACGGCTATCGGGATTATGGAAAAAAACTTCCGGTAACGCCAAATACTTTATTTCAAATTGCTTCCAATACCAAATTATTTACAGCGATTGCTGCGGGAATGTTGGTGAATGAAGGAAAACTAACTTGGGACAAACCTGTAAAAAATGCTGTTCCTGAATTAAATTTTTATAATGATGAACTCAATAATACCGTAACGCTTCGAGATATGCTGGGACACCGAACAGGCATTTCCCGCCACGATATGATTTGGTACAAAGCAACCACAACGAGAAAAGAAATTTTTGATAAAATAAAATATCTGGAACCGGCTGCACCGCTGAGAACTAAATTTCTCTATAATAATTTGCTGTATGCAACGGTTGGTGAAATTATCGAATTGAAAAGTGGCAAAACTTGGGAAGATTATGTAACGACAAATATTTTCAAACCCCTTGGAATGGCGCATTCTGGTTTTGAAATTCCTCAAATGAAAAATTCCGGGGATTACGTCGTTCCCTACAACGAAAAAAGAGATACAGAGGCACTTTACGAAATTCCGATTTTTGAATTTGTCAACGGAATGGGACCTGCTGGTTCTATTTATTCCAATATCAACGAGGTTTCTCATTGGTTAACAGCTTTGATGGATGATGGAAAATTTAATGGAAAACAGGTGATTCCGTCTGATGTTTTAAAGGCGACCCTAGAACCAGGATTGTCATTTTCCAACTCATCAAAATACAATGAAATACTGAATTCGAATTATGGTATGGGAAGGCAATCAGCGGCGTATCGCGGGCAATTATTGTTATTTCACGGCGGAGATATTGACGGGATGCATTCTCAGATTTCTATGATGCCCAAAGAGCAAATTGGTGTCGTGGTGTTTGTCATAGGGGATCAAAGTCAGCCCTTGTACAATATTGTTTCATACAACGTTTATGAACGTTTGTTGGGACTTTCGCTTACACCTTGGAGCGAACGAAAACTGAAAGATCATATTGAAGCCAAGAAAGCCGATAAAGAAGCCAGAAGTAAAGTCAGCAATAGCCAGATTTCAAATACCAAACCTTCTCATCCGATTGCAGATTATCTTGGAACTTTTGAAAATGAACCTTACGGAACTATTGAAATTTCACAATCTGGAAATGATTTGAAATTCAAATTTCATACGATGGAATTGCCTTTGCATCATTACCATTACGACCGTTTTGATACGGATAATGATGAAAATTTGGGGCAATATTCAATAAACTACAGAACCAATCCACAAGGTGATATTGACGGATTTACGATCTCTTTGGATGAAGGCGAAGTGTTTTTCAATAAAAAAGCTGATGCCAATCTTAATAAGCCAGAAAAATTAAAAACCTACGAAGGTAAATACGAATCCGCAGGAACAATCTTAAGTGTTTTCTTAAAAAATGGGAATCAATTGATGATTTCAGTTCCCGGACAACCCGATTACGAACTTGTTCCTTACAAAGAAAATGAATTTAAGTTGAAAGAATTTTCAGATTTTACATTTGTCTTCAAACGTGAGAATGGCAAAGTGGTTTCGATGACACAAGTTTCCGGTACAGGTGAATATGAGTTTAAAAAGAAAGATTAACACTCATTTAAAAACCTCATAGGTTTTGGAAACCTATGAGGTTTGCTTAAATATAAAAATCAAGGAAAATTGATAATATTAAAATAAAATTAACGACCACAATTTCTTCGTTATTGTATTTTAATCCCCTCATTTTTTATAAATTTGAGGGATTATTATTTATTTTAAAATGCAAAATTACCTCGACTTACTCCAACATATTTTAGACCACGGAACCGATAAAGAAGACCGCACCGGAACGGGAACCAGAAGTGTTTTTGGTTATCAGTTACGGTATGATTTGTCCAAAGGTTTCCCTTTGGTAACGACCAAAAAGGTGCATCTGAAATCCATTATTTATGAACTGTTGTGGTTTATAAAAGGTGACACCAATATCAAATATCTGAACGACAACGGAGTTTCCATTTGGGACGAATGGGCAGATGAAAATGGTGATCTTGGTCCCGTTTACGGTGCACAATGGAGGAGTTGGAAAGGCGCAGACAATAAAGTGGTGGATCAGTTTTCTGAAGTGATTGAACAAATCAAAAAAAATCCGGATTCCCGCCGATTAATCGTTTCCGCTTGGAATGCCGCAGAAATCCCGAATATGGCGTTGGCGCCTTGTCACACTATGTTTCAGTTTTATGTGTCCTCTCCCGACCTTTCCAAAGGAGAGGAGAAAGGGAAATTATCACTTCAGTTGTATCAAAGAAGCGCAGATGTTTTCCTGGGTGTTCCCTTTAATATTGCGAGTTATGCTTTGTTATTAATGATGGTGGCGCAGGTTACTGGACTTGAAGTGGGCGATTATGTGCATACATTTGGCGATGTCCATATTTACAATAATCATTTTGAGCAGGTTCAGAAACAGCTTTCCCGCACGCCAAAAGCTTTGCCAACAATGAAACTGAACCCGGAAATCAAAAATATTTTCGATTTTGATTTTGAAGATTTCACACTGGAAAATTACGATCCATATCCTGGAATCAAAGCACCGGTGGCGATATAAACGCTTCGCATAATTTTTATTAACTTTGATTAAAATTCTGAACAATGGAACTTACCATAAGATTAGAAGACAATGCGGATGTTTCTTTTATCAAGAAACTTTTATCACAATTGAAAGGGATAAAAAGTATTGATGTGTCGATCGAAGACAAAACCTATTCGTGGGAGGAAATTGAAAAATCTGAATATTTCAGAAAGGTTTTGGAACAAAGTGAAGAAGATTATCAAAACGGAAAATATCAGGAATTAACGGATGAATTGCTGGACGAAATTTTTGACGGAAAATGAAAATTACAATTTCAGCGACCGCAAGGATTTCATTAGAAAGAATTATTGATTTCTTGAAAAGAAACTGGACTGAAAGAGAGATTAACTCCTTAAAAAACGATATTAAAAAATTCCGAAAAACGATTAATGACGGAATTGTAAAACATCAATATTTAGACGATTTTCCTCAAATTCAATTTATGTTGATAGGTAATAAGCAAGTCAAAATACTGTACGAAATCAAGAAAAAGGAAGTCGTTGTTAAACTTTTCTGGCATTGCAAACAAGACCCTCAGAATTTGAAAAACCTATTAAAATAAAATCAGCGATATAGACAGACAAGATGAGAGGAATTTTTCAGGATGAAGTTTTTGATGGAGTTTCGTTTTTGGCACAAGCCGAATACGAAAACTGTTCGTTTCGGAATTTGCGTTTTTCGGAGTTTGACTTTACAGAATACCAGTTTTCCAATTGTACTTTTCTGAATTGTGATTTTTCACTTTCAAAATGGACCAAAACAGCACTTCGCAAGGTTCTTTTTTCAGATTGCAAACTGATTGGTAGCAATTTTGAAAACCTCAATCCCTTTGGTTTGGATGTGGAATTTGTCAGTTCACTGCTGGATCAGGCGGTTTTTTATAAACTGGATATTCCGGAAACGGTATTTCGGAACTGCCGGTTGGTGGAAGTGGATTTTACCGAAGCCAATCTTCACCATTCCGATTTTGAAGATTCCGATCTTAGTGGTGCGGTTTTCGACAATACCAATTTGGAAAAAGCGGATTTCAGCCGGGCAAGATATTACCACATTAATCCTGAAAAAAACAATATCAAAGGCGCAAAATTTTCGATGCAGGGACTTTCAGGATTGTTGGAATCGTATGATATTGAGGTAGTTTAACCCATTTCCATAAAAAAGTATTTCGCAGAAGCCCATTTTTTTTGCAGACTTAAAAGTAAAGTTGTAGCGTCTCTTTTGTTGTAACAATTCTTTGAAATACAATACTTATCCATCATCACTTACACACAAAAAAATCAAGATAATATGAAGAAACTTTTTATTGCCGCCCTTTTTCTGGGTGCGCTTTTTCATTCAAATATAACCTTTGCGCAAACCGATACTTCTGGTAGAGAAACAGTTTACAGAGCAACGCACACCAAAACCACGGAACTGAAACACACCAAACTGAAAGTAAATTTCGATTACGAAAAAGAACAAATGAATGGCGAAGAATGGTTGACTGCAAGTCCGTTTTTCTATCCTTCCGATTCGTTGGTGCTGAATGCAAAAGGAATGCTGATTCATGAAGTGGCACTGGATAATTCCGGTTCCAAAAAGCCTTTAAAATACGACTACAAAAACGATATTCTGAAAATAAATCTGGATAAAACATACCAGAAAAATCAGGAATATACCGTTTACATCAAATACACCGCACGCCCAAATGAAGTAAAACAGCAGGGAAGTGCCGCCATCAACGATGCAAAAGGATTGTATTTCATCAATGCACAGGGAAAAGATCCGGATAAACCCACTCAAATCTGGACGCAGGGTGAAACCGAATCTTCTTCAGCATGGTTTCCGACCATCGATAAACCCAACCAGAAATCCACTCAGGAAATTTATATGACGGTTCCTGACAAATACGTTACCCTTTCCAACGGAATTCTGAAGGAACAGAAAAAAGAAGGAAACGGTTTAAGAACCGATCATTGGGTGATGGATAAAAAACATTCTGTTTATCTGTTCTTTATGGGCGTTGGCGATTATTCCATCGTAAAAGACAAATGGAGAAATATTCCTGTAGATTATTATGTGGAGAAAGAATATGAACCTTTTGCAAGACAGATTTTCGGCAATACGCCGGAAATGATTGAATTCTTCTCTAAGAAACTGAATTACGATTATCCTTGGACAAAATATGCGCAGATTGTCGGTCGCGATTATGTTTCCGGAGCCATGGAAAACACGACGGCAACGCTTCACGGCGAAATGGCCAACCAGAAAGCCGGAGATCTTGCAGATGAAAACAAATGGGAAGATGTCATTGCCCATGAACTTTTTCACCACTGGTTTGGTGATCTGGTAACGGCAGAAAGCTGGAGCAACTTGACCGTAAACGAATCCTTCGCCAATTATTCCGAATATCTTTGGAATGAATACAAATACGGAAAAGATCAGGCCGATTATCATTTGATGTCGGATGTGAACCAATATCTGCACAATCCAAACGATTACAATAAAGATTTGGTGCGTTTTGATTATGCTTCTCGGGAAGATGTTTTCGATCTTGTATCCTATCAGAAAGGAGGCGGAATTTTGCACATGCTGAGAAATTATTTGGGTGATGATGCTTTTTTTGCCGGAATAAATGATTATCTGAAAACCAATGAATACGGAACAGGGGAAGCCCATCAGTTACGATTGTCTTTTGAAAAAGTAACTGGCAAAGATTTGAACTGGTTCTTTAATCAATGGTATTTCAGCAACGGAAATCCGAAAGTTTCATATACCTATTCCTACGAACCGGTGAAAAAAGAAGTGACGGTTTCCGTGAATCAAAGCCAGACCCCATTGTTTCAGTTTCCTTTAACCATTGATGTTTTTGAAAACGGAAAAACCACACGCCAGAAAGTTTGGGTGAATGCACAATCCAAAAATTCCTATACTTTTCCGGCATCCAAAAGTCCGGATCTGGTGAATATTAATCCGGACGGAATTCTTGTTTCTGATGTTACCGAAACCAGAACGCCTGAGCAAAATGCACTTCAGTACGCCGGAACAAAAGATTTTTACGGAAGATACAAAGCAATTTCCAATATTGTTGATGCCGAAAATAAAACCGATACCGATATTAAAACTTTGGTAGCCGCATTAAAAGATCCGTTCTTCCGTGTTCGCGAAAAAGCCTTATCGGGAATTGATCTTTCCAAACCGAATGTTTCGAAAATCGCCCTTTCCGAAGTAGAAAAACTGGCAGGAAACGATCCTAAAACTTTGGTGCAGGCAGCCGCGATTTCAGCATTGGCAAAAACCAAAAATGCAAAATACCAATCCGTTTATGAAAAAGGAGCCAATGCGGTTTCCAATTCCGTGAAAGGTGCTTCAATTTCCGGGATTATAGATTTGGATCCTTCCAAAGCCGTAGGTTTAATTGAAAATGTAGATTTAAGCAATGCTTCGGAAGACTTAATCACGCAGCTTCTTCCAATCATCGTAAAAAATAAAATCGAAAAGCAGATGCCGGCCATTGCACAAATTGCTGCATTTTATCCGTTTGTAAAATTTCAGAATCCGGAACTCGGGAAATCTGCGGAAGAAGGCTATAACTGGATTATGTCGTCCGATAATGCAAAAGCAACAGAAAATGTAACCAAGATTCTGAATGCCGTTAAAGGTCAGATTGGCGACAATCCGCAGGCAAAAATGATGATTGTTCAAATGCTGAAAGACGGATTAACTAAAAAAATGGATGTTCTGAAAAACAATCCAAAAAGCCCGACCATCAATCAACAAGTGGATGCTTTAAATAAAGTAATTGACGCTTATAAATAACAATTTTTAGAATCCCAAAAAAAGCACTTCAGAAATGAGGTGCTTTATTTTTTACAGATCAAAACGGTTTCGTTCTCCGAAAATCCGTAGTATTCATCTTTTTGGAAAACCCGGACTTCCACTTTGAAACCCTGTTGTTCGAGACGGTTTTTCAGCCCGTTTACCGAGTAAATCCGCACATGATCGTTCTGCCCAAAATGCCGGGTACGCTCTTCCTCTGTTCTGATGCTGAAATCTTCATAAATTTCGCCTTCCTTAAAAGGCGTTTGAATCAGCGCCGTTCCGTCTTTTTTTAGTACGCGGTAGAGTTCATGCATTGCAGCGGCATCATCTTCAATATGTTCCAGAATATGATAGCAAAGGATGAGGTCAAAACGCTCATGTCCACTGTCGATTTTGGTAATGTCGAAATGATAGTCAGCCAGAAATTCATCCTCAAAATCAGTCGGAAAATAATGAATGTCCGTTCTTTTTTTCAAAATCCGAAACAGCGCACGCGAAGGCGAAAAATCCAAAAGAGAAAAACCCGGTTTCAGAAATTCGTCCGTCAAAAGCCGGTAAAGTCTTCGCGAGCGGGGCAAACTTCCGCAGATCGGGCAAAGCAGATTACCGTTTTCCAATTTCTCAAAACTTTTCAGGTGGGAACCACAAATACAGCATTCGCATGTATTCCCTTTATAAAGCGGATATAAAGTTTTTCTGAATACCATTTCGTTTTCAAAAAGAAATTTTTGAGGAACAATTTTTTTTATAAAATTCTTGGCTGAATGATAAAACATAGGTCTGCAATTTAATAATACTCCTTTGAAAATATGGCTTTCTGTACAATAATTTTTAAATTCGTAGCCTAATTTTTATTCTATGAGTTTCGGAATCGAAGCAGCGAGTTATTTTGTGCCTTCCTTGTATTTGGAAATCAAAGATTTAGCAGAAAAAAGAGGGATTGAACCTGCCAAACTGGAAAAAGGTTTAGGTCTTCATAAAATGGCTTTTCCTGATGTTCAGGAAGATTCGGCAACTTTTGCTGCGGAAGCATTGCTAAAATTGATTCAGGATTATAACCTCAATCCGAAAGAGATTTCCAGAATTTATCTGGGAACGGAAAGCGCGCTGGATGCGGCAAAACCAACCGCAACGTATGCCATGCAAATGGTAGAGCAGGTTTTGGAACCGAAATTCGGAAAACGCGTATTTAAAAACTGTGATGTGGTGGATCTTACTTTTGCCTGTGTTGGTGCGGTAGATGCATTTCAGAACTGTCTGGATTTTGTGCGTGCAAATCCCGGAAAAAAAGCGGTAGTCATTGCTTCCGATTATGCAAAATACGAATTGAATTCTCCCGGAGAATATACGCAGGGCGGTGGCGCGGTTGCGCTTTTGGTTTCCGATCAGCCGAAATTATTGGAATTTGAAAATGTATTTGGTGTTGCCACGGAAAGTGTTTTTGATTTTTTTAAACCGCGAAGAGCTGCCTTGAAATCCGAACTGACTTCCGCTTCGGAAACGATGCCCGATAAAATTGAAATTTTTACGGATGAGCCTGTTTTCGACGGGCAGTATTCCAATCAGTGTTATCAGGACAGAATCCGCGAGGCTTACGAACATTACAAAGAACAGAAATGGACGGTAAAACCTTATGAAAACTGGCGTTACCTGATTTTTCATCTGCCGTATGCTTTTCATGGAAAAAGGGTTTTTACCGAAATTTTTAGTTTAGAAAATCATTTGGATTATTCTACCCCGGAAAACCAGAAGGCAGTGGCGAAATCTGAAGAATATTTAAAATTCATCAAGCATAAAATTGAACCTTCACAACGCGCTTCTTCGGAAATCGGAAATATGTACACGGCTTCAATTTTTATGGCACTTTTATCCGCGCTTCAGGTGAGTTTTGATGAAGGTGAAGAACTTGCAGGATCAGAAATTGGATTTTTAGGATACGGAAGCGGCTCCAAATCCAAAGTTTTCGTCGGGAAAGTTTCTCCTCAATGGAAAGAAGTAGTCGCAAAATGGAATCTTTTTGAAAGTCTTAAGAACCGCACAAGAATTGATTTTGATACCTACGAAAAACTTCACCGCAAACAGTTAGATTCTTCTGTGAATCCCGATTACAAAGGTTTTGGTTTGGTTGAAGTAGAAAAGGAAAACCCGGTTTTAATCGGAGCGCGATTTTATACCCATCGGTAGATTTTTGTGTTGGAGAATGAATGTTTGAGTATTTGAATATTTGAGAATTTGAGAATTTGAAGGTTTGATTGAATAAATTGGTATATTCAACTACGACTCGATTTTTTTCCTTTTACCTTGAATCTTTACCCTTGAATTTTTTCCATTTTGCCTTAGCTCTTCCCTGAAACCTCCAATAATTTTTCTCCGGAGATTTTCGTGACAAACATTGCCGCCACAGTATCGCCGGTTGCATTGAGAACGGTTGCCAAAGGATCCACCAAAGTTCCGATAATCATAACCGCAGGAATTGCTTCCTGAGGAAGATTGTACACCGAAATCATCAGCATTTCGCCGATATATCCACCATTGGGAATTCCTCCTGCCACAATACTTACAAAAACTGTAATTCCCACGGCAAGCAAAAGATTTGCAGGATCAAAAAAATCTTTCCCGATAATCAGAAAGGCAACGTATATTTTGATGATGGAAGAAATGGAAGAACCGTTTTTATGAAGTGTACTTCCGATCGGAATCACCACATTGGAAATCGCCTCTGGAATTCCGATTTTTTCTGCTGCTTCCAGATTGGCAGGCATTGTGGCAAAACTGCTACAGGTGCTGATCGCTGTAAGCGAAGGATAGATATTGTTTTTCCAGAAACGTTTTACACCATTCCATCCGAAAGATACAAATGCATACAGCGTGAAGAAAACTAAGAAATAAAAAGTTCCGCCAGCATAATATAAACCTAATGGTTTGGCGTAAAAGCCAAAAAGTTCAGGACCAACCGTGGCAACCTGATAGGCAAAATAGGCTCCCAAACCGATTGGTGCAGCTTTCATCACGATCAGCAGAATTTCTTTCATCACTTCATATCCGGAGGAAAGAAAATTTCTGAAGAAGAGTCCTTTTTCCCCAACTTTTCGCGTGGCAGTTCCGGTAAGAAATGCAAAAATCAAAAGGGCAAGCATATTCTGACGGGAAAACAATTGTGTGAATTCGCCCACCGTGAAAAAACCGACGAAAGCATCACCCCAATTTTGTCCGGTATTCTGATTGAGTTCAAAAGATTGAGAAATTCCCGAAGAAATCGAATTGACCGGGAAAAGATACACCAACATCACCGTAAAAACCGCAGCTATAATGATAAACAGTAAGAAGGTAAATGCCATTGCAAAAATTATTTTCCCGAATTTGTTCTCCTGCTCTAAAGACGCAATTGAATTCGCAACGGCAAAAAAGACCAGCGGAACCACACTTACAAAAAGCAGATTCAGGAAAATATCGCCCAGCGGTTTCAGATATTCCACCAATTGCGGAAAAAATATTCCGATTACGCTTCCGGTTAAAATTCCGATCAACAGCAGAAAAATATTGCTGTAATTCTTCAGTACTCCTTTCATCTGATAAATTTTATCAAAGGTAAAAGTTTCGGAGGATATTTTTCAGAAGTGAAATTTTAACTGCTGTAAACTTTCCATAAGATTATATTTTTTACAATAAATTGTTTGAAAATCAATATGTTAACAATATCTAAAAATGCTTATAAATAAGTGTTAAATATGATGAAAAACTCTTAAAAACAGTCGTTTTGGAAAGATTTTAGATGCATAGTCAGTATTCCCTTTTCATTTTTATTTAATCATTAAAAAAAATATGTGAACATAAATTCTACTTTACTTACTCCCTAATCTGTAAAAACAAAGTTTATGTTAAGAAGTTATTATTCTTATTTATTGCCGTTTTACGTTCTTTTGTTACTGTATATGATGCTTTTTGGTATGGGCAGACTTGCCGGTGAAGTTGGAAATTTACAATTAAGACCCTTCCATAGTATTCGTTTCTTTTTTATTGCGGATGTTACTTTCGGACGTTTTTTTATTAATATCATATGTAATATTGCGGTATTTATTCCTTTCGGATGGTTAGGATTATCGTTTAAACCCTTACGTTCGATTTGGATTTTGCTCCCGGTTTTTGTGATGGGAATTATGGGTGTGGAACTGATTCAGCATTTTTCAGGACGAGGAACTGCCGATATTGATGATGTAATGTTGAATACTTTGGGAATGCTTACCGGTTTTGTTTTCCTGCAGGCTTTTAAAAAGAAACTCATGGAAACAGAACGCGGAAATTTAGAAAAACTCTTACTTTTTAATCATTAATCAAATATCAATTTTAACCTATATTTAGAAATTCCATCTGCAAAAGTTGGAATTTCTTTTTCTTTAGACTTGTTATTTTTGTAATTTTACTTCACATTTTAGTTTTATGGCCTACATCGATTATTATAAAGTTTTAGGAGTGGGAAAAGCCGCTTCTCAGGACGAAATTAAAAAAGCATACCGTAAACTGGCGCGAAAATATCATCCGGATGTAAACCCCGGAGATAAGGAAGCCGAAATAAAATTCAAAGAAGTAAATGAAGCCAATGAAGTGCTGAGCAATCCCGAAAATCGAACAAAATACGATAAATACGGTGAAAACTGGAAGCATGGAGAAGAATACGAAAAAGCCCAGCAACAGCAGCAACAAAGGGGTGGAGGTTTCAGCGGTTCGGATTTTGGTGGTTTTGATTTCGGGGAAGGAGGCGATTATTCGGATTTTTTCCAGAATATGTTTGGTGGCGGTGCTTCTGGCGGTTTCGGAAGAGGTTCGCGAGGAAGTGCATCCGGAAAATTTAAAGGTCAGGATGTACATGCGGAATTGAATCTGAATTTGAAAGATGCCGCGCAAACCCATCCGCAAACTTTTGAAATTAATGGTAAAAAAGTAAGAATTACCATTCCAGCCGGCGTTTATGATGGACAGCAGATTAAGCTGAAAGGACACGGAAATCCGGGACATAACGGCGGTCCGAGTGGTGATTTGTACATCACGTTCAATATTCCGAAGGATGCACAGTTTGAAAGAATTGGCGATGATCTGAAAACAAAAATCCCGATTGATTTGTATACCGCAGTTTTAGGTGGTGATGTGCAGGTTCAAATGCTTGAAGGAAGTGTAAAACTGAAAGTGAAACCTGAAACCCAGAACGGAACCACTGTTCGTTTAAAAGGAAAGGGTTTTCCGGTTTACCGAAAAGACGGCCAGTTCGGCGATCTGTTTGTAACCTATGAAGTGAAAATACCAACCAATCTTACCGAAAAGCAGAAAGAACTTTTCGAACAACTGAAAAATTCATAAGCGATGAAAGATAGAATTTCAAGAGAAGAACTCGTAAAACGCTACAATATCGAAATCCGTTTTTTTGATGAGCTTGAAGAATACGGATTGATTTCCATTGAGCAGGAAGATAATACGAAATACCTTATTTATGATGAACTGGATTCTTTCGAGCGTTTTGCCAACTGGCATTATGATTTGGATGTAAATCTTCCCGGTCTGGATATTTTAAACGAAATGATGAAAAAACTGGAAATGCTTCAACAGGAGAACCGACGTTTGCTTCACCGAATAATGCCGATCTCCGATTCTGTAGAGGATTATGAAGAGTAATCCTTTTAATAGATATAAACCTTATTGTTTCTATAGCTAAATATGCAATTTTAAAAGCGTTGAAGAAAGAAGGCAGAATTAAAAATACTTGGTGTTCATTTGCATGAATGAAGGGTTGATTTTAAGAAGTCCATCGGTCATTTACAATCGCAACCAGATAATACATTCCTTGAAACTTTTCGAAAACAAATGCTAAAGTACCCCAGTCCATTTCGTTGTACTCTGAAGTTCCTTTTACAAAATTAACGGCAACTTCAGAACCTGGGAAAATTTTAGAAACATTTTCCAGAGAATTTCCCCTGCTTATTTTCCCATTGAGTTCATAAGTAGCCTTTGTATAATCCTTATTCCACACCCACGTATTCAGATAATTGTATGTTTTGTCGATGTAAAGATCTCCCATTCCATCTTTGATACCCCATGTAAATTTCGTGTCGGAAGGCAAGTAATACAAGAATTCAGATTTTGTGAAACGTTTATCTTCATTCGGTTTTATATTGGCGTACATAGAAAAAGTAACCCCTTTTTCCGGATGAAAATACAAGGCTAAATCTTCGTATTTTTTGGTTTTAAAAATCCCGATTATTTTAGAATTTGCTTTTTGAATGGTTTCTTCTTTGGAAATATCAATCGGTTTTTCCTTTGCTGTTTTTGAAGAGCCCTGTTCCGTTTTTTGTGCAGCAGATGCATTCGAAGACTTATTCAGATTGGTCTTTTCAGTACAGCTGAGCAGCAATGCTAAAATGAAGAATGGGATTTTTCTTGAATTCATACAACGAAGATACAAAAGTCTTATCGAAGTACGGATTGAATGTACTTTAACAAATAGTGAAAAAATATATTCAATACCTTTGCACCATGGAAATCTTAGATCTACTCATTGTCGGAGGCGGACCAATCGGACTGAACTGCGCATTGGAAGCCCAAAAAAATAATTTATCTTATATCGTTATCGAAAAGGGAACAGTGGTTAATTCATTGTATCATTATCCTTTATACATGCGCTTTTTTTCAACAGCGGAAAAGTTGGAGATCGCCGATATTCCTTTTATTTCCGCGGCTCCAAAACCGGGACGGCAAGAAGCACTGGAGTATTATCAGGGAATTTCAAGAACGAGAAATCTCAACATCAATCTGTATGAAAAAGTTCTGAATATTCAAAAATCAGAAGAAATGTTCAAGATTGAAACTTCAAAAAGAGAATATCGGGCAAAAAATGTAGTTATCGCAACCGGATTTTACGATATTCCGAAACTGATGGATATTCCCGGTGAAGATTTACCGAAAGTAAAACATTACTACACTGAACCTTATCCGTACGCCAAGCAGAAAGTCGCCGTAATCGGAGCCAGCAATTCTGCCGTGGATGCCGCACTTGAAACGTTTCGGAAAGGAGCTGAAGTAACGATGATTATTAAAACCGACAAGATTTCCGATAGTGTAAAATACTGGGTAAAACCCGATATTGAAAACCGCATAAAAGAAGGGAGTGTTCAGGCCTATTTTAATGCCGAACCTGTTGAAATCACCGAAAATACCATAAGAATAAAATTGCAAAACGGCACAATTCTGGACATCGAAAACGATTTTGTATTGGCAATGACGGGTTATATTCCCGATTTTGAATTCCTGAAAAATTGCGGAATTGAACTTCTTGGTGAAAATCTAAATCCGTACTACAATCCCGATACTATGCAAACCAATATTGAAAATCTTTATTTGGCAGGAGTCGTTTGTGGCGGGAAAGATACACATCTTTGGTTCATTGAGAATTCAAGAATTCATGCCAAACAGATTGTGGAAGATATTCTTTCAAAAAGAAAATAATTCTTGCTGTTTTTTTAAAGATAGTAGAAACACATTACACACGATGTTTGTCATTTCGCAGATATCTATACTATTTTTTACCAATTCGTTTTGAGATTCCTTCGGAATGACAAAAATACGCAAAAGTAATGTTGTAAAGTTTTTAATGTATGAAGTTAACGTACGACCTCAATAAATTTAAATGAAAAAAGGAGTGTTTTAAAACTCCTTTTTTGAAATCAGCTTCGGAATCAGGAAATAATAAGCAATCGCAGACAGCAGCATTACCACAGCCGTGGAAATCCACAAAATTTGAAATCCGAAAATTTCTGCGATTTGAGTTCCCAAAAGTGGCGTAATAATAAACGAAACCGAAAATGCAATTCCCAGTAGTCCCATATACGCCCCTTTATTTTTATCTCCAGATCGCATTGCGGTTACGGTTGCCATAAACGGTAAAGTCCATATTTCTCCCACGCAAAGAATCGTCATGGAAAATACCAAAACCCACACCGCCACATCAAAAGCGAGCATCAGGAAAGAAATTCCGCAAAGCAAAGTTCCGATAAAAAGAGTGAATGGTAATGTGAATTTCCGTTCGGCAATCTGTACCAGAAGCATTTCCAGAAGCACGATAACCAAACCGCTGTACGCAAGCAAATAACCAATTTCCTGAGGATTGAGGAAAGCATCCTTTTTATAAAAAATCGGAAGCGTATTCACAAACTGGAAAAAACAAATGGAAAATGCTAACGTAACCAGTATGAAAGCAATGAAAACCGAATCTTTGTACGGAGAAATTTCTTTGGTTTCGGTCGTTTTTACAGGCTTTTCATTCCGGTAGGATTTATTCTTGAAATAGGCAATATAAGTCAGTCCTGCTAGAAGTGCGGCTCCGGCATTACAGTAAAACAGAAAATCATAGGAAATCGCAGCCAGAATTCCACCCAGAGCCGGACCAATCGAAAACCCGAGGTTCACGGCCATTCGGTTTAATGAAAATGCGCGGGTAATATTTTCTGGTTTTGCATATCGCGTAATCGCCACGGAATTTGCGGGACGAAAGGCTTCACTCACCGTACTTTGCACGAGAATAATCAGGGCAAGTCCAAGTTCGGTTTTAAACAAAGGAATCAGGCAGAATAAAGGAACGCTCAGCAACAAGCTGAATGCCTGTACTTTAAATTCGCCTATTTTGTCGGTAATCATTCCGCCAATCCAAGATCCGACAACGGAACCAATTCCGAAGCAGCTGAGAATAATTCCGGTATGTTTAATGCTGAATCCCATATGATCGGTCATATAAACACCGAGGAATGGCAAAACCATAGAACCGGCTCTGTTAATCAGCATAACCAGTGCAAGCATCCAACTTTCAGAGGAGAGTCCTTTAAAAGAACTGATATAGATTTTTAGTAGTTTCATGGCACAAAAAAACAGGACTTATATCAATTAAGCCCTGTTTGTATTTTAAATAAATATTACTTTTTACTCTGGCTTATAAGAGTCTTTTAACGTTACGGTTCTGTTGAATACCGCTTTTTCAGCAGTTGAATCCTGATCTTTGGTGAAATATCCAATTCTCTGGAACTGAATAGGTTCGCCTACGGAAACTTCGGATAGCGCAGGCTCTGCAAACGCATATACCTTTTTCAGGGAATCCGGATTCACGAAATTCAGGAAATCGGTTTCTTTTTCAGCATCCGGCTGTTCTACCGTGAATAATCTTTCATAAATGCGAACTTCAACAGGCTGAGCGTGCTTGGCAGAAACCCAGTGTAATGTTCCTTTTACTTTACGCAGGGATTCTTCGTTTCCGCTTCCGGATTTGCTTTTATAATCATATGTGGCATAAATGGTGGTGATGTTTCCTTGGGCATCTTTTTCCACGCGCTCTGCTTTGATGATGAAAGCGGATTTCAAACGGACTTCACCGCCTAATTTCAAACGAAAGAATTTCTTGTCCGCTTCCTCTCTGAAATCTTCTCTTTCAATAAAAATTTCTTTAGAGAAAGGCATTTTTCTGGTTCCTGCATTTTCATCCTCAGGGTTGTTTTCGGTTTCCACCCATTCTTCCTGATCTTCAGGATAGTTTTCGATAATGAGTTTTACAGGATCCACAACCACCATCATTCTTTTGGCGATTTTGTTTAAATCTTCCCGCGCGCAGAATTCCATAAGTTGAATATCGATGAGGTTTTCCCTTTTGGCAACGCCTACTTTTTCAATAAAATTACGAATAGAAGTTGCGGTAAAACCTTTTCTCCTCAAGCCTGAAATCGTGGGCATTCTCGGATCGTCCCAACCCGTTACCACTCCTTCCGCAACCAAACGCTGAAGTTTTCTTTTGGAAGTAATCATATACGTAACGTTCATTCTTGCGAATTCGCGCTGTTTTGGTTTTACTTTATCAGGATCGTATACCTGATCGAGATACCAATTGTATAAAGGCCGGTGATTTTCAAATTCAAGTGAACATAAAGAATGTGAAACCTGCTCCAGATAGTCGCTTTCTCCATGTGCCCAATCATACATCGGATAGATTTTCCATTGGGTTCCGGTTCTGTGGTGCGGTCTTTTCAGGATTCTGTACATCACAGGATCCCGCATATTCATGTTCGGTGAAGTCATATCGATTTTTGCACGGAGCGACATAGATCCTTCATCAAATTCACCATTTTTCATTTTTTCGAAAAGTTCCAGCGATTCTTCTGCCGGACGGTTTCGGAAAGGCGATTCAATTCCCGGTTCTGTAGGATTTTTGCGCTGTTCGGTAATGATTTCCGATGGTTGCTCATCTACATAGGCTTTTCCCTGTTTTATCAGTTCTATTGCCCAGTCGTACAAAGTCTGAAAATAATCGGAAGCATACAGCTCCTTATCCCAATTAAAGCCGAGCCATTGCACATCTTCCTTGATGGAATCTACAAATTCCTGTTCTTCCTTTTCCGGATTGGTATCATCAAAACGAAGGTTTACAGGCGCATTGTATTTTTCTCCAAGCCCAAAGTTGATGCAAATTGCTTTGGTGTGGCCGATATGAAGATATCCGTTCGGTTCCGGCGGAAAGCGAAAACGGACTTCGTTTCTTTCCAAACCGTTGGCCAAATCTTCTTCTATAATCTGCTCGATAAAATTAAGTGGTTTTTTTACTTCTTCTTCCATACTGAAAATTGAACTGCGAATTTACGAAAAATGAAGTTTACCACGAAAGAAAGTAGGGCTTCTGTAAAAGTTTTTAAATTGAGATCATTATATAACTGCATACTTTGAGTTGTATACTCAATTGTAATTCAATTTGATGAAAGAAATATGCACCACTTTTGTCATGCTGTAAGCATCTCTATAAAGAGAATTTAGATTTCTGCGAAATGACAAACGTCGTGTTTAATATTTTATAAGATATGAAATTATCAATAAGTGAGAACACTTTAACTGCTTTATAAAAATCTGTAAAATTTTATACAGGCTTTTCATGGCTATAAATTTTGAATCTTATCCTGAAGTAAGTTGAAATCTTATAAATAAATATTCAAATTCTGGCAGTTAAGGTTGATTTATTTTTAAGAAATTTGCAAAAAACAATTAAATATGGCTAAAAATGTATCCGACCATTTGGTCGAAATGCTGAAACAGGCAGGCGTAAAAAGAGTTTACGCGATTACAGGAGACAGTCTGAATCCTGTAAATGATGCCATCAGAAGAGATGGAACAATTGAGTGGATTCATGTACGACATGAGGAAACCGCAGCATACGCCGCATCTATGGATGCAGAACTGAACGGAATTGGTTGCTGTATGGGAAGTTCCGGTCCGGGTCACGTTCATTTGGTTAATGGATTATATGATGCCAACCGCTCCGGAAATCCTGTAATTGCCGTCGCCAGTACTTGCGCGACAGAGAAATTCGGGACAGAATATTTTCAGGAAACCAATCCGGAATTTTTATTTCAGGATTGCGCCAAAAAAGTTTTTATGGCGACTACACCAAAACAATTTGGAACCATGATTCAGCGTGTTATTCAAACTGCGGTGAATGAAAAAGGTGTTGCCGTTCTTGGTCTTCCGGGAGATGTAGCTTCCGCAACGTATGAAGAGGTGCTTTCCGGCGGAAAAATATTCGATACGAAACCTATTTTCAGACCCTCCGAAAACGAATTGGCAGAATTGGCTCACGTAATCAATACCAATAAAAAAGTAGCTTTTTACTGTGGTCATGGTTGTAAAAATGCCATCAAAGAAATTGAAGATTTGGCAGCAAGACTTCATGCACCGATTGCGTATTCTTTCCGTGGAAAAATATTTTTCGACCGTGCCGAGAGTACATATTCGGTTGGAATGAACGGACTTCTGGGAAATAAATCCGGCTATGAAACGTGTAATGAGGCTGATGTTTTGGTACTTTGGGGAACCGATTTTCCGTATTCCGAATTTTTACCGCAAAAAAATACCATCATCCAAATCGACGAAAATCCCGAAAGAATCGGAAGAAGAGCGCACGTAGATTACGGTTATGCCGGAGATATTAAAGATACCGCAATAGCATTACTTCCGAAAATCGAACAAAAATCCGACGATGCTTTCCTAAAAAAAATGAAATCCCTTTATGCAAAAGACGAAAAACATTTTGCAGATTTCTCCGATAAAAAAGGAAAAGAAGGAAAAATTGAACCAGAATACATCGCTACCTTAATCGATCATTATTCTTCTGAAAATGCCGTATATACCGTTGATACAGGAATGACGGCGGTTTGGGCGGCACGTTTTATCCGCGCCAAAGGTTCGCGTTATCTTACGGGATCATTCAATCACGGTTCGATGGCAAATGCGCTTCCGATGGCCATTGGTGCAGCCGCTGCAAAATCAGGCAGAGAAATCATTGCGATGTGTGGAGACGGTGGATTGTCGATGCTTTTGGGAGATCTTGCAGTGATTATGCAGTATCAGTATCCGGTGAAAATTTTTGTGTTCAACAACCATTCACTCGGAATGGTGAAACTGGAAATGGAAGTTCAGGGATATGTTGATTGGCAAACCGATATGATTAATCCGCCTTTTGATAAAATTGCTGAACTGATGAATATTAAAGGGTTTGAACTGAAAGATCCGGAAAAAGCAGAAACCGTGATTAAGGAAGCTTTTGAAACTCCGGGACCGGTGTTGGTGAATATTTATACCAATCCGGATACTTTGGCAATGCCACCTCACATTACTTTTGAACAGATGAAAGGTTTTGCCACTTCTTTGGCAAAAAAAGTAGCATTAGGAAAATTCAGTGATGTGAAAAATTCGATTGCAACAGGAATGGGACATATCGATGAGGTTTTGTAGAACATCAATCATCAAATAAATATGAAAGGGAGAAATCACAGGATTTCTCCTTTTTTGTTTTGAAATCAGATGCTGTTTCCGACATCAAACTCCGCCGCCGTATTCTTTTTTCTTTCCCGATCCAGAAAATGAATAAAATGACTCGTATCCGTGAAACCAAATTCAGCAGCAATTTCAGATTTATTCATAATTCCCTGTCTCAGGCGGTTTTCAATAAGACCAAGTTTATATCGGCTGATGTATTCTTTGTAAGAAATTCCTGCATTACGCTTGAAAAAGGTTCCGAAATATTTTTCAGCCAGATGAAAATGTTCCGCAATTTCCTTAATCAGAAGCCTTTTCGGAGAATAAATATGGTTGTGGATGTAATGCGTCACCTGCGTAATACGGTCAGCTTCCGTTACAGAATCCGCATAATCTCCGGAATAGTCGCGAATTAAACCGAAAATCGCAATAATCTGATAATAAACATACGCCGAATTTTCAACATCATTAGCTTCGTTGGAAAGCAGAATATTTTCGATAATATTTTTCAGGATTTTCTTTTCACGTTCGTTGAACTGAATCTTTTTTTCCTTGAACGAAGCATTCATCATAATATCTTCCGGACGTTCCATCACGCATTTTTTGTCCTGCGTTTTCTGGAATCCCGCAAAATAGGCATCGGTGAATTTAATCATTGTAATATGTGAGTTTTTTTTGATTTCCATAAAATGAAGATCATCAGGAGCCAAAAGGAAAATGTCGCCTGCACTGTAATTCATTGCAACGGAATTGGTAAAATTAATTCCACAACCTTTATGAATGTATGCCAGTTCGTAATAGGTATGCTTGTGCGGCGGAAGGTGATAGGTACTTTCCGTGAAATCATGAATCAGTAATTTCTCAAACTGTTTTCTTCTCATGTTGTAAATATACAATCATTGACTGTAATATTACAATATATTCGGTATTAAAGTTGGTACTTTAGAGGTGTTAAATGTAAACTTCAGATTATGAAAAATTTTCACCGATTAACGTTTCTTTTTTCACTATTCATTTTTGTTTTTATGAATGCTCAAACTTCAAACGTACAAACCATCGCCGCCATCAATCCTCCGAATCCTGATCCTTCCGGAATTGCGGTAAGTTCGGATAACAGGGTGTTTTTGGGATTTCCGAGACATGCGGACAACCACACCGAATTTGCATTGGCAGAACTGAAAGACGGGAAATTATTGCCCTGGCCAAATCAGGAATACATTTATCCAAGTTCCAAACCTTACAAAGACTGGCTGGTTTCGCCACATGGAATTTTTATGGATAAAAATGATGTGCTTTGGATTTTGGATGATGGGAAACGCGCCGGAATAAAAGAAATTCCGTTGGGTGCTGCGAAAGTAGTCGCGATTGACATCAAAACAAAAAAAATACGGCATACTGTGGTGATCCCGAAACCGGTTTTGAATGACGATTCCCATTACAACGATTTACGCGTCGATCTTTCTCATGGCAAAGAAGGAACGGTTTATATCGCCAATTCGGGCTTTGGAAAACGCTTTTCTCTCGTGGTGATGGATGTGGCAACAGGAAAAACGAAAGAAGTGTTGCTCAACCATGATTCCACTTCTCCAGAACCCGGTTTTATGGCTTTTCTGGAAGGTGATTCCCGTGTAATGGAAGGCGATGACAAAAGTTTTCCTAACGGCGGAGCCGACGGAATTTCCATCAGTCCGGATGAAAAAACGTTGTATTGGACGACCATTTCTGGACGGAATTTGTACAGTTTACCAACAGATGTATTGAGCAATTTCAAAGCAACAGAAAAACAAATTGAAGATGCCATAATATTTGAAGGACAGCATCCTGCATGCGATGGTCTTGCTGAAGATGAAAAAGGAAACATCTACTTCGGAGCTTTCGAGCAGCAGTCGATTGTGAAACGGCTTGCAGAAAAAAATGTGTACCGTGTTATTTCCCACGACAAAGAAAATTATGTTTGGCCGGATGGATTAGCGTATCGAAATGGTTTTGTGTATGTTACGCTTGGTCAATGGAATCGGCTTCCCGGTTTTAATGGCGGAAAAGATGTAAGAAAACCACCGTATCTGGTTGTGAAAATTAAAGTGAGTGAATAACGTAAATCAATTAAAATTAAAAAATATGAGCAATACAATATTAAAAAAAGAACATGAATTGGGATTGGGTGGAGTGGCCATCGGAACTGCTTTTGCAAATGTGACGGACGAACAGGCACATGAAATTCTGCAAGCTGCCTGGAACGACGGAATCCGGTATTACGATACTTCGCCGTGGTACGGTTTAACCAAAAGTGAAGATCGTTTCGGGAAATTTCTTTCCACTAAAAACCGGGATGAATTTGTTTTTTCTACCAAAATCGGTCGGCTTTTTACGCCGGTTCCCAAAGAAGATGTTCCGCCCGTCATGTGGAAAAATCCATATAATTTCGATTATCGCCACGATTATACTGCGGACGGAACCAAAAAATCCATTGAAGAAAGTTTGAAAAGAACGGGTTTGGATCATATTGACATTGTTTTTGTTCACGATTTGTCCGAAGATCAGGTGGGAGATCGTTATGATTACTTCCTGAAACAGGCAAAAGAAGGGGCATTCAAAGTATTGTCGGATTTAAGAAGTCAGGGTGTGATCAAAGCGTGGGGAATGGGTGTGAACAAAATAGAACCGATTCTCGATTGCATCGAAGCCGCAGATCCGGACATTTGTCTTTCTGCCACACAATATTCTATTCTGGAACATGAAGATGCAGTTGATCGTTTGCTTCCTGCCGTAAAAAAAGCAGGAGTAAAACTGGTTTCCGGAGCGGGCTATAATTCCGGATTTATTGCAGGTCGTGACCGCTACAATTATAAAAATGTAATTCCTAAAGGAATGATTGAAAAACGCGATCAAATCGCTGCGATAGCAAAAAAATACAATACAGACCTCATTACAGCAGCACTTCATTTTGTATTGGCGGCGGATGAATTTGCGTCCATTATTCCGGGTGCAAGTGCGGTACAACAGGTCAATTCAAATCTAAAAGCATGGAAATCTGCGATTCCTGTTGAATTTTGGAAAGCACTGAAAGCAGAAGGACTGATTTATGAAAAAGCACAAATTCCTGAATAATTATTAAAAATTTCATAATGAAAAATATTACACTCAACGACGGAAATGTGATTCCTCAAATTGGTTTCGGAACCTATAAAGCAACCCGTGAAGAAGGCATTGAAAGTGTAAAAAACGCACTCCAGTCCGGTTATCGTTTTCTCGATACCGCCGCAAAATATGAAAACGAAGAAGATGTAGGTGAAGGCATTAAACAAAGCGGAATTTCTCGCGAAGAAATCATCGTAACCAGCAAAGTCTGGCGCGAAAATATGAGTTATGACAATACCAAAACTGCGCTTGCAGAATCTTTAAAAAAACTACAGTTGGATTATCTGGACGTGTATTTAATTCACTGGCCTGCAAATGAAAGAAATTATGGTGCAGAATGGAAAAATGCAAATGCTGAAGTTTGGCGTGCGATGGAAGATTTGCATGCGGAAGGATTAATAAAATCCATTGGGGTAAGCAATTTCTGGCCCGAACATCTGGAAGCGCTTTTGGAAACCGCAAAAGTAAAACCGGCCATTAACCAGATTGAATTTCACCCGGGCTATTGGCAACCCGAAGTACTGAAATTTTCTCAGGATCACGGGATCGCCGTAGAATCCTGGTCGCCATTTGCAAGAGGAAGAATTTTTGGAAATGAAGTCCTCGAAAAAATTGCCGAAAAACATCAGAAAACGGTTTCACAAATTGCTTTGCGCTGGATTGTTCAGCACGGCGTTATTGCCATCCCGAAATCAACAACTTTGGAACGCATCAAAGAAAATCTCGAAGTTTTCGACTTTGAACTTTCTGATGAAGAAATACTGCTGATTAACGGGATTCCGGAAATGGGCTTCAGTGGTGAATTGCCTAATCTTTGGCCCGAAGTTTTACCCAAAAATTAAATTGATATGAAAAAGCAATTTTCACTTACATTCATCGGACTTATTGCTTGGGCTATTTTTATGGTTTCATGCAGCAAAAAATCAGAAAATACAGCATCTGAAAAAGAGTCGGTTTTATATAAAAACGCGACCATTATTACAGGAGACGGTTCTACCGTTTTGGAAAATGCCGATCTTCTGGTTGAAAACGGAAAAATTAAAAATATCGGGAAAAATTTAAAATCCGATGGAGCAAAAGAGGTCAATCTTACCGGGAAAACCATTATCCCAAGTTTAATCAGCGCCCACACGCACATCGGAAATCTCAAAGGAAATTCTGCTGCCGGAACCAATTTCGATCGTGAAAATGTTCTTCGGCAACTTAAAAAGTATCAGGATTATGGTGTTCTTTGGGTGCAGTCTTTAGGAACCGATCAGGCTTCGCTGTATAAAAACGGATTGTATGATTCCATAAAAAACGGAGAAACCGATGGTGCAAGAATGCTTTCCGCAGGTTGGGGATTTGGCGTTCCAACTGGAGCACCGCCATTTCCGGATCATCACGGTGACGACAATGTGTTCCGACCAACCGATCCTAAAGAAATTTCTGCAGATATGGATACGCTTCAAAAATATCCCGTGGATTTTGTGAAAATCTGGGTGGATAATTTCGGGAAAGATATGCCGATTATGAGCGAAAAAATATACAATGAAATCATCAAACAGGCTCATGCCAGAAATATGAAAGTGGCTTCACATCTTTATTATTTAAATGATGGGAAATGTTTGGCAAAAGATGGAGTAGATTTATTTGGGCATTCCATTCGCGATGCCAAAGTGGATGATGAATTAATTGGTTTGATGAAAGCCAAAAATATTCCGTACATCCCCACACTTTCTCTGGACGATTTTGCTTATTCTTACGGCGCAGGAACGGCGACATGGATTAATAATCCTTTCTTTAAAAATGCTTTAGAACCCACTGTTTTTGAAATGGTTTCCGCGCCTGATTTCAAAGCCAAACAAGCAAAAGAACAGGATTTAGCCCGAAACAAAGTTGCGCTGGATAATGCTTTATTTAATGTGAAAAAACTCTATGATTCCGGTATTTTGGTAGGAATGGGAACCGATTCCGGTGCGATGGTGATTCGTCCGCAAGGATTCTCCGAACATCATGAATTGGAACTTTTGGTGAAAGCTGGGTTTACGCCGCTTCAGGCGATTCAGATTGCCACTTTGAACAGTGCAAAAATTCTGAATCTCGATAAAGAATACGGAACACTTGAAAAAGGTAAAGTGGCAGATTTTATCGTTTTGGATGCCAATCCCTTACAAAATATTGCCAACACCCAGAAAATCAGCGCGGTGTATAAAGCTGGGAAAGAGGTTTCTCACGGACCAATTTCAAAATAGAAAGTAGATAATTACATCGGAAATAAGGAAAATTCCTTTTATCTTGTAAAGCATTAAATCTATAAAAATGAGCACAGAAAAATTAGGGTTCATCGGTCTTGGAAATATGGGACATCCGATGGCAAAAAATCTTGAAAAAGCTGGTTTTCCACTTTCGGTTTATAACAGAACCCTTGAAAAAGCATATGATTTTAAAACAGAATCAACGGTGTGTGAAAGCATTTCGGATCTGGTGAAAAATTCGGATATTATTTTTACAATGGTCACCAATGATGCTGCAGTGAAAGCCATTTATGAAGAGATTCTGAAAGAAGATATCACCGGAAAACTTTTTGTCGATATGAGTACAATTTCTCAGGAAATGTCATTGGAACTGAATGCGGCGACGAAAATTGAAGAAGCCGGTTTTGTTGATGCGCCGGTTGCCGGAAGTACGAAACCCGCAGCCGAAGGAACGCTGATCATTATGGTTGGCGGCGACGAAAAGGATGTGAAACGCGCGCTTCCTTATCTCGGAGAATTAGGAAAAAAAGTAAAACATTTGGGTAAAAACGGAAAAGGTTTAGCCGCGAAAATTTCCATTAATTATTTTCTGGCGATGATTTATGAAGGTTTGGCGGAAACGATTTTATTATCGGATAAATTAGGTGTTGATCGAAAAGATATGCTCGAAATTATCAACGAAAGTGCAAGCGGAAGCGGTGCCACAAAAGTGAAAACACCTTTGCTGCTGGATGATGATTTTGCTCCGGCTTTTGCGTTGGATTTAATGCTGAAAGATATTCGTCTGGCAAAAGATGCAGGTGCCGATTTACCTTTGGGAAACCGAAATCTCGAAACCTACGAAAAAGCCAGTGAAAGTGGTTTTGGTAAAGAAGATGTGATTGGTATTATCAATTATTTAAAGAAAAAAGTTTGATTTAAGAATTGATGTAAATCTTATAAAATGAACACACTCACCAAAAATATCATTAAAGGCATTGCTGCAGGATTATTTGCTTCCTGGGTTAAATCCATTGTGGAGCCGCCTTTGCAGCGTTGGGGCGAGAAAAAATTTCCACCAACCGCAGAAGAATTAGAATTGAAAGGAGCAGATGTGATCCATCATCCCGAAAATATGCCGCCTGCAGTTTTAGCAGAAAAAGTGTATCACGAATGTACAGGAAGTGAACTGACCGATAATGAAAAAGTCGCGGCAATGAAAAATATTCACTACGCATTAGGAACCATAATTGGGATTACGTATGTTTCGCTCGTGAATCAAAACAAGAATTTAAAAATCGAGCAGGGTTTCACTGCGGGAGTGGTAACCTGGGCACTTACACACGGTTCTACTGTTCCTGCGTTGGGATTGCAGGGGAAAGTTTCGGAAATGCCAAAATCGTGGTGGGTTTGGGAATTTGGTTCGCATATCGTTTTTGGTGTGGCATTGGAGCAATGCAGAAAATTTTTAAATAAGTTCTAATGTAATACTTGTGTTTTTTCTACAATTAAATATTGAATTTTTACAATTAATTTTCGATTGTTTGACTGTATTTTTGTTGATTATTAAAAAGATTGGCTCTTCGCCATTTTGTATGGAAATTAAATTTTGACTATCATTTTAAATCGACCTCGGAAATGGAGGCGTTAATAAATTTTGAAGAAATTCCGTTAAAAAATATCCACTGTTCGAGTGGCGGCAAAAATCTTTATTATTTGGTAACTCTTTCTTTCCGCCCGAGTTTGGAGATTTTAGGAAATTCTTCAAAATTTTAGCCGGAGTTTCCAAGTCTTGAATTTTTGGTTCTTTTGTTTCAAGACAAAAGAACATAAAATCAAAATAAAACGATAATTTTAAAATCTTTAAATCCATAGTTTTTGGCGAAGAACCAAAAGATTTCTGTTTTATCTTAATTAAAAATTTGAAATCATGAATAGAAAAGCATTTATCAGTAATTCTTCTTTAGCATTGGTTTCAATCCCATTTTTAAAACTCGGATCCATGATTGGTTTGGAAAATATTACCCCAAAAACCTATTATTTCAAAGATGATGGAATTATCCCCAATTCAAAATATCCGTTATTGGTTTATCAAAATGTTTTTTCTGAAAGAGGAAATGCAGGAGCTCATTTTTTAGAACAAAAATTCAAATCAAATCACTGGTATAATTCGTGGAGATGGGGCGTTTATCCATTTCATCATTATCACAGCATTACGCATGAAGTTCTGGGCGTTTTTCAGGGAAATGCTTTGTTGCATATGGGCGGTCCGAAAGGTGAAAAAGTGAATGTAAAAGCCGGAGATATTTTGGTAATTCCTGCCGGAGTCGGACACAAATGTATCTCACATTCGGACGATTTTACTGTTGTGGGTGCCTATCCAAACGGAATGGAGTGGGATTTAATTAAAGAAGAAAAAGACAAGCATAATCAGTCGGTACAAAATATTGCAAAAGTTCCGTTTCCTTCTGCCGATCCAATTGCCGGAAAAAATGAAGGACTGATAATCGTGTGGAAAAAATAAAGGGTATGAAAAAGTTTTTAACCAATATTGCAGTCATTATTTTTACCTGTATTTCAATGACTTCGTGTGCACGGAAAAAAGAAAATCCAAGTATGAAAGCAGAAAAACCAACCAAAGCCGTTATCGGCATTATCGGAGCCGGAAATGTTGGCGGAACGCTCGGTAAAAAGTGGGCAAACGCCGGATATAAAGTTTTATTCAGTTCGCGAAACCCCGAAGAACTGAAGAATTTAATCGCAGAAGTCGGAAATCATTCCGAAGCGGTTTCGGTGGAAGAAGCAGCAAAGCGTGCTGAAATTGTAGTTTTAGCCGTGCCTTTCAAAGCGGAAGCAGGCATAAGCAAACAGATTGCTGCTTTTGTAAAAGGAAAAATCCTGCTCAATTGCGATAATGCGTATCCCGGAAGAGACGGTGCTATTGCTGATGAAGCGCGGAAAATTGGAGTAGGGTTGTATTCCTTTAAAAATTATTTTCCGGAAACCCGGTTTATTCGTGCGTTCAGTTCGCTTCCGGTCGCAAATGTAGGAAGGGCAACTACGGAAAATCCTGTGGAAATTCCCTATTTGGTTTCGGATGAATCCATTAAAAATATCGCTGAAGATTTAATACAATCGGCGGACGGAAAACCAAAATTTATTGGTGGACTCGAAAATAGCGAGCAACTTGATTTTTAAACTTAATGCATTACACCTTTAAAAAACGATGAAAGATTTCAAAACCTCATATTTTTTTCTTCGGCTTCCCATCGCCGTTTCTTTGTTGGGGCATGGTTTGGTAAGGCTTCCCAAACTTTCTGTTTTTAGCGATTGGATGGTTTCCACAATGGAGAAATCATTTATTCCGCATTTTTTGGTGCTGCCGTTTTCGTATGTTTTGCCCATTGCAGAATTTTTGGTCGGACTTTGGTTGCTGGTCGGACTTAAAAGCAAAACCGCAATTTTTGCAGGAATCACAATAATGTCGATTTTGATTTTCGGAAGTTGCTCCATCGAAAACTGGAGTGCTGTTGAAGCGCAGCTTTTACATGCAGGCTATCTGTTTATTCTGTTGTGGTATTTTCAAAAATATGGTGAATTTTCATCAGAACAATAATTTAAAATTAAATAAATTATGATACGATTTTTTTTAGTTACCAGTTTAATTTTAATCACCAATCTTATGAATGCACAGATTTTAAAAGGGCAGTTATGGACGGCTAAAAAAGTCGATAATGCCTATATCGTGAGTATAAAGGACAAATCTTCGGTTTTGGATGCATTAACCGATTTTGTGAATTCCCAAAAAATTCAGTCAGGACAGATTACCGGTATTGGTGCTACCAACGACGCTACTTTGAGGTTTTTTGATCCCACTACAAAAAGTTATGTCGACAAAGAATTCAAGCAGCAGATGGAGATTTCCAATCTTTCCGGAAATATTTCTTTTGTGGAAGGAAAACTTATGCTGCATCTTCACGTCACTTTAGGAAAAAGCGATTACACTGCACTTGCAGGACATCTTCTGGATGCTAAAATCCGTGGAGCAGGAGAGTTTTTCATTTATCCACTTGACGGAAAAGTGGTGAAAGTGAAAAATGAAGAAATTGGTCTGAATTTTTATGATTTTGAAAAATAGATGACCCAACAAAAATTAAGCAAAGGTTTATTATTTCTTATGGCGACAACCACAGGTTTGGTTGTCGCCAATAATTATTATAACCAGCCATTACTGGGATTAATGGCGAAATATTATGGCGTTTCCGAACTTGAAATTTCATCAGTACCCATGCTTACGCAAATCGGATATGCGGTGGGATTATTCCTGATTGTGCCTTTGGGCGATATGCTTCGGCGTAAAAGATTAATATTAATGGATTTTCTGCTGATTGTTATTTCACTTTTAGCGGCTGCTTTCTCGCAAACGCCCTTACAACTGAAAATAGCAAGTTTTTTTATCGGTCTGACTTCGGTGGTTCCGCAAGTTATTGTTCCTATGGCTGCGCAATTAGCTCCCGATGAAAAACGCGGTGCAGCTATAGGATCGGTGATGACGGGAATGTTCATCGGAATCTTGGGTTCCAGAACGATCAGTGGTTTTGTAGGTGCACATTTGGGTTGGCAGGAAATGTATTGTATTGCGGCAGGAATTATGGTCATTTTATTTTTCGCATTATTGAAATTCTTACCGGAAATTTATCCCGATTTTAAAGGCACATACCGCGCATTACTCACATCAATTGTCCGGCAATTCCGCACCATTCCCAAATTAAGGCTGGCTGCTTTGCGTGGTGCTTTTGATTTTGCCGCTTTTACAATTTTTTGGACCACAGTGGTTTTTCTTTTGGAAGAAGAACCTTTTCACATGGGGAGCGATGTTGCCGGAGCATTAGGATTGGTAGGAATTGCCGGAGCAGTAATCGCATCGTTTGTCGGAAAATTAAGTGATCGGTTCAACAAGAACACCATTATTCTGTTTGGGATTGTAACGATTATTTTGTCGTGGATTGTTCTCGGATTTTCTTCACGGAGTTTAATCGGGATTATTGTTGGCGCATTTATTCTGGATTTGGGTGTACAATCGGTACATATTACCAATCAAACCATTATTTTCGAGGATAATCCGCCTGCCAGAAACCGCATCAATACCGTATATATGGTGTTGTATTTTGTTGGTGGAGCATTTGGTACTTTTGCAGGAGGTTTGCTTTGGCAATATTTTAAATGGAACGGAGTTTCTGCCGGAGGAGTATTTTTTGCAGTGATGATTTTAGTGATTCATCTGTTGGGAAATTATTTTATGGTAAAAAAGAAGAGATAATGACAATATAATAATCTGAACAAATAAATTTTTGCTTATCCGTAATTCATAACAATTGAAATTAAATTTGTTTTCACTTTGCTAAGTGAAATCGAAGATTTGCGAGTCTCAAAACATACAGAAAAGCAAAAATATTTCCGGTCTTTGCATTTAAAAAAGCGTTATGATTTAAAGCGGAAATTGCATTAATAGAGGATTTTAAAAAAAAATATAAAATGGATTTACAGTTAAAAGACAAAACTGCTTTGGTTACCGGCTCCACAGAAGGAATTGGTTTTGCCATTGCAAAAGGTTTGCTGAAAGAAGGAGCCAAAGTATACATCAACGGAAGAACTCAGGAAAAAATTGATGAATGCATTCAGAAATTAGAAGCTGAAATTCCCGCTGCAAATGTGGAAGGAATTGTGGCCGATTTTTCTAAAGTGAATGAAGTAGATGCTTTGATTGAGAAACTTCCGTCCGTAGATATTCTGGTCAATAATGTTGGAATTTATGGCGACCAGCCTTTTGAATCCACCGATGATGAAGCGTGGTTTCATGATTTCGAGGTAAATGTAATGAGCGGAGTCCGGCTTTCAAGATATTATGCTCCGGTGATGAAGGAAAATGGTTGGGGAAGAATTATTTTCATTTCCAGCGAATCGGCAATCAATATTCCGGATGATATGATTTTATATGGAGTAACCAAAACAGCTTATCTTTCATTATCACGAGGTTTGGCAAAACATATGCGGGGAACAAACGTTACTGTAAATGCTATTTTGCCGGGACCAACCTGGTCTGCCGCCAATATTAAAAACATGCAGAAAATTGCAACCGAACGCCATATTTCACTTGAAGAAGCAGGAAAAGAATTTGTGGAAGAAAAAAGACCATCTTCCATTGTTGGCAATTTTGTAGAACCGGAAGCGGTGGCCAATCTTGTGGTGTACACGGCGAGTCCGCTTTCTTATGCCACAACAGGGGCAGCATTGCGGGTGGATGGTGGTGTTGTGGATACCGCTTTTTAACTGAAAATTAGTTTTTTTTGAATTTATGAAACTTGGCTATTTAGCATTGGCACTGGGAACTTTTAGTCTCGGGTTAACGGAATTTGTGATGATGGGTGTTCTTCCCGATATTTCAAAAGACATGAAAACCAGCATTCCCAACACCGGGCATCTGATTTCCTTTTATGCAATGGGCGTTTGCGTGGGAGCACCACTCATGGTCATCTTTGCGCGCAAAATGAAACTCAAATGGATTCTTATCATGCTGATGCTCATTTTTGCAATCGGGAATTTATTGTTTGCCACCGCAAAATCTTTTGAAGCAATGGCTTTCTGGAGGTTTTTTGCCGGACTTCCTCATGGTGCATATTTCAGTGTTGGAGGGATTGTCGCCAGTAAAATGGCAGAAAAAGGAAAAGAAAGTTCGGCTATCGCCGCCATGATTTCCGGAATGACGATTGCCAATTTGATTGGTGTTCCGCTGGGAACTTTTATCGCCGCGCATTTTAGCTGGCGTATCACCTATCTGTTGATTGCCGTTTGGGGAATTTTCACGGTACTTTCTTTAATCAGGTGGATTCCGAAACTGGATGCTCTTCCGGATCACGGATTTAAAGGGCAATTTCAGTTTATGAAAAAACCGGAACCATGGATTTTACTGTTGGCAATTGCTTTTGGAAACGGAGCCCTGTTTTGTTATTACAGCTATATCAGCAAACTCATGACCACCGTTTCCGGATTCAACAGCCATGATCTCGGATATATCATGATCTTGGCAGGAACCGGAATGGTAGCAGGAAATATTGTTGGCGGAAAACTGTCGGATCGCTTTTCACCTGCTTTGGTAGCCATGATTACGCAAGCTGTGATTATTGTGGTATTGGTTTTAATTTTCGGATTTTCTCATTATTCCGTTTTGGCTTTATTCCTGATGTTCATCAGCACGGTTTGTTTATTTGCCGTTTCGGCTCCGCAGCAACTTTTGCTTTTTCAGAATTCAAAAGGAGGAGAAATGTTAGGCGGTTCATTGGCGCAGGTCGGTTTTAATTTAGGAAATGCGATTGGTGCATTTTTGGGAGGAATTCCGATTACGATGGGCTATTCCTATAATTACACCGCAATTCCGGGAATTGTAATGGCTATTTTGGGTTTCAGCTTGTTGTTCTATTACTTTAGTAAACATAAAACGAAAACGACAGTCCGTTCAAATGCTCCACTATAGAATATCTTTACGATAAATTAATAAAAGAATTCGTTCATTTTTCTGTCTTGCTTTGCGCTTAAATTATTACAAGATGAAACGAAGTTTTTTTTAAAAAAAAACTGTTTTAAAGATAAACACAAGTGTTTCACTTAAATAATATTGAGGTCATAAGATAAATATACCTTTCATTTTTTACAAAAAGTCTTTCAACACAAAGTTTGTCATTCCGCAGGAAACCTAACGGAGTGGTTCGGTGTAGCCAATCAAAACTTTATTTTACCAATTCGTATTGAGACTCATTCTTAAGGAATGAAAACACGCAAAAAATGCTATAAAACTTTTAATGTATGAAGTTAGGTTATGACCTCAAAAAAAATACAATAAATATTAATAGTATTGATGTACAGATGTTTGTTGTTTTATTCAAAATACGCAATAGGTATTTCTAAATATATCCAAAACTTCGGTGATGTGGTAGAAGTTTCCGGACTTAATTTTTCCGCAATAAAAAACAGTTGTTTATAGTAACAAAATTTTCACGAATTTTAATATTTTGCTTGAAGTTATTATAAAAAATGCGTTACATAATACTATTTTAAGTAACTTTAAAGCATCTATTAATTCAAAAATCAGTTACATGAATTCAGTTCAGCCAGCCTCACTTTTTACGGATCAGGATGTCTATCTTTTTCGTGAAGGAAAGCATTACAGACTCTACGAAAAATTTGGTGCACACACCATGGAACATGAAGGAAAGATAGGGGTTTATTTTGCGGTTTGGGCTCCCAATGCTGAGGAAGTTTCGGTAATTGGTAATTTTAACCGATGGAAACCGGGTGAGAATAAACTCTTTCCAAGGTGGGACAGTTCCGGAATCTGGGAAGGTTTTATTGAAGGACTTACCTGGGGAACTTTATACAAATATTCCATTAAAAGTTATAAAGGCGAATGGCTGGAAAAAAGTGATCCGTACGCGCTGAGTTGGGAACAGAATCTTCAGGCAGCATCCTTGGTTTCAACCAATTGGTACGAATGGAAAGATGAAAAATGGATGACCGGCCGCTGGCAAAAAAATAATCTTAAAGCACCGATTTCCGTTTACGAAATGCATCTGGGATCCTGGATGCGCGGAACCGACGATCCAAAACGTTTTTTCAGTTACCGGGAAATTGCCGAACGTTTGGTCCCTTATCTCCAAAAAATGGAATTTACCCATGTGGAATTTATGCCGGTTATGGAGCATCCGTATGAACCAAGTTGGGGCTATCAGATTACCGGATTTTATGCTGCCAATTCGAGATTCGGGTCGCCGCAGGATTTAATGTTTCTGATCGATCAGCTTCATGAGAACGGAATAGGCGTTATTCTGGATTGGGTACCATCACATTTTCCGGGAGATGCCAATGGTTTGCATTATTTCGACGGCAGTTTTCTCTACGAACATGAAGATCCCAGAAAAGGTTTTCATCCACAGTGGAATTCCTATATTTTCAATTACGGAAGACCGGAAGTAAAATCATTTTTAATTTCCAATGCGCTGTTTTGGCTCGACCGTTATCATGCGGACGGACTTCGTGTAGATGCGGTAACCTCCATGTTATATCTGGATTATGCAAGAAACGAAGGCGAATGGGAACCAAATATTTACGGTGGAAATGTAAATCTTGAAGCCAAAACTTTTCTTCAGGATTTTAATACCGCTGTGTATAAATTTTACCCTGATGTCATAACGATTGCTGAGGAAAGTTCAGATTTCCCAAAACTTACAAGCCCGGTCTACGATGGTGGAATCGGCTTCGGAATGAAATGGATGATGGGCTGGATGCATGATACCTTAAATTATTTTAAAGAAGATCCCATCAACCGGAAATACCAGCACAACAAGATTACCTTCGCTTCCATGTATATGTATAATGAAAATTATATGATGCCGCTTTCTCACGATGAAGTGGTGCACGGAAAATCGAGCATGATCTATAAAATGGTAGGAGACGAATGGCAAAAATTTGCCAACCTTCGTGCTTTGTATACCTATATGTTTACGCATCCCGGTGCAAAACTGCTTTTTATGGGTGATGAATTCGGGCAAACCCATGAGTGGAATTTCGCAGCATCATTGGACTGGCATTTGCTGCAATATGCGGTTCACAAAGATTTGCAGGATTTTGTAAAAGATCTCAATCATCTTTACCGCACGGAACCTTCCATGTATGAACTTCAGTTTGATCCCAAAGGTTTTGAATGGGTGGAAGCCAATGATGGCGAAAACTCAATATACATTTACCTTCGGAAAGGAAAAGAAGAAGAGGATGTTACCATGATTGTTTTGAATTTAACACCCCGGGTTTTCGATTATAAAATTGGTGTAAATGAAGGCACAAACTGGGAAGTAATCCTGAATTCAGACGATAAAAAATATGGCGGAAGCGGAGTAGATGCTGCGATTGTAGACGAAGAAGATGATGAATGGATGTATCGCCCGAACAATATCGTGCTTACTTTACCACCACTTGCCGGTGTCGTTTTAAAACAGAAAATAGCAAAAAAAGCAAGGGTTTCCAAAGCAGCCGCAACCAAAACAATTGCAAAAACAACCACATCCGCGAAAACTTCTGTGGAAACTAAAGAAGCACCTGCTGCAAAAATAGTTTCAGCAAAAAAGAATTTAGTAAAAGCCGAAGAGTCAAAGCCCATAAAAACGACCGTTCGTAAAACAACAGCAAAAGCAACAAATAATAAAACTTCAACCGTGAACGTTTCGCGCGTAAAAAAAGCGGCAGACGTAGCTCAAAAAGAAATCAAAAAGAAGTAGTATGACGATTTATCACCTCAGTATGGAATGCTATCCCGTTGCAAAAGTCGGCGGATTGGCAGATGTAGTTGGAGCACTTCCGAAATATCAGAATAAAATCAAGGGAATTGATGCAAAAGTCGTTATTCCATGGTACAATAAACCCTTTGTTCACGACCATCATTTTGAAATTGTTTTCGATGGATTTATTCATCAGAAAGATCAGGTTTTTCAGGTTCAGGTGATGAAGGAAAAAACCAATGTTCTCGGCTTTGAACTCTATTTAATAAAAGTTCCCGGACTTTTGGATCGCGATAATCCTTACGGATATTGGGACGAAAGTCAGCAATTTCTGGCATTCCAGCACTCAGTTTTGCACTGGCTTTCGGCATCGGGAATCCGGCCGGATATTTTGCATTGTCACGATTATCATACCGGTTTGGTTCCTTTTATGATTCAAAACTGCCCGGAATTCGGTCTTTTGAAAGGGGTAAAAACCATCGGAACCATCCATAACGGAGAATATCAGGGGCAAATGCGCTGGCAAATGCTGGATTATTTTCCGTGGATCGACAGTTATACAGATTTGCGGATTCTCGATTGGGCTGGCTGGATCAATCCACTGGCAACGATGATTAAATGCTGCCACTCATTCAACGCGGTTTCCGGAGGTTATCTGGAAGAACTCTTTCAAAATTTCAAAGGGCTGGAAGGTTTGGTTCGCCAGGAATACGCCAAAGCCTACGGAATTATCAATGGAATTGATACCGAAGTCTGGAATCCCAAAACCGATGATTTTCTGGATTTCAATTATGATATCAACGATGCAAAAACCGGAAAATGGAAAAATAAAAAAGATTTGTGTGAAGCATACGGCTTAAACCCTGAACTTCCGCTGTTTTCATTTATCGGAAGATTTGCCGGAGAAAAAGGGGCAGATCTGCTCCCCGATATTGTTTGGAAAAGCATCCAGCAAACAAACGGCGCTTTGAATATTATGATTCTGGGTTCCGGCGATTCCAGTATAGAAAACCGGTTAAAGGAAATGAATTACACTTTTTCAAATTTCGCCCTTGACTTGGGTTATAAGGAATATCTTTCCCATAAAATTTATGCCTCCTCTGACTTTCTTTTAATGCCCTCAAGAGTTGAACCTTGCGGTTTGAACCAAATGTACGCCATGCGTTACGGAACGGTTCCGGTTGTTCGGTATACCGGCGGTTTAAAAGATACCGTGCAGGATGTTACCACCGGTGGCGCAGGGATTAATTTTGCAAATGCTGGATCGGATGATGCGGTACATGCGATGCATCGGGCACTGGAGATTTATTATCAGAAAGAATTTATGGAACTTCTTGTGCACACCAATATGAGTTTTGATTTTTCATGGGAAAAATCAGCAGAAAATTATATATCTCTTTATGAGAAATAATAAAATTTTTGTAACTTTAAGTATCTTAATAAAAAAGATAATTACAAACCCAATTTACATATGAAAGCCAATGTCATCTCTATTGTTTTAGGAGGAGGAAGGGGAACGCGGCTGTTTCCGCTTACGTATTCCAGATCAAAACCAGCCGTTCCTATTGCAGGGAAATATCGTCTTGTCGATATTCCCATATCCAACTGTCTGAATTCGGGGTATAACAAAATTCTCGTGTTAACACAGTTTAATTCAGCATCGCTGAATTCACACATCAAAAACTCATATCACTTTGATATTTTCAGCAAAGGTTTTGTAGATATTCTTGCCGCTGAGCAGAATATGGAAAGCGACAGCTGGTATCAGGGAACTGCCGATGCGGTACGCCAGTCGATGAAACATCTGGATAAATATGATTACGATTATGTACTGATTTTATCCGGAGACCAGTTGTATCAGATGGATTTCCGGGAAATGATGAATTTCCATGTGGAAAACGAAGGCGACATTACCATTGCCACGATTCCTGTAAATGCAAAAGATGCCACTGGTTTTGGAATTCTGAAAGCTGATGAAGACGGTGTAATTACCGCTTTTACCGAAAAACCTTCTGCAGATTTGTTGCCGGAATGGAAATCGGAAGTTTCCGAAAAAAGCAAAAATCAGGGGAAAGAATATCTGGCTTCCATGGGAATCTATATTTTTACCAAAGGCGTTTTAAAGAAAATTTTTGATGAAGATAAAGGTGATGATTTCGGAAAAGAACTCATCCCGAATGCTTTGGACCGCGGCTATAAAACCCTGAGTTTCCAATACGACGGATATTGGACGGATATTGGTACTATTGATTCCTTCTTTGAAGCCAATCTGGATTTATGTCAGGATTTTCCGAAGTTCAACCTGTTCAGTTCTTCACCGGTATATACCAGAGCGAGAATGCTTCCGCCATCGAAAATTTTAAGTTCGTATGTAAGCAAAGCCATTTTTTCGGATGGTTGCATCGTAATGGCAGATAAAATTGAAAATTCCATTATCGGGAACCGTACCCGCATCGATAAAGGAAGCACCATCGTTAATACATATATTATGGGCGCAGATTACTATCAGGGAACGGAAGAAATTGTAGCGAATGACCGTAATGGAATTCCGAATTTAGGCGTTGGAAAATATTGCTATATCGAAAATGCCATTCTGGACAAAAACTGCTATATTGGAAATAACGTTCGCATTATTGGTGGAAAACATCTTCCGGATGGCGATTATGAAACCCATTCCATAAAAGACGGAATTGTAGTCGTGAAAAAGAATGCGGTAGTTCTTCCGGGAACGCATATCGGATAATTTTCAGTCAAAAACAATATCAAATGCAGGATTCATACATGTTGGATTCTGCATTTTTTATGGGTATTCAACAACTCCTTCAAACCTTCAAACTTTTCAAATCTTCAAACCCTCAAATTTTTACCATTCCCATTTCCCCTGTCCGGCTTTTTATTTTATTTTTGCAGCATGCGATGGATTAAAATTGTTTTTTTGGCGGTGGCGGTACTCTTCGGAATTTATACTGCGGTAATGTATTTTTTTGCCGACGAAAGCAAAAGTTTTACGGTTGTGAAAGAAGTGGATTATCCATTGGAAAAAGTATTCCCGCAGTTTAATAATTTTCAGAATTTTACCCGTTGGAATAATTATTTTGCCAGTTCCAAGAAAATAAGTATCGATTATTATCAGCCCTATCAGGGAAAGGGAAGTGCCATCAGTTTTACCGATAATGAGCGTGACCGTTATGGAGAAATGTTTATCCGATATGAAAATCCCGGTCGCACTTTAAAATACCAGTTGTTTGAAGGAAAACAAAATAATCCTTCCCGGATTGATATTAAATTTACCCCGATTTCACCAACCAAAACGAGAATAACCTGGTTTGTTCATACTCCAAAACAACCCTTGTTGAAACGTTCCATCAATTTCTGGACAGAAGATGTTTTTGGTGATAATCTCGATAAAAGCATGGTAAATCTTCAGAATATCCTGAGCAATAAAGTAGAGCGCGATCAGGAACTGAATGCCATAAAATACGACAGTTTAATGGTTGAAAACCAACAAGGAGAACTTATTCTTGGAATTAATGTCAGTACCAAAAATACAAAAGATGCCCTTTTTAAAAACATTATTCTGAATCATAATAAAGTCTACAATTTTGTTACGATGGATCTCGGGAAAAAGGATGACGAATTCGGACTTCCGGTTCTCATCACCAATCCGGGCAATTTCAAAGATAAAGAAGTTTCCTATTTTTATGGAATTCCACTTTCAAAACGATTAGGGATCTCGGATAATAATTTTAGTTTCAGAACGGTGAATGAAAGCAAAGCATACGTTATTTACTATAAAGGCGCTTATGCAGGAAGAATAGGAAGTATCCAGAAGCTGCTGCAAAAGGCAAAAAAAGATACCATGAGAAATGGCGAAGTTCTCCAAACTTTTATTGAAGCACCACAGGAAGGAAAAGAAGTGAATCTGAAAATTTCTTTGCCGGTTTACCGATAGATTTTATAGATCATTTCGACTCTAAAATTTAAGTTTTAACGCTTTTAAATAGTAAATTTTTCATAAATTTGTAGATTATTTAACGACTCAAAAAAACAAAGTCTAAAACCCCAACAATGGACCGATTTTCATTTCTAAACGCAGCACATTCTCAGTTAATCGAGGATTTGTATCAACAATATCTGCAATATCCGGATGCTTTGGAACCTTCATGGAAGGCTTTTTTTCAGGGATTCGATTTTGCACTTCAAAATTATGGGGAGGAGCCGGAAAACAATTCGGCTGCAACGCCAACTCAATTTGCACAAAGTGCACTTACCAATGGTGAAATTCCGGAAGATATTCAAAAGGAATTCCGTGTGGTAAATCTTATCGAAGCATACAGACAGCGTGGTCATCTTTTCACAAAAACCAATCCGGTACGTGAAAGAAGACATCATATGCCGACTTTGGATCTTGCAAATTTTGGACTTTCGGATGCTGATCTGGATAAAAAATTCAACGGAGCTACTGAAACCGGAATGCCGGGCCCCGCAACTTTGAGAGATATTTTAAGACATCTTCAACGTACGTATTGCGATTCTATTGGTGTGGAATATATGCACATTCAGAATGTTGAGGAAAAACAATTTATCCGCGATTGGCTTCAGGTAAACGAAAATCATCCGAATTTAAATTCCGATGAAAAAGTAGAAATCCTTAGAAAACTGAATCAGGCTGTTGCTTTTGAAAACTATCTGCACACGAAATTTGTAGGGCAGAAACGTTTTTCTCTTGAAGGTGGTGAATCTTTGATTCCTGCATTGGATCAGTTGATTACGCGTTCCTCACAATTGGGTGTGGACGAAGTGGTTCTGGGAATGGCACACCGCGGAAGATTAAATGTATTGTCCAATATTTTCGGGAAATCCTACAAACAGATTTTCTCCGAATTTGAAGGGAAAGAATTTGAAGAAGACGTTTTTTCCGGGGATGTAAAATACCACTTGGGTTCTTCCAAATCCATCGAAACAGAAAATGGCGAAACCGTTAAAATCAATCTTACGCCGAATCCATCTCATTTGGAGACCGTTGCTGCTTTGGTAGAAGGAATCTGTCGTGCAAAAGTGGATAATGAATATCAACACGATTTCAAAAAAGTATTGCCGATTGTTATTCACGGAGATGGCGCAATTGCCGGACAGGGAATTGTATATGAAGTCGCACAAATGATGACTTTGGAAGGTTACAAAACCGGCGGAACCGTACATATTGTCGTGAACAATCAGGTGGCGTTTACCACCAATTATCTGGATTCAAGATCATCTTTATATTGTACGGATATTGCAAAAGTTACCGAATCTCCGGTGATGCATGTAAATGCTGATGATGTGGAAGCCGTCGTTCATGCGATTCGTTTTGCTGCAGATTTCAGAGCAAAATTCGGAAAAGATGTATATATTGATCTTTTGGGATATAGAAAATACGGGCATAATGAAGGGGATGAACCAAGATTTACCCAGCCAAATCTGTATAAAATTATTTCCAAACATCCGAATCCAAGAGAAATATATAAAGAAAAATTAATCAAGGAAAATCTGGTTTCCGATGAGGTTCTGAAAAAAATGGAATCGGATTTCAAACAGCTGCTTGATGTGGATTTTGATGCTTCCAAAGAAATTGAAAAAAATGCCATGGCGATCTTTATGGAAGAAGCCTGGAAAAAATATCCGATTGGAGCAAAAGGAAGCGTATATAAAGTGTATGATACGAAATTTAACCTTGATCAGTTAAAAGAACTGGCCGTGAAAATATCCACTTTACCGGCAGATAAAAAATTCATCAACAAGATAACAAGATTGTTCGATGCCCGACTTAAAATGGTGGAAAACAATTCACTGGATTGGGCAATGGGAGAACTTTTGGCGTATGCTACATTGCTTCAGGAAGGTTCAAACGTAAGAATTTCCGGTGAAGATGTGGAAAGAGGAACTTTTTCTCACCGCCATGCAGTCATCAAAACAGAAGATAACGAAGAAGAATATGTACCGCTGAAACAAGTAAATGAAAATCAATATTTTGATATTTATAATTCATTGCTTTCCGAATACGGCGTATTAGGATTTGATTACGGTTATGCCATGGCAGCACCGAACACGCTTACAATTTGGGAAGCGCAGTTTGGAGATTTTGCTAACGGAGCTCAAATTATTGTCGATCAGTATCTGGTTGCCGCAGAAGACAAATGGAAAGTGCAGAACGGTTTGGTCATGATGCTTCCGCACGGTTCCGAAGGTCAGGGTGCAGAACACTCTTCTGCAAGACTGGAACGTTTCCTTACGCTTTGTGCCAACGAAAATATTATTGTAGCCAATATCACAACTCCGGCAAACTACTTCCATTTGTTGAGAAGACAGATGAAATTCCCGTTCAGAAAACCTTTGGTGATTATGACGCCGAAATCTTTGCTCAGACATCCGAAAGTGGTTTCCAAACTGGAAGATATGGCAAATGGAGAATTTCAGCCTATTATTGATGATGCCGCAGCAGATCCTAAAAAAGTGGAAAAACTGGTGCTTTGCTCCGGTAAACTCTACTACGAACTTTTGGCGAAGAAAGAAGAATCCAATAACGAAAGCGTTGCCATCGTAAGATTCGAGCAATTATATCCTTTACAAATGGATAAAATTGATGAAATTTTTGCCAAATACAGCAATCGTAAATCATTAATCTGGGCTCAGGAAGAACCGGAAAATATGGGTGCTTGGTCATTTATTTTAAGAAACTTCAGAGATACAGGAATTCAGGTTGTAGCACCAATTGCAAGCGGGACTACTGCTCCCGGAAGTCATAAAATGTTTGAGAAAAATCAGGCAGGAATTATCAATAAAGTTTTTGATTGTAATGATGTGCCTTCTTCCAAACCTGTAACTGCATAGTTTAAAATGAAAAATATTCTGTTTCTGATTTTTTTTATCGTGGGTTTTTCTGTTTTTGCACAGGAAAACAAAGCGGATATTGAGCGTCAGTTTCAGGAATATTCGGATTTTCTGAAAAACAAAAAATTTGAAAGAGCGATTGATCAGTATGCCAATGAAGATATGCTGAAAATCGTACCGAAAGCGCAGTTGCTGCAAAGCATGGATCAGATTTTTAATTCAAAAGAAATAGAATTTAAAATTTATAATCCCGAAAATATCAACATCGATTCACAGGTATATAAAAAAAATAATAAAGAATATTATAAATTGAATTATAACCAGCGTATTGATTTGAAATTCAACAGTAATGCCGTTTCCAACGATCAGTTGATGACTGCGCTGCAGAAAGAATTTGGAGAAAACAACGTTTTGTTCAACAGCCAGACCGGTTATTTTGAAATTAAAACGAATAAAGATGCCGCCGCATCCACCTCCAATCACAAAGAATGGAAATTTACCGTTCTGGAAAAAAATCAAATCCCAATTCTGAGAAGTTTTCTGCCAGAAGAACTCCTCAAAAGTATGAATTAAATAAAAAACAAAAACTTTACACATGGCAATATTAGAAATGAAAGTTCCTTCGCCGGGAGAATCAATCACGGAAGTTGAAATCGCAACGTGGTTAGTGAAAGACGGTGATTATGTGGAAAAAGACCAGCCCATTGCAGAAGTAGATTCTGACAAGGCAACCCTTGAACTTCCGGCAGAAGAAAGTGGTGTTATCACTTTGAAAGCGGAGGAAGGCGATGTGGTTCAGGTTGGTCAGGTAGTCTGTTTGATCGACCGTGATGCTGCAAAACCTGAAGGTGGTGCCGCTCCGAAAGAAGAACCAAAAGCAGAAACGCCGAAACCGGAACCAGTAAAAGAAGAAGCGAAACCTGCTCCTGCGGCTACTTATGCTACGGGTGCACCTTCTCCGGCTGCACAAAAAATTCTTGACGAAAAAAATATTCCTTCATCCGCAGTTAAAGGTACGGGAAGAGACGGAAGAATCACCAAAGAAGATGCAGTTGTGGCAAAAGGAGTTCCTTCCATGGGAGCCTCTTCCGATACAGCAGGAAGCAGAGCCAGCACAACAACCAAACTTTCAGTTCTGAGAAGAAAACTGGCAGCAAGGCTGGTTTCTGTGAAAAATGAAACGGCAATGTTGACGACTTTCAATGAAGTGGATATGTCCGAAATTTTCAGAATCAGAAAACAATATAAAGACGAATTTTCCCAGAAACACGGAGTAGGACTTGGTTTCATGTCGTTCTTTACCAAAGCGGTAACCAGAGCGCTTCAACTTTATCCGGATGTAAACGCTTCGATTGATGGTGATTTCAAAGTGAATTATGATTTCTGCGATATTTCTGTGGCAGTTTCCGGTCCGAAAGGATTAATGGTTCCGGTGCTAAGAAATGCGGAAAATATGACGTTCCGTGGTGTGGAAGCCAATATTAAATCGCTTGCAGAAAAAGTGCGCGACGGAAAAATTACGGTAGATGAAATGACGGGCGGAACCTTTACCATTACCAATGGAGGAGTTTTTGGATCGATGCTTTCCACACCGATTATCAATCCACCACAATCTGCGATTTTAGGAATGCACAATATTATTCAAAGACCGGTTGCGGTAAACGGGCAGGTGGAAATTCGGCCGATGATGTATCTGGCGGTTTCTTACGATCACCGAATTATCGACGGTAGAGAATCCGTAGGATTTCTGGTAGCGGTGAAAGAAGCCATCGACAATCCGGTGGAATTCCTGATGGGAGGAGACGAAAGAAAAGCCCTTGAACTTTAAAATATCTTTAAAATCCTGTCTCTGGCAGGATTTTATTTTTAACCTTATTCTGCTTCCGGCATCCAAGAAAAACAATTTCTAATATCAAAAAACGCAAAGGCATGAATTCAAAAACAACCAATGCAGTAAAAGTAACGGTGGTTACGGAATATGATGTTAAAAACAGTTTTCCCTCCGAAAACCGTTATGTGTTCCGGTATAATATCAATATTGAAAATCAGAGAGCGGATACCATTAAACTATTAAAAAGAAAGTGGCTCATTTACGATGTCGGATTTGGGTTTACCGAAGTTTCCGGAGACGGCGTTATTGGTTTGGTTCCGGAGATTAAATCGGGTGAAAAATTCGGGTATTTTTCCAATGTCATTTTGCGTTCCGGAGTCGGAAATATGAGTGGCAGTTATCTGGTTCAGAATATGCTGACCGACGAAGTTTTCGAAGTGGAAATTCCAAAATTCAATCTTCATTCCGAAGTTTTGAGCAACTAAAAGTTTGTGATAATTTTGAGCAATAATGATTTTCTAAGGCTGTAAAAATTTCGGTAAAGTTTAAACAGTTTTGGCTTAATCTTTTAAATCTGCCAGCGTTTTTCTCTCCAAAATTCCGAGTGAAGCATCGCGTACTTCGATCAGAATATCGTGCAGCGAACAGTGATTCTCGTTACAGTCGTCACATTTTTCATAAAAATTCAGACTTACACAGGGCAGCATTGCAATGGGTCCGTTCACCAATCGGATGATTTTTGCCAGCGTTACGTTTTCCGGATCTCCTTTCAAAAAATATCCTCCACCTTTTCCTTTTTTACTGTCCAGAACCTCTGCTTTTTTCAATTGAAGCAGAATATTTTCCAAAAATTTCAGCGGAATTTTCTTTTGATCGGCAATTTCCTGAATCAATACAGGACCGTCTTCTTTTTTAGAAACAAGATAGGAAAGGGCTTTGAAGGCATATTGTGATTTTTTGGATAACATTTAAAACGTATTTTTGCTGAAATTCAAAATTAGGAAATGTTTTCAAAACAAGAAGCACAGCAACTGAAAAAAGACTTCTGGATTGCGTTCGGAAAGAGTTTTCCCAGAAAATGGATGTTGTATAATACCAAAATTAAAGATTTCTCCTTTAAATTTTATGCAGATTCCAAAAAAGCTGAGGTTTCGCTTGACATCGAAATGAAAGACGAACTTTTCCGCAATGCATACTATGAAAAAATATGGTCTTTGGAAAATATTTTGGAAGAATTCATCGGACCTTTCGAAAGAAATGAATACTACCAAACTGAAAATGGAAAAACAATGGCGAGAATCTGGGTTCAGAAAAGTGGCGTTTCCATTTTTAATAAAAATTCATGGCAGGAAATTTTTGAATTCTTTGTGGATAAAATGAATGGTTTTGAAATGTTTTATTTTGAATACGAAGATTTTATTAAAGATGTTTAGAACCAATTCCCAAAATAGAATTTCTATGCTTCGTTTAAAAGGTGAAATTTCATAAAAAAAGCAGCAAAGAAAAAATTCTTTACTGCTTCGAAAAAAAAATCCTATTTGTGAGAAAAAAAAACTAATTTGAAAACTTAACAACAGAGGATTTTCCGTTGGAATTTTTTACGTTTAGCAGATACAATCCTTTTGTATTCAGGTTAAGATCAATAGGACTTCCGTTTGCTTTTACATCCTGTTTTTTCACTTGTTTACCGGATATTTCATAAATTTCAAGACTTAGATTTCCTTTTTCCGAGGTGTAAAGTTTACCGTCAACCACTTGGTAAAGTTTTTTATCCTGAACATCCGAAACCCCTAAAGTCGGAACTGTAAATGGAGTAAATCCATAATCCGCAGCAAATAAATCCTCTGTTTGAGTCCAACTGCCTTCATTTGGAACACGAATCAGGATGAAACCAAAATTGTTAAGAGTATTTCCGGCGTTTAAAGAGCCACCGCTGCCATTAAAAACATAATCTTTAATGTTGAAAGAGCCCTGTCTTGCGCCAACAGCGTCATTCCAGGTCATATCAACTGCAAATGTTCCCCAGTTGTCCCATAAATTCTGCCCGTCTGTATTGTGTCCGGTGTTGATGAAAACATAAACTTTTAAGGCATCATAACCGGGATCAAAAAATCCCCAGTCATTATGGGTGAAAGTAATCACCCAAGGATTTGCAGGATCCTGCTGAGAAACCTGCGCTTTGTAGGTTTGTGACTGCATTCCAGAGGAAAACAGCATGATAATAAGAAGATAGAAATATTTCATAATAATAAGGATTTGTGTTGTGTATTCAGCAAATATAGAAAAAAAAAGTTTAATGTCTCACAGTGAGATAATATTTTTTTTAGTATCTGAAAAAAGCTCGGTTATATGGGAATATATCACATTAATAAATTTTAATTTAGTATAGTATTTCCGTAAATTTGTAGGGAATTTTAATGTCAAAAAGATGTCAAAAAAAGCAATATTGGCCATTTTGGATGGCTGGGGTTTAGGAAGCGACCCGAAAGTTTCCGCACTTGATCAGGCAGCAACGCCATTTATGGATTCACTTTTCCAGAAATTTCCACATACCACTCTTGAAGCCAGTGGTCTTGCAGTAGGATTACCTTTCGGACAGATGGGAAATTCCGAAGTAGGACACATGAATCTTGGTGCAGGAAGAGTAGTGTACCAAAATCTGGTGAAGCTGAATATGGCGGTAGATAATAATACTTTGGCCAATGAAAGCGAAATTACAAAAGCATTTGAATACGCAAAAAACAACAATAAAAGCATTCATTTTATCGGGCTTTGTTCCGATGGAGGCGTACATTCCCATATCAACCATTTAAAAGGACTGCTTACCGCAGCCAAAGATTTTGGCATTGAAAATAAAGTCTATGTTCATGCTTTTACAGATGGTCGGGATTGCGATCCGCTTTCAGGAAAAGGATTTATTAATGATCTGCTGAATCACATGCATCAAACTGTAGGTGAATTGGCAAGCGTTGTCGGAAGATATTATGCAATGGATCGCGACCGCCGTTGGGAACGCGTAAAATTGGCGTATGATGTAATGGTAAATGGGGTGGGAACACAAACTCATGATGTTTTGCAGGCGATTCAGAATTCTTATGATGAAGGTGTAACTGATGAATTCATCAAACCGATTGTGTGTTTAAATGAAGAAAATAAACCGGTTGCAGAAATCAAAAATGATGATGTGGTTTTCTGTTTTAATTTCCGTACAGACCGTGGAAGAGAAATTACAGAAGTACTTTTCCAGCAGGATTTCCCGGAATTCGGAATGCATAAACTGAATTTGTATTATGTTACCCTTACCAATTACGACAAAGGATTCAATAATGTTCATGTTGTTTTCGATGAAAGCGTTCTGGAAAGTACAATGGGAGAAGTTTTGGAGAAAAACGGAAAATCCCAGATTCGCGTTGCCGAAACCGAAAAATATCCTCACGTTACCTTCTTCTTTTCCGGAGGTCGTGAAGAACCGTTTCTACAGGAAAAAAGAATCCTGTGCCCAAGTCCGAAAGATGTTCCGACTTATGATTTGAAACCAGAAATGTCCGCTTACGACATCACCAAGAATATCCTTCCGGAAATTGAGAATGAAACTGTGGATTTTATCTGTCTGAATTTTGCCAATACCGATATGGTAGGGCATACCGGTGTTTTTGAAGCCGCAGTAAAAGCTGCAGAAACCGTAGACAGCTGTATTGAGCAGGTTGCCACTGCAGCTTACAACCACGGATATACGGTTTTCATCCTTGCCGATCACGGAAACTCCGATGTGATGGTGAATCCGGATGGAACACCAAATACACAACATTCCACCAATCTGGTTCCGTTAATCGTAATGGATAAAGACAGAACCTGGAATTTGAAACCGGGAAAACTGGGCGATGTTGCACCATCAATTTTAACGGCAATGGAAGTTCCTGTTCCTGAAAAAATGACAGGAGACGTGTTGATTTCCTGATTGTTAACTCTAAAAAATAGAGAAAATGGCAAATGGATTATTTTTCGGAGATAGTATTACTTTTGGTGAGTATGATGGTGAATTAGGAGGTTGGGTGGATATTCTTAAACGATATTCTTATCATCAGTTTTATCATCATGATGCTAGTGAAGTGAATATTTTTAATCTTGGAATTGGAGGAGAAAATACAGATGGATTGATTAAAAGACTTCAGGTTGAATTAGAAGCCAGAAAATCATCAGAAGAAAATTTGATTTTTTTTTCCTACGGTGCAAATGATTTAGTTATCAATGACGGAAAACAAGAAGTACCACTAGAACGATTTGAACAGAACTTAGAAAGAGCAGTCCTAGTTGCAAAAAATATTACAGATCATATTTATCTTATTGAGATTATTCCTGTTGCAGAACGATTAGATGGACATCCGAATCCGGCAGGAAGATTAAGATCCAATCAGGAAATTTTGAAATATAATGCAGCAACAAAAGCATTTGCTGTGAAAAATTCGTTACAATACATTTCATTGTATGATGATTTCTTTTTAAACAAAGAGGAGTATTTATCGAAAGATGGTGTTCATCCTAATTCGAAAGGATATCGGTATATTTCTGAAAAGATAAAACCAATTATTGAAAAGTTGTTGTAAAAATCAATGTATTTTAATTGAAGATATAGTCCACATATTAGAACCAACCTGTTTAAGATTTTCAGAAATAAAATTTTAAGCAGGTTCTTAAATTTTTATAAAAGTGGTTCACCAATACCTAAACGCCAAAAATAAGGTGAATAATATTATGTTATAAATAATAAATATGTAACTTTGCTGCTAATCAAATTTTATGAGCACACTCTTCACAAAATTTGAAGTAATGGAATCCATTGGGAAAAAAATGGATGATTTTATTTCAAAATATCTTACTCCTATTGAAAAAATATGGCAACCATCGGACTTTCTGCCCGACAGTTCCAAAGATAATTTTAAGGATGAAATTGATGAGCTCCGGGAATTTGCCCATGAAATGCCATATGATCTTTTCGTAACCCTAATTGGCGATTGTATAACGGAAGAAGCACTTCCCACCTATGAATCATGGATTATGAATATCGATGGCGTAAATCAGCAGGATATGAAAAACGGCTGGACCAAATGGACCAGAGCGTGGACAGCAGAAGAAAACCGACACGGCGATTTGCTGGGGAAATATCTTTATTTGTGCGGAAGAGTAAATATGCGCGAAATGGAAATCACCACACAATATCTCATTAATGATGGTTTTGATATTGGTACCGGAACCGATCCTTATAAAAATTTTGTGTACACCAGTTTTCAGGAAACCGCAACCAATGTTTCGCACCGAAGAGTAGGAAGCCTAGCAAAGCAAACCGGAAATAAAAAACTCGCCAATATGTGTGGCGTAATCGCCGCCGATGAAGCTAGACACGCTAAAGCATACAAACATTTTGTAACGGAAATCTTCGAAATGGATCCATCTGAAATGATGATCGCTTTTGAAAAAATGATGAAATCCAAGATTGTAATGCCCGCCCATTTACTACGCCAGTCCGGGCAGAAAGTGGGTGAACTTTGGGAACATTTTTCCGATGCAGCACAACGTTGCAGTGTATATACAGCACAGGATTATATCAATATTCTCAAAGACCTTTTGGTAGAATGGAAAATTGAGCAGATTTCCGGATTGAATGATTCCGCAGAAAAAGCACGAGAGTATTTATTGAGACTTCCCGAACGTTTACAGAGAATAACAGACAGGATTCAGACTCCCGAAGATTCATTCCATTTTAAATGGGTAAGGCTTTAAAATTAGTATCGCATAAATAGAAAGGACTGAAGATCATCAGTCTTTTTTTTATTCTTTTTAGTATCTTTGCACCATCAAAATCCTTTATGATGATTAAAAGCAATAAAAAGTTAGCCATTGATTTCGACGGGACAATTGTGGATGATGCCTACCCGGGAATCGGGAAACCAAAAACATTTGTTTTTGAAACTTTGAAAAAACTTCAGAGTGAAGGCTATCGCCTGATTTTGTGGACTTACCGCCACGGAAAAACTTTGGATGAAGCGGTGGAGTTTTGCCGCAAAAACGGTATTGATTTCTATGCCGTAAATTCCAGTTTTGAAGGAGAAGTTTTTGATTCTGCGGAAGCATCCAGAAAAATAGATGCCGACCTTTTCATTGATGACCGTAATTTGGGAGGTTTTCCAGGTTGGGGTGAAATTTACAATATCATCAACGATAGAATTGAATTCCGTGTAGAAGGGGGGGAAGTTCTGGCCTATTCAAAAATTAAAAAAGAAAAGAAAAAAGGACTTTTCTGGTAAATAATCCATTTGAAATTTGG
>DALZZF010000004.1:111874-127287 GCA_031987605.1 Bergeyella sp. | reverse complement strand
TTAAAAAAGAAAAGAAAAAAGGACTTTTCTGGTAAATAATCCATTTGAAATTTGGCATTTATAATTTTGTTGAAAAATGTAAATCTCAAATCTCAAATCTCAAATCTCAAATCTATTTTGATACAACTTAAAACACTCGAAGAACAATATTTGATGCGTGAAGCCGCACAGTTGGTTTCCAAAACCCTCGGAATGCTTGCCACGGAAATCAAACCGGGAGTGACTACAAAATATTTGGACAAACTTGCCCACGATTACATTAAAGATCACGGTGCAGAACCTGCATTTTTAGGATACGGAGGTTTCCCGAATTCACTTTGTATGTCGCCGAATGAGCAGGTAGTTCATGGTTTTCCAAACGACACACCATTAAAAGACGGCGATATTATTTCGGTAGACTGCGGAACTTATATCAACGGTTTTGTGGGCGACCATGCCTATACTTTTGAAGTGGGGGAAGTCGCTCCTGAAATCAAGAAATTATTAAAAATAACCAAAGAATCCTTGTACAAAGGAATCGAGCAGTGCGTACGTGGAAAAAGAGTGGGCGATATTTCGCATGCCATCCAAACCTATTGCGAAAAAGAAGGATATGGCGTTGTGCGAGAACTGGTGGGGCATGGTGTAGGAAAAGTAATGCACGAAGATCCGCAGGTTCCCAATTATGGAAGACAGGGAAGCGGTAAAGTCCTGAAAGACGGAATTTGTCTCGCCATTGAACCCATGATAAACCTTGGAACCGAAAAAGTGAAATTTCACAATGATGGCTGGACGGTGACGACACTGGACAACAAAGCTTCTGCCCATTTCGAGCATGATGTGACCATTATTAACGGAAAACCGGTTTTGCTTTCCACTTATCAGTATATTTATGATGCGCTTGGAATCAAGAGCAATGAGGAAGAACCATTTCAATACAATTGGTAAATTTTGATGTGTCTGCAACTTGAAAAAACTTTCAAAATTTATACTCAATACCATTCCGCGTCCGGCACTTATTCAGTTGAGTGTTTGGGCGAGACCACTGATTTATCAGCTTTTTAAAGGAAATAATTTCACCGATCCGATTGACGGAAAATCATATCGCAAATTTTTGCCTTACGGTTACGGAAAACAACGGGAAAATGCACTTTCGCCCGGAACGCTTTCTCTGGAAAGACATCGCCAAATGTGGCTTTATCTGAAAAATGAAACCGATTTTTTCACCCAAAATTTAAAAGTCCTTCACATCGCACCCGAGCAGGAATTTCTGAGGAGATTCAGGAAAATGAAGAATCTGGAGTATATTTCCGCAGATTTATTTTCGCCGATTGTGGATGTAAAAGCAGATATTCTGGATCTGCCTTTTGAAGACGAAAGTTTTGATGTGGTAATCTGCAACCACGTTCTGGAGCATATTGTTGATGACCGAAAAGCCATGTCCGAAGTCTATCGTGTCATGAAAAAAGGCGGTTGGGGAATTGTTCAGGTTCCGATGAAGAATTCTTTGGAAAAAACGTACGAAGATTTTAGCATAACCGATCCCAAGGAACGCCAGAAACATTTCGGACAATACGATCATGTGCGCTGGTATGGGATGGATTATTTTGACCGGTTAAAAAGTGTGGGCTTTGAAACAGAAATCAATTACTACTCTCAAAATTTTTCCGAAGAAGAAATCCGGAAGTTCAGTTTAACAAAAAATGAAATTCTTCCTGTAATTTTCAAAAAATAACCGGATTATTGTTTAATGATTTTGTGCACCTTATCATCATTAAATCTGATAAAATAAGTTCCGGGTTTAAAATTTCGCATATCAACAGTAAGGATTTTTTTACTTTTATTTTCCTGTTCAAAAACTAACTTTCCGGATATGTCAAATATTTTTATGGAGGTAATTTCTTTAAAATTCTGAACTGTTAAAAAATCTTTTACAGGATTTGGAGCAAAAGTTAAAGAAGTGTTTTCCGTATCGTTTGTACTCATAGCAGATGCATTAAAATGAATTTCTCCAAAAATTGAATTACCGATGACCAGATTTTTTTGCACCCCGTCATTCTGTATCGAATAATAATAATTTGCGTCTGCGTAAAAGAAACTACATAATTGATCAAAAAATGCGTTTACCTCACCATTATCATCCATGTAATCGGCAAGAGTGCATGTTTTTTCCTGTAGATAAAAAGAATCCTGACCGCTAAAAATTAGATTTCCCGAAACCACATTGAAAAAAGAAATGTCCATGTTTGGTGGATTCTCACTAAATATTGCCCCTTGTTCCTGAATTACAGGTGGCGGATAATGAATGGGACCGATTTCATTTACAATCTTTACAATTTTCCAATTGGTGTTCAACAAATCGGGATGCTGAGCAAAAGAATGAAATCCTATGATGATGAATATGAAAAGTTGTAATTTTTTTTTTCATGGTGAATTATTTTCCTATAAAGATAAAAAAACAATCTTGTAAAAAGATGAAAATCAGTTTTATTCTTTCCGTTATTTCTTTAAAAAATTGAGAAGAAAATATGATAAAAATCTTCTTTTACGGGTTGCAGTTTTAAGAAGATTGCTTATATTTGCGCAACGAAAAAATTTAGCAATGGCAAACCAAATAAAAGGAAAAATTTCGCAGATTATCGGTCCGGTAATCGACGTTGTATTCAGTGAAGTTGAAGAACTTCCAAAAATCTATGATGCACTTGAAGTAATCAAAACCAACGGAGAAAAAGTTGTTCTTGAAGTGGAACAGCACATTGGTGAAGATACCGTAAGATGTATCGCAATGGATGCAACAGACGGTCTTCAGAGAGGACACGAAGTTGCAGGACAGGGAAAACAGATTACAATGCCGATTGGTGAAGGAGTAAACGGTCGTCTTTTCAACGTAGTTGGAGATGCAATTGATGGTCTTCCAAATTTATCCAAAGATGGAGGTTTGCCCATCCATAGAGAAGCGCCTAAATTCGATCAGCTTTCTACTTCCGCAGAAGTATTATTTACCGGGATTAAAGTAATCGACCTTATTGAACCTTATGCAAAAGGAGGTAAGATTGGTTTGTTCGGTGGAGCAGGAGTAGGAAAAACGGTACTGATTCAGGAATTGATTAACAATATTGCGAAAGGACACGGTGGTCTTTCTGTTTTCGCCGGTGTAGGAGAAAGAACGAGAGAAGGGAATGACCTTTTGAGAGAAATGTTGGAATCCGGAATTATTAAATACGGTGATGCTTTCATGCATTCTATGGAAGAAGGCGGTTGGGATCTTTCCAAAGTGGATACCGATTTAATGAAAGAATCCAAAGCAGCTTTCGTATTCGGACAGATGAACGAACCTCCGGGAGCAAGAGCTCGTGTAGCACTTTCCGGACTTACATTGGCTGAGTTTTACAGAGATGGAGACGGACAAGGGCAGGGAAGAGATGTGTTGTTTTTCGTAGATAATATTTTCCGTTTTACACAGGCAGGTTCTGAGGTATCTGCACTTCTTGGTCGTATGCCTTCAGCAGTAGGATACCAGCCAACATTGGCTTCTGAAATGGGGGCGATGCAGGAAAGAATTACTTCGACTAAAAACGGTTCCATTACTTCCGTACAGGCGATTTATGTTCCTGCGGATGACTTAACGGATCCGGCTCCGGCAACAACATTTGCCCACCTTGATGCCACAACAGTATTGGACAGAAAAATTGCTTCGTTGGGTATTTATCCGGCGGTTGATCCATTGGCTTCAACATCCAGAATTTTGACTCCTGAAATTTTAGGAAACGAACATTACGATACTGCTCAAAGAGTAAAAGAAATTCTTCAGCGTTACAAAGCACTTCAGGATATTATCGCAATCTTAGGTATGGAAGAACTTTCCGAAGAAGATAAATTGGTTGTGTACCGTGCAAGAAAAGTACAGAGATTCCTTTCTCAGCCTTTCCACGTTGCAGAACAATTTACCGGTATTCCTGGATCATTGGTGGATATTAAAGATACCATTAAAGGGTTTAACATGATTATTGATGGTGAACTGGATCGCTTCCCTGAAGCAGCATTCAACTTGAAAGGAACCATCGAAGAAGCGATTGAAGCGGGTGAAAAATTGCTTGCAGAAAACGCGTAATAAATTAGACACAAGATATTAGATTTTAGACATGAGACTTTGATGTCTGAAATCTGAAGTCTGAAATCTTTAAATCTAAAAAAAATGAACATAAAGATATTAACTCCTGAATCCGTAATTTTTGAAGGTGAAGTAGATTCAATTTTGCTGCCCGGTAAAAATGGAGATTTTCAGATCATGAAAGATCACGCGGCGATTGTTTCATCTCTGGTAAGTGGAAAAGTGAAATTGTATACCAACGAAGTTGGAGCAGCTTACGAAAAAAACTTTACCAAAGATCATGAAGCCAAAAGTGCATTCTCTTTCCCGATTAAAAGTGGTGTGATTGAGTTTAATAATAACAAGGGAATTGTTCTTGCGGAATAATTTTTTTGTAACCAAAATAATTGAAGCTCCCGATTTTTCGGGAGTTTTTTTATGCAAATTTTTGAGACCTATTTGTGTGTAACTTACTTTTAAATTTGGATCAAAATCAAAACACGGGGAGAAATTTGAAAGATTAATTTGTAACTTTATACTCATTTCAATGCATCAATAATCGCTGTTTTGTTATGCTGTATATATTTCTACAAAGTGCATTTGTTTTTCTGCGAAATGACAACACAAGCATTGTGTTTAAACGATTTTTTTTAAAAAAAATGAAATTCTTGTATGACTTCAATGTATTTTTAAGATATTAAAACCTATTGTGCATTTGTAATTCTAAATGTACAACTGATGAACTTCAGGACATTTCATGTAACTAAGATGAGAATCGGTTGTGTTTTTCCTTTTGTCTTGTTTGCCCTTTGCCTTGGCTATTATTTGAGCCTGTCATTATAAAATAGAAAACTCCCAAGGGAGTTTTTAGTTGTCGATTGATCGTATTAAATTGCGGTTAAAAATCCTAAGGTGGCTGATAAAATCAGTACGCACTTCCAACAGTTAAATTTCATAATAATTGATTTTTATTGTAGGGGAATAAGCAAATTTAGTTCCAACAAAAAACCGCTGACAATATGTCAACGGCTTTAATTATTTTTTCTAACTGCTTTTTACAAAGGTTTAAATTCCAAACCTTCCGCAGCCAGCAATTGTTCTGCAGCTTGTTTATAATGCCCGTTTACCAGTTTATCATGAATGGCCTCAAAGGCGGCCAAAGTTTCATTAATTTCAGCATCGGTATGCGAAGCGGTAGGAATTAATCTCAGCAAAATCATTCCTTTTGGAATTACGGGATATACGACAACTGAAGTGAAAATTCCAAAATTTTCACGAAGGTCTTTTACCAGAAGTGTTGCTTCAACAGGAGTTCCTTCCATCATCACCGGTGTCACGCAGGTATTACTATTTCCAAGGTTAAAACCTCTTTCTTTCAGACCGTTTTGCAGTTTATTTACATTTTCCCAAAGTTTTGCTTTAATTTCCGGTCTGGTTCTTAAGAGTTCAAGTCTTTTAAGACCTCCGATAACCATTGGCATCGTTAAAGATTTTGCAAAAATCTGAGAACGCAGATTAAATTTCAAGAAACGTACAATCTCTTTATTTCCGGCAATAAATGCTCCGAAACCGGCCATAGATTTTGCGAAAGTGGAAAAGTAAACATCAATCTGATCCTGACATCCCTGTTCTTCTCCTGTTCCGGCTCCTGTTTTTCCCAGAGTCCCAAAACCGTGAGCATCGTCCACCAAAAGTCGGAAACTGTATTTCTTTTTCAGATCACAGATTTCTTTCAGTTTTCCCTGTTGTCCGCGCATTCCGAAAACCCCTTCCGTTATCACCAGAATTCCGCCACCGTTTTCTTCAGCAACTTTTGTGGCTCTTTGCAGGTTTTTCTCAAGGCTTTCCATATCGTTGTGGCGGTAGGTAAAACTTTTACCGAAATGCATGCGCACGCCATCCACAATACAGGCATGAGAATCCACATCATACACAATAACATCGTGTCGGGTAACCAACGCTTCAATGGTGGAAAGCATTCCCTGATATCCGAAATTCAAAAGATAGGCAGATTCTTTTTGTACAAAATCAGCAAGTTCATGTTCTAATTTCAGGTGCTGGTCGGTTTCACCGGACATTGCACGTGCACCCATGGGGTAAAACATTCCGTATTCTGCGGCAGCTTTGGCATCGGCCTCCAGAACTTCGGGATGGTTGCAGAGTCCCAGATAATCGTTGGCACTCCAAAAAATCACTTCTCTTCCCTGAAATCTCATTCTTGGACCAATGGGTCCTTCCAGTCTTGGAAAAATAAAATATCCTTCACCATAATCAGCAAACTGTCCTAAAGGTCCGGGATTTTGCTTGATTCTTTCAAAAATATCTACCATTTTTATTCTTAGGTTTATAATGTATTATTACACAAATGTAACTAAAATATAATAATAAAAAAAAGCCTATGTTTCAGGCTTTTATGTTGTGTTTTAAGCGGTATTTTTATTTAATGATTTCTGTTTTGAAAACTTCATCATAATTATGAAAACAATTGTTGATGAATCCTTGTTCTTCCATCCATTTATCGCTGTATACTTTGGTAATATAGCGAGATCCGTGATCGGGAAAAATAAGAACGACCAAATCGTCTTTTGTAAAGGGGTGGCTGTTGGCATACTGAATTAAAGCCTGAGTTACAGCTCCTGTAGTATACCCGCCCATAATCGCTTCTTTCAGTGCAATTTCACGGGTTCTGTATGCGGACATTTCATCGTTTACACGTACAAATTCATCAATTTTATCAAAAAGGAGTGCGCCGGGAATTAAATTTTTCCCCATCCCTTCAATCTGATAAGGGTGAATATCAAGTTTGTTAATAGTCCCGTTATCATGATATCCTTTAAGAATTGAACCATCAGCATCTACACCGATTACCCGAATATCGGGATTCTGTTCTTTCAGGAATTTTGCAGATCCAGAAAGGGTTCCTCCGGTTCCAGTGCAGGCAAAAATATGCGTGATTTTTCCTTCCGTTTGTTCCCAAATTTCAGGGCCTGTGGTTTTATAATGAGCATCAATATTCAACGCATTGAAATACTGATTGATATATACGGAATTTGGAGTTTCCTTGGCCACTCTTTTGGCGACTTCATAATAACTTCTGGGATCATCCGCAGGAACATTTGCAGGACAAACGTATACGGTTGCACCTAAAGCCTTTAAATAAGCAATTTTCTCCGGTTTTGTTTTATCACTCACTGCCAGAATGCATTTGTATCCTTTGATAATACAAACCATCGCAATTGAGAAACCGGTGTTTCCGGAAGTCGTTTCTACTACAATTGAACCTTCTTTTAAAAGTCCCTTTTCTTCTGCATTTTCAATAATGTGAAGCGCAATTCTGTCCTTAGTTGAATGACCGGGATTGGCAGATTCCAGTTTAGCATAGACGGTCGCCGGAATATCTTTGGTTACAGCATTGAGTTTTACCAATGGAGTGTTCCCGATTAAACCAAGAATGTTATCGTAAACATTAGTCATTTTCAATTATTTTTTCTCTAGAAAACCGTTGGCAAAAATACGAAAAAAATAATAAGCAATTCATTTTTTGTTAATATTTATGACGAATCGCATCTTTTTCTGCCCTTGATTTTTAGAACGAATTTTGGTGATTTCAAATTTCAGACCAAAAATTTAATTTATGTTAAAATCAGGATTAACCCGACAAAAAACAGTATTTTCGCACCATTGATTTTTTATATATGAAAAACTGGTCTTTTAAGAAATGGAACACCATCTTAGGATGGGTAGTTTTTTCCATTGCTTTAATTACGTATTGGTCCACCATTGAACCCAATTTCAGTTTTTGGGATTGTGGAGAGTATATTTCTTCAGCCGTAAAACTTGAGGTTACGCATGCCCCCGGAGCAGCACTTTTTCAACTGGTTGGAGCAGTTGCCGCGATTTTTGCTTTTGGGGAAGGACATCATTATTCCATTGTGATTAATGCGATGTCGGCGTTATTCAGCGCGCTTACGATTCTGTTTTTGTTCTGGACCATTACGCATTTGGTAAGAAGACTTTTAAATAAAGATTTTGAAGAAGTAACCCGATCTCAGGAAATTGCCATTCTTTTTGCAGGTGCGGTTGGAGCTTTGTGTTTTACTTTTTCGGATACCTTCTGGTTTTCGGCGGTGGAAGGAGAAGTATATTCCATGGCATCCATGTTTATCGCACTTTTGGTTTGGCTGATTACAAAATGGGAAAATGAATATCATGATGCAGACAACGAACGCTGGATTATTCTTATTTTCTTTGTCATCGGACTTTCTGTAGGAGTACACATGATGGTTATGCTGGCACTTCCGGCAGTTTGCTTAATGTATTATGCAAGGAATTACTCCTTCACCTGGAAAAGTTTCCTTTGGGCAAATGCAATTACATTGTTTATTCTGTCCATTGTTTTCAAAATAATCTTCCCTCTGATTATGTCGCTTTTCGGTAAAATTGAAATTTTTGCCGTGAACGGACTCGGGTTGCCGTTCCATTCAGGAACCATTATTGCCTTTTTAATTTTGGTAACCCTGTGTTATTTTGCCATAAAATACGCCAGAAACAGCAAAAAGAACCTTTATCAAACGATTTCGTTTTCTGTGGTGTATATGATTATCGGTTTTTCCTGTTGGCTGGTTATTCCGATTCGTGCGAATGCCAATCCGCCAATGAACCTTAATAATCCCGACAACGCCATCGGAATGCTCGATTACTACAACCGTGAACAATACGGAGACTGGCCCACCATTTACGGACAGAATTATACGGCATTTTTAGATGCAAAAGGAATTGATCGTAATGATGATGGAAGTTTGAAAACCGTGAAAGATGACGGGATGTTCAAATTCGGGGATATATACGAAAAAGACGAAAAAACCAAAACCTACCGTAAAGTTGGAGAACGTTTCAATTATGTGTTCAACAAAGAACAGGTAAGTTTTTTCCCGAGAATGTTCAGCGAAGATCCTGCTGTCATGCAAAATTATGTGTCGATGTATGGTGCACCCGATTTTGCTTTTAATTACGGAAACGGCGATGCTGCCGACAGTCCCGAAGCGCAGCAGATTTTTGACGAACTGAGAAAAAAATACGAAAGCGGAACCATAAAAGCACAGGATTATCTGGATGTAAAAAGATATGATATTCTCAATATTCAGCGCCCGTCTTTTACACAGAATCTGGATTATTTTATCACTTTTCAGAACGGATATTATTTCGTGCGTTATCTGCTTTGGAACTTTTCCGGAAGACAAAACGATTTGGAAGGAAATATGGAAATTACTAACGGAAACTGGATCTCCGGAATTCCGTTTGTTGATAATATGATGTGGGGCGACCAAAGTAAAATGCCTGCGAAATTCCAGAATGAAAGCACCGTAAAATTTTTCTTTTTACCGCTGATTCTGGGACTTATAGGATTCTTCTTCCAGTTGAATAAAGATTTTGGACGGTTCTATGCAATCCTTTCACTTTTTATTCTGACTAGTGTCGGAATTGTTTTCTATACCGGTGTGAAACCGTTTGAAGTCCGCGAAAGAGATTATGCAATGGTCGGCTCATTTTATGCGTTTGCCATTTGGATTGGTCTTGGTGCAGGTGCGGTTTTATGGTTGATTCAGACCAAAGTGAAATCAAGTGCTTTAAATCTGGGATTAGGAATTTTGTTATTGGGAATACCATTTATGATGGGCTTCCAGAATTACAATCCGCACAACCGAAGCCACCGTTATGCCGCTTATGATTACGCATATTCTACTTTAAAATCTTTACCAAAAGACGGAATTCTCTTTGTATATGGCGATAATGATACCTATCCGGTTTGGGGAATTCAGGAAACCGAGCGTTTCCGGGATGATGTAAAAGTCGTGAATTTCACCCTGCTTTCCACTCCTTGGAATATCGATCAGGTGAAAAGACGAACCTATAATGCGATGGGCGTTCCTTCCTCTTTCACTCATGAAGAATACCGTGATGGAACCAACGATCAGATTTATCTGATGAGCAAAAAAGAATGGGAAATTGTATTTGCAAACCTAAAAGATCAGGGTGCACCTCCGGAAGCATTTGCAGGATTCAGAAAATATTTAACTCAGGATTCCATGACGGTAAAAGATGCGGTAAACTTCCTGAAAATGAAGTCTGCCGACAAAGATGAAGTCCTGAAAATGGTTTTCGGGGAAGAAAAATATGAAAGAATGAATTTTATTCCTGTTTCCAAATTCATTCTTCCTGTAAACAAAGCCAACGCATTGAAGTCGGGTATCATCAAACCTCAGGATATGGCTTCAGCCGTGGATTATATTCCGATTACTTATAAAAATAACACCATGTTCAAAAACAATCTGATGATGTTGGATATTCTGGCGAATTTCGACTGGAAGCGTCCGATAAACTTTTCATCAGGTGGTGTATATGATAGTGAAAATATTTTCTATCTCAATGATTATCTGCAATATGATGGTTTCAGTTACCGTTTGATTCCGATTAAAACCAAAGAAACAGAAGCCGGAGAAATGGGCAGAGTGGACGCAGATGATTTGTACAAAGTGGTAAAAAATTATAAATGGGGTAATTTCAAGGATTTGAAAGTTCATTTTGATGAAACGGCTCAACAAAATATTGTGAGTTACAGAAGTTCTGCAAGTCGCGCTGCAGAAGCATTAGCCTTAAAAGGAGAGAAAGCAAAAGCTGTAGAAATTCTCGATCTGGCTGCCCGTGAAATTCCGGTTCAGAAGTACAATGATCCACGTTCTTTAAGTTCGATTGTTTACGGATACATTGTGGCAGGAGAAGAGCAAAAAGGACTAAAACTCGCCAATGAACTGAAAAAAGGAATTTTTGAAGAATATGATTATTACAGCAGTCTTCCTGCGGACGATCAGCGTTTTCTGGGAAGGCAGATGCGGACAAAACCAATGGAATATTCTCTGGTTGTGGCAGCGGTTTCTGATGCTTATGAAAAACTCGGGCAAAAAAATAAAGCCTACGATTATCTTGTAAAATCCATTGAACCTTTAGATAAACGTTTTAATAGCTTCATTAAAAATCTGGAGCAGATGGGCAAAGAAAAAGCCTATAAAGAATCCGATAACGTACAGAAAATCACGCCGTTCTATACCTATATTTTCGATTTGATGAATCCTTACGATTCCACATACGCGGCAGAAAAAGAAAGCCAGATTACCAATGCGATTATTCGGGCGACACAGTAATTTTTTTAGAAATAGTATACTTATATCTTTGGCAAAGTCTTCGGGCTTTGCCAAAGTTTTTTTTGGATTATCTTTGTTCCTTTAAAATTTTATGTTTTCTATGGAGCAGAATGATTCTCGATTCCGGAACTTACCATTATTTGCAGCCATTTTCGTAGTGCTGATTAAATTACCGTTTTTATTGACGCATCATATTCAGGAAGATGCATTTATCACCTGGCGCGTTGCCCAGAATCTGTTGGATTATGGAGTGATTGGTTTTAATGGCGATACCAAAATTTCGGCATCAACCACTCATTTATATGTTTTTGTTTCATGGCTGTTTAATGCTATTTTTGGAAAAGAACATTTTATTTATCCGTTGCTGATTTTCAATTCCATTCTTTTTACGATCGGAAGTTTTTTACTTTCAAAAATGGTTTTGAAAAATGCATTGTTGCAAGGATTGTTCATTGTGTTTTTCGGTTTGCTTCCGCCTTCGATTAAAATTTCAATTCTCGGAATGGAATACGGAATTCTTTTCTTTCTGGAAATGGCGCTTCTGTATTTCGGGTTTTATAAGTCAAAAATCTGGGCGCAGATTCTATTTCCGGTTCTGATTCTTTTCACCCGAATCGATACCGCGATTTTCCTCGGAATTGTATTTCTGGTGGATGTGCTTTGGAACAAAAAAATCAAATGGTTCTATGTTTTGGGCGGAATTCTTGGTGTACTTTCCGTGCTGAGCTTCAACTGGTTTTATTTTCATGAACTCGTGAATAATACCATTGTTGCCAAAAAACTGCGCTACGATCAGGAATTTACTTCACGACTGAATTGGATTTATTTTAATAAAAACTGGGGCAATTTCTGGGGAATGCTCAAACTTCCCGGAGATTTCAATCCGTTTACCGTTTTAATCCTTTTATTTGAAGGGATTTGTTTCCTATTTCTGATTCGGCAAAAGAAGGAACGTAACTTTTTCCTTTGGATTATTTTCCTTTTCGGTTGGGCAAAACAAGCGATTTTTATTTCCCAGAAAAGCTATTTCGATTGGTATTATTGGGTGCCGCAAATCCTGCTGTTTGTGCCGGTTTTGGTTTTTGTACTGGAACAGAAAAAGCGCAAATATCTTTGGATTTCATTATTATTTCTGTTTTATCTGTTGCCAATGTTGGTTTTCCAGACTGTACATTCCATCGCCACCGGAAATGGAGAATGGAATTATCGCCGGAATATCGGATTGTTTTTGAATTCCTATGAAAAAGATAAAAATCAATGGATTTTACTTGAACCAGCAGGTTTTGTTCCGTATTATTCGCATCTGAAAACAATTGATGAAGTGGGATTGGTGGATAAGCAAATTCAAGAGGAAATTGCAAAAGACAAACCCAATTATTGGATCAATACAGTGAAAAACCGTAAACCAAAATATCTGCTTTCCTATGATAATCTGTTTGAAGGAAAAAATGCAGTGTATTATCAGCAGCATTACAAACTGATTAAAGAATACCGAATCAAGGAGTATTTGACCAGCGATAATCCTTTGCTTGAAAAGATTTATCACATGAAACCATCGGGAACGGATTATAATTTATATGAAAGGAAGTGATGTTGGGAGATGGGAAGATGGGAAGATGGAAGATGGAAGATGGAAGATGGAAGATGGGAGTGGGAAGAATTGAGTTAAATTAGTGAAGATATTTTTATAGAGGTTACAGGATAATTTCATATCTTGAAAAAGATGAAAAAAACTTTAAACACAACGTTTGTCATTTCGCAGAAATCTAAATTCAAACCTTAAACCCAAAACCAATCCATGAAATTCTGTGCATTTCTTCGCGGCGTAAACGTAAAAGGAACCAATATGAAAATGGCGGAAGTTTGCGATGTATTTAAAAGCGCAGGTGTGCAGAATGTTTCTTCTGTTCTGGCATCCGGGAATATTCTTTTTGAATCGGATGAAAATCATGATACACTGAAAAAAAAGCTGCAATCGGCAATGTCGGAACATTTTAATTATGAGGCTTTCCTTTTTATCCGAAATCAGACTGAAATTGAAAATATCCTGAAAAATTCTCCGTTTCAGAAACAGGAAGATTTTCATATTTACACGTTTATTGCAAATCCGGATGTTGAAAATATATTGAAAAAAGAATTTGAAAAATGCAGAAAATCAACCGGTGAAGCAGCCGAAATTATCGATGCCAGTTTTTATTGGAAAACCCCAAAAGGAAATACGCTGGAATCAGAATTCGGGAAAATTTTAGGCCGTAAAAATATGAAAGACCAATTCACCTCAAGAAATATCAATACCTTTGAAAAAATAGCTGCAAAGCTTTATAAATAAGAAAAATGAACAATACTTTTATTCAGTCTTTAGATAAAATTCATCACAAAGATTCCAAAAACTTTTTCCTGATTGCAGGACCTTGCGCCATTGAAAGCGAAGAAATGGCAATGGAAATTGCAGACCATATCGTAAAGCTGTCCGATAAATACAATATTCCGTATATTTTTAAAGGAAGTTTTAAAAAAGCCAACCGATCCAGAGTAGATTCCTTTACCGGAATTGGCGATGAAAATGCCCTTGAAATCTTGAAAAAAGTAGGAGAGAAGTACAATATTCCGACCACAACCGACATTCACGAAAACGAACACGCCGCTTTGGCAGCGCAGTATGTAGATGTGCTTCAGATTCCTGCATTTCTCGTAAGGCAAACCGATTTGCTGGTTGCTGCCGCGAAAACGGGAAAAGCCGTAACTTTGAAAAAAGGACAGTTTCTCTCTCCGGAATCCATGAAATTTGCCGTTCAAAAAGTGCTGGATTCAGGAAATGATAAAGTAGCGATTATCGAGCGTGGAAATTCATTCGGATATACCGATTTGGTGGTGGATTTCAGAGGAATTCCAACGATGAGAAATTACGCTCCCGTCATTATGGATGTTACCCATTCTTTGCAGCAACCCAACCAGAATTCCGGCGTTACAGGCGGAAGACCGGAACTGATAGAAACCATTGCAAAAGCAGCAATTGCCGTAGGTGCAGACGGAATTTTCATCGAAACGCATCCCGATCCGTCCTGTGCAAAATCCGACGGAGCAAATATGCTGAAACTGGATTTGCTCGACGATTTACTTGCAAAACTGACAAAAGTAAGAGAAGCCGTATTATAATCATATAAAAATCGGTGGTATGTGGAGGATTTTTACTGTAGTCCGGAGAGTACTTAAACATTCATTTGATAACATTAGAAATGAACAGCTGAAGAACAATCTTCTTCAGGCTGTTCCTTTTTGGATTGGTTCTGTAATTACCGGTCTTATTGCTGTATTTTATGCACAGGTATTCCATTGGGCGGAGGTGATGCTTCAAAAAATTCTGGAATGGCATTTATGGAGTGTATTTATGATCACGCCCGCTGCGTTTGTACTTTCTTGGTGGTTGGTGAAAAAATTTGCTCCATATGCCAAAGGAAGTGGAATTCCACAGGTAATGGCGGCCATAGAGTTGGCAAATCCCAAAGAAAATAAGAAGATTTTTCATTTTCTCAGCATGAAAATTATCTTTATGAAAGTTCTTTCATCGGTAGTTCTTGTAATGGGCGGAGGTGTCGTTGGTCGTGAAGGTCCTACGATTCAGCTGGCCGGTTCAGTTTTCAGAAAAGTGAACGAGTGTCTTCCGAAATGGTGGCCGAAAATTTCTAAAAAAAATATGATTATGACGGGAGCGGCAGCAGGACTTTCTGCCGCATTCAATACACCACTTGGAGGAATTGTTTTCGCTGTTGAAGAATTATCGAAAACGCATATCAATTACTTTAAAACGGCACTTTTTACCGCAGTAATCATTGCAGGACTTACTTCACAAACACTTGCTGGTTCTTATTTATATCTCGGTTATCCGAAAACGCAGGAAACAACTTTGTGGGTGCTATTTCCTGTGATTTTGGTAGCAGGTATTTCAGGAATTATGGCAAGCCGTCTTTCTGTGATCATGTTAGAAATCAACAAGTGGAAATCCAAAAATCTTAAATCAGACCGTCAACATATTGTTTTTCTTGTCATTTCCGGACTTTTACTTGCTTTTATGGCATATTTTATCAGCAGGGAGGCATTGGGTTCAGGTAAAGGTATTATGGACAGAATCCTTTTTACCGATGACA
>DALZZF010000004.1:47637-111864 GCA_031987605.1 Bergeyella sp. | reverse complement strand
CTGAGAATGGCGGGTTCTGCGCTTTCATTTACGTCGGGAGGTGCAGGCGGAATTTTTGCTCCAGCGCTATCTGCTGGTGCTTCAATAGGTTCGGTGATTTCGGGGTGGATACATCTATCTCCTAGCGAAACCAATATTGTTGTACTATGCGGCATGGTGGCGTTCCTTACTGGAATTACGAGAGCTCCCTTTACTTCCGCCATTATCGTACTCGAAATGACCGACCGCCACTCTTTGATTTTCCATCTGATGCTTGCCGGAATGATTTCTTCCATTGCTTCCATGATTGTAAACCGACATTCATTGTACTACGTTCTTAAAGAAACTTACCTTACAGAAATAAGAAAAAAGAATAATCAGAATCACGCTTAAATACTCCTATTTTTGTGATTTGTATTTTGATGATTTTTCTTGTTTTATTTTTGTTAAAGAGCCTATTTTTAATATCTTTAGACGTTTAAAAACTGTTTGATTTGAAAAAGATCACTTTACTCCTGTTTCTGCTGCCCCTTTTTTCACTGGCACAGATTAACCTCAAAATTCTTGATGAAAACGGAAGCCCTGTTGCCGATGCCCATGTTTCCTACAACAATGAAAATTATACCACTGCAGAAAACGGAACGCTAAAAATTCCGATTGCCGATTCAGAGCAGACCTTAAGTGTGGAAAAGGAAGGTTTTAAAGGCTTTTCCAAAACGGTGAAAACTTCGCCAAAAGTTCAGAATGTAAACGTTCTTTTCCTGAAAAGCGTTCGCGAAACGGCAATTGAAGAGGTGGTATTTCAGAAAAAAGCAAAGGTAAAAGTAACCGATCTTACTTCCATTGAGATTTCTGCGAAAGAAGCCCAGCAAGTTGCTTCTTTAGGTGGTGGCGTGGAAACTTTAATTAAAGCTTTGCCCGGCGTAAACAGCAATGCCGAACTTTCTTCACAATACATGGTGCGTGGTGGAAATTACGATGAAAACCTGATCTATATTAATGATATCGAAATTTATCGTCCGTTCTTAGTTCGAAATTCTCTTCAGGAAGGAATGAGTGTCATCAATCCTGATATGGTGGGAATGGTCAATTTTTCTGCAGGTGGTTTTGAAGCGAAATACGGCGATAAAATGTCGTCTGCACTGAATGTGTATTACAGAAGACCCACGAAATTTGAGGTTTCCGGAGAAGCCAGTTTAATTGGAGGACGATTAACCACCGGTTTTGCATCAAAGGATAAAAAACTTTCGGCCATTATTTCCGGGCGTTACCGAAATACCAATCTGGTGCTGAACACGCTGAATGAAGATACCGATTTCAATCCGCAGTACATGGATCTTCAAACGTACATCAACTACGACATCAACCCGAAATGGAATATTTCCTTCATCGGATTTTATAGTAAAAACGATTACGAAATGATTCCGAAACAGAAAGATGTGGATTTCGGAACGGTACAAATGCCCATAAAACTTACCGTTTTCTATGATGGAAAGGAAGATGACCAATATAAAAACATGATGGGAACAGCATCGGTAAATTTCAAACCCAATAAAAAATGGTCGTTTACACTGGATAATTTTGCCTACCAAAACCGGGAAAAGGAATATTATTCCATCGCTTCTGCCTATCTTCTTCAAACCTTTGATCCGGAAACCGGAGATCCTGTAACGTCGTATGATGTGGGCGGACAAATCGATCATGCCAGAAATGATCTGTTGGTAAAAACTTTCGGTTCACAGTTCAGAACGAAGTTTTCACCGGATGCAAATACCGATTATGAAGTAGGAGTGAAGCTGGAAAAAGAAAATTTGAGGGATTTAACAAACGAATGGCAACTCATAGATTCTTTAGGATACAGCACGCCGAGAGATTTTGTTTTGCCGGGAAATCTGGATGCTTCCGATTTGAAACTGAGATATTTAATTTCAGGAAACAATCACATTAAACCGACGCGTTTTTCCGGATATGCACAGTTTTCTAAAAAATTCAACTGGGGAAGCAGCAAAGTTTTTGTAAATGCCGGAGTTCGTGCTGCACACTGGACTTTCAATGATGAAACGATTATTTCACCAAGAGCGCAGTTTGCTATAAAACCGGATTGGGATGCGGATATGCTGTTCCGGATTTCGGGAGGTATTTATTATCAGGCACCGTATTATAAAGAGATTAAAGATTTGGACGGGAATTTTAATTCAGATATTAAATCCCAGCGTTCAATTCAGTTTATTGTAGCCAACGATTATGAATTTAAAATGGCCGATCGTCCGTTCAAATTAACAACGGAAGCCTATTATAAAAAATTGGATAATCTGATTCCGTATTATCTGGATAATGTTCGGATTCGCTATACCGGAAAAAATAATTCTGAAGGGTACGCCTACGGAATTGATACACGGCTTTTCGGAGAATTTGTTCCAGGTGTTGATTCTTGGATTTCTGCAAGTTATGCCCGTGTTTTTGAAGATATTGACGGAAGAGGTAAAATTGAAAGACCAACCGATCAGCGATTCCGTTTTTCATTATTTTATCAGGATTATATGCCGAAATTCCCGAGCATGAGAGTGAATCTTACTTTAACATACGCAAGCGGACTTCCAAACGGTGCGCCATTGTTCTCGGATCCGTATGAATTCCGCAGAACTTTGCCTTCATATAAAAGAGTGGACATCGGTCTTTCCAAAGTTTTCATCGATCAGAAAGACAATAAAGTAAAAGGCGGAGGTTTCTGGAGTAATTTTGATGAACTGATTTTGGGTGTCCAGATTTTCAATGCATTCAATATTAATAATACCGTGGCAAATCAATGGATTACAGATGTTACGTCCAGTTACATGTATCCGGTTCCGGTGCGTTTAACGGGAAGATTTTTTAATGTAAAACTTGAATTTAAACTGTAAAAAATAGATCGTTGATGATTTGATATTCAATCAATGCTTTACAGTTTTATAAAAGTCGATAAAAAACTGTTTTTCCAACAATTAATAACTTCGAATTTATTCGGGTGTGTTTCTGTTAGGCTATTTTGTGAAAAATTCATGATATGTTCAAAATTGTTTATTGAAAAAATACCTGTTCATAAACAACTATTTTATTACGGCTTTCATATCTACAATTTCGGCGTATTTTATTTTATACCTTTTTCTATTGCTAGCCAGGTTTTCAACAACCGTAAAGTATTTAGTATTTTAAAAGTCTTGTTAATCTAAATCTGGTAAAATGCAGAATGGATTACAAAGTGCGCTGAAAAGCGTATCTCTTCCGTTGCATTTTATTGGTCTTCCAGAACCATTACTAACAGTATGAAATATGGATACACTGTTTTTTTCTATACTTTCTTTTTTAGGTATCTTTGCTGCAAAATAAAATTTTTAACTTAATAATATAATGATGAAAAAAGCAATTTTTCTCTTTGTGTTTGTACTTATTGCAACTAATGGCTTTGCAATAAATCTTACTCTAACAACTGATAATATTTTAGGAGTTAAGAAAAAGATAGCATCCACTATTCTTTTCGTTAAACCTATAGGAACGGGAATGCAAGATGGTAGTAGTTGGGAAAATGCTTCATCTGATATACAGGCTATGATAAATATAGCCTCTCCTAATACCCAGATTTGGATTGCTGCAGGAGTCTACAAACCAATTAGACCCGCAGATAATCTTGATGTCATAGAACTCAATAATCGCGATAATGCTTTTGTGATGAAAGACAATGTTTCCCTATATGGCGGATTTTCTGGAGTGGAAACTTCTATTGACCAGCGTGATATAATTGTTAATTCTACTGTTCTTAGTGGAGATTTCAATGGAGATGACATTGTTGCCGGAATCGGAAAAACCTTAACTATTTCAAATTCTACGGAAAACGCTCATCATATCATTATCAACAGAGGAACGACATTGATAGATGGTCTTAAAATAACAGGAGGTTCTGCAACTGGTGCATTTACAATTCAGATTGGCAATAGTTCTATTAATCGTGCTTATGGAGCCGGTATTTTTAATATTAATGGAACGCTTACTTTAAGTAATGTAATATTCATAGGAAATACAGCAACAGATTTAGGTGCTGGAATTTACACGATTAATGGTACTCTCATTCTTAATAATTGCTCAATAAATCAGAATTTGAATACAATGAAATACGGTGGAGGAATCTATCAGCAATCTGGGAATATAAGTATGCACAACTGTAAAATAATTGGAAATTATTCACAAAATATGAGTGGAGGTGGAATATATTTATATACAGGTACAATCAGTATAAATAACAGTAATATTAGTTATAATGCAACAAATCTTACAGGTGGTGGTGTTCACAATTATTTGGGTACTCTCAATTTATTGAACACTGTGATTAGTAACAATTCGGCTAACAGTTCCGGTGGAGGAATAATTTCCCAACCATTTGTAAATACAATTGCTAAAATAACAAACTGCACAATTAGTAAGAATATATCTTCATTAGGAGGAGGAGTTGCTGGAAATGCACAATTTAGAAATAGTATCATTTGGTCTAATACCGCTGATTTTAATAATGGTATAAATTTTCAGCCCACAATAATTTACCACAGCATTATCGAAGGATTAAACATCAGTGGTGGTGGTTCTGGCAATATTGACGGAACAGATACTTCCCTTCTTGTATTCTCGGATTCGCAAAACAATGATTTTTCACTTGCAAGTGGGAGTCCGCTAATAAATGCAGGAAATAATACACTTTATGAAAACGAGGGCGGAAATCTTATATTGGATAAAGATATAGAAGGAAACCCGAGATTAGTTAATGTGAATATTGATTTGGGTGCCTATGAATTCGGTGGAGAAATGTCATTATCAGATATTAATAAAAAGAAGATTGCAATTTATCCAAATCCCGTAATAGACATTCTTCATTTTTCAGAAGAAATATCAAAAGTAAAAATAACAGACCTTTCGGGAAAAGTTGTAAAACAAATTTTTTCTAACAGCAAATCTGTAAATATTGCTAATCTTGCGAAAGGTATTTATATTGTAACAGGAACTACGAGAACAGGAGAAACTATAAACAGGAAAATTGTGAAGTAGTAAAATTATTATGGTTTATAAAAACCTCGATGGAATGGGCTTTAGCCCATTTTAAAAAGGAATATTGATTGGCTTTAGCCAAAACTTACAATAAATTTTGGCTAAGAGTCTGTTTAAATTTTTTTAGCTGTTTTGAGTTGGATTTTATTCTCCATGCTTGAAGATATTTATCGGGATAAATCAAAAAAAGCAAGTTTATTGCTTTGTTCATCGCAATGATATGCTCAAAAGAGCAAAATTTAGTAAAAATGATTTTCTGAAGTTATATAAAAAATTTTGGTAAAATATTAAACATCCCTTAACCTCAATATTTCTGATGGCTTTTAATTCTTCTTTTGCTCAGATTTAAAAATCGGATTACCAGTAAAAAAGCGGAAATGGTAAGTCCTAAGCCAAGCGCAATCCACATTCCGAAAGCGCCCATTTCTAACGTTACGCATAAATAATAGCCCAAAGGAATGGTAATCAGCCAATAGGCAATAAAAGTAAGAATACTCGGGATTTTTACATCCTGAATTCCGCGCAAACAACCTAAAGCCACCACCTGAACTCCATCCGAAAGTTGAAATAAAGCGGCGATAATCAAAAGCTTTGATGCCAGTGCAATTACTTCAGTTTCGCCTGATCTTGTGAAAAATGTAGGAAGAATGTTCCGGCCGAGAATAAAAATTAATCCGCAGAACAGCATAAACAGAAAAACAATTTTCAGATTATTGATGCCCTGTTTGCGAAGTTCAACAAAATTTCTTTCGCCCAGACGATTCCCGATCATTACCGTAGAAGCCACACTGAAACCGATGCAGAGATTAAAGGTAAATGAAGCCATGCTGAGCGCAATTTGGTGTGATGCAATATCGTGTGCAGAAATGAGTCCGCAGATGAATGCCGCAGCTGCAAAAGCGGTAACTTCAAAAAACATTTGTAAAGCGGTCGGAATCCCGATTTTTATCATTTTCCGGAATAATGATTTTGAAAAAAGTTTCACTTTTAAACTGAATTCTTCAATATATCGTTTCGTGGATTTTTCATTTTTAAGAACATAATACAAAAAAATCATCATAAAAACCCGTGAACATAAAGTGGCGAGAGCGGAACCTTTAACTCCCATTGGCGGAAATCCGAACATTCCTTTTATAAAAACATAATTCAGGGCGATATTCAGAATATTAGCAATAATCGTGGCTTTGGTTACTCCAATAGTATACGAAAGTCCTTCTGAAGTTTCGCGCAACGTTTGAAAAACCATGAAAGGAAGAATGCTGTAAGCCATAATCTGCAAAAACGAAATGGTATCCGGAATAATTTGTGGCGGCTGATTCATGTGGTACAGCAAAGGTGTGGCTGCCAGCAAAAGAATCATCAGAATAATTCCTACTGATAGGTTGATGATAAATCCGTGTCGGGTAATACGGTTGATTTCCGTATGATCGTTTTTGGCATGTGCTTCGGAAACCAGTGGTGGAATTGCAAAGGACATTCCCAATGCAAAAACAAAAATACTGAAGAAAATGGCGTTGCCAAGTGAAACGGAAGCCAATGCATCCGCACCTAAAAGTTTGCCAACAATTATGGTATCGAAAAGATTTACAGAAACCTGACCGAGTTGCGTAATCATTACAGGTACAGCCAGTTGCAGCGTTCTTTTGGTGTATTGGGGATTGAGGATTTGCACAAAAAAAGTTTGCGGCAAAATTACCGCAAACTTTTGGGTTTATTGATATGTATTTGTTTTTTTTATTTTCGTACGAAACTTACTACATCTTCTTCTGTTACAGGATTTCCTCCCAAAATAACGAGTCTTTCGACTACGTTACGAAGTTCACGGATATTTCCGGTCCAGGAAAAAGTTTGAAGTTTTTTTATCGCAGAATCTGCAAATTCTTTTGGGCTGTTTCCGTGTTCTTCTGCAATATTCCGAGTGAAATGATCCACCAGAAGCGGAATATCTTCTTTTCTTTCATCCAAAGGCGGTACATAAATTTCAATCACGGAAAGGCGGTGATAAAGGTCTTCCCGGAATCTTCCTTCCTGAATTTCTTTCTGCATATCTTTATTGGTTGCCGCAATTACGCGTACATCAACTTTTACTTCTTTGTCGCTTCCCACGGGCGAAACTTTGCTTTCCTGCAATGCACGGAGCACCTTTGCCTGTGCAATCAGGCTCATATCTCCGATTTCATCAAGAAAAATAGTTCCGTGATCGGCGAGTTCAAATTTTCCCTGTTTGTCTTTAATGGCTCCGGTAAATGAACCTTTTATGTGTCCAAATAATTCAGATTCAATAAGTTCGGAAGGGATTGCAGCGCAGTTTACCTCAATCATCGGACCTTTTGAACGGTCGCTTTGTGCATGTATGGCGTGTGCCACCAATTCTTTCCCGGCACCGTTTGGTCCTGTAATCAAAACTCTTGCATCAGAAGAAGCTACTTTGTCGATCATATCCTGAATTTTCTTCAAAACAGGACTTTCGCCAATCATTTGATATTTTTTGCTGACTTTCTTTTTCAGGTTTTTGTTTTCGGATTGCAGATTTCGGTTTTCTTTGGAGAGTATTCTTTTGTCCAGAGCATTTTTTACGCTCGTAATCAAACGGTTGATGTCAATCGGTTTGGAAATAAAATCATAAGCGCCGTCTTTCAGCGTAGAAACCGCAGTATCAATATCGGCATGTCCGGAAATCATGATGAAAGTGGTGTCCGGTTTCATAGCAAGGCTTTGCTTCAGAAGTTCTGTTCCGGACATTTTCGGCATTTTAATATCGGAAAGTACCAAAGCGAAGTCTTCCTTTTCGATTTGTTTGTATCCTTCAAGACCGTCTTCTGCAACTGCAAATTCGTAATCCGGAAGTTCTTCCTTTAAAATATTTTCGAGTACTCCGGAAATGGTTTTTTCGTCCTCAACAATTAAAATTTTCTGCATATCGCGAATGTGTTTGAATTCTTTTTGTACTAAAATTTTCTATTTTGCAGCAATAATTATACCTAATTGGCAGAATTGTAATTTCGGTGACCGAAAATTGCAGATCCTACGCGAACCGAGTTTGAACCGCATTCAATGGCAAGAGGAAAATCGTCGCTCATTCCCATAGAAAGAGTTTGTAATGGTTTGCGAAGAGAAAATTCGTCAAATATTTTTTTCAGTTTGCTGAATTCCTGCTTTACTTGTAACTGATTTTCGGTAAAGGTGGCCATTCCCATTAATCCCGTAAGTTCAATATTCGGAAATTCACCATTGAGATATTGGGTAAAAATCTGCTCGGCTTCTTCTTTTGTTAATCCAAATTTTGTATCTTCTTCGGCAATTTTTATTTGAAGTAAAACCTTAATTTTCCGCTGGTATTTTGCCGCTTGTTTGTCGATTTCCTGCAATAATTTTTCTGAATCCACACTTTCAATGGTATCTATAAATTCGGCGATATATTTTACTTTATTGGTTTGAAGATGCCCAATCAGATGCCAGCGAATGTCTTCTGGAAGCAACGGATATTTTTCCGTAAGTTCCTGAACTTTGTTCTCGCCGAAAATTCTTTGTCCGCAATCGTAAATTTTCTGAATGGATTCTACCGAATGCGTTTTGGAAACCGCGATTAATTGTACATTTTCCGGTAAAAGATTTTTGATTTTTTGATAGTTTTGCTTTAGAATGTTCAAACTCATGGTTTATAATTAGTTCTTGTTTTATTTTTTAGAGGTGATTTAATCTTTAGAGTGAACTTTTTTTATTAGTGTTTTATTTTATAAAATGTTGAAAATGTATCTAATGGACAAAAAATCCTTATTGAATATTGAGAAATAAATTAAATAACCTTCAAAAAAAGGTGTTTTTCCCTTTTTTTACGAATTCAAATATAGATAAATTTGCTTTCAAATAATATTAAAAACAATAATTATGTCAACCGATTACAGAGAACATTTTATTAGCTCGCAGCTGGTGAAAGAGCTGGTGAGTATTTATGACCGAAAGAATTATAGTTACATTAATTCTAAAAGGGATGCATCAACTCCTGATGCTAAAGAATTTTGGTTTCCGCTTGAAGTGATTGAAGAATATATTGCTTATGTGAAAAGAGAAGCCAAAAATCTGGGATTAAAGGAACTTGGACTGAAAATTAAGTTAGGACAATATCCTGAAGACCGAACGATAGGTCCGTTACAAAAAGCAAATACGAAAGGATACCAGACCGTTTGTCTGATTCCGACGACAAAAACGATATCCATTTCAGCGGAGGTGGAAGAAGATAAAAATACATCGGGGAACCAAGAAATTAAAGGTATTTCAGCCATGAATTTCGCAACGATTTGTCCTCCTTATATATAAAAATTTTACGATGGAGTGGATAAGAATTGTAACAGTAGGGGTAATGATTATTCCCATAATCGGAATTATCTTAAACTGGAAGATATTAGGAAAGGGGAAGTGGTGTATTTTAATATCACTTTTTACTATGTTGATGACTAATTTAATTTCATTATTTTACAATTCAAAGTTTTCCAATGCGAACACAACTCCAATCTTTGTTATTTTTATTAATTTTTTCAGTTTTTTACTATTCTATTTTTACTTTCTTTTTTTTATAAAAACTAAGTTTCTCAGATGGATTCAAAAAATAGTGATTTTTTTATTTATTTTGGTCTTTGCAATAATGGCTTTAATAGATAAAGAAGAGTTTTTTATGACTTTTCCTATTTATTTTTATTTTTTTGAGATTGTATTATTAATGGTATCAATTTCGTTATTTTTATATGACACTTTTAATTCTGATGCTATTTTAAATATCAAGAATTACTTTCCATTTTGGGTGAGTTTAAGTTTGATTGTTTTGTTTGTGGGATTACTTCCGGTACTTTTATTTGTCAACAGTGTGGAAACAAAAGTGAACAGGAATGTATATATGATACTCGTGTTTTTTATAAACCTGATTGGATATGGTATTCTGAGTTATGGTACATTTAGGAGCCGGAATGTTTTAGATAATTAAAAAATATAATGGGTGATACCGATGTTCTCATCATTTTATCTACGATTGCTATACTTTTAGTAGTCTGCATTATGTTTATGATTTATTCTGTATTTTTAAGGAAAAAGGCAGAATTTATTTATAATCAAAAAATAAAAGAAGCCTTTTTTGAAAGAGAATTGGCAGCATCACAAATTGAAATCAAAGAACAAACGCTTAATTATATCGGGCAGGAGCTTCACGATGATCTGGGGCAAAAACTTTCCGTGGCCAAAATGATGACCAGTCGGTCTCTTTCTGTTTCCGGAAATGAAGATCAGGAAATGTTTGATGAGGTGAACCAGCTCATAGGCGAGTGTATTCAGGACATTCGTAATCTTTCCAAGACATTTATTACCGAAAATATCGTTCATTTTGGAATTATAGATTCTTTGGAAAAAGAAATCCAGCGTATTGAAAAACTAAAATTGGTTGACGTAGACTTTAATACTAATATTCAGGATGTTGATATTAATTCAAAACACAGCCTTATCCTGTTCAGAATTATTCAGGAATGTATAAATAATTCCTTAAAACACGCCAATGCAAAAAAGATTAAAATTGATATTGAAGATCGAAAGGAGCAACTGAAAGTGATGATTGAGGATGATGGAAAAGGTTTTTTGTTTGGGCGGGAAATTGAATCGGGAAGCGGTTTGAAAAATATGAGCAACAGAGCAAAACTGATTGGGGCGGTTTTGGACATTAAGTCCACCAAAAATTTAGGAACACGCATTACCATTAATTATAAAAAATAACCTGATGAATAAAACCAAAATTGCGATTGTAGATGATCATCAACTGGTATCGAAAGCAATTGAAAATATGATTTCTTCAAATGAAAATTTCGAAGTAATTATAAATTCCAATAACGGTGAAAATTTCCTTGAATCAATTAATAAAGCAACCGTTTTGCCTGAAGTGGTGTTAATGGATATTAATATGCCGGTAAAGAACGGGATTGAAACCACTCTTGAAATCAGCCATTTGCACCCGGAAATAAAAGTAATTGCACTGACAATGGAAGACAACGAAAACACCATTATTCAGATGCTAAAAGCAGGAGCAAAAGGATATTTATTGAAAGATATGTCTCCTGAAATCCTATTTAATGCGATTGATATCGTAAGTAAAAACGGAACTTTTTACACAGATGTGGTTACACAAAGTCTTCTAAAAGTAAGATCCGAAGAAACAAAACTAAAAGAGATTTTGAGTGAACTCCGTCCTCCTGAAATTGAATTTATGAAATTGGCGTGTACAGAACTTACCTATAAGGAAATTGCTGATAAAATGTGCTTGAGTCCAAGAACTATTGACGGTTATCGGGATTCGGTTTTTGCCAAGTTGAATGTAAAAAGCAGAGTAGGAATTGTTCTTTTTGTATTGAAAAACAATATGTTGTAAAAAGGGTGTTTTCACTCTTTTTTTGCAAAGATAAATTTTTGAATTTTGTAAAACAGAAACACAAGTGATGATAAAGAATTACCGGTATGTGCCGGTTTTTTTTTGAAAAGGTGTTTTTCCCTTACACAGAAAGTGTTTTTCATTAGTTTACGGGAAAAATCAGTTATAGATTTGTACTGTAAAACTAATAACCACTCTTCATATTTTTTCAAATGCAGTAAAACCATCCGATTTTCGGGTGGTTTTATAATTTGTAATTTATTTTATAATCCACAGAATCCTTCTTTCAGGCGGGCTTTCAAGAGTTTCATACCTTCTGTAGCAGTATTTTTAAAAGCATTTTCTGTTTTGGTTAAAGATCCGGAAAGCTGAGGGTCAATAACAAAAACCTCACAATTTTCAGGAATGTAATGAATTAAACTCGCAGCCGGATACACTTGCATTGAAGTCCCGATTACCAGAAAAATATCCGCATCTGAAACCAGATCAACAGCATTTTCCATTTCGGGAACCATTTCCCCAAACCATACAATATGGGGACGCAGTTGAATACCATCAAAACTCAGATCCCCGATATTCAGATCTTTTTCCCACGGAATAATTTGGGTATCAGAATTTACCGGTCTGGCTTTTTTCAGTTCGCCATGCAAATGAAGCACTTTTGAAGAACCTGCACGCTCATGGAGATCATCAACATTTTGGGTGATAATCTGGACATCAAAATCTTTTTCCAATTCAGCGAGAATTTTATGTGCATCATTAGGGTACACATCCTTAAGTTGGCGTCTCCTTAAATTGTAAAAATCAAATACAAGTTTCGGATTTTTGGCGAAACCTTCCGGGCTTGCCACATCTTCCACACGATGATTTTCCCAAAGACCGTTGCTGTCCCGAAAAGTTTTGATCCCACTTTCTGCAGAAATTCCTGCACCGCTGAGTACTACCAGTTTCTTTTTTTGTTTCATATTTCAAGATACAAAAACTTATTTTGCGAGAAAGAAATACGATAATTTTTTTGTGGTTTTTCTAACCGACAATTATTATTTCTATTTTGATTTATTCTAATTAAATGTATATTTGCAGATATGAATTCTCCAATCGTTGCATTTAAAATTGCTCCACTTGCTCCAGCCTACTCTATACACGAAGAAATGCTGTGCACCAAGAAAAAATGTTGCAAAAAATTTAAAACGGGAAAACGTTGCAAAAAATGTCCCGGCAGACTGAAAATGGCGTAATCTGTTAGTGTGATTTCAAAAGTAAATACAGCGCTAAAGCCATTACTATCATGCCGATTAAGATTTTAATCCACAAAGTTTGAGTTCCTGCTTTTTGTGGATTTTTCTGGTTTTGAGAAAATAATTCTTCCACTTCATTGCGGAAACGCTCGGCATCTCCCTCAAAAATTTCAGTAATGGTGATTGCCTGAACAATAGTTTTATTCAGATATGAATTCGTTGCATGCAGCATGAGATGAAATTTTCCATCTTTGAATTCTGTAATTTTAAAAGTGCGCTCGCCATACGATTTTTCAAGTCCGAATGGAAGAATTTTCACCACGTCTGCATTTTGAGTTTGCCAGTTGAGGATGATTTCTTCTCCTTTTTTTGCACGAATTTTATTAGCGATGAATTTTTTAATATAAGGCGGAAGCGAACTGGTTGTGCTTCGTTGCTGGTGGCTGAAATTCTGATCGAACAGTCTTCTTTTTTCGGAATCGATTAAAGTTTCGTAGGCTTCCTGAACTTCCAAAAAACGCTGCTCAAAGTATTCATCATTGTCGTTTTTATCAGGATGATATTTTAATGAAAGTTTTCGGTAGGCTTTTTTGATGTCTTCAGAAGAAGCATTGTTCGGAACGCCTAAAAAGTAATAGTAATCTTTCAAAAGGTTGAAACTTCGATTTGCAAAAATACACAAAATAAAAAAGCAGAACTAAGATTCTGCTTTTGTTTCGATAAGGTACCGATTGTTAAATTTTCGCTGCTTTCTGCGTTTTGCAGCATTTTCCGGAAAACTCATTTTTGAGTTTGGTTTTCAGTTCGCCGTACTGTTCATCGCTCATTTCGCGGATTTTATCGGCCAATGCGAATGGTGATCTTTCTTTGATTCCGTATTCGCTGAAAATTCCTTTCATGAATCTTTTCCTTTCTGCAATTTTTTTAACCGCCAGAATTCCTCCGACTACTGCAAGTGCACCAAGCGCGCTTTTTAGATTTGAATTTTTCATTTTTACAAAATTTTAAATTTTACTACTTATTTTATTTTAAACTACTTTATAATTAAGACGTTCGAATTCCAATTTTACTTTAAACTAATTGTCTTTTTTTCTGCAAAACGGTGATTTTCCGAAGCGTTCTTTTAGCTTGTTTTTGAAAATCTCGTGTTCTTCATCGGTAAAATCAACAGGTGATTTTTTGCAGTTACCTTCTTTCCAGTTTTTTAGTTTTTCTTTTCCGCTTTTTATTCCGCCAAAAAGTATTTTACTGAGCAATAAAATTCCCGTTGCTTGCCAGAATGTAACTTTTTTCACGCCGATTACATCCGGAAGAATAGCGTTCCAAAGTAGCATTACAATCGCCGAAACCAGAAAGAACATCGCAATAATGGCGATTACAATCAGGATTCCTTTTGCTTTTCTATTGTTTTTCATCTTCTTTTAAATAATTAATCGTTCAGGTCTTTGTATAATTGGTTCAGTTTTTTTCTCAGGTATTTTACGGCGTATTGTTTCCGGCTGATGATGGTTTTGATGTTTTCTCCCAGTTCATCTGCAATATCCTGTAAAGTGCGGTCGTTCAGTTCGTTTTCAAAGAATACAAATCTTTGTTTTTCAGGGAGTTCCTGCAGAGAATTCATCAGTTCATTCCAGAATTCATCCTGAAAAAGTTTGAGTTCCGGACTTTGCGACGTATCCATCAACAAAATTTCTTTTATCGAGAAACTTCCTTCTTCATCTTCATACACATAATCTTCGAGATTATCGGTTTTCTTCTTCCGGTAACTGTCGGTAATTTTATTTGCAGTAACGCGGTAAAGCCAACTTCCGACATTCACAATTTCCGAAATATTGGAGAGATTGCTGAACTGGTACCAAACTTCCTGAAGAATATCTTCTGCATCTTCCGTATTTTTTACTTTTGGACGAATATAGGACATCAGTTTTCCGCCATAATTATTTACGGCTTGTGAAACGATGTTTTGTTTTTCCAGTTCGGACATTTTTATTTTATGAACCATCTCCATGATGGATAAGACGGTCTTGCTGATCTTTTACTTTAAATTTAATGCAGAAATCTGATTTTCTTTTTTAATAGGTCTCAGAATTTACAGAATTGTTAGTTTATTTTTGAAATTTAAAAAAATCAGAATATATGGTTTAACAAAACTTTAACCCGGAATTCGTTGTAAAACTTTTACTTTTATAAAAAATTTGAAAGTATGATTTGGGACGAATATTACACACTAAATAACGGAAATACAATTCCTTCATTAGGTTTTGGAACTTGGGAATCTAAAGGAGAAAGTGGCTATGATGCCGTATTATTTGCACTTGAAGCAGGCTATCGGCATATTGATACCGCATGGATTTATCAAAATGAAATTCAGGTGGGGCGCGCCATTAAAGATTCCGGTGTTCCGCGGGAAGAGATTTTCCTGACGACCAAACTCTGGAATTCCGAAAGAGGTTACGAAAAAACAAGAGCTGCGTTTGAAAACTCACTGGTTAATCTTGGAGCCGATTATTTAGATCTTTATCTGATTCATTGGCCGGCCAACGAAAAACAGTTTAAAAACTGGAAGGAAATTAATGCAGAAACCTGGCGTGCATTTGAAGATTTGTATCAGGAAGGAAAAATCAAAAATATAGGGGTAAGTAATTTCCTGAGACATCATTTGGAAGCACTTTCCGAAACATCCAAAATGAAACCCTGCATCGATCAGATTGAGCATCATCCCGGATATTTGCAGCAGGAAACCGTGCAATATTGCAATGATCAGAATATTTTGGTTGAAGCATGGTCGCCATTAGGACGAGGAAAAGTTCTTGAAAATGAAACAATTCTGTCGATTGCCGAAAAATATGTAAAAGATCCTGCACAGATCTGCATCAGGTGGAATTTGCAGTTGGGAACTCTGCCATTACCAAAATCGGTAACAAAAGAAAGAATTTTCACCAATATTCAGGTGTCTGATTTCCATTTAACTGAAGATGAAATTCAAACGATTTCGTCTCTTCCGGAAATGGGTTTCACAGGGCTTTATCCGGATGATGTGGATTTTTAAAAAAATCATAAAATCTGTGTAATACAGTTTCGATTTTTTTCAACTTCATAAAATATTTTCATTTTGAGCAGAGTTCAATCTGTGCTCCCAGAAAAATGGAATCATTTGAAAAATAATGGGTTTCAAACTTTTTATTCTTCATTTGTCTTTTTTATAATGAAATACAATCGTCCATTATTTCGATTGTAACAAAATTGTGAAAAAGCAGATCGGCAGTGGAAATAAACGGTAAATAAAGCAATGCATTATATCCCCGCTCTTTTAAATTTTAGTGGGGATTTTCGATTAGAATGTACACAATCTTATTTTATCTGATCCTCTTTTTTACATTTTTCAGAAAGTTTTGTTTACCATAATTTAATCAATTGTTAAGCACGACTTAAAATTATTCTTTCTTTATACAGGTAACTTTGCGCATCTAAAAAACTGTATTATGAAGAAAGTCTTATGTTCTGTCCTTATTTGTGCTTCTATTTTCTTTTATGCACAGAAAGGAACTGTTTCCGGAAATATCAACGATGATTCCAAAATCTCACTTCCCGGTGCAAAACTTATCTTAACACCCGGAAATATTTATACCACTTCCGATGAACACGGGAACTTTGTTTTTCTGAATGTTCCGGAAGGAGATTACACCTTAAAAGTAGATTATCTGGGATACGGAGCAAAAGAATATCCTGTACAGGTTTTTGCAGATAAAAACACCTCTCAGAATGTTATTTACAGTCGTAAAGAAACACAGATTCAGGAGGTGAGAATTACCGGATTAAGTATTCAGAATCAGGCAAGAGCATTAAGCCAGCAAAGAAATAACGCCAATATCACAAATGTAATTTCTTCCGACCAGATTGGGAAATTTCCCGATGCGAATATTGGTGATGCATTAAAGCGTGTTCCCGGTGTTACCATGCAAAACGATCAGGGCGAAGCCCGGGATATTATCATCCGCGGTCTGGCTCCGGAACTGAATTCCGTAACTTTGAACGGCAACAGGATTCCTTCCGCAGAAGGCGACAACCGAAAAGTACAAATGGATTTAATTCCTTCAGACATGATTCAGATGGTGGAAGTAAACAAAACCTTAACCTCCGATCAGGATGCAGATGCCATTGGCGGTTCTGTGGATTTGATTACCCGAAGTGCTTCCAGTAAAGAAAGAATTTCAATTTCAACGGCTTCAGGATATAATCCGATTCGTGAAAAAGCATTGTTTGCAGACAGTTTCCTTTACAGCAACCGTTTTGCAGGTGGAAAATTAGGCTTCGTTTTTAATGGCTCTTATAACAACAACGATTACGGATCAGACAATGTAGAAGCAATTTGGACAAAAGATGATGCCGGAAATGTGTACATTGAAGAAATGGACATCCGTAAATATTTTGTAAAAAGAGAACGTAAAAGCATCGGAACAGATTTGGATTTTAAATTCAACGAAAAAAATAAAATCCGCCTTTCTGCAATGTACAATTGGCGTGATGATTGGGAAAACCGTTACCGCCAGAGAATAAAAAAACTAAGCCCAATTTATTCCGATGATGCCGAAACCACAATTATCGGCTACGAAGGAAGAATTAACCAGCAAACAAAAGGTGGAATCAATAATGATTTGAATGAAGGCGCACGTTTGGAAAGACAAATCATGCAGAATTATTCACTAAATGGCGACCACATCATCGGTAGCAAACTGGAACTGAACTGGGGTGCGTCGTATTCCAAAGCAGAAGAACAAAGACCAAACGAGCGTTATATTTCCTATGAAGTAAAAGACGTAGAATTTGATAAAAATTTCGATAGCACGCAGGAACCACTTTTGCACGCTTCAAATGCTCCCGCACTAAACAAATATAAACTCGATGAAATTACCGATCAAAACGGGAAAACATTCGAAGAAGAAATGACCGGGAAAATTAATTTCAGATTGCCATTAAGCATTATCGAAGGACAAAAAGGACGTTTGAGATTCGGGGGAAAAGCCCGACTGAAATTCAAAAAAAGAGATAATGATTTCTTCTCTTATGAACCCACAAATGATAATCTGAAAACACTGGATCTTACGGGACTTATTTTTCATGGAGGAAGATTCAATCCGAATAATAAATACGTTCCGGGATACTTTGTAGACAAAACATATTTAGGAAACCTGAATCTGAACTCTTCTGCATTCGAGCAAAGCGATGAACCATCCGAATACCTGTTTGCCAACTATAAAGCCACCGAAAAAATCTATGCAGGATATTTTCGCTGGGATCAGAATTTTACCGACAACTTCTCCATGATTGTCGGCGTGCGTGTAGAAAATACCAATACCGAATATTCCGGAAATGTGGTAGAAGATGAAGAAGATTTAACCGGAAACAGAAACATCAAAAACGATTATACCAATATTCTGCCAAGTGCCGCGTTGAAATTTTCACCCAACCGGAATCTGGTGTTGCGTGCGGCATATTCTACTGCATTGGCGCGACCAAGTTATTTCAAACTGTCTCCATATGTCAGCATTATTCCGGACGACAGGGATATCGAAGCCGGAAACCCAAATCTGAAAGCCTCTTTTGCCCACAATTTTGATGTGATGGGAGAATATTATTTCAAGTCTGTAGGATTGTTTTCAATCGGAGGTTTCTATAAAAAAATCAACGATTTCATTTATGATTTCAGAGATCAGAATTTCACCCGCGAAAAATTTGCACAACAATTTCCGGATCTGCCAAATACTTTGGAAGAAGGACAGAATTATACTCTGAAAACTTCGCAAAACGGTGAAAGTGTAAATATTTATGGTTTTGAAGTTGCACTGCAAAGACAACTCGATTTTCTTCCGGGATTTCTCGCTAATTTCGGAGTGTATGCCAATTACACCTACACCAAATCCGAAGCCGACGGAATCTATAACTCCGATGGAGAACTTCGTGAAAACCTGATGCTTCCGGGAACCGCTCCGCACATGTTCAATACTTCACTTTCCTGGGAAAACAAGAAATTTTCGGCAAGGATTTCCCTGAATTATGCTGCCGCTTATCTTGATGAATTGGGTGGAAATGATTTCGAAGATCGTTATTACGACAAGCAAACATTTCTGGATGCAAACGTTTCGTATGCCATCAATGATAAAATAAGGATATTTGCAGAAGCCAATAATTTAACCAATCAACCGTTGAGGTATTATCAAGGAATTAAAGCGCGTACCATGCAGATGGAATATTATATGCCGAGATATACATTGGGATTAAAGTTTGATTTTTAATGAATTACAGTATGAAAATTTTAAAATTGAATCACTCCTTTTTAATAGTAATCATTTCGGTTTTGCTCATCGGTTGCGGAACCAGCCAGAATTTGGGCAAAAAATTAAAACCTGCCGTCATTACAGAAAAAGTTGTTTTTGATACCGATGATCCTGCCATTTGGATCAACCCTGAAAATCCGGAGAAAAGTGTAATCATCGGAACCGATAAAGAAACCGGAGGCGGATTGTATGCCTATGATCTTCAGGGCAAAATCATCAATAAAGTTACGCCGCTTCAGCGCCCGAACAATGTAGACATCGAATATGGATTTTCGCTCAACGGAAATACAGTGGATATTGCCGCAACCACAGAAAGAAAATCCAATAAAGTGAAAATATATTCCGTTCCGGATTTGAAAGAAATCGGCGAATTTGAAGTTTTTGAAGGCGAAACCGAACGCGATCCCATGGGTATTTCCCTTTACAAAAACCCAAAAACCGGAACCATTGATGCCATTGTTGGAAGAAAATCAGGACCAAACGGAACCTATCTTTGGCAATACCGGCTAAGCGAAAAAAACGGAAAAATTACAGGCGAAGTCATCCGTAAATTCGGAAATTTCAGTGGATTAAAAGAAATCGAAAGCATTGTTGTTGATGACGCTTTGGGCTATATTTATTATTCCGATGAAGGTTTTGGCATTCATCAATATTATGCCGATCCGGAAAAAGGAAACGAGGAACTTCTTGTTTTCGGAAAAGGCGATTTCAAGGCAGATGTGGAAGGGATTTCCATTTATCCAACTTCCGAAAATACCGGTTATATTTTGGTTTCCAATCAACAAGCAGATACCTTTAACGTTTATCTGAGAGAAAATCCTGCACAAGGAAAAATTGCCGAAATTCCCGTTTCCACAAAGGAAAGCGATGGATCCGATGTTACGGCTGTAAACCTCGGTCCTCAGTTTCCGAAAGGGGTATTTGTCGCCATGAGCAACGGGAAAGTATTTCATTATTACGACTGGCGCGAAATCCAGCAAAGAATAGATCAGCAGAAGAAATAACCTCTAAATAAAGCAATGCATTGCATTATATCCCCGCTCTTTGGAAATGGAGCGGGGTTTTTCGTTATATTTGCGGTATGATTTTCGTAACCGGAGCAACCGGAATTTTAGGCAGGGTAATTGTTCTCGATCTTCTCAAAAAAGGGAAGGTGGTGCGTGCGGCAAAACGAGCAGGGAGCAATCTGGATGAAGTTCGCCTTTCTTACCGCTTTTACACCGATGATGCGGATGAATGGTTCCGGAAAATTGAATGGTTCGATGTGGATTTTTTCGATCAGGACAATCTCTCCAAAGCACTTGAAAATGTGGAAGAAATCTATCACACTGCCGCAAAAGTTTCCTTTCATCCGAAAGATAAAAAAGAACTCTATCATACCAATATTGAAGGAACCAAGCAGCTTTTATATGCCTGCCAGAACACCAGCGTAAAGAAATTTTGTTTCGTGAGTTCCATTGCGGTTTTTGATGGCTTGAATGAAAACGGTTGGGTAGACGAAAATTGTGATTACAATCCAAAGCTCGACCATTCGGGATATGCGGTTTCCAAGCATTTTTCCGAAATGGAAGTCTGGCGCGCTTCGGCCGAAGGATTAAACGTGGTTATTGTAAATCCCGGAATGATTATCGGTACCGGAAACTGGCACCAAAGCAGCGGAACACTGTTTCACACTTTTGAAAAAAATAAATACAATTTTTCCGGCGGAACGGCGTATGTGGATGTACGCGATGTTGCAAAAATCTGTATTGAACTTATGGACAGAAATATTTTCGGGAAAGCATTTATCCTGATTTCGGAAAATATGAGGTATCAGCAATTCGGAAACTTGATTCGGGGAAAACTCGGACTTCCTCCTCTGAAAATATTATCTTCATCTACCCTGAATTTTGGATTGTGGATGAATCGGTTTTTGGGTTGGATTTTTCCTAAATTAAAAATGATTACCCCTTCCAATATTGCGGCGGTTACCACATTTCAGCCCATTGCCAACGAAAAAGTGAAAAATGAACTTTCCTATGAATTTATTCCCGTAAAAGAAAGTATTGATTTTCATCTGAATAATTATATCAGGGACAAAAACAAACCCTAAACAAACCCTTTTTTTGAATTTCTTTTTATATAAAAAAAAATGAACATTACCCATTTTCTGAATACCAATGCTGAAAAATTTCCTTTAAGTCCTGCGGTTGGCTTTAAGAAAAAAGACGAATGGAAATCGCTGAACTGGAAAGAGTTGAGGAGAATGGTTTTCAAAACGGCAAATGCATTGCGAAATGCCGGAATTTCAGCATATGATAAAGTGGCTATTTTTTCCGACAATTCAGCTGAATGGATTATTTTTGATTTAGCGGCATTATCACTTGGTGCCGTTTCCGTTCCGATTTATGCCACCAATAATCCTGAGCAGACGGCCTATATTCTAAATGATTCCGAAGCCAAAATCATCCTTACCGGAAATCAGGAACATTATGATGCGGCATACGAAATCCTTCAGGAAAGTGATTATTTGCAGCAGATAATTGTCGCTAAAAAAGCAGTTTGGATAAAAAAGGACCGTTCACAATATCTGGAAGATTTCATTGAAAAATCTCCTGAAGAATTTGAAATTGTTTCCCGGAATGATGATGATCTGGCAACATTGATTTACACCTCCGGAACCACAGGCGTTCCGAAAGGAGTGATGCTCACACACGGAAATTTTTCTACGGCTTTCGTTGCGCATATGCAGTTTTTCGATTTCAAAAATTTTGAAAAGGAACACTCTTTGGCATTTCTTCCGCTAAGCCACGTTTTTGAAATAAGTTGGACCTTATTGTGTTTAACCTACGGCGCAAAAGTATCTTTTCTGGAAAATCCGAAACAAATTGCCAGCACGCTTGCCGAAGTTAAACCGACCACCATGTGTGCAGTGCCAAGATTTTATCAGAAAATTTACAACGGAATAAATGAAACCATCGGTTCAGGTTCAGAAACCAAACAGAAAATTTTCAACTGGGCAATCGGAATCGGATCTCAGGTTGCCAATCTGAAACGTACAGCGCAATCCGTACCGTTCCTTTTAAATCTGAAATACAAAATTGCTGATGCTCTGGTTTTCAAAAAAATTAAGACAAAACTGGGCGGTAAACTTTGGTTTATGCCTTGTGGCGGCGCATCGCTTTCCGATACCATTACCGAGTTTTTTGATGCAATGGGACTGCATATTACCGTAGGTTACGGAATGACGGAAACTACGGCAACCGTTACCGCATTTCCTTTTACACATTATCAACACGGAACCGCCGGAAAAGCATTGGGCGATGCACAGATCCGAATTGCCGAGAACGATGAAGTTCAGGTAAAAGGCAGCGGAATTATGAAAGGCTATTACAAAAAACCGGAAGATACCGCAAAAACATTTACCGAAGATGGATGGCTGAAAACAGGAGATGCCGGAATAATTGATGATGAAGGAAATCTCACCATTACCGACCGCATCAAAGATTTAATGAAAACATCCAACGGAAAATATATCGCACCACAACCCATTGAAAATCTGTTTTCGGACAATCATATGATTGGGCAGATTATGCTGGTAGCGGAAGGAAAACCTTATGTTTCCGCGCTTATAGTCCCGAATTTTGAAGCATTGGAAGAAAAATTAAAAACTTTGGGCGTACCAATGACGACGTGGGAAGAAGTGGTTCGGAATGAAAAAGTGAGAAGTTTCTATCAGGAAGTAATTGCAGACATTCAGAAGAATTTATCCGGTTTTGAAAAAGTGAAAAAGTTTACTTTGCTTCCTGCGGAATTTGAAATCAGCAGTGGGGAAATTACGCCGACACTAAAAGTGAAAAGAAACATTGTTTCCAAGAAATTTGAACGTCAGATTGAGGAAATGTATCATCATTAATGAAAGAAATGACTGAAATGGATAAAGTTTTTTACGGAAAAAAAACCTTCAAAATCTCCGACCAAAAAGTCAATGCAAGTTGCCCATCCAATATTGCGCTGATAAAATACTGGGGAAAATACGAAAACCAAATTCCCGCAAATCCAAGCATCAGCTATACCCTGAACCATTGCAAAACCAATACAGAAATTGAATTTATTGCGGATGAACCTTTTTCTGTTCAAACTTTTTTAGCCGGAAATGAAGAAACTAAATTTGCAGGCAAAATCGAAAAATATTTCAAAAGTATTGAAGAATATTTGCCCTGGATTTTAAAAGGAAAATACATCATCCGCACCGAAAATACGTTTCCGCATTCTTCCGGAATTGCCAGTTCTGCGTCGGGTTTTGGAGCGATTGCGAAAGGTCTGATGAATCTTGATGATATTTTCACCAAAGTTTCAGACGAAGAATTCAAAACGCGAAAAGAAAGTTTCCTTGCGCGATTGGGAAGCGGAAGTGCCTGTAGAAGTTTGTATAACGGATTGATTGTCTGGGGAAAAACCGATGTGGTTCCCGGAAGTTCGGATTTGTTTGCGATTCCGTATCCGGAAGAAGAAATTCATTCCGTTTTCCGAAATTTTAACGATTGGGTTTTATTGATTCATGAAGGTCAGAAATCCGTTAGTTCAACGGTTGGGCATGGTTTGATGAATACAAATCCGTATGCGCAGCGCCGTTTTCAGGAAGCGCATGAAAATTTTGAAATTTTGAAAAATATCCTTTCCACAGGTGATATGGAAGGTTTTATAAAATTGGTGGAGCACGAAGCACTTACGCTTCACGCCATGATGATGATGAGCGATCCGGCTTTTATTCTGATGAAAACGGGCACGTTGGAAGTTATCCACAAAATCTGGGATTTCCGTAGAATTACGGGATTGGCCTTGTTTTTCACATTGGATGCAGGAGCCAATGTTCATCTGCTGTTTCCGAATGATATCGACAGCGATAAAATTAAGGATTTTATCACTACAGAACTTTTGCCACATACACAAAATGGAGGTGTGGTAAAGGATTTTATGAAGTTTTAATTTGCTAGGTGAGAAATCAGAAGTATTTCTTTACGAAAGACTATATCCAAAAATATTTTTATGAAAATCCATCATATTGCCATTATTTGCTCGGATTACGAAGTTTCCAAAAAATTTTATGCCGAAGTTTTAGGGCTGAATATCATTCGTGAAATATATCGCGAAGAACGACAATCCTATAAATTAGATTTAGCGATCGGAGAAGAGTATGTGATTGAATTATTTTCTTTTCCCAATCCACCGAAAAGACCATCAAGACCGGAAAGTTGCGGATTACGGCATCTTGCTTTTGCCGTGGAAAATGTAGAAGAAAAAAGAAATGAATTGTCCACAAAAGGTTTAATTTGTGAAGAAATCCGCATCGATGAATTTACCGGGAAAAAATTCTTTTTTACCGCTGATCCGGATGAACTTCCGCTGGAATTTTACGAAATTTGAGGAATGAAACTTTTTTATATTATTCTTGGTGCAACGCCAAAAGGCAGAAATACCGAGCAACACGATGTTTTTTTCGGAATTGCAGAACATTTTGAGGATCTGATCCCCGAAATAAAAGCTTTTTGGAGCGATACAAAAATTCATGTAGATGCTTATCAGGAAGTGCATTTTGCAGACGGATTTAAAATTCATATTGTTGAAAAATCAGATGATAAAAAACAGAAAGAACAATTGTTTTTCATCAATCTCGGAGGATATAAGTCCGGTTTTTTTCAGGAATTTCATGAGCAGCATCTTATGGTAGGAGAAAATATGGGAGAAGTGATAAAAAAAGTAAAGCAGACTGAATTTTACAGAACAATGGGGTTTGATGGTGCAGTAAGCCATGTAGATGATAAGCATGGGGTTGATATTGATGATGTATACAACGTTCATGATTTGCTCAGTGAAGAATTCAAATCAAAATATTCCATTCATCTGGAAAAAACTGCGGAAACGATTGAAAATCCTATGAAAATTGGATATTTGAAAATTAATTAAGCGTAAGCAAAACTTAATAAAAAACTAAAGAATGAAAATCGGAATTTTAGGAGGCGGACAGTTGGGAAGAATGTTTATCCAGAATGCATTGAAATACGATGATGAATTTCATGTTCTGGATCCCAATCCGGATTGCTCCTGCGCGCATATTTCACATTTCACAAAAGGAGATTTCAATAATTATGAGGATGTTCTGGCGTTCGGGAAAGATAAAGATGTGGTGACCATCGAAATTGAACATGTGAATGTTCCGGCTTTGGAAGAACTCGAAAATCAAGGGGTAAAAGTAATTCCGAAACCGTCTATTATTAAAATTATCCAGCAGAAAATACTTCAGAAAGAATTCTACACCTTTAATGAATTGCCCAGCCCGGAATTTGAGGTGATGTATGATGCGGAAACCCCGCTAATTACGCCATTACCGTTTGTTCAAAAACTCAATACCGGCGGGTATGACGGAAAAGGCGTTCAGGTTTTAAAAGATGAAAATGATTATCCGAAATTGTGGAAAGAAGAATCCGTTATTGAAGCATTGGTGGATATCGACAAGGAACTTTCGGTTATTGTTGCCAAAAATGAAAATGGTGAAACCCGAACATTTCCAGTAACCGAAATGGTGGCGGATCCTAAACTTAATTTATTGGATTTCAATATCTGTCCGGCAGAAATTTCGCAGGAAACTCAGAAGCAAATTGATATTATAGCCCGTGATTTTATTGATAATGCTGATTCTCCCGGACTTTTTGCGATTGAACTTTTTTTGGATAAAGAAGGAAAAGTTTGGGTAAATGAAACCGCGCCACGACTGCACAATTCCGGACACCAGACTCAGGAAGGAAATGCAAATTCGCAGTTTGAACAGTTTTATCGTGTGGTGAAAAATCTTCCGCTTGCGGATACCGAGAATTTTGGTTTTTCCGGCATGCTGAATTTGGTAGGAGAGGAGGGATATTCCGGAAAGGTAATGTATAAAGGTCTGGAAGAAGTCTTGAAACTTCCAAAAACTTATGTTCATCTTTACGGAAAAACCGATACCAAAACTGGTCGAAAAATGGGGCATATCAATGTTTTGGCTGATTCCCGTGAAGAACTTTTGGAAAAACTTTCGTTTGTAAAATCTTTGGTAAAAGTGGTTGCGGAATAGTTTTTATCTCATTGGATAATGAGTTTTGTTTCAGGATACGGCTCCTGCGGAGCCGAACAATCCAACAAAAATACTTTTATAAAAATTTGAGGTCATAACTTAACTTCATATATTAAAACATTATAGCATTGCTTTTACGTGTTTTTGTCATTCCTTAGGAATCTCAACATAAATTGGTAAAAAATAGTTTAGATTCCTGCGGAATGACAAACCTTATGTTTAAAGACTTTTTGCAAAAAATGGAGTATGTATTTATCTTATGATCTCGATAAAAAGTTTAAATCCTTCGGATTCATCAATGAAAATTAAAACTTTCTCTTTTAATCTATTCAAAAAATCATTGTTGTTCGATAAAAAAGTAAACAAATCGAAAAACGCAATATTAATAGGATAAATAAACAGGTCGCTCCTCCGGAGCTTTGTTTTCAATGGCTGATTTTTTTCTATTAAAAGTAAATCCCAACGGGATTAATACAGAGCTCCAAAGGAGCGACCTGTTCATTGTATTTCTAATTTTTATCGGGCAACGATGCAAAAAAATAAAATAAATCACCCTAAAATTAGAGTGATTTATTTTTTATTCTACCAGATTTTAATTCTGTTTTCGGGGGCAACATAGAGTTGGTCTCCCGGTTTTATATCAAACGCCTTTTGAAAAGAATCTTGGTTAACCAAAGGGGCAAAACTTCTGAAATATCCCGGAGAATGCGGATCGGTTTTCACTTGGTTGGTCATGTATTTTTCGGTGGATTTTGTTCTCCAGACCGTTGCCCAACTGATGAAAAAACGCTGATCTTGTGTAAAACCATTGATTGTGGCGGGATTTCCTTTGTCTTTTAAATACATTTGAAGCGCGCTGTACGCTACGGCAACACCGCCCAAATCGCCGATGTTTTCGCCGCTGGTGAATTTTCCATTTACGAAAACACCCGGAACAGGTTCGTATTTGTCGTATTGTGCAGCCAGTTGACCGACTTTTGCATCAAAATTTTTACGGTCTTCATCGGTCCACCAGTTGTTGAGGTTTCCATCACCGTCAAAACGTGAGCCACTATCATCAAAACCATGAGAAATTTCATGACCGATTACGGCACCAATTCCCCCAAAATTTACCGCTGGATCTGCTTCAAAATTAAAGAACGGCGGCTGTAGAATTCCAGCAGGAAAAACGATTTCGTTATTGGATGAAGAATAATAGGCGTTTACCGTTTGCGGTGGCATTCCCCATTCTTTTTGATCGACAGGTTTTCCTACTTTGTCCAGATTTTTCTGGTAATACCATTCCCCGATTTTTTCCATATTGCTGTAATAGGTTCCCCCTTCGGAATCGGAGGTCAGATGCAGTTTTGAGTAATCTTTCCATTGATCCGGATAGGCAATTTTTACAGAAAATTTGTGGAGTTTTTCCAGTGCTTTTTCTTTGGTTTCCGGAGACATCCAATCCAGATTTTCAATATGAACTTTGAAGGATTTTTTCAGGTAATCGATGTAGGTTTCCATTTTTTCTTTTGCGGCTGCAGGGAAATATTTTTCCACATAGAGTTTTCCGAAAGGTTCTCCCAAAACACTGTTCACAACGGATAATCCTCTTTTATCCATTGAGCGTTGCTCCTGTTGCCCCTGAAGATATTTGGAGTAGAAATCGAATTTCATCTGATCCATTTTTGCATCAAGATTGGAAGCATTTCCGTTCAGCAATTCGTATTTCATATAATCTTTGATGAGCGGAATATTTTTATTCGTCATCCAGGAATCCATATTCTGATAATATTTCAGTTCTCCGATAATGACTTTATCGGTATTTACCCCAACTTTTTTCAGATATTCAGGCAGTTTCACCGATTTTACCAACGAGGAAAGTTCAGCCGTTGTTTTGGGGTTATAGCGTAAATTGGCATCTCTTCCCTGTTCGAGAGTTAATAAATCTCCTGCCAATTTCTTTTCAAAATCCAGAATATTTTGTGCTGTCTTTGAAGCCTCTTTATATCCTAAAACGCTGAGCAACTGTGAAACATAATTCTGATATTCTGCCAAAGTTTTGGTATTGGAATCATTCACTTTTTGATAGTAATCTTTTCCCAATCCAAGACTCGGACCGCCGAGATAAACGGCATTCATCACAGAGTTTTTCATATCCGGACTTACACGCCATCCGTAAAAAGGATTTTCGCCTTCAGGAGTAACTTTGATTAAATAATTCTGAAGGTCGTTCACGGTTTTAATAGCATCAATAGCAGAAAGTTTTGACTGAATCGGGCTGATTCCTAACTCGTTTCTTTTGTCCCAATCAATGAATGTTCCATACAATGCCTGAATTTTTTGCCCTTCTGAATGGGCAGGATAGGTTTGTTTTAAAACATTATTCAGAATTTCAAGTGACCGAACATCCACTTCTTCACGAAGGATATTGAACGATCCCCAACTTGGCTTGTCGGACGGAATTACTGCGGTTTTCATCCAGTTTCCGTTTACATAATTAAAGAAATCATCCTGCGGACGAACCGAAGTATCCATCAAGGAAAGATCAATTCCTTTATCATTGGTTTTGGTTTCTGCCACAACTGTTTCTATAGGTTTTGTATTTTCTTCGGCAATAGTTTTTTGGGCTGTTGCTCCACAGGAATTCAGGAAAATAATAGCTGGAATTGCCAGGAGCGGTAAAGTGCTTTTCTTCATATATACAATTTATGTTTTAAAGATAGTAAAAACCTCGGATTTGCTTTTTATAAAACAAAAAATCACTTCTAAAATGAAGTGATTTTGAAAATATATTGTGCGAAAATTACCAGATTTTAATCCTTTCTGTCGGAATTTTATAGAGTTTGTCGCCTTGTTTCACATCAAACGCATCGTAGAAAGCATCCGTATTTCCAAGAGGTCCGATCGCACGGAAATATCCCGGAGAATGCGGATCGGTTTTCACTTGGTTGATGAGGGCTTTTTCAGATGAAAGCGTTTTCCAGATGGTTGCCCAGCTTAGGAAAAATCTCTGATTTTGATTGTAACCACTGATGTTTCCAGGGTTTCCGTGATCTTTCAGATACATTTGCAAAGCATCATACGCAATGGTCATTCCTCCAAGATCGGCAATGTTTTCTCCGTTGGTAAAGGTTCCGTTTACGAAAGTTCCTTTTACGGGTTCATACTGGTCAAACTGGGCAGCCAAAGATTTTGTAGCTTTTTCAAAATTCGCTTTATCTTCCGGCGTCCACCAGTCTACCAAGTTTCCATCGGCATCAAATTGTGCTCCGGAATCATCAAAACCGTGTGTCATTTCGTGACCGATTACGGCACCAATTCCACCGAAATTCACCGCAGGATCTGCTTTCGGACTAAAGAACGGAGGTTGAAGAATTGCTGCCGGAAATACAATTTCATTATTCAAAGGGTTGTAGTAGGCGTTTACCATTTGCGGTGGCATCAGCCATTCGGATTTATCTACCGGTTTACCGATTTTTGCAACATCTTTGTTGTATTGCCATTCTGTAATATTGATTAAATTCTGATACAGTGATCCGCCTTGTGCTTCTGAAAGAATATTCAGTTTAGAATAATCTTTCCATTTATCGGGATAAGCCACTTTTACCCCGAATTTGTTCAGTTTGGTAAGGGCTTTTTCTTTTGTGGTTGCGGACATCCAGGTTAAACCATCAATATGCTGAGCAAAACTTTTTTTCAGGTATCCGATCAATTCTTCCATTTGTGCTTTGGCTTCTGCCGGAAAATATTTTTCCACATACAATTTTCCGAAGGCTTCGCCAAGTGTTCCGTTGATGAGTTCGTAAGCCCGTTTGTTCTGCGCACGCTGTTCCTGCTGTCCGCGAAGATATTTTCCGTAGAAATCAAATTTTTTCTGATCCAGATCCGAAGTCAGATAAGAAGCACTGCCATCCAAAGCATGGAATTTCAGATAATCCTTAATCACCGGTAAATTTTTAGCAGAGATAATTTTATCCAGATTCTGATAATACTTTAATTCACTGATGATGATTTCGTTGCTGTTCACGCCCACTTTTTTCAGGTAAGCCGGAAGATCCACGTTTTTCACCAATGCGGAAAGTTCCTTCATGTTTTTCGGATTATACTGAAGGGCAGCATCGCGAATCTGCTCATTTGTTAAAAGATATTTGGCCATATCTTTCTCGAAATTCACAATATTTTTTGCGGTTGCTGAAGAATTTTTATATCCCAAAACATCCAGCATTGAAACTACATATTGGGTGTATTCTGTAATGGCTTCGGTATTTTTTTCGTTTTCTTTCTGGTAATAATCTCTGCCCAGACCAAGATTGGCGCTGCCCAGATATACCGCGTTCATTTTGCTGTCTTTCAGGTCGGCTTCTACTCCCCAGCCATAGAATGCATTTTCTCCAAGTGGGGTAACTTCTGCCAGATAATTTTGCAGGTCTGCTATATTTTTAATGGCATCAATTTTTGCTAATGAAGATTTAATCGGCGCAATTCCATCGGCATTTCTCTTGCTCATATCCATATACGTTTCGTATAGATTCTGGATTTTTTTTCCTTCGCTTCCGTCGGCAAATTTGTCTTGTAGCAGTGAATTTAAAATCGACATTGCGTTATTATCAGTCGTTTCACGAAGCATATCAAAACTGCCCCATCTTGAACGGTCAGAAGGAATTTTTGCGGTTTTCATCCAGGTTCCGTTCACATAATTATAGAAATCATCCTGCGGACGAACGGACTTGTCCATTGAGGTAAGATCCAGCCCGTTTTCGGGAGTTTCCGTAACCGTTTTCTTCATATTTTCAGAGTGTTGTGCTGAGTTTTCGGTGTTGGTTTCCACGGCTTTTTTTGCTGTGCACGAACCAAGAGAAACTATTCCTGCAAATGCAAGAACAGCAATTGAAATATTTTTCATTGAATGGATTTTAAAATAATTAGTCTTTAAAATCCTAAAAAAGTTACCCGTAAAACATAAAAAACATCTCCTTTGAAATGTTTTTTGGCACTTCGCCATTTTGTGTGGGAACATAATTTTCTATTATCATTGTAAATCGACCTCGGAAATGTAGGCGTTAATAAATTTTGAAGAAATTCCGTTAAAAAATATCCACTGTTCGAGTGGCGGCAAAAATCTTTATTATTTGGTAACTCTTTCTTTCCGCCCGAGTTTGGAGATTTTAGGAAATTCTTCAAAATTTTAGCCGGAGTTTCCAAGTCTTGAACTTTTGGTTCTTTTGTTTCAAGACAAAAGAACATAAAATCAAAAATATAACGATAAGTCTGAAATCATAAAATCCAGAGTTTTTGGCAAAGAACCTGTTTTTTGATGCTTAATGAAAATTCACTTTTCCACCGGCTATTTTTTTCACATTCCGGTCGTTGGGATTTCCGTATACTTCAATTCTTCCGCCGGCTCTTGTGGTGGTACTCACTGCGGAATCGGCAAAAACTTCTGCGACACCTCCTGCATTTACCGTGATTTTTGCGTTTTCGGAATCCAGATTTTTTCCGGAAAATTTAGCGCCTGAATTCACCGTTAAATCCTGACTGATTGCTTTTCCTGTGAGATTGATTTCTGCTCCGGAATTCAGTTTTGCAGTAAGATTTGAAGTGTCGATTTTTAAGTTGATTTTTGAACCTTCATTGGAAGTAAGGTTCAGCATACTGCTTTCCAAAGTGGATGGAGACGTAATTACCGCACCTTGACTTGCCTGAACATCATTTAACGAAGTGTAATACACTTTTACTTTGGTGTCGGTTCCCTGCATCAGTTTTGCCACCGACATCCGGATTTTCAGTTCTCCGTTTTTATTGATGGTTTCTACATCACCGTCTTCATAACCGATAATTTCCACTTTTGCATCGGCTGCAGGAATTAATTCTACATTCAGGCGGTCATAGGCTTTCAGTTTTGAAAAGTCGCCGACATTTCTGGTATTTTGAGCAGAAATGAATACGGAAACCGAAATAAACGAGGCAAAGAATATTTTTTTCATTTTTACAACAATTTAATAATTATACAACAGATAAATCCGGTGATTTATTACATCAATTCACCGATGAATACTGATTTTAAGAAAGTTTAACATCCGAAAAATCCTTTACCAGAATTTCTGTCAGCGACTGCAAAACTTTCTGTGCCACGAAATCCATAAAATCATTCCGGTCAAGATAAGGAAGAAAGAGCGTAAAGGTTCGCTCAAAATTTTTAATTCTCACGGAATAATAGATTAACCCGATTTCATTGTTTTCTGCATCGGTATTCGGACCTGCAACTCCCGTTGTAGATACCGAAATATCAGTGTTGAAAAGATTCTGGCAGCCTTTACTCATTTCCCGGGCAACTTCTTCTGAAACCACCGAAAATTCTTTAATTATGGCCGGATCAACGTTGAGAATCCGGGACTTCATCTCGGTTTTATATGTGCACACGCCCCCGAAAAAATAGGCAGAACTTCCCGAAACAGAAGTAAGAAGCCTGGAAATTTGTCCGCCCGTGCAACTTTCTGCCGAAGAAATGCTCAAACCTTTCTGCAACAGGATTTCTTTTAAAATTTCCTGAATGGAATCGCCGTCTTTTGAAATAATATTTTCACCAATAATGCCGGAAAGCTGGTGTATCTGCTTTTCCAGTTCAGATTTTAAAATTTGTGCGTCTTTTCCTAAAGCGGTTAACCGAAGTTTAATCCGGGTTCCGACCGGAAGATAGGAAAGCGAAATATATTCCGGCAAAGCCAGTTCCCATGATTCTATTTTTTTGGCGAGTGTACTTTCGGGAATTCCAACCACAGAAACAATCTGTGTTACAATGGAATCGCGATTGAATTTTTCCTTTAATACCGGAATGATTTTGTCTCTGATTAAAGGTTTTACTTCAAAAGGAACGCCGGGCAAACAGAACACCAGTTTTCCGTTTCGCTCCATCATCTGGCATGGTGCAGTTCCGAAATCATTCTGAAGAACAGTGGCTGTGGAAAGCACTTCTGCCTGATTTTTATTCAGATCAAGAATGTTGAGCCGGTTTCTTTTTTCAAGGAGATTCCGAAGATGCTCAAAAGTGGTTTCGTCCAGAATAATTTTGTCATGAAAATATTCAGCAAAAGCAGTTTTGGTTTTATCATCTCGGGTGGGACCAAGACCGCCCGTTGTAATCACCACATCCGCTTGCTGCAGTGCAAGATCCAAAGTTTTTACAATGGTTTCCACTTCATCCGAAATGCTGAAAATCTGACTGATTTTTATCCCGATATTTTTGAATTCGGTAGCGATAAATGAGGAATTGGTATCAATGGTGTTTCCGGAAAGGATTTCGTCTCCAATCACGATAAGTGCTGCATTCATTTGTATAGAAAATCTGTGTTCAAATTTCGGGATTTTTTTTCCCGGAAGTTCGATTTTCGGTGTTGTTTTTTTGTTAAAAAGTAAATTGAATGTTATGGGGTGTTTCGGCGCGAGCGAAGCGTCGAAAGAATTGCCTTATCAGAATTTCGTAACGCTCTGTTTTTTTGAATACTTATGTAGAATTTTATTACATTTACATCATCCAACCTTTATTTTCTAATATGAAAAAAGTTTTACTTTCATTGTTGGCATTTAGTTTTGCCACGACACAAATTTTTGCTCAAAGTGATAAAATTTTTGCCACTACCGATAGAATCAGTGCCGAAAAACTGATGGCACAATTTCCGGACGAAGTTTCCATTCTTCAAACCAATGGCAATTCTGCTGCGATAGAAGTTACCAAAAATGCCGCGCATTATCTGCATGATTTTGTCGATACACACGGTCCGGGATATGTATACAAACCCAATCTTGAATCTGCACTAAGTGCTATTTTTCAACAGAAAAACACCAAAGCTGTCCTAAATTTTACGATTTCTGAAGATCAATGGGTGAATGCTGCGATTAATGAAGTGAATGCCGAAAACATCCGAAATCACATTCAGATTCTTGAAAATTATGGAACGCGAAAACATACCACACAAGAAGCAAAAAATGCCGCTTCTGACCTAAAAACAAAATGGGAAAACTGGATTGCCGCTGCCGGAAGAAATGATGTTTCTGTTCGTTTGGTACAACATACCGGAACTTCGATGCCATCCGTTGTTTTAACAATGACCGGAGTAGTGAATCCTGAAGAATATGTAATTGTTGGCGGTCATTTGGATTCAATTGCTTGGGGAACGCAGGCTCCCGGAGCTGATGATGATGCCTCCGGAATTGCCACTATTTCTGAAATCATCAGAATCCTGCTGGACAAAAATTTTAAACCGAAAAAAACCGTGGAATTTATGGCTTTTGCCGCTGAAGAAATCGGGTTGGTCGGTTCCAATGAAATTGCGACAGAATATTCCGCTGACGGAAAAAATGTGCTGGCATTTGTTCAGTTTGATATGACCAATTATAAAAGTTCCACAAAAGATGTTTACCTGACAACAGATGAATATGTAAGCACAGATCTCAATGTTTTTCTTATCGAATTAATGGAACATTATAATGCTTCCGGTGCACATGTTTTCAATTACGGAAATACCATTTGTAATTACGGATGCTCCGATCATTACAGTTGGGCAGAAAATGGTTTTAATGCCGCATTTCCTTTTGAGGCAGCTTTTAGCGATTCAAATCCGGTGATTCACTCCAGCCAGGACAAACTTGTAAATATGGGGAACAATGCCAATCACGCTGCTAAATTTGCAAAACTCGGTCTGGAATTTATAATTGAAGCCGCAAAACCTTCAGCTACACTGAATGTTGAGAGTCTGCAAACATCAACCACATCCATTTATGTAAATGATAAAACGCTAGTTTACGACTTAAAAGGTTCCGCTGATTCCCTGCAAATTATCGATGTAAGTGGAAGAATTGTCATCCAGCAGAAATTGCTTACCGGAAAAGGAAATACAAATCTAAGTGCATTGAAAAAGGGTATTTATGTTGCCGTATTTAAAATGAGTAACGGGAAAGTACAATCGAAGAAATTTTTAATCGACTAGATTGAAACCCCATCAATACACGAATAAAATAAAAGAGACCGCTTTTTTGCAGTCTCTTTTTGTATTGTTTTATTTGATCGGCAAACGTTGAAAAATAAGTATCTTTTCTCCGATTTGCAGATTTTTATTTCATGGATATTCTTCGATGAATCATTCAAAAAGAATTACTTCTTTCTGAAAAATCCTTTGTTTTTCGGTTTCTTGTAACCGATATTTTCTCTCGCAGGTTTTGGTTGTGCAGGGCGAACAGGCTTGTTGTTGCTGTCACGCTTCGTTTCCACCAGATCGTTGGTGTGAAACGGATGTTCTTTTACAACCGGTATTTTCTTTCCGATTAATTTTTCGGTATTTCGCAGATTGGCAAGATCCAGCCCGTCCACAAAAGAAATAGAAACGCCTTCTGCACCGGCTCTTCCGGTTCTTCCGATGCGGTGAACATAGGTTTCGGAAACATCAGAAAGTTCAAAATTAATCACGTATTTCAGTTGGTCAATATCAATTCCTCTTGCTGCAATATCGGTTGCGACCAAGACTCTGGTTTTGCGGTCTTTAAAATTGTTTAAAGCATTCTGACGCGCATTTTGAGATTTATTTCCGTGAATGACTTCTGCAGAAATTTTTGTTTTCTGAAGTTTTCTTGCAATTTTATCAGCTCCGTGTTTGGTTCTTGAAAATACCAGTACAGAATCCAGTTTTGGATCCTGAAGCAGGTGAATCAACAGATCGAGTTTATCTTCTTTTTCAACAAAAAATACCGATTGCTGAATCGTATCTGCCGTAGAAGAAACCGGTGCAACCTCCACTTTTACAGGGTTGGTTAGGATGGAATTGGCAAGTTGGCTGATTTCCGGCGGCATAGTTGCCGAGAAAAAAAGCGTCTGTCTTTTTTGCGGTAATAGTTTGATGATTCTTTTTACATCATGCACAAATCCCATGTCCAGCATTCGGTCGGCTTCATCCAGAACGAAAATTTCCAGTTCGTGCAGGCTGATGATTTTCTGAGCAATGAAATCCAGTAATCTTCCCGGTGTTGCCACCAGAATATCAACGCCATTTCGAAGCGCATTTTCCTGTGCTCCTTGTTTTACACCGCCGAAAATTACCAGTGTTTTCAAAGGCAAATGTCTGCCGTAATTACGGAAACTTTCTTCAATCTGGATGGCAAGTTCACGTGTTGGAGTCAGAATTAAAGCTCTTGGATTCTTTGTTCGGCGTTTTTCATCTTTCGTTAAAAGCTGAAGAATCGGAATTCCGAAAGCTCCGGTTTTCCCGGTTCCGGTTTGTGCGGTTCCCAACAAATCCCGTTTTTCAAGGATGGAAGGAATGGCTTTTTGCTGTATGGGTGTTGGATTTTTGTATCCTTCTTCCTCAAGTGCTGAAAGAATCGGAGGAATTATGTTTAGTTCTTGAAAGGTCAAATTTTAAAAATTTAAAGTATAATCAGCAGGCGTTTCCTGCCATAAAAAAATTCCGAATTTCATATCCGAAATCGGTTGCAAAGATAGTCTTTTGGAATTTAGTTGAAAATTTCGATATTTTCACCGTCAAAACTGGCAAAAACCATTTTCGGATATGAATCCTGATGAAACATATTTCCTTCGGAATCAATGGCGATAGCACCGGCAAATCCGTCGATTTCTTTTAATTCATCAAAAGTTCTGTCGAATGCATTTTCAAGGGAAAGTCCATCGGTTACGCGTGTTACGATTTTTGCAGCAGTGGCATTGCTTACAATATCTTCACCAACTCCGGTGCAACTTACGGCACAGAAACGGTTGGCATAATTTCCGGCAACGGTTGCAGAATCTGAAATTCTTCCGGGTATTTCAAAACCTTTTCCGCCGGTTGATGTGGCAACAGCCAGTTTTCCGTTGATGTCGAGTGCTACACAACCTACGGTTCCTTTTCTGGCGTTTTCTGATTTTTCTTCATATTCTTTTCTTCTTTGCGGAATTTCCGTGGAAAAATCTTCAAATCCATTTTGTGTGGCGTATTTTTTTGCGCCGCTTCCGCCCAGAACACGATCATCGACTTCCATTAGTTTTTCTGCAACAAAAACGGGATTTTTTACGTTTTCGATATTGATGACCCCGCTGAATTTCTGGGTTTGCGCATCCATAATGGAAGCACTCATTCTTATTTTTCCGTCACTTTGAATCTGGGAACCGATTCCAGCATTGAAGAGTTCATCATCTTCCAACAAAGAAACAGCATAAGCAACGGTTTCAAGAGCGGAATGATTTTGCAGATATTCATACGATTTCAGAACCATGCGTTCCAAAGCTTTTTGTTTAGAAATTTTGGTTTCTGCACTTTGATCGCTTTCTGAAAAAAAACCGCCGTGAATAATAATTCTCATGGTGTAAAATTCAAATTTAGGGTGAAGAAATTGTGGATTTTTAAATTTAATTTTTTGCCCTGATTACTCATCTTGCGGCAGAAAATGGCTGTATTGTGAATTTAGAATGGTGAGATCTCTTGTTTTTAAATCAAAAGAATCATTTTCCGACATTACGTGAACCACAAGATTGTCAATTGAAATGGGTTGCCCCAACTGAATATTGGTGAGATTGGTGTCTTTTATAAAACGTCCGTCCACCAGAATGACAAGTCCGGAACCAATTGCAGTCATTTTATCACCTTGAATAAAAAGTCCGGTATCTTCGCCAAGCCCGATGCCTAAAGTTCTCGGATTGTTTACCGCTGCCTGAAAAAGTCTTCCGATTCTTCCGCGCTGAACAAAATGGGTATCAATAATTACATTTTCTATAAAACCAAGTCCCTGCGTAATTTTTACTTCACCCTTCAAAAGTGCTTCCTGGCTGGAACCCTGATAAATCATATTTTCAGAAGCGGCTGCAGCTCCGGCAGAAGTTCCTGCATAGATAAAATCTTCCTGCTGGAATTTGGTGAGGATAATATCATGAAAACGCGTGCCTCCCAAAATTGAAGTCAAACGAAGCTGGTCTCCACCCGTAAATACTACAACATCAGCTTTTTGGGTTCTTTCGGCAATTTCTTCGGAATTGGCTTGTTCGCGGTTTTGGATTTCGAGGATATTTACATTATTTGCGCCTAAAAACTCAAACGCTTTTTTATATTCAGGACCTACAATCTGCGGAATCTGCGATGCCGTGGGAATTACTTCAATGATAGAATTTTCCTTTAATCGGGATTCGTTGATGATTTTTCTTAAAATTCCTCTTTCAAAGAAATTGAGATTTTTTTCTACGTTTGGATCGAATTTTTTTTCAGTAAAACTGCCCTTGTTTACGGCACCTCCAATGATTACTAATTTTCCGGCTGCTTTCATAGTCTGCAAATTTAGGAAAATCTCTTTATATGTTAAGTCTTTGTTAATCAGGATTGCATATTGTATTTTTCATACTTTTCATGTCAGAATAATGGAATATTCTTTTTGAGATTGATTAAATTTTATTATTTATGTAGAATAAAAGCATTTTGCTTTCATTATTTCCTTTTGCTAAATAATACTGATTAAACTATGAAAATTGAAAAAATTCAGGTTCTTCGTGGACCGAATATCTGGAGTGTGCGCCGCAAAAAACTGATTCAGATGCGTTTGGATCTTGAAGATCTGGAACAACTTCCTACCAATAAAATTCCGGGGTTTCGGGAAAGAATAGAAAAACTTTTACCAAGTCTTTATTCTCACCGTTGTTCCGAAGGACACGAAGGCGGCTTTTTTCACCGTGTGGAACTGGGAACCTGGATGGGGCATGTTATTGAACATATTGCCCTCGAAATTCAAACGCTTGCCGGAATGGACACCGGATTCGGAAGAACCCGCGAAACCAAAACGCCCGGTATTTACAATGTGGTGTTCAGTTATATAGAAGAAACTGCGGGAATTTATGCGGCGGAAGAATCGGTAAAAATTGCCCAAAGCCTGATTGATGCAACGGATTACGATATTGAAGCCTGCATCCATAAACTAAAAGAAATCCGTGAAGATGTGCGTTTGGGACCATCAACCGGAAGCATTGTGGAAGAAGCGGTTGCCCGAAATATTCCGTGGATCAGATTGGGGCGAAATTCTTTAGTCCAGCTTGGTTACGGTATTAATCAGCAGCGTTTTCAGGCGACGATAACCGGGAAAACAAGTTCTATTGCCGTAGATATTGCCTGCAACAAAGAAATTACCAAAAAAATGCTGGATGATGCGGCAATTCCCGTTCCCAATGGCGGTTTGGTAGTGGATGAAGAAGATCTGGAATCCGTAATTCGGAAAATCGGCTATCCGATTGTTTTGAAACCTTTGGACGGAAATCACGGAAGAGGGCAGTCCATCAACGTAAACGATTGGGAAACTGCAAAAATCGGTTTGGAACACGCGCAGAAAGTTTCAAGAAAAGTAATTGTTGAAAAATATGTAACCGGGTTTGATTTCCGGGTTTTGGTCATCAATCATAAAATGGTGGCAGCTGCGAGAAGAGTTCCTGCAAATGTAGTTGGAGACGGAGTTTTAACCATCGAAAAGCTCATTGAAAAAGAAAATCAGGATCCGAGAAGAGGATATGGACATGAAAATGTTCTCACCGAAATTGAAGTGGATAAAGACACCAATGAACTTCTTAAGAAAATGAATTATACCGTAGAAACCATTCCTCAGAAAGGCGAAATCGTGTATCTGAAATCTACAGCAAATCTTTCCACCGGAGGAACTTCTATTGATGTGACGGACATGGTGCATCCCGAAAATATAATGATGGTAGAGCGGATTTCCAGAATTATTGGTCTGGATGTTTGCGGAATCGACATCATGGCAGAAAATCTTACACAACCCCTAAAAGAAAGTGGAGGTGTAATCCTTGAAGTAAACGCGGCTCCCGGTTTCAGAATGCATCTTGCGCCAAGTGAAGGATTGCCGCGAAATGTTGCTGCTCCGGTTGTTGATATGCTGTATCCTCCGGGAAAACCTTTCCGGATTCCGATTATTGCAGTTACTGGAACAAACGGTAAAACCACAACAACAAGACTGATTTCCCATATTGTGAAAAATAATGGGTATCGTGTTGGATTTACCACTTCCGACGGAATTTATATTCAAAATACCATGTTAACCCGCGGTGATACTACAGGACCGATTTCGGCAGAATTTATTTTGAAAGATCCCACTGTGGAATTTGCAGTTTTGGAAACCGCCAGAGGAGGAATTCTGCGTTCAGGTTTAGGGTTTACGTATTGTGATATCGGTGTTTTGACCAATATAAAAGAAGATCATTTGGGAATGAGTGATATTCATAATTTAAAAGACCTTACAAGAGTAAAACGCGTCGTTCTGGATTCGGTAAAAAAAGACGGCTGGTGTGTGCTGAATGCCGATGATGAATATTCCATGGGACTTTTGGATGATCTGGATGCCAAAGTGGCGATTTTCAGTCTCGATGAAAACAATCCGTACCTCAAAAAATTCGCAAAAGAAGGAAAAATAACCTGCGTTTGCGAAGAAGGTTTTGTCACCATTAAAAAAGGCGACTGGAAAATCCGCATCGCAAAAGTGATTAATATTCCGATTACGATGCAGGGAAAAGCCAAGTTTATGATTGCCAATGTTTTGGCGGCAAGTCTGGCGTGTTATCTGTATGGTTTTGAGATTGAAGATATTGCAAATTCCCTGCGAACATTTATTCCGAGTGCACAATTAACACCGGGAAGACTGAATGTTTTCAATTTCAAAAAATTCAAAGTGATGATCGATTTTGCGCACAATCCTGCAGGATATGAAGCCATTGAAGATTATCTGAAAAACGTAGAATCTCCCAAAAAAATCGGGATTATTTCCGGAGTGGGAGACCGCAGAGATGAAGACATTACGGAATGTGGAAAAATTGCAGGAAGAATGTTCGATCACATAATTGTGAGAAGTGAGAAACATCTTCGCGGAAGAACGGAAGAGGAAATTAATAATCTGGTTATTTCAGGAATTCAGCAGTCCGGAAAAGCCGTAAGTTATGAGATTATTCCGAAAGAAATCGAAGCTCTGAAACACGCCATCAGCCTTGCAGAAGAAGGAACTTTTATTACCGCATTAAGCGATGTGGTGAACAATGCCATTGAGCTGGTGCAGGAATATCAGTCCAAAGAACAGCAGGAAGAAAGTGGTCCGGGAATGTAAAGTAGAAAAATATATTGCTGCCGCTTCATTATGGAGCGGCATTTTTTTTACAGCGGTTTCACATTATTTTTCAGAACGGTTTGAATTTCGTCGTTCCGCGTAAGCATCAGTTTTTCAAAACCGAGCAGGGAAATTTTTGCACAAACTTCAGCATCAGCACCGGCTCTGTGGTGATTGAATGAAATATGATGAAGTTCTGCAAGGGATTTTAAACCATATTTTGGTAAGCCTTTCCACGATTTTTTGGCAATCTGAATGCTGCACAAATAATTGATTTTCGGGCGGAAAAGTCCGTAATAATCCAGACATCCGCGAAGAACTCCCGCATCAAAACCGGCATTATGGGCGATCATGAGTTTTCCGTACATCATTTCTTCGGCTTCGTACCAGATTTCATCAAAAGTGGGAGCATCAGCCACTTCTTCCGGATGAATTCCGTGTACCGCGATATTAAATTTATTGAAATACGGAAAGCTCGGAGGTTTTATCAGCCAGGTTTTTGTTTCAACAATTTTGCCGTTTTCTACCAAGCAGATTCCCATTTCACAGGCGGAATTCCGTTCGTGTGTGGCAGTTTCAAAATCAATGGCGCAGAAATCAATCATTTCAGAAAATGTTTAAAAATCAACCATTTTGTGGCATAATATTTTTTTAGCTGATGTTTTCCACGAAGTCGAATGGTGTGTGGCAATTGCGCATAAAACCCGAAATGTGCACGAACCACCGCCCATAAATGCGAAAAACCGTTTTTAATTCCGAAATAAATTCCGGCAATTCCATCCAAGCTCAGTCGAAAAAAAACAATCCAGATCACATTCGGAAAAGGCAGATTTTTCGCCATCATCGTAAGGTTGTTTCGGAAATTCAGAAAGGTTTTCTGTGGACTTTGTTTATTTAAAGTTCCGCCGCCCACATGGTAAACTGTGGATTGCGAGGTGTAATAAATTTTCTTCCCTGAATTTTTCAGTCTCCAGCACAAATCGATTTCTTCCTGATGCGCAAAAAATCGTTCATCGAAACCATTCTGTTCCCAAAAATCTTTTGAGCGGATGAAAAATGCACAGCCTGAAGCCCAGAAAATTTCACATTCATCATCATATTGTCCGTTGTCGGTTTCCGTATCCTCAAAAATTCTTCCTCTGCAATACGGATAACCAAGATTATCCAGCAATCCTCCGGCTGCACCTGCAAACTCAAATTTATTTTTTTCTTTGTAAGACAATATTTTAGGTTGAATGGCGGCAACATCCGGATGGTTATAGTAGAGTTGTAGTATGGGGTTAATCCAGTTATCAGTAACTTCCACATCGGAATTCAGGAGGCAGTAAAATTCGGCATCAATTCGTTTTAAACCTTCATTATAGCCTTTTGCAAAACCGTAATTTCCATTGTTCAGAACGATTTTTACTTCAGGAAATTCTTTTTCTAAAAACGCAACCGAATCATCTGTGGAAGCATTGTCGATCACATAAATATCTGCTTCTTTTGAATGCATAAGAACGCCGGGCAGGAATTTTTCCAACCATGATTTCCCGTTCCAGTTCAGTATGGCGATTGCGGTTTTCAAAGTTTAATTTTTTTTAGGCCGGAAGTTGGAAATTTCATTCCGCATTCCAAAACCAGTTCTCTTTATATATATCAAAAATTTTATTATCATCTTCCAACTCCCATCTTCCCACTTCCATCTTCCCTCACTCTTCATCATACAATTTTATAGAATCCTGATACTTCCATTTCCGGTGCGACCACAAATAATTATCGGGACTTTTATGGATGGTATTTTCCAGAAGATGGTGGAATTTCCGAACCACTTCATAGTCGGTAAACTTATCTCCATCCGGAAAAATGCGGTGGTAATTCACCTGATAATAGCCGCGTTTTACTTTTTTCATTTCACAGTAAACGAATGCGAGGTCCATTCGTGTTGCCAGTTTGTCGTAACCGATGAATGCCGGAGTACGCTGATTCAGAAATGGTAAACCATACGTAACTTCTGAAGAATGTGGTGTCTGATCTGCAACAAACATATAAACGGAATTTCCGTCATTGGGTTGCCTAAAAATATGCCGGATGACTTCTCGGGCTTCAATAGCGTGATTTCCGTAACTGTTTCGAATATTTTTAATTTTTTCTTCCCAGAAATTGCTGCTTACTTTCCGATATACGGGATAACAGTTTTTCTGCGGAATAACGGTGGTAAGCGCATTAAACCATTCCCAGTTGAAAACATGGCCTGCAAGCATAATCACATTTTTGCCTTCATCTTTTGCATCCTGAAAAACCTGTTGGTTGATGTGCTGCATTCGAACTCTTAATTCATGCGAAGAAATAGTAAAGGATCGTACGGTTTCCACAAGATAATCGGCAAAATTGAGATAAAATTTCTTCTTTATTTTTGAAATTTCCTTGTCAGAACGATTGGGGAAAGAATTGCGGATATTCTCATGTACAACGGTTTTCCGGTATCCTATAATATGATAAGCTACAACATACACCATATCCGAAAACAGGTATTGTATTTTTAAGGGAAGCCGCGAAATCAGCAGGACAAGCTTGAAAAGTATATTCATAAATGCAAAAGCAAATTTAATGATTAAAAATAGAATGGTCGAATTTTTGAAGAGAAAGAAAAAGGCTACATTTGAATCTTAAATCATATTTATACAATGAAAATAAAAACCATATTTTTAGCAGCTTTCATCGTGATTTCCGGACTTTCCAACGCACAAAAGAAAGAAGTTTTAAAAAATAATGTCCGGACTGATGCAGATAAATCTCTAATCGTGACTTCAGATCAGGAATCAGTAGAAGAAGCCAAAAAGAAACTTGCACAAGCGGAGAAAGCAAAGTTGGTAAAACCTTATCATCCCGAAGAAAATGCAGAAGCAAAAATTGCAGAACTGATAAAAACAGCACAGAAAGAAAATAAAAATATTATTCTTCAGGCAGGAGGAAACTGGTGCATCTGGTGTTTGCGTTTTAATAATTTCGTGAATGAAACCCAAGAGCTGAAAGAAATAGTAGACCAAAATTATCTGTACTATCATCTGAACTTTTCTCCGGAAAATAAAAATGAAAAAGTTTTTGACCAATACGGAAATCCCGGTGAAAAATTCGGTTATCCGGTATTTGTTATTTTAAATAAAGAGGGCAAAATGATTCATGTTCAGGATTCCGCAGTTCTGGAAGAAGGCAAAGGGTACAGCCTTGAAAAAGTGAAAACTTTTTTTAGCGACTGGATTCCCTCCAAAACATTAAAATAAAGTTAGGCCTTTGATATTCAGGAGTTTTTTTTTAAAAAAAATTTCTTAACCGGCTGAAAAATTACACTTTCTACTCTGACTGAATTTCCGTAAATTTGTGCATCTAAAAAGTGAAAGTAAAAATGAATGCCTACCAAAACCCTCTTGAAGAACGCTATTCAAGTGAGGAAATGCTCTATAATTTTTCGCCGGACAATAAGTTCAAAAACTGGAGAAAACTGTGGATTGCCCTTGCTGAAATTGAAAAAGACTTAGGTCTGGATATTTCCGATGAGCAGATTCAGGACTTAAAAGATCATGCTTCCGATATTGATTTTGAAAAAGCAGCAGAATATGAGAAAAAATTCCGCCATGATGTAATGGCGCATGTGCATACCTATGGCGATGCAGCTCCTTCTGCAAAAGGAATTATTCATTTGGGTGCAACTTCCGCATTCGTGGGTGATAATACTGATCTTATTCAGATGCGGGACGGATTGCAGATTCTCAGAAAACAACTGGTAAATGTAATTCAGAAACTTTCCGATTTTGCCATTCAATATAAAGATATGCCCACTTTGGGATTCACGCATTTTCAGCCGGCACAACTTACAACCGTTGGAAAAAGGGCAACACTTTGGCTACAGTCTCTCATTCTTGATTTTGAAGAACTTGAATTTTTTCTTGAAACATTGCGATTTCGCGGCGTAAAAGGAACTACCGGAACTGCAGCAAGTTTTCTGGAACTTTTCAATGGTGATTATTCCAAAGTAAAATATCTGGATAAAGAATTGTCTAAACGTTTCGGTTTTGAAAAAGTTTTTGGCGTTTCCGGACAAACTTACGACCGGAAAATAGATGCAAAAGTGGTGGCTTTACTTTCCAATATAGCACAATCTGCCCATAAATTTTCCAATGATATCCGTCTTTTGCAGAATTTAAAAGAAATTGAGGAACCTTTCGAGAAAAACCAAATCGGTTCTTCCGCAATGGCATACAAAAGAAATCCCATGCGCTCCGAAAGAATCGGGGCATTGGCAAAATATGTGATTTCACTTTCCACAAGTTCCGCAATGGTGGCTTCCACACAATGGTTTGAAAGAACTTTGGACGATTCCGCTAATAAAAGATTAACCATTCCACAAGCATTTTTAGCAATTGATGCAATTTTGCTGATCTGGAACAATATTATGGACGGACTGGTAGTATACGAAAACCGCATCAACAAACATATTGCAGATGAACTTCCGTTTATGGCGACCGAATACATTATTATGGAAGAAGTAAAAGCAGGAGGCGACCGTCAGGAAATCCACGAAATTATCCGCGAACATTCCATGGAAGCCAGCAAAAAAGTGAAGATGGAAGGCAAAGAAAATGATCTTATCGAAAGGATTCTGAATGATGACCGACTGAAAATGGATAAATCCAAACTCAAGGAAGTGCTTGATCCGAAAAATTTTATCGGCTTTGCACCCATTCAGACAGAGGAATTTATTCAGAACGAAGCCCAGCCGATTTTGCAGCAATATTCAGAACTAATTGGTTTAAAAGCAGATTTAAAAGTATAAACTCATGCAGTCTTTTTGGGCTGCATTTTTAATTATGTTGAAATCATAATTGAAAACCAATAACCATAGATTCTAATGAATTCATAAATGGTTAAAGTCCCGAAGGGACGACATACAATAGCCAAGGGCAAAGCCCTTGGATTGGAACATGAAAAAAATATAAAATGAAAAGGTGCGAAGCACCGACATATTGAGTAAATGAAAAAAAGAATTTTTGTAGAAAAACGCGGTTTGTTTGATGTGGAAAGCCCTAAAGTTTATACCGAACTTCAGGAAGTCGTTCCCGGCGTACAAAACGTGAAAGTGTACAACGTTTATGATATTTTCGGGCTAAATGAAACCAATTTCGGAAAAGTGGTCAATTCAACATTTGTGGATCCCGTTACCGATATTCTTCATTCAGAAAATCCTGCACAGAATTTATTTTTCGCTTCAGAATTTTTACCAGGGCAGTACGATCAGCGTGCCGATTCTGCACAGCAATGTATTGCACTGCTCACCAATGTGGAGCATTCAACGGTTCGAAGTGGTAAGTTGTATGAAATTCAGGGTGTTAGTTTGGATGAATTGGAGAAAATCAAACAACACCTTATTAATAAAGTGGAAAGTCGCGAAAAAGATTTGTCGCTTCTGGAAATTCCTGCTGAAGAGCAGCCAAGTCCGGTTCTCATTCACGAAGGTTTTATTGATTTTTCTGCGGATGAACTCAAGAAATTTTACGAAAATCACGGCTTTGCCTTTGGTTTCGATGATCTGGAATTTATTCAGAATTATTTTAAATCTGAAAACAAAAATCCTACAGAAACCGAACTCAAAGTGTTGGATACCTATTGGAGCGATCATTGCCGCCATACTACTTTTGAAACGGAACTTACAGATATTCAGTTTAATGGAGGGTTTAAAGACACGTTAGAAAGCATTTTTAATGATTATCTGGAAAAAAGAAAATTCTTAGGTCGTGAAGCCAAACCAATTTCTCTGATGGATCTGGCAACCGTTTCGGCAAGATATTTCCATAAAACCGGAAACCTTGAAAATCTTGTGGTTTCGGATGAAATCAACGCCTGCACCATTGAAATCGAAGCCGAATTCGATGGTAAAAAAGAACCTTGGTATTTGCTTTTCAAAAACGAAACGCACAATCACCCGACAGAAATTGAACCTTTTGGAGGTGCTTCAACGTGTTTGGGTGGTGCAATTCGCGATCCATTATCTGGAAGAGCATTTGTGTATCAGGCCATGCGTTTAACCGGTGCAGCCGATGTTTTGGAGCCTATTTCCAAAACTTTACCGGGAAAACTTCCGCAAAAAACCATTACCAAACAAGCCGCAAACGGATATTCTTCCTACGGAAATCAAATCGGACTTTCCACCACTCTCGTAAATGAAATTTACCATGACGGTTACAAAGCAAAACGCATGGAAGTGGGTTTTGTAGTGGGCGCAGTTCCTAAAAACTGGGTTCGCCGTGAACAGCCGGAAACGGGCGATGTGGTGATTGTGTTGGGTGGTGCAACCGGAAGAGACGGCGTTGGCGGTGCAACCGGAAGTTCAAAAGAGCAGGATGAAACCTCGATTCACACCATGAGTTCTGAAGTGCAAAAAGGAAATGCGGTAGAAGAACGCAAAATTCAGCGTTTGTTCCGAAATCCTGAAGTGACGACTTTAATTAAAAAATCCAATGATTTCGGAGCAGGTGGCGTTTCCGTTGCGATTGGTGAAATTGCCGATTCGCTTGAAATTAATCTGGATATTCTTCCTTTAAAATATGAAGGTTTAAACGGTACCGAACTCGCCATTTCCGAATCTCAGGAAAGAATGGCAGTTGTGGTTGAAGCAAAAGACAAAGAAAAATTTATAAAATTTTGTGAAAAAGAAAACATCAAAGCAGTTGAGGTTGCCAAAGTAACCGATTCGGGAAGAATGCAGATGTTTTGGAAAGGCAGTAAAATTGTGGATTTAAGCCGAGAATTTCTGAATTCCAACGGTTGTGCAAAATCTCAGAATGTTTCGGTTTCGCATTTACAGAATATTGAAAATCAGGAAATAAACTTCAATAAAGAAAATTTTGAACGACTGCTTTCTGAAAAAAATATCGCATCGCAAAAAGGATTAACCGAAATGTTCGATGCTTCTGTTGGTGCTACTACCGTTGCAATGCCTTTTGGCGGAAAATTCCAGTTGACAGAAATGGAAGGAAGTGTACAAACGCTACCGATTTTGCATGCTGAAAATATAGAAACCGTTTCATTGGCAAGTTGGGGGTTCGATGCGGATTTGTCTTCTCAAAATTCCATGATTGGTGCTGCAAATGCCGTGGTTGAAAGCGTTGCAAAAATCGTGGCGATGGGTGGCGATTACAAAAAAATTCGGTTGAGTTTTCAGGAATATTTTGAAAAATTAGGCAATAACCCCGATAAATGGGGAAAACCTTTGGCCTCACTTTTGGGAGCGTATCATGCGCAAATAAATTTTGGGCTGGCGGCAATTGGCGGTAAAGATTCCATGTCGGGAACGTATCAGAACCTGAATGTTCCGCCAACATTGATTTCTTTCGCTTGTGCTAACGGAGAAAAATCGAATATCATTTCTCCCGAGTTTAAACAGGCTGGAAATAAAATTTATTTTTTCAATCATATTCCGCAGGAAAACCGACTTCCGAATTATGACGATTTGAAAGCCGTTTTTGAATGTATTTATGAAAATATCAAAGCGAAAAAAATCGTTTCAGTAAAAACCATAAAAGACGGCGGAATTGCAGTTGCTTTGGCAAAAATGGCTTTTGGAAATGGTTTGGGAGCGGATGTTTCCGTTGATGAACAGTTAATTTTAAACAAAAATATAGGAAGTGTAATCATCGAATCGGTGGAAGAATTGGATCATTCTTTACTTCAAAAAATTGGTGTAGTAAACAATTCCGAAATTTTGAGCATCAACCATCTCAAATCTCAGATCTCAGATCTCAGATCTCAGTTTGTTGGAACGTTTGAAAAACTGTTTCCCACCAAAGAACCAGAGAAAATCATCATCGAATTTGAAGGACATTTGAATTCATCTAAACCGAGAAATATCCAGATTCTCAAACATGGAATTGCAAAACCAAAAGTTTTTGCACCGGTATTTCCGGGAACCAATTGCGAATACGAAACCCAAAACGCATTCCGCAAAGAAGGGGCGGAAGTTTCGAGTTTACCCTTGTTGAATCTCAACCATTCACTTTTGGAAGAAAGCATTGAGGCTTGGATAAAAGAAATTGAACAATCACAGATTCTGGTTTTTTCCGGAGGTTTTTCTGCCGGTGATGAGCCGGACGGTTCTGCAAAATTCATTGTGAATGTTTTGAAAAACGAGAAAATGAAAGAAGCCGTTCACGCATTATTGCAAAGAGACGGCATGATTCTCGGGATTTGCAACGGTTTTCAGGCACTCGTAAAATCCGGTTTGCTTCCGTATGGTGAAATTCGCGATCTGGATAAAAATTCGCCAACATTGGCGCACAATGCAATCGGGAGACATATTTCTCAAATGGTGAATGTGAAGGTTGGCAATGATGATTCACCTTGGTTAAAAGGGATGAAAGGAAATACCTATACAATTCCGATTTCGCACGGAGAAGGTCGTTTTATGGCTTCGGAAAAAGTATTGAAAGACTTGTATGAAAACGGACAGATTGCCACGCAATATGTAGATTTTGAAGGGAAAATTGCACACGGAATGCCATTTAATCCAAATAATTCGCTTTTCGGGATTGAAGGAATTACCAGTCTGGATGGAAAAATTTTCGGAAGAATGGGACATCCGGAACGCTTCGCAGAAGGTTTGCTGAAAAATATTCCTACCGCAAATTATCATAATATCTTTAAAAACGGCGTGGAATATTTCAAATAAGAGCCAGGTGAAAAGTTAAAAGTTTGGTGAGCCACGAAGTGGCGATACATCAATAGCCAAGGGTGAAGTCCTTGGAAAAAATAAACAAATAATGGTTTTAGCCCTGAAAGGGCGGCATATTAAAAATAAAACAAAAAATAAATCTAAATAAAATGGAAAAAGGAAAAATGCTTTATGAAGGAAAAGCAAAACAAATTTTTGAAACCGAAAATCCTGAAGAAGTAATTGTTCGTTTTAAAGACGATGCCACTGCATTCAATGCACAGAAAAGAGGGCAGTTTGCGCGTAAAGGTGAAATGAATAACGCCATTACCACTTTAATTTTTGAATATTTAAAAGATAAAGGCATTGATACCCATTTTATAAAATGGTTAAACGACCGTGAACAATTGGTGGAAAAAGTTTCCATTATTCCTTTGGAAGTGGTGGTGCGCAACTATTCTGCCGGAAGTATGGCACAAAGATTGGGCGTGGAGGAAGGAATTAAATCTCCCGTAACCATTTTCGATATTTGCTATAAAAAAGATGAATTGGGAGATCCGCTGATTAACGATCATCATGCCGTTTTTCTGGGAGCAGCCACCTATGAAGAACTGGATGAAATGTACGAACTTGCCAATGAAATCAATGAAGCACTGAAAGAATTGTTTGATAAAATGAACATTATCTTGGTGGATTTCAAAATTGAATTGGGGAAAACTTCCGACGGAAGAATTATTCTTGCCGATGAAATTTCTCCGGATACATGCAGACTTTGGGATAAAGACACGTTGAAAAAATTGGATAAAGACCGTTTCAGAAGAGATCTTGGAGAAGTAACCGAAGCGTATGTAGAAATCTACGACCGTATGAAAAAAGCATTAGGAAAATAAAAAACTTTTTTATAAACAAAACCTGCTCCCTCTCTTTTGGAGAGGGTTGGGTGAGGAAAAAAAATGAAAAATTTACAAAATCACAAAGAAAATTATCTCAAACAGTTTCAGCATCAACCTTATGGCAGAAATCTGTTCCGCACCAAAGAGGAAGAGCAATTGGATGCCCCGAAAGAGGAATGTGGGGTTTTCGGATTGTATTCCGATGCCGATATTGATACTTTTTCGCTGTCGCAGTTCGGTCTTTTTGCGCTTCAGCACCGAGGTCAAGAAGCAGCCGGAATTTCTGTAATGAAAGAAGGCAAAATTGCCAATATGAAAGATGAAGGTCTTGTTCTGGACGTTTTTAAAGCCATCCGCGAACCAGAATCTTTTATGGGCAACAGCGTGATCGGGCATACAAGATATACCACAGCAGGAGACAAAAAGAAATACAATTTTCAGCCGTTTTTTGCGAAAAATGAATGGGATCAAATCATCCTTTCCATCGCACACAACGGAAATCTTACCAATGCAAAAGAATTGCGTAAAGAACTTGAAGATGAAGGGGTTACCTTTAAAGCCACTTCAGATACCGAAGTTATTTTGAGGTTAATTCAGAAAAATCTGGATTTGGGATTAAGAGGAGCAATAAAATATACCATGGAGCGCATCGAAGGTGCCTATTCCGTAGTGGGAATGACGCGCAATAAATTCTTTGCTTTTCGGGATTTCAACGGAATCCGCCCTTTGGTTTTGGGAGCTTTGGATGAAAATACATTTATCGTAACTTCTGAAACTGCAGCTTTGGATGCTGTCGGAGCGCAATATGTTCGCGATGTGATGCCGGGAGAAATCATTTACACCAGCGAAAACGAAAAAGGACTACATTCTTATCTGGTGAATGAAGACTGCGTTTCAAAACTTTGTGCCTTTGAATATATTTATTTTGCCCGTCCTGATACCGCTTTGGAAGGTATTAATGTTTACGAGATTCGCGAAAAATCCGGCGAGAAAATCTGGACTCAGGCTCCTGTGGAAGCCGATCTTGTTATTGGTGTTCCCGATTCCGGAGTTCCGGCTGCTATTGGTTTTTCCAAAGCATCGGGCATTCCTTTCCGTCCGGTTCTGATTAAAAACCGATATATTGGAAGAAGTTTTATCGTTCCGACACAGGAAATGCGTGAAAGAGTAGTGAACTTGAAACTGAACCCCATTATTTCCGAAATGAAAGGAAAACGTGTGGTTATTATTGATGATTCCATTGTGCGTGGAACTACATCAAAACGTCTGGTAAAAATTCTGAAAGATGCGGGAGTAAAGGAAATTCATTTCAGAAGTGTTTCGCCGCCGATTATTGCGCCATGCTTTCTGGGAATTGATACGCCTTCAAAAGACGATTTGATTTCCGCCAATATGTCGAAAGATGAACTGAAAGATTATCTTGGTGTGGATTCTCTGGAATTTTTGAATATGGATAATCTTATCGAAATTTTGGGAACGGATAATCATTGTTTCGGTTGCTTTACCGAAAAATATCCGGTGGAAAAAGGTGAAGAGGTCGATCTTTTCAGTTAATTTCAATTCAAATAATAAACATAAAAAAGTCAGAAAACCCGAAGGTTCTCTGACTTTTTCTTTATAAAGAATTTGTGTTTAGTTGAATTTATATGCTAAACCAACCTGAAAGTTGTTGTTTTTTACAGCATCACTTCCGCTTGGTCTGTCTTTAGCCACATCTGTAAATCCTGCAACATATCTTGCATTGATACCCAATTTCTGAGTAATCCAATATCCTGCTCCAATACCTACACCAAAGTTAAAAGTATTGAAATCATCCGTATCCAATTTAGTGACTTCAGAGTTGTTCACATCTCCGTTGGTTGAGGATTTCACTTTGCTTCTTGCATCAATTAGGAAACCAAATTCTGGTCCGGCTTCAAGATAGAAGGCAGGAGTTGCATTATATTGGAACATTATAGGAACACTGATGTAATCAAGGTGTAATGCAGACTCTACTTTATAGGTGTTGTCCAGAAGGTTATAGGTTTGTGTTACCTTTGAACCTAAATTATTGTATAAAATCTCAGGCTGAATGCTAAATTCTGAAGATAATGGAGCATTCATAAAAACACCGGCATTAAAACCAATTTTAGATTTTGCATCCTCCAAACCTGCATCATTTGAAAGTGAAGAAACATTCATTCCTCCTTTTACCCCAAAAGACTGAGCAAATGCTAAACTACTTGCGGCAACTGCCATTCCTAAAAATAACTTTTTCATAACTTCTAATTTTTAATTTTAATTTCTAATTTTAAATTTTCCTGCTTCATTTTTTACTACTTTTTTCAGCAGGACGTGGTGGAAGTTTCAAATTGAATGCCAAACTCTTTGTTTTGAAAGTGGAATTTAACTTTTTCTAAACATTTGTTTAACGAAACATTATTATAAATACTTGAATTTTAGAGAAGTAAAAATAGTATTTAATGCATAATATTTTAATTTCAAGCAAATAAAAAACTCCAATTTTCATTAGAAAATTGGAGTGTAAAATGTGAATATTTTAAAATTTAAAGTTTTCGGTAGTATGCCAAAGCTGCTTTTATATTCTTTTCTTTTGCTTTAAAATCGTAGATACAATGTCCGATTTTGTCAATTAATGAAAAACTGATTTGTCCGGCTGCATTCTTTTTATCATTCTTCATTAAACCGAGAATTTCCTCATCAGAAAATGCTTCAATCGAATGATATGGGAAAAATCTCTGAAGATGATTCACCACTTCATACGCCGTGGTTTCATCAATCAGTTGTTCCAGAAAAGCGAGGTGTGTTTCACAGATCATGCCCATTGCAACCGCTTCTCCATGTGGAATTCCGGTATTGTTTTTTAGGAAAAGACTTTCCAAAGCATGACCGACGGTATGCCCGAAATTCAGAATTTTCCGGATATTTTGTTCTTTAAAATCCTGTTCCACCACTTCCTGTTTAATTTCCATAGATCTTTTTATATAAGGAGAAATGGTTTTGGCATTCAGGTTTTCAATAGCAGTAAGGTCCTTCCAGTGCTGTTTATCTGCAATTAATCCGTGTTTCAGCATTTCGGCAAATCCACTCCGCAGTTCGTCAAACGGAAGCGTTTCCAGGAAATTAGGAAACACAAAAACATCATCGGGAAGCGCAAATGTCCCCACCACATTTTTCAGAAAAAGATGGTCGATTCCTGTTTTTCCTCCGATAGATGCATCGCACATCCCAAGCAGAGTAGTCGGAAGATTTACAAAACGGAATCCGCGTTTGTACGTGGACGCTACAAAACCGCCCATATCGGTAATCACACCACCACCAAGATTGATGAGGAGCGATTTGCGATCCGCCTCAAATTCGCTCAGGATTTCCCAGAGTTGTTTTGAAGTGTCGATGGTTTTCATTCCCTCGCCGGATTCTATTTCGATGATTTCCGGTACAATTCCGCTATCCAGATTTGTTAAAAGTGTCGGGGCACAGAATTCATGCGTGTTTTCATCACACAAAATAAAAATTCGGCTGGGTTTTGTCAGTTCTATATAATTGTTGAGTTGGGTAAAATCCTGATCCAGAATCGTAATCATTTCGCTTAAATTTTCTGCAAAATTAAACTTAAAATTTGTTTGAGCAATCCTGCATGAATGATTATCTTTGTTTCAATTAAAAAAAGAATTTTAATGTCTGTCTTTAATGATACCAAAGTGGCTTTTGCTGATAAATCGGATAATCAGTTGCGCAAAGCCTATTGGATGTTCAAAATGATTGAGCAGCCACAGTTGACCAAGATGGGAACTTCAGTTCTTAATTTTACGGTTCACAACAATTTTCCTTTTGTAAACGGAATTGTGAAAAATACTCTTTTCGAGCAGTTCTGCGGTGGAGAAACGCGTGAGGAAAGTATGAAAGTGGTAAAGCAACTTTTTAAAAGAGGAGTAGGAAGCATTTTCGACTATTCCATTGAAGGAAAAGCTGATGAAGAAACTTTTGATGCCGTTTGCAAAGAAATTAAAGATATTGTGCGTTTTTCTATCGGAAATCCTGCGATTCCGTTTGTGGTTTTCAAACCGACGGCTTTCGGAAGAATTGATTTGTATGAAGAAGTGGGAAAAGGGGTAGAACTTACCAATAGCCAGAAAGAGGAATGGGCAAGAGTGGTAAACCGCTTTGATGAAGTATGCAAACTCTGCTGGGAAAACAACAAAAAAGTAATGGTAGATGCCGAAGAAACTTGGATGCAGGACGCAGCAGACCATCTTTGTGAAGAAATGATGGAAAAATACAATAAAGAAAAGCCCATTGTTTGGAATACTTTGCAAATGTACAGAACCGGACGTTTGGAATATATGGAAGCCCAATTAAATAGAGCAAAAGAGAAAGGCTATTTTATCGGATATAAAATTGTTCGAGGTGCCTATATGGAAAAAGAAAGAGAACGCGCCGCTTATATGAAATATCCCGATCCGATTCAGCCCAACAAAGCCGCAACCGATGAAAATTATAATGCCGGAATCGATTATGTGATGCATCATCAGGACAGAATTTCAGCATTCTTCGGAACCCACAACGAAAAATCGTCGGAGTTGATTATGGACAAGATGAAAGCCGCAAATCTTGAGCATGACAATCCGCATGTATATTTTGGGCAACTATACGGAATGAGCGATAATATTACTTTTTATCTTTCTGAAAGACATTACAATGTCGCCAAATATTTACCGTACGGACCTGTGAAAGATGTGGTTCCGTATTTAACCAGAAGAGCACAGGAAAATACTTCCGTTGCCGGACAAACCGGGCGTGAACTCGGCCTGATTGAAAAAGAACTGAAAAGACGGAAATTCAATAATTAGTATACTACAACTATACTGTAATTGATTTCCAGACTCAAGAAATACAATTACCCAAAAACTCAACAATCTCAATATTGCATTTTGCCCAGATCATTCTTCCGCTTAATCTGAAAGGAACTTTTACCTATAAAATTCCCGAAGAACTGGTGGAAGAAATTCAGTTGGGAATGCGTGTTTTGGTTCCTTTTCGAGGTAAAAAAATCTATACCGGAATTGTTGTTGAGCTTCACGATCAGGAACCCGAAGCATTTCTGCCCAAAAACGTCATCAGTATTCTGGATGATGCTCCGATTCTTCCGGAACCACAACTGAATTTCTGGAAATGGATTTCCGATTATTATCTGTGTAATCCAGGCGAAATTTACCGTTTTGCTTTTCCCGGTTCACTGAAACTGGAAAGCGAAACCTACCTTAAACTGAAACCCAATGTAGAAATCGATTATGAGATTCTCGATGTCCACGAACTGCATTTGATTCAGGCATTAGAAGTACGTTCTCTGGTGAATCTTACTGATATTGAAGCATTTATTCCCAAGAAAGATCTCATTCATACCATTAACGCGCTCATTGATCTCCAGTTTATTGAAGTGGACGAACATATTGCCGAAAAATACAAAGCCAAAGAAGTTGCGTACTTAAAAATTGAGGAAGAATTTCTGCGGAATGAAAGTCTGACGGTCATTCTTTCCCAACTCAATAAAGCCCCCAAACAAAAGGAACTTTTTCTGCTCATCCTTTCAAAACAAAGTGAAAATCCGGAAGATCCCATCCGAAAATCCGAGATTTTTGCAGAAGGAGATTTTGCCCATCAGCAATTGAAAGCACTTTTGGATAAAGGTTTCGTTACAGAATATTTCTTGAAAAAAGACAGAATCGAACATTATGAAGGCGAAACCGAAGATTTAGAACCGCTTTCCGAAGAACAACAGGAAGCCTCAAACCAAATCGGAACTGCTTTTGCAAAAGGGAAAAATGTTCTGCTTCATGGCGTAACTTCTTCCGGAAAAACGCATATTTATCTGGAAAAAGTGGAGGAAACCATCGCCGAACAGAAAAATGTTTTTATCCTGCTTCCAGAAATTGCGCTTACCAAACAGCTTATTCAGCGATTGGAGAAAAAATATGGTAAAAAACTCGGATTTTACCACCAGAAATTAACCGATTTTGAAAGAGTTGAAGTCTGGAAAAAAATTCGAAACAATGAGATTCAAATTTTAATCGGAACCCGAAATGCAATTTTCCTTCCCTTTAGAAATTTGGGTTTGATTGTGGTGGATGAAGAACATGATTCTGCGTACAAACCCCGCGAAGTTTCTCCGTATTTCAATGCGAAAGATGCGGCATTGATGTTGGCATATTTTTATGGTGCAAAAGTAATTTTAGGTTCAGCAACGCCTTCCGTGGAAACGTATTTTGCGGCAAAAAATGGTAAGCTGGAATATGTGTTTCTGGGAAAACGGTTCGGAAATGTGGACTTGCCAAAATATGAATTGATAAATTTTAAAGAAGCTCAGGATTCCAAAAAAGTGTCGGGAGATTTTTCCAATGAACTTTTACAAAAAATTACTGAAAATCTTGAGCATAAAAATCAGGTCATGATCCTTCATAACCGCCGTGGTTATGCCAATGTGGTGGAATGTGAAAGTTGCGGATACGTTACCTACTGTTCCAATTGCGATGTGGTGATGACTTATCATAAATCATCCAACGAAATGAAATGCCATTACTGTGGACAACGCGCTTCAAAACCGCTGTTTTGCCCGAAATGTCATTCTCAAAATCTGAATGAAAGAGGAGTTGGCGTAGAGCAAATTCATGAAGAATTACAGAAACTGCTTCCCAATGCGGAAATCGACAGGATGGATGTGGATTCCATGCGGAAAAAATTTGCGTACGAAAAACTCTACGAAAAAATTGAAGAACGTGAAACCGATATTATTGTCGGAACCCAAATGATTTCCAAGGGTTTGGATTTTGACCATATCGAAATGGTGGGTATTCCGAGAGCCGATCAAATGATGTATGTTCAGGATTTTCGTGCAGAAGAACGTGCATTTCAGTTGATTACACAAATTGCAGGAAGAGCAGGAAGAGTCTCCGGAAATGGGAAAGTGTATATTCAGACTTTTAATCCGCAACATTCCGTATTTCAGTTGATTAAAGAAGAAAAACAGTCGGATATTTACGACTATTTTTTAACCGAAAGACAGAAATTTCATTATCCGCCCTTCACCAAACTCATCATGATTGAGCTGAAACACCGCAAGGAAGACAAAGTTTTTCGGGCTTCACAATTTTTAGGTTCTGTGCTGCGAAAATATCTTCCGGAAGAATGCGTTTTCGGACCGGAAAAATCGCCGGTTGCAAGAATTAATACGCTGTATCAGTTTCAGCTTTTGCTTAAACTTCCGCGAGGCAAAAAGTATGAACTCTACAAATCGCTTGTGTTACAAAGTTTTGAAGAATTTGATGAAATTACTGCTTATCAAAGCATTAAAAAAGGAATATTTGTTGATTTTTAACATTTTTTAACGTTTTTTACATCCTTTTACAAGTATTAAAGTCCTGATTTTCAATAATAATTTTTACTTTTGAACGTTGAAAGGAGGTGAAGGTTGCAGTTTTTTGCATCTCCTTCCTTTTACTAATCATTTGAAAAAGTAATTGATGACAAGACTTAAAAACTATTTCACTGGTTTCACAGTGGCATTGGCAGGATTGGTTTTTGGCCAGGGAAGCAATTCCAATTTTTATCCTCAGATGTACGACAATCAGGTCTCAAAAACGTTAAATGCATCAGCAATTTCCAATGTAGTTTCTTCTGCAATTCTCAGCCCTAAAGAAAGAATCGATGTCAATCTTGAAAGTATGATGTCCGATCCTGTGCTGAAAAATGCAAGTTGGGGCTTTGTAATTTACGATCCTAAAACCAAAAAAGTAGTCAGTTCTTACAACGAGAATGCTGCTTTAATTCCCGCATCTACCACAAAACTTTTAACCACCGATACCGCCATGGATTTGCTGGGCGAAAATTTCCGATGGGTAACCCAACTGGAATATTCCGGAAATATTGACGAAAATGGTGTTCTGAACGGTAATTTGTATATTGTGGGAAGTGGTGATCCTTCTTTGGGAACAGGAAAAGCGGGAGCAAGCACCTATTCCGGTTTGATTACGGATTTCATTAATGCAATGAAAGACAATGGAATAAAAAAAGTTGCAGGAAATATTATTATTCAAACGGCACTTTTTAAAGAAAATAAAATGAACCATATTCCGGAAAATATCGTGTGGATGGAACATGGCAATTATTATCTTCCCGTAGGAAATACTTCCAATATAGATCCCCGAAAAGAAAAAGCGGTGGCAAAACAGTCCAATCCGTTTAACATTTCCAAGGCGTATTATTATGTTTCTCCATTTACCAAAAAAATGGCGTATACCGATGAATATTCGCCAAGTGATGTGACTACAAAACTTCCAGATGCTCCGGCATATCTTGCCAATAATTTAAGAGCAAATATGGTGAAAAGAGGAATCGGCGTTACCGGAAAAGTAGAAACCAGAATGGTAGATCCGAATCCGGAAAACCGACAGATGATTACTTCCTACAAATCGCCTTATTTAAAGGATATTGTATACGATACCAACCAAAGAAGTGATAATGCTCTTGCAGAAGCCACACTAAGAATGGTGGGATTTCAGCGGAAAGGTGACCAGACGCTGGAATCAGGCAGAAACGTGGTGGTGGAACATTTGCAGAGCATCGGTTTTGATACTTCAGGTTTGAACTATGTGGACGGAAGCGGGCTTTCAAGAAGTCATTCCGTTACACCGATTTCACAGGTGAAATTTTTATCCAGTCTCATGGAACAGCCTTATTTTCAGTCTTATTTTCAGTCGCTGCCGATTGGCGGACAAAGCGGAACTTTAAAAAGAATGTTTCTGGATTCGGGATATGGAATGGTACATGCAAAAACAGGAACTTTAAACAAAGTGAAAACCCTTGCCGGTTACATCAAAACAAACACCGGAAAAACGCTTGTTTTTTCGCTGCTGGTGAATAATTATGCAGGTTCTGTAGATATGGTAAAAACCAGAATGGAGCGAATTTTAGAACCGGTTTATTCCTATTAATCTCTATTACAAATAAAAATATAAACCTTTCGGTATCAAACTGAAAGGTTTTTTTTATCTTTAATTTTTATTGAGGTCACTTCAATTAGATAAAAAAATATGCGATCTTTTTGTCATGCTGTAAGCATCTCTACAAAGAGAATTTGGATTTCTGCAAAATGACAAACGTTGTGTTTAAAGTGTTTTTCATATTCTTTATGATATGAAATTATCAGGTGACCTCTATAATTTTTAAATAAATATCAATGAAAAATTTTTATTCTTTTTTATTTTTTGCGGTTTCTCTTGCTGTGTTTTCCCAAACTCCGGCAACCGATCAATCGAATTTTATACAAACAGAGGCGGAACATTACAAAACGCTGATCGATTATAATGTGAATCCCAATACTTTAAATTACGATCTGAAATACCAGCGTATTGAACTTCAACTGGATCCCGCCGTTACCTATATTTCCGGGAAAGTTACCTCGCATTTTGTGGCGAATGAAAATATCAGTGCAATATATTTTGATCTTACCAACGGACTTTCTGTCTCTCAGGTTTTGCATCATGGAAATCCGTTGGATTTTGAGCAACTCAGTTCAAAAGAAATAAAAATATTTTTTGAAGAAGCGGTTTCTTCCAATACTTTGGATTCTCTTTCTATTGAGTATTCCGGAGTTCCAAATACAGCGAGCGACGGAATTTATTTCAGAGAACACAGTTCCGGTTTGGCTGCATTTTCATTAACAGAGCCTTATGGATCGCGGGAATGGTTTCCTACAAAACAAAGCCTTAATGATAAAATTGAACGGGTGGATTTAAAAATTACAACACCTTTGAATTATAGCACTGCAGGCAATGGTATTTTGATTTCGGAGACCGTAAACGGAATCCATAAAACTGCATTTTGGAGAACAGAATATCCCATTCCAGCATATCTTGTGGCGATTGGCGTAAGCAATTATATCAAAACCAATGAAACGATGGGAAATCCGCCGTTTCAATTCGTGAATTATTTATTTCCCCAAACCGCAGCCAACACTTATGTACAAGAAAATTTGGAGTGGACGAAATCGCTGATGGACATGTTTGAACAGCACTTCGGATCCTATCCTTACCGGAACGAAAAATACGGACACATGGAATTTACATTCAATGGTTCGGGTATGGAACATGCAACGATGTCTTCAATGGGAGGTTTTAGTAAAGACCTGATTGCACACGAATTGGCACACCAATGGTTTGGCGATAAAATTACCTGCGGAGCCTGGAACGACATCTGGCTGAATGAAGGTTTTGCCACTTTCGGTCAGCACCTTAATAATGAAAAAATGGTGATGAATTCCGATGAATTTATGAACTATCTCAGCAACCAGAAAAATTATATTACCAGTGTTCCCAATGGTTCTGTGTATGTTCCAGATGCTAATTTAGGAGATGTTTACAGGATTTTTAACGGTCGCTTAAGCTATGCAAAAGGAGGCTATGTTTTGAGGATGATTAAATGGATTTTGGGTGATGAAGTTTTTTATCAGGCGCTGAAAGATTATGCTTCCCGTCCGCAAATTGCCTATGGTTATGCGGTTACCTCAGATTTTGAAAATTCGCTTGAGCAAAGTACAGGAAAAGATTTTTCCGAATTTATGAACGACTGGATTTATGGGCAGGGATATCCCTCCTATACCATAAAATGGAAACAAACGGGAACTTCACTTGCGATTCTGGCTGCCCAAACCCAAAGTGATCCATCGGTAGATTTCTTTGAGCTTCCGTTGCCTATTAAAGTGAACGGAACTTCCGGGGAAATAGCTTATTTGGTTCTGAATCATACCCATAACAATCAGTTTTTTACCAATGAAATTGGATTTCCGGTAAGTTCAGTGGATTTTAATAATGAAAATCAGATTATTGAACGAAATTCTACCGTGCTGTATGATTCCCAACTGAATTTGGCAGAATCTGCAAAACAGAAGATTCATCTTTATCCGAATCCGGTAAAAGATATTCTGAAAATAAGCGGTATCCATCAAAATTTTGAGTATTCCATTTTCAGTATGAATGGAGATAAAATTATTTCCGGAACATCCAATGGAACGGTTCCGGTTTCGGATTTGGGAAAAGGAGTGTATGTAATTGTTATTGAAAATCAGACTTTTAAGTTTATAAAAGAATAACTGCTGAAATCAAAAATTTTAGCGCTAAGCTTTTTCCATTTTTGCAATGGCACGGTTGGCTCTTTTTTCTGCAATCTGCACTTTGTAATTGAACCATTTTTCTTTAAAAACTTTACGCATAAGGTTATCGAAATGGCGGATAATCACGAGATTTTTAAAACCTCTCCATTTTTCAAGCAGGCTGGACGGAAGTGCACGTACAGAAATCGAATATCCTTCCGTTTCATACTGAATATAATGCCACCAACCGGAAGGAATATAAAGCGTTTCCCCAGGTTTTATAACCGCTTCATAGCCATTAATGTATTTTAATGCCGGAAATTTTTCGTAATCAATCTCTTTAATATTGGCAATACTATGGAAGTTGTACGGAAGCTTGTACATCAGGTCATTCTGTTCCCAAGGAAAAAGCCAGATTCTTTTAATTCCTTGAAACTGAGTGATAAAAACGTGCGACATATCAATATCCACATGATTTCGGGTAATGGAACCCTCACCTCCGAAAAACATAAACGGAAGCCATTCCAGAATCTTTCCTTTGGTAATGTTACGATATTTTATATCCTTTCGAAGTTCAGGCTTGATATTCAATAAATTAAAAAGAAAAAGACGGTGCTCAGTTGGTTTTGAACTGATTAAATTCAGATAATCCGCAAACGAACTTTCCCCGATAGGTTTGCTGGCAACACGATCCAAAGATTCAATTTCACCACCATAGATGTTGACTTTGGTATCTCCTGCAATTTCTTTGAAATAGTCGTAATTCCATTTGTGCAGAGCGGGACTTTCTGCTTCTACAAAATCCTCTAAAATTACCGGTGTACGGGATTTCATATATTTTTTTAGAAATTGAGAGGCATCGATTCCGCTCACTTTTTCTGTGGAAGATAATTTCATTTCAAAACATTTTTCAAAATTCAAATTTAGTAAATATTTATAAATATGGTCTACTAAGTTTATCGACTAATCATGCTTGAAAATATTTATGATTCTAAAAACCTTTTCACCAAAGGAAATTCTTATCTTCGTTCACAGTAAAAATTTTAAAAAAAATGATTTCACAAAAGTTTATTCAAAACATTCAGAACGAACTTCAAAACATTGATAATGAAGGTCTTTATAAAAGAGAACGCATAATTTCTTCACAACAATCTGCAGAAATTACCGCAAACGGAAAAACACTTCTGAATTTTTGTGCCAACAATTATCTGGGATTATCCAACCATCCGGAAGTAATGAAAGCATCTCAAGAAATGATTGATAAACGGGGCTACGGAATGTCTTCTGTTCGTTTTATCTGTGGAACTCAGGATATTCATAAAGAATTGGAAGCCAAAATTTCGGAGTTTCTCGGAATGGAAGATACCATTCTTTATGCAGCATGTTTTGATGCGAATGGTGGTGTTTTTGAACCGCTTTTTTCTGAAGCGGATGCCATTATTTCAGATGAACTAAACCACGCCTCAATTATTGATGGAGTGCGCCTTTGCAAAGCAGCACGATACCGCTACAAAAACAATAATATGGCAGATTTGGAAGATCAGCTGAAAGCCGCTTCTGAAAAAAATCATCGCTTTAAAATTATCGTTACCGACGGCGTTTTTTCCATGGATGGCATTGTCGCGAATTTGAAAGGTATTTGTGATCTCGCCGAAAAATATGATGCTTTGGTAATGGTGGATGATTCCCATGCCACAGGATTTATCGGAAAAACCGGAAGGGGCACGCATGAAGCCAACGAAGTGATGGGAAGAGTAGACATCATAACTTCCACACTTGGAAAGGCTTTGGGCGGTGCTTTAGGCGGATTTACTTCCGGGAAAAAAGAAATTATCGACATGCTTCGTCAGCGTTCACGCCCGTATCTTTTTTCAAACTCTCTTGCGCCGGGAATTGTGGGAGCAGCCATGAAAGTGCTGGATTTGATTTCCGATGATACCACACTTCGCGACCGCGTAATGGAAAATGCAGAATATTTCCGCACCCAAATGAAAGCCAAAGGTTTTGATATTCCGGACGGAAATGCTGCCATTGTACCCGTGATGTTGTATGATGCTCCACTTTCACAAAAAATGGCGGAAAAACTGATGGATGAAGGAATTTATGTTATCGGTTTCTTTTATCCTGTTGTTCCCAAAGATAAAGCCAGAATCCGTGTTCAGCTCTCAGCTGCACATACGCGCGAACATCTGGATAAAGCGATTGCAGCTTTTGAAAAGGTGGGGAAAGAACTGGGAGTGATTTGAGCGTTATAAAAATATTGTTGGTTAACCGGGAGTTTCGCGCCGCAG
>DALZZF010000004.1:0-47627 GCA_031987605.1 Bergeyella sp. | reverse complement strand
CCCGGTGTTCTTTCGGCAGCAGCTTCGCTGCCGCCGAAAGAAAAATCATTCTTCCAGCAAATATTCGTTATAATGCCCCAGAAATTTCACATGGCAGCCCAATGCTTCTAATTCTTCCAATGCAAATTTGGATAAAACCGGATCCCAGCGGTTGGCAATATTGATAAAAAAGAAATAATGGCCCAGTTTTGTTTTCAAAGTTCGGCTTTCAATTTTGGAAAGGTTCATTTTTCGCCATGCAAAAACCGATAATACCTGATGCAAACCTCCGGCATGATCTTGAGGAAGGGTAATCAGCAATGAGGTTTTTTCCGATTTGTAAGGCAATGGAGGATCAATCGCTGTTCCTTTTTTGGAAATAACGATGAATTTTGTATGATTTTGCTCAAAATCCTGGATATTTTCGTGGATGATTTTTAAGCCATATAATTTTGCAGCAAAGGTATTGGCAATAGCGGCATATTTTTCATGAGGATTTTCCGATACTCTTTTTGCGGCAGCGGATGTGGAGGCAAATTCTTTCCGTTCAGCTTCTTTATAATTTTCGTCGAGAAAATGAAAGCATTGCGCCAAAGCCTGCGGATGCGAATACACTTTTTCGAAAGAGGTGTTTTGTGGATGGATCATTAACTGATGCGAAATTGGCAAAATCACTTCAGCTTCAATCATCACCTCAAAATCATACAGATAATCCAGTGTCATGGAAACCGTTCCTTCAATGGAATTTTCCAAAGGAACGACAGCTTTTTCTACTTCGCCGGATTTCACCGCTTTGAAACAATCTAAAATACTGGATTGTGGCATAAGTTCTTCCTTCGGAAAAACCTGTAATGCGGTAAGTTGTGTGAAGCTGGCTTCAGGACCTAAAAATGCAATTTTCATTCAGCAAAAATAGAAAAAGTACTGTAAAAAACGAGTAGAGCATTATGATAAATAAAAAACGCATGGTCGCAATAGATTTGTATTCATGAGATTATGTTTTGAAATTTTGTCTTCAAACATCCCGCATCTCACATCCATCACTCAACATCTAATCACCCATATTACTGCTTTCATCCAACTTTTCATTACTTTTGCAGATGATGAATACCGATAATCTTCAAATTCAAATTAAAACCTATTTCGGGCTGGAGGAAATTCTGGCTGCCGAAATCCAGAAACTCGGAGGTCGTAAAGTGGAAGTGAAAAACCGCGCCGTAACCTGCGAAGGCGATCTGGGATTTCTTTATAAAATCAATTATGCGGCAAGAACTGCCGTGAAAATTCTGGTGCCTGTTCTGGAATTTAAAGCCTTTAATGAACAGAAATTTTACGATAAACTGTTTCGTTTTCCGTGGGATGAATTTCTGGATGCAGAGCAAACTTTTGCCATTGATGCCACGGTTTATTCAGAGAAATTTCATCATTCGCAATTTATGACTTTGAAAATGAAAGATGCGATTGTTGATTATTTTCAGGAGAAATTTGGAAAACGCCTCAATATTGATACAAAAGATCCGGATATTAAATTCCATCTTCATATCGACCGAGAACTGGTAACCATTTCTTTGGATTCTTCCGGCGATCCGCTGTTCAAAAGAGGATACAGAAAAGAGCAGGGAGATGCACCGATTAACGAAGTTCTGGCAAGCGGAATGCTGCAAATGGCAGGTTGGGACGGAAAAGGAAATTTTCTCGATCCGATGTGTGGCAGTGGAACAATTTTAATTGAAGCCGGAATGATTGCCATGGATTTACCGGCACAGATTTTCCGAAAAAAGTTTGCTTTTCAGAATTGGAAGAATTACGATAAAAATCTTTTTGCCAAAATCAAGGAATTCCGCATAAACCGGGTAAAAGAATTTGATGGAAAAATCGTGGGCTATGATATTGATGCGAAAATGCTTTCCATTGCCCGGCAAAATATTGAATCTGCTGAAATGGAAGACCTGATCGAAGTGAGAAAACAAAACTTTTTTGAAAGCAAAAAAGAACTTTTCCCTTTGTTGATGGTATTTAATCCGCCTTATGATGAAAGGATTTCCATCCGTTTTGAAGATTTCTATAAAAAAATCGGCGATACGTTTAAAAACAATTATCCCAATACTTTGGCATGGCTCATTACCGCAGACCTTGAAGCGGTGAAGAAAATCGGACTTCGACCTTCCCGAAAAATCAAACTTTTTAACGGTAAGCTGGAAACAAGGTTTCTGCAGTATGAAATGTATGAGGGAACGAAGAAAAGCCATAAATTAGCGTGATGTTTTGGGATTTATTAGATATAATTTTAAATTTTTTCAATCTTTTTTCGGGTGGTAAAATCCCAGAAGAAGCAAATAAGCATTTTAAAAACTTAAAATGAACCCGAGCATTTCCATCGTTATCGCCATTTTCAATCGCAAAGACGAACTTTTCGAACTTTTGCAGTCGCTTTCATTTCAAACCGATAAAGATTTTGAAATTATAATTGTGGATGACGGTTCCAAAATCAACCTGCAACCTACAATTGAACTTTTTAACGAAAGTCTTGATATTAAATATTTTCGGAAGGACAATTCTGGTCCCGGCTTGAGCAGAAATTACGGAGCCCGACGTGCCCGAAATGAATGGCTGGTTTTTGTAGATTCCGATGTGATGGTGGAAAAAGATTACATCGCCAACATCAAAAAAGACATTCAGGACATTCCATGTGATGCCTTTGGCGGAGCAGATAAAGCGCATAAAGGTTTTAATTTGATGCAGAAAGCGATTTCGTATTCCATGACTTCGGTTTTTACGACAGGAGGAATTCGTGGGAACAAAAAAGCCGTCACCAAATTTCAGCCGCGAAGTTTCAATATGGGCGTTCGCAAATCCGCTTTTGAAAAAGTGGGCGGCTTCTCAAATATGCGCATCGGTGAAGATCCCGATCTTTCTATGACACTTTGGGAAAATGGCTTTACCACTGCTTTTTTTGATGATATTGGCGTGTATCATAAAAGAAGAGTGGATTTTGGAAAATTCTCCAAACAGGTGTACCAGTTTGGTTCAGCAAGACCGATTCTCAACCAGCGACATCCCAATTATGTGAAAATTTCCTTTGCTTTTCCGTCTTTATTTTTAATCGGATATGTAATGGGGTTGGTGGAATATTTCTGGTTCAATAAAACATTAATTCTTTCCCTTTATGGGCTTTATACTTTTCTGGTTTTCTTTCATGCACTGTATAAAACCAGAAATGTAAGTATTGCTGCAATGGCGATTATTTCCACCTATATACAAATGTTTTCTTACGGTTATGGTTTTCTGAAATCATGGATTTTGCTCAATGTTTTCCGCATGAAGCCGGAAGATGCTTTTCCGACTCACTTTTATCACTGATTTATATAATCTTTAAAATATTGATTTTTAATATGTTTGAGGATTTGAATGTTTGAGAATCTGAAAGTTTGATTTTGAAAATTTGAAAAGCCTGATGCTGCTTTTCTTTCATTTTCATTCCCAACTTTCTACCAAGTCAAACGCATTAAAATATTGTCAAATAATTATTAAATTACATTGATTTATTGAAATAGAATCAATAAACGCAAAGAAAAACAAAGATTTTTTATTTGTTTAAACAATAATTTTAAGAAATACAAAGACATTTCATTTACGAATGTAATACGAAGAAAATTATTTTGTATTACTTTAATTAAGATTTATCGCCTTTGTTTATCTTTATTTAAAGATTTTTTGAATAAATTCTTCGTTTCCCTTAGCGTTAATTGTAATGCGTATAACCCAAGTTTCTATTTCCAAAACCCAATAATCATACCAAAATCCTTACCTTTGCAAAAACATGTATTATGCAACCGTATCTGGAATTCAACTTCAAAATTTCGCCGCTTCAACCTTGGAATGAAATACTGATGGCAGAACTGATTGAAATCGGTTTCGATAGTTTTACCGAAGAATACGACGGAATTTTAGGGTACATTCAGGAAGATCTTTTTGAGGATGGAAAACTAAAGGAAGTTTCGCTGCTTAGCAGTTCCGAAGTCAGCATTAAATATACTTATGAAAAAATGCCGAATATCAACTGGAATGAAGAATGGGAAAAGAATTTCAGCCCGATAAACGTTGCCGATAAAGTCTATATTCGTGCAGAATTTCACGATCCGATTCCGGAAATGCACGAAATTGTAATCCAGCCGAAAATGTCTTTCGGAACGGGACATCATCCTACCACACATTTGATGATTCAGCAGATGCTGGAAATGGATTTCAAAGGAAAAACCGTACTGGATATGGGGTGTGGAACTTCGGTTCTTGCCATTTATGCCAAACAGCAGGGTGCTGCAAAAGTCGTTGCCATTGATATTGACGAATGGTCGGTAGAAAATTCCATAGAAAATGCTGCCAGAAATGGAGTAGAACTTGATATTTCTCAGGGGACTGCCGAAAATCTTGGCGGTGAAAATTTTGATATTATTTTAGCCAATATCAACAGAAATATTTTGATTTCCGATATTCCGAGCTACGTTTCAGTACTGAATAAAGGCGGACAGTTATTGCTTTCCGGATTGTGCTTTTTTGATGTGGAAGATATTCTTGAAGTCTGTACAGAACAAGGTCTTACCCTGAAAAACAAACAGCAACGCGAAGAATGGATGAGCCTGTTGCTTGAAAAATAAGTTTTTCTTAGCGCAATAATTTACAACTTTTCTGTGTAACTTTTAACAAGACATTTATCATGTGCCTGAAATTTTTCGGATAAAGAAATCCTTTTATTTTTGTCGTAATTTAAAATTATTCTAAATAAAAATAAAATGCGAAAACTTTATTTTTCAGTGGTTGTTTTGACTGCTGTAATGGCAAAAGCTCAGCAATTTCAGGAGATTACACCCGTACCTTTTAAAAATTTCTATTATTCGGCTGCTGCGGTTGGCGATGCCGATGGTGATGGTTTTCAGGATGTGTATTTTACCGGAGCGATTGAACCGGGTGATGATGGAGAAGGAGATTATCAAACCTATAACGAATATTATAAAAATAACGCCGGAGTTTTTTCCGTGCAGCAGGAAATAGCGGTTAATCCCGTTCATTTAAGCGATGCGGTATTTCTGGATTTTGATAATGATGGACTTCTGGATGTGGTAACTTCCGGATTGAGTTATAGTGATGTTGTGAATTACAAACAGTACCGGTACAAAAACAACGGTTCAACTTTCGATCTGGTGTATGAGGGAAACGGGAAAATTTTCGGAGGAATTAAAACCTTTGATTTCAATCATGACGGAAAACTGGATTATGTTCTGAACGGAACACAATATACCGATAGCGGTTTCGTAAATGAAATCAACCTTTACCAAAGTACCGGAACAGGCTTTACAGAAACAACGGGCTGGATGCCCGGTTCACAGCAGGGCGGTTTCACTGTTGCAGATTTTAATAATGATCATTTGCCGGATTTGATGGTTTACGGATTGGATATTGATACGAATTTGTTTTTCAATATTTATCTGAACAATGCCGGAACATTGGAACTTTCACAGGAATTACCCCCATTGTACAGCGGGAAAATGGCTTCTGCAGATTTCAATGCAGACGGTTTTTTGGATGCAGTCGTTTCCGGTTTGGACGAAAATTATGAGCCCTATATGGCCGTTTTAATGAACGACGGAAATGGACAATTTACGGCAACGCCTATTACAGAAGGCGTTATCAGTGAGGCGACAATTGATGTAGGAGATTTGAATAACGACGGTTATTACGATTTTATCGCACTGGGAGATGATGCTGATTACAATGGTTTTGCTAACATTTTTTTGTATAATCCTGAAGATTCTACATTCAGCCTCGCAGAAAATACAGGATTGTACAATCTGGGAAGTGGCGGAACCATAAAGCTTTTCGATTATGATAACGACCGTCAACTTGATGTTTTAATGAATGGTTTTGACTGGAATGATGAACATTACCGCGCCTTTACCAAACTCTACAAAAACAGCAGCACAACTGCCAACGAAAAACCTGAAGCTCCGCAAACCCTGAATGCAGAAATTCAGGAGGACAAAATTGTATTCAACTGGAGCAACGCTTCGGATGATAAAACTCCCGAAAATGCCCTTCAATACGAATTAAGCGTAGGTTCACAAAGCGGAACATCCGATATTGCAAAATATGTGGTGACCACCAAAAATTGGTTTCTGAATAAAGAAAATCTTCCTGAGCAAATCTACTGGAGCGTAAAATCCATTGATGCCTCAAAAGTATATTCCGACAGTTCCGAACTGCAAACCCTTAATCTGCTTGCCGTTTCCGAAAATTCGGCTTCCGATTTTGGGGTATATCCAAATCCGGTGATGGATGAACTGCATTTCAATACGAAAGAGAAAATCCACTCTGTAAAAGTATTGAATGCTTCCGGACAGCTGGTGAAATCTCAGATCGGAGGTCAGAAATCCATTCAGTTGCGTTCACTTTCAACAGGTTTGTATATTGTTGAAGTGCAATTGGAAAACGGAAAATCCATCACCAAAAAAGTATTAAAAAAATAGTTTTTCTCAGTTATATTCATATCTTTTAAATTGGGAGGTTTACCTGGCTTTGGTCGGGTAAACCTTTTTTATTTTGATGTTCTTTTTTTAACAGAAAATTCTGTACTGAGATTTTTATGATGAGGTATTTCTGTTTTTTTCTTCAATCCAACGACTCATGTATTTTGTTGCGTTCAGGGTATGGTGCTGAAGAATTTGTCCCAGATAATTCCGATTCCGGTGCTGATGCAGATTTTTTCCGGTTTCTGAAATTTTTTTGAGAAGGTTTTCTGAAAAATATGGCTCACCGAATTTGTTTTTCAGAATTTCATAGCCGTTTTTTTGTGAAGTTTCCCAAAGATTTTCATCGCGATACAGTTCCACCGCTTTTTCACAAAACTGCGAAATATCATCTTCAATAAAGCCATTCCAGATTCCTTTTTCCTGCATTGCTTCTGCACCAATGGAACTGGTAATATTGGGAAGTCCAAACTTCATGCTTTCAAAAAGTTTTCCTTTTAAACCCGCACCAAACGGAATGGGAGCGAGTAGAACACGATAATTTTTCATGATTTCTTCTGCGTTTTCCGCGCGGCCTTTTATCAGGAATCCTTCTTTTTTGTTGTCGAGCTGAAAAACTTTTTCCGAAGGATATGCGCCGTAAACATGAAGTTCGGAACCGGGATTTTTTGCATGAATTTTTGGCCAGATCTTTTTCAGCTGAAGTACCGTTTGCCAATTGGGCTCATGAAGGAAATTTCCGATACTTACATAATTTTTGCGATCATTGAAAGTTTTTGTTTCCGGAATTTTTCCATCAAAAAGAAACGGAATGTAAAAGAGCAGTTCCGGATTTAATCTGAATTTTTCGGTAAGAAGATAATATTCAAATTCGGAAATAATCAGCGATAAATCAGAACGTAGGATTGCGGCAATTTCTCTTTTGAAAATATCATTCAAAACATCATCATCGGTTGTTTCACGATTTTGTTTCCACGCTGTTTTCCGGGCTTCACGAAGAAAATGCAAATCTTCCGTATCCAGAATTTTCAAGGCTTGCGGACAATTTTCTGTAATACGCCAGCCAAACTGTTCTTCGGTTACAAAACGGTCGAAAAGCACAATATCGGGCTGAAGTTCTTTAATCAGAATATCGAAACTTTCATCATTCAGATTGATTTTTTTGACTTCCAGATTTTCCGAAAATTCGGTATTGGTGGCAGAAGTGAGAAAGGTGATTTTGTAATCGGCGTTGCGGAAAAGGTTGAGCAACTGGAGCATTCTGGTTCCTGCAGCGGTGGATTTGGGTTCGGGAATAACAAGACCAATGACAACAAGATGTTTCATAACAGGCAAATGTAAACATTTGGCATAAAAAAAACCTCACATAATGTGAGGCCCCTTACAAATCCCTTTTTTACAAAATTTATTTTAGTGAGATAATTTTGTTAAAACTATTTCCATCCATTTCCACGTTGAATACGTAGCTGTTGGAGGTTTCAGGATTCAGGTCAAAAACCATACTCAATTCTCCCTGAGCATTTTTTTTGTCCTGATAATATTCATTATCCTGAAGGTCGTATACCGAAACATTTACTGCACCAATAGTGTTCGGAAGATACATTTTTACACGGTTTCCTTCCATTGTATACTGTGGTTTTACAATCGCAGAAACTGGTGTTTGGTTTACCAAGACTTTTTTATTGTCTACGGTGATTTTATATCGTTCAATCTTTCCATCAGATTCTGCAACCAGAAAATAGTTTCCTGTAGGCATATTTGAAAGATCATACGATTTTACAATAGTGCTTTCGTTTTGTAATTTTTCAGAGTACACTTCGTTTTGTGCTTCGTTGTATAAATAAAGTGCAACATTCTGTGCATTGGAAATTTTAAATTCTACCTTTGTATTTAATACTTCTGCGAAAGAAATAGAAAAATCAATGTCTTTTCCAAATGCATTTGCGGACAGCAGCATCATACCTGCAAAAAATCCTAATTTGATTAATTTTTTCATAACTCTTTATTTTTATTGATTTGGTATGGGACAAAGGTATACCGGTCTGCAAACTTATTTTACAATATAATTTTCCTATTTATGTACTATTTTAACCTTATATTTGTATTGTGGTAGTATTAACTGTTAATAATCGATAGTAGTTTATTTGTATGAAACATTTAAGTCCCAGTTTTGAAGCGATAAAACCCAGTGTTTCAAGTAGTTTCCGATATATTAAATTTTTGAAAAACGCTAACATCAAATCCCATGTCTGGCATTATCATCCGGAAATAGAATTGATTTTTGTAGGTGGCGGTTCAGGAAAAAGACAAATCGGAAGCAGTATTTCTTATTATTCCGATGGAGATTTGATTTTGATTGGCAGCAATCTTCCGCATTGTGGATTAACGGATGAAACCACTAATAATGAATATGAAGTGGTGATCCAGTTTTTGCCGGAATTTTTAGGTGAAAATTTTTGGGATTATGTGGAAATGAACCGCATAAAAACCCTGTTAACAACAGCACAGGCAGGAATTGTATTTGGTGAAAATACCAAACGAAAAGTCCGAAAAACAATCGAGGAAATGGCAGATGCACCGCCTTTACTTAAATTGACCAAACTTTTGGAAGTTCTGGATACGCTTTCAACCACCGATGATTTTGAATTGCTCAATGCCGGAAAATATCATTTTCATACGCAGGTGGAGGATAACGACAGGATAAATTTGATTTTTAATTACGTAAAGGATCATTTTCAGGAACCGATTAGTGTGGAAGAAATTGCGGATCTTACGCATCTTACGGCACCTTCTTTCTGCAGGTATTTTAAAAAAATTACCAATAAAACCTTCACCCATTTTGTAAACGAATACCGCATCACGCATTCCCGGAAACTTCTGGCAGAACAGCCTTTAAGCATTACGGACATCTGTTATGAAAGCGGTTTCAACAATTTCAGTTATTTCAACCGAACCTTTAAATCTTTTGTAGGAAAAAGCCCGATGGAATACCGTAAAGAATTCCGGAATATTATTGATTAATGGTTTCCTGCTGAAAAAGGATCAAAAGGATTTAATCTCCATGATTTTGTTTTCAAAATTGTCGCGATATAACGAACGGCTCTTGATTCTTGTTTTATACGTATAAATGGTGGAAACAGAGAGATTCATGAAATCTGCAATTTGTGTGGGATTCTGAATTCCCAAACGGTGGAGTGCAAAAATTCTCTGTTCGGTGCTCAGAAGTTCTTTCTTTTTTTGCGGGAAGAGCTGATCTTTGGGAAACAGGGCTGCAAATTCATTGATATAGGTAGGGAAGAGTTTGATGAAAATCTCATCAAACTGAGTAAAAAGCTGCTCCCGCTCCTGATTTACATTATATCTTTTCAGCAGATTAATGGCTTCACTGGGCTTATTATCTCTTATTTTATGGAGGGCAATTTTTTGTAAAGAATCAATTTTATTAATCAATCCCGAAAGTGCACTGATGAAATAGGCTATATATTCTTCCTTAATATTGTTGACTTCCGTAAGGGAAAGGTTCATTTCCTCCAGTTTTTCAAACGAATCTGCAATGGCTTTTTTTGCGGCACTTTTCTGCTTCAGTTGCTTAAAAATTACAAAAAGAAACACGATAATAATGAGGGATAGTGCACTGAGGAAAAAGACCACTCTTTTCAGAAGCTGATTTTTCTTGTCGATACTTTTGATTTTCGCTTTTTCAATAATGGGCAGTATTTTTGAGATTTCAAATTTGCGGTGCCTTGCATCATAATAGGTAGCATCATCCATTGCAATGCTGATGTATTCATTGGCTTTTTCAAGATCTCCTTTTCGGTATAATTCGTTGGCAAGATTTCGTAAGGCTACTGTTTCCATCGTTGCGTTTTCAATATCGGATATGGCTGCTTTCGCTAAATAGTGAATGGTTTTTTCATTAGTATCGTCTTCAGAATAGATATATCCGAGACTGGAAGCAGCAATTCCGTAATATTTTGGTGGGCAGTTGTTTAGCCATTTTTCAAAGAGGTTTTTGGCTTCTTTCCATCGGTGTTTTTTCATTAATCCCAATGTTTCGGCATACATCCATTCGTTGCTGTTGGGTTTTGCATAAAGTTTTGCGCTGTCCAGCAGTGAATTTCCGGTCTGAATATAATGGATGCTGAACCTTTCATCCTTGTTGTAATCGGCTAAATCATAATAAGTCCGGGCGCGTACAATATAATAATCAAAACGGTTTTTGGGTGTAATGTATTCTGTATTAATAGCTTTTAAAGTATCAATAGCTTCTTTAAATAACCCGGATGAAGTCAGAATAAATGCTTCATTAATTCTTACCTGATTGATGAATTCCGGGTTTTTCGTTAACTCGGCAATATCTTTTGCCTTGGTTACGTAATAATAGGCAGAATCGTATTTAAAAGATTTGTATTCATTGAAAAGATCCGTATACGTCAGAAATATATCATCTGTACTTTGTGAAACCAGATGTTTTTGCAGGTTTTCTTTCAGTACTTTAATCTTGTGGTGCTTCTTGTTGATGTATACAGCGCGTTCGGTTAGCTTTTTATCAAGGATTCTGAGGAGTTCTGTATTGCTCTGGCATTTTATGAATATGGTGGTCATCATGCCCATTAAAACAAAAATTTTGTTCAGCATATAGTGAAGATTCATGGTGGTTTTTTGCTTTGATATAACAACTGATTTGAAGAGTCAATGTTAATTTTTTGTTAAATGTAATCAAAAAAGTTTAATATTCAGTATATCCCGGAGCAAATCAAAGTCGGTTTTCTTTCGATTTTGTTTTGATTTTTACATTTCAGTATTATTTTTAAATTAATGATTTTCAATTATTTAATCTTTAATCAAGCCGAATATAATCTTGATTTTTCATAGATTTTTTTTTTCGCAATGATGAATTAATAGATTAGCCTTGTTCCTCATTAATGATTTACAAATCTTTTTAAACAAAAAACCCTCTTATGAAACTAAAGCATTTTTTTTACTCGCTGATGCTTCTGTGCATCACCGCAAGTTGTTACAATCCGGATGACGGCGAGTTTACCCAGCCCATTACTCTCTATGAAAGTATAGCAGGGCGTTGGTCGCTTACGGGACTGACAATGACGGATGAACTTGCCGTTGCCACCAATATCAGCCCTTCCAAGCAGAATATTGGCGGATATTTCAATTATGCGGATTTTGTATTGGATCTGAATGCAGATTCCGGTTTTAATCCTACCAATTACAAGGTGAACGGTGATGTTCCTCCGCTTTTTCCGGCTACAGGTTATTGGAAGCTCAGCAATGATTTTCAGCAAACCAATAGTATGGGAACTTCAATTTTTCTTTATCAGGATGCCCAGAAAACAGTAAAAACCGGTGAATTGAAAGTGGTTTCTGTACCTGGCAGTAGCAACGAAATGGAACTGCAACTGGTAAGAGTTTCCGGCGGAGCGCCTATTATTTCGTATAATTTCAAACTAAAAGCTATTGACTAATCATGAAAACTATAAAATATTTATTTCTTTTCCTGCTGTTTCCACTGGGATTAAACGCACAACAGGAAATGGGAGATCCGGCCAAAATATGGTCTTATCCTGTGGTTTACAAATACAATGAACAGGTAACCTGGTACTTTGATCTCTCAACAACAGCCTTCAGCGAAGGTCAGGATATTTATCTCTGGATATGGTCGCCTTCCGAACCTGATGCCGGAAACTGGGGAAATTCATCTGAATTTGCAAAACTGCATTATGAAGGAAATATGGTGTGGAGTTTTACCTTAACGCCAACGCAATATTTCAATATGACTCCTGAACAGATTGGTGCAAGTGCAGGCTTCTGGATGCGTCTGAAAGATAAAACCGGAACTCAACAAACTGGTGTGATACAAGTTTCTTATACGGATTTTTCCTCTTTTGCAACTTCTGGTGAAATGGTGAAGTCTTATCCTTCCGCCCCATTAATTGATCAGGGGGTAAGTATTCTTTTCAATGCCAATCTCGCACCCGGATTTGAAGATGCTGCAAGCGTGCATTTCCACAGCGGTCTGAATAATTGGGATATAAAACAGGAATATCAGGCTTGGCTTCCCGAAATTGTAGAAAAAACCAAACTGAAAAATCTTGGAAACGGAATCTATAAAATGGATCTTATTCCCAAAATTTACTATGATGCTCCCGACGGATATGTAATGGAAAATATTGTTTTTCTTTTTGTAAAAGACAATTGGGCAGGAACCACACCAGATCAGATTATTTATGCCGGTGATGTAATTCCCCCACCAGATCCCGAGTTCAAATTTTTCCCGCTGCAAATCAGTAAAAAAGATTTCCTCGGATTAATCCGAACCAATAATGAAGTCGGTGTGAATAAACTGATCTATACCATTACTGCAGGTGGACACCAATTTTCCGGTGAGTTTAGCGGAAATACTGCTGAGATCAAAGGCTTCATTAATCTCGTTTCCGAATTGCAGAACATCAACGTAAACACCATTCATATACTGGTGATTGACAACAAAGGAAAAACAATTTCGGATACGGATATTCCTCTTAAACAATTAGACTAAATTCCCCATGAAAACATTATATATTACCCATTTAAAAAATACCAGCGTTCCACTGAACAGATTCGGAAAACGTATTCTTTTTCTCGTAATCTTGCTGATAACAGTGGGATTGTACGCCCAGAAACAGACGGTAACAGGAACGGTTTATGATTCTTCGGGAAATGCACTTTCCGGTGTGGAAATTAAAAACAAGAATCAATCTGCGGTCAGTGATCAATATGGTCATTTTAGAATTGAAGCTTCTGATGGTGAAGTGATTACATTCAATTACGGAAACCTTGATTCTCAGGAAATTACAGTAACACCGAATATGGCAGCAGTCGACATCCGATTTGCAACTACGGAAACTGAAAAAGTAACCGATATTGAAGCGGTAAACATTATCGCCGTAGGATATGGTAAGGTGAAGAAAAAAGATCTTACAGGTTCTGTTTCCTCAATTGGTGAAAAAGATCTGGCAAAAGGAGTGATTAATTCTACCGAACAGGCATTACAAGGTCGTGTTGCAGGGCTTACTATTGTTCAGGGAACGGGAGATCCGAGTAGTGGATCCTCCATTCGCCTCAGAGGTGGAACTTCCCTTACGGCAAGCAATAATCCGCTGATTGTGGTAGACGGCATTCCGGGAGTGGACATTAATATTGTTCCTTCTACCGATATTCAAAGTATTGATGTGTTGAAAGATGCTTCTGCTACTGCAATCTATGGTTCCAGAGGGGCAAACGGTGTCATCATTATCACCACCAAAAGCGGATCGAAAAAAATAAGTGTTAACTACAACAATTATGTAGCCGTGGCTTATGCTGCAAAAAATCTGGATATGCTTTCCGGAAATCAGTGGCGGGATTATGTGAGAAAAAATAATATTGCAGGAGCTGTAGATTACGGAGCAAATACGGACTGGCAAAAAGAATTACAGCAGATTTCCTTCAGTCAGCAACATGAACTTTCACTTTCGTCTGCCAGTGAATATAATGGTCTGAGAGCTTCCCTGATTTATTTTGACAATCCCGGAATCATCAAAACAACAGGTCTTACAAGGCTTAATGCCAATATAAATGCCTATCAGTTTGCCCTTGATAAAAAACTAAGATTTGATATGGGCGTTCTTGCCAATATTGATGAGTGGAATCCTCTTGATTACCGAATTTTTGAACGGGCTTTTAATTTAAATCCTACCATTCCTGTATACACTGCAAGCGGAGACTATTCCTATGTAGGAGGAACGCTGTATGAAAACCCCGTGGAAATTATGAATAACAGAACTTCCGACAGCAAAAGAAGAAGAATGATGGGCTATTTTAAAACCGAAGCGGATATCCTTCCGGGATTAAAAGCTGTGGCCAATCTTTCCATGGAATATAATCTGTATAACGGTAATAATTACAAACCTTCTTATGCCGTAATGGAAGGGCTTACAGAAAAAGGATGGGCACAAAAAACCTACAGCGAATATGTGAATTCGCAATTAGAAACCTATCTCAATTATACCAAAACTTTTGGAGAGCATACTTTTAATGCAATGGCCGGATATTCTTTCCTGCAAAACGATTATGAAGGTTTTGGAGCACAGAGAAGCGGATTTGTAACCGATTTCTTCGGATACAACAATCTTGGTGCAGGATATAACTATCGAATTGGTGATGTGTATTCTTATAAAGGAAAATCCAATCTTGTTTCCTTCTATGGCAGATTGAACTACAATTACGGAGGTCGTTATCTTTTAACCGGAACTATTAGAAGAGACGGATCCAGCCGTTTTGGTGCAGATAACAAGTGGGGCGTATTTCCTTCTGTTTCCGCAGCATGGAGAATCAGTGAGGAAAAATTTATGCAACCGCTTTCAGGATGGCTGCGTGATTTCAAAATCCGTGCAGGATACGGAGTTACCGGAAATCAAGACGGAATTGGTGAATATAAATCACTCTCAATCCTTGGAGTTGGCAATGATACCTATTATGATCCCACTACAGGAAGCTGGAGTCAGGCATATGCTCCTATACAAAACCCAAATCCGAACCTGAAATGGGAAGAAACCAAACAAACCAATATTGGTGTAGATTTTAACCTCTTCAACCGCATCTCCGCAAGTGTAGATTACTACGATAAAAAGACCGACGATTTGCTGTATACCTATCAGGTTCCGCAACCGCCGTACCTTGTAGGAACTATGCTGGCAAATGTGGGAACCATGCGGAACAAAGGGGTAGAAGTCACACTGAATGCTGATCTCGTGAAAAACAATAAATTCTCTTGGAATACCACCCTTACGTTTGCCCACAATAAACAGAAAATTGAAAAACTGAGCAATCAGATATATGAAACCGACATCATTTACAGCGGTTCACTTCACGGGCTATCAGGAATGAGTAATATGTATTCCCAGATCATTGCTGAAGGATATGCGGTAGGAACTTTCTGGGGAAAAAAATTCCTTGGTTTTGATGAAACGGGAAATTTTAAACTAAGCGAAGAAGATCAGGAAATCGGAAATGTTCAACCCGATTATACCGTAGGGATAACAATGAATTTTAATTATAAAAACATTGATCTTTCCATCTCCGGTTACGGAATGTTCGGGCAGGATGTGCTGAATGCCACCAATATGATGCTCTATACCAACAATCGTTTGCCGGCATACAATATTCCGGATGATTACCTTAATTCCGGTATCAATGCGCCGCCAACATTCTCCAGTTACTGGATTGAAGATGCTTCATTCTTCAGATTACAGAATGTTACCCTTGGCTATACTGTTCCGCTTAAAGGAATGTTGACCAGCCTAAGAATTTATGCAATGGGGCAAAACCTTGCAGTATGGACAAAATACAAAGGCATAGATCCTGAAATCGACAATACAGGACTGAGTGCGCCCGGAATTGATAAATTTAATAACTATCCGAGACCAAGAACCTTTAGCGTAGGGATGAATCTTACCCTTTCAAAATAATAAATCTTTAAAATTTTTAGAGAAATGAAAATTAAAATAATCGCTTCAATAATATTAAGTTCTTTATGTACCTATTCGTGTACGAATCTGGACGAAGAACTCTACAGCAGTGTGGCAGACAATAATTTCGGAACCACGCCTACAGAAGTTCAGGCTCTTGTAGGAGGAGCATATTCCTCATTACGGGGTTTCAAGGATGATATTTCACAGGCTTATCCCACATTTGATGTGCATTTCGTGAATGAAGAGGCTTCAGATGAAGCCACCATTCCAACGCGCGGAACCGACTGGTACGATAACGGGCAACATCAACAGTTGCAGCGTCATACCTGGACACCGGATCATCCGCTGATTCTTTCGGCATGGAAATATGCCTATGGTGGCATTGCAAAAGTAAATTCCATTATATATCAGGTTGATAAATCCGGACTTACCGAAGAAGAAAGAAAACCGATTTATGCGGAGCTCAAGTCCATTCGAGCCTATTATTATCTCTTCCTGTTGGATATGTTCGGGAATGTGCCGATTGTTACCAATTTTGAAGATCAGTCACTTCCAAGCAATTCATCAAGAGCACAGGTATTCAGTTTTGTTGAAAGTGAGTTTCTTACCGCTTTACCAAATCTCAGCAGCGGTGTAGTATATTCCAAATTTACAAAGAATGTGGTGTATTCACTTCTTGCGAGATTGTATCTGAATGCACAAGTATATACGGGAACATCAAGATGGCAGGATTGTCTTACGATGTGCCAGAATATCAGCGGATATTCCCTCACGGCGAATTATTTCGATAATTTTATTACCACAAATCAAGGTTCACCGGAAATTATTCTCGCCATTCCATACGATTCCAAAAACGGAACAACAGGTAATTTTCTGTCTTCCATGAGCTGCCATTATTATCACAAATTCACCGTTTCTCCAATAGGAGATTACCCTTGGAGTGGAAACGGAATTTCAGCACAACCAGGTGTTTATTCCGGTTTTGATGCTGCCGATAAAAGACGTGAATCACTGTTAATCGGAGATCAGATTAATCTGGCGAATGGAAGTGTGATTATGATGGATAGCGGAGAACCTTTGAGTTATACTGAAGAAATTACCAATTTCACCAATGCCAAGCAGAACGAAGGTGCACGCTTTCACAAATATGAAATGAAAGCCGGAGAAACCTGGGAACGCGATCATGATTGGGTGTTAATCCGCTATGCAGAAATCCTGATGATGCAGGCAGAATGTTACGTGAGAATGGGAAGTCCTGAACTGGCGCGTCCTTACATCAGTCAGGTATTAATGCGCACAGGAACAGAAGCTCCCGCAGTGATCGATCTGGCCTATCTCAATAAGGAACTTCAGAGAGAATTCCTGTTTGAAGGAACCCGCAGAACAACCAATATCCGTTTCGGAACATTCTTCGAACCTTGGTGGGAAAAAGGAGCAACTCCGGCATTTAGAGGGATTTTTCCAATTCCATCTGCCGTAATGGCCACCAATAATAATCTTAACCAAAACCCGGGCTATTAATCATCAGGTTTAAGCCTGTGTTAAATTGAGCAAAGATGATTTTCATGGGCGATGTAAAAATTTTAGTAAAATTTTAAACGCGCTCTAATAATAGAACACATTTAAGTTTTTCATGTTTAACCTCTTTATTGAGACCTATTGCCGGGGTGATGGATAGGGTATTATTCCCGGCAGTAGGATTTTGATAATTATTAAAAAAATCGAATGAATTACAATCTGATAAAAATATTTTCGGTACTGCTGTTATTGGCAATATTGAGTTGCCGCTCCGATGATAAGGGTGGTGGCGGTTCGGATGGTGGTGAAGGAACATTGCCCTCGCCTGAGAATGTTACCAAAACCAACTCCATGAAACTTTATATGCATTATATGCCCTGGTTTGAAACCAAAGAAAGCAATAATGGGAGCTGGGGATATCACTGGACAATGCATACCCGTAATCCGGATAAAATTCTCAGCAACGGACAGCGTGAAATCGCATCCTATTACTATCCTTTAATCGGTCCCTACCACAGTGGAGATCAGGATGTAATTGAAAATCATCTGCTGTTGATGAAATATGCTGGAGTGGACGGTATTCTCATCAATTGGTACGGAACTTTCAACCTGAACGATTTTCCTGTAAATAAGCAGAATTCAGAACAGATCATCAGTATGCTTTCAAAAGTGGGAATGAAATACGCTATTGTATATGAAGACCGTTTTTTGAATGATATTGTAAATGCCGGGCTTGCCATTACCGCTTCTACAGCTGCAAGGGACGATTTCAATTATGTGCAGACTCATTACTTTTCCGATCCCAATTATATTAAAAATAATGAGAAACCTTTACTCCTCAATTTCGGACCCATTGTACTGAAAACAGAAGAAGAATGGACAAAAGCTTTTTCACTTTTAAATACCAAACCTGAATTTTATACCCTTTGGTACGATTCCGGATCTGCCGGAAACAATGCTTCAGGCGAATTTGCTTGGGTGTATCAGGACAATTCGCATCTGGCAAATTTTTACAATATCCGTGCAAATCAAATTCCGAAAGCAATTGCCGGAGCTTATCCCGGATTTAAAGACTATTATGCGGAAGGAGGCGAAGGATCAGGATTAGGATGGACAATCCCGCACAATAATGGCGCAACTTTGGACGAAACACTTTCTTTGGCCAAAAATTCCGGTCTCAACCAATTACAGTTGATTACCTGGAATGATTTCGGAGAAGGAACCATGATTGAACCTACCGTAGAATTTGGATATTCTTATGTGAAAAAACTCAAAAATTTTGCCGGCGTACAAAATACCGGTGATGTATTTGAAGATATCGGAAAACTGTTTACCCTTCGGAAAAAATATGCAGGAAACGCGCAAATTCAGGATAAACTGAATAGCGCCCGAGCTTATTTCGCAGCAGTACAGCCCGACAAAGCAAAATCAATTTTAAATGAGATTCAATAAAATGAGTACCCAATATTCTTTATCCGCAATTTTTGCTGTTTTTATGTTACCATTATTCGTAACAGCACAGAAATATACCATACAATCTCCGGATCATAAAAATAAAATTGAGTTTTCTCTCAATAAAAAAGGAGAACCACAATACAGTTTGAATTACGATCAGATTCCTGTAATTCTGCCTTCTGTCTTAGGATTTGAATTTCAGAATCAGCCGCCGTTAACCGCTAATTTTAAAATCATTAAAACTGAAACCGCAACCAAAGATGACACATGGGCTCCACCTTTGGGAGAATTCAGTACCATTCGGGAGCATTATAATGAACTGGTGGTGTATCTTGAAGAAAAATCCGGAAATAGGAGGAAAATGAATCTGGCTTTCCGTGCATTCAACGATGGAATCGGGTTCCGTTATATTTTTCCGGAACAGAAAAATTTGTCGGAGGTTAAAATTTCTGATGAGAAAACGGAGTTTGTGTTCACCGATAACCATGATGTCTGGTGGATGCCGGTGCATGGGGAAAACAGTTATTACGAAAGCTATTACCGCAAAACACCGATTTCAAAAACAGATACCATCAATACGCCTGCAACTTTTGAAACCACACAGAAACAGTTTATCGCCATTCATGAAGCTAATCTGACGGATTTTGCTTCCATGACTTTACTGAAAACCAAAGCAAATACTTATAAAAGTGATCTTGTTCCGTGGTCGGATGGTGTAAAAGTATATACAAAAACCCCTTTTGTATCTCCCTGGAGAATGATTATTACCGGAAAAACAGCAGGTGATCTTGCAACTTCAACGGTAATGCTCAATCTGAATGAACCTTTGGCTTTAGAGGATGTTTCATGGATCAAACCCCTCAAATATATTGGAATATGGTGGGGAATGCACCTGGAAACATTTACCTGGGGACAAGGACCGAAACACGGTGCCACTACCGAAAATACCAAAAGATATATTGATTTTGCATCCAGAAATCAAATTGGAGGAGTTTTGGTGGAAGGATGGAATTACGGTTGGGATGGCGATTGGTCTTTTAACGGAGACAAATTCAGTTTTACCAAAGCATATCCGGATTTTAATCTGCCGGAACTGGCACAATATGCCCGTTCAAAAAATGTGGAACTTATCGGTCATCATGAAACGGCAGGCGCTACCAAAAATTATGAAAAACAAATGGAGGAAGCCTTTCGTTTTTACCAGAAACTGGGCATTCACAATGTAAAAACAGGCTATGTAAATAAATATCTGGACGGAAAAGAATGGCACGACGGACAATATGGAGTCCGGCATTACCGAAAAGTGGTGGAAACTGCGGCAAAATATCAGATCATGATTGATAATCATGAACCGGTAAAAGGGACCGGTTTGCAGCGTACTTTCCCGAATCTCGTAACGCAGGAAGGCGGAAGAGGGCAGGAGTACAATGCATGGTCTGCAGATGGAGGAAATACGCCGGAACATTCTACGATTATGCCTTTTACAAGATTGCTTTCAGGCCCTTTTGATTATACACCGGGAATTTTTGATTTTGGGTACAAAGTGCCTTCAAATGCGAGAGTTCAAACTACGTTGGCACATCAGCTCGCGTTGTACCTTATAATGTATAGTCCGCTGCAAATGGCGGCAGATCTCCCGGAAAATTATGAACATAAACCGGCATTTGATTTCATTAAAAAAGTTCCTGAAATATGGGATAACACACGCTATCTTGATTCCAGAATTGGAGAATATGTTTCGGTTGTACGTAAAGATCGCAATTCGGATGATTGGTATCTGGGCAGTATTACCAACAGTCAGGCTCGGACTATTGTTTTAAAACCCGACTTTCTGGACAAAAACAGAACTTACAAAGCAACTTTTTATGTGGATGGGAAAGATGCAGATTACAAAACAAATCCGGAATCCTACGATATACTTCATAAAACCATAACCGCAGATACTGAAATTACTTTGCGTCTTGCCAATGGCGGTGGTGCAACAGTAATTTTTTCACCGGAATAAATCTGTCTCAAATTTTTTCTTAAGCTATTTTTATCAATCTTGTAGGATAAAAATTGTATAGTTTCTTCACTTTAGGTGGCTTCATTTTTTGAAGCCGCCTTTTTAATTTCGATCAAGGTCTTAATGGAAAATTATAGATTTGGCATAAACTTTTAAAATTAGATTTTGTGTTGGTACAGGAAAATGCATTAAAATAATACAAGACATCTTCTGTTGGAAGCTCTTGAATTTAAGCCATACAAATACAATTACATTTTATAGATGAAAATATGAGGTATATTCAACCTAATTTAAACAGGCTCTAAATTATCTGTAAAAAATCATCACCTTATTTTACAGGATTTAGCTTATCCACGTTTAGTAATGCAAATGCATAAGCTCCAAGACAAATGGCTTTGCTTGTGCCCAGTTGAGAAAGTCCTACAACGAGTTTTTTTTCTGCAGAATAGGTTATATATCGACTACTAAAAGGTACTTTTATTGTCTGGGTTTTCCAGTTTAGAAAATCGTGATATGAAGCAGAATCGTTCATATTGTATACTTTGGAAACCAATCTCGGGATTTTGTCACCTTTAAGATTTTCGATGGTTCCATTCAGATGTTTTACCACAGTAGGCAATATGAGATCGGCAGCACCGGAAATTCCGCCACCAATAACGATAGGTCCGTCAATCAGTGTTATCGCATTTGCCAATGCTTCACCTACCATAATAGCCAACTGTTCAAACGCAATTAGTGCGGCCATTTTATTTCCTTCCATTTGTCCAGTGGCAATATAATAGATTTCTTGTGGAGAAAGCAGATGATCGGCTCCGGATTCCTCAGCATAAACTCTCTGTACCGCACGAATACTTACACTTTCCTCTACAAGAAGATGAGTTTGTTTAAAATCACGCATCAGCCAAATTTCTCCTCCGGCAGAATTATCACCGTCCAGAATTTTATTGTTATGAATTATTCCGCCACCAAAACCGGTCCCTAAAGTTATTCCAAATAGATTGCTATATTGTTTTGGGACATTATTTTTTCGTAGATCATCATTCAATTTGGGTAAAAATCCTGCAATGGCTTCACCATAAGCAAAAAGATCTCCATCATTATTGATATACGTAGGCAGACCGAAGATTTCCTCCAGCATTGGTCCAAGTGCAATTCCTCCTTTAAAAGAGGGCAAATTAATCAGATCACCGATGATCCCTCTTTTATAATCTGCGGGTCCGGGAAATGCAAAACTAATTGCTACGGGTTTTTCCGGAAAAACGGAATCTGTAATCTGCTGAAAACCTGATATTATAGTATTCAGGCAGGATTCGATATCATGTGCATTACTGGGCAATATAATAGGATTTGCAATTTCATTTCCTGCTTTTATTGCGGAAAAAACAAAATTTGTACCTCCTGCATCAAGTGTTAGAACAACCCTTTGATCATTAAATATATCCATTGATGAAGTTTTTTGTAAAATGTTAAATAAATGATACTACAATATTAAGTAAAATTTTGCTAAATCATTTTAGTAAAATGTTTTTATTTTTTTATTCTGATAATATTTTCTTTTAAATTCTCGTTGTTACTTATAAATAAGGATTTTGAATTGATTTTAAAAATGCGATTTATCTCCTTAATGCCAGGTTTTTATCTTAAAAATACACATCATTAGTATATTTTTTTAGGCTTTTTGTTGAACTTTTCTTTCATTAATGGGTGCTTTGCTATACTAAATCGATTAAATAATTAATGGTATGCTTTGAAAGAATGCATGAAAATGTTTAATATTGCACCAATAAATCAAGTAATATAACTATGGAAAAATCAGAAGTTTTCTCGAAGGTAGCTTCAATGCTTAATAATCAAGGTTTTAACGTTGTTGCAAAAGATGAGAATCGACCTTGGGGTGGTTTTTTTGTAATAGATGAAGATCAGGCTCAGGACTTCGCGAATCAGTATTTTGACGGAATCGATGTTGATAATCTTCGAATCGGAGGAAAATTAAGCCCTAAAATTTTAATAGTGGAACCTCACGCAAAATTAAGTTGGCAGTACCATCACAGAAGAGCCGAAATATGGCAAGTTGTAGAAGGAACAGTTGGTGTTGTGAGAAGCAATACAGATGTGGAAGGCGACTTGAACGAATTTAAACCAAAAGACCAGATTAAACTGGATAAAGGTGAGCGGCACAGATTAATAGGATTAGAAGATTGGGGAATTGTTGCAGAAATCTGGCAGCACACCGATCAAAATAATCCTTCCGATGAAGATGATATTGTGCGTGTACAAGATGATTTTGGCAGATAGAGCTGTAAAAGAACTTATGAATAGCACTTTATGAATGTGTTACATTCTGTAATTTTGAAAATTCTTATCTTTCGAAAGCAAATTGCCAGCAATGAAAAAGAACACCATTTCGATTAAAACAATCGCATCAGATTTAAATATATCAACCACAACGGTTTCGTTTGTTTTAAACGGAAAAGCGCGCGAAAAACACATTAGCAGCGAGCTGGCACAGAAAGTTCTTGATTACGCAGAAAAGGTAAACTACCGTCCCAATCCCATTGCGCAGAGTTTGCGTACAGGAAAATCCAATACTTTGGTGCTGATGGTGGAGGATATCAGCAATAATTTCTTTGCCCGGCTTGCCCGGGAAATTGAAGAGATTGCGTATAAAAAAGGCTATAAAGTAATCTTCTGCAGTCATGAAAATGATGACAAAAAAGTAGAAGAATTGATTCAGTACTTCAAATTCCGGATGGTTGATGGTTTCATTATCGTACCGCCGTCCGGAATTCGAAATACCGTTGAACAATTGATAGAAGATAATATTCCTGTAGTCTTGGTGGATCGATATTTTGAAAATCTGTCGTGTAATGTTGTGGTGATTGATAATAAGGAAGCGGCTTATGCTGCAACGCGACATCTGATTGCCAATGGTTTCAAAAATACAGGATTTATTACGGTTGATTTGGAGCAAACGCAGATGAAAGAACGTCAGCAGGGATATGAAGATGCGATGAATGAATCCAATTTAACTCCCATTATTCTCCATGTGCCTTTTGATGTTGCCAGAGCACCACAAGGAAAGAACCTCATCTATAATTTTGTTTCCAAAAATTCCGAAATTGATTCCCTTTTCTTTGCCACCAATTATTTAACGCAATCAGGGATTGAAATATTCAATTCAAAAGATCCTTCGTTTTTAAGTAAAGTGGGTTTCGTTGCTTTTGATGATAATGAATTCTTCAAAATTTATAATCCTTCTATTACCGCTGTTGCCCAACCATTATCGGACATTGGTACAGAATTAATGCGTTTGATGATCTCTTTGTTGAAACGCAAAAATGTAAAGGAAGGTTCTCGTAAAGTCGTTCTGAAAGCAGAACTGATTATAAGAGCTTCCTCATCTCCTTCTTCCTTATAGAATACAATTAACAGAAATTTAGCAGTACTAAAACGTTTTATTAACGTTTTACAATCTTTTTTGTAAAAAAAATGTATGTTTTTAGTTTTTTTTAATTGAATATTATTTAAATATTTAACATTATAATTATTTAATATATGTCAATATTTTAAAATTATTGATTATATTGTTGTAATGATGAATTAAAAATTTTTTTTCCGCATAGGTGTTGTTTATTAAATCGATTTAGTATATTTACTACGTTACAATCAGTTAAAATCGTATTAATAACAATTTAATCTCCTATGAACAAAATTATTTTATCTTATCCATCTGGTTATACCCAGACTTATCTTAAAGGAGTATTACTGCCTTTAAACTTAGCTCATTTACTATTTCTTTATGCTGCTAAAATCTACAGCCAAATGCATATTGCCATTTTGGAAAGAAGTATAATTACCAATAACAAGGCTTGGACAGATGAATCTGTTTTGGGAGAAAGAACTGTTAATAAATTACAGTCCAAAATAGAGCACGTATACGAAATTATAAAAAGCTACTAGTATGAATATTAAATATAAAGTTTTATCCACAGCAGTAATCTTTTTTTCCGGGCATTTGCTGTTCGCCCAACAAAAAAGAGTCGATACTTCCAAAGTTGCGGAAGTAGAAGAAGTGGTGATTGTAGCCTATGGTACACAAAAACGGACTAAAGTTATTGGCGCAATCGACCAAGTAGGAAGCGGTGATATAGAAGGACGTGCAAATGTGAATGCAACTCAGGCACTTCAAGGAAAGGCTCCAAACCTTACGATACAGCAACGAAATAATGAACCGGGAGCAGGTCTTAATATTAATATCAGAGGGATCAGTACGTTGGGAAATAATTCTCCCCTGATTGTGATTGATGGAATTGTGGGAGGAGATATTAATGCCCTTAATCCTGCTGATATCGAAAGCGTTTCTGTACTTAAGGATGCGGGAAGTGCTGCAATCTATGGGTCGCGTTCCAGTAACGGGGTTTTGCTTATAACCACAAAGAAAGGGAAGCGAAATAGCCCGATGACTGTAAATTTTAATGCACTTTTAGGATATAATATTCCTCATTTCTTTACGAAACCAGTACACGGTTATGAAAACGCAATGTTGCGAAATGAGGCTGCTTTTAATTCCGGTGTCAGCAATATGCCATACAGTCCTGAACAAATTCGTGAATTTAAAGCGAATGGTGATACAGAATGGTTTGCAAAGGAAATTACCAGACCAGCAATGCAAAGCAACTATAATGTATCGGTAAGCGGTGGTGGAGCCAATAGTACTTATATGGTATCCGCAGGATATCTGAATCAGGAAAGCAATTTCGTAGGGCCAACCAAAGGAATGGAGCGCTATAATTATAGAATTAATCTCAGTAATAATTTTGGAAGACTTAAATTAACTTCCAATCTTGCTTACTCAAAACAATTCATAAAGGATCATGCCAGCAGTACCGGAACATTAATGGTGGATGCATTTCGTGTCCCTTTGTATTATAAGCAGAAAGACAGCGATGGAAACTATCTTACCAACGACGTTCTTCAGGAATTTAATCCGTTGGGTATTCTTGAAAAAGGAGGTTTCCGCAGGTATGATAATGATGATGTTTTGGGAAGTGTTAATGCCGAATTTGAAATCACCAAATGGCTGAAAGCTAAAGCGGTTTTTGGAGGCCATTTATGGGTGAATAATATGTTCAGCCGCACACAGAGAGTGGATTTTTATCCTACTGGAGTTTCCGGTGCAGACCGTAATACCAACGATGAATCACGAAAAAGTCTGGACTTGAATACACAGTTTATGCTGGAATTCAACAAAATGTACGGTCAGCATTCCATTACTGCTCTTGCAGGAGCCAGCAACGAAAATCACAGTGATCGTGGTATTGGAATTTTTAAAATGTATACCGATCCAGAACTCGGAACTCCCATCAGTGATACTGAAATCAGTGAGAACTCTTATAACTCCAATCAGAGTTCTTCAAAAAACAGTCTCAATTCAATATTTGGACGTGTTTCTTATGATTACCAAAGTAAATATTTTGCCGAGTTTTCTTTCCGTTACGATGGATCTTCAAAATTCAGAAAAGAAATCCGTTGGGGATTTTTCCCGTCAGGTACAGTCGGTTACCGTATAAGTCAGGAGAAATTCATGGAAAACTATGCAGAAAAAGTTGGAAATATCAAACTTCGGGCATCTTATGGTATTTTAGGAAATCAAAATGTAGGGAATTACCAGTATCAAACTACCTATTTTACGTTTCAAAATGCTTATGCATATAATAATACTGCGGTTAGCGGAACCGGATACAACTTTGCGAACCCCGACATCCGTTGGGAAAGAGCAGCCACTTTTAACGTTGGTTTTGATGCCGATTTTTTCAAGGGCGCATTTTCAATAAGTGCGGATTATTTTAACAAAGTTACCAGTGATATTCTTGTTGCACCGCAGGTTCCGGGCGTTTATGGTACCTCGCTTCCGGATTTTAATGCAGGAAAAGTAGGCAACCAAGGCTGGGAAGTAAGTGCAACATGGAGACACAACGGAGACCGTTTCAAGCATAGTCTCACAGCAAATTTTGCGGATAGCCAGAACAAAGTACTCGACTTTCAGGGGCAGGAACGTCTCAAGACCGTGGATGAGCTCCAGACCATATTAAGAGAAGGTTTACCCTATAATTCTTACGTGGGGTTTTTAAGGGATGGAATTTTCCAGAGTTACGATGAAATTAGGGGTGCTGCCGTACCAGTAGGACTTACTGTTCAGCCGGGAGACAACCGTTATGTGGATGTGAATAAAGATGGCATAATTGACGACAACGATTTGGTTGTTTTTGGGAATCCTTTTCCTCGCTATACATTTGGTTTAACATATAATGTAGAATACAAAGGATTTGATTTAAGTGTATTTATACAAGGAGTAGGAAAACGAACCATGATGTTGAGAGGTGAACTCGTAGAACCTTATCATTATAATTATGGAATGACCATGTATACGCACCAGTTGGATTATTGGACACCGGCAAACCCTAATGCGTATTATCCGAGGCTTGCAAACAATGGAACCATGAGTAATACCAATAACTTTAGAAAAGGAAGCGATATGTATTTGTTTAGCGGAGCGTATGCAAGGCTTAAAAATGTACAGGTGGGGTATAGTTTGCCAAAATCGGCATTACAAGACCTCAAACTTCAGAATCTTCGTGTATACGTATCAGGCCAAAACCTGTTTACGCTAAGCGAAATTAAATTTGTAGATCCGGAGTTGAGTGAATTTGACAGCAATATGTCTTCAGGAGGAGGAAATAGCGGTCGTGCTTATCCTACACCAATATACTATGGTTTTGGTTTGGATGTAACTTTTTAAAATGAATAATTATGATAAATAAAAAACTGTATCAATTTGTGATCCTTTTGGGACTATTGTTTACAACAAGTTGTGAACGCTTAGAACTCGTGCCGGAGAATCAGTTTACCGATACAACGTATTGGACGAGTGTTGCAAAGGCACAAACTGCACTGAATACTGCCTATAGCCAGATGATGAGCAGTAACTATTTCTTTTATAATGAAGCACTTAGTGATAACGCATATAACGGACGAGGAGATAACGGAGGTTCCGCATCCATTGCTGCTGGTATTTTTGATGCTTCATTAAGCAGATTTAAAGAAGAATGGAACTCCCGATATGCAGGCATCAAAACCTGTAATCTGATTTTGGCCAATATCGATAATATTAAGGATGCAGATCCTGTCCGAATTGCCAATATGAAAGCGGAAGCTCGGGTAATAAGAGCATGGCAACATTTTATGCTCACCACATGGTACGGAGATATTCCGTTATTAGATCATGATCCTTCTTTGGAAGAAGCAACCAGCATTAGCCGTACATCTCATGCTGAGGTAATCAATTTCGTGCTCAATGAACTGAATGCAGCAATTGCAATATTGCCCACCAAACAGCAATACTCGGCCAGTGAAAATGGTAAAATTACTTCAGGAGCGGCCTTGGCATTGAAAGCACGTGTATTGTTATATGAAGGTCGGTGGTCCGAAGTTGTGGATGCAACTGAAGCACTGATGAGCGGTCAGGAAGGAACCTATTCATTATTCCCATCATATTCAGGACTTTTTCTTCCTGAAAATGAATTCAGCAGCGAGGATATCCTAAGTATTCAATATACACCTGTTGACCGTATGTGGGGAGAATTTTTTGATATGGCTCCTATTTCAGCCGGAGCAAGACTAAATGCACTTGCACCAACACAGGAATTAGTCAATAGTTATATCATGACCAACGGTAAAAAAATTACTGAAAGTGGAAGTGGATATGATGAAGATAATCCTTATGTAAACCGCGATCCACGACTCACGAATACCGTTGTTTATCATGGATATCAATGGGCAGAAAAAGATGGAAGCACACATACCATCTACATCAAACCCGGTTCATCACCCGATAATGCTCTTGATGAATATTCACCCGGTTCCTCTAAAACTTCTACCGGATATTACACAAGAAAGTATTATGATCCAACACATCTTTCCGGTCTTCAAAGTGGGCTAAACCTTATGATTATTCGTTATGCAGATGTTCTACTCATGAATGCGGAAGCCAAAAATGAACTCGGACAGTTTTCTGCAGGAACTTGGGCCAGCACCGTTGGGGCATTAAGGGTTCGCGCAGGTTTTACAGATGCTAGCGCAACAACATATCCGTCTACTTTATCACAGGAACAGATGAGACAACTTATCCGCAATGAGCGCCGAAGTGAATTCGGGATGGAAGGACTCCGGATATTTGATATTCGCAGATGGAAAATAGCCGATCAGGTATTGAACGGTTGGGCACACGGAGCGAGATTTGGCGTAGCCAGTGAAGATAATGGCTACCTGAGAGTGAATTTCCGAATATTTGAATCCGCAAAACATTATCTGTGGCCTATTCCGCGTGACGAACGGCTTATTAATAGAAATCTAACACAAAATCCCGGATATTAAAAACAACAACAAATAAACACCTTACAAAAAATGAGAACAATATATTCTAAAATTTCTAAAATAATACTCCTGCTCATCCTAATCTTCGCCGTAGGATGCCAAGATGATGATACCATGAGTAATACGAATGTCTCGGCAGTGGAGCAACTTTATGCACCATCGGACAATACGTTCTATAACTTAGCCGCCAACAGTAGCGCACTGTTTGAATGGCAGGCCGCTCATGCGGAAGACAATGGAGTTGTACTCTATGAAGTTGCTTTTGATAAAGAAGGAGGAGACTTTAGTAGTCCGGTAAAAGTTGTTCCGGCGGATGGCAACGGATACAAAACAACACTGAATGTTTCATTTGCAGAATTGAATAAAATTGCAGAAATGGCAGGCATTCAGCCTGAAGAAACAGGAAAACTTATCTGGACAGTTTTCTCTTCCAAAGGCCTAAATGTGAAGAAATCTTCAGTAAAACGGACCATAGAAGTTCTGCGTCCTGGTGGTTTCCCAACTCCGGATGAACTATACATTACCGGATCTGCTTCGGAAGGTGGTACTGATTTGGCTTCTGCCGTTGCATTCAAAAAAACAGGGGCTACTGTTTTTGAGATTTATACCCAGCTGAAAGCAGGAGAATATCAGTTTGCATCAAGAAAAACAGGAACTCCGGATTTGTACTACCTTGAAGGAGATAAACTGAAGAATAACGGAACTACAACGTATAATGGAGCAACAAAAGCCTACAGAATTCGTGTGGACTTCAGCAACGGAACTTACACCATGGATGAAATCAGTAAAATTGAACTTTGGTTTGCTCCGGATGCCCAACTTCTCTTCGAATACAATTATGCTAGTAAAGGAACATGGAATGCCCTTAACAAACACATTGAATTCAAACAGGAATCTTGGGGAAGAGACGAAAGATATAAATTTAAATTTACGGTAATCTCGATGAATGGAACAACTTCAGAAGAATGGTGGGGCAGTACAAAAGAGGATAATAACCGTCCTGACAGCAGCACTCCAGCATCATTCTGGTATTTGGTTCCGGTAACGAGTGACCGTTGGAATAACTGCTTCAAATTTAACGGAGCGGTAGATAATGCGAATGTAAATTCTCTTATTGATTTCAGCGCTACCGCAACTGCTTATACCCATAGTTTTACTGTAATTTAATCAAAAACCTGGGGTGTCCTGTAAAAGGATTAAGGTTTCATTTTATGGGGCATCCCTTATTTTATTATAAATATGAATTTTAATAAATACTTAAAATACACATTGTTTGCAGGAGTTGGTATTTTCACCTTTATCTCCTGTGAAGACGACCCTATTCCATTAAGAGATCCCAATACCAGCGGGACCAATGAGATTAATTATACCTATGCAGCAACCGCAGACAGCATGCAGGTCGCTACCTACAATACTTATCTCGGAAGCAACAATACTTTTGTGCAGGACAATGCAGGAAATAATAGTTTCAATTACTGGCCAAATGCCCATGCTCTTGATGTTCTTGTAGATGGATATCTGCGTACCAGTGATGCCAGTTATGTTGCAAAAATGAAAGCATTGCATGATGGAATAAAAGTGAAAAACGGAGGAGACTACAACAATGTCTTCAATGATGATATGATTTGGCTTGCAATCGCATGTCTCAGAGCATATTCCGCCACCAATGATGCCGATTACAAAAATACAGCAGTCTATCTTTGGAATATTATCAAGCAAAGTTGGAGCGATGATGTTTTTGGAGGAGGAATTACCTGGAAGCAGGATACACCATATCAAAAAAATGCCGTAAGTAATGCTCCGGCCGCCATTGTAGCAATGAGATTGTATGATATCGATCAAAAGCCTGAAGATTTAGAATGGGCAAAAAAGATTTATGCATGGCAAAAAGGCAAACTGGTAGAAGCATCTACAGGAATTGTCTGGGATAATGTTTCCTTACAGAACGGCAATGAAGTCATTAATAAAGATTGGGTATTCACTTATAATATGGGAACATGGATCGGAGCCGGATTGCGACTTTATCATGCAACCGGAGATGTCACCTATCTGCAAGATGCCGTACGTACAGGAAAAACTCTTATGACCAGCAGCAAACTAACCTCAGAAGGACTTCTACGTGATGAAGGACAAGGAGATGGAGGTTTGTTCAAAGGAATAGGCATACGTTATTTTACAGAACTCATTGAAGAAATCAATGTCAATAACTCGGATCATACCGATTTTGTTAGTTTCTTACAATTCAATGCCCGAACCTTTTACCGTTTCGGAATTAAACGTCCTGAGATGACCAGCGGCAGCAACTGGAAAGTAGCTCCTAACGGAACCACCGACCTCACAACCCAACTTAGCGGAATGATGCTTATGGAAGCAGCAGCTAAATTGAAAGCTGCAGGTATTTTGGAATAAGAATTTTTTTCATTGAAATTACCATTTGTAGTTTGGATTTGTTTAAATTTTATTGCTGAAAATTTTATTTTTATGAGCAAAACAAGGTACAAATGGTTTCAACTGGCAAGAGCTGCCGTGCAATCGGTGGCTCATTTGCTAAAACACTCAAAAGTAAGGCAGAATTGCAAAACTTACTAAAAAAATTATGTACCTAAAGTACAGAATCTGTCAATTTAAACCCTGAAAATGAATATCCTTAATCAATCTTTTTTTATGCATACACGGCATAGATTTTTAATCGTATTTTGTCTGATTTTTTTTCTGACGGGCAATGCACAATCGGTGCACGTAAACACCGATAAACAGCCTGTAGACTGGGTAAATACTCTAATGGGAACCGATTCCAATTATGAAGTCAGCAACGGAAATGTTTATCCCGCCATTGCAATGCCCTGGGGAATGAATTTCTGGATGCCGCAGACCGGAAAAATGGGCGATGGCTGGGCTTATACTTACCAGTCCACCAAAATCCGAGGGTTTAAGCAAACGCACCAACCTTCACCTTGGATGAACGATTATGGGCAGTTTTCCATTATGCCGATAACCGGAAATATTAAATTTAAAGAAGATGACCGCCAGAGCTGGTTCTCACATAAAGCAGAAACGGCCACACCGTATTATTACAGTGTTTATCTGGCAGATTATAATCTCACCACAGAAATTACGCCTACCGAAAGAGCCGCATTATTTCAGTTTACATTTCCCAAAAGCGATCAGTCGCATGTGGTTATTGATGCTTTTGATAACGGTTCTTATGTAAAAGTGATTCCGGGTGAAAATAAAATCATTGGCTATACCACAAAAAACAGCGGAGGCGTACCCGAAAATTTCAAAAATTATTTTGTGATTGTTTTTGACAGGCCTTTTTCGGATGTCCACACCTTTAATGGTGATGTTTTAGGTTCAGCAGCTGAGGTTAAAGCCAATCATTCCGGAGCCGTGGTCAGCTTTAAAACCGGTGCAGGTGAAAAAGTTTTGGCAAGAGTCGCTTCTTCTTTTATCAGTTTTGAGCAGGCAGAACGAAACCTGCAAGAAACCGCCAATACCACTTTTGAAGCCTTAAAGCAAAAAGGCAGAAATATCTGGAACAAAGAACTGTCACGCATTAGTGCAGAAGGAGGAACCTACGATCAGACTGCTGTTTTCTATAGTTGTATGTACCGCAGTATGCTTTTCCCACGCAAATTTTTTGAATATGATGCTCAGGGCAATGTCGTGCATTATAGCCCATATAATGGAAAGGTATTGCCGGGATATATGTTTACCGATACCGGATTTTGGGATACTTTCCGCTCCTTGTTTCCTTATTTGAATCTCATGTACCCCACACTTGCAGCACAGATGCAGGAAGGTCTTATGAATGCTTACAAAGAAAGCGGCTGGTTGCCGGAATGGGCAAGCCCCGGTCTTCGCGATATTATGGTGGGAAATAATTCCGCATCAATAGTATCGGAAGCCTACCTGAAAATAGGAAAAGAAAAAAAATATGATATTGAAACACTTTATCAGGCACTGATTCACGGGGCAAACAATGCAGGTCCTATGAAAGCAGTTGGCCGTGCAGGTGTTGCAGAATACAACAGTCTGGGCTATGTTGCCAATGATGTTACGGATCAGAGCGCTGCGCGTACTTTGGAATATGCCTATGATGATTTCGCAATTTATAAACTGGCTCAAAGCCTTAACAAACCTAAAAAGGAAATAGAACTTTACCGCAAAAGAAGCCTGAATTATAAAAACCTTTTTGATCCACAGTACCAGCTGATGCGCCCCAGAAATAAAAACGGAAGTTTTAAAACGCCGTTTGATCCGTTGCAATGGTTCGAAGGTTTTACCGAAGGAAACAGCTGGCATTATACATGGAGCGTTTTCCACGACACACAGGGATTGATCGATTTAATGGGGGGTAAAGAAATTTTTGTTAAAAAATTAGATTCTGTCTTCTCGATGCCGCCTTTATTCGCGAAAAAAGATTTTAAGGGAAACGTTATCCATGAAATGCGCGAAATGCAGGTAGTGAATATGGGGCAGTACGCCCACGGCAATCAGCCAATCCAGCACATGATTTATTTGTACAATCATGGGGGGCAGCCTTGGAAAGCCCAGTACTGGATCCGCGAAACCATGAACAGGATGTATCATGCCACACCGGATGGCTATTGCGGAGATGAAGACAACGGGCAAACTTCTGCCTGGTACGTTTTTTCAGCCATGGGATTTTATCCGGTAACGCCGGCCAGTGATCAGTTTACAATGGGAGCACCGTTGTTTAAAAAAATTACGGTAAAACTGGAAAACGGTAAAGAAATCATTATAAACGCTCCAGAAAATAATACTGAAAATCGCTATATTAAAGGCATGGAACTGAACGGTAAATCGTATACCAAAACCTGGCTGAGTTATAGTGAATTAATGAAAGGCGCCACACTCAATATCCAGATGGATTCGGTGCCTAACACATCCCGGGGCATTCATAAAGATGATCTGCCTTACTCCTTATCCAACGAAAAATAATAATTAGAAATCTAATAAAAGACTTATGAAAAGAAGAGCATTTTTACAAAGAACAGCACTTGCAGGAGGTTTATTGATGGTGGATCCCATGAATGTATTTGCAGCAAGAACCAATCCGTTTTCCGCTTTTCCGGTGGTACGCGTACCTAAAGAAAAACGTCATTTCACAAGTGAAGTTATAGAAAAAGTAATTATAGAATTCAACAAAAAGGTAAAAGACCGCGAATTGGCGTGGCTTTTTAATAACTGTTTTCCCAATACATTAGATACAACCGTTACATTTTCTGATAAAAATGGCCGTCCCGATACCTATGTAATTACGGGAGATATTGATGCAATGTGGCTGCGGGACAGCTCTGCACAGGTATGGCCTTATATGGCTTTTGTAAAACAGGATAAAAAACTGAAAGCACTCATCGCCGGAGTAGTAAACAGACAAACCCATTATATTTTAAAAGATCCTTATGCGAATGCTTTCTACGACGATCCTAATAAAAAAGGGGAGTGGACTTCCGATCATACGGATATGAAACCCGGCGTTCATGAACGCAAATGGGAAATTGACTCCCTCTGCTATCCGATACGTCTGGCTTATAATTACTGGAAAACTACCGGAGATACCGCTCCTTTTGATACCGAATGGCAGCAGGCGATGAAGACGATTTTACAGGTTTTTAAAGATCAGCAGTGCAAAAACGGTCCAGGTCCTTATTCTTTCCAGAGAAATACGCCCAATGCTACTGATACGCGCTCACTAAAAGGTTATGGTTATCCGGTAAAACCGGTTGGGCTGATTGCTTCGGCATTCCGACCAAGTGATGATGCATCTGTATTTTCGTTTTTGGTTCCATCTAACTTTTTTGCAGTCGTGAGCTTGAAACAGGCGGCCGAAATGTTGCGTACGCTTAAGCAGGATTCTTCCACAGCTGCCGAAATGGAAGCGCTTGCAAAAGAAGTTCAGCAGGCACTCAAGCAGTATGCGGTTGTGAAACATCAAAAATACGGAGAGATCTATGCATTTGAAGTAGATGGATTTGGAGGTCATCTTTTGATGGATGATGCGAATGTTCCAAGTTTATTAGGCCTTCCGTATCTGGATGCGGTTGACCGAAATGATCCGGTTTATCAGAATACGCGCCGCTTTGTGCTTTCCGAAGACAATCCGTTCTTCTTCAAAGGTACAGCCGGGGAAGGTATTGGCGGTCCGCACGTTGGAATGGATATGATCTGGCCGATGGCAATTATCATGAGAGCCTTTACCACCAATGATCCGAAAGAAATCAAAACATGCATTCAGACTCTGAAAAGCACTCATGGTGATACCGGATTTATGCATGAAACTTTCCATAAGGACGATCCGAAAAACTTTACACGCTCCTGGTTCGCCTGGACAAATACCCTTTTCGGCGAACTCCTTTGGGAAACGTACAAAAATAGACCGGAATTGCTTTCATAAGCCGGAAAAGTTAATTTTAAAAATATTATATGTTGTATAAAGCTTTCAAAATTTTTGGATGCCTGGCAGTGGTTACCCTTGTGGGATGTAAATCTGTGCAGCAGGCGAATCATTCGGATTCCAAAAAAAAGCAGCTTACCGCTTTGGTAAATCCGCTGATTGGAACGGCTCCGCTGCTGGATGAAAAGATTATTGGGTATACGCCGCCGCCTGATATGCGCGTTTGGGCCGGACTTGTCTTTCCCGGTTCGTCGCTGCCAAATGCGATGGTTCAGCTGAGCCCGATTACCAAATATGGTTCTGGAGCCGGCTACGAGTATGAAAATACGGATATTTACGGCTTTGCTCATACCAACAAAGGGCATTGGGATCAATGTCATCTTCCGTTGCTTCCCGTTCCGCAGGGTGCTTCATTCCCTTATAAATCTGCTTTCGGACACGACAGGGAAACGGCAAAACCGGCGTATTACGAAGTGTATCTTAAAGATTATAAAGTGAACGTCCGCCTTTCTTCCACTCTCAGATGCGGGATTCATGAATATACTTTTGATAATAAAAAAGACCGAAAAATACTCTTTGACCTGGGGCGTGCTAATCACCATGTGGATGATTGGCAGCTGACCAAAACCGGAGCAAAAACATTAAGTGGTTTTCAGCGTACAGGCAGTGATAAGATTTTTTTCTATGCTGAACTGAATGATGAAATCAGCGGAATCGATACAAAAGAACCTGCCAAAAACGGAGGTTATGCTTTGATCAGTCTGAAAGACGGCAGCAATGAGCCGGTAGTGGTAAAAATTGGTCTTTCTTTTGTCAGCAGTGAGAATGCAAAAGAAAATCTGTCGAAAGAAATCGGAACCAAAAACCTACAGCAGGTCTATCATGAAGGCAATGCGGTTTGGGAAGATCTTCTGGGCAAAATAGAAGTCGCCGGCGGCACCGAAAAGCAGAATGTGATGTTTTACAGCAGTCTATATCGCTCGTTTCTGTGGCCGGCTCTGCGCAGTGATGTAAACGGCCAGTTTACCGATGAGAAGGGGAAGGTTCGCAAAGAAAATTACCGATATTATACGTTGCCGTCGCTATGGGACGATTTCCGCAATAAGCTCGTTCTTCTGGGAATGGTTTCTCCGGATGTCACGAATGATGTGATTTCTTCCATCATCAATATGGGCGAATTGAGAGGTTTTATCCCCACTTTTTTCCATGGTGATCATGCTGCTTCTTTTATTGCCGGATCCTATCTGCGCGGAATTAAAAATTACGACATTCAGAAGGCGTACAGTTTGTTAATCAACAACGCCTACAAAGAAGGCGGAACCCGCCCTTTCATCAAAGAATATATTGAAAAAGGATTCATTTCGGATCCCGATATCAAAAATCCGAATGTGGAAAGCAAAGGTCATGCAGGAGTCAGCAAAACTCTTGAATATGCGTACGATGATTATGCGCTTTCTCTGCTGGCAAAGGAAATGAATGATTCATTCCATTATTCCGATCTGCAGAAAAGATCAAAGAATTTTGAAAACGTTTTTGATAAAAAAACCAATTTTATGAGAGGCAGGCTTGCGGATGGCAGTTGGATTACCCCTTTCAACCCGGAATATCCGTATTACGAGTATATGTACCGGGAAGCCAATGCGTGGCAGGCATCCTTCTATGCGCCGCATAATATGGAGCATCTCGTTTCACTTTATGGTGGCAAAGCACCTTTTGAAGCCAAGCTGGATTCCTTATTTACCATCCCATGGAACAGAGAATATATCGCCTGGAATATTTCTGGATTTATCGGTCAGTACTGTCATGGAAATCAGCCCGATCACGAAGCGCCGTTCAGTTATTATTTTGTTGGAAAACCTGAAAAATCGCAACAGCGTCTGGATCAGATTATGGATACCATGTACGGAATCGGGCCTGAAGGTTTGGCCATGTCCGGTATGGATGATGCCGGGGAAATGTCGTCTTGGTACGTGTTTGCAGCACTTGGACTTTATCCGTTGAGTCCTGCAGATCCTGAATACATCGTGACCGTGCCATTGTTTGATACTGTGAAATGGAAAAATGAAAATGGAAAAGTTCTTCAGATTCAGAATAAAGGCAAAGGCCGGAATCTGAAAAAAATTGAAGTCAACGGAAAAACGCAGGAGCGTTTATTCATCAGCCATGATTTATTTAAAACAGGTGGGAATTTGGACGTATTCACAGATTAGTTTCTTGTAATAAAAAATGTGAAGGTTGATTAAGAGCCGGTGTAAATTTAGCAAAGATGATTTTCTATGGCTACATAAAAAATTTCGGTAAAATTATAATCAGGTTTTAAAAGGTTTTAAAAGTTTTTAAATTAAAAAAAATGATAAAAAAAGAGATTTTAGTATTCGTCTTGTTTGTTTGTTCATTGTGGATGTTTGGCCAGGAAATTAATCCTGATGTGCTCTACCGAATCAGCAGTCCTTCTGGATTGGTGATCGACAATCACGATAGTTTTGAGAATAATGCCAAAATTTATCTTTCCAAAAAAGAAGAAGGCAATAAAGGCCAGATATGGAAGATTCAAAAATTGAAGGACGGAAACTATATAATCTCCAACCCTTACAGTAGCTATGCACTGGATAATGGGGATATACAAACAGGTTCTGGAAGTCCTATTGTGCAATGGATGGAAAATTTAACCAATCCAAATCAGCAATGGAAAATTCAGGTAACCGGTACAGGAGCTTACCAAATTACACATCGTGTTAGTGGAATGCCTCTCGCAATTGGTGGTGAAGAAAAAAACGGCGCAACAGTCAGCCAGATTCCAAACTCTTCACAACTCTGGCGTTTAGAAGAAACATCCTTGAAAACCTCTGCAGATTATACCGTACGTGGAAATACCGAATGGGAAAATGAAACCATATTTGCCGTTAATAAAGAAATTGGGCATGTAACGTATATTCCCTATCCAAATGTTGCCAAACTAAAAGCAGATCCTCATTTTGAACAACCTTGGCTGGAATCAAAATCATCGTATTATCTTTCACTCAACGGAAACTGGAAATTCAATTGGGTGAAACAACCTTCGGAACGCCCTGTAGATTTCTACAAAACCGATTATGATGTTTCCAAATGGAAAGAAATTCATGTTCCTTCCAACTGGGAAATGCTGCGCTATGGTACGCCGATTTATACCAATATTACCTATCCTTATGTAAACAGGCCGCCGCTGATTCAGCCACAGAAAGGCTATACCAGCGAAAAAGAACCAAATCCTGTGGGATCTTACCGTCGCAATTTCACTCTTCCTTCCGACTGGAATGATAAAGAAGTGATTTTGCATTTTGATGGTGTTTATAGCGGAATTTATGTGTGGATTAATGGTGAAAAAGTAGGTTACAGCGAAGGCGCAAACAATGATGCGGAATTCAACATCACCCAATACCTTAAAAAAGGAGAAAATTCGATTGCCGTGGAAGCCTACCGCTGGACTGATGCAAGCTATATCGAAGATCAGGACATGTTCCGCCTGAGCGGAATTCATCGTGATGTTTTTCTTTACGCCGTGCCAAAAGTCCATATTTATGATTATCATCTGGATTCGAAATTCACCGGAAATGATTTCTCCAAAAGTGAATTCAGCATAAAAGCACAGATTCGGAATTACGATGCAAAATCATCCGGAAATCAAAAAATTCAGGTTTCCTTACTGGATGCAAAAGGAAATACCATCAAAACACTGGATCAGAAAATTCAGGTAGGCGGCAATCAGAGCAGCGATATTCTGCTGAGTGCCACCGTGGAAAATCCAAAACTCTGGTCTGCCGAAACCCCGAATCTCTACACGGTGATTGTTTCCCTACAGGACAACAAAGGAAAAGAAACGGAAGCCCTATCTTCAAAATTTGGTTTCCGCAAAATTGAAATCAAAGATAAAAGAGTATATGTGAATAATCAGCCGATATTCTTTAAAGGTGTCAATCGCCATGATATCCATCCGGAATACGGAAAAGCAGTTCCGGTATCTTCGATGATTGAAGACATTGTGCTGATGAAAAAACACAACATCAACACCATCCGCACCAGCCATTACCCGAACAGCTCAAAAATGTATGCGCTGTATGATTATTATGGTTTGTATGTGATGGATGAAGCCGATCTGGAAAATCACGGCAACGGAACAATTTCTGACCGATCAAGTTGGGAACCTGCTTATGTAGATCGTATCGAACGCATGATTCAGCGCGACAGAAACCATCCGTCCGTTATTTTTTGGTCTTTGGGGAATGAAGGCAGCAACGGAAGAAATTTTGATGCCATGGCAAAACGTGCAAGAGAACTAGATCCAACACGCCCCATTCATTATGAAGGGAAAAGTGAAATTGCAGATCTCCGTTCTGCCATGTATAATTCAGTGGATGACCTCATCAGAATTGATAATGAAGATTCTACCCAGCCTTATTTTCTTTGTGAATATGTTCATGCCATGGGAAATGCCATGGGAAATCTTGCCGAATATTGGGATTATATTGAAAATCATTCTCAGCGTATGATTGGCGGCTGTATCTGGGATTGGGTAGATCAAGGTTTAAATAAAATTGGTGAGCCTAAAAGCCGTTTTTTCTATGGTGGAGATTTCGGAGATAAACCCAATGACGGAGATTTTTCTTGCAATGGACTCACAACACCGGACAGAAGAATTACCGCTAAATTGCAGGAAGTTAAAAAAGTATATCAGTACATTAAATTGAGACCAACCGCTTTGCTCAGTGGTCGTGTGGAAATAGAAAATGGATACAATTTCACCAACCTGTCGGATTTTAACTTGAAATGGGAAGTTCTGAAAGATGGAAAAACCATTCAATCTGGAACCATGGCTGCCCCAGATCTGATTCCGAATCAAAAAACAGTCATCAATATTCCATTTGACCGTAATTTTCAAGCAGGAAGCGAGTATTTTCTAAATGTTTATGCCACACTTAAAGAGTCAAATTCTTGGGCAGAAAAAGATTACACCATTGCAGCAGAACAATTTTTACTGAAAGAGCGCGCTGCTCTTGCTACGATCAATACATCAAATATGAAAGAATTAACCGTAAAAGATGAAACCGGTTTACTAAATGTTTCAGGACAAAAATTCAATCTGATTATTGATAAAAAAATAGGAACATTGAAATCTCTCGTTTATGACGGGAAACAGATGATCCAGAATCAGGCAGGATTATCATTCAACTGGTACAGATCGGTAAATAATGATAAATATGCCGACCAAAACTATTACGATACCGTTTATGGAACCCCTTTGTTCAGCCATCAGCTTTCCCAAGATAAAAAAGCATTAACAGTACTGTTTCAAAGTACGGTGACTATAAAAAACGAATCAGGAATTCAGATTCCGCTGTTCATTAAATATACCATTTACGGCAATGGTACGCTGGATGTGGATGCCTCATTCACCAAACCTGAAAACGCAGATATTGTCCGCCGTTTGGGATTACAGCTTGTAGTTCCTGCCGGTTATGAAACGGTTCAGTATTACGGCAACGGACCTCATGAAAATTACAACGACCGAAAAGTGGCTGCATTTGTAGGCCTCTATGAAACGACTGCAAAAGACATGGAAGCGGAGCATTACGTGCGTGCGCAAAGTATGGGCAACAGAGAAGGGATTCGCTGGATACAAGTGTTGAATAAAGAAAGTAAAGGACTGCGGATTACTTCTAAAGATCAAATGAATTTCAGTGCGCTGCATTTTACGGATCAGGAAGCATGGAACGCCAAACACGATTTTATGCTGGACAAAATCCGCAAGCCGGAAGTCTATCTTAGTCTCGATGCAATGCAGCAAGGCCTTGGCAACGCAAGCTGTGGTCCACGCCCATTGGAAAAATACATGATTCCAATCAATACTCCAGTTAATTATTCATTCCGAATTCAAGCTGTAAATTAAAAAAATAACGGAATGCAATTACATTTAAAATACAGATTTTTAATTTTGGTATTAATGATTTTATGTTTTGCAGATAAAGCCCATGCCGAAAATGGTTATGATCTTTGGCTGAGATACACGAAAATTGAAAATTCTGGAAATTATAAAACGTACCGTGAACTTCATAAAAATATAATTTTTGAAGCCACTTCACCACGCTTGAAAGCCGCCAAAGCCGAACTTAAAAAAGGACTTTTGGGAATGCTTGATCTTCAACCGGAAGAAAACGGGAAAATTTCAAAACAGACCCTTATCATCGGCACGAATCAATCTTCGAAGTGGATTGCGCAGCTCAGTTTTGTCAATGAAATCAATCAGCTCGACGACGAAGGATTTATCATCCGTTCCACAAAAATAGGAGGAAATCCTGTCACAGTACTGGCGGCAAAGAATGACATCGGCATTCTGTATGGTGTTTTCCATTATCTGAAACTCATGCAGACCAACCAGCCATTGGAACACCTCGCCATTAAAGAGGAACCCAAACTCCAATACCGCGTCCTGAATCACTGGGATAATCTGGATGGCACCATCGAGCGCGGATATGCCGGCTTTACACTGTGGGACTGGGAACGGCTGCCGATGTATAAAGACCAACGGCTTACCGATTATGCCCGCGCAAATGCTTCTGTCGGCATCAACGGAGCGGTGCTGAATAACGTAAATGCCAATGCAAAAAGCCTGCGTACGGAATGGCTCGTAAAGGCTTCCGGTCTGGCGGATGCGTTTCGTCCGTATGGAATTCGGGTGTATCTCACTGCACGGTTCAGTGCACCGAAAGAAATCGGCGGTCTTCCAACCGCAGATCCTGCAGATCCGAGGGTTCGCCAATGGTGGAAAGATAAAGTAAAAGAAATTTACAGCATTATTCCCGATTTTGGAGGTTTTTTGGTGAAGGCAAATTCCGAAGGCCAGCCCGGCCCTCAGGATTACGGACGTACGCATGCCGATGGTGCCAACATGATGGCGGAAGCGCTGGAACCTTACGGCGGCGTGGTTTTCTGGCGAGCATTTGTCTATCAGAACGAACGGCATATCGATCGTGTGATGAACGGTTATCAGGAATTTAAACCCCTGAATGGCCAGTTTGCCCGCAATGTTTTTGTGCAGCCGAAAAACGGACCGATTGACTTTCAGCCGCGCGAACCTTTTCATCCGCTTTTCGGTGCAATGCCGAAAACGGCTTTAGCGATGGAAGTTCAGATCACACAGGAAAATTTGGGACACTCTATGCATTTGGTATATCTCGGATCGTTATTCGAAGAAACTTTGCAGTCGGACACGTATGAAAACGGAAAAGGCTCCACGGTATCCAAAGTATTGCAGAACTATAAGAAAAGCCACGGAATTTCAGGAATTGCCGGCGTACCTAATATCGGTACCGATATGAACTGGACCGGTCATCTTTTCGGGCAGGCCAACTGGCATGCCTTTGGGCGACTGGCCTGGAATCCGGATCTCACCGCGAAAGAACTTTCTGAAGAATGGATTAGAATGACCTTTTCCAACAAAGAAGAAATCATCAGACCTATTCAGAAAATCATGTTGATGTCGCGGGAAGCCGCCGTGAATTACATGATGCCGCTGGGGCTTAATCATATCATGAATTACGATACCCACAACGGCCCCGAACCCTGGCATGATGATCCCACGTGGAAGGCTTCGGATTATCATAAAGTGTCTAAAGACGGAATCGGAATTGATCGGTCTTCACAGGGCACAAACGCAGTAGGCCAATATCATTCGCCGCTGCGTGAGGAATTTAATTCATTAAAAAGCTGTCCCGAGAATCTGTTGCTTTGGTTTCACCGTGTTTCCTGGGATTATAAAATGCGCTCAGGAAAAACCCTGTGGGATGAAATGGTGAGCCACTATTATCAGGGTGTACAATCGGTTGAAGAGATGGAAAAGATCTGGGCTTCGCTGGACGGAAAAATCGATCAGGAAAGATTTGAACACACCCGTACTCTGCTGAAAATGCAGGAAAATGAAGCCCGTTGGTGGCGAGATGCCTGCGTTCTTTTCTTCGGAAAATATTCGGGGAAACCTATTCCTGAATCCTTTGAGAAACCAAAACATTCTTTAGAATATTATCAAAAGATCCCTTTTCCTTATGATTGGGATTCAACCCTTTATTTCAAAAAATAATCTACTATGACCAAAAATTATAAAACCTGGCTAATTTGCCTTTTGATGTTTTTTGCTTTCGCCAATATCAGAGCACAGCTGAAAGTAGCCTGCGTGGGAAACAGCATCACCGAAAACAGCGCTTTAGCCGCAGATCAGAAATACCCTGCTATTCTGCAAAAACTTCTTGGAAAAGGATACGAAGTGCGCAATTATGGCATCAGTGCGAGAACGATGCTCAAAAAAGGAGATCATCCGTACTGGAATGAACAAAAATACAAAGACGTGCTGGCCTGGAATCCGGATATTGTCATTATTAAAATGGGGACCAATGATGCAAAACCTAAAAACTGGCAATATAAAGATGATTTTGTGAAGGATTATGTAGAATTCGTCAATTCCTTTAAAGCCCTTCCCGGCAAGCCCAAAATTTACGTTTGTTATCCGCTGCCAACCTTTCCCAACAACTTTTTACCGGTTGATGACAGCGTGATTATCAATGAAGTAATTCCGCGGGTGAAAGAAGTGGCACAAAAAACAAACTCTACCATTATTGACCTGCATACACCGCTGGTTGGAAAAGCCGATTTTGTGTACGACACCGTTCATCCCAATGAAAAAGGAACTGCCGTGATGGCAAGAGTAATCGCAAAAACGATTGATCCCAAAAGGAATTTTCCGCAACCGGCTAAAGATAAAATTGATGTCATATTCATTGGAAACAGCATTACAGAAGCCACCTATCTGAAACAGACACCGCCGGCCATCGCTGCAAAAGATCTGGACAGCCTCGGGCATGAGGTTCAGTATGCTAATTGCGGCATCAGCGGTTTCACTACATTCAATTTCCTGCCCGGAACTCAGGCTTTTAAAAAAGTGACCGATGCTGCGGATAAAATGTATAAAGACGGTGAAACTTTAATTTTTTCCATAAAACTCGGCACCAATGACAGTGCCGTGAAAGGAACAGAAGGCGCGCCCGTTTCGCCGGAAACGTATGAAAAAAATATGCAAACGATTATTGACCATTTGCATCGGGCCTATCCGAAAGCAAAATTTGTATTGCAAATGCCACTTTGGTACAGCCCGAATACCCATAATTCTGCGGTTTATCTTCAGGAAGGTCTCGATCGTTTAAAAAGTTATCGTCCCGTCATCAAACGCCTGGCGAAAAAAAATCCGTCATTTGTGACTGTTGGAGATCAAAAAGGATTCGATATTTTCAGAAAGAATTATAAACAGTATCTGGAACCACAGTCCGGAAATTCAGGCACGTTTTATCTTCACCCGAACCAGAAAGGAGCCGAGATTCTGGGCGGTCTCTGGGCGGAAAGTATTGACCATTACCTGAAAACGTTAAAGAAACAGAATCCATAAAAATTCAAATCATTAAAACAAATACTCATTCCCATAAAAACGATAAAAATGAACAAATACAGGTTAATCCCGTTGCTGTGTTTCATGTGCACCATGATCTTCGGACAAAAAAAAATTGAACTGACTTCCCCCAACAACGAACTGAAAGTGGTAGTGGATGTTGGTGATAGAATTCTATATTCCGTTTTTGCCAATGGTACTGTTTTACTGAAAGACAATGCTCCGGCACTGCATATCGGTAAAGAGGTTTTGGGCGAGCAACCAAAACTATCCGGTCAGAAAAAAACTTCCGTTGATGAAACACTGACTCCGGTTATTCCCCTTAAGTTTTCAAAAGTCAAAAACAAATACAACCAGCTGACCTTAGATTTCAAGGGCGGTTATGCTTTGGAATTCCGCGCCTTTAATGATGGTGTAGCCTATCGGTTTGTGACCTCCAGAAAAGGAGATATTGAAGTGACAGCAGAAGATTTTAATGTTAATTTCCCGTCTGCATATACTTTACATTTACAGCAACCCGGCGGATTTAAAACCGCTTATGAAGAACCTTATTCGCACGTTCAGAGCAATGAATGGAAGCCTGCAGATAAAATGTCTACGCTCCCCGTACTCGTGGATACCAAAAATCAATATAAAATTTTAATTGCAGAATCCGATGTTTCCGATTATCCAGCGATGTTCCTGAAAGGGAACGGAAATAATGGCCTTAGCGCCGCATTTCCCAAACAGCCGCTGGCTTTTGGTGATGATGGCGACAGAAGTGTAAAATTGGTAAAAGAAGCAAATTATATTGCAAAAACAAAAGGAATACGCACCTTTCCATGGCGTTTTTTCGTCATTACGAATGACGACCGTCAGTTGATTGAAAACACCATAACTTATCAGCTCGCACCGAAAAGCCAGATTAAAAATACCAGCTGGATTAAGCCCGGAAAAGTAAGCTGGGAATGGTGGAATGATGCCTCGCCATACGGTCCGGATGTCAATTTTGTGGCCGGTTACAATCTGGATACCTACAAATATTACATCGATTTTGCCTCAAAATACGGCATCGAATACATCATCATGGATGAAGGCTGGGCAAAAAGCACCCGCGATCCGTACACTCCAAATCCTGCGGTGGATGTTCATGAACTGATCCGCTACGGAAAAGAAAAAAATGTCGGAATCGTTTTGTGGCTTACCTGGCTAACTGTTGAAAACAATATGGAACTTTTCAAAACATTTTCTGAATGGGGCGTAAAAGGCGTGAAAATCGATTTTATGGATCGCAGTGATCAATGGATGATGGATTATTACGAAAGAGTGGCAGCTGAAGCAGCCAAATATCAGTTGTTTGTGGATTATCACGGTTCCATCAGCCCGAAAGGTCTGGAATATAAATACCCGAATATCATTTCCTACGAAGGGGTCCGCGGAATGGAACAAATGGGCGGTTGCACGCCGGACAACAGTGTCTTTTTCCCGTTTATGAGGAATGCCGTGGGTCCGATGGATTATACGCCGGGCGCAATGATCAGCATGCAGCCTAATGTTTACCGTGCAGATCGTCCAAATTCTGCGAGTATCGGTACGAGAGCTTATCAAATGGCTTTATTTGTAATTTTTGAAAGTGGTCTGCAAATGCTGGCCGACAACCCTACGATGTACTATCGCAATGCAGAATGTACAGAATTTATCACACAGGTTCCCACCACATGGGATGAAACCAAAGCATTAAAAGCAGTAGCGGGTGAATATGCCATTGTTGCAAAAAGAAAGGGCAACAAATGGTATATCGGCGGAATGACCAATAACTCACAAAAGGAAAGAACTTTTGAAATTCCGCTGAACTTTTTGGAAGGCGGACGTTCTTACAAAATCACGTCTTTCGAGGACGGAATTAATGCCGGAAGACAGGCAATGGACTACCGTAAAAAAGAAGCACAGACCAAAAAAGGAGAAATGCTGAAAATTAAGATGGTCCGTAATGGTGGATTTGCTGCGGTGATTGAATAAATCACGGCTCTTATCATAAGGTAAATAGGGGAGCCGGTCCATAAAAGGACCGGTTTTTTATTTGGTATGAACAGTAGAAATGATGTTCCGATAAATCCTTTGAGTAATAAAATGGTATGCTCTCATGAAAAAGGAAATTGAGGAACAGAAGCAAAATCTGGGGACTATGCAAAAATATTAGATAATACTGATGCGATGAATCCGAAGGATTCAAATTTTTATAGAACAAAATTTGTTGAATGTTCGACTCCGAAGGAGTCGAATCTTTTGAACATTACTCATTTCTATAAAAATATGACCTCTTGGAGGTCAAACTGCAAAACAC
>DALZZF010000003.1:266683-341459 GCA_031987605.1 Bergeyella sp. | reverse complement strand
TCTCAAAATACCTAAAAATTTTTAGCAATAAAATTTAAACAGGCTCTTAAAAATGTTCAACAATCTGTTCAATCGCCAGTTCAACCAGTTTTGGATGTCCTTTTGCGGTCATTGCAATATTTTCATCATTTCCGGTTCTCACGATTACCAACTGTTTTTCAGGAATAATGATGATGTATTGCCCGAGAATTCCGCGAAAATAATAATAAGGATATTTGAAATTATAATTTGTCCAGATTGAATATCCGTAATTGTATCCGGATTCTTTGGTGGGAGTGCGCATGCGGTCGAGGTATTTTTTACTGATAATTTGCATGGAATCTACTTTTCCGTCGTTCAGTAAAAGTTGCCCGAGTTTTGCATAATCTCGCGCATTGGACTGGATGCAGCAGAAAGCTTTTTCCATTCCGTAATCATCGGTATTCCATTCTGCATTTTGTTCCATTCCCAGTGGAATCCAAAGTTTGGATGATGCGTAAGAGGCCAAAGGCTGGTCGATCGCTTTCCGAATGGCAAATCCTAAGAGTTGGGTGCTTCCACTCTGATATTCAAATTTTTTCCCAGGCATTTCTTTAAAACCTTTTATTAAAACGGCTTTTCCAAGATTATTTCCATAGTAGGCTTTTGCATTTGGGGAAAACGGATTGTGATAATTTTCGTCCCAGTTCAGTCCGGCTTCCATGGTGGCGAGATCTTTCAGCGTGGCTTTGTTCCCAAATTCCACGTTGGCGTAATTGGGATAAAAATCTGAAAGAAGTTGGTTCTCACTTTTAATTTTTCCGTCATCAATTGCTGCTCCCAAAAGCAAAGCAGTAACGGTTTTTGCCATAGAAAAAGAGTTGGTTCTGGAGTTTGCGTTGTAATCGTCCCAATATTCTTCGTGCAAAAGTTTCCCGTTTTTTATTACCACAAAAGCTGCCGTTTTGGTTTGTTTTAATTGCTGAGAAAGTATTTCCGGAATTTTATTTTTATTGTAAACAGAATCTTTTGTCCACGATTTTGGTTTTGCTGCTAAAATGGTGTGTGAGGAAAAGAGGTTTCCATCGTCAATTGTTGCTGAAGTTTCACCACGGAGATAGGTTTTGGAAATTCCGGACCAGAGATAATCATAGCCGAAAGCATAGGAAAGTGCCACAATTCCCGCAATGATTGCGATAATGTATTTGATGGTTTTGAGCAGAATCTTCATCAGGAAAATAAAAAAACAGTGATTATTAATAGCTCCGAAATTTAGTAAAAATGTAAATTTGAATCCAATATTATTTTCGATGAAGAAAAATTTCCTTGTTTTATTGTTCGTTCTTATTCAGAATGCTTTGTTTTCACAATCCTCAAATCCGATTGATACAGCGGATTATCAATTAAGAAAGTCTTTTCTGGAAACCTTTAAAAAGAATAACGAAGCCTATATAAAACTTCAAAAATCAAAATATCCCGGAAAAGCAGGAAGCGAAATCAGCAAGCAATATTCCGGTTTTTATAAAAATTTTGAAAAGGAAATACAGCACAAAGATTTTCTCTTTAAATCTTCTTTCAATGAAATGCTGAATGCGATCCTCGCAGAAATACAATCTAAAAACTCTCAGGTTTCCGGGGATTTCAAAGTGCTTATTGCAAAAGATAATGTTCCCAATGCGTCGTGCTTGCCGGATGGAACTTTTATCATTAATATGGGCGTGTTCAACTGGATGGATAGTGAGGATGAAATTGCAGCAATTCTATCACATGAAATCGCCCATAAATTAGAAGAGCATTCCATAAAAGGAATTATTGCCGAATATAACGAAGGTAAAAAAGACGCGGAAATTGTGAAACAATTAGGAACTCAAACCGAAAACAAAAGAGACAAAGCGTTTGATCTGATGAAAGAACGCCTCTACAAACTCCAGGGCAAAAACCGAAAAAATGAAATTCAGGCAGATTCTTTGGGATACGTTTTGTTTTCCAAAACCAAATATAAAAAAGAAGCTTTTGTTGAAATGATGAAAACGCTTCGTGATTTCGATACGATTTCTCCAAGAATGGTAAAACCGGAAACGTATAAAAAACTTTTTGATCTTCCGAATCAGCCGTTTAAGGAAAAATGGATGAAAGAGGAAGATTTTTCGTTGTACAATTACGATTTTTATAAGGAAAAACTCAGTAAAGATTCGCTTTCGAGTCATCCTGAATTTACCGAAAGAATTGCCACTTTGGAAGGATATTTCCCCGAGTTGAAATCTGAAAAAATAGCAGAAAAAAATACGTTGCCCACATTTCAGGCATTGAAGAAACTTGCCCGGCACGAAATCCTGCCAAATTTCTTTCAATCGGAAGATTTTGGGCTGGGAATTTATGTTGCCATGCAGATGTATCAGGATGATTATGAGGTTGAATATGTAAAATATTGGATTGGCAAGTTTTTTTCTGAAGTGGAAAAAGCACGGAAAAATTACAATCTCAATCGCTATCTCGACCGTGTAGAACCGAAAAACCAAGGAGAGAGTTACCGAAAATTTCTGAGTTTTATGTGGAATTTAAGCCTTGATGAAATCAGCACGATTGCAGATTATTATGAGAAAAAACCTTGAGTTTGCTCCGATAAGAATAAATGGTTAATGGAATTAATTTGTTGGAAGAATTTTTGGGAAGCTTTTTTCCATGAACAGTAAATCCCGCAGGGATTTTTCAAAACTTTAATAATTCAACCGTTCCAGTCGGATTTTATTGAACTTGTCTTTCTCGTTGAATTCCCGCAACAGAATATATCCTTCTTTTGCCACATAAGGAATCGTCGTGTATTTATCCTTCTCGGAAATCTGAACGACTTCCTGCTTGAAATTTCCGTTGATGAGCGTATTGATAAACAGTTTCCAGTTTTTCTCCCGTGTTTCTTTATCTTTCTGCAAATCCCGGAAAAAGAAAACCACATCTTTCCCATTATTAAGATATTGCGAAAAAAGATAATCATTGTTGTCCCATTTGGTTTTTTCCTTTTCAAAAGTTTTTACTTCTTTTAAATTGAATTCTTTATCGGTGAATGCATAGTACAGGTCTTTGGTTTTTGAAGCATTGTATTGTCCTGCTGGCATATATTTTTCCATCAGAATGCCTACGCTTCCATCTTCAAGAAAAAAGAAATCTTTGGTTCGGAGCTCATAACCATCAGAAAAACGGTCATTGATGAAAAGGCTTGGCAGCAGAATTTTAAAATCGGTGCTGTACAAAATATTTTTTATTTCCACATCGAAATTGCTTTTGTCAATAATCATTCTCGCAAAACCTACCGCATTGTTTTTGTCGTAGCTTCTTCCCACAACCACAATCTTATCATCGAAAACTTTATCGTTGTCCAGACTTTGACCGTAACTGTAATAATAAAGGATATATTCCAGTGTTTTCTGGGATTGTCCGGTGATTTCTTTGTTGTGAACAACAGCGCCGGTTTGCATATCCAGCACCAAAAGATTAAAGTTTTTGTCTTTATTATCGGTTTTTTGAAGGATTCCGTAAATGTATTTCTCGTTTTTATCGATGATTTTCAGGGTTTCGTAATTTTTTTTGGTGCCACCTGCATTGTAACGGTATCTCCAGATTTCATTCCTATTCTCGTCGAATTTAATGAGGCTGTTATTGCTTACATACGTTTTATATTCATCGTATTCGGTTACGAGAAACCCGCCTTCCTTAATTTCGTAAACAGAGGAGCGGTAAATAAACCCGTTCTCTTTTCTTTCTGTAGTGTCTTCTTTTCGGGATTCTTTTACATTTTCCGGTTGGGCAACTTCGGTAAATTTTCCATGATCGTAATCGTAATAAATTTTGTTTTTGGTGGTATTTGTTGCCATATCAATTTCGATGGAACGCGGATAGAAAAAGTCTTTGGTTTTAATGGCATAATAATCTGGACTCGGGAAAAGCATTACTTTTTTTCTGAAATCGATATACCCAAAATAGTCTGAAGCGGTGATGTCGCCTTCAAATTCTTTATTGGCAACAGGATTCAGGTTTTTATCCAAAAGCACGTACTCGAATTTTTTGGTTTTATCTCCGGATTTTCCATAACCATAGATGGAAACGTAGCCGTAAAGATTTTCATCTTCATCAAAAAGGGCATTAAAGCCCAGAAAATCTCCTTTGGCAAGGGTATATAAATCCTGAGATTGGGAAAAAGCAAAGAGATTTCCCAGAAGAACAAAAAGAATAAATATTTTTTTCATACAAAGTTTTTTTACAAAATAAACTTCCGGGATTCCCGAAAGTTTATGATGGTATTGTTAGTCTTTAAAAGGCATTATAATTTCTCCAGTAAAGTTCTGAAGTTTACTTTTTCATCGATAATTCTTCTTAAATTTTCAATCGGCACTCGTTCCTGTTTCATCGTATCTCTTTCTCTTAGAGTCACGGTGAAATCGGTTAACGAATCATGGTCAATCGTAATACAGAAAGGCGTTCCGATAGCATCTTGTCTTCTGTAGCGTTTTCCGATGGCATCTTTTTCTTCGTAATATACATTGAAGTCATATTTCAAATCATTGAAGATTTTTTCTGCCAATTCCGGAAGTCCATCTTTTTTCACCAATGGCAAAATGGCGGCTTTTACAGGGGCTAATGCTGGCGGAAGTGAAAGAACTGTTCTTTCTGAACCATCTTCCAATGTTTCTTCTTTCAAGCAATTGGACATTAATGCAAGGAACATTCTGTCGAGCCCGATTGAAGTTTCTACTACAAATGGGGTATAGGTTTCGTTTCTTTCAGGATCGAAATATTGTAGTTTTCTTCCTGAGAATTTTTCGTGTGCGCTTAAATCGAAATTGGTTCTGGAATGAATTCCTTCCAGTTCTTTAAATCCGAACGGAAATTTGAATTCAATATCGGCAGCGGCATTGGCATAATGAGCCAATTTTTCATGGTCGTGAAAACGGTAATTTTCAGCACCTAAACCTAAAGAAACGTGCCAGTTCAGGCGTTTTTCTTTCCATGCTTCATAGAAATCGAGTTCGGTTCCCGGTGGTACAAAAAATTGCATTTCCATTTGTTCGAATTCTCGCATTCTGAAGATGAACTGTCTTGCAACGATTTCATTTCTAAATGCTTTTCCGATCTGGGCAATTCCGAAAGGAAGTTTATGTCTTGAGGTTTTCTGAACATTCAGAAAGTTTACAAAAATTCCCTGAGCAGTCTCCGGACGAAGATAAATTTCGGTTGCAGAATCTGCCGATGCACCCAGTTTGGTTCCGAACATCAGGTTGAACTGTCGAACTTCGGTCCAGTTTTTAGAGCCGGTATCCGGATCTGCAATTTCCAGTTCTTCGATGAGGGATTTTACATCCGCCAAATCATTATGTTCAAGAGATTTTGCCAGTCTGGAAAGGATGTGCGCGCGGCGTTCTCTGTATTCAATAATTTTCGGGTTTGTGGCTTCAAACTGCTCTTTATCGAACGCTTCACCGAATCTTTTGGCTGCTTTTTCGATTTCTTTATTTTCCTTGTCCTCAATTTTTGCACAGTAATCTTCTACCAAAACATCAGCACGGAATCTCTTCTTGGAATCTTTATTATCAATCAATGGATCGTTGAATGCATCAACATGTCCTGATGCTTTCCATGTGGTAGGATGCATCAGAATTGCGGCATCAATCCCAACAATATTTTCGTTGAGCTGTACCATTGCTTTCCACCAGTACTGTTTGATGTTGTTTTTCAGTTCTACTCCGTTTTGTCCGTAGTCGTAAACGGCAGAAAGCCCATCGTAAATTTCGGAACTTGGAAAAATAAAACCGTATTCTTTTGCGTGGGAAACCACTTTTTTGAAAACATCTTCCTGTTTTGCCATGAGTGCTTGATTTTAGAGTGCAAAAGTAATGAAATTTACTTAGAAATAGTAACTTAAAGTGTATGGTCATGTACCGACATCTTAATTCCAAATTATGGTTGAATAGGGTAAGTTAATATTTTATCATAGGATTGATTTTCAATTCAAACAGGAAAGTTGAATGTGATATGGTTTTTGTGAAAAAATGATAATGAAAAAGCCGAAAGGATTTCCCTTCCGGCTTTGGCTTTTGTTACCCTGAAAACAGGAGCAACGAATTTTATTTTACAAGAAGTTCTTTGCTATAAGAAATTCCTTCCTGAGAAATATTTACAATGTATTTACCCGGAAGAAGTTTGATTGGCAGGTTTGCCACTTTTCCGGAAGTAGAAACATTACCGTAATTCACGGCTACTTTACCACTCATATCGTAAATCACAACATTGTATTTCCCATCTTTCGCAAATTTAAGGTTGAAATCAGATTTTGCAGGGTTTGGATAGATGCTTGTAGTTTTTGCTAATGAGGCTTCACTTACTGCGAGCGCTCCTTTTTGCAATTGTGTAGCATTTACAACCGTTTTATCAGCCTGATTAATCAAGAGCAATGCAACATGTATTTTCTCTGGATTATAGGTAGAAGGAATTGTGTAGGTAAATGTATAATTTACTGTCTGTTGATCAGTGATCGTTGTAGGAACTGAACCTTCCTGACCATTATATCCTCCAAGAAGTTCTCTACCTACATGGTCGTAAACCATTATTGATGCTGGAACAGGATTTGGAAGACTTTCATAGCCGCCCATTGGTCCGTTTCCACCTCCTGCATATGCATTGTACTGGTTATAACCGGCTGCAGTTCCTTTCACCCCATCTTCAATTACGATAGCGGCAAGTCTATAGTTCGCATTCGTCATATTGGTAAAGAACTGTGCACTCGCATTTGCGGTTAATGTTGAGCCTTCAATTGTATAATTTCCACCAAGTAATACAGGAGTCAACATTGCCTTTCTGGTGACCACATAATTTCCGATTGTCGTTGGGCTTACATCCACTCCTTTCAGTTGACGGTCAACATTCATTCCTGGGAATCCACTGAAAGCGGCTCCGGAATTATAAGCAGCAATTGTCATTGGATCTCCGTTATGCACCGCAACGCTTACCTGATCATTTGGATAGTCTTCATTTACTTTATGTAGGGCTACAGCTCCTCTAGGACACCATACACACCATGTTCCTGTTCCTTCTTCAAGAACTACTTTCTTAGGTACAATTTGCGAAGCTACAATAGTAGAAAGCGAAACAGAATTGTCTGCTGGGTTAGCATCAGCAGTATTGTTTATTTTTGTAACCGTTGCAACAATATTTTTAGGTGTAGGGTCGGAGTAGTTTACTTTTATTGGATGTGCCAAATCTACAATTCCTCCTGGAGGAATACTGGTGGCAACTGTTGCAATATGGTCGGTTCCATCGTTCCAGTTCAATTCTACCGATGTAATTGTATTGGCACCAAGATTTTTAATATTATAGGTAATATCAGTCGGGGTATTCACAAGAATATAAGAAGGTAGAGTACTGGATGCTAATTTAACATCATTAGTCGCCAAAGTTTCCACTTTTATGTTGTCAATAAGCAACATATACTTATTCACAGTATTATAGTGTCTGTAAGACAAATAGATAGTCTGTCCTGCATATGCGGAAAGATCAATGGTACGCTCCATTAAACTGCCTGCATCAGGAAGTGTTTCTTCAAAAACAGGAGTTGAAGCAATTACAGTTGCAGCATCATTGGAAGTGGTGATGTATACGGCATAATGCTCTGCACCGTCAGAATTAGCTTGAGATGCCACGTCATATTTCAGAAAAAGATTGCTTTGCCCGGAAGGTAATGTAATCGGAACGGAAGAAATCAAATTGTCAGGTGTAAGAGGCTGATTATACCAAGAATAAGAGGCTATTGATCTAATCCCCACACCTGAGTAACGAGTACTTGCATTGGTAACAACAAATATACGACCATCACCGTCGAGATCTGTTTTTTTCCATTGTGAGGCATTCCCCGACTCAAAATTTTCAGAGTAATGCACTTGTGCATCTATGCCACTTGCAAAAAATATTGCAGAGGCGATTACGTAAAGTTTTTTCATAATTAAATTTATTTCTTGATTATTTTGGTGCTGATTGATTTGCCGGATTTGTTACCCGCGTTTACAATGTATGATCCTTTTGTAAGGTTTTGCAAATTCACTACATTACTTCCTTTTGAGATTTTCCCTGTATAAACCACTTTTCCGGAAAAATCAACAACTTGAAGATTGGTGTCAACTTTACTTTCAATATTCAGGATGTCACTTACAACGGTATTTTTGATGGTAAGTATATTTTGAGATTCGGCATCGTTTACGGCTAATGCTCCGGTATATCTATAAGTGATGTTTACTGGATCTCCCGTTTCGTTTCCGAGTGGATCCGTCATATAAATTTTGAATTTATATTCCATAGGATATTGTCCGGTGGTGGATTCAGTTCTCAGATTCCAGAAGTGGTCAGAATCTCCACTGTTTCCTCCTGGCGTAATTAAATATCCATCTGAACCTCCAGGGTTTGTAAGCCCTACGTAAACTCCAAAGTAGCAATATCCTCCAAAACAAAATTGAAATGGCTGACCGTCTGAATTGCTGATGGAGGTACATTCAATTTTTGCACTGATGGGTTCATTTGAAGAGGTATTGTAAACCGCAAACTTCAGAGAAGCAGTTTCTTCATCTACGGTATTAAAAGTAAATACATCTCCATCGTGAATTTCTGTTCCATCTGTTTTCTTTACACTCATCTGAGAATATCCCAGAAAATAGCAAAAAATTGCAGCAAATAAAGTAATTCTTTTTTTCATTTTTTATACAGATTTATTAAGTTAATGTTTTAGTTAAAACCACAGGAACCTGTAAATCTTAATACAGGTTAATCTTTTTACTGTTTAGCCTTCAGGAATAGTGTTTTTTCATTCGAGAAGGTTTTAGGGGAAGGATGAATTATTAAATAATTTCAACCGGGTTTTCTGTATCGCATACCGCTTCTCTTGTGTTCAGAACAACACCATTGCTGTCTGTTATTACGATAATCAGTTTGGTGTTTCCAGTTACAATCCCTGTGGGAATTGTATAAGAAACCCCTTTAGTATAAACCTCATTTTCTTGGGTTTGAGCGACCGGAATAGCTTCTCCTGCAACAGCAGTCAGGTTGTCCCTTACTACATTATGGTGTACATAGTTAGGTATAATGGGCTGACCATCATAAAAAACAGGTTTTCCTCCCGTACCGTTGAAATAATTGTGTTGTGCATAGTGCAAATCAGTTTCTACAAAGAAGATGGTCATTTTCAAATTCTGATACGTTTCTGCAAAACTCACTTTAACTTCACCATGGAGCGTATTTCCGGAAAGTTGAGTATTAACGGCAATTCCTATTTTGCTGTATGGCTGTAGATACTGCAGTGGAAAAGACATATCCGTATAATTATTATTGCTTGTTGGCCAGGAATATTTACCGTTAATCAGAATCGTTGGAAATCCCCACACATTTTTTTGGGTAATTATACTATGTGCTGTCGGATTAAAATACGGATCTCCTGATCCTTGAGGACCGTGTATACCTAAAAATACGGCTTTATTGTTTTGAGCCACCAGATTTTCGTAACGTACTGTTGCAATCGGGCAATTACCACACCAAGTTCCCGTAAAATCTTCATAGAGAATTCTATGCACAAAATTTACTCCGGTCAAGGCTTCCACTTGTACCGTAATCGGCTTACTCTCAAAGGAGTCCATTTTCGCAACAATTTGAATGCTTCCGCTATGTGATGGTGTAAAAGATGATCCATCTTCATTCAAAACGCCATCAATATAAAACTGCGCTTGTGAAGTAACATCATTATTAAGGTTGTCTGTTGCTTTAAGACTTATTGTATTTCCGATAATGGTAGAAGATTCACTCGAAAATGCTTTTATATAAGTTACCACATCAGTCCCCTCATCACTTCTATTACCAGAACAAGCGTTTGCCAATAAAGCAACGAATACTACTAAAAACCAAGAATAACCAATTCTTTTCAAAAGATTTTTTCTAAACATTGTGTAAAAGTACATTTTTTTTTAATTTTGAAAAAAAAATTAATGAGAAATTTTATTTTAGCAATTGGATTGCTTACTATTTCTGTTTTTTCAAACGCGCAATCACTTTCTAACATTTCTGCAAAAAATATTGATGGTAAAACGATAAGTCTCGACACAATGGATGATGAGAAACCTTTGGTTATTAGTTTCTGGGCAACATGGTGTCTTCCTTGTATGGAAGAGTTAGGAAATGTAAATGAAAAAATAGAAGGCTGGAAAGCATCTAAAGATTTCAATTTCGTGGCTGTTTCAATTGACGATCCGAGAACCGTGAACAAAGTAAAAACCGTGGTGAACGGGAAAAACTGGGAGTTTGATGAAATTTTACTCGATCCCTCACAATCCATTAAAAGACAATTGAATATCAATAACGTTCCGACTACGCTTGTTTATTATAAAGACAAACTAATTTATTCTCATGTAGGATATGTTCCGGGAGATGAAGATGATTTGTTTGATAAAGTTAAAGAAGCGATGTAATTTCTCTCCATGAAAATAAAAATACTTCCTTTGGCTTTTTTGCTGGCCAATACTGCTATAAATGCACAATTCACAGCAAGTTTAGAATCTAATAATCAATACTACGTTGATGATGACAAGATTAAACTTGCTGAAGATGAAGCAAAAGAACGCTTTCGCTCAAATACCTATCTTACCTTAGCCTACAAAACCGGAAAGTTTTCTTTCGGAGCTCAGGTAGAATCTTATGAGCCCAAAGCATTGCTCAATTATTATCCCGATTTTAAAGGCGTAAATGTGGGGACGTTTTATGCCAACTATAATAATGACAAGGGATTAGATGTTACCCTTGGTCATGTGTACGACCAGTTTGGATCCGGTTTGGCATTTCGTACCTGGGAAGACCGGCAGCTCGGAATTGCCAACTCTATTGTTGGTGGACGCGTTAAATATACCGCTCAGGATAATCTTTATACCGTAAAAGCACTCTACGGAAAACAAAGGATTGGTTTTGACTGGTCAAACAGTACCATTGCAGGTGTAGATGCAGAATTTCAACTCGCAAAAGCATTTAACACCGAAAAATTCAGTTCCAGTGTCGGCTTCAGTTTTGTGAATAAACATGAGGGCGAAGACGAAAACTTCACCAATCCGCCAAAAGATGTGAATGTATATGGTGTTCGTCTTAATAATGAATACAAAAATTTCTTTCTGAATCTGGAATACCTCTATAAATCCAAAGATGCAATTAAAATGGCCACTGATGTGGATCCGGTAAATTATTTTTCCGGGAATGCCGTAAATTTAATGTTTGGGTATACCCGAAAAGGGCTTGGCTTTAGCGGAAATATCAGAAGGTTGGAAAATTTTAATTTCTATTCAGAACGAAACCTGATCGGGAACCAGTTCAATCAGGCATTGGTGAATTATGTTCCGGCATTAACCAAGCAGTTCGATTACAGTCTGGCAAACATTTATGTATATCAGTCGCAGCCGCAAATGACCTTTTTCCCGCAGAGAAAAGCCGGAGAAGTAGGCTCCCAGTTTGATTTTTATTATCAGTTTAAAAAAGGATCAACATTCGGAGGAAAATACGGAACCAATATTTCCCTGAATTTTGCAAACTGGTATGGATTGAAAGGAAAATACCGTGTATATGAAGACTACAACACCGTAGAAACCGATTTTTGGAACTGGGGCGAAAAGTATTATTCTGATTTTAATGTAGACGTGCGGAAAAAACTTTCAGACCGTTGGAACTCTGCATTGGTGTATATTTATCAGGATTACAATCAGGATCGGATTCAGGAAACTTCGGGGCGTGTATATGCATCGACAGTGGCATTCGACAATATCATTAAATTCAAGAAAAGTTCACTAAAAGTAGAAGTTCAGCATCAATGGGCAAATTCATCCTACAAAAACTGGGCTGCAGCACTTACTGAATTCAATTTTTTGAAGAACTGGTCGGTCTTTCTTAACGACCTCTATAATTATGGCAATGATTATAAGGATGAGCAGATTCATTACTATTCCGGAGGAGTAGTGTTTCGTAAAAACTCAACCAGAGTTCAGGCTTCTTATGGCAGACAAAGAGGAGGATTGCTTTGCGTAGGCGGAGTTTGTAGAATGGTTCCTGAAAACACAGGATTTACCCTGAATATCAACACCACATTTTAAATAATTTGATATATTTGATAAGATTTTAGGCGGTGAAATTGTTACCGCCTTTTTTATGAATAAAAAATTTAAATAAGAATGAGTAACTTAAAGATTTTTTTTCTTTCCTTCTTCGCTTTTCTTTCTGTTTTTTTCCATGCACAGATTCAGGATCCTGTAAAATTTAAATTTGAAGTAAATCCTTTAGGAAACGATGAATATGAAGCCGTGCTTACTGCAACAATGGACGCAGGATGGCACATCTATTCCAAAGATCTTCCTCCTGATTCAGGGATTCCTACCGAATATAAAATTTCCTCCAAACAGCCGATTCAACTTGTGGGAAAAGTGCAGGAAGTTGGAAAAAAGCATGACGAATATTCCGAAGCATTCGGTGCACAGATTGTATATTATGCAGGGAAAGCCCTTTTCAAGCAAAAATTTAAGGTAAAGGATCCTTCAAAACAAGCTACGGTTGCCGCTGAAATTACATATCAAACCTGCAACGACAGAATGTGTCTGGCTCCCAATACACTGGAATTTGAAAAAACGCTTGCCGGCACTTTACCATCCGAAAAAACCACTGAAATTCAGGAAACTGCGACAACAACGGATTCAGCAACAGCAAATGTACCCGTTGCTTCTCCTGTTGGAACAATATCAGCAGAACAGCATCAGCAACAACAAAAAGAGTTGAAAATCAATTCTTTGGATTATAAAAATCCTTTGGCAGATTGCGGAACGATTCAGGAAAAACATAACAACAGCAACTGGCTTGTCTTGTTGCTTGGGTTTTTAGGAGGGCTTATTGCTTTGCTTACGCCTTGCGTTTTCCCGATGATTCCACTTACCGTTTCGTTTTTTACCAAAGGCAAAAAAGACAAATCGAAAGGAAAAAGAGATGCCATTATTTACGGATTTTTTATTCTGGTAATTTTTGTTTTACTCAGTGTTCCGTTTCATGTTATTGACGGGATTTCCGGGAATATCTTCAACGAAATTTCCACCAATATCTGGCTGAATATTTTCTTCTTTGCCATCTTCTTGTTTTTTGCATTAAGTTTCTTTGGATATTACGACATTACGCTGCCAAGTTCCATTGCCAATAAATCTTCAAAAGCGGAGGAAGCCGGAGGAATTATCGGAATATTTTTTATGGCGCTTACTTTGGTAATTGTGTCGTTTTCCTGTACCGGTCCAATTTTGGGAAGTCTTTTGGGAGGAGTTGTTTCCGGTGCCAAAAATGTTCCCACTTTGCTCAGTTTTGCATTGGCAGGATTCGGATTTTCCTGGGCATTGGTTTTTGGATTGCTGGCTCTTTTTCCACAGGCGCTGCAAAATCTCCCAAAATCAGGCGGTTGGATGAATACAGTAAAAGTCGTATTAGGATTCATTGAATTGGCTTTGGCGCTGAAATTTTTATCCAAAGCAGATTTGGTTTCCAAAACATTCCTGTTGAAAAGAGAACTTTTTATTGCGCTTTGGATTCTTATCGCAATTGGGCTGGTGTTGTATTTATTCGGAAAAATACGCTTTCCGCACGACGATCTGAAGCCGAAAATTTCCACGACCAGAAAAATTCTTGGATTTCTGGGAATTGGATTTCTGGGCTATCTGATTTGGGGAATTATTCCTTCCGATAAACCAAAACTTCAGATGCTGAGTGGAATTTTGCCTCCGATGAATGTAAGCTATTTCCATAGTGAATCGGATGGCATTCTGGGTTTAACATTATATCATAATTATTTTGAAGCCATTGAAGAAGCAAAAAAACAAAACAAACCCTTGCTTATTGATTTTACAGGTTACGGTTGCGAAAACTGCCGTAAAATGGAAGAGTTTGTGTGGAGCCAACCGGATATTTTACCCTTATTGAATGACGAAATGATTATTGCATCGGTATATGTGGATGATAAAGAAGAGTTGCCGGAAAACGAGCAAACCAAAATTGATATGGGAGGCGGACAAATGAAAAAAATTAAAACCGTTGGAGATCGCTGGTCCATGTTTCAACAGGTGAATTTCAATAATAATTCTCAGCCGCATTATGTAATGATTACTCCGGATCAGAAAGTCATCAATACTCCGGTTTCGGGCTATATGCCAAAAGAGGATTTTAAAAAGTTCCTGAAATGTGCCGTGGATTATTATAGGAAAAACAATTAAAGAATCTTATTTCAGGGAGGTTTCTCGGAATACATAAACCTTTAGGCGGACTTTTGTCCGCTTTTTTTATGGATATTCTAATTTAGATTGGGAAAAATTAATTTTGAAGTATCTTCGTTCCCATAAATTTTTTTGTATGCCTACAAAACACCCATTATTAGAAAAACACTACGTAAACCGTGTTGGTTGGCTTCGGGCAGCGGTTTTGGGAGCGAACGACGGTTTGCTTTCCACCACCAGTATTGTAATTGGAGTTGCGGCGGCTGATCCAAGCCGGCATTCAATAATTTTAGCAGCTCTGGCAGGAACGATTGCAGGCGCAATGTCAATGGCTGCTGGAGAATATGTTTCTGTAAGTTCTCAGGCAGATACCGAAAAAGCCGATCTCGAAAGAGAAAAGAAAGAACTCGAGGAAATGCCGGAAGTTGAATTGCAGGAATTGGCAAAAATATATGAAAAGAGGGGCGTTTCCAAAGAAACTGCGCTGCTGGTTGCGAAAGAACTTTCCGACCACGACGCTTTGGATGCACACGCAAAAGATGAACTTGGCATCAGCGAAATTACTATTGCCAAACCTTTGCAGGCAGCCGTTGCTTCATTTTTTTCATTTATTTCAGGTGCCTCGTTGCCTTTGCTTCTTTCGATTTTTGCTCCGGAAAAAGATATGGTGTATTATCAATACGGATTTTCTATTGTTTTTCTGATAATTTTAGGGGCAGTTGCTGCAAAAACCGGTGGTTCAGACCTCAAAAAAGGAATGGCAAGAATTGCATTCTGGGGCACGGTTGCGATGATTGTCTCTGCTTTGGTGGGGCATTTATTTGGGGTGAATATTCGTTAATGAAATAAAGATGAAAGGAGGATTCTATTTATTATTAGCCATTATTTTTGAGATTGTTGCTACTACTTATCTTAAAAAATCTGAAAGTTTTACCAAAGCAATTCCTTCGGTGGTAACAGTTATAGGTTATTGTGCAGCATTCTATTTTCTGAGTTTAACCTTAAAAACGGTTCCGGTTGGGATTGCCTATGCGATTTGGTCAGGAGTTGGAATTGTTCTGATTACACTGGTCGGAATTTTCGTTTTTAAACAAACTCCGGATTTGCCAACGATTATAGGAATGGTACTGATTATTGCTGGAGTCGTAATTATTAATGCCTTTTCCAAGACAGGTTCTCACTAATTGAAAAAAGAAACCCGATATATTAGGAAACAAGGGCAGTATTTTTTTATTTTTGTAAAACTTTTCTCTGATGTACAAACGCTTTCTACGCCCGATATTTTTCAAGTTCGATCCTGAAAAAATTCATCATCTTACTTTTTCGTTTTTAAAGAATACACCGATTGCTTTTTCGAGAATTATTTTTCCGAAGCCTTTGGAAGACAAGCGTCTTGAACGGGAAGTTTTCGGAATTAAATTTAAAAATCCGGTCGGTCTGGCTGCAGGATTGGATAAGGATGCAAAACTGTACAAAGAGCTTTCCGGTCTTGGATTCGGTTTTATCGAAATCGGAACATTAACGCCAAAACCGCAACCCGGAAACGAGAAAAAAAGATTGTTCAGACTGATTGAAGATTCCGGAATTATCAACAGAATGGGTTTTAATAACGAAGGTGTTGATGCTGCCGTTGAACGTTTGAAAAGCAACAAAAATGTTATCATTGGCGGAAACATCGGCAAAAATAAAGTCACTCCAAATGAAAATGCGGTGGAGGATTATAAAATCTGTTTTGAAAAATTGTATCCGTATGTGAATTATTTTGTGGTGAATGTCAGTTCTCCCAATACACCGAATCTTCGTGCGCTTCAGGATAAAGAGCCTTTAACAGAACTGCTTTCCACGCTGCAAAGATTAAATACAGAAAAACCATCTCCCAAACCGATTCTGTTAAAAATAGCTCCGGATTTAACGGATGAACAGCTTTTGGATATTATTGACATTGTAAAAGAAACCAAAATTGCCGGCGTTATTGCGACCAATACGACGCTTTCCAGAGAAGGGTTACAATCGGAAAATAAAAACGAAACCGGCGGACTTTCCGGGAAACCTTTGAGAAAAAGATCGACCGAAGTCATTCGTTTTCTTTCCGAAAAAAGCAATCGAGCATTTCCGATTATTGGTGTTGGCGGAATTCATTCTGCGAAAGATGCTTTGGAAAAACTGGATGCCGGTGCGAGTCTCGTTCAGTTGTACACCGGATTTATTTACGAAGGTCCGGAACTGATTCGGGAAATCAATGAGGAACTTTTAAAAAGAGCGAGTCGGATACCGAGATAGTCATTGCGACTGCGAAGAATGAAGCAGGAAGCAATCTGTTGATAAAACTTGTTCCATTATTGATAAGGATTGTCTCGCTCCGCTCGCAATGACTAAAAAATCAGGATTTCATTGTAAACTAAAATTTTAGTTTATTAAATTTTAAAAACCAAATCGTATGGAATTAGTTACAGTCAAAATTTTCAATACAGAAATAGAAGCGGAATTGGCAAAAGCGTATTTGGAGTCTCGAAATATTGAAAGTTTCACTTTTGGGAATGTTCTTGCCAATACCTATAATATTTTTAATACGACTTCCGGAGGCGTTCAACTCAAGGTTTCGGAAGACAATGTTGAAAAAGCAACGCTTTTGCTTCGACAATATTTTAATGAAAATGAGAGCTTTTTGAACGATTCTGAAGTTTAATTTTAACGATAGCAACATAACGATTTTCACAGAGGGTTCTGTGAAAATTCTGTTTCTCCGTGGTTCAGATTCAAATAAAAAAATGCGCAACCGTATAAATAATCAGTCCTACCAAACCACCGACTAAAGTTCCGTTAATTCGGATAAATTGTAAATCTTTTCCTACTTCCAGTTCCAATTTCCTGCTCAACTGTTCGCCTTCCCAATTTCCTACGGTTGAACTGATGAGTCCGCCAAACTGATGCGTGTTTTTCAGAATATATTTATAAGCCGTAACCCGAATCCAGTGGTCGATTTTATATTGAAGTTTTTCATCATTTTGCAGATTAAATGAGAGTTCATCGAGGTTCTTTTTCACATATTTTTTAATGCCGGAATCCTCTTTGGAAAGTTCCTCTTCAATGCTTTTTCTGATGGATTTCCAGATGTCCTGAGAGAAAGATTTTATTTTTTCCTCCTTTAAAAATGAATTTTTAATATTCTGAAAATCGTCTTTCCATTTATCATTGGTCTTGATTTCTGAAGAAAATTCGACGAGTTTTTTAGAAATATCCTTTCTTAAAGGATGCTGAGGATTGTTTTCCACTTCTTCAAAATATGTGGAAAGTCCTTTCGTGATTTTATCGGCAATGGCATCATCCACAAACTTAGGAATCAGTGTGAAACTTTCTTTTTTCACTTTTTCCCGCACCAGATCTTGATTCTGGAGAATGTAATTTTTAATTTGTGCAGAAAGATTGGTGATGAGTTTTTGATGTTCGTTTTTCTCCACCAGATATTCCAGACCGTTTCCGACAACTTGATTGATTTTCAGTTCAGAAGTCATTTCTTTGGCTTTTCTGCTGATGAAGTTTACCACCGCATCATCATCCAGTTTACCGATAATATTAAGAATCGTGGAAGACAGTTCCTGAATCAGAATTTTTTGGTTTTTATCTTTGGAAAGCCATTCTCCGGCGATTTTTGAAACCTTGATTTTCAGAATATAAGGGCGGATATTTTGCGGAGAAAGAAAATTTTCCACCACAAAATTTCCAAGATTATCCCCGATTTTATCTTTTGAATTCTGAATCAGATTGGTGTGCGGAATTTTTATTCCCAAAGGATAATGAAAAAGTGCCGTAACCGCAAACCAATCCGCTAAAGCGCCCACCATTGCGGCTTCCGAAAACGCGCGAACATAGCCAATCCAATGCGAATCATTGGTTTTCTGAAGAATGGTGGAGACAATAAAAATCACCGCCATCAGTACAAAAAGTCCGGTTGCAATGGTTTTAAACTTTCGGAGTTGTTTTTTCTTTTCCGTATCGTTCATTGTTTCAAATTTAGTAATTTTGAACAAAACCTTGTTAAGGTTTCAAACCTTGACAAGGTTGACAAAAAATATGTGTAAGTTTTTAAAAATTCTTTTGGCTTTACTTTCGCTGCAATGTTGTTCGCAGTCCCATCAACCTGTAAAATCATCTACTATGCAAGACTCATCAAAAAACAATCCATACTATTCCAGAACCGACCGAACCAAGCTGAATGTTCCCAATTCCGAATGGAAAAAAATCCTTTCTCCGGAACTGTACGCAATTGCCAGAGAAGCCAACACCGAATATCCGTTTACCGGAAAATACAACGATTTTGATGAATTGGGCGAATATTACTGCGCCGTTTGCGGAAATCATTTGTTTCGGAGCGATGCCAAATTTGCTTCCACTTGTGGATGGCCCAGTTTTTTTGAAGCCGATAAAGAAGGTGTAATTTACAAAAGAGATTCTTCACACGGAATGGAACGCACCGAAGTGCTTTGCAAACGCTGCGATTCCCATTTGGGACATGTTTTCAATGACGGTCCTGCTCCTACAGGAATGCGCTATTGCATGAATTCCGTGAGCCTGGATTTTGTGCCGGATTCTGCAAAATAATTCTGTTAAAGAAACGATAAAATTGTGTTAAACATTTTGTATTCAAAGTGTTAGTGGTTTCGTTTTTATAATTTTGCACTTCCAAATCTCACAAAATCTGTTTATGAAAAATTTGTTGATGGCGCTGTCGGCGGTAGTGGCAATTTCCACTTCTTTTTACACATTTCCGGATAAAACGGAGCGTTCAAAAGATAGGGAAAGCGATACCTTAAGCATTGCGAATGTGCCTGAAAGTGTAGAGAAAACGATCACCATTTCTGCTTCGGATTTGTTGTATTCCGGAATTCAATTTCATGGAAATGTACTGGATAAGCCCATTTTTGAAAAAGCATTTCAGGGTTTTGAAAACCTGAAAAAATCCGGAAAGTTGAATCCGGATTGTCATTTGTTAACGGTTTGTGATTTCTCGAAATCCTCCAATATTAAAAGACTTTGGGTGATTGATACCGATAAGAAAGAAATTCTTTTCAACACGTTGGTTGCCCACGGAAAAAATACGGGTGAGGAATTTGCCGAAAACTTTTCCAATACTGAAAGTTCTTACCAAAGCAGCCTTGGATTTTACATCACGGATGTTACTTATTCCGGAGATAACGGGTATTCCTTAAAACTTTTGGGAATGGATAAAGGTTTTAATGATAATGCGTTGCAAAGAGCAATTGTGATGCACGGCGCAGATTATGTAAGTGATGATTTTGCCCAACAACACAAAAGAATCGGGAGAAGTTGGGGCTGTCCTGCTATTCCGAGAGCGCTGGCGGAACCGATTATCAATACGATTAAAGATCAGAATGTGTTATTTATCTATTATCCCGATCAGCATTATCTGGCTTCTTCGGAATGGCTGAAATAGAAGTAAAATGGTTATAAAAAAAGGATTATCGGTTTGTTCTGATAATCCTTTTTTTTGTTTTCTGCTTCTATTTTTATTGAAGCGTTGCGCTTACCAGAACAATTTCAAAACTGAAGGCTTTGCTTACCGGACAATCGGTTTCGGCGATTTTAGCAAATTTCAAAAATTCTTCTTCTGTGATATTCGGAATTTTCGCAGTTACTACCAGTTCGGATTTTGCAATTTTTCCGGCACTGGTGTCCAAAGAAATGTTTGCAACGGTTTTTATTTCTTCCGGTTCGTAGCCGGCTTGTGAAAGTTCGGCATCCAGTTTCATGGTATAACATCCGGCATGTGCAGCGGCCAGAAGTTCTTCCGGATTGGTTCCAACACCTTGTTCAAAGCGGCTTTTAAAAGAATATTGGGTATTGTCCAAAACGGTACTTTGTGTGGTGATATTTCCGGATCCATCTTTAATGGTGCCTTTCCAGATTGCGGTTGCATGTCTTTTCATAAGATTTAATTTTAAGTCAAAAATACCATTCAGAAATGGAAGCTCCGTTACAGAATTTTTATGAAATATTTAATTTTTCAGTTTAAATTTAAAAACTCACATCCAAGCCTACATATACATTTCCCGGCATAATCGGTGCATAAATCATGCTTCCGTCAAAATAGTCTCCGAAAGGATTTTGGGCATCGATAATCGGGTTTTTCTGTTTGGTGGAAGTGATGTTGTCCATTCCTACATACGCCCGGATTTTGGAATTGAAATTTTTTGAAACCTGTGCATTCAGCGTGGTATAAGGATCGGAATAATCCGACAGACGAAATTCCGCAGGATTGTCGGATGTATTGGGTAAGCGTTGTTTTCCCACGATATTCAGAGTGGTATCAAAACTCCAAAAACCACCTTTTTCATTTTTCACAGTGGAATAGGCAAGGTTTGCAAATCCGCGGTGTTTTGCCATAAACGGAACTTTTTTCAGACCGGAAAGATAATCGGTTGCAACGTCGTAATATTTGTAAGCAAGTCGAATCTCAAGGTTTTGAAGGGGAATAAAATCCCATTGCGTTTGAAATGAATTCGCAAAAGATTTTCCATCCAGATTATAAAAAACAATTTTTCGGGCAGACTGATCCAGATCCACAACAACCTGATTTTGGAAATCTGTTCTGAAAAAATCTGCAACAATGGAAGATTTTCTTCCGAAAAGTTTAAATTCCTGCTGAATACTTGCTCCGTAATTCCACGCAATTTCCGGATCGAGTCCATAAATTTTTCCACCGTTGGAAAGAATTTCAATACTTCTGTTGGAGGCAAAATACTGCTGGTTTTCTGCAAAAATATTGGCGGTTCGGAAACCTCTTCCGGCAGAAAGCCTCACAATTGTTTTGGGTGTAAAATCATACTTAAAATTCAGTCTTGGAGAAAACTGTGTCCCCGCAAGATTGTGAAAATCCACGCGGCTTCCGGCTACCAAAGTATATTTTGCTCCGGTTAAAGTATATTCCGCGAAAAGTCCGGGAACGGTTTCTGTTCTCATATAGGTGGTATGCGGATAGTGCTCATGAAACTGGTCATACAAAAAACTTGCACCCACTTTGTATTTATGATTGGTATTTCCTAAAATATCTTCATAAATTAAATTGGAATAATAGGTGTTTTGTTTTCCGTCGTAATTTCTGAGTCCGAAGAAAGAGTTTTGCTGATGGTAAGTATACTGATTCATCCAGCCTAAACTTCGGTAGGGTTTGCCTTTAAAAATATATCCGGTTTTGTTCCAAACCTGAATTCTGCCAATATCAATTCCGACTCCGTATGCGGATTGTTCGCTTTGGTCTTTTGTTTTGTCATACTCCATTTGTCCGGCATTTCTGGTATCCCGAAGGAAATTAATCCCGATATGCGAAGCCCATCCGGAATGCTCCAAATCGTTATAATTCAATAAATAAGCGACATTTACCTGATTTCCTGTCGGTTGATCGAGAAAGCCATCTTTGTTATAATCCATTTTTGCAAATGTGCCGTTTCCGTGGATCAGAATACTTTGGTTCCAGTGGTCGTTTAAAGCAGAAACATTTGTGATATTGATTTCCGTTCTGGCATTATTGTCGGCAAAAATATTGAGTGCTGTTTCGTTTTTACCGGAAAACTTCAGAAGTTCAGTGTTGATTTGTCCGGTAATGCTTTCGTATCCATTGGTTACAGTGCTTCCACCTTTGGTCAGCTGAATTCCTCCGATCCATCGTCCTGGGATAAAATTTAAGCCATAAGCAGAAGCAATTCCCCGAATTTCAGGGAGTAATTCTTTGGTTAAAGCGGTATATTTCTGATCCAGTCCCAACATTTTCAATTGTTTGGTTCCGGTTACAGCATTGTTGTAGGCTACATCTACCGTGGCATTGGTTTCAAAACTTTCGGAAAGATTACAGCAGGCCGCTTTCAGCAACTCTTTCGAGTCGATGTTAAAAGTCAGTCCAGCCTCTTTTTTACTCAAAGCTGTTGCTTCGCGCATTTTTGTTACGGTAACACCTTGAATATCTGTAGTTTTTGAGTTTTCACCTGCAGAGAGAATAATATTGGGAACGGCAACATGTCCGTTTTCCAACAAAAGTTTTTCTCCATTTTTAGGGAATTCACTTTTTCGGTCGTAATAGCAACAGGAAGGAAGATTTTTATACGTAGAATCGGAAGTTTTAAAAAGCTGATTATCGTGTCCTGCATCTGCAATTTTTTTGAGAATGTTTTCAGCAGAAGTTTTTTCAGTATCAAAACTTACCGTTAAAATCTGTGTTTCTTTATCCCAATTTGCAGAAGTAGCTCCGTTTTGTAAAGCGGTGGATTCTATTCTTTCCTCGCATTCCGCACAATTTCCTTTTACTGAAAAGGTATCGGTTTTTGTATGGTTGTGTCCGGCATGATTTTCTTCTTTTATTCCATTTTGAGGAGTGGAAATTTCATCATGATGAGCCAAAGGATTTTTTTCTCCAAAGGGAATTTCTCTGTCGTACAGGCAACATCCGGGAAGATTTTTATAGGTTGAATCTGGTGCTTTGAAAAGTTCATTATCGTGTCCAACTTCTGCAATTTTCTGTAATATTTTTTCGGCAGAAATTTTTGAGGGATCAAAATCTAAAATCACGGATTGTGTGTCGGCATTCCAAAAAGCGGAAGTTGCACCGGCATCTTTTGCTGCTTTTTCAATTCTGTTTTTACAGGAACCACAATTTCCTTTCACCCAAAATTCGTTTTCTTTTTTGGAAGAAATTGTTTTCACTTCGGCCAGTTTTTCTCTTTGATAATGGCAGCAATCGGGAAGTGTTTCGTATACGGATGCGTCCGTTTTGTACAGTTCATTATCGTGTCCAACTTCAGCGATTTTTTTTAGGATGGCATCTTTGTTGGTTTTGCTTTGGTCGAATTCCACGGAAAGTGTTTTGGTTTCCGGATTCCAGACAGCAGCGGTTGTTCCTGCTTTTTTTGCGGTGGATTCTATACGGGTTTTACACATTCCGCATTCTCCCTGTACGATATAGTTTTCCTTTTTTCGTTGTGCAAATACTGATGTAAATAAACACAGGAATAATCCAAGAATTAACTTGGTGTATAATGGTTTCATTGTTTTAAAAATAATTTAATTCTAATTAGGTGAATACCAATTGCTTATTCGCAAATGGTTGTATATCAGGAATTAAACTATTTTCGGCGGTTGCCAGATTTCCTTCAGATAAGAAGAATGATACGGGTTGGAATAATTGAAATTGGGCTTTTGAAACTGTCCCAAAAAGAACTGTCTGAAGGTGCCGTTTTTTCCATCATTTGAAAAAATAACAATACTGCCGCAGCACGAGTGGCAAATATTACAGCAATTATCTTTACAGTCGTTGTGATTTGTATTTTTTTGATGATCTTTTGTTTTGCAGCAATCTTTCTTATTGTCTTCCTTGCAGCAATGTACAGTTTCTGCGGATTGCATGGCAAAAGTTTGCTTCGGAATAAGGAAAACTCCGAGACAAAGAAAAACGATTAAAATGTGAAAACACTTTTTCATCTTCACAAAGGTAAAAAAAATATAAGATTTACGGAAAAGAAAAAAAATCCTGCAAGTGCAGGATTTGACTATTTTAGTTCAATAGGATTGTTGTTGCTTTTGATTTCTTTCAGCATCCGTTCTCTCATTTCTTTAAAACGGTCATTTCCACCGGAAGAAACCGGAGGTGGAGGGGGACCGCCAGGTCCGCCTCCACCGGGACCACTTCTCATATTCCGTTCAGCATTCATATATCCTTCCGGATCTTTTTGAAAAGCCATCAGAGTCTTTTTGTATTTTTCTTTAGTCAGCGAAATATCCTGGCCGCGCTGATCCAAAGTTGGGATTTCTGCAATTTTCTTTACCTGCATCAGATCAAACGTATAATCTCCTTTTGTATCCTGAGCTTTGATAATTAATCCCGGAAGTCCGGAAAATTTGTACGGTCCATCCTGATAAGGCAAATCCATCGTAAACCAAACTTCCCATTTTCTTCCCCCGAATTCGGTTTCTGCCTTTTGCGTTTTATATTCACCGATGGTTACGGTTTCGGGAAGAATTTTCCAGGAAAAAGGCTGGGATTCTGTATATGCATACTGATCCCTTCCAATTCTGTTTTTAAAAGTGATGGTTTGCTTGGTGAAATCTTTTTCAACTGTATAATTGATGTTGGATCTCATATTTTCCATCTGGCTGGGATCAAAATTTCTTGTCGCTCTCATGCGCTGGAAAATAGAATCTCTTTTCAAGCGGTTTTCGCCATAGAAATAAGATTTTTTACCATCCGTGTCAAGATAAGCAAATTCTGTTTTTTTGCTGGAAACATCAGTAGAATCGGGAGTTGTGGTGGATTGATAAACAAAGCGCATCACCTGACTTTGCATCAGCGTTGTTGCCATCATCATTACTATTGTTGCGAGTATTTTCATCATTTTAAGGGTTTAATTTTATCAAAATTTATCTCCGTTTCGTAAATGTTACTTAAAAAAGCACAGATTTAAAAAAGAAAGTAAACTCAAGATAAATTTCACGTCTTTTGGATATGTATTGCCTCACAAAGTTAATTCTAAAATGATAAAAATCCTGAAAAAATAGAAGAACAGCGGTATTTTGTCGACGATTTTTTGAAATTGTAAACACAATTTTATTTCATGCTGCTATTTTTCTTTACTTTTATGAAAATTTTTCAGAAAGATGGTTTTAAGCAGAATCTGGTCCGCCTTTATCATTGTGGCGGTTTTGGTGGCAAGTATAAAATATTTGTCTTCGGATAATTTCAAAAGTATCTATAATGATATGGTGGTCGGGAAAAGTGGCGATACGATTCAGATTGCAACACAGCCGATGAATGTTCTGCAACCGGAGATAAAATCGGAACTATTCAAAACCAACGATTTTAATGACGGTCATATTCATTATAAAACCGATTCTCTGAAACAGAATGTAAGTGTATACAGAATTCAGGAAACCGACGGAGTAATTGGAACTTCGGAAACCGCCGTGAAAATATGCCTTGGATTGATTGGGATTATGACGCTTTTTATGGGCTTTATGTCGATTGCGGAAAAAGCCGGAGGAATCAGTCTTTTATCGAGATTTATACAGCCGTTTTTTTCAAAATTATTTCCTGAAATTCCAAAAAATCATCCGTCTTTCGGGCACATGCTGATGAATTTTTCTGCCAATTTATTGGGATTGGACAATGCTGCAACGCCTTTCGGTTTAAAAGCCATGGAAAGCCTGCAAGCTTTAAATCCGGATAAAGACCGCGCCAGTAATTCACAAATCATGTTTCTCTGTCTGCATGCCGGAGGAATGACGCTCATTCCGGTTTCTATTATTGCCATTCGTGCTTCTATGGGAAGTAAAACGCCCACGGATATTTTTCTTCCGTGTATGATTGCCACATTTGCCGCCACAATGGCTGCCATGATTATTGTTTCTTTATATCAGAAAATCAATTTATTACAACCGGTTGTGATTGCCTATATTGGCGGAATTTCCGTAATTATCGGCGGCTTGGTCTGGTATCTTACAAAATTAAGCAAAGATGAACTGGATACGTTTAGTAAAGTATTGAGCAACGGTTTGATCCTCTTTATTTTCTTCGCCATTATTCTGGGAGGAATTTATAAAAAAATCAACATTTTTGATGCCTTTATTGATGGTGCAAAAGAAGGATTTTATACCTGCGTGAAAATTATTCCTTATCTCGTGGGAATGCTTATCGCGATTTCTTTATTGCGAACTTCCGGTGTTTTTGATGTGATTATTGACGGAATGAAATGGTTTGCAGGCGTTGCCGGATTCGATACCCGATTTGTGGACGGGCTTCCAACCGCTTTGATAAAACCTCTTTCCGGTTCCGGAGCAAGAGGAATGATGGTGGATACTATGCATACTTTTGGAGCCGATAGTTTTCAGGGGAAACTTTCTGCGGTTCTGCAGGGAAGTTCGGATACTACTTTTTATGTAATCGCCGTTTATTTCGGGGCAGTTGCTGTTAAAAATACACGGTATACCGTAGTGGCCATGTTGCTCGCTGATTTAGTGGGAGTCATTACTTCTGTTGCGCTAGCCTATTTGTTTTTTGCATAATGATGATAATTAAATAAGATAAAATGATTCAGGATAAAGATTATATGATTCGCCTTGTGCGCCAGTTTTCAAACTTTCTTTCCAAATTAATTCTCGGGAAAAACGAAGGCGATCCAATTGAAGAAGAACGTATTTTTGATACTCAGCTGAAAGACATCTTTCATTCCGATTTTGAAACCTTAGCGGCGAAATCAAATGAAGAACTCATTCAATTTGTAGAAGAAAAAGAAAACTTCCATGCCGATTATTACGAAATGCTGGGAAATCTCTTTTATTACAAAGGAAAACAGTTCGAAGATCTTGCGTATTTACATTCAGCCAAAACCTTTTACCAGCTTTATCTCCAAACCAGCGGAATATTTGCAATGCCAATCATCAACAGGATTTCGGAAATAGAAAAGACGGTGTAACATTCCGGTTCTTTCTGCGTCTTATTTCATAAACTTTTGTATGAAGAGACTCGGGATTTTAACATTCGTTTTGGTCTGTACTGCATTGTGTGCACAGAAAAAATGGTCGTTGCAGGAATGTGTGAATTATGCTGTAGAAAATAATCTTCAGGTTCAGCAGAATTCTTACAACAAAGAGATACAGGATAAAAATCTGGATATTGCGCAGCGCCAGAAATTACCTGGAGTTTCCGGAACGTGGAGCCACAGTGCGAATTTCGGGCAGCAACAGTTCGGAAGTTTAATCCAGAGAAATGATTCCTACAGCAATAATCTGAATGTGGGAGCCGATGTTTTGGTGTATAATAACGGGCGTTTGGAGAAAACCGTCCGCAAAACGGAATTTGATGTTCAGGCTGCGCAATACGATGTGGAAACCGTGAAAAACAATATTTCTCTTCAGGTTGCCCAACAATATCTCTCCATTCTTCTCAACAAAGAAATTGTAAAAATTAACCAAAGTGCGGTCGATAATGCACTAAAATTATACAAACGCGCAACACTAACCACTGAAGTAGGAACAACCCCCAAAACCACGTTAGCCGAAGCCGAAGCAGCATTGGCACGGGAAAAACAAAATCTAAAATCCGCAGAAGTAAATGTGAACAGAAGTTTGTTTGCCCTTGCCCAACTCATGTTGCTTCCCAATTACAAAGAACTGGATGTTCAGGATGTTGTGGTGGATAATTCTTCCGTTACCGCAACTCTTCACTCTGCGGAAGATATTCTGGAAACCGCCTATCAGCTTCAACCCCAAATCAAAGCAGCAGAAACCAGAATTAAATCTGCAGAAGCACAAACTGAAGTTACCAAAACCGGTTTTTATCCGTCCATTTCCGCATCGGCAGGAGTGGGAACATTTTATTTTAATGCTTTAAACAGTGGAGGGGATCACAATTATTTTCAACAATATAAAGATAATTTCGGGCAGCAACTGGGAATCACGGCGAATGTTCCGGTTTTCAATAAAGGAATTACAAAAGTGCAGATGGAGCAGGCAAAAATTAATGAAAACCTTGCCAAAAATTCTCTCCAACAACAACAACAGGAGGTGAAGCAAAGCGTTCAGCAGGCGCAGTTTGATGCCGAAAGCAATTATGAGATTTTTATTTCTGCTCTTGAAGCCGAAAAGAGCTCAAAACTTGCCCTCGATTTTACTGAAAAAAGTTATGAAGCTGGAAGAAATTCCATTTATGATGTAAATGTCGCCAGAAATAATTATGCAAACGCGCAAGGAACCACAGCGCAATCCAAATTCAATTATCTTTTCAGTGTGAAGCTGCTGGAATTCTATGCCGGAATTCCACTATCTTTGTAGCATGTCGATTGCAGTTCTGCAGAAGTTTTTACCGGAAAATACACTTCCTTACCTGAAAAAATGGTTTGGAAATTACGCCGTACATATTCGCATTACCAAAGGACGACAGTCGAAACTTGGCGATTACCGGAAACTTCCCGATCAGTCACACGAAATCAGCGTGAATTCCACTTTGCCGCCGCAACTTTTTTTCTTTGTTTTAACTCATGAACTGGCGCATCTTATCGCCTTCGAAGTCTATGGAAGAAAAATTGCTCCACACGGAAAAGAATGGAAAGTTACTTTTGGGGAAATGCTTCTGGAAAGTCTGTCGGTTTATGAGCTGGAACTTCAGAAAATACTGGTGAAATTTTCGGTTTCTCCGAAAGCCAATTTTATGGCAAGTCCTGATTTAGTACGGTATTTTCATATTGATGATGAAGAAGCCAGCCTTCTGGAAACACTTAGGCAAAACGACGAGTTTCTCTACCGTAAAGAAAATTACAGGATTCTTGAGGTTTCGAAAAAGAAGTATCTTTGCGAAAATATTGTCAATGGAAAAAAATACTACTTCAAACCATTGGCAAAAGTGAAAAAAATATAATTTTTATGAGCAGTAGCAATTATTGTGTTATTATGGCGGGCGGTATCGGAAGCCGTTTCTGGCCATTAAGTACCCAAAAATTTCCAAAGCAGTTTCAGGATATTCTCGGAACGGGAAGAACAATGATTCAGCAAACCTATGATAGAATTTCCAGAATTATTCCTAACGAAAATATTTACATCATCACCAATAAGGAATATGCTGAGCTTACCGCAGAACAACTTCCCAATATCAGTGAAGAGAATATTGTAGGTGAACCGATGATGAAAAATACTGCTGCCTGTAATCTGTATATGATTAATAAAATTGCACAGAAAGATCCCGATGCCAATATTATTGTGCTTCCTGCGGATCATTTGATTTTGAAGGAGGATCGCTTTCTGGAAAAAGTTTCGCTTGCTTTTGAAATTGTTTCCAAACACAATTATATGGTAACATTAGGAATTAAACCTACACGTCCTGATACGGGATATGGCTACATTCAGTTTGTTGAAAACAAAGAGGAAGACTATTTTAAAGTAAAAACATTTACCGAAAAACCCAACCTTGAAATTGCCAAAAGCTTTTTGGAATCAGGTGATTTCCTCTGGAATGCGGGAATTTTTGTATGGAATGTGAAAACAATACTAAATGAATTTAATCATTTCCTTCCTGAAATGTCAAAACTCTTTGAAACTTGCGAATACAATACAGATTCCGAAGAAGCCTGCATCGAAACGATTTATCCCAAAATCAATAAAATTTCTATCGACAACGGAATTCTGGAGAAAGCCCAGAATGTATATGTAATTCCTGCTGATTTGGGGTGGAGCGATTTGGGAACCTGGACTTCCGTTTATGAGAATGCCGACAAAGATGAAAATAAAAATGCGGTGAATTCCAAATTGGTTCTTAGTTATAATTCGGAAGGGAATATTATCCGACTGAAAGGGAATAAAGTGGCCGTAATTGATGGTCTGAAAGATTATATTATTATAGACACCGATAAAGCACTATTGATTTGTCCACGAACAAACGATCAATTAATTAAAGAATATCTGAATGATATTAAAAATGTAAAGAAAGGGGATAAATTCTTATAATTTTATCACGGAAATCTTGCACAAAATCTGCTAAAATCTGTAAAAAATTCTGTGAGAATTTGGGTATCTTTATCTTCAAAATTTAAAGATATGTCAAAGGCAATGCTCACATTAAGTCAGGTTCTCAATAAACTGGCTAAAGACAAAGGAATACAGAGAGAATTTAAACCGGATGAAAACGGAAATGTCCGGCTACAGAATTCCGACCGGATTTATAAACCCGAAGATTTACGCCTTGTGAAAACCTACCGTTTTGAAGGCGATACTGATCCCGGAAACGATGCCGTGCTGTATGTGTTGGAAGATCAGTTGGGAAACAAGGGAATTATCATGGATTCTTACAGTGCCGAAAGTAATTTTTCTCCCGAATTCCTGAAATTTCTCCGTGAAATCCCGGTGGATGAAAAAGAAGAATATAACTTCGACTAAAATAACGTTACTAAAAAAACAAAAACCGAATTTTTATTCGGTTTTTTCTTTCTTCTTAAAAACCCGTTTCAACAGACCTTCTTTTTTATCTTTTTTAGGCGTTTTTTTCTTGCCTGAATTCCCTGATGTAACGTCAGTTACTGCATTTTTGACATCCTTTACGGCGGAGTTAGCATCTTTTACGGCACCTTTTACGCTTTGGGTAGTTTCTTTGGCTGCTTCCACGGTGTTTTTTACGCTTTTTTCTGTATTTTCAACATTTTTCCCAATCAGGGTTTTCTTTAATCCTTCTTCGATTCCTTTCCAGAAAAGATTGAAAAAGGATTTTGCAGGATCACGCTCCACATCGTCCACAACTACGCTTTCCGGGTATTTATCCGAAGTAGAACGTACGAAAACATTGGCAACAGCAGAAAGGAGTTTGTTTTTTTCTCCGCTGCCTTTCAAAATGGAAACTTTCAGATTTTTATGTTTCATTTTAAAAGTACCGTCAAGTCCGTGTTTGTTCCCGTGAAAATCAAAATCCATTTTCTGGATGGTTCCGGTAGTGCGGATTTTCAGGTAAGGTTCCACAAAAGCATTCACTCTGCTTGCCGGAAGCGAACCCACCGTTCCGGAAATGGTAAAAGCATCATTATGATTTGCGGTATTCATATTCCAATTTACCTGCATTGGCGAAACATTGAAGAAACTACAGGAAATAGAAATTGGAATTGCGGTTGGTTTTCCTTTCATTTTTGCAGAATTGATGTTTCTGGCCGTCAGATTCAAATTATTAAAAGTCAGTTTTCCCGGACCATCACTTTTCGGAGTGTCCTCTTCATATTCCAGATACGAGTTGTTTATTTTTGTAACCGCGATATACAAAGGAAATTTTATCTTTCTTAAGGCCTCCGAATACAGCGGTTTTACTTTTGGATTATCTTTTGGAATTTTGCTTCGGAAAATATTGGCATTGGCATTATCAATGATAAGGCTGGAAGCATTGATGTACGGATTGCTGGAAATCAAATTCCATTTTCCTTTCATTGAAATTGATGCGGCGGAAAGCGTGTAAAGATCCTGTTCAAAACTGATTTTGCGGACGAACTGACTTCGGGAATATCTGGGTTTCATGCTGAAATTCAGCAGATCCATTTCATCCTGATTTACATTGATTTTCGCAATGCTGAGGTTGTAGAATTTCGTCTGATACTGAAAATCAGAAGAACTGAGATTGTAGGTTCCGGTTCGGAAAGGAATTCCGCTTTTCACACTGTTCGCGTCCATCACCACATTTCCGAAAGAAGCATTCAGGTTTTTCAAAACCAGAGGTTGTCCGCTTTTGCTGTAGGTAAGGTTGGAATTGCGGATGTTTACCTGATGAATTTTCAGAGGAAAAGCAATTCCGGAATAATCGGGTTTTTTCTTCTTTTTTTCTTTTGCTGAAGCGATGATTTTCCCTTTTATCCCGTCTACATTGATGTTTTGAACATCGAGATTTAATTTATGTCCGGTGAAACCCCATTTATTCAGCATAAAATCTACTTTCGAAGCGCTGAAATCCGTTGCTCCGGTTCCTTTTCCTGAAACCTTGATTTGCCGGAAATCACCCGATTTCTGATTGACGGCTGCTGCCAGAATGCTGATTTTTTCTTTTCCTGCACCCAGAACAAGATGTTGTCCGGTCAGGTGGAATCTCGGAACAGAAAGTGGCAATGCGTTTTTTATGGTATTTTCATTCATTACGATTCCTCCGGCTTTCAGGTTGATATTCTTTCCGGCGAACAGCGTGCTGCTGTCGTGATTCAGCATGGCAATATCAGCATTGCGAACCTGAATATTGTGAATTTTCAGCGGAAACTGAATTTTCGAATAATCGGTTTTTGTTTTCACCGTTTTCGGTGCTCCTTTGTGAACGCTTCCCCAAACTTGGTTTACAAGAACAGACTGAATGTCCAACTGGAGTTTGTTGTTCTGCAAACCCCAACTATTCACCAGAAGATTAACCTGATTAATTCCCAAATCCATCAGCGTTTCATGGCTTTGAGGAACAGTCGGTTTGATGCGGATATGCTGCAAATCAGCAGATTTATCGCTTAGATTTGCGGTCAGCACTTCCACATTTTCACGGTCGCTGATGTAGTTGAGCTGCTGTCCTTCAATCTTGAAATCCTGATAGGCAAACGGAATATTTCCTTTTGCTGTTTCATCATCCATTCTCATTTGGCTCACTTTCATATTGAGTTTCTGTGCTGCGAAAAGTCGTGTGCTGTCCGGTTTCAGAATCTGGATTTTTGCTTGGTCAACAAGAAGGTTTTCCAGTTGAACATTGAAAGAAAAACTTTTCTTTTTCTGTTCCGTTTTATTCTGCGTGGTATACAGCGTAATATCGGGTTGCGTAAAACTGACTTCAGAAAGGGTGAGATTCTTTTTGGTGAGACTGATGTTATGAAAACGCATTACTTTTGCATTCACTTTAAAAAGATTTCGCTTGGTTGGAAATCGATGCAGAAATTCACCATAGGAAATCTGAGGAGTCAGTTTGAAGTCCGTAATATCAATTTTTTTATTCTCCGTGTTTATATTGGCGGCGGAAATACGGTAAACATCATCCGGTTGAACCAGAAAATTTTTCCCGCTCATGGAATAGCTGTCGAACGCAATGGGAAATTCTTTTTCCATTGAAGCCTCGGTCAGTTCTAAATTTTCAATATGAAGATCGAGATTTTGTGCGGAAAAAAAGAGGGCATGATTAAACTTATTCACGCGAATATTTCCGTTTCTGATGTTGATGTTGGCAAATTCAAGAGGTGTATTTCTGCGTTTCACCTTTTTTGCAGGACGCGCCAGTGTAACGGCAAGATTGGGGTGATTAAGCTGAATATTGTTGGAGGTGATTTCTTTATGAAGCAGCAGTTTCCAAATTCCGAAACGGCTCACCTGTAAAGAATCTATGGTGCCTTTTATTCGGATAATGTTTTCATTATCAGGGTTTTTGTTATCGATTTTGAATTGGGTGGCGAAGATATTTCCGTTGCCCAAATCTACTTTAAGGTTCTTGTAACTGATGATGTAATCGGTGTTTTCTTTAAGGAAATCCGGAAGTTTATATTTCAGCCAGATATTGAGACCGAAATTCCCGATAAGAAAAAGAAGAAACAGAATGCCGATTCCGATCGATATTTTTTTGATATTTTTTTTCTGCATAATTGTGTTTTCTCATCAAATATAATCCCAAATGCGGAAAATTTATTACAAATTGTTTATTTCCAACTCAATTACATAACCTTCGTGTCCTCTTATATTGATGAAATTTCCGCCTTCAAAATACACATATTGTCCTTTTATTCCTTTTAAAATTCCTTCAAATTCAGGTTTTTTGTCCAGTGTGAAAACATTGATTTTTTCCGGAGCTTCATAAGGAAAATCCAGTTTGTAGATTTCGCTTTCATGGGTGTAAAATTGTTCAAAATTCTGTGGAAAATACTGTTTTACTTTATTTCGGAAATCTTCCAGATCAAGATCGTCTTCATAATCATCCTGAAGCATTTTTTTATAATTGGTTTTATCGGGAAGATGTTCTTTCAGGGCAACTTCGATCATTCCAGCTTCGTATCGGTTTTCGGTCTTGGCAATGGGAACTGCAAAAGTTGCGCCCTGATCAATCCATCTTGTCGGCACTTGAGTTTCTCGCGTTACCCCCACTTTTACATCTCCGGTGTAGGCAAGATATACAATGTGCGGAACCAGCTGAATGCTTTTTTCCACCTCCAGATTCCGCTCTTCAATGCCCAAATGTGCGGTTGAAAGTTCAGGGCGAATAATCGTTTCGCTGGCGTAAGGACTTTCAAAAAAACATTTTTTACAAAAGCCCATGCGGTAAATTTTTTCATCGCTTCCGCAGTTTACACATTGGTAGCCGATGTGTTTGATATGGAGTTTTTTTCCGAAAAGCTGATTCATGTTCAGCAGATCTCCGGAAAGATTTAAATAATATTGTATGGGTTTCGCATTTTGGGAAATCATTTTCAGGATTTGTCCTTGGAAGTGCATAATCGTGTATTTAAAAGTAAAAGTAATAAATTTGCATTACAAAAATAATGTATGAATTTTCTGGTTACAGGAGGAAGCGGTTTTATCGGCTCTCATTTGGTTGAACATCTTTTGAAAAATGGACATTCTGTCATAAACATAGACAATTTTGATGATTTCTACGATTACAAAATTAAAATTCAAAATACTTTAGAAAGTATAGGAAAAATAGTTGATTTTAATTTTATCAATAAAGAGGTGGATATACAGAAACTTATTTTGGAAACTGCTTCGGAAAATTACCGTCTTTATAATCAGGACATCAGGAATATTAACGCTTTGGATGAAATCTTCGGCACCCACAAAATTGATATGGTGATTCATCTTGCGGCTTTGGCTGGAGTTCGTCCTTCCATTGAAAGACCGCTGGATTATGAGGAAGTAAATGTAAAGGGCAGCATGAATCTCTGGGAAATGTGCAAAAAATATGAAGTGAGCAAATTTATATGCGCTTCATCTTCAAGTGTATATGGCAATAATGAGAAAATTCCTTTTTCGGAGACTGACAGTGTAGACCGTCCGATTTCACCGTATGCCGCGACTAAAAAAGCTGGCGAAGTTTTGGGGCATGTTTATCATCACCTTTATGGAATTGATATGATTCAACTGCGGTTTTTCACTGTTTACGGGCCAAGACAAAGACCGGATCTTGCCATCCATAAATTTACAAAACTGATTCTGGAAAATCAGGAAATTCCGTTTTATGGAGACGGAAATACAGCCCGCGATTATACTTTTGTAGATGATATTGTTGACGGAATCCTGAAATCCATTCATTATCTGGAAACCCACGAAAATGTTTACGAAATCATTAATCTCGGAGAAAGTCAGGTGATTACGCTAAACGAAATGGTCTCCACCATTGAATCCACACTGGAAAAAGAAGCCATAAAAAAACATCTGCCAATGCAGCCCGGAGACGTACAGAAAACCAACGCGGATATTACAAAAGCACAAACGCTTATCGGCTATAAACCAAGCACAAACTTCCAAAATGGCATAAAAAAATTTGTGGAATGGTTTTTGAGAAAACCATGAAAATTCCGCTATTAGATTTAAAAATCCTTTATTAAGGCAGTTTTTTGAAACACTATCTTAATTAAAGATTAAAAAGAATTGAAAATCAGCGGAAAAAACTTTGAATTACCATCTAAATTTTTACTTTTGCAAAAAATTAGAAACGTATGTACTGGACATTAGAATTAGCATCATATTTAAGCGACGCGCCTTGGCCAATGACTAAGGCTGAGTTGATTGATTACGCCATCAGAACCGGAGCACCAATGGAAGTGGTGGAAAACCTTCAGGCAATCGAGGACGAAGGCGAAATCTATGAGTCGATTGAAGAAGTTTGGAGCGACTATCCGACTGATGAGGATTTCCTCTGGAACGAAGACGAATATTAAATAAAAATATAGCAACAGGCTTTGGGCAATGCACTTAAGCCTGTTTGTATTCTATAAACTATACACCAAAAAGTGTAGATTACCTGCCTGAAGCACTGATGTTTTGGGTTTAAAGAAAGATTTTATGAGTTTTTTAGACAAAGTTCTCAAAGGGTTTTTAGGCGATAAAAACGCAAAAGACCTGAAAGAAGTAAAAAAGGTTGTTACCAAAATCAAAGCCGCAGAACCGGCAATACAACAATTATCCGACGATGGTTTAAGAGAAAAAACCAACGAATTCAAGGAAAAAATCAAGGCTGCCTCTGCTGATGTTACCTCAAAAATTGATCAGATCAAAGAACAGATCAATACCACAACCAATATCGATGAAAAAGAAGCCCTTTTTACTAAAATTGAAGAACTTAAAAAAGAATCTTACGAATTAGAAGAAAAAGTACTCAATCAGATTCTTCCGGAAGCATTTGCTTTGGTGAAAGAAACCGCCAAAAGACTTGCTGAAAACGGAGGACTGAGAGTTACCGCTACCGAAATGGATAGAGAACTCGCTGCTACAAAAGATTTTGTACAGATCGAAGGAGATCAGGCATTTTGGAAAAACACCTGGGATGCAGCCGGAACGCCCGTAGTCTGGGATATGGTACATTACGATGTGCAGTATATTGGAGGGGTCGTTTTGCACTCCGGAAAAATTGCCGAAATGGCAACCGGGGAAGGGAAAACGCTGGTAGGAACTTTACCGATCTATCTGAATGCACTTCCCGGTCGTGGAGTTCATGTGGTAACCGTAAACGATTATCTTGCACGAAGAGACTCTGCTTGGATGGGACCTTTATACCAGTTTCACGGGCTAACAATCGACTGTGTGGATAATCACCAGCCGAACTCCGACGGAAGAAGAAAAGCATACAACTCCGACATTACGTACGGAACAAACAATGAATTCGGTTTCGATTATCTGAGAGATAATATGGTGACTTCACCAACCGAACTGGTTCAGAGAGAACAGAATTTTGCCATTGTGGATGAGGTGGATTCCGTTTTGGTGGATGATGCCAGAACGCCGCTGATTATTTCCGGACCGGTTCCACAAGGAGACCGCCAGGAATTTGATGTGTTGAAACCTTCAGTAGACAGAATTGTTGAAGTTCAGAAGAAAACCATTTCGACCATTTTTAATGAAGCTAAAAAATTAATTTCTGCCGGAAATACAAAAGAAGGCGGATTTAAACTACTTCAGGCATACAGAGGTTTGCCGAAAAACAGACAATTAATTAAATACCTTTCCGAAAGCGGAAATAAAGCACTTTTACAAAAAACTGAAGCACAGTATATGCAGGACAACAACCGCGATATGCCAATCGTGGATAAAGACCTGTATTTCGTAATCGATGAAAAAAACAATCAGGTAGATCTTACCGATAAAGGGGTGGAATATATGTCGCAGGGAAATTCAGATCCGAATTTCTTTGTACTTCAGGACATCGGAACCGAAATTGCCGAACTTGAATCCAAAAACCTTCCAAAAGAAGAAGAATTTGCCGAAAGAGAAAAACTCTTCGGAGATTTTGCCGAAAAATCAGAACGCGTTCACACACTCAGCCAGTTATTAAAGGCATATACTCTTTTTGAAAAAGACGATGAGTATGTGGTGATTGATGGCGAAGTGAAAATTGTAGACGAGCAAACCGGGCGTATTATGGAAGGAAGACGGTATTCCGACGGACTTCACCAAGCGATTGAAGCAAAAGAAAATGTGAAAATCGAAGCCGCAACGCAAACCTTTGCTACTATTACACTTCAGAACTACTTCCGTATGTACAACAAACTTGCGGGGATGACGGGTACAGCAGAAACGGAAGCGGGAGAATTCTGGCAGATTTATAAACTCGATGTGGTGGTAATCCCAACCAACCGTTCAATCCAAAGAGACGACAGACAGGATTTGGTGTACAAAACCAACCGTGAAAAATACAACGCTGTAATTGAAGAAGTAGAAAAACTGACCGCCGCTGGAAGACCAGTACTGGTAGGAACTACTTCTGTGGAAATTTCACAATTGCTTTCAAGAGCACTTCAGCTGAGAAAAATTCAGCATCAGGTTCTGAATGCAAAACTTCACAAAAAAGAAGCAGAAATTGTTGCCGAAGCAGGAAGACCAGGAGTGGTAACCATTGCCACCAACATGGCAGGTCGTGGTACCGATATTAAACTGACCAAAGAAGTAAAAGATGCCGGAGGTCTTGCCATTATTGGTACGGAACGCCACGATTCCCGCCGTGTAGACCGCCAGTTGAGAGGTCGTGCCGGAAGACAGGGAGATCCGGGAAGTTCACAGTTTTATGTTTCTCTTGAAGACAATCTGATGCGTCTTTTCGGTTCCGAAAGAATTGCAAAAATGATGGACAGAATGGGGCATAAAGATGGTGAAGTGATTCAGCACTCCATGATTACCCGTTCCATTGAAAGAGCACAGAAAAAAGTAGAACAAAACAACTTCGGAATCCGTAAAAGATTGCTGGAATATGATGATGTAATGAACAAGCAGCGTGACGTCATCTATAAAAGAAGAAAAAATGCATTGTTCGGAGATCATTTGAAATATGATATTTCCAATATGATTTATGATGTTTCCAATGCCATTACCAATAAAGCGAAAACTGATGGTGATTATAAAGATTTTGAATACGAAATCATTAAAAACTTCACCATGGAAGCACCGGTAACACAAGAGGAATTCAACTCCAAATCAGTAGCGGATATCACCAATATTCTTTACAAAGCGGCAGAGGAAGATTACCAGATGAAACTCAACCTGATGAAAGAAAAAGCATTCCCGATTATTGAGAATGTATATAAAAATCAGGGACAAATGTTCAAGATGATTCAAGTTCCTTTTACCGATGGAACCAAAACCATGACCATTGTAAGCAACCTTGAAAATGCATATGAAACCCATTGTGAAAGTTTGATAAACGATTACGAGAAAAACATTACCCTTGCCATTATTGATGACAACTGGAAACAGCATCTCCGTGAAATGGATGATCTGAGACGTTCTTCTCAAGGAGCCGTTTACGAACAGAAAGATCCGTTGGTGATTTATAAGCAGGAATCCTTCTATCTTTTCAGCGAAATGGTGGAGAAAATGAACAAAGAAATCGTTTCATTCCTGTATCGCGGTGAAATTCCGGCATAGGAAAAAATCAGTCAATATATGCGGAAGACCTTTATTTAAAGGTCTTTTGTGTTTTTATGAAATTTGAAAATGATATATATCTGTTTTTAAAATTTACTTTAGCACCTGAAAACTATTAAAAAATCATTAAATTTATTGTCTCAAACAAATAAAATGGCATTAGTAGATTTATCCAAACAGGTTGCACTCGGTGTTGATATCGGTGGAACAAACACTAAATTCGGAATTGTAAACCACCGTGGTGATATTCTGGAAAAAGGCAATTTAAAAACAGATCAGTACGAAAAAGTTGAAGATTTTATTGAAGCACTTTACCAGACCGTACAGCCCCTATTAAAAAAACATTCTATACAAAGAAATTTCGACGGAATTGGAGTGGGTGCACCCAACGCCAATTATTACCGCGGAACCATTGAGCATGCCCCCAACCTGAAATGGAAAGGCGTAATTCCGTTTTCAGAAATGATGTCGAAAAAATTCGGAGTTCCCTGTAAAGTAACCAACGATGCCAATGCAGCAGCTCTTGGAGAAATGATGTTCGGTGCAGCACGCGGAATGAAAGATTTCATTATGGTTACCCTTGGAACCGGAGTAGGAAGCGGAATAATCGCAAACGGACAGTTGATTTACGGTCACGACGGATTTGCCGGAGAATTAGGACATACCATTGTAAAACCCGGAGGAAGAAAACACTGGAGTACAGGTTCTGAAGGAAGTCTGGAAGCCTACGCATCCGCAACAGGAATTGCCATCACAGCCAAAAAATTCCGTGCAGAATTTCCGGAATCTATGTTGAATAACTATCCGGAAGACGAAATAAATTCCAAAACCGTACACGAATGTGCGAAAAAAGGAGATCCTACTTCCATAGAAGTATTCCGTTATACCGGTCAGAAATTGGGAGAAGCACTGGCAAATTTTGTAATGTTCTCTTCACCGGAAGCCATCCTTTTGTTTGGTGGAGTAATCAAAGCCGGAGATTTCCTTCTGAAACCAACCAAATTGCACATGGAACGCAACCTTCTTCCTATTTTCCGTGGAAAAGTAAAACTCGTTTTCAGTGAACTGGATGAAGCTGATGCTGCCATTCTCGGAGCCAGCGCATTGGTTTGGGAAAATAAAAAGTAAATAGATAATAACAATAGTTCAGCGCACCGTAAGGTGCGTTTTTTGTTGGTATCTGCGGAAATGAATAAATTCCTTCTTTTAGTCATCGGTTTTTTAATGATTTCCTGCAACGGGCAGGAAAAGAAATTAACTTTGCAGAACAACAATCAAAAAATGAACAACAATACAAATTTACAGCAGGTCACTTTCGGAGGAGGCTGTTTCTGGTGTGTGGAAAGCTGCTTCAATATGCTGAAAGGTGTGGAAAGTGCTGTTTCCGGATATTCCGGAGGATTTACCCAAAATCCAACGTATGAGGAAGTTTGCACCGGGAATACAGGGCATGCAGAAGTGGTTCAAATTACCTATGATCCCGACATTATTTCGTATGAACAGTTGATGGATGTGTTCTTCTTCCTCCATGATCCCACACAGTTGAACCGTCAGGGAAATGATATTGGAACTCAGTACCGTTCCGTTATTTTTTATAAGGATGATGCCGAAAAATCCAAAGCCGAACAAGCATTACAGGAATCTGAAAAATCCGGAAGATGGCATGGAAAGTACGTCACCGAATTTGCCAAATTTTCAAAATTCTGGCCAGCAGAAACGTATCATCAGGGATATTATAATGCTAATCCTAACCAACCGTACTGCAGCGCTGTTGTAGGACCAAAAATCCAAAAATTCAAAAAACATTATGCTGAATTGGGTTGGCTGAAATAAGCAACATGATCCCATAACCAAAATTTAAGCACAACATCGATGTATTCCCAAGGAATGCAATCTGTGTGAGAAATAAAATAAGCGGTTTCAGCTCCCCTCTCCTTTGGAGAGGGGTTGGGGGTGAGGAAACATACGAAAAAAGATAAGTCGTTTATTATAATTTGAAAGATAGGATTGGGGGCGCGCCGCAGGTGCGCTATCTTTTTCCAATAAAGAAAAAAAGAGTTGAATCATTTTTGATTCAACTCTTTTTTTTGTTAAACTAAAATTTTAGTTTAACAATATTCGTCATAAGCAGCTTGAAGATTGGCTGCAATTGCACCGGCAGGATTTCCTTCAATATGATGTCTTTCCAGCATGTGTACCAGTTCACCATCTTTAAAAAGTGCTACCGCAGGTGAACTTGGAGGAAATGGAGCAAGGTGTTTTCTCGCTTCTACTACGGCATCGGTATCAAAACCTGCAAAAACAGTTACCAAATGATCCGGTTTTTTATCGCCTGTTAAAGAATACAAAACGCCCGGTCTTGCTGCTCCGGCTGCACAACCGCAAACAGAATTTACCATCAAAAGTGTGGTTCCCGGTTGTTTTAGAGCATCGTCTACAGACTGTGCGCTGGTTAAATCTTCAAATCCTTTATCCGTTAATTCTGCCTTCATCGGCGATACAAGTTCTTGTGGGTACATATTAATTAAGTATTTAATGTTTAAAAAACTGACAGACAAAATTAATGATAAATTCCAAAATTCCGTCTTTCTTTATTCTATCAATTCTATACCAAATATCTATTGCGACGTTTTGGCACAAAAAAAACCCGAAACCATAAAGGCTGCGGGCTTTTCAAATCGATATGCAAAGGTTAGTATCCTTTAAAAATTAGATGCAAAAAATCAAACGTTTTAAACTTTTGATTTTTATGCGGGGTTTAAGAAAGAAGCCTTTTCACGGTTTCGGAAATGCTCTTTCCATCGGATTTTCCGGCAAGTGCTTTTGAAGCAGTTCCCATCACTTTTCCGAGATCTTTTATGGTTTCAGCACCAACTTCGGAAATGATTTTTTTAATTTCTGTCTCCAGCTCCTCCGGAGAAAGTTGTTTGGGAAGATATTTTTCAATGACTTTCATCTGGGCTTCTTCCACTTCGGCCAGGTCATTTCTTCCCTGCGTGGTAAACTGTTCGAAAGAATCCTTACGCTGCTTAATCATTCTCTGAAGAATGGCAATTTCCTGTTCTGCGGAAACTTCTGCTCCAATCGCTTCGGTTTTCAGAAGGAGAATCTGGGATTTTACCGCACGCAACGAATCGAGTGCTACTTTATCCTTTTCTTTCATGGCGGTTTTAATCGCCTCGTTAATGGTATTTTCTAAACTCATTTTTATAAAAATTTACCAATGTAATCATGCAAAAATCCAGCAATGGCGCACATGATTACATTGATGTATTATTAAATTCTTTTAATCAACATCTTTGTTTAAGAAACGGTTTTCACGAACGTGAATCTGCCCTCTTTCGTTTTCAGAAAGGTAGGAGTTGATTTTCTGTCCGGAAGCATTTTCCCCATCGATATTGATGTTTTTGCGTTTGAATGCCGGAACTGTTTCAAAATCGGTTTCGTTTTCCAGAACCTGATATCTGGAATTGAATTCTTTCAGTTTGTTTCTTCTTTCATGAATTTTTTCGTCCTGATTGTGATCGGTTGTTTTATTCACGAAAGTGAAACCTGAAGTGCTGTCCACAAAAGAAGTAGTGGTGGTTTCTTCTTTTACCTCTTCGGTTTTGTGTGGTACTGGTTCTTCCGCTTTCGGAGTTTCTTTTACGAAATTTTCAACAGCCGGGATGTTTTTTTCCTGAAAAGCCGGTTCAATTGAAGTTTCTTCTACTTCGTCCTCGGCATCATTTAAAGAAAAATTCACCTGAACTGGTTTTTCTTCTTTGGTTATTTCGGTTTTGTTCAGCGGGTGGTCTTCCACTTCAAAAGAAAACGATTGGGTTTCTTCTTCAAAATCTGAAAAAGAGAAAAGATTGAATTCTTCTTCCGGTTCATCACCTTGTGCATCTTCATCAAAATAATGAACCTGTGTAGAGGTTTCTTCTTCAATGATTTGTTTTGCAATAGTATGAGCTACACTGAATTGAGGGGTGTTTCCATCGGTTTCACCATCAAGACGGAAAAGATTTCTCCCCTCTTTCTGCTCGGCTTTCGGTGTTTCCTCACGTTCTGTTTTTGAGCGGAAAGGAGAAGCGCGTTCTTCTCTTGCCACTTCATCATGAAGATTATATTTGATTTTTTCAGAAGGACCGGCGTGTTTCATATTATCTTTGGAAAATCCTGTTGCAATCACCAAAACACTGATTGCATCGCCCAATTCTTCATCGGTTCCAACACCGAAAATAATGTCGGCTGTATTTCCGGCTTCTTTCTGGATATAATCGTTGATTAAGCCGATTTCGTCCATTGTTGCTTCTTCGTTTCCGCTTCGGATAAGGAGGAGAACATTTTTCGCGCCGGTGATTTTATTGTCATTCAGCAATGGAGAATCCAGAGCTTTTCTTACGGCTTCTTCGGCTTTGTTTTCTCCGGAGGCAGTTCCGGTCGACATCAATGCAGTTCCGGAATTCTGCAATACGGATTTGGCATCACGGAAGTCGATGTTTACATCAAAATATCCGGTGATTACTTCTGCCATTCCTTTTGCAGCGTTGGTTAATACTTCATCGGCTTTGGAAAATCCTTGTTTGAAACCGAGATTTCCAAATTGCTGTCTGAGTTTATCATTATTGATGACAATTAATGAATCCACATTGTTTCTCAGTTTTTCCAATCCGATTTCTGCCTGATCCAATCTTCTTTTTCCTTCAAAACTGAATGGAACGGTAACGATACCTACGGTAAGAATTCCCTGTTCTTTTGCTACTTTTGCAATTACTGGAGCGGCACCGGTTCCGGTTCCACCGCCCATTCCGGCTGTAATAAAAACCATTTTGGTGTTTTGCCCCAAAGATGCTTTAATATCATCAATGCTTTCAATAGCGGCTTTTTCTCCCACTTCAGGATCTGCACCGGCACCAAGACCTTCCGTCATGGTGAGCCCAAGCTGAACTTTATTGGCCACCGGATTATTGTCCAGTGTTTGTGCATCGGTATTGCAGATGATGAAATCTACCCCGTGAATTCCTTTTTCGTACATGTGTTTCAGCGCGTTGTTTCCGCCGCCGCCAACACCGATTACTTTTATAATAGAAGAATTTCCTTTCGGTAAATCGAACGAAAACCCTTGAGATGTAATTCCTTCCATAACTTTAATTTTATATTCTTTTAAAGGATTTAATTATTCTACTTCTTCGAAAAACTTTTTTACTTTTTCCATTAATGCCTGCCCAAAAGTCGGTTTGCTTCTGCCTTTTGTAATTTCTGCTGCAATCTGAGGTTTTACTTCTTCGGTTTGCTGAGGTTGAGAAATTGAAATGGTTTCTTTTTCCACTTTTGCTTCAACAGGCTGAGGTTCGTTTTCCACAGATTTTTTATCTCTGATTTTCAAACTTTCCATCAGAAGCCCGATTGATGTGGCAAATTCCGGACCTTTTAAAAACTGGTTTTTATCATTCGCTACATATTCGTTTGCAAAACCGATGCGGCTATCGAAACCAGTCGTGTAATTGGCGAGCTGACGAAGATTTTTCAGGTTGGAACCTCCTCCTGCAAGTACAATTCCTGCAATCAGTTTTTTCTTCTGTTCGAATGCGCCATAGGCTTTCAGTTCGGTATTCACCATTTCCAGAATTTCTTCTACTCTCGCGTTGATGATTTGTGCCAAAGTTTTCAGTGAAATTTCTTTGTCCGGTCTTCCGTGCAAACCGGGAATGGTAACAAAAGTGGATTCTTTTTCCATATCCGGAATGGCAGATCCGAATTTCACTTTTAACTGTTCCGCGTGCTTTTCAATAATAGAACATCCTTCTTTGATGTCTTCGGTAATAATTCCGCCACCGTAAGGAATTACGCAGGTATGACGGATAATATTGTCTTTAAAAATTGCAATATCCGTTGTTCCGCCGCCAATATCTACAATGGCCACTCCGGCTTCTTTTTCTTCTTTGGTTAAAACCGCTTCGGAAGAGGCCAAAGGTTCCAGCGTAAGGGCTTCCATTTCAAGTCCGGCTTCTTTTACGCAACGGGCAATATTGCGGATGCTTCCCATTTGTCCTACAACGACATGAAAGTTGGCTTCAAGACGTTTCCCGTGCATTCCTACCGGTTCGTGAATTTCGCCCTCGGAATCCACTTTGTATTCCTGTGGAAGAACATGAATGATTTCTTCGCCCGGAAGCATAACTAATTTTTTTACCTGATCTTTCAGTTTTTCTATATCATCTTCGGTGATGAAGGTTTCGGGATTTTCCCGCATAATATAATCCGAATGCTGAAGGGAACGGATGTGTTTGCCAGCAATCCCGACCGTTACTTTACGGATTGGAACGCCTGCACTTTTTTCTGCTTCTTCCACGGCAGTTTTGATGGAAGTGATGGTTTGCGAAATGTTGTTCACAATTCCTTTGTGAACGCCAAGACTTTTGGCACGTCCTACTCCGAGAACTTCAATTTTCCCGTGAGCATTTCGCCTGCCGACAATCGCGACAATCTTCGTTGTCCCGATGTCCAGTCCTACTGAATACTCTTGATTTTCCATTGTGTATATCGATTTGATTTGTTTTATTCTATTTTAATTTTTGCCTTTGTTTTGGGCTTTTCTGTTTTGGAAGTGGTTTTTTTGGCTTCCTTTTTTTGTGAGGTTTCCTTTTTCTTTGGTTTGGATTCCGCTTTTTTTGTGGAGGCAGATTTTGCTTTTTCCGGTTTTTTAGCTGCCGGTTTATGTTCTGCTCCAGTGGTTTTTCGGGTTTCTTCTTTTTTCTCGGCAAGTTCAGGAGCTTTTGCGAGTTCCTTTTTTCCAACCTGAAGAATACTATCGTTTTCGGCGAAATAAGGATTCAGTGTGGTGACAATCTGGTTGTTGTACTTTACTGAAATTTTACTGTATTTCTGAGGATCTGTAAAGACCAGATGTTTTTCCACAAAAGTTTTAAATCCTTTGGTTTTGAATTCGATATTATCCAGATCACCGATTTCAACTTTATAATTTCCTTCGCTGGTGAGCAGATTGTAACTTCCTTTTTCTTTGGAAATTCCAATGAAATATTTTTTGCTGAAATCATCCTTATCAATATATTTTACCAGTTCTGCCAGCTTTTCATATTCCGAAGGTTTCACATTTCCGGTAACGAGCATGCACGGATAAGAAAAGTTTCGGGAAATCGGAAATTCCATTCCTTTATCATCCACATAAAAATCTTTTCCCTGATAGTTGATCCTGAAAACCGGAACGCGCTGCTTGATATCAAGGTTCAGATTACCGTTGAGGTTCAGATATACATTTGCGCTATCGATGTAAGGATTTTTATTCAGTTTTTTTTCTAATTCGGGAATTTCAAGATCGCCTATTTTTCCGGATGGATTTTCTTTTTGCACTAAGGATTTAATCTCTTTTTCATCTACAAAATACACCGGATTTCCATCGTTTAATTTTACAGATACTTTATCATCTGTAATCTTCTGCTTGCTGAACCGCTTCAAAGAGAAACTCAGCAGAAACCCGAGAAGGATTACCGTGACTGCAATTTTTAGTATTCTGTATTTGTTTTTCATTTATCTATTTTTGGAACATAGGGTTCTCAAAGTTTTTATTCATTTTTTATTGGCAAAAACATCTGTTATTTTAAACTAAACTTTCGAAAGCCAATCAACTATTCCGTCGGAAAGTGTATCAATATTTCCGGCACCAACGGTTAAAAGGACATCGAAATTTTTTGTTTTTATTTTATCAAATGCTTCATTCAACGTACATACTTCTTTTTTATCGGTATTGATTTTTTCTGCCAACCATTTGGATGTGATTCCCGGAAAATTCTCCTGAAGTTCACGTGCCGGATAAATATCCAGCAACAATAAATCGTCTCCTTTGCTTAAACTTTCTGCAAAACCGTCGGCAAAATCTCGTGTTCTGCTGAATAGGTGCGGCTGAAAAACGATCAATAATTTTTTGTCCGGATAAAAGGTTTTTATAGAACCGATAACGGCATTCAGTTCGGTAGGATGATGCGCATAATCATCAATATAAATTTTTCCGTTCGCAAAAATATGTTTGGTATATCTTCTTTTTATTCCTTTGAAATTTTTTATTCCGCGTTTTAAAGTTTCGTAATCCACGCCCATTGTATGCAGCAATGCGATTGCAGCGGTGGCATTTTCCACATTGTGAATTCCAGGGATCTGCCAGCTGAAATCCACCGAATCATTTTCGTTGTGAAAGGTGAAATACATGGTATCACCTACCATTTTCAGACTGTCGGAATAGAAATCGGCTTCTTCATTTACGGCATACGTTTTATGTGGCATTCGGATATCCACATCTTTTCTTACGAAACGCTGATTGCTGTTTTCGGCTAATGCTGCAAATTCGCGGAAACTTTGTTCGATATGGGTTTTGTCTCCATATATATCCAAATGGTCGGCATCAATCGAAGTGATGATTTCCCAATCGGGGAAAAGATTCAGGAAACTGCGGTCGTATTCATCCGCTTCTACCACAGAAATTTCGTTGCCGTTGTAATAGAAATTTGATTTTAAATTTTCCGAAATTCCACCCAAAAAACACGAGAACGGAAGATTGGCTTCTTTGCACAAATATGCAACCAATGAGGATGTTGTGGTTTTTCCGTGTGTGCCACCAATGGCAATACATTGTGTATCTTCCGTAATGAGACCCAGCACTTTTGCTCGTTTCATCACCGAAAATCCGCCTTCCATAAAATGCTCTAAAATTCCCAGTTTTTTAATGGCAGGCGTGTAAATAACCAAAGTGTTTTCTTTGCTCAGGTTTTCGATTTGAACATCGATTTTATCTTCAAATACAATCTCAATACCTTCCGAAAGCAATGCTGATGTAAGTTTGGTTTGGGTTTTATCATAACCCAAAACTTTTCGTCCGGTAGAGTTGAAATACCGCGCCAAAGCCGACATCCCGATTCCGCCGATCCCGACGAAATAGAAGTTTTGATAGGTGTTTAAGATGTTCATTTTCTATTTCTTTTTTTTACTCCACATCCGGAAAGATTTTTTCAATAGCTTTAAAAAAATCTTTGTGATCGTTACGTTTAAACTATATTCATTATTTTAAAAATTTCATCCACAATCTCTTCGGTTGCTTTTGGCTTGGCAAAGAATTCCAGATTGTGCGACATCTCTTTTCTTAAAGTTTCACTTTCGCAGATTTCCAAAAGGGTAGAAAGGAATTTTTCTTTCATTTCGGAATCTTTTACCATTCTGGCTGCATTTTTTTCCACCAGAGTCAATGCATTTTTGGTTTGATGGTCTTCGGCTGCAAACGGAAACGGAACTAAAATCACCGGTTTTTTCGCCATTGCCAACTCGGAAATTGCAATTGCACCCGCTCTGGAAACAATTACATCTGCTGCGGAATACGCCAATGCCATATCGGAGATGAATTCCTTTATTTGGATGGAAGTGGGAAGCGAGGAGTTGGAAGTTTCATTTGCTTCGGCATTTTGACTCCCGTCTTCTGTCTTCCATCTTCCGGCAATCTCAGGATAATCTGTTTTCCCGGTTTGCCAGATCAACTGATACCCTTTTTGTTTAATAATTTCCAGATTGTCTTTCCAGCCATTGTTTAATGTTCGTGAACCCAAAGATCCGCCAACAGAAAGAATGGTGAGTTTTTCCGGATCAAGACCGGATTTTATTTTTGCTTCACTGGTGTCCGTTAAATCCGAGATAATGTTTTCACGAATTGGATTTCCAAGAAAAAATACTTTTGAATTCGGGAAGAAATGATCCATATCGGGATACGCGGTAAATACGGCTTTTGCTTTCTTTCCGTTGAAAATATTGGTTTTTCCGGGAAGCGAATTCTGTTCCTGAATAAAAGTTGGAATTCCTGCTTTTGCAGCGATATACAACGCTGGTCCGCTTGCAAAACCACCGGTTCCGACCGCAAAATCAGGCTTAAAATTTTTAATGATGGATTTGGCTTTCCTCAAACTGGAAATAATTTTAAACGGAAGTCCGATATTTTTCAGAAGATTTCCCCGATCGAAACCTGCGATATTCAAACCTTCAATTTTAAAACCGGATTGCGGAACTTTTTCCATTTCCATTTTTCCGTATGCACCGATGAACAAAAATTCGGCATCGGGAAATCGTTTCCGGATTTCCTGAGCAATGGCAACTGCCGGGAAGATGTGTCCTCCTGTTCCGCCGCCGCTGAGGAGAATTTTCCTCACCCCAACCCTCTCCAAAGGAGAGGGAGCTGATTGCGTTCCTATATTTTGTGTATTGTTCATCTTTTTCATTTTTCCATCGGTAAAACCGATGGCTATTTTTGTTGAATCCTTCGGATTCTTATTATTCTCAATTTTTTGTCTTCGTGCTTCCCACTTCCCACTTCCCACTTCCAGCTTCCCACTTTATGCAATATCATTTATTTCTTCAATGCTTTGTTTTTTGCTCAGTCCTTCTTCATCATACACCTGAATTCTGGAGCTTACATTGAGGATAATTCCCAATTGAATATAAGTGACCAGCATGGATGTTCCTCCATAACTAATCAGCGGTAAAGGCTGTCCGGTTACCGGAATTAGATTCACCGCAACTGCAATATTCACTGCAAGCTGCACGAAAATCATTAATCCTAATGCTATGACCAGCAACGAGCCGAAAAAAGCAGGCATTTTGCTGGCGATCATTACAATTCTTATCATCATAATCAGGTACATGGAAATCAGGAAAAGCGCGCCGATAAATCCGTATTCTTCTACAATAATGGCAAAGATGAAATCCGATGCTGACTGTGGAAGCATTTGTTTTAAAGCACTTTTTCCCGGTCCCATTCCTGTAATTCCACCGTGTACAATGGCGGCTTTTGCCTGCATCACCTGATAATTTTTGGCTTTCAGGTTTTCATCATCCACTTCGGTGGTTTTCTTGGAATTGAAAAAAGTCTCAAAACGGCTTTGCCATGTATGAACACGGTTTCCGCCAATCATATTGGTATTCAATGCTAAAACCAGAAACAAAGTGCTGGCAATAACTGCGGTGGAAATAAAGCCGACAATATATTTCCAGTTGAGCTGTCCGATAATCAACACGGCAATCGAGACCATCATAATCATCAGTGCAGTAGAACCGTTGTCTTTGGCAACGAGAATGAATACGGTAAGAATCGGTCCGAAAATATAAATGATGTTTTCAATCGGAAGCCTTTCGCGTTTTATTTTCTTGGTTAAATATCTGCACAGATAAATAATTAACATTAAATAGGCAAAAGTTGATGGCTGAAAGGAAATCGGTGTTCCCGGAATTTTCAGCCAGCGTGAAGCACTTGCACCGTCAATTGTTTGTCCGGTGAACATGGTAAGAATGAGCAGTACAATGGTAATTCCCAATAAAATACTGCTGAGTTTACCGATGTATTCGTACTTCACGGTTTCCACGGCGCGCATAATGGCCAAACCGAGCACCACAAAAAACATGTGTTTTAAAACATGGCTGGTGGTGGTACCGTTGTTCACGATATATTCCAGATTTGAAGATGCAGAATACACCGGGAAAATCGAGAAAATTGAGATCACGATAATCACCATCCAAAGCACTTTGTCGCCCTTCAGGAATTCAAATTTGTTTTCTGTATTCTGTTCGTTCATTTTTTATTGCTATTCGCGTTCTGCTTTCAGTATTTAGCTTTTTAAAACTTCATTTTTAAACTGATCTCCGCGATCTTCATAGTTTTTAAACAAGTCAAAACTTGCGCAACATGGTGAAAGCAAAACGGCATCGCCTTTTTCAGCAATTGATTTGCAGAGTTTGATGCAATCTTCCATGGAAGAAGTATCGTAAATAAATTCTTTTTTGTCTTTGAAGAAATTGATAATCTTCTCATTGTCAATTCCTAAGCAAACAATTGCTTTCACTTTTTTCTTTACCAGATTTTCGATTTCGGTGTAATCGTTTCCTTTATCTGTTCCGCCCACAATCCAGATCGTTGGTCTTGTCATGCTTTCCAACGCGTAATACGTTGCGTTTACGTTGGTGGCTTTGCTGTCGTTGATGTATTGTACGCCGTTGATTTCTGCAACCTGCTCCAAACGGTGCGGTACCGCCTGAAATGTCATCAATGAATTTCGGATGCTTTCATTGCTGATATTCAGAATTTTTCCGGCAATTGATGCGGCCAGACTATTGGCTACATTGTGATTGCCCACCAAACTGAGTTTGGCAATTTCCATTTCAAAGTCATTGGTTACATTCACCACAATTTTTCCGTTTTGTACAAATCCTCCTTCTTTCAGTTTTTCTTTCAGTGAAAAAGGAACTTTTTTGGCTCTGATGTTTATTTTTTCGAGGAGTTTCTGGCTCATTTCATCGTCTTTATTGTAGATGAAATAGTCGTCATTTTCCTGATTTTCTGCAATTCTGAATTTTGCCAGAGCATATTCTTCATAATTGTAATTGTACTGATCCAGATGATCCGGGCTTAAATTCAACAGCATGGAAATGTACGGACGGAAATTCTGCACATCATCCAACTGGAAAGAGCTGACTTCCAGTACATAATAATCATAATTTTCATCGGCCACCTGCTTGGCAAAACTTTTTCCGATGTTTCCGCCCAAACCAACATTCAGGCTGTCGTTTTTCATGATATGATACATCAAAGAAGTAGTCGTTGTTTTCCCGTTGCTTCCGGTAATAGCCACGATTTTTGCGGTGGTAAATTCAGCCGCAAATTCAATTTCTGAAGAAAGACGGATGCCTTTTACGTGAATTTTCTGGATGATTTCCGCTTTTTTCGGAATACCCGGAGATTTCACAATCCAGTCTGCAGCAAGAATCCTGTCTTCGCTGTGTTGCCCTTCTTCGAATTCGATGCCATTTTCAATCAGCAGGTTTTTGTAGTTTTCACGAATTTGTCCCTTATCTGACAGAAAAACCTCAAATCCTTTTTTCTTTGCCAGATATGCTGCTCCAAAACCACTTTCGCCTCCTCCTAAAACTACTATTTTCATATTTTTATCAATCTTTTTTTAAAACTTCCCGTAAAAAAATCCGGGAATTTTTATCTGATTTTCAATGTGATTAAACATACAATTGCCAGCATCACTCCGATAATGACCATTCTGTTGACGATTTTACTTTCATGGAAGCCACTCTTCTGATAATGGTGATGAAGGGGCGACATCTTAAAAAGCCTGTTGTTCTGGGCATATTCCAAGCCGTATTTTCTTTTTCTGTATTTAAAAACAATCACCTGAAGCATTACGGAAAGATTTTCAACCAGAAAAATTCCGCAAAGAACAGGAATGAGCAATTCTTTCCGGAGAATTACGGCTAAAACGGCAATGACTCCACCCAACATCAAACTTCCTGTATCGCCCATGAAAACCTGAGCAGGATAGGTATTGTACCAGAAAAATCCGATAACCGCACCTACCACTGCTACGGCAAAAATCGTGGTTTCGCCCATGTTTGGCAGGAACATAATATTGAGATAATCGGCAAAAATGATATTCCCGGAAACATACGCGAAAAATGCGAGCGTGAGGAGTATGACAGCACTTGTTCCTGCAGCAAGACCATCAATTCCATCCGTAATATTGGCTCCGTTGGAAACTGCCGTTACAATGAAAATGACCATCGGAATGAAAACAATCCATGACCATTTTTCAGCATCGGCATCATCCATCCAGAAGAGAATTTTACTGTAATCGAATTCATTATTTTTAGCAAAAGGAACCGTGGAAACTACCGCTTTTTCGGTGGGCATAAAGTTCTTCTCCACATTGTTACGGTTCACCACTTTTGCATCGGCATATTTTCTTTTTACCACAACATTAGGGTTATAAAACATGGTAACGCCTACGATTAATCCTAAGCCAACCTGCCCGATAATTTTGAATTTTCCGGAAAGCCCGTCTTTATTTTTCTTTACTTTTTTCAGATAGTCATCAAGAAAACCGATAGCGCCCATCCAAACTACAGAAACGATGAGTAAAATGATATAAACATTCGTAAATCGGGCAAAAAGAATCACGGGAATTAAGGTGGCTACAATAATGATGATTCCGCCCATTGTTGGTGTTCCTTCTTTTTGTTTCTGCCCTTCCAAACCGAGATCACGAACCAACTCGCCCATTTGTTTTCTGCGCAGGTAATTAATCATTCTTTTTCCGTACACCAATGCGATGAAAAGCGAGAGCAAAACTGCCATTCCGGCACGAAACGAGATCGAGCGGAGCAGATTCATTCCGGGAATGTCGATTCCTTGAGCGGTAAGATATTCGTAGAGGTAGTACAGCATTTTTTTATTTTTTCGTTTTCTCTGTAATTTATTTTCCCATGATTTTCAAAAGTTCGTCGATCACTTCTTTATCATCGAAATGATGGCGTTCTCCGTTGATTTCCTGATACGTTTCATGTCCTTTTCCGGCGACCAGAACAATATCTTTCGGCTCGGCAAATTTGATTGCCATTTTGATGGCATCTTTACGATCCGGAATTGAAGTATATTTACTGTAATTCTGAGGTTCTACACCGGCTTCGATTTCTTTTATAATTTTTGCAGGATCTTCAGTTCTCGGATTGTCGGAAGTAATGATGGCAAGCGTTGATTTCCGGGTGGCGATATTGCCCATTTCCGGACGTTTGGAATGATCGCGGTCGCCGCCACAACCGAAAACGGTAATCAGTCTTTCGTTTTTGGTGCGGATTTCATTGATGGTATCCAAAACATTTTCCAGTGCATCTGGTGTATGTGCATAATCCACGACAAAGAAAATTCCTGATGGCGATTTTATGGTTTCAAACCTTCCGTTGATGCGGTGCAGTTTTGAGATGGCTTGCAAAACATCTTCTTCATGGAATCCCAATTCAGAAGTAATGGCAAATGCCAGCAACAGATTATACGCATTGAATCTTCCGGTAAGCGTGGTCCAGAATTCTTTTCCGTTGAAGTTCAAAAGCATTCCATTGAAATCCACTTCGAGTACTTTGCCATGATAATCGGCAAGGGTTTTCAAAGCATACGTTTTCTTGGCGGCTTTGGTATTTTGCAGCATAACCAATCCGTTTTTATCGTCGATATTAGTAATGGCAGTGGAGGTTTCCGGAAGTTCATCAAAGAAACGTTTCTTCGCTTTCAGATAGTTTTCAAATGTTTTATGATAATCCAGATGATCGTGTGTGATATTGGTAAATCCTGCGACTTTAAAATGTAAACCTTCCGTTCTATTCTGAACAATTCCGTGTGAACTGACTTCCATAAAAGCATATTCGCAATGTTGTTCCACGGCTTCGGAAAGAATTTTATTCAACGTTAAAACATCCGGTGTGGTGTGTGTGGAAGGGAAAACTTTGTCGGCAATTCTGTATTCAACTGTAGAAATAAGTGCCGTTTTGAATCCTAAAAATTTAAAAACATCAAACAACAGCGTGGTTACGGAGGTTTTACCATTGGTTCCGGTAACGCCGATCAATTGTAATTTTTCTGATGGATTTCCATAAAAGTTGGATGCTAGATGTCCTAAAGTTTTAGAGGAATCTTTTACTTTAATGTAAACGATTTCTTCCCTGATATTTTCGGGAATAATTTCGCATACAATTGTTTTTGCTCCTTTTTCAATAGCAGAATCTATAAAATCGTGTCCATCCGCAATTGTTCCTTTCACGGCAGCATACAGTGAATTTTCCACGGCTTTTCTGCTGTCGAAAACGATTTCCGAAACTTCACGGTCTGTATTTCCGGAGGTTTCCAAAACGGGGATTTTATGTAATAATTCTGTTAAATTCATTTTTCTTTTTTCATTTCCACGCATTTTATACGTGGCTATTATGGTTGAACCTCTTCGAGGTTCATTTTTTCATTCTTGCCTGTTTTATTTCGCTGATTCGCAGTTTAGTTCACTTGACTCTTTTTACTTTTTACTTGGCTCTTAATTCTGCAATGTCAGATAAATTCTTTGGTCTTTTTTCATATAAGTTCCCTGCGTCGGGAACTGGTCTTTTATTTTTCCTACTCCTTTAAAATCAACACGATAGCCCTGATTTTCAAGTTGAGGAATTATGTTTTTTCCGATCATTCCGACTACGTTTGGCATTATTCCGCTGTTTACGGCTATTTTTACGTTTGGTTCGATCATTTTGCTCAGGTCAACCTTCTTTTCTACCAGCATTTCTCTTTCAATATTTTGCGGTGTTTTCAGGAAAGTTTTTCCGGCAATTTCTTTGAATACCGGTGCGGAAACAGCTCCTCCGTAGAATCCTTTGGAATTGTCGGGCTCGCTAATCATTACATAGCAGGTATATTTCGGATTGTCTGCCGGGTAAAATCCTGCAAATGATGCGCGGTATTTCATTGGTCCGGGAAGCCAGTATTCAAAACGGGCGGTTCCGGTTTTTCCTGCCATTTTCAGGTTTGGGGTAAAAATGCTTCGCCCTGTTCCTTTTTCAACGGCTTTGGTTAAAGCATGTGTCATCATGGTGATGGCTTTTTCTGAGGCCATTCTTTTCACCATAACTTCCGGTTTTGCTTCATAAACTACTTTGCCGTCTCTCATTATTTTGTCGATGAAAAGGGGTTTCAACATGACTCCTTTATTGGCAATTCCATTGTAAAAAGTGGTGAGTTGCAACAGATTGATGTTGGTGGAATATCCGTAAGAAATGGAGGCCAAAGTTGCCGCATTCCAGCGTTTATTCTCCGGAGTTACGATTTTTGGTTTTGTAATTCCGGGAAGTTCAATTTCCATTTTATCAAAAAGTTTCCATTTCCGCAGATGATCGAGGAATACCTGAGGTTTTGAAGCGTAATATTTGGTGATGAGTTTTGCGGTTCCCACATTGCTGGATTTTGCCAGAACATCACTGATTTCATAGGTCCCGCCACCATGTCCGTCGGAAATTCTTTGTCCGGCATAATTCCAAACGCCACCGCCAACATTTACAGTTGTATTTTCATCAATGAAACCATCATCCATTGCGGCAAGCAGCGAAATGGTTTTGAAAGTGGAACCGGGCTCAATATTATCTTTCAAAGCGTAATTGTAGGTGTCCTGATATATTCCGGGTTCGGTTCTGCGAAGGTTGACCATGGCGCGAACTTTTCCGGTGCTGGTTTCCATGACGAGAACGGTTCCGTGTTCCGCATTATAGTGGATCAGCTGTTTTTCCAGAGCGGAATGGGCAATGTCCTGAATTCTTAAGTCAAGGGTTGTGTACACATCCTGTCCGTCAACCGGTTCTTTTACTTTCCAGTAATCAATGGGTTTCCACTGGCTTGAATTTACTCTTTGCTCCAAACGTGTACCATCTGTTCCTGAAAGATATTTTGAAAAAGCCCCTTCCAGTCCGGATTGATATTCGCCGTTATCCATCCCGATGGTTCCTGCACCGATTTCGGAGGTGGCCAATTCTCTGCGGTATTTCCGTTCAATAATCAGGCAGCGGTTTTTCCGGGAAATGCCTGTTTTTTCGTTTTGGGTACTGAAAATCGGGAATTTGCGAATTCTGTCGTATTCATCAAAGTCAAGACCTTTTACCAAACTGTAGTATTGGTTTTCTTTTTTCTTCTGCTGATCCAGAATCTGGCGGTAATAAGAACGTGGTTTCCCAAACATCAGATTCAGGGAATCGGTAAGTGCAGCAATATTTTTGGTGTAAACGGAATCTTTAATGGTTTTGAAATCAATATACATATCATACCGCATAACCGTTGTGGCAAGAATGGATCCGTCTGTAGCATAAAGATTTCCACGCGCAGCTTTTAGTGTGGCTTCGCGGTAATTTTTGTTGATATAATCGTTTTTAATTTCCTCAACATCGGTGTTCTGCAAAATGAGAATCCGCCCTAAAAACACCACAAAAATAAGAAAGGCGGCTCCTGCAAAAAGATAGCCCCATCTTAAAGTTTTAGTGCGTTTAATATCGTAATCATTTTGTTTTACCATTCGTGCTGTCGAGTTTTATAAGCAGTTTATGCGGGTGGTTTTCCAGAGGAAGCAATGAATCTTTTACCATTTCTTTTCCCAGTTCGGATTCCATTTTTACTTTTATCAATCGGCTTTGTGCATAGGCGTTGCGCGATTTGTATTCTTCGGTTTCCTCTTTTAGGGAGTTTACCAGTTTTATTTTATTGTTCACCAGATGATTGCTATAAATCATAATCATCATTAAAACAAACAACAGTAAAAAGTATTTGTAATGAATTTTAATTTCATCACGGTTCAGAAAGTTCCCCTTTATGATGTCCATAAAAGTGAGTTTCTTCTGTTGTTTATAGGTGGTGCGTTTTGCCAATTTTTTGTTTGATTTTTGTTTGAAGATTTGATTTTGTTTGAATGGGTTTCATTCTTTTTCCAAACTATTTTACATCCTCTCAAACTTTTATCCCAATTCTCATTTTTGCGCTTCTTGCTCTTGAATTTTCTTCAATTTCAGTTTCATCCGGGATGATGGCTTTGCTTTGAAGAAGCTCAAATGCTTTTTTATAATTCCCATATATATCGCGTTTGGGTTCGCCTTCAAACATTCCGTTTTTCAGGAATCTTTTTACCAATCGGTCTTCTAATGAATGATAGGAAATGACAACCAGTCTTCCTCCCGGTTTTAAAATCCGATGTGCCTGAACCAACATTTCTTTCAATACTTCCAGTTCTTCGTTTACTTCAATTCTGATAGCCTGAAAAAGCTGGGCAAAAAATTTGTTCTGCTTATTCGGCGGAATATAACTGAACAGTTTTTTCAAATCTTCAGTGGTGGAAATTTTTTTGGTTTTCCTTTCATGAACGATTTGGCGAGCCAACTTTCGGGCTTCTCTCAATTCTCCGTAATAATAGAAGATATCTGCCAATTGTTCTTCTTCATATTCGTTGATGATTTTTCCGGCATCCAGATTTTGCATCACATTCATCCTCATGTCCAGCGGTGCGTTGCTTCTGGTGGAAAATCCGCGTTCAGCTTCATCAAACTGATGCGAAGAAACTCCCAAATCCGCCAAAATGCCGTCTACTTGTGAAATTCCGTACACCAAAAGTGAGTTTTCAAGAAAACGGAAATTCTGGTTTACCAAGGTGAATCTCGGATCATCAATGGTATTTTTAAGAGCGTCTAAATCCTGATCGAAACCGAAAAGTTTTCCTTTTTCCGAGAGGCGTTTCAGGATTTCTCCGGAATGTCCGCCGCCGCCAAATGTGCAATCCACATAAATCCCGTCCGGATTCGTGACCAAATCATCTACACTTTTCTGCAGCAATACGGGATTATGATACATTTTCTTTGAGTTTTGAAGGTTTAAAATTTCTTTTTTTGTCAAAAATTAAACTTCGGTTTTTTATTCTTCATTAAAATCAATGGAACCCATGACTTCTTCAGTCAATGCAGAAAAATCTTCAGAATGAGTGGAGATATTTGCTTCATACGCTTCTTTGTCCCAGATTTCAAAAAATTCGCCTACTCCGGAAATCACGATTTCTTTATTGAGTCTGGCAAATACTTTGAGATCTTTCGGGATGAGAATTCTTTCTGCGTTATCCACTTCCACCATTTTTACCCCGGCGGTAAATTTCCGGATGAAATCTGCATTTTTCTTGATAAAACGGTTGAGTCCATTTACTTTATTCATCAGTTTTTCCCAAGGTTTTGTTGGGTAAACTTCAAGACAGGTTTCAAAAACGGAGCGTTTTACGACCAGTCCGTTTTCGGAAATCTTTTCCAAATGCTTCATCAGCGGCGAAGGCAGTTTTATTCTACCTTTGTCGTCAATTTTGCATTCGTATGTCTCGAAAAAATAATTCATTTGGGACAAATTTATACAAATATTTGGAAAATTTCCCACTTTCTCCCACTTTTTGCCTTAATGTGGATAATTTTTGTTTTGTATAGCCTAAGTTGTTGATTGAATATGTTTTAAATTAAATTTTAATCCTGTTGATTTTTTACTTATTTATCGTTTAAAATCGAAATATGTGAAAAGATGATGATGTGCTGTGTTATAAAAAATACTTTTTGTAATTTTCCCCACTATTAAATCGCAAAAATTATTAGCCTATCATTTTGGTGGATTTTGTAATTTTGCATTTCAGGACACTTGTCGAATATGATTTTTAAAAAGAAAAAAGAGAAAAAATTTACTTTTATTGAGGAAGGTGAAGGCCAGCCAATCATTCTTTTACAGGGATTGATGGGTGGATTAAGCAATTTTACCATCCTTATTGATTTTTTTTCGCAGAGAGGATATAGGGTATATTTTCCGGATTTGCCGATTTATGATTTACCCATTCTGAATACGAATTTGACCAGTCTGGCAAAATTTGTGGCAAAGTTTATTGAAGAGGAAATTGGTGAGCCGGCAATTGTAGTTGGAAATTCAATGGGCGGACATGTAGGGCTTATTCTTACGCTTTCGCGTCCGGATCTGGTAAAAGATTTGGTGCTTACAGGAAGTTCAGGGCTGTATGAAAGAACTTTTGGAGATAGTTTTCCACGGAAAAACGACAGAAGTTATATTCAGAAAAAAGCGGAAGAAGTATTTTACGATCCGGCAGTTGCCACAGAAGAACTGGTGAATGAAGTCTTCTCTGTGGTGAATGACCGAAGCAAAGGAATAAAAACGGTAATGCTGGCAAGAAGTGCGATTAAACATAATATGGAGAATGAATTGCATAAAATTCAAACGCCAACCTGCATTATTTGGGGAAAACAGGACAATGTAACGCCTCCTGAAGTTGCGGTGGAAATGCACCGGCTCATTCCCAATTCGGAACTTCACTGGATAGACAAATGTGGTCACGCTGCGATGATGGAAAAGCCCAATGAGTTTAACGAGATTTTGTACAACTGGTTGAAAAATAAAGCATAATAATCCGCCATTAAGTTTTTCTTAATGGCTTTTTTTTCTAAAAGATATGATGATTATAAAATCCGCAGAATTTATAAAAAGCAGTCAGAAATGGCAGGAATGTCCGGAGCCCAATCTTCCGGAGTATGCATTTATAGGAAGATCAAATGTAGGCAAATCCTCTTTGATTAATGCTATGATGAACCGAAAGGATCTGGCTAAAACTTCTCAAACGCCTGGAAAAACCCAACTGATTAATCATTTTATCGTGAATGATGAATGGTATCTTACAGATTTGCCGGGATATGGTTACGCAAAAGTATCCAAAGTACAGCGGAAAGATTTTGAGAAACTGATTATCAATTATATCCTGAACCGTAAGAATTTGGTCAATCTTTTCGTTTTGGTAGATTCAAGGCATACGCCACAAAAAATAGATCTCGAATTTATGCAATGGTGTGGAGAAAGTGGAATTCCTTTTTCCGTTGTCTTCACCAAGGCTGATAAACTGAAGCCGAATGCTGTGAAAAAAAATATTGAGGAATATCAAAAACAATTGTTGGAAATATGGGAAGAGCTTCCGGATTTGTATATTACTTCTGCTGAAAAAAAAGAAGGAACGGAAGAAATTCTTCATTTTATAGAAAATACCAACCAGCTTTTAGCGAAAAATAAAGTTACTTTTAATGACTGATCTTCTTTGGAAAGCCAAATTGTTTTCTGAAATTACAACCGATGAGCTTTACCAGATATTAAAGGCACGTTGCGATGTTTTTGTAGTGGAGCAAAAATGTCCCTATCCGGATATGGACAATCTGGATCAAAAAGCCATACATCTTTGGGCAGAAAATAAGAATGAAGTTCTTGCCTATTGCAGAATATTTCCAAAAGGGATTAAATATTCGGAAAGTTCAATCGGAAGAGTTTTAACCACCACCAACGGAAGGGGAAAAGGAGTTGGTAGACAAATGATTCATTATGCCGTACAAATTGTTGAAAACCGGTTTAAGTCCCCTGAAATAAGGATTTCTGCACAGGATTATTTAATTCCTTTCTATAAAGAATTCGGCTTTCAGGAGACCGAAAAAAAATATTTGGAGGATAATCTTCCCCATACGGAGATGTTTCGAAATCATAGATAAGATTCGGAAATAATATGCTTATTTGAATTTTTTTTTGAGATTTAACACTATTTTTTTTCTTTATTTGAAAAATAAATTATAATTTGGTCGATATTTTAAAACTTTAAACTTAATTATTATGAGAAAATTTTATCTTTTAGCCCTTGGACTGGTATTAGGTGCAACTTCGGTGAATGCCCAAGTAGTATTTAATGATGATTTTGAAAGTTATCCTGCGGGATCTTATTTTGATTCACGTTGGAGTAACTGGTCTGGTGCATCCGGTGCAGAAAATTTAATTATTTCTACAGCTTATGCATCTTCTGGTACAAAATCAGGAGCAATAAATACAGATAATCAGGATGTTATTTTGAAAGTTCCAAGTGCATTTATTGGAGTGCATACTTATCAGTGGAAAATGTACATCCCTGCAAACAAATCTGCGTGGTTAGCATTTATGGAAGACACTTCGACGCCTGCAACTTATGCGAGTGATCCAATGCCATTTAAAATGAACTTTAACACCAATACCGTAATGGGTGGTACCAATACTAATAATTATGATAACAAAATGTATTGTACGCTTTATTTTGATGAAGAATCTGTATCTTTAACACCACCAATTACATATCCAATTGGAGAATGGGCAACGTACAAAGTGGTTTTTGACTTGGATAATGCCCTTGTTTCATTATATATAAACGATACTGTAATCTTTTCAACGGAATATACTTCTCCTGCATTGGCAGTTGGTGGTGCTGATATCTGGAAATTCCCTACAGGAAGTTTATTCATTAACGGATCAACAAGTACAAATGACGCTTGTGAATGGTATTTTGATGATTTTATTTATGCGGAAGGAGAATTTGCTGCCGTACAAGATGCTACTGCTAATTCTTTCTCTGTATATCCTACGGTTGTTGACAATCAGGTGTTTAATATTTCCGGAAAATCAAAAATTTCAAGTGTAGAAGTATACAGTCTTGCAGGTCAGCAAGTATTGAAATTGGCTCCAAATGCAACTTCAGTTCAAGTAAATGCATCTAAACTTACACCTGGAACTTATGTTGTAAATGTAACAGGAGAACACACTAAACTTAGCAAAAAGATTATTGTTAAATAATAATTTACAATATTCAATATCATAAGGCTGTCTTTTAGATGGCCTTTTTTATTTCCAGATTTTCGCCCATACTTTTTATTGCAGGCATATGGAGATTTAGTATATTTGCTTTATGGCAACCAAAGCGTTATTCAATACGGTGGTGAACTGGTTTATCCGGCAACGGATGGATCAGATTGAGAATTTCATGAACCATCCTGTTGAAACTCAAAAAGGGATTCTTTTCTCTCAGCTCTTTCACGCAGAAGATACCGAATACGGCAGAAAATACGGATTCAGCAGTATCTCGAATTATGAGGATTTCAAAAGTAAAGTTCCTATTGTAAGTTATGAAGATTTTGAACCTTATATCGAAAAAGCCCGAAAAGGAGAACGGGATATTTTCTGGCCGGGACAAATCAGAAATTTTGCAAAATCTTCCGGAACAACCAATGCGAAAAGTAAATTTATTCCCATAACCGAAGAAAGTCTGGAGCTCTGCCATTTTAAAGCAGGGAAGGATCTGGTCTCCATTTATGCAAACAACCATCCAGATAATCAGCTTTTTTCCAATAAAAATCTGAGATTGGGAGGAAGTGCAGAAATCTATGAAGACTTCAATACCAAGTTTGGCGATCTTTCTGCAATCCTGATTGATAATCTTCCGTTTTGGGTGGAAATTACCACAACACCAAGCAAGAAAACCTCGCTGATGTCGGAATGGGAAAGCAAAATGAAAGCCATTGTTGCGGAAGTAAGAAATGAAGAAGTGGGCAGTTTAACAGGCGTACCAAGTTGGATGATGGTTTTGCTGCAGCGCGTTTTGAAGGAAACCGGGAAAGGGAATATTGCAGAACTTTGGCCACAACTGGAAGTGTTTTTTCATGGAGGCATCAGTTTTAAGCCTTATCGCGATCAATACCGTGAACTGATTGGGAAAGACATTAATTACTACGAAATTTACAATGCTTCCGAAGGGTTTTTCGGGATTCAGGATCAAAGTGGAAAAGATGAAATGCTTCTGATGCTGGATTACGGTATTTTTTACGAATTCATTCCTATGGAGGAAATTCATCGCGATCATCCCAAAACTGTCAATATTGAAAATGTGGAAACCGGCAAAAATTATGCAATGGTGATTACCACAAACGGAGGACTTTGGCGGTACATGATTGGCGATACCATTCAGTTTACGTCATTAAATCCGTTTAGAATAAAAATTACAGGAAGAACAAAACACTATATCAATGCTTTTGGAGAAGAACTGATGATTGATAATGTGGAATCCGCATTGGAAACAGCCTGTAAAGAAACATCATCTTCCGTTTCCGATTATACCGGTGCTCCGGTTTTTATGGTAAAAGGAGAAAAAGGCGCACATGAATGGGTGATCGAATTCAGTAAAAAACCAGATGATTGGGCAAAATTTCAAAATATTTTTGATTCCCAACTTAAAGCAGTTAACTCCGATTACGAAGCGAAGCGTTATAATGATATGACATTGCGAAAACCCATTTTGCACATGGCAAAACCCAATCTTTTTTATAACTGGATGAACGCCAGAGGGAAATTAGGCGGTCAGAATAAAGTCCCAAGATTATCCAACACAAGAGAATATATTGAACCTCTTTTGGAAATGAACCAGTAAAAAATGATATAATAAACGAAATAAGTATATGCGGTTTCAGTTCCCCTCTCCTTTGGAAATCCACAGGATTCGCCGATTCCTAAAAAAAAGTAAAAGAATGAGGCAAAGGGGTTGGGGGAGAGGAGACAATACGGAAAATACATACGTCGTTTTTTATTCTATGCTGTTGTTTTCAATACAATAAAAATGCATGCGCCACTTTTGTCATGCTGTAAGCATCTAGACAAACAGAGTTTAGATTTCTTGGAAATGACAAACTTTGTGTTTAAGAGGTTCTCAGATTTTTTAAGAGATGAAATCATCATATGATCTCAAAAAAATAAAATCCACTGAAAATTTCAGTGGATTGCTATTATACGTTCAGTATTAAGTTAGTCTTTTTTGTCTGTTTTTTCATTCTGTGTTTTTGAAACGTCCGTTTTTTCTTCCGTTTCTTTCTTGATTTTTTCTTCGGCTTCTTTTTTCTTTCGTTCTTCCTCTTGAATCTGGAAGACCAACTTCATCGAATCTTTAGCCTTTTTCACAGAATCCAGATATTTTTTGGATGACATCCGAATCTGTCGCGCAACATCCACAGAAACTGCACCCGAAGAAAAAGAATCGATTGCAGTAGTATCATAAGGCGTTTCGATGTAAGCCGCTTCATTCAAAGTGGAGGCTGGTTTTTTCTTTGAACAGGAAGAAACCGTAAAAAACAAAATCAGGAGAAGCCCAAATTTAATTCTCATTTTTAAGTAAAAATTAATTGATTTGAAACTTATTTTTCTTCCAGTACAACGCCAGAAGAAATCCTACCAAAGCACCTCCGATATGAGCCAGATGGGCAATTCCGCCCGCATTTCCGCTAAACTGAAGATACAGTGAAATCGCAATAATAATCGGCAAAAGATATTTTGCCTTTATCGGAAACGGAATAAACATGAACATTAATTTTGCATTCGGGAACAGCGTGGCAAAAGCCGCCACAACGCCAAAAATCGCACCGGAAGCACCCAACATTGGTGACCGCAGATCAATATACAGCTGTTTGGACAATTCCAAGCCTTCATTGGTTTTTGCATAAAGATTAAGATCGGATCCAGAATAATTGAAATCCGCCTTATGGAAAATTTCTGCAACATTAATTCCCAGTGCCTGAAGTTCATGTGTTAATGTTTGAATTTCAACAAAATTCCACACATTAAATAAAAGATAGGCACCAACCCCGCTTACAAAATAAAGAATAAAGAACCGTTTTGAACCCAAAACCTGTTCCAGAACTGGCCCGAAACTCCACAAAGTCAACAGGTTGAATAAAATATGCGTAATGCCAATTCCCTGTCCTAATGGTGCATGCATAAACATATGTGTGATGATTTGCCAGGATCTGAAATTGGGAGAAAAAGGATAAAATGCCGACAGAATATCATACAGATACGGATATATATTGGAAAGTATATACACAATCACACAACTGATGATGATATATTTATTAACGGGTGTAAGTTTTGGAAACATAATTCTTTTTAAAATTTATTTTTCATTTCGTCTAATGGAATTTCATAATAACAGCGCTTGCCATTCGGCAAAAATTCTGGGAAACCCAATTCGCTGAAATCCCGGATTACCTGTTCTGCATCCTGCTTATAAATAAAATCAAAACGTGATTTGCTCTGGAGCTTATTCCACTGATTTTCATAATAGGAAAGGAACTCTTCTTCCGTTCTGTATTCCAGAATTTCAAACAAATCTTCCAGAAAATTCATTACTTTGGTTTCTTTCAGACCTTCGGGAACGGCTTCAATTCTCAGAACATTTCCGTGTGCAACCGACATTTCAAAACCGAGCGTCGGAAGATATTTTTTGATGGAGCGGTACTTGTTTTTCTCCACTTCATTCATATGATATTCCAGAGAGAAAAGAAGGGCGTGGCTTGCATTGCTTCTCTTTTTGTCCATGTTTTTTTGCGAAACAATCAGGCGATGCATTCTTCCCAAATCCAGCATTAAAGTCCGGTCGCCTTTGTTGTAAAGCCAGTATGCATTCGGCAGCCGCATTAAATCTTCATCAAAATCTTCATCCTCAAAAAGATTTATTTTGGAAGGAGCAGCAGAAATATTTTGGTGATACATTTCTGCAAGATTCTGAATTTCTGCCTGTTTCACGCCTTTTTCCATTTCAAAAGGATTGAAGTTGCGATCCACGCTCACTTCCGGCATTTTATAATTTTGCGTACTGTTTGATCTTGATGGCTGGATGAACGATTCCATCGCAGGATCTTTTTCAAAATCCAGACTTGGCGCAACATTGTATATTCCCAGCGATTTTTTAATGGTGGAACGGAGCAACGCAAAAATCAAATGTTCATCTTCAAATTTTATTTCTGTTTTTTGAGGATGAATATTTACATCAATTTTTTCTGCTTCAATGTCGAGATAGAGAAAATAACTGGGATTGTATCCGGGAAGCAACAAACCTTCAAAGGCTTCTACCACAGCTTTGTTGAGATATGCACTTTTGAAAAAGCGACCATTTACAAATAAAAATTGTTCGCCTCTGGTTTTTTTTGCTGCTTCCGGTTTTCCGATATATCCGGAAACGGAAACCCAGCCTAAATCTTCTTTTATCGGAATTAAATGAGGTTGCAGCTTTCTTCCGAAAACCTCTATAATTCTTTGAAGTTGTGTTCCTTTCCGCAACCGAAAAATGGGTTCGTCATTATGAAAAAGATCAAACTCCACCTGTTCATGAGCCAAGGCAACACGCTGAAATTCATCAATAATATGTCGGAATTCTACATTATTGTTTTTCAGGAATTTTCTTCTTGCAGGCACATTGTAAAAAAGGTTTTTCACCAGAAAATTAGAGCCTTCTGTCGCCTGAATCGGTTCCTGAAACTGAAGGGTTCCTCCTTCAATATAAATATTGGTTCCTGTTTTTGCATCCTTTTGCTTGGTGCGCAATTCCACTTGAGAAACCGCAGCAATGGATGCAAGAGCTTCACCCCGAAAACCTTTTGTAGAGATTTTAAAAATATCATCGGTGCTTCGGATTTTGGAAGTTGCATGACGTTCAAATGCCATTCTGGCATCGGTTTCGGACATTCCTAATCCGTTGTCCACCACCTGAATCAGGTTTCTTCCGGCTTCGCGTACAATCAGTTCTATTTTGGTTGCTTTTGCATCAATAGAATTTTCCAGCAGTTCCTTTACAATCGATGCAGGACGCTGCACGACTTCTCCGGCAGCAATCTGGTTGGCAACGTGATCTGGTAAAAGCTGAATAATATCCGACATTTTCTGAATTCAAAAAAACAAAAATAAGGAAAGATTTTTGCAATTTCTATTTTTCTTAACTACCAATGAAGAAAAATGAAGATGTAATTTAATCAAGCGGGATTTTTAAACTTTAACAAAATTTAATTTTTCAGTGGGAATTAAAGGAATAGAATTTGTATCTTTAGAAAAGTCACAATTTCAGATTATGAAAAAAGAATTAAATATCATTTTAGCAGGATCAGTAGGCCTTTTTGCCGTTTTAGGAATTATTAGTTTTCGAAAAATTTTGAAAAGTAAAAATTTCACGATTCGTAAAGAACACGAATTGTATGGCAATCGGTATCAGAATGAAGATGAAGATGGGGTTGAATTTTTAGCACTGCTATAAGGGAAAACAAAGAACTTCATATGATAACCGGTCTTGAAAAAGATCGGTTTTTTTGTGGAAAACTTCAGGCTTGGTCTTCATTGTTTTTTGAAGAACTGCATTTATTTTTACAAAATGGATAAAAATTTGGGAATAAAAGGACAAGGCGCACAGCGAAACGTTTTGAACCGTTTCGACCGATATTCTTTTGAGCCTGAAGACGAGGATTTCGAGTCTGCGAAAACGTCATTCACCGAAATTTTTCCGAAAACCATTGTGAATGAAGTCAAAAGTCCGGATCTGAGGATGGAATATTCCATGAATCCATATCAGGGTTGTGAACACGGCTGTTCGTACTGTTTTGCCAGACCCACGCATGAATATTGGGGTTACAGCGCAGGAATCGATTTTGAACGGAAAATTATGGTGAAAAAAAATGCGCCTGAACTGCTGGAAAAATTTTTCCGAAAAAGAAATTACGTTCCCAAACCCATTATGCTTTCCGGAAATACGGACTGTTATCAACCCGTTGAAAAACAATTGGAAATCACCAGAAATCTTCTGAAAACATGTCTGGATTATCGGCATCCCGTAGGAATTATCACCAAAAATGCTTTGCTTTTGCGCGATTTGGATATTCTGAAACCGATGGCAGAACAGAATTTAGTATCGGTTTCGCTCAGTATCCCGACATTAAACGAAGAACTGCGAAGGAAAATGGAACCGCGCACAAGTTCTGCAAAAAATAAACTGAAAGCCATTGAAATTCTTTCCGAACATCAAATTCCGGTAAATGTGATGGTAGCACCCGTAATTCCTGCTTTAACGAGCGATGAAAGTCTGGGCATTCTGAAATCCGTTTCTGATGCCGGAGCCGGAAGTTTCGGGTACAGCTTGATTCGTTTGAACGATACCGTAGAACCGGTTTTTGTACAATGGATTGAAACCCATTATCCCGACCGCGCCCAAAAAGTTTTGAATTTAATCCGTTCCATGCGCGGCGGAAAATTAGGAGAAAAGCGTTATTTTGAAAGATATAAAGGTGAAGGAAATATTGCCGAAATGATTCACCGGACTTTTGAACTGGGAAGAAAAAAATATTTTTCCGATAAGAAACCGGCCTATCTTTCAACTGAAAATTTTACCGGAACCAAAGAACAGCAACTGCGGCTTTTTTAGGATTGAGGTCAACTTATTTTAGTGCTCAAATATTCTGATTTTCAAATTCTCAAATGTTCAAACCATCAAAATTTTTTCTAAACCATTAATATCCTATTTTTGCGTTATGAAAAAATATTCATCCAAGCGAAGCGTTCAAATCCTCGCACACCTTCTGAAAGAGTATGAAATTGCAAACATCGTTATTTCTCCCGGATCCAGAAATGCACCTTTGGCAATACAGTTTGGCGAGATGGACGCATTCAACTGCTTCAGTATTGTGGATGAAAGAAGCGCGGCATACGTGGCACTCGGAATGGCAAAAAGCGAAAAAAAACCTGTAGCCATCACTTGTACAAGCGGTTCGGCTGCTGCAAATTATTATCCCGCAGTTACGGAAGCATTTTATGCAAATGTTCCGCTGTTGGTGCTTACTGCGGATCGGCCTGTGGATTATGTAGATATTTTTGATGGGCAGACCATTCGCCAGAAAAACCTTTATCACCAGCATTCCTACGGAGATTTTGAACTGCTGGAAGACAGCAAAGATGGCGCAGATGATTACAACTGGGGAACCATCAAAAAAGCAATTGAAATTTGTTTTGAAAAGCAAGGGCCAGTTCACATCAATATTCCTCTGGAAGAACCTTTGTACGATTTGGTAACGGAGTTGCCGTTTTTCCCATCCGTGGAAAAAACCATTCAGAAAAAGAAATACGAAATTCCTTCCGGATTGGTAGCGGAATGGAGCACATCGCAGCGAATTCTGATCTTGGTGGGAACTCGTGATTATTCCAATGAGCTGGAATCGCAATTGTCGCAACTGGTTAAAAATCACAGTGCTGTGGTTTTGTGTGAAGCCAATTCCAATCTGCAGCACGATAAATTTTTCCATCATATTGACCGCTATATTTCCAATTTTTCGGAAGAAGACAGCAAAGCCTACGCTCCGGATCTTTTAATTACGGTTGGACAAAATGTGGTTTCCAAAAGAGTAAAACAATTTCTGCGAAAAGCAAAACCGAACAACCACTGGCATATTGACGAAGTCTGGCAGCCGGACACATATTTTACTTTAACCCATAAAATTGAAACAAAACCGGAAGTTTTTTTTGGTAAATTACTGAATTTCATTAATTTGGAACCCAGATCTTATTTTAATCTTTGGGATGTTCTTCGGGATAAGAAAGATGCGAAACATGCTGAATATCTGGTGAAAACACCGTTTTCGGATTTGTATTTTTTTAATGTTTTTGCACAAAAAATTCCGGAGAATTACGCCATTCATTTTTCCAATTCATCGGCGATTCGTTATGCGCAATTATTTGATTTTCAGAAAAATAGAATATATTGCAATCGTGGTACCAGCGGAATTGAAGGCTGTACTTCTACAGCGATGGGTTTCGCCATTAAACATCCTGAACCAACGGTTTTGGTTACGGGAGATTTAGGTTTTTTCTACGACATCAACGGACTTTGGAATCAGTATATTCCTCCATTTACAAGGATTATCGTATTCAATAATGAAGAAGGAAATATTTTCCGTATTATTCCCGGACCTTCCCATGCAAATCAGAATATTCTGGATGAGTTTATCACCACAAAACACAGAAGAACCGCAGAAGAAGTTGCAAAAACATTTGGTTTTGGATATGTAAAAGTGGAAGATGAGGTAACATTAGACCGCGTTCTGGATAATTTTTTCAAACCTGATATTCGGGCTAAAATATTGGAAGTCAATACATCCGAAGTGGAAAACGCCGACATCCTGAAATCTTATTTTCAGTATTTAAAATCCTGATTTTACAACTCAAGATAATCATCATCTTCCGGGATGTTGATGATTTTTTCAATCGGATAAATAAACATATCATCGAAATCATTCAAAGCATTAATGATTTGAAAATGGCTGAATTCCTGTATGTTATGGATGGTGATTTCCGCTTCTTTAATGAGTTTGTTATTCAGCAAATGCTGACGCTGCACACCATTTAAAAGAAAAGTGTTGGGTGTAAACCATTCCTTGTTTTTAAGAAACAAAAGATTGGAAAACGAAGTATCGGTAATATGGTCATTTTGTACAATAATGATTTCTTCGGCTCTGGATTTGGCTTTCATTTTTTCAAAAGCAGTGCGGTCTTCAAATTTGAAGGAATACTCAATCTCGTTGTTTACCACCAATTCAAAATCATCGGTTTGTGGAATCGCATAGGGAATCATCTGCGTTCGCACATTTTTGTCCAGATCATACGTGATTTTCCATTTGTAAAGCCCGTCTTCATCGTGTTCAAGATCTTTAAACATTTTTTCCAGATCGATGGAAACATCGCCCTTCCCGAAATGGTCGAAAGTGGCATTCACTCTTTTCTGATGGAGATCGAGCAGAAATGCTTTCTGATCTTCCACTTTTATGCTTTCAATAAAACGGTACATAGATTTTATTTTTCATTTCCTGATATTCATCGCCCAATTTGCTCATGTGCGTAATTCCGCCGCCACTTTTGAAGTATAAAACACCGCTTTCGTTCTCGATAAATCGGATCATCACACCGGAATCCAGATTTTTTCCGTCGAACCAACCGCAAACACCGCTGTAAAAACCTCTTTCATATCCTTCCGATTCCAGAATGATTTCCATTGTTTTTGGTTTTGGTGCACCCAGAATGGAACCGGCAGGAAGCAGTTTTTGCATAATGCTTCCCATTTTTCCCTGATATTCCGGTTTTAAATTTCCGGAGATTTCGGAACTCATGGCTAACAGATTTTTCTGCTTTGTTCGGATGAGGTCAATTATTTGGAATTCATCCAGTTGCACATTGTTCGCCACCATACTGAGATCATTCCGCAAAAGATCGACCACGGTATAATGTTCGGCTTTTTCCTTCACATCATTCCTCAGTTTTTCAGCAGCATTTTCTACGGAAGCATCAATAGTTCCTTTCATCGGATGGGTAAAAATCCGGTTGTTTTTTATTTCAACAAAAGTTTCAGGGGAAAAAAACACAAACTTCCCGGGAACGAGAACTTTGTATTTCGCATGGGAAAGATAGAAAATTTCTTCCAGATTCAGCGAAGTTTCAATTTTTGTTTTTCGGGTAAAATTTACGAGGTATGAATTCCCGAGCTGCAGATGGTGCTGTACTTTTTTAAATCCTTCGGCATATTTTTCTTTGCTTTCGGGAAAGGATTTAAAGTGAAACTCCTTTGGTTGTGTATCTTTGCTTTTTTTGTTTTTAAAATATTGAAAATCAAATAATAAACCTGATTTTACCAATTCGTTTTCGGTGAAGATTTCAATGTTTTTTTTGAGGAAATCCACCATAAAGAAAAACGGAATGCCTTCTTGGGAAAGCACATCCATTTTCTGAAATCCGGATTCATTCTGATACATATTGCAAAAGTAGAATTTTTCCCAAACCGGCAAGGTATTTTTTAAATTCTGGTAAAAATGGTTTTGAATCGTTTATTTTTGTAAAAATTTTTTTGGGAATGGAACAAAATTATCCGCAGAAAAGCGGCATTCAAACAATTCTGCAACAGGCTTTTTCCTATTGGCTAAAAACAATTGGCTACCAGATTTTCTTTTCTCTGGTATATTTTTCAATCTTTTTTGTGGTGGCTATTTATGGCATGAATGCCTACGGAATCATGGATGATTATACGGCACTTGGACAAAAAATGCTGACCAGCCAGGAGGAATATTTGAAGGCAGCACAGGCATTGGCACAGAAACCGGAGTTCCGGAATTTCTATTTTTTGATATTGGGAACGCTTATTTTTCTGTTTCCTCTTAATATGGGTTTTTACAAAATTTACCGTAAAATTGATCTCGGGGAAAAGTACGATCTGCTCGATCTTTTTGCAGGATATATGGGAATTAATTTTTTCATTTATACCAGTTATTATCTGTTCTGGATTGTGGTATTTTCCTATACGATGCAAACGATTGTTTTGGGAATTGCGTGGATTTTTGTCACCATTTTTTCGGCACCGCTGATGTTTTTTATGAATAAAACAATTTTCCAAAGTATTGCCCTGAATTTCAAAGCGTTGAAATTGTATGCTCTTGAAATTCTGATCTGTATACTGGTGGCTTTTATATTTAAATATCTGGGAATGCTCACAATTTTCGGACTGATTTTTACTTTTCCTTTCATGCATACCATGATTTATTCTTTGTACCGCACGATCTTCAACGAGGAAACAAAATCTGAAAATGTAAAAAATTTGTAATCTGATTTTTCAAATATTTCATTAAATTTGGATTTACTTAAACGAAAGAACACACTAAATCTTAAAAATATAAACTATGAGCGATTTTAATGAATTTGATCAGCAGGGATCTGTTCCTGCAAGAGAAACAGGGAGTATTATTTCCCATGCTTTTGAAATGTACAAAGGTGTTTTTCTGTATGCATTGCTTGCAATTGTAATCTCTTTTGTGGCTTCCTGGATAGTTCAGTTGGTTTCCGGATTCGATTCTCAGGAAATGTACGAGGAAATCGTAAGTTCTGGAGATTATACCAAAATTAATTTCTGGGCAATGCCGGGAATGGCCGCTTATTCCGGGCTTTCTGCATTGCTGAGTTTGCTCATGGCTCCACTTTATGTTGGGGTAATCTATATTGCGAATAAATACAATAATAAAGAGCGTATTCAGGCTTCGGATCTGTTTATCGGTTACAAGCAGAATTTTATCAATATTCTTTTATACAGCATTGTTTCAGGGCTTATTCTTGGGATTGCATTTTCATTGTGTATTATTCCGGGCTTTTTAGTTTTGCCACTTCTCTTAATTGGTTATCCGATTTTACTTTTCGAAAATGCCAGTGTTGGTGAAGCATTAAGCAAATCGTACAACATTGCTAAGGAAAATTACGGAACTTTTCTAGGAACTTCATTATTAGGATTTTTAATCAGTGTTGCAGGAATTGTACTTTGTATTATCGGGGTATATCTTACTATTTATTTTATGCTGGTGGTGATGTATTCTGCTTATGTGGCTTTCGTTGGGAAACCAAGACCATTATTGAACGCATAAATTCTATAAGAATCCAAATTGAAAATATAAAGCAGCAGTTCGATACTGTTGCTTTTTTGTTTATTTTTGAAAAAAATACACGATGGCGAAAAGCGATAATCAAATCAACGGAAATGTAATCAAGCAGATATTTTTAATCATTATTATATTGGTAATGGCAGGATTGATTTGCTGGAATCTTTCACTGTTTATTCCTTCACTTTTAGGAGCGATTACTTTATACATTATTTGCAGGAAATACAATTTTTACCTTCAGGAAAAAAAGAAGTGGAAACCGGCTTTGGCTTCGCTGTTCCTGATTTTTATTTGTCTGATTGTTCTCATTCTACCGATTTATTTTATCGGCGATTTGCTGATTGATAAATTGGGCGATTCTAAACAATATCTGGGAAAATTCAATGAATTTCTCAATAAAATTCAGGGGTATGTATATTCCAAAACCGGCTTTGATCTTCTAAGCAAAGAGAATATTGATAAATTACAGAATCTTGCTGCAGGTTTTTCAACCAAAGCTCTGAGCGGAACGGTGAATACATTTACGGTGGTGGCTTCCATGTTTTTTATTCTGTATTTTATGTTTAATAAACCAAGGCTTTTTGAACGGATGCTTTCATCGGCAGCACCATTGAAAAGAGCTAATACCAATTTAATTGGAGAAAAATTCAGAAAACTGGTAATGGCAAATGCCGTGGGAATTCCTGTGGTTGCCGTTGGTCAGGGAATTGTGGCATTAATTGGATATTGGATTTTCGGAGCGCCAAGTGCGATTCTTTTATTTGCATTAACCGCAGTTGCTTCCATGATTCCGATTGTGGGTGCGGCGATTATTTATATTCCGGTGAGTATTTTTATGATTGCGGAAGGCGATACGACCAACGGAATTCTGCTTGCGATTTATTGCCTTGTTGTGGTCGGACTTACGGATAATGTTCTTCGTTTTACCTTATTGAAAAAACTTGAAGATATTCATCCGTTAAACACAGTTTTCGGAATTATTATGGGGATGAATCTGTTTGGATTTATGGGGTTGGTATTTGGTCCGATTATGATTTCTATTACTTTATTATTGATTCAGGTGTATCGCGACGAATTTTCCGATGACGAAACTCCAAAACTGGAACTTCCGGAGAACAACGATTCCGATCAGAAAGTCGATCTGAGTATTTAAATATTTGATATAAATGTTAGAAGGAGTAAACCCTGAAATTCTTCAGGAAATATGTGTGGTGAAAATGCCGTTCGGAAGATTTGAAGGTCGAATTCTTGCTGATCTTCCGGTTTCATATCTGGAATGGTTTCTTAGGAATGGCGGATTCCCGAAAGGAAAACTCGGAATGCAATTGGCTACCGTTTACGAAATCAAACTCAACGGTTTGGAAAGTCTTTTAATTCCGCTGAGAAAAAAATAATAGGGGAATTTGTTTCGGGGCGGCGGCTTC
>DALZZF010000003.1:209216-266673 GCA_031987605.1 Bergeyella sp. | reverse complement strand
CCCCGAAAAAAAACACAACAACAATAACCAAAAAATGACAAAACCTCTACAACGAGATCTTTATATTGATTTTGCAAAAGGATTAGCAACACTTTCCATTGTTTTTATTCATACCGCTTTCTGGAGCGGACAATATTATATTCCAACGGAAATTCGTGTACTTTCGCTGCTTTTTGATGTGCCTTTGTTTTATGCATTGAGCGGAATTACTTCCGGAAACAACATCGAAAAAACTTTTTACCGCTTGCTCAAACTGCAGATTACCTATATGATTTTTGTGACGTTTTTGTTTTTTCTGGATTGGTTTATTAAATTTCTCGGGTTGAATTTGTTCGGGCTTTCTGCGATGCAGGATTTTTTCAGCACATTTGGAAGCAAATATGTTCCCGTAAATATTTCTCCGGATCCGCAATGGCATAATCTCGGAAACTGGTATCTTCATCAGTACACTAATGCCGATACTTTTCCAGTGGTGATGGGAAGTTTCTGGTATTTGAAAGTCTATTTTATCCTTGCAGTTTTTGGTGTTTTAATTCTAAAATTCTTCCCGAAACACATCAACTGGTTTATTGCTTTGTGTTTTGGTTTAACTTTGATGTTCAATGTTTTGCCGCAATATTATCCGAGTGGTCAGGTTGGATATGTAGCCTTGTATCTGGGAATATTTTTACTGGCCCATAAAATTCGTGGGAAAAAACTTTCAATCCAACTTCTGGCGGTTTTGTATTCGGTCTTTTTCATTATTTTAATTATCCTCTACTGGAACAACGGAATCGAAGTTTTCCTGAAAATGAACAAAAACAAGTTTCCACCAAAACTGCTTTATATTTTCTGGTCATCTTTCAGCTTAATTACCCTTTTTGCTTTATACAACCGGTTGAAAATCAATAAAGAAAACTTTTTTACTTATGTCGGTCGAAATGCGATTTTCTTTTATTTTGCACAGGGAATGAGTTCTTCGCTCATTTATTTTATCGTGATTTATCTTGAGGATTCATTACCTTGGTATATTTTAATGTTAGTAATCTATGCGATTAATGTGGTTCTTGCCGTCATTATTGCTAAGTTTTTGAGAAAAGTAGACGCAACAGGCTGGAAAATTTTACAGTTTTTGAGAGAGAAAACAGCAATGTAATTAATAATAACTCAATCATAAATTTCTTAAAAAATCCTCTAAAGAAACTTCGCCGGAAAGGTTGAGCTTTTTGCGTAAACGGTAGCGCGAGGTTTTCACGGAATTTGGCAATACTGAAAGCATCCTTGCTATCTGCTTATTCTCCATTCCGATTCTTATATATGCGCACAAACGTAATTCATTTTCTGAAATGGAAGATGAATGTTTTTTGAGCTTATAGAAAAATTCGGGGTGAACATTTTCAAAATGTAATTTAAAGTATTCCCATTCATTAGAGGCATACAGATGATCCTCTATCTTTTTCTGTATTTCCTTCTCTTCCTTTTCAGGAATATTACCGTGAAATTCCAGTTCTTTCAAATGTTCCGAAAGTTCTTCCAGCACACGATTTTTTTCTGTTAACAATAACGTATTTGATGCCAGTTCCCGGTTTTTGGATCCAATTTCAGTTTCCAGTTTCTCATTTTCGGTTTCTTTCAGCTGTTTTTGAATTTTGATTTTTTTATTTCGGAAGTAAATAATAGAAATAACGGCTACTGAAAGACAACACACGCCAAATAAAATTGCAATTGTGATTTTCCTTTGTAATTCATTCTGTTGTTCTATTTTACTGATGGATTCGCGAGCTTCTATTTTATTGATTTCAAGTTTTTTGTCTGCTCCAAGAATAGAATCGTTGTAAATATGATAAAGATTTGTGTAGTAATAGGCACTGTCCCATTGTTTCTTATCTGTATAAATTCGAGATAAGTTATTATAAATTAATCGGGAGGCTGTAAGATCATTGGTGGAGTCAGTAGATTTTTTGGCTTCATACAAATAATTTAATGCATAGGTAAGCTTACCTTGGTCGATTAATAGAGCCCCATAATTTATACCAGCTCTTGTGAAAAAATATTTATTGCGATAATTCTTTGTTAATTCATAATTTTTTTTTGCATAATAAGATCTTTCATCACTATTTTGAGGGTAAATAGATAAAGAATATAGAGTATTAATTAAAGTTAAAGTATCGCGGGTTTTTGAAAGACTCTTTTTTAAAACTCTCAAAGTTTCCACGGCACGATCTTTTTCCCCTGTATGATACAATGCATTACCAATGCTTAATTGATTCTTTATGCTTAATTCCTTTATGTTTGATTGTTTATAAAGAACCTGTGCTTTTTGATATTCTTCCAAAGCTTTTTCATATTCATTAATTTTCAAAAAAATATTTCCTTTGTTGACAAGTATATTTGCCGCCATAAAATCATCTCCAATATTTTCAAAATAAGGTTGTATTTCCATATAGATTTTATAAGCCTTTAAATAATTTCCAATTTTTACATAGTTTGAAGCTTTCAGGCTTTTAAGTCTTGTATAGTCGTATTCATTCCGATTGGTATCAATTAATTTTATAGCCTTAGAAAACAATCTGGAATCTATTGTTTTATTTTCAATACATTGATTGTATATATCCCAATGAATTGCTCTGCTCAGCAGAACTTGATTATCTGAACGACCTGCCAAACCATACATTTTTTTTACAATATCTTTTCCCTTTTGGATACTTCGTTCCCGGATGTAATTTTTTTCTATTTCTATTGTCAAAGAATCAAATTCAGGAAACAGGGGCTTCCAAAAATTTTTATATTGGGCATTGAGCAAACCGTAGAAACAAAATAATAAAAATAGCAGACCGAACTTTTTCATTAGTCAAATTTAAATATTTCTTCACTGAAATTAACGTTGTATACCATTTGTACACTGCTTGTTTTGTAATAAGGTACACTTCATTATATACTTTTGCATGTAATATTAAATTTTTAGATTATGAAAAAATATTTTACTTTTCTGGTTACCGTATTTATGTTTTTGGAACACTCGATATCCGCGCAGGTTATCGTGGAACAAAATTATACTTCTCCATTAACTAAGAAAAAATTCAGAACTGTTTTTGATAATACAAACTATACAAAACATTCTCAAACGGAAAATACAATTGTTTACTCAAAAGACAATAAGACTTATCCCAAAGATAATGGTGAACAAATAAATTTAAATATTGTTTTTCAGTATAATCCAAATTTGTACACACCACGTTATGTAATAATATTAAATAAAGATGGGTATGTAAATGATGAAAATTTTTGGATGGGAGAGAATCCTGTAAGTATTTCTGTTCCTCCTGGTAATTACGATGTCATTGCTGTTTCCAGTGCTTATAGAAATGATAATCCTGATGGAATGGCTTATGTTATAAAGGAGCAGATTGAAATTGAATCAGATACTACAATCCCAATAGATTTATCAGAAGCAGATAATCACATAGTAACACAATTATATGATGAAAATGGTGAATTGTTGAAACCCGGGATATCCGAAGAAGGAATTGGGGGGAACTCAGTTATATTGGCTTCAAATTCTATCATATTTAATCCCTTAGATGCTTTGATCACTGGCTTTAATGGAGGATTCGAATATTATTTTGACGATGAAGGTCTTCCGAATGATTTTTATATCTCTGATGTTAGTGACCGGTATAGCTTTTTACAGAGTAGAATAGCAATCAAATATGATGGTGGTTTTTACTTGAGCAAATATCCGATAATCTCTAATATTTCAAATTCGATGATGGTTCAAAATATTCCGGATGAATATGTTTTACAAAAAGAAAAATTTCAAATCAGTCCTTTGGGAGAATCGGGAGAGGGCAATTATCCTGGATTTAATGCATCAGAACTATGGAAAGGAGCATTGATAGGGGGGTGGTCGGGATATGATAAGTCAGTAGAATTAGACTCAGACAATGAGGTAAAGTTGTTCATAAACAATCCGATTAGTGGTAGCCCACAGCCTCACGGTTATGATCTTTTAATTCACCCGGCTTTTGTTGATCTGTTGCAGATAATCGAAGATCCTGATTGGGGTAGTTATGAAAAGGCATATATGACTATACCTGCTCCCGTTCTTATTAATGATGAAAATATTGTTCATTCTATTAATGCTGGATCTATTCAATCAAACATATCTTTTGCCGGTTCCGAAAATGGAAAGTTCTTATTTTTACCCTCTCATCCAAAATTTTCTTATACGTCAGCAGATAATCCGAATATTATACAAGGTGATAATACTCCTATTACCAGCATTATAGCTCGAAATTTTTATGCTGATTGGCTACAAGGAAAATACTCAGATATTCAACTTTTATTTAAAGGGCGGTATGGTGAAACAAAAATGGCAGACTATAACAATACTTCTATTGAAATTAGCTATAATAATCAAAATATTTTTTCAGGAACTTATTACGATATTGAGAATTTTATGTCAGAATGGAGTGAAGATCAACATCCAGAAGGAGTTTTAGATATTACATTTATCAACCAAAACTCTAGAGTAGATAATTTACAAGGAAAAAATATTACTCACATCAATTATGACTGGACAAAAGAAGACTGGACAGCACCGACTTTGCAAATGTTACAGTTTAGAAATTCCGAAGGAAAGGTTATGCATAAGTTTACTTCTGCTTCAGAAGGGACAGTCCGTTTATCCGCCGGAGACTTTAAATTCACAGAAGTTGATGAGTGGGGAAATGGCTATTTCGAATACAATCCCGGCAACATTGTAAATTTTTATTACACCAAACACGACCAGAACAACTGGGTAGAGCTTCCCCTCACCAATTATCTGGAGTATTTCCAGATGCCCGCATTCGGGGATTATTATGAAGCATCTTTGGCAGATGTACTGGTGCCAGAAGAAAATACGTGGTTTGATGTGAAAATTATTTGTACTGATGCCGCAGGAAACAAACAAGAGCAGATTATTTCTCCTGCTTTTAAAATCGCAGAAAAAACTTTAGCCGTAGCAGATGCAAATAAATCGGATTTATCCGTTTATCCTAATCCGTTTACAGACCAGCTCAATATTCAGTTTCCTGAAAATATGAAAGGTAATGTTATATTCAGGGTAACGGATATGGCAGGCAAAACGATCTATACACAAACCCAACAAAGTGAGAAAGCTTTTGTTTTCAATGGTGCTTCTTTGCCGAAAGGGGTTTACATCGTAACCGTAGAAAACGAAGGAAAAGTAGTTGCCAAGAAAGTGGTCAAGAAGTAATCAGGATCAATTTTTATTTTTTGGTTTAATTCCAGTCAGCTTTAAGCAAGAAAAGCATATTAGATAAAAGGCAGCTCTGTGATTGAGCTGTCTTATTTGGTTTTGTTAAAAAAAATGTATTATCAGTTAGACCTAAATCCTTATTTTTACAAAAAATAAAAAATGTTCAAACTGAAATTGCCCACTGATCCAAGATGGGCCAATATTGCAGAAGGAAATCTTGAGGAAATCCTCACCGATCATGCGTGGTGCGAACAAAAAGCAGCCACCAACGCTATTGGTCTCATTACAATGGTTCCGGAACATACCGAAATGGTGACGGAACTTACGGCGATTGCTTTGGAAGAAATGGATCATTTCAACCAGGTGCATGAAATCATCAAAAAAAGAGGTGGAGTTTTGGGCAGAACCCGAAAAGATGATTATGTGAATGATCTTTTGCAATTTATTGTAAAAGGCGGAAACCGGACAGACCTTTTAATCGACAGGATGCTTTTCGCTGCGATGATTGAAGCCAGAAGTTGCGAACGTTTCAAAGTGCTTACGGAAAATATTAAGGATGAAGAACTAAAAACCTTTTATCATAATCTGATGATTTCCGAAGCAGGTCATTACACTACATTTATCGGTTTTGCCAGACAACTGGGCGATCCTGAAAAAGTAAACAAACGCTGGGAAGAATGGTTGGAATATGAAGCCATAATTATCCAATCATACGGAAATAAAGAAACGATACATGGGTGAAACAAGAGCCAAGGCATAAGTGAAAAGAAACAAGGCAGAAGTGAAAAGAGCCAAGGGAAAGGTCAAAAGAGTCAGGTAAAAAGTAAAAAGAAACAAGTAAACAGAAACATTTTGTTTGGGTGATGAAACTTTTCATACCATCAAACTTTTCAAACTTTCAAGGATAAAATAAATGAGCAACCAACGTTACGAAAACTATTTTAACTTTTTCCTGAAATCATTTTTTCAGGGATTGTTGATTATTGGTCCGATTGGACTAACCGTTTTTGTTATTTGGTATATTGTTTCTTCTATCGACGGTTTGGTTCCTTCTGTCGCACAGCAGTTTCCGGGATTGGGTTTTGTTTTGGTGGTGGTTTTTACTTCTCTTTTGGGTTATCTTGGAAATAAATTTGTGTTCGGGCGTTTTATTTTCGATCAGGTGGATTATCTTTTAGAAAGAACACCCGGAATCAAGCATATTTACAGTCCGACCAAAGATGTTATGGCTTCTTTTGTGGGAGATAAAAAAAAATTCAACGATCCGGTTTGGGTAAAAACCAATGAAAACCCGGAAATCTGGCGCATCGGTTTTCTCACTCAAAAAGAAATGTCCGATGTTGAAAAACAAAATTATGTAGCGGTTTACCTTCCTCATTCTTACGCCATTTCTGGCTGGGTGATCGTAACCGAAAAAAAGAATATTAAAAACGTTGTCGGAATGAATGCCGCCGCAGCAATGAAGTTTGCCGTAAGTGGAGGTGTGGCAGGATTTCATTCAGATGATAATGTATTCAAAGCACCGGAATAGATTGAGGTTAAATGTCCTTGCGAGCGAAGCGAAGCAATCCCGATTAATAGGGAATAACTTTTTCAATAGATTGCTTCGCTTTGCTCGCCATGACGAAATCCATTCAATTTTAATTCCAACCTAAAATCTCAACCTCATGAAATTACCATACGCTGAACCATTCAGAATAAAAATGGTGGAAGAAATCCGCCAGTCCACAAAACAAGAAAGAGAACAATGGATTAAAGAAGCCGATTACAATCTCTTCAATCTTTCCAGTTCTAAAGTTTTTATCGATCTTTTAACCGATTCCGGAACCGGTGCAATGTCCGACAAACAATGGTCTGCGCTCATGAGCGGCGACGAAAGTTATGCCGGTTCGCGTTCTTTTGAAGAACTTCACGAAACCGTAAAAACAATTACCGGATTTCCGTATTTGTTGCCTACACATCAAGGTCGCGCCGCTGAAAATGTATTGTTTTCAGTTTTGGTGAAAGACGGTGATGTTGTTCCCGGAAACTCTCATTTTGACACCACAAAAGGTCACATCGAAATGCGTAAAGCACACGCCGCAGATTGCACGATTGATGAAGCTTTTGATACTGAAATTGAGCATCCGTTTAAAGGAAATATCGATCTGGAAAAACTGGAAATGGTGTATCAAACCTATCCGAAAGAGCAGATTCCTTTTTGCCTGATTACCATTACCTGCAATACTTCTGGCGGTCAACCCGTTTCTCTCAACAATATTAAAGAAGTTAAAAAACTTTCGGATGCCTATGGAATTCCGATTATTTTTGATGCAGCAAGATTCGCCGAAAATGCCTATTTCATTAAGAAAAGAGAAGAAGGATATGCCGATAAAACCATTAAAGAAATCTGTCGCGAAATTTTTTCTTATGGAATGGGAATGACGATGAGTTCCAAAAAAGACGGTTTGGTGAATATCGGCGGATTTATCGCATTGAATAATGAAACTGTTTTTCAGGCAGCTTCCAATTTCACCATTATTTACGAAGGTTTTGTTACCTATGGCGGAATGGCAGGAAGAGATATGGCTGCACTTGCAGTCGGACTGAAAGAAGCCACAGAATTTGAATATCTGGAAAGCCGGATTTCTCAGGTGGAATTCCTCGGAAATAAACTGATAGAATACGGAATTCCCATTCAGAAACCTATTGGCGGTCACGCTATTTTTATCAATGCATTAGCTTTTTTACCGAATGTTCCGAGAGAGGAATTTCCTGCCCAGACTTTAGGGATTGAATTGTACAAAGAAGCCGGAATTCGTGCCGTAGAAATCGGAACTTTACTTGCCGACCGCGATCCGGATACGCGCGAAAACCGTTATCCTAAGCTTGAACTTCTGCGTCTTGCAATCCCAAGAAGAACCTATACCAATAATCACATGGAATATATTGCGGCAGGACTGAAAAATGTATTCGACAGAAGATCCGAAATTGTCAAAGGATACCAGATTACGTGGGAACCGGAAATTCTTCGCCATTTTACGGTGAAGCTGGAGGAAGCATAATATTTTATTCGGCGGCGCGAAGCGCCGCCGAATAAAAATCACTCTTTAGAAATTTTATACAGTTTTCCGCTGTCGGTAATCGCGTAAAGATTGCCGTCCTTGCCATTCAGAACATCACGGAATCTTTCATTTTTATCAGCAAGCAGACGTTCTTCTCCGGTCACTTTATTATTTTTTATAATCAGGCGGTCAATATGCTGTCCGCTTAAGCAGGCAATAAAAATATTTTTTTTCCATTCCTCGATATTTCCGGTATAGAAGGTCATTCCGCTTGGTGAAATCACGGGATCCCAATAATAAACGGGTTGTTCCGTCCCCGCTTTTTGCATAATTCCATTGCCGATTTTTTCTCCGGAATATTCAATTCCGTAGGTTACATCACCCCAACCGTAATTTTTTCCGGGTTCAATCAGGTTCAGTTCATCGCCGCCTCGCGGTCCGAATTCTGTTTCCCAAAGTTGTTGTTTTTCATCCAAAGCCAAACCCTGCGGATTTCGATGTCCAAAAGAATAAATTTCCGGCTTGAAGCCTTGTTTTCCGATAAACGGATTTCCCGGAGCGGGTTTTCCATCTTTGGTGATGCGTAATATTTTTCCCAGATAATTATCCGTTTTTTGCGCTAAAGCGCGGGTTACTTTATCCGAACGTTCTCCGGTGCTGACAAAAAGATTGCCTTCCCGATCAAAAACCAAACGGCTTCCGTAATGTAAACTTCCGTTATAATCCGGCGTTGCCCGAAAAATTACGGTCGCATTTTGAATGGATTTTTCATCTTCAGAAAGTTTTCCTTTGGCAACAGCGGTCAGATTTCCTTTGCCGTAAGGTTCAGAAAAAGACCAGTACACCATCCGGTTATTTTGAAAATCAGGATCAATGGCAATTCCAAGCAAACCGCCTTGTGAAGCATCATCCACTTTTGGAAGTCCGGTGATTTTGGAAACTTTTTTTCCATCTGCGGAAATCAAATACAGAAATCCGGATTTTTCGGTTACCAAAAAACGTCCGTCGGGAAGATTGGTGATTCCCCAAGGTCTTCCGAGATTGCTGGCAATAACTTCACTTTTATACGGTGTTGATGTTTTTACCGATTGAATTCTTGTTTGCCCTGCAAAAGCCGGCTTGTAATCGGTATTGGGATTTTGATTTTCGACGGATGAAGCAGAGATATTCTCGTTTTCACTTCCGTTTTGTTTGTTCTGGCAGGAAATAAGCGTTGAAACTGTAAATATGAATGTGATGATTAAAGGTCTCATATAAATGTATTTCTTTCAAAGATTATGATTTTTGATGAATATCGGATTCTAAAATTTGATTTTTTTGTTTTAAAATTTTGGATCTTCACTGTTTTAAATTTATGAATGGCAAAGGATAATTTCATCTCTTAAAAATATGGACCCCTTTTTTTAAAGACTTTTTGTAAAAAATGGAGCATGTATTTATCATATGAACTCAAAAAAATTATTACTGGAAAACCTTAAAAAAATACTATTTTTACTTTGCCGTTAAAATTGAGAATATGAAGAATATCGCTTATTTTTTTATAATCGTTTTGTTGTTGCAAAGTTGCAGTCCAAGATTTAAAAGTGGTGGATATTTTCATGCTGAAAAATTGAAATCTTTCTATGCCAACGATCGCAAAAAAATCTATTTTCAGTTTGCCGACAAATTTTCCTACACTAAGGAAAATTTTAACGCTGCTCAATTTAAACCTTTGGATTATAAGGTCTTAAAAGAGTTTAATGTCAAGCCATCACGGAAAATTCTGTTTACCTATCACTCTTTCGGAAGAAATATGGTTGCTGTGCTTGAACCAAAATTTTTTGCAGATAAAACAAATTACAAAGAAGTGAAAACCGGCAACGGAAGAAGTTTTCTGTATCGTTCCGAAACAATGGATTCTGCAATGGTCGTGGATAATCTGTATCCTTTTAAGAATAAATATATTCGGGTCATTGAAAAAACAAAGAGAATTCCGGGCAATTCAGCTGTAAAACCGAAGTCGCAACAACAGGAAACGTATATTTTTCCTGAAATTTCCGCCCAAAAACCCTTCTGAAAAGATCTTTCAGGAATTGTTGCAAAAGACGACGTTTATCGCTAACTTTGAGAATCAGGAATTGATTTCAACGAAATCTGATTCCGTTTTCTTTTGTTAATCAAAGGTTTAAAAGGATTTTTCTTTTCCCTTTCTAAATATTATTGTCATGCTGAACACATCAGATATTGAAAGACTTCTGGGTAGCCATGCCGGATTGCTTTCCTTTAATCATCCAAAAGTTTCCAAAGAAACCCTTACTTTGCCGGATTCCAATTTTGTGGACAAGGTTTTTATTGATTCTGACCGCAACAATCGGGTTCTTGGGAATTTGGAATGGCTTTACAATACCGGAAATCTTGCCGGCACCGGATATTTTTCCATCTTACCGGTCGATCAGGGTGTGGAACATTCCGCAGGAGCTTCTTTTGCGAAAAACCCACTTTACTTTGATCCTGAAAATATTGTAAAACTCGCCCTCGCTGCAGGAAGCAACGCTGTCGCTTCCACTTTGGGCGTGCTCGGATTGGTTTCCCGGAAATATGCGCATAAAATTCCGTTTATTGTAAAAATCAATCACAATGAACTGTTGACCGCGCCCAATACTTACGATCAGATTCTTTTTGCACAGGTCGATCAGGCGTATGAAATGGGAGCTGCCGGAATCGGAGCCACCATTTATTTCGGTTCTCCAGAATCGGATCGCCAGATTACAGAAATCAGCAAAGCTTTTGCGCACGCTCATAAAAAAGGACTTTTTACAATTCTGTGGTGTTATCTCCGCAACAATGAATTCAAACAGGATCAGGATTATCACGATTCGGCAGATCTTACAGGACAGGCCAACCATCTTGGTGTCACCATTGAAGCGGACATCATCAAACAGAAACTTCCTACATTAAACGGCGGATATTTAGCCCTGAATAAAAAAGAATCCTACGGAAAATACAGTGATCTGATGTATTCTGAACTGTCTTCGGATCATCCGATTGATCTTACCCGTTATCAACTGCTCAATACATATCTCGGTAAAATTCCGCTCATCAATTCGGGCGGTGCTTCCGGGAAAAATGATATTGCCGATGCCGTTTATACCGCAGTAGTTAACAAAAGAGCGGGCGGAAGCGGACTGATTTTGGGCAGAAAAGCATTCCAAAAAAGTTTTGATGACGGCGTGGAAATTCTGCATGCCGTGCAGTCGGTTTATCTTGATAAAGATATTACTATTGCTTAAAACATAAATTTTTATCAACGCCTTTCCATCAAAAATGGGAAGGCGTTTTTTTTATGGTTCGTTGATTGTTTCGAAATTGGGATTAAATGTATTTTACATATTCGGGAAAATGAATTTGGGATGGGCTTTAGCCCATCTGTGCATGGTAAAGTAAAGCGGGCTTTAGCCGAAAAGAGCATGAGAAATTAAAAAAGATTATAAGACGTAGAACGTAATGATTCACCCAAGGCCCTGTTCAATGGATTTTTAATAAACGAAACCGTTTGAAAATGAAAGGAACAATTTCAGAAATTTTACGGAGTGACCTCGTAGAGGTCACCTGTTAATAGCAAATTGCGGCTTTCAATATTCGACCCCATCGGGGTCGAACCCGGATAGTTCAACAAATATTTTTAATTCAATTCATAAAGAAAAGCAATATTTATACGCCTGAATTTCAGCAGCATGAAACTCTTTTTTATTTAGTAATTTTGCAGAATGAAATTTAATCTTCAATCTCAATATCAACCTACTGGAGATCAGCCTAATGCAATAAAAAAATTGACAGAAGGGGTTTCTAATGGAGAAAAATACCAAACATTACTCGGAGTTACCGGTTCCGGAAAAACATTTACCATTGCAAATCTGGTGAATAATGTGCAGAAACCGACCTTGGTTCTGGCGCACAACAAAACACTGGCAGCACAGCTTTTTATGGAGTTCAAAGAATTTTTTCCCGAAAATGCAGTGGAATATTTTGTCTCCTATTACGATTATTATCAGCCGGAAGCCTACATTGCTTCCACCGGAACTTATATTGAAAAAGACCTGAGCATCAACGAAGAAGTCGAAAAACTCAGGCTTTCTGCAACGGCAAGTCTGCTTTCCGGGAGAAGGGATGTTCTGATTGTCGCCTCAGTTTCCTGTATTTACGGGATCGGAAATCCTTCGGAATTTCATAAATCTTTGATTTCGGTTGAAATTGGCGAAAAAATGACCAGAACTACACTGCTTCATTCTTTGGTAAATGCTTTGTATGCGAGAACATTGAATGAGTTTCAGCGTGGAACTTTCAGGGTGAAAGGAGATGTTATTGATGTGTTTCCGGCATATTCGGACAATGCTATTCGTGTGCAGTTCTTTGGTGATGAAATTGAAAAAATACAGAGTTTTGATCCGGTTTCCGGAAATGTGGAATCTCATTTTGACCAGATTCAGATTTATCCGGCAAATCTTTTCGTGACCACAAAGGAAACGTTGAATGGAGCCATTCGCGAAATTCAGGATGATATGGTGAAGCAGGTGGATTTCTTTCAGAAAATAGATAAACCTTTGGAAGCGAAACGTTTGCAGGAACGCACGGAACTTGATCTTGAAATGATAAAAGAACTCGGCTACTGCTCCGGAATCGAAAATTATTCCCGCTATATGGACGGAAGAATGCCGGGAGAACGCCCGTTTTGTCTGCTCGATTACTTTCCGAAAGATTATTTAATGGTGATTGATGAAAGCCATGTTACCATTCCGCAGGTTCATGCCATGTTTGGCGGCGACCGCAGCAGAAAGGAATCTTTGGTAGAATTTGGTTTCCGGCTTCCGGCAGCATTGGACAACAGACCTTTGCGTTTTGATGAATTTGAACTCATGCAGAATCAGGTGGTGTATGTTTCGGCAACACCGGCAGATTATGAACTTCAGAAAACGGAAGGTGAATATGTGGAACAGATTATTCGCCCGACCGGACTTTTGGATCCGCAGATTGAAATCCGTCCGACATTAAATCAGATTGATGATTTAATGGAAGAAATCCAGAAAAGATCAGAAGTTGACGAACGTGTTTTGGTAACTACTTTAACCAAAAAAATGGCGGAAGAACTCACTAAATATTTCACCAAGTTCGGAATCCGTACCCGCTACATTCATTCCGATGTGGAAACGTTGGAAAGAATCCAGATTATGAATGATTTAAGATCCGGGCTTTTTGATGTGCTGATTGGGGTAAATCTTCTTCGTGAAGGCTTGGATTTACCGGAAGTATCTCTGGTTGCCATTCTGGATGCCGATAAAGAAGGAATGTTGCGGTCCAGAAGATCCATGATTCAAACGGTTGGGCGTGCGGCGAGAAATCTGAACGGGAAAGCCATCATGTATGCCGACAAAATCACCAAATCCATGCAGGCAACCCTTGATGAAACCTATTATCGCCGGGAAAAACAGATGGAATACAATAAAAAACATAACATCACTCCGAAACAGGTGAGCAAAAAAATATCTGAAGCATTGGTGGGAAGAGCAAAAGATTTTCCTGATGAGAAATACACACAAAAAGAAATTATTCAGCGTGTTGCGGAAGAAAAAGCATCCTACTCCAACGAAGATCTGGAAAACGTAATTGCCCAAAAACAAAAAGAAATGGAAGCAGCTGCAAAAAATCTCGACTTCATCAAAGCTGCGAAATTGCGGGACGAGATTTTGGTGTTGAAATCGTGATTGTGAAAAATTTTTACTGAGGCATCAATTTAAAACGTATTGAAATAAGTGAAACTTGTTTTTCTAACCAAACTATCAAATCGTTTTTTGTAAGAAGTATTTCCCACGTATAATTTTGTTGCAACATAATAGTATTGAATTTCAAAATAATCTTTTATATCAAAGGGTAGAATCGGATTTTCAGAAAGCTCTTCTGCTAAATTTAGAAATAAATTTTCTGCTTCTTTTATCTCACCTAATTTGTAAAGTGTAAGAATTCTGCTCACTTTTGCAAAAAGAATATGCGTTCTTGCGTGATAATCGTCGTTTTCAATATCATTCTGATAATTGGCTTTCATTGTAATTTCCTGTAAGCAGTTTGCTTCCTCATAATGCCCTACAAGATTTAGAGCGTCTGCAAAATAAGTGTTATAAGCAAAGCGTTCACTCGGAGAGATGGAAGGATAATTATCAAATCCAAAATCTTTAACCAACTGATTGAGCAAATTATCTTTGTCAGGTTTTCCTAAATGAAGATAAGCATGTAAACATTCTGCAATCCGGTATCGAAATTCCGGGAAAGTCCAGAAAAACCGATAATTTTTTCGCATTTGCATCGCATACTTTCTCAAATTTCGGAGTTGTTTTTCTGATTCTTCTCTACTTAAATTTTCGGAGAGAAAGTTTCCAAAATAAACGAAAGAATGGGCAAAAACCCTTAAATGAGAATTGTTGGAAATTTTTGCCATTTGCAGAAGCACATTTTGATAATCTTTATTGGCAAGTTTTCCATAAGTAGGATACCAAGCCAAAACATATTCTAACGCTTCATGGTTTTCGGCAAATTCTTTAATGAAATTTTTCAGGTTTTTGGGATTGAGAATAATTTTTTCAGCAAATTCATAATTCACATTCTGAAATCGTTCTTCACCGGTAATTACACCTTTTCCTTTAATACTTCCATAAAAAATCTTTAAAGCAGAAAAGTCTATTAAATCATCCTGATTCTCAGCATTCGTGCAAAAATCTTTAAAATCAGCATATCCCAGACTTTCGGAAATATAATTAAGAGTGGAGATTCTTAACTGTGTTCCATCATTTAGTTTGCCCAAAAATCTTCTGAGAGAATTTTTTGAAATTCCGATTTTTATAGATAATGATTCGATTCCTTTTGTTGAAGAAACCTGAGTAAAATACGTGTTTGTGAATTCTTTCTGCAAAAGATTTTCCATCATTCAAAAATAAAACATTGGTGAGAAATAAAACAAGCAAAAATAATTTGGGCAAAATTGGGCAGGAAAGTCTTTACTTATTTATAATAGTTTTGATGCTCATTAAAAATCATAAAAATATGGCTAGTAAAATTTATCAAGGAAAACACGCCTATTCAAATGAACAAATTTATTTAGTTGATAAGGGAAAGATTTATCGCGGGAAGCATTCATATTCCAGTGATGAAATTAAATCAATTAGTGTTTCAGGAATTAACATTGTTTCCAATACCAAAGTTTACAAAGGGAAATCAACATCATCCAGTGATCAGATAATAACCATTGAAAATAATAAAATTTTTAAAGGAAAACACGCCTACTCCAGCGATCAGATTGCTTTGATTGAAGGAGACAGACTTTCGGATTCTGAATTTGAAAAAATTATATATCTAATTGCGCAAAAAAATAATCTGATCTGATAATGGAAACTAAAAATATCTCGTTCAGTGTAAAAAGAAATTTCAAGAAACAGATCGATAAAATTTGGGATGATGAAAAATTTAGCGAAATATCTGTGATAGAAAGAGGCTACGCAATTCAAGACAATATTATTGCTGATTCGCTAATGTTTATTGGTATTAACCCTTCGTATAATGGCAAATCCGAACGTATTTTTTACGATAACCATCAAACAGAATCTACTGTTCATAAATATTTTAGAAAGTTTCAGGATATTTCGAGAGAAGTTGAAGTTCCCTGGACTCATTTCGATTTACTCTTTTTACGAGAAACCAAACAAAATGAAATTGAAAAAATCTATTCACAAAAGAACGGTTTGGGCTTTATCGTCGAACAATTAGAAATTGCAAAACAAGTTATTGAGTTGGCACGTCCGAAAGTTATTGTTGTCAATAATTCTCTGGCAAGAAAATATTTAGGCTTCGAGAAAGATGTTGAAAAAAACGAAAATATCTGGATGGATTTCGACTTTGAATTTAATTCAGATCTTGGAACGCACATAATTACATCAGGCATACTAAAAAATACACCTGTTTTTTTCACAAGCATGTTAACCGGACAAAGAGCATTGGACAGAGGTTCTTATCAACGATTAATTTGGCATATTAAATATGTGCTTAAGAAAATCTCCGATTAGCAAAATTTCTTTGGATGTAGAAAATTTACCAAAAGGAATTTACATTTATAAAATCGGAGAATTGAGTTCCAAATTCATCAAAAACTAATTCCCATTATTTTAGAATATTAAAAATTACCACTTTAAAAATGGATTGCTTTTAAAAAAGAAGATTTATATATTGCTGGTTAATAAAAAAATACTATTTTTGCAGTCCGAAAACTAAGTAATAATTAATTAAAATTTATAAACAATGTTTGCAATTGTAGAGATAGCAGGGCTTCAATACAAAGTTGAGCAAGACCAGAAGTTGTTTGTAAACCGTTTGAAAGGAGAAAAAGGAGACAAAGTTTCTTTTGATAAAGTTCTTCTTACTGTAAACGGTACTACAACTGTTGGCGCCCCGGCTGTAAGTGGAATCGCTGTAGAAGCGGAAATCCTTGATCATGTGAAAGCGGATAAAGTAATCGTTTTCAAAAAGAAAAGAAGAAAAGGATACGCAAAGAAAAACGGACACAGACAATCTTTAACCCAAATCGTGATTACTGGAATTACCGGATTCGACGGTACTAAAAAAACTGCTGCTAAAAAAGAAGCTGCGCCTAAAGCAGAAGCTAAAAAAGCAACAGAAGTTAAAGAAGAAAAAACATCCACAGTTAATCCAACCTCTGACCATGCAACCGTAAACTTTGGTGAAGATCACGAACTGAACTATCACCTGAAGAAAAACGGACTTTCTCAGTCGAAAGACAACAGAGAAGTTTTGGTGGCATTAGGAGCAGAAGTAAAGGAAAAACTTGGAAAAAATATTCTTACTCACGAAGATGTAGATGCTGCAATCGTGGAGAATATTGATAAATTCAAAGCATTAAACAAATAAAAACCGTAAAATAAAATGGCACACAAGAAAGGAGTTGGTAGTTCCAAGAACGGTAGAGAATCTCACTCCAAAAGATTAGGAGTAAAGATTTTCGGAGGACAGGAAGCGATTGCCGGAAACATCATCGTTAGACAAAGAGGTACACAACACCACCCGGGTGAAAACGTGGGAATTGGTAAAGACCACACTTTGTTTGCATTAGTTGACGGAAAAGTAGTTTTCAGAAAGAAAGCAAACGACAGATCTTTTGTATCTGTAGAGCCGAACGCTTAATTTAAGGCGTTTTTTATAGAAATTGATCCTCAGTTTATGCTGAGGATTTTTTTGTTTTTTAAAAAAAGTTGTAACTTGTGCCCAATAAAAATTTTACATTATGATTAAAAAATTATTTTTTGCTTCGGCACTTTTATCTTGTTTTGCGGTTTCTAATGCACAGGTTCAGATTTGGCAGGACAACTTTAATGATGAAGATATTTCTGATTGGACTTTGTATGATGACGATGGAGACGGTAATAATTGGGGAGATTTATTCCAGATTCAAAACCAAGCAGGAGTACCAGTTACTCCGGTTTCTTTAATCTCAAGATCTTGGCAGGCAAATGTGGCGTTGACGCCAGATAACTGGGCTATTTCTCCAGCTATTAATATTGCAGGAGCAGGGGGTACACTTACAGTTTCTTGGATTACCCAAGTTGCTGCACAAAGTTGGGATGAAGAGCATTATGCAGTGTATGTTTCAACTTCTCCAGATCAAGAAAGTTTCTTGGCTTCCAATTATGTTTTAGAGGAAACTCTTGGACAGGGAACCAATGCCGGAACACCGGTAAACCACACTTTGGATATTTCGTCTCTTATTGGTGAACCACAGATTTACATTGCAATTCGTCATTTTGATTCTCAGGATCAGGATTTTATTTCTGTAGATGATGTTACCGTAACAGCATCTACACTTGCTGTTTCAGATGTTTCTAAAACTTCAGTGAGTGTATATCCAAACCCAACATCAGACTTTTTGAATCTTAAATCAGCCGATAAAGTTCTTTCTACAGAAGTTTATGATATTGTAGGTAAAAAGATTTCAGGTTTGAAATTTGTAGATGGACAATTGAATGTACAGGAACTTGCTAAGGGGACTTATGTAGTAAAAGTAGTTTCTGAAAAAGGAACAACTTCCCACAAGTTTATCAAAAAATAATAATTGCGATAATATAAAAGCAATTTAAATCTTAAATCCCTGACATATGTTAGGGATTTATTGTTTGCAAGAAAGTAAGGATTAATCATACCTTTGGGTTATGAAATTCGCACCAAATAGTATTGATGATTTTTCGGATTTATTACTCGATATTGCAGTGATGTTGATTTCCAATGGAGCAAATTCAACAAGAACTGCAAGAAATTTGAAAAGAGTCAGTGATGCATTTGGATATCATATTGAACATTTTTTTTCGCATTCAGCGGTCGTGATTACGGTTTCGGATCCCAATTCACAGGAAAGAAGAACTTTAGTAAGAAGAATTTCCCATTACGGAGTGAACTATTCCATTGTTTCCGCTATCAGTATTCTAACCTGGGAAATTTCAGAAGAACATTACACCACGACCAATGAGATTGAAACTCAACTAAAGACCATCAGCAAAGAAAATTCATATCCCGAATGGTTTAAATTTGTAATGATTGGTTTGGCAACCGCTGCATTGAGTAAAATTTTTTCAGGAACCAATCTGGAATTTTTTGTTGCATTTCTGGCAGGAGTAATTGGGATGGGAGCCCGAAAAATTTTTCTTACCCGACAATTTAATGTCAATATTTGCTGGTTTATCGGAGCGTTTGTATCGACTTCTGTAATTAATGTTTGCCGGTTATTGGGAATGGAGGATTTTCATTCGGCACTTACAGCATGTGTATTATGGCTGATTCCGGGAGTTCCTTTGATTAATGGCTTTCTTGATATTTTTTCCGGACATATTGTTTCCGGTTGGGCAAAAGTTTCTATGGGGATTTTGATGGTTTTTATGATTGCCGTTGGTTTTTACCTTTCACTGTTTATTTTTGGTTATGGATAGTCTGGATTTTCTCTTTATGCTTTTTTGGGCCATGCTGGTTTCCTTAGGATTTGCAGCACTTTTCAATACGCCGCGACGCGCAATGTGGGTGGTTGCTTTGCTCGGAGCAGTTGGTTTTGGCATTAAAACCGCACTTACTTCCACGGTAATTCCGGGACAGGTGATGCTGGCTTCTTTGGCAGGCGCTTCCGCAGTTGGGGTTTTGGGTACTTATTTTGCACACCGGGTTCACACACCGCCGATTGTTTTTACCATTCCGGCTGTAATTAATATGATTCCGGGGAAATTCGGATATGAATTCATGATCGGATTACTCCATACTGTAACATTTGGAACTGAGAAAAGCGGATCATTCGATTTCTTTATGGAAGTTCTGAATAATGGTTTAAAAACCGGATTTATTTTAATGGCACTGGCATTCGGAGTGATTTTTCCAATCTTGATTTTCAATACCAGAACAGCAAAACACCGCGACCTGAACAAAACCGTAAAGAGAAATCTGCGGAATATCAGGGGAAACAAAACCAAAAAAAAGAATAATTAGATTGTTTAAAACCTGTGATATTTTTGTGAAATAAGATTATCACAGGCACGAATAAATTTCTTGCTATAGAGATTTTAAAACTTCTGATGCAATTTCATACGATTTCAGTTTCTTTTCAAAATCAAAAATATTTCCAGACACCATGATTTCATCCGGTTGGTAAAAATTGTGAAAATCTGAAAGCTGATTTTTTAAATGCTCCTTGTCGCCAATAAAAGTTTTGTTGGCCATTCTGTTCAGATGCACGGAAACTTCATCCGGAAGATTTTCCAATTGGGTTTCATCCGGCGGAAGCAATGGCTGTCTCTGGTCGAGCAGGATATTCACAAACGCCTGAAAATGGGAAAGCGATAAATAATGCGCCTCTTCAGTAGTTTCTGCCCCAATAATGTTGATGCAGGTAATTACATACGGTTTCTGTAGGAATTCAGAAGGCTGAAAATTACTTCGGTATATTTCCAGTGCAATTTCCATTTGTGCCGGAGCGAAATGTGCCGCAAATGCATAGGGCAAACCTAATTTTGCAGCCAGATAGGCAGAATCTGTTGAACTTCCCAAAATATACAGCGGAACATCTGCGCCTTCTCCTGGAATGGCGCGTACTTTTGCATGAGCATTTTTCGGACTCATATATTGTTGAAGTTCTTTGATATGAGATTCAAAATTATAATGAGGATCCAGATTTCCCCGCCTTAAAATACTTGCGGTTAAAGAATCAGTTCCGGGAGCTCTGCCCAAACCCAGATCTATCCTTCCCGGATAAAGCCCATCCAAAGTTCCAAATTGCTCAGCTACGGACAAAGTAGTGTGATTGGGCAGCATAATTCCGCCTGAACCTACTCTTAAAGTAGTAGTTTGCGAAGCAATATGCCCGATTAGAATTGAGGTTGCTGCACTGGCAACATTTGGGAAATTGTGATGTTCGGAAAACCAATATCTTGTGTACCCTAATTTTTCAGCATTTTGAGCAGCCTTCACCGATTTTTGAAAAGTAGTATGAATGCTGTCTCCTTTAACAATGGTTGCTAAATCGAGGATGGAATATTTTAGTGACATGAAATTCTATTTTCTTCTCTATCGTCAAATTCCAAACCAATGCTTTTTTTGAGACAACCTGTCCGGGATTGTTTTCTACAAAATCTAAAAATCTGAAAGAAATTATAAATGGCAGGTGCAGTATGTTTTTGAAGAACTTAAGGTCAGTAATAAAACTTGGGGGAAAAAGACTGAAAAATATATTTCACTTTACAGGGATCACTGTATTTTCAATATTGGTTTAATACAAAAAAAGCTCACCACTTTTGTCATGCTGAAAGCAGTTCTACAAAGAGAACTTGGACTGAATGAGATTGCTTCGTTGCACTACATTCCTTGCAATGACAAATGTTGTGCTTAAAGGTTTCTGCATATTTATTGATTGAGAAAAAATCATGTGACTTCTATTGATTTTTGAAGGATGTTAAAATACAGCAGCACATTAATCTTTATTTTTTTGTGACCTCGAAGAAGTCATATTTTTATAGAAATTCCTAATGTTCCGATGGAATTCGACCCCTTCGGGGTCGGACAATTCAACAACTCTTATTGTTCTATAAAAATTTGAATCCTTCGGATTCTCATCATCAGTATTAACCAATATTTTTACGTAATCCCCAGATTTTGATACTGATCCAGAACTTCTTTGCTATTCAAGTTTAAAAACAAAAAAGACCTACATTTCTGTAAGTCTTTTCGCTCCTCCTGCTGGGCTCGAACCAGCGACCCTCTGATTAACAGGGAATGAAACTTCCGAAAAGTCCTTTGTAGATGTGGTTTTAATGCGTTTTTATACTCAGAAAAGTAAGTTAATTTTACTTTATGTTACTTTTAATGTTACTAAAATTTTCGATTTTGATTTCTCATTTATTACTTTAAAAAAACATGCTAATTCGCATTTAAGCGATATTATTCTTCGCTTAGAAATTTTAATGTTTTCACTAATAACTATTGTGTTACAATTGATTCAGATTTTTCATATTCTCCAAACTTTGTTTTTGAATATTTGTACGTTTTAAATTTTTCATAAAAACTATAGCAGAAACCATGGCTTCATAACTTTTAAAATGTAGCAAAGTAAACTAACTGATAAAACACAAATATTATTTCCTTGAATATTTGATGATTTACTGCCAACAAATTTTCTCGTTTGAAGATATACTGCTTATATCACTATTTGGTAATCTAAACAATTTATAAAACAATATTTTACACAAAATTAGTAAAAATGATTGAATGATGAAAGGATAGCAAACAATGTAAGGATTATTTTTTGTTGCATACGCTCACTATGAATGAAACAATTGAAAAAACGTAGTACGCTTGCTGTGCGTTGCTGAGGCGGGTGCAAATCAAGCGAAGTGAAATGCAATGGAACAACGCTGTTTGCATCTGCCGCAAGCATTGGCAAATCTAAAAACTGATGCCTTTTTATCCCTGCACCGCTGAAATGGGTGGAGGGGAGCGTGGCAAAGAAGCGTGGGCTGTGCGATGGGAAGAAAAAATACGGCTTCTGAACCCCGAAAAATATCAGCGTTGGCATTGTGCGGTTGGGATATTTTTTCGGGGTGAAGACTATGGCATTGGATATTTTACATAATGTTATTATAGGACAGCCTGTGCGGTTGGATGCTCGCATAAGCGAGGGAAAAGGCTGTGCGAAGCGAACCTATAATGCCACATTATGTAACTTAGCTTCCGCCGATTTGCATACTGGCATAAACGGAACGGTGGTGGTGGTTGGAGTGAAGTGTCTTTTTGCTTTGTTTTTTTCGCATTGGTACAGCTCTTTGCTACCGCAGGTACGAGGATAGCAATGTGCTGTTGAGCGTTGGCAAAAAACAACGCAAAAAGTATGACAGTTGCAAATCGGCGGCAATGCCATAGAAGACAGGCTAAGCGTTGGGCTTGTGCGGTTGGAGCCTGGCTAAAGCCATATTTTTTTTGTGCGGTGGCTGGGTAGGTTTACTAATTTAGATGTACTTTCATCTTAACAAAATGATAGAATCTGATATTTATAAGTACCTAATATTCTATAAATCAATGTCAAAATCTTTTTCTTTAAACCAATTTTTACTTATCTCATTATTATCACTTTTAGGTTTTGGGTCTGCTTCATTTACTTTAAAAGTTGTAGGTAAATTCACAGCGTGTCCGAATATTAAAGCGTGTTGCGTTGGTATTGAGGGCAATCGCCTTAATATAGTTTCTGAGATATGAGGTGTTATCTGCCTTATGTGGGATAAATCTTCTGGGTTTTGAATCCTATGTACAATAAAGTTACTGCACTGCGACAAAACAGTTCTTGATAGTTCACTTGGTCTTTGTGAAGAAACAAGTAAAAACATACCATATTTTCGTCCCTCTTTTGCTATACGTTCAAAAATCCTATTTGCATCTCCAAATACTTTTCCTGAATCAGTTGAAATATATCTATGAGCTTCTTCCAAAACGAGATTTACAGGAAATACATTACGTTGTTTTGCGGTTTTTAATTTTTCAAAAATTAATCTTGAAAGAACACAAGAAATTACTTCAACGGTTTCATCATTGGCAGAGTTTAAGTCAATAATAATCACTTGTGATTTTTTCGTACAAGAAATAAGAGGGTCATCTAATCCTAAAAACTGATATAAATATTCAAGCTGTTCAATATTAGATTTGTTCTCTGTTAAGAAATTAAAATCATCTCGCTCTTTTATGCTCTTAAATCTGGTAATCAATGAAGAACAATAATCTCTGATTTGTCGATTTCCGTGTGCTTCTTCATAAAGTATAGCAAGGTCTAAAGCATTTTCCAATAATTTGAAATCAAAGTTTTGATTAGATTGATAAGAAGGAAGATAAAAATTATTAGATAAAAACAAAAAATCTCCGTCGTCTGTCCTTTGTTCCAAATAGTCGTGTAAATGTTGAATACCTCTCATCTCTCCGAAATGGATAAAAAGACAGTTTTCAATAGTACAATTTACAGTTGCAACTCCATTGTGGAAAGTAGAGCCATTGCAATTAATGGACAAATTGATTTCATTCGTATTGAATTTTTGTAATATTGATTTGATTCTATCTTTTTTTGAAGGACTACTTGTTTCATCTCTTAATATTTGGGTAATACAAGAGGCAAGTATGTGATTTTTAACAGTATTAGTCGCTCCTGATTGAAATAAAACAGCAAGAGCTAAAGCATTCCTTAAAATAGGTAACTGCGATTTCTCACTTGCTTTTAGTAATAATGCCCATTCATCAATATCTAAAAACCAATGTGGTAGAATGAATTTTTGAATCGGATTATCATTTTCATCAACTTCATCAATAGTAAAATTCCTTACATCAATATTATCATTATTTTCTTTAACTTTCTCAAATGCCTGACGATATTCCCCATTTACATCAAAGAATATAAATGTGCTTCCTGTGGCACTATATTCATCAAACTTGTATAAGGTTTGTAACATAGAAGCTATGGTACAGGATTTTCCGCTTCCTGTATTTCCAAGCACTGCTGAATGACTACCAAAAAACTTGTCAATATCTATCTTGACATCATAGTCAGGGAAAATAGTTGATTTTCCGATAGGCAGAGAAGTGTATTTTTCTTTACACTGGCAACTCCCGTTTTGGCATTCCTCATTATTCTGACAACTTTTTTCCTTTATCTTATTTGTTTTGAAAATTGTGTCTAACTCCTGTTCTTTAATATAAAGCACATCGGAATATAAAGTTGGATATACACTTACTCCAAATTCAAAATTAAATTCGTTTTCCTTATTTGTTTTGATTGTCCCGATAGGCAATACTTCCAAAAATTTCCCTGCTTGAATTTTGCTCAAAATCTGGTCGGTTGGATTAGAAAATGGAACATTAAGGTCTTTTTCTCTAACTCCTGCAACTTCTGCAACGATATAATAGTTTTGATATGGAACAATCACATAGCTGTTTAGCTGAGCGAAATAATGAATATCGTCAAATCCACTGACATTGAAATTATCAAGACCGCTTAATAGTTCAACTGAAAATCGGTCGGAATTAATGGCTACAACTTTACCAATAACTCTTTGCTTATCTTCTTTTGTCATTTTAGCAAGTCTTTTAGGTTATTTATTGTTGTTTCCATTTTCTTATCCAAATCTTCTGCTGTTAGGTCAGGCATTATTTCTTCGACAAATCTTTTGAAATAATGTAAAGGAGTATCAGAATCATCATTCCCACCAATTATCCAAATTCTTGAATCGTTTAGTTTTTGCAATTTTCCGATTGCATTCCATTCGGTCGGTTCTCCAATTACAATCAACCTAAATGATGGAATGGTAAAGGCTTGAAAAATCAAGTTATTGATATGTTCATCACTAAAACTATATCCGATAGTTACGAGAATATTATTGTTCTGCATTAATTTTTTCTGAAACTCACGAAACAAATCAGAATAAGGACTTCCAAGACTTGCATTGTATTTCAAAGGTGTTGGATGAATCATAATAGTTTCCTTGTCCTTTAATTCTTCAAATGTTGGCTCTTGAATTTCCTTTACTTTAAACAGCTTGTTTTCTCCCTCTGCCTCAATCCAATTGACTGAACCGTGAATCTTGTACAGGTAAAAGAAGTTATCAATCACACTCCATTTGGATTGGGACAAATCCATTTTTTCTGCAAGTGCATAATTGAAAATCGCTGGATTGAAAAACTTACTTATTCCACCTGTAAAACCATTCACATAGTGTATTCCCAATAAATCCATTGCACGTTCTGAATACAAATCGTAATTTGTTGTAAAGATATTTAGGCGTGGCAAGGTCGGATTTCGAGTGAGTAGCTTTCTATAAAACTGTTTATATAGCTCTATTAAAGAAAAATCATTACTTGGTTTTTCCTTGTCAGTTTTGGAATTATCTTCATTAAGACATTTTTGTAAAAGGAAGTTTCTTGCTTTGATAATGATAGATTCTATTTTGTCAAGGTCCTCTAAATCTTTAAACTCTTTGGGCTTTGTTTCTTCTTCATTAATTGCATTTTCCGACTTATCAGATTCAAGTTTTGATTTTTTAGAATGATAGAATGATAAGCTATGTAGGGTTGATAGAAAAATTTCAAGATTTGTTGCAAATGTTGAATCAGTTACATCAATTTTCAGTTCCTTATTTAGCCAATCTTGTTCCTCTTTGAAATCTTCTGAATTATAAAATTCTTTAGCCATTGGTGCCATAACAGGAATACCAATTTGAGTTTTTTCTTTTTTTGATTGGCTTTCTGTATCGCTATCTTTTGTTTCGAGTTCTTCGGGCTGTTGTTCTTCAATGTTCTCCGTTGATACCTGTTCTTCCTCTACTATTTCAATTTCGTAAGAAGAACAACCACTACCTAAAAGAAATGAAAGATTTTTATTATCAAGCACCTTTAAAAAAGCATCTTGAATTTTCTTTATTTCAACTTGTTCTGTTCCTTGTTCTTTTTTTGATTCAAGAATGTTCTCTTTGCCTTTGTGAAAAAATATCGACATCTATTTATATCTTTTTTTAATAACTTAAAATTCTCTTGGTACTATTCAATCAAGAGAACATCTATTGTTTATCCTCCCTTTCTTCAAAACTCTCCAACTCCTTATTTACTTCTTCCAATAATTGCTGTTCGCTTGGTAGGTAAAGTTCGTATTGGCTTGCGATAATCTGCTTTTGATTTTCGGGTAGTGTGAATTTTACTACTCCATCATTTTTGTTGGCACAAAGCAAAATACCAATGGTCGGGTTTTCGTGTAGCAGTTTTTCTATTCTGTCGTAATAGTTCACATACATTTGTAACTGTCCAATGTCCTGATGTGTTAGTTTGGTGGTTTTGATTTCTATAATGACAAAGCATTGCAAAATACGGTTGTAAAATACCAAGTCCACAAAAAACTCATCGCCCTCAATGTGTATTCTTTTTTGCCTTGCGACAAACGAAAAGCCATTACCCAACTCTAATAGAAATTCCTGTAAGTGTGTGATAATGGCACTTTCCAAATCTCTTTCATAATAAGATGCTTCTCGCTTCAATCCCAAAAACTCCAAATACATTGGGTCTTTAATGATTTCTTTGGCATCGGATGGCTGTCTCTCATTTCGGGCAACAGCCAAAACACTTTCTTTATCGTTACTCAACAAAAGACGTTCGTACAAACTGCTGTAAATCTGCCTTTCCAATTGGCGTACCGTCCAATTGTTCTTTATTGTTTCAGCAATGTAAAACTCTCTTTTATCCTGACTATCAACACTTAAAAGTAGTTTGTATTGGCTCCAACTCAATTGTGCATACAGTGTATGCACATTCTCAAATGTGCGGTAAAATTGTCTATAAAGGTTTATTTGTCTTGTAGAAAAACCACTTCCGAACTCGGGTTGCAGTTGCTCTGAAAGATATTTGATAAGAAACGTTCCATAATCTGCCCGGTCTTTACCTTGTTGTTCTTCTTCAAAAATACGCTTGCCAATATGCCAATACATCAGCGTTCGCTGATGGTCAACGGCACGTATAGCTTTGTCTTTCGACTGGGCGATAATGGCTTTTATATCTGTTATTATGGATTGGTTTATAATCATTTAAAAGTTTTAATTCTATTTATTTTCTAATTCTTTTAGCACAATCTTCAATGCCTGTTTTCCAAGTTCTTCATCCTCTATGAATGTTCTTATCTTATCCGATAGCCACAAAACCAACAATTTATCTAATGGGACGCTCATAAATTCAGCAAGATTTTCTAAATGCTTTCTCGGCAATAATCTTTCTTCATTTTCTACCTTACTAATAAAAGCATTATCTAACTCCAAAGCTGCCCCAACTTCTCTAAGGAACAAACCCTTACTTTCTCTCAATTCTTTGATATATTTCCCAAATGCCATTTTGATTTTTTACGACTTGTCTTAAAAGTTCAAATTTAAGCAAAATAATGCAATGAAAATTAAGTAAGTAGGATAAGTAACTTTTGCCAAAAAGATTTTTTTGTGTTTCGCAGAAATATAAAACCCGATTTATCGGGATTATTGAACGCAAAACAGTAAACCGCAGGTTTCTGTTTGCGTTATTTAGGTTGGTTTTGGCTCGTTTTTTAGCTAAGCTAAAAAGTGAAAAATGTTTCTGTTCAAAAATGCTTATCCTACTTATCCACTAAAACTGACGTAAACAAATGCAATTTGTACTCCTATGAATTGTCAAACCGAAATTGGGATTGTTGTGGTGGTTTGGGCTGTTCGGATGTCGATTCTTTCTCTTTGTTCTTTTGCTCAACTTCGTCCCAAGTGAGTTCTTTTACGGCATAGACATAGCCGTTCTTTTTGGATAATCGCAGGTAGCCGTGTTTCTTTAATGCTTTGCCTAATTTCATTACCGTTCCATCAGTGATATTGAGTTTGGCTTTATCGGCTAATTTGGCTGCTATCTGTGTGGTGTTCAGAAAATTGTTTGCGGTATCCCTGTCGGCAATCTCAAACCACGTTAAAAGCAATTCTTCTTCGGGGCTTCTTATTTGGTATTGTTCATTGTTCAAGTTGATTTCTTTTATTTCTTCCTGATTGAACCAAAAGCGAAAACCGTTTTTGTATAACTGTATCGCCTGTGCATACGCTGCATTGATGTCAATGTTCTGTATGTACTCGATATGCTCTACTTCCAAACATAAAATCCTGCGTGAACCTGTTGTATCGTTTAAGAATTGGGCAGTGTTTACACTGCCTGCAAATGATGCTCTTCTGGGTAAAGTTTCGTTGTTATGTCCGTACGCTTTTCGCATACGGATATGGGTTTTGGTAATGAGTTGAAGGAATATCCAACTTGGTACTAAAGGCAGACTGTGCGCCGTTTACTGTAATTCTACACATAATCGGAACCAATCCATTTTTCCTTTGGGCATTCTTTTTAAGGTAGAACAATACCGTAAACGTTGATTTTTTTGTCGTTTCCAGACTTACAATTCTTAATGATAAAATTAAACCTATGTGAGCTAGGGAACAATATGAAAAGCTATACAAAAAGTTGAAATACAGATGAATAAAAATTTTCGTTTCGGTCTTTAAAAGTAACGAAATAGTAACCTTACTTTTGCCAAACCTCGCTTTTTACTGCATTTTACCTCATTGCCAAAAAATCATAAAACGGCTGTAAAGCATTTATTTACAACCGTTTTACCTCGTTTTAATCTTTGATGTATTTTTAGTGAAAATTTATTTTAAAAAATTGGTCTGGGATAAATTCAGCGTTGAATATGTAATCTTTATTACAATGAATAAGAAATACGTTCTCTACCTCAAAACCGCAACACTCCAATACATATTTCTGAAACGAAACATCTATCAAATGTTCCTTTTTAACAGATGTTGAAGCTTTTACTTCATAAATATTCCATTTTCCGTTTTCTGTTCTTTCCAGAATATCGGTTCGGCAATACAACTCACCATCAGTAAAACCAACCTGAAAGAAAAATTTAGTTTGCGGGTAATCTTGCAGATCTCCCATACGGATACCTTTAACCGCATTAGGAAAAAGCAATTGAGCCAGCTCTTCTACCTCATAACCATCTTCCGATAACTTTCTATCATAATCCGATAGCTCCGTTTCAGGATATTTATGGGGCTTATTTTTTTTAAGCCATAGACTTTCAGGACAGTTTAAATATTGAAGAAAATCGGATTTTGTAAGCATTTTTTTAACTAAGAAAAATCAATCCCACCTTTTAAAAGAAACTCCTTTAGCAACTGGTCGATTTTTATATTTACTCTAAAAACAGATAATTCGTTGCCTTCACTATTTTCAAAATAGCTTTTGGCTTTTGTTTTGTCTACGGTTTTCTTTAACTCATCAAAACGTCCATATTCGTTAATGTTTTCTTCGGTGAGATTTTGGTTCATCAGATTTTGCAATTTCTTTTTGTCTACACCAATCAGTTCAGAAATTTTCAGGATTTGTCCATACTTTGCTCTTTCCAAATATTCGGTAATGTATTCCCTGAATGTTTTTTCTGCACTTAATTTGATATTGCCACTTTGTACATCATTCAAAAAAATACTGGCATATTTCTGTTCTTCTTGATTCAGGGTTGTGAATGATTTGTGCAATTCATCCAAAATTTGCTTTCGTCCTTCTTCGGTTATATTTTCTTGCTCAAGCGATTTGATGTATTTTACAAACCGACTGTTCATATAATCGGTGTCAATTCTTCCTGTATCAATTTCTGTGATATAGGTGTCAATTTCAAAAGGAATATCTGCACCTCCAGTTCCTTCAGTTCCTTCAGTGAACAATTCTTTGTAACGAGCCAACATAGCGTTATAATCAATTTCTGTACATAACATTTCAATCACCAGTTTTGGTTTTCGTTCTTTAAATTCATACTTAGATGTATTCCATTGGAAACCCTGAATTTTTGCTGCTTCTAAATGCTGATTAAACTGTCTGAACAATTTTGCAAATCTTCCTCTCACTTCCAAATCATCGGGTAATCGCTCAAAATTTTCAATGCCTGCATTTGCAAACAAATCGCTTATTTGATTAAAAGTGAAGTTCAAATGTTGGAGTTGTTGGTCCAAACGTTCTACAAACAATCCGAAAGGTCTATCGCCAGAATATACTCTTACTGCTTCCTCTATATTGCGTTGCATCGTGTGTGGAAAACGATAATATCGTATGGTTCCAAATGGTTTTTCATTTCCAAATAAGCGATTGGTTCTGGAGAATGCTTGAATGATGTTTTCGTATTCCATCAGTTTGTCCATATACAAAGTATTGATCCATTTGGAATCATACCCTGTAAGCATTTGATTGACGACGATTAAGAGATCAATTTGCTTCTCTGGCGTTCTTTCTACAAATTTATACTGCTTTTTATGAGCCAATCGGTTCGCTATATCTTTTTTGAATTTACCGTGATTCGTAAAGGTGTAATCCTGACCATAACGAGCATTATAATCCGCTATAATTTCCAACAATCCTTCTTCTTTAAATTCAAATCCTTCGTTATTATCAATATTGGGATCAAAAAGTGCGGTTGTTTTTAAGTTTGGAAAATGTTCTTTTAATAATCGATAATATTCAATGGCTTCATAAATGCTGCTTGTCGCTAAAATTGCATGAAATTTATTGTTATGACTCAATCTAATCCAATTATCATGAATGTCCGATATGACTGCTAATTGATGCTCTATGCGTTCATACTGTGATTTATTTAAAAAATCTTCAATTCCTTTTACATAGTTTCCTGCATGATTCAGTCTTCCTGCCATTGGAACTTGGGCAGAATCCATAAAGCGATAATAGACTTCGCTTTTTACAGGATCAGCCAAAGCATCTGCGATACTGTCTACTTTTGCTTCGTGCAAAGCCACGGCTTCTCGTATTTCTCGATCTTTATAGGTCATTACTTTATACGGATCAAAGCCCAAAACGTTTTTATCGCGAATACCATCTGCTAAACTATACCGATGCAATTCATTGCCGAAAATGGTGGATGTTGTAGATTCTTTCCTGGCGTTTTCATCTTGAATTGGTGTGCCTGTAAATCCAAAAAATACGGCTTTGGGAAATGCTTTGCGAATATCGGGAAGCATATTTTCTCCGAAAACGGTACGATGCGCTTCATCTATGATGATGACCATTCTTTTGCTCCGCATCATTTCCAAATCTTTCGCTTTTAGTCCGCCTTCTTCTCTACCAATGTTACTCATTTTTTGAATGGAAGTCACGATAAGTGTATGCGCTGGATCATTACTTTTCAGTTTGGTTACCAAAACGTGCGTGTCTTCCGTAGCTTGTACATCTTCCGCATCATCTGCAAAGCCTTTGTATTCGTTAAGGGATTGCGTTCCCAATTCTATCCTATCCATCAGAAAAACGACTTTGTCGGCATCTTTGGAATGGGCAATCAATTGTGCTGATTTAAAACTCGTCATCGTTTTTCCCGAACCTGTAGTATGCCAAATGTAACCTCCTTTGATGTCCGGATTTTTCCATTGTGTGGTGGCAACTCTGTTGGAGATGGCATTGGCTGCATAAAACTGATAACTGCGCATTACTTTTAATACACCATCGGTATTATCGGCAACAGTATAAAAACCAATTAACTGATGCGCCATGGGTATAGAAATCAACGTACTGGCAATTTGTCGCCAATTATTGATAGGTTCGTTATTGAAATCTGCCCAATGAAAATAATAATCTTTGTTGAATTTTCCTTCTGCGCCAGGATTGGCAAAATACACGGATTCTTCGGGTGTCATTGCCACAAAAATCTGAATTAAGGAAAAGATACCGCTAAAAATTCCTTCATAGGAATATTTCTCTATTTGCGTGTAGGCTTGGCTGATGTCAATTCCCGATTTTTTAAGTTCCAAATGAATAACGGGCATTCCGTTGATGAGCAAAACCACATCGCCACGTCTGTCATTCAGTATTTTGGATTTGCTTTTATAGCGTGGTTGTTGTACAATCTGGTAACGACTTTGTCCTGCCGCAATTTCCATACGGTCGTAAATTTTTAAACTCACTTCTTTACCAAAATGCAAGGTGTCATTTGGATTATCTCGAACAATGGCAACACTTTTTCCGTTGATAAAACCATTGAGTTTTAATGGTGTTCTCAAAGCACTAATTTGTTCGGCGATTTGTTGCATTTCGCTTTTGGTAAGCGGTACATCATTGAGCCGATCAATATCTCGGTTGTTTTGAAAAAGAATATCTGCCCAGTTTTGCCACAAGTCTTCTTCTGTAGGATTTTTAAGCACTTCGGCTTCCCAACCTTTTGTGGAAAGGAGTTGGATAAGTGCGTTTTCAAATTGAGATTCGGTAGAAAATGTGGTCATGGTGAGTTATATTTCAAAAGAGATTTTTATAATTAGATTTTTGTGGCACTCCTATGGAGTGCAACGTTTGTAAAAACGTGAACGTTTTTACAAACAGACGACCCCAGCAGGGTCTAACAATTAAATTCAATAATTTTATCCATTTGTATTAATATGTTTTTGGTCAATTGTATTTTAATCATCAAACCAATTAAAAAGATATTTTTCATCGTAATCAATGTCAAATTTTTTCAATAATTGAATGTATTCCTCTTTGAAAGATTGCTTTTTATGATGTTCTTTTTGATTAGCAATATATTTTACCACATTATCAATATGCGAACGGCTGTATGAAAATGCTCCAAAACCTTCCTGCCAAGAAAAATTTTTGGTATGGATATACTTTTCATTAACAAAGATATTGCTTGCCTTTTTTACTTCTCTTACCAAATCCGATAAACAACAATTTGGTTTCATGCCAATAAAAAAATGAATATGATCTTTCACACCATTTATTGCCAGCATTTTTTGTTCTTTGTTTTGAACAATTCCGGTAATGTATTTATACAAATCCTCCTCCCATTCAGGTTTGATTAGTCCATTTCTGTTTTTAACAGCAAATACAATTTGAATATAGATTTGTGAATAGGTGTTTGCCATAAATTTAAATTGAATTATTTGTTTTATGATATAGCACTCCTACGGAGTGCAATGTTTGTAGAAATATAAATATTTCTACAAACGGGCGACCCCAGCGGGGTCGAATTAATGCGTTTTCAAATTGAGATTCTGTAGAAAATGTGGTCATGGTGAAGAAGATTATTTTACACAAACATTTTTTGCAATAGTGCTTGTTTTAGATTTTTGAGTTGGGTTATTTTTTGCCCAGATTGTGCAATGGCTTGGTCTAAGTTTTGAAAATAGTTTCCGATTTTTTGTTGTTCGGATTTGTCTTTTGGAACTAAAATGTTTTTTATAAGTAATTCATCTTTTGTTATTCCTTTAATTGAAGTTCCTTGTACTTTATGAAGTTCTTTTTTTAAAATTTCGCCAATTGAAAAAACTCCAAATAAAATGTCAATATTCAAATTACTTAATGAAAGAAAATCTTGACTTGTTGCAAATTCAAAAGGGACTAAAGCCAATTTTCCAACTCCAACACGAGTAATTATTGCAATTGATTTTTTAGGTACTAGTTTAGTTGCAGAATTATTTAAGCCTTTTTGAGATATTCTTTTTCTTATTGTAACATTTAAGACTTCACCTTCTGATAAATCCGAAGACTGTATCCAAGGTATATTTCCATCCCAATATTCTTTTATTAAAGTGCTTGGTGTACCGCCACCATATGTATTACTACAAACTTCACCCAATTTCTTCTTTTCCCATTTATCGCTAAAACCTTTGCAACGGATTTCGGGAACATCGGCATTTGCAGCAGGAAACATTTTTTCCAGCATTGCTTTTTTTAGGTTTTGGAGCTTTGCTAATTTTTCTTCCTGCAACGCAATCAACGCATCCAAATTTTTAAAATAAGTTCCGATTTTGGTTTGTTCGGGAAGTTGGGGAACTGATGTTAGTAATTCAGAAAACTCTTTTTTATTGACAATTTGCATTGTTCCAGAAGCCGCAATATTTTTCATAATTGACGACCAGTTATGACTATGTGTAAACAAAAAATATGAATTGTTAAAACTATTATTTACAACGATTGCATTTATTTGCTGATTGAATCCTCCTTTTTTTCCTAATAAAGTATTTTTTCCAATGCTTGCAATACAAGTAACTAAAATGGAACCTTTTGGAACAACTCTAGCTTTAGTTTGTCCCACAATACTTAATTTTCTTGCAGATGTGTACGTTATATTTTCAGAAATATCTGTTGGTGTAACCCAAAGTATTCCATCGTCTGAATAATTTGATGAATCTTGAGTTGATGGTGTATTACCTGTTAATATTGTTCCTAAATCTCCCAACTTCTTTTCCTCCCATTCTTCTTCAAAACCTTTAAAGCGTAGGGCAGGTTTATTTTTGTTTGCCATATCCTAATGGGTTTTTAAAAGTTTTTGCCATTCGGCAATGCCTTGCATATCGTGGTCGGTTCCCGTCAATTCGCCCATCATAGTTGCCAATTCGTTTTCGGTATCTTGCAGTTGCTTGCTCACTTCCTGCAAAGTGGTTTTGTATTTTTCGGCCAGTTTGGTGAGTTTTTGGGTTAAAGTAGCGATGTTTTCCGTTGGCAATTGGTGCAAACTATTTACCAATGGTGCAATCCATTTTTCTTCTAATAACGCATTTATTGCTGCACCGCTCAAATTTTCTATGGTTTTCTTACTGAGCAAATGCAAAGCATCGGCTTGTTTTTTTACTTCTTTTTTGAGTTCTTTTTCTTCGTTAATGAGTGCTTCTACTTTCAGTATTTTGGTTTCGTCATCGCCTTCATTATACTTCGCACCTTTCTTGATGTCGGCTTTTATTTCTTTGGCTGCTTTTACAATTTCGGCATTTACAAAAGCATCTTTGGCTTCGTTGGTAATATCGCCGTCTTTGCCTTCTTCAGAAATGGCGCCTAACAATTCTTCGTAAGTTGCAGTAATTTCTGTTAAGCGATTTTCTTTTTCGGATAATGCTTGCAGTTCTTCTGCTAACAAATTTTTCTGCACCAATTCAAACGGTAAAATATGACCTTTCCAACCTTCTTGCACTTCGGTATCTTTTCCGTTTTTCTTTTTGATGACCATATGGGCATCTACTTGTTTCGCTGCGGAAAAACCTTCGGTTTGCAAAATTTCCAAATCTCCGGAAATGCTTTGCCACTGATCATCTAATAATTGATACGCCAAATATTTATCAATCAAAGGAATATTTTCAAAACGATTGAAAATCTCTTCACTTAAATCGTTTTTCGTTTTGGAAAGGTTCAACGTCATCATTTGTTCAATGAGTTGCTTTCGCATCAGTTCATCAAAATCGGCAAAGGCTTTCGCAAAATGGGCAATGAATAATTTGGTGTCTTTATTTTCTGCTACCGTTGTTTTCACATCATCGGTTTTCAATGCAGCCATTTCCGCAGAAGTCAGAGTAAATAGACTTTGCCGCAAACTTGGAAACGCCTCCCAATAGTTTTGCAATGCATCGATTTCCTTTACAGGAATACCGCCAAACATGGTGGCATAAATATCCCAACTTTCGGGTGCTTCTCCAGAATCTACATATCTCGGAATATTGAGATTGTAATCATTGGCACGGATTTCATCACGACTCACCAAAGCCGCAAATTTCGGAATGCTTTGTCGGGCAATTACCGCATCCACAATTCGCTTAATATCCGAAGCGCGAAGCACATTGTTTTTGCCCACTTTCTGAAAACCCTTGGATGCATCTACAATCAATACATCACTTGGAACTCTTTTCTGTTTCAACACCATCACAATGGTAGGAATACCTGTACCGAAAAAGATATTGGCAGGCAATCCGATAATAGCATCAATATTATTTTTCTCAATCAGATTTCTACGAATAACTCCTTCTTCACCACCACGAAACAATACACCGTGCGGAAGAACAATGGTCATAATACCATCGGGTTTTAAATGATACAAATCGTGCAGCAGAAAAGCAAAATCGGCTTTGGATTTTGGAGCCAAACCAAAATTGGCATAACGAGGATCGGCTTCTTTATCCGTAGGATCCCATTTTTGTGAATACGGCGGATTGGAAACTACGGCATCCAAATACAACGGATTATAAGTATGAACAGGATCGTTTTCATCAAAGAAAGGCCAGTCTTCTTCTAAAGTATCTCCGTTTCGTGTAACGATATTATCTACCAAAATGCCCCGCATAATCAAATTCATACGAGTAAGATTGTAGGTATTTTGTTTTAGCTCTTGTGCATAATATTTAATGTTGTTGGCATTTACCATGTGTTTGGCAACGCTTTTACCAATATTAATCAAGAGCGAACCAGATCCACTTGTCGGGTCATAAATTTGAATGTGCTGTCTGTCTTTAAGATGATCGGCAATAATCTCCGACATCAGAAAAGAAACTTCATGCGGCGTGTAAAATTCGCCTGCTTTTTTACCGGCATTCGCAGCAAAATTGGAAATCAGATATTCATAGATATAACCCAAAACATCATAATCTTGCCTTCCATCCATCGGAATATCTTTGATGAGTTGCAAAAGCTCACTAATGGCTTTGGTTTGCGCTCCTGCGGTTTCGCCTAATTTACTTAATCCCGTTTCAAGCGTTTCAAAAATTTTATCAAACAATTTTTTATGCGCCGGATTGATCAAACGGTTAAAGGCAGATAAAGCTTCACGCACATTGGCAACTTCAAAATCGCTTCCTTTATCAAGCCAAGTAGAAAACAAATCTTTGTAACCAATGAAATAGCCAATGTTTTTTCTAAAGTGATTGACCGTTTCCTCATCCTCTTCTGAAAGTTGTTTAATTCCGGCATCATCCATCCCTTCATTTTTGGCATACTTAATCTCATACTCTGAAAGATATTTATAAAAAATAAAACCGAGAATGTAATCTTTATATTCATTCGCTTCAATCTTGGAACGCATACCATTGGCAGATTCCCAAATTTTAGCAGCGAGTTGTTGTTTGTTCATTTTTTCTATTTCGTTGAATTAATTAATTCCTTTATATCCACATCCAACAACTTTGCAATCTCCAAAAATGTTTCCATAGAGGGTTGTATTTCATTGGTACACCAGCGGGAAATTGTTACTTCACTTTTACCCAACTGCTCCGCCAGCCACTTACTTGTTCGCTCTTTTTCAACTATAACTATTTTTAATCTATTGATTTTCATTAGATGTTATTTGATTAACATTAGGTGTTAAATTTAAGAAAAAAAGTATTTCAATGATAAATACAACGGTTCATTTAATTTAATATCCAATGATTTTAATTGATGAAAAAATAATCAAATTAACTCATCTTCCTCCTCGGCAAACCAATTTCGTGCTCTTGAGGATAGGGTTTTCTTTGCGTCATGCTCACATCTTCTCGAATTTTCCCATGAACTTCGTAGCGTTTTTGTTCATCGTACGCATAACGAGGATCGGGAATAAAAGGCATTTTTGCCATTTTATGAATCGTAATGGTGGGGAAATGATAATCCACTTCCACCGTTCCCAAAAGCAAATAACAACCACCGCCTTGAAATGGATACTGTTGCAAACAATCTGGAAAATGAGCGGTATCAAAATAATCGCCATTGGCATCGATCCAAGTTCCGAAAAACATGGCTCCTTTCTTGGTGGGAACGTGTTTTCTGGAAATGAGATAAGCCAACATTTTCACTTGTTTTTTATGATTTTGAAGCAAATCTTTCACGAAAACACTTCCCCGATATTTGGTTTTCAATAAATCAAATGGACTGCACGAAACCGAAAATCCCAACAGTTCAATTTCATCAAAAGCATCCTCGAAAACGGAACGCTTCAGTTCGGGAAGTTGATATTCTTGTTGCGGTTCTTCTATCAAAAGCATTCCTCGTGTTTCCGGTTTAAACTGAATTAAAAGCAGTCTTGCTTCCACCAATAATTCGTTTTTGGGTTTTCCTGTAAACCGAAAAGCACCAATGAAAATTAAAACTTGCAGGGTTTCAATACCAATCGGAACTCTTCGAACAAAATTTTCAAGGGAAGTATAATTTCCGTTTCGCTCTCGTTCTTCTGCAATAAAATGAGCAATCCTTGTTTCCAAACTTTGTAAATGTTGAAAACCTAAATAAATTTGATTTCCTTTCAGTGTGGTTTGATAAAAACTGGTATTCACACAAGGATTTTCAATCATTCCTCCCGACATTTTTGCTTCGTGAACATAAACTTCCGTTCGGTAAAATCCGCCCATATTATTGATGACGGAAGTCATAAATTCCAACGGATAATAGACTTTCAAATACAAACTTTGATAACTTTCCACCGCATACGAAGCAGAATGTGCTTTACAAAAAGAATAGCCCGCAAAAGATTCTATTTGTCGATACACTTCTTGAGAAAGTTTTTCGGGATGGCCTAATTTTTTACACGATTCAAAAAAATGATCTTTTACTTTTTGAAGTGCAGAAAGCGATCGTCCTTTTCCGCTCATTGCTCTTCTCAGCACATCACCATCATCTGCAGAAAGTCCACCATAATGTAACGCAATTTTAATCACATCTTCCTGATACACCATAATTCCGTAGGTTTCGCCCAATTGTTCTTTGAAAACATCGTGAAAATATTCAAACTGATTCGGGTGATTGTGCCGAAAAATATATTCTTTCATCATTCCACTTTGTGCCACTCCAGGACGAATAATCGACGAAGCAGCCACCAAAACTTTATAATTATCGCATTTTAATCTTCTCAAAAGTCCACGCATTGCAGGACTTTCGATATAAAAACAACCAATGGTTTTTCCTTCTGCCAAATATTGATTGCAGATTTTTTCGTCTTTGGAAATCGTGGTGTCTTTAATATCTACTGCAAATCCACGATTTTTTTTAATGAGTTTTACGGTATCGTTGATCGTTCCTAAACCTCTTTGTGAAAGAATGTCGAATTTTTCAAAACCGATTTCTTCCGCAACATGCATATCAAATTGCACAATCGGAAAACCTTTTGGGGGCATTTCAAGAGCGGTGAAATTGGTAATCGGTTCTTCAGAAATCAAAATTCCGCAAGCGTGCATACTGCGTTGATTCGGAAATTTTTCCAAAAGCAATCCGTATTTGTGAACCAATTTTACGACTTCATTTTTATCGTGTGTTGCCATTGGATTTTTCGCCAAAGCATCCAATTCTTCTTTCGGCAAACCAAATGCTTTTCCCACTTCTCTAAAAATTGAACGGTACTTAAATTCTACATTGGTTCCACAAAAAGCAACATGATCTTTTCCGTAACGATCAAAAATATATTCTAAGATAATATCTCTTTCTTGCCAACTCCAATCGATATCAAAATCGGGCGGAGATTTTCGGTTAAGATTCAAAAAACGTTCAAAATACAAATCCAATTCAAGCGGACAAATATCGGTGATTCCCAGACAATAACTCACGATTGAATTGGCGCCGCTTCCTCTTCCAACGTGCATAAAACCCATAGAATTGCTGTATCGAATAATATCCCAAGTCATGAGAAAATAACCACTAAAGTTGAGTTCATCAATGACTTTTAATTCTTTTTGAACTCTTTTTTTGGCTTCTTCATTGCAATTTCCGTAGCGTTTTTCCATTCCGACATACGCCAATCTGGTCAGTAATTTTAAATCGTCTTCTTTGGAATGGGTGTAGAATTTTCGGTTTCTGGGAACGCCAAATTCAAATTCAAAATTGCAGGATTGAAGAAGATTTTTGGTATTTTCAATAATCTGCGGATAACGAGCAAATGCTTCTACAATTTGTTGTGGAGATTGGAAACGTTCGGTTGGTTCACAACAATCCTTTTTTTCCAATTTTGAAATCAGCGTATTTTGATCAATCGCTCGTAAAATTCGGTGAAGATTGTATTCTTTTTGTGAACTTACCGTTACAGGTTGTAGTATCACCATTTTTGAAATCAAATCTTTCAAATCTTTTCTATACAACAGATTGAGTTCAGTTTCTTTAATTCCAATAAATTCCTTTTCCAACAACGTTTCTGGTCGATTTTCTAAAGGATAAATCGTGAATACCTTCTTGAAATTGGGATGATGTTTTGGAAGTTCTTTTTCATTACAATTAAAATCGGTGAGCATTTGATTAATCTCACCAATTCCACTAAAATCTTTTGCAATGGCGATGTAGAAAAGTTCATTTTCTTTCCGAATTTCTACTCCAACAATGGGTTTAATTCCAAGATTTTCACATTCTTTTTTAAATTCATAAATCGCCGTAATCGTATTGATGTCCGTTAATACCAATTCTTTCACACCGAAATACGAAGCCTGCTTCACCAATTCCTGAACCGATAAAGTACCATAACGCAAACTGTGGAAAGTGTGGCAATTGAGGAACATTGGATTTCTGAATTTTAGATTTTGGATGATGAATTTTGGATTGGAGATGTGAGGTTCTATGCGTAAAATTTAGACTTTCAAAATATTAAATCCTGCTGCTCTGCCAACAGCGTTGGAGCCGAAACGGTTTTTGATTTTATCCATGGTTTGGTAGAGATTCATCAGTTCTTCGGTATCTTCAAACAAATTCATTTGGTGATTGCCGTGAACCAAATTCGTGAACCGAAGTCCAACCAAACGAAGGCGCATTCTTCGGTGATAGACCTTCTGAAACAATTCTAAAGCCACTCTGGAAAGGGTGTGATCCGCAGCCGTATATGCCACTTTTGCCTGTTTGGTTTCGGTATCGAAGTTGGCATAACGGATTTTAATCATCACAGTGCAGGTCAGCCATTTTTCCTGACGGAGCTGATATGCCAGCTGTTCCGCCATCCCCGAAATAACGGATTTCAGCATGGGCAGATCCATCGTGTCATTAACAAAAGTATGCTCTTTGGAAACAGATTTCCGTTCGTGAAAGGGGACTACAGGAGATTCATCAATCCCGTTGGCTTTTTTCCAAAGTTCTTTACCGTTTTTACCAATCATTTGCTGCAGTACATCCACAGGCATTTCCGATAAGGTTTTAATCGTTCTGATCCCAATCCTCGACAGCAACTGAAACGTTACATTTCCCACCATCGGGATTTTCCTGATGGAAAGCGGATTCAAAAAGGGTTGTATAGAATCTTCCTGAATTTCCAGCTTTCCATGGGGTTTCGCTTCTCCGGTTCCAATTTTAGAAACCGTTTTATTGGTGGACAAAGCAAAACTGATGGGTAGTCCGGTGTTTTTGGTCACCGAAGCAGCAATTTCCTGACACCATTTCCAACACCCGAAAAACTTGTCCATCCCCGAAAGATCCAGATAAAACTCATCAATGCTGGCTTTTTCCAAAACGGGAACCTGCTTTTGGACAATTTCCGTTACTGTATGTGACAGATTGGAATACAGTTCATAATCACCATGAATAACTTTTGCATCCGGACAAAGCCGAAGCGCCATTTTTATAGGCATGGCAGAACGCACTCCAAAATACCGGGCTTCATAGGAACAAGAGGACACCACGCCACGCTCCCCACCACCGATGATGACGGGAATTCCGTTGAGTTTTGAGTTATGCAATCTTTCGCAGGATACAAAAAAAGTATCCAGATCCATATGAACAATTGAACGATTCATGCTTCAAAATTAGTACAGATTTTAGCAAATATTTTTATATTTGTTGATATAAATTTTAGCAATGTCTGTTTTATCTGATAATATGCGGTTTCTGAGAACCCAACGTGAACTTTCGCAGCAGAAAGTAGCCGACCATTTGTTTATTACCCGTGGAAGATATTCCAAATATGAAGATGGAAGCTCCGAACCTCCAATCGAAATTTTGCTTAGAATATCGAAGTTTTTCGGAATCAGTATTGATCTTATGGTTTCTGTGGACATCCGGAAATATCCCTTGGAGGAAATGTTGAATCTCCCGGAAAACCGTGTATTGCTGCCCATAAAAGTGGATGGTGAGGGCAATAACCAGATTGAGATTATTCCGCAAAAAGCATCCATGGGCTACCTGAACGGGTACAGCGATCCTGAATATATTGAAAGTCTGCAAACCATTTCTCTTCCATTTTTACGAAACGGAAAGTTTCGTGCCTTTCCTGCAGATGGCGATTCGATGCCGCCCTACAAAGACGGGACTTTCATCGTGGGAAAATATGTGGAAAATTTAGCAGATTTAAAAACCGATAAAACCTATGTGTTCATCACCACCAATGATGGAATTATTTACAAGCGTTTTCAGTTTCATGAAGGCAATTTTATCTGCGTGAAATCGGACAACAGTTTTTATGAACCACTGAAAATTCCGCTTTCCGATGTCAAAGAAATCTGGGAGTTCGCCTGCTCTATTAATACCCAGGAATACGATCCTGATGAGTTTTCCGGACAAAACGTGAAGGATATGTTTTTGGAGTTGAAAAAGGATATTGGGAAAATTAAATCAAAGCTTAAATAAATTGAATTTTAAAACTTTATCTTTGCCTTAGAAAATAAAAAATCAACGTAAAGCGTAAGCTATCGTATTGGTTAAAGAAAACTGCGAATCTTCTTTTGACAACCAAATTCGATAGGCTTGCGCCCATGTCATCTTATGGCGTGGGCTGTAAGTTCTATCTGGTTGTCGGGTTCTTCGCAGTACCTCTTTAACGGATTGGCTTCAGTTCCACGCTTTCTTGTTTTAAATCGGAGGTTTCGGAACTGGACTTTCATCAAATCAAATTTTATAAATTATGGGAAATCAAGATTCTCCAGAAAAAAAATGGGCGAAAGCCATGCTCGAACTCGATTTAGCCATGCAATCCGGTGCCATCTGGACGGAAGAGAAATCAAGGTTGCAGAAAGAACAAAAAGCAGATCCCGAAGATGAAAATCCGTTTCCTGTTAACGAATCTTATGATGACGGTAATTATTATGAGTTAAGTGATGGTACTCATATCTATTTGGGTACCGACAATCCAATGATTTTAGATGGTGAACCCACTATCTACGGAGACCGAATCATTCCTAACACAATCCATTATTTAAAATAGTAATTCAATAAAACAGATTTAATGATGAAAAATTTAGTTTTCTCAGCAGTTATTTTACTTTCTGCATCTTCAACATTTCAAGCACAATTGGCGGTAACTTCTATTCAAAACAATCAAACTGAATTGGTGGTAAACGATTCCATTCACCTCAAAAAGGGAGCAGTAATACAAATCTATCTGCCTGCAGGAAAAGATTTTGTGTTTGTGAAGCAAAAGAAATCGGGATTGAATGCCAAGTTACTTGGCCGATTGGCTGATGTTGCAGGAACGGGAGCCGCTGCGATAGGTTTGGGTTCTGGAAACCTGAAAACGCTCTCCAACGCCACTAAAGTGATAAGTAAAGCAAGTGCCGTTCAGTACGGTGCCGATGCAATTGACCAGATTCAAAGTCTGAATATCTCCAGCGATGCCAAGAAGATTGCCGGAACCAAAATGGAGATCCTCGATTGGGAATTTACTGACGACGGATATATTATCACCGCCAAATCAGACAAAAAGAAATATGAAATTTATCTTCAGGAAGCGGTGATGGCCGGGGAGGTGAAGTTGTGAAATTTCTGAATAAAAAGAGCATCTCGAAAAATTAAGATGCTCTTTTCGGAAATATAGAGAATTTGTGTTTTTCCTTATGAAATCGTAATAATTATATTTGAAACAGCTTCTTCCATTTGGCAATGGTATTTCTGCTGATATCAAAACGTCTGGAAAGCTCGGAGTTATTTAATTTGTTGCTTTTCTGATAATCCAGAATTATAAGAATAGTGGATTTATTGTAAGATTTATGCTTACCATTGGCAGAACTGTCCGAAATCCTTTTGCTCATCTTTAGTATATCCAGTTCATTCAGAGAGTCTTTGTTGAGAATCTGCTGAAATTCTGCTAATTTTTCGGGATATTTTTTTGCTAATAAATCGCAGTAAATGCTTTTATAATTTACGGGAGTTGAATTTTCCATAACAGGATTGTATTTTGATGTTTTTAGCAATTTCGTTTTCAAAAGTGATGAGTAAGAATTTCCGTTTGCCAAGCCAATTTTTGCTGATTTCATATGTCCAAATATTCGACGGATAATAATTGAAATCATGTCCCAGTTCTTCCATGATCTCTGTTTTGGTTTTTCCAATGAAAGAAGAATATTGGTGTTTCGTCATTTTATTGTTTTTTAGTAGATGTATTCCCGAATGATAATCCCCAGAAAATAATCCGTAATCGTAATGTCCATTACGTTATTTTCAACAAAGAACAAAATCATTTCACGCCGAAAGAATAAATTCTTCGTGAGTTCATAACGCCATATATCGAAATCAGAGTGGTATAGACTATATCACACTATCTCTTTTACCTTTTTCTTAGTTTTCCCTTTTAACAAATATGCAATGCTATCAGGCTTCATAAGTAAATTTTAATAAAATATTGGAAATTTTAAATTTCGGGTATCCTTTCTGATTATAAAATATGTTTCGAACTGCTATCCCCATAATGTATTCTGTTATGGCAATCTCTACCACCTTTTCATCTTTTAAGAAAAATATAATGTCGTCTTTGAAAATAATTTTACTTTTCTTTTTGTAAAACCATATTTTATTATTTTCAAAATGGGAATCTGGAAGACCTAATTCCTGCAAAATGTATTCGCTGCTTTTGCCGAGATACAGATCTAGATAACCTTGGAGTTTCCGTATTTGCTGATCCATTTGTAGAGTGTGCTTTTCGGGATTCTGTATTCTTCAATAATCTGCTTTTTTGTTTTGCTTCCGTTTTTCAATTCTTCAAGGATAAATTCTATGATTTCACTGGTATAGATATTCTTGCGGAATCGGGGAAGCTGTGATCTGACTGATTTGGTTTCGGCCGTGGCAGCCGGTGGTGCATACAATATCAGATGCTGCGAGTAAACCCTGAAAAAATCATAGTCTAAAAGTTTGCTCCATTTAAGCAGTAATTCTGTGTTTAAACTTTTCGCTTGGTACATTTGTTCAACCTCTTCTTCCGTACATTTTAAAAAATTACAGATGCGGGGTGTTTCTACCCCACGTTCTGTAACCAATTGGTTGATTAGGTAACCAATATGTATTTCTTTGAAATTCATTATCAGAGTTTTACTTCCAGTAACTCCAAACGCTTCCGTTAAAAACAGCCAGGGTTTTGCTTACGGTATCGTAGCACATCATTCCCGGATACGGACTTTTTACTGTTGTGTGCGGATTGGCGATCCGTGGCAGAATCATCGCTTTGTCCGCAGATTCCAGTACCAGAACACCTTTGGCTGAACTGCTTGGTGAATCAATAATAGCTCCCTGATCTTTGGAAGATTCTTCGGTACTGTTTACAGTAATCTGCGTATTATCACCTGCTTCTGACAAAGCTACCCAAATCTCGTTTTCGTACATTTTCACTTTTTTGTCGGAGCTATCGAAAAGAAATGTCCCGTTATTTTCTGTTGCATTACCGGCAAGAGCATTGTTTAGGTTTTCAACGGAAGGAAGGATTATTCCTAAGCTGTTTACGGTTCCATCCGCTTTTTTTCCGGCCGTATCACTGTTGAAATCCAGAATCGTAGTGGTTCCCTCAACACTCTGTTTTCCACCGATGGAAACCTGTGCACTGGCAGTAGTCGCCAGTACACAGAAAATTAGGGTATATATTGATTTTTTCATTGTTTTTATTTTATACATTATTCATTACAACTTTTTTGAATACAGTTCCATTTTTGTCCGTTGTACAGTTTCACGCATTTATCCTGAATATCATATGTGATCATCCCCGCTTTAGGGTCTTTTACTGAATCGTTGATAAAATCCGGTGTTCCGTCTGTTCCGCCAACGTGAGAAACACGTGTAACAACAAATCCTTTTTCTTTAGATTCTAATGCGATAAAGCCATTGGGAATATTGGCTGGCCAGTTATCTTGTTTTTGCTGAACCGTGATTCCAACTTTGGTAGGCTGACCAGCATCCGAGAAATCTCCGGGCTTTGTACAAACTTCGTCAATTGGCTCACCACATTTATCAGAATTTAAGTTTAGGGTAATATAACGCACTACGCAACCTCCCCAAGATATTTTTGCTGTATAAGTTCCGTCAAAAGAACTATTATAATTTGCAATGTGATATTCTCTGGTGGTTGCCACAATTACACCTGCAGAATTTGTCCATTCATAAGATGCTCCAGCATAATCTGGTGCCGATAAAGTATAAGGGCTATTAGGACAAGGATGAACATTGTTTGTTGCCGTTAAAACTCCAGGAGTTTGAATAGCAACTGTGGTAGAAATACTAGTTCCACAGCTGGTAATACGAACATCATATATTTCATTAGGAATTAAATTATCAATTTGAAATAGTGTTGATGCACTTGTACTAAATACATTCCAAGCTGTAGCTGATTGAAGCTTATATTCTACAGTGATTGGACTCGCTCCTGCTATTTCAAAATAAGCAGATCCTGTAGAAGTAGGTGTTCCTGTTGCATCTTCACATACAATTCCTACCTTTTTTATAATTTGCGGACCAGTTGAACCATCTGCTATTACAATAGAGTTTGGATTGTCAATATAATAAACAGCAGCGGTACACGTATTTATTTTTAATCGTGTATAATAAGTTCCAGTACTTAGATTTGAAAAATTTCCGGAAGTATTTTCGTCAATCACATTTCCGTTTTCATCTAAAAGCTCTACTAAATTGTTAAAGTTTCCATTATAAACAACATTACTGCTTATACTTCCTCCTCCAGCACAAAAAGATGTTCCTGTAGAAACTATGGATTGCTGCAATACTTGGTGTGTATTAGGATTAACGTTAAAAGTTAGTTCAATTGGAGTTTCACCATCACAACCGGAATCAACTCGTATAGTATAGATTCCAGGAAGCATATTGGTCCATGCGTATTCACCATTATTATATAAAGTTGCCGGTACTCCCACATTGCTTGGCCCATCAATAATCACTACGTTTGCTCCTGAACGGTTAGGAATATATCCTCCAATAGTCAATGTGACCTGAGTTGTTCCTGTTTCAATCAAACTTCCGGAAAGATCATCAAAGCATTTCCATTTTGTGTATAAAATGTCTTCAACGAATGGGTTCACCGGAGTTCCTCCAGAAGCAGGACTGTTTACAGTTTTGCTAATTGAGACACCACATTCATCCGTATAGGTTACGGTATAATCGCCCATAGACAATCCGTCTTTTGTCCAATTGTCCAGACTATAGGAAGAGTTTACCGTCTGCGTATGAACAACAGCTCCCGAACTATTTTTGATTTCAACCTGAACCGGAAAATTAAGAAAAAAGTTCTCCGATCCTGAAATTGTCATCGTTTCAGATGCTCCACAGCCAGCATTAGATGAAACCACATGCATTCCCAGAGTGATTTGGTCAGCAATTGAGAAGCAAAATACTTTGGATTCTCCACAAGGAGTAGTTACCCTGAAAATATATGCTCCGGAACTTGCCAAGGGCAAAACAATACCTGAACCAGCACTAGACAGTACACCATCATACAAAGGCGTTGACGAAGGCGCAACCGACGGGCAAGAAGTTACTGATGATTTTTCCCAGATTTCTACTTTAATTCCTCCGAGAGCATAATAACTGCTGTGATTCACCACTTTCCAGTCAGAAGTGAAAAACTGGATATAAGACAATTCAACATTACCACTGCCACAGTTTTGATTGTTAAGTACAGTGGCAGAAACCTGTCCTATTGCTGATAGTGATGGCTGAATATCTCTTTGGATGGTAATGGTCTGCCCACATTCGTCTTTAATTCTTACCATATAAGAACCAAATTCCGTAATAGACCAGGGGTTAGCAACATCAATGTATGTTTGTCCAACATCTGAAAAATTGGGATCATTTGTTTTTACAACTATATATTCAAAAGTTTTACCTGGAGTTGAAGGCATATTGACAATCACATTTCCTCCAAGCGTAAATGTATTATCGCAAAATCCTGATAATACAATACTGGGAGTTGGAATAGGAATGTAGTCATCATCAATAGTAAAATTAAATGTTTGATTGTATCCTCCTTCTCCTGTTACTTGTACCTGATAATTTCCAGCATCAAGTGCTAAAAAATTCCCTGTAGTATTTCCGCTCCCGATATTGGTGCCTGCTGAATTTTTTAACTGGAAAAACGGATTTGTAATATCCGTGGTAGAAATTGTTGCCGAACCCTGACCAGGACAAGCAGCATGAGTTGGAGCAATGCTTACAGATTGTGCATTCAGCCAACTTATCTGCACAAAAATGGTTGCGACAACTAAGAGTAGTGTCTTAAAAATTTTCATCATTTGTAATTATTGTGTAATGTTAAAATTTAGTTATTTGATATATTCTATTCTCATTACATTTTATTATTTGCTTTATGGTTTTAGTTTATACTTCTTTACTTCCAGTAACTCCAAACGCTTCCGTTAAAAACAGCAAGGGTTTTGCTTACGGTATCGTAGCACATCATTCCTGCTGAAGGATTTACAATGTTAAGGTGTGGACTTGCAACTTTAGGCAAAACCATTGCTTTGTCGGTATCTGCTAAAACCAAAATTCCGGGAGTGGTATCTGTTGCAGGATTACCACCGATTTGGGATTTTGCTGATGCGTTTTCTGTAAGTGCATCCTGCAAGGTTGTATCTGCTGCACCTGTAATACTTAAATCGAACCAGCTTCCGGCTTTCAGATATTTCACTTTATTGTCTGTGGTATCATATATAATAGTACCATCTACAGCACCTGTTACTGCAGATTGAGAATCTACCCAAGGTAAAATCATAGCTCTTGCATTGTCTGCATCGTCATAAAACTCCAGAGAAACCGAAGGACTCGTAATAGAAGTTTTGCCTATTGCCACTTGCGCAAATGAACAAGTAGCAAAAAGGCTTAATATAGAAATTACTGTTTTTTTCATTGTTTTAAAATTTTAATTTGTTGAATAAATCTACCAGGTTTTGGAAACCTGTTAGATTTTAAATAACAATTATTATAGTTTTTTTTGGTTTAATCTGGGCAAGCTGGTGTTCCATAGCACTTCCAGCCTGTTGCAGTTCCGTCGGTGTTAATCATCAAACATTGTTGGGTAATGTTGTAAATCATCATACCTTCTACCAAATTGGCGGCAGGAATTGCTGTCATTTGCGCATCTGTCAACCTGTTTGGAACAAAACCTTTGGTTTTGGCTTCCAGTACTGTCCAAGCTCCTTTTCTAACCATTGGCCAGTTGTCTGGATTATCTGCTCCGGCTCTTCCGAGTGCGGTAATGCCGTGGTTGGTAGCTAATGCTGTTCCCGAAGTAACAGCAGGTTTAAAGCATGCGGCAGTATCTATATCCGTTACCGAATTATTACTCATATCTGAATCTGTAGTATTTGAAGGAGGAGTTACTGTTACAGTATTTATTAAATCTCCTGTATAGTCTAATGGAACTGTAACGGTAACGGTATAAGTAACCTTACCACCCACAGGCAGATCTACTACATCATTAATTGCTCCAGTCTGCGTTCCTGTTACGGTAGTTGTAGCACCACCTGATACGGTTGCCGTATAACTCACATTTGCAGCAGGGATACCGGTGGGAACAGGGTCTGAAACCTTAGCACCCATGGAGCCGAAAGGTCCGTTATTACCAACTACAACGGTATATGTAGTTGTGGCTCCTGGTATATAATAAGTCTTGTTATCCGTTTTTGTAACGTAAAGATCCGTATTGAACTTTATGGTTGAATTCACACAATGTGCACCATCGGCAGCAGATCCTGCTGGAGAATTTGCAATTAACACCCTTTCTCCGGTTATAAGATTGAATTGGTAAAAACCTCCAGAGATTCCTATACCAAAAGTTTCCCCGGTACTCGAGCCAAACATAGCGGTAAAATTATTAGGGCTATTAGAGCTTCCTATCACATTTACTGCACCGGTAGCGGGATTAATTGAGAGTAGTTTTCCAGCTCCCGCCGCTGGTGTCGTTTGAACTCCATACAACAATCCATCAATAGGATTAAAAGCAAAATCCCCTGCCAAAAATGTTTTATCCAGTGTAATGGCTGTTGCCGTCCGCGAGGGGATATCAATTTTATACATTACATTGGAAGCAGCGGAGCCTACTTTTACATAATAATTACCCAGATTATCAATTTCCCCAGCTACATAAGTTCCAGAGGGTAACCCGGCAACTGCACCTAAATCAGTATATGTCCCGTTCGCGTCTATTCTGATAAGATTATTGGAATTATAGGGTATTGCATAGAGAAAACCATCTACAGGATTGAAACCTATTGCGTTGTAAGCATATCCTGCTGCACTACCTAACGCAGGATAGTCGAAGGGGTTACTCGCTTTATCAACCCGGTGAAGGGTAACATTTGATGTAGAACCATACGAGAAAAACATGCCAGCGGTTTCACAGTCGAATGTGGGGCAAGTATTTATTGTTACAGAAACTGCATTGGAAGCAGGACTCCAGCAGTTATTAGAGCTATCGTAATAAAATGCATAATAAATCCCGGCTTCTACTGCTGTAGGATCTGTAACCTGCGTTCCTGCATCTCTTGTAGGCGTTGTCCACCATTCCAAAAGTAAAGGGCTTGTTGGCATACTACCTGTGAACGCCTGTGAATTTAGATTTACAGTTGTTAATGGGCAAGTATTACTTACTGATGTATTTACTATAGGTGCTGTTGTTCCTGCATTGCATGGGAGATTATAGACTTGACAAGATCCCAAATCTACATTTCCACCTGCCGGAAACACGTAGGTTGTTTTCAATGTACCCACTCCTGTATCAGGATCTATTTCATAAATGTTTCCATTTGTTGAAGTACTTGCCTGATACAGCATATATATTTTATTATTATAAAATGCAAGTCCCTGAACGGCAATAACTGTATTGGGAATCCCTGTGATATCTCTTACTAATGTAGCAGTTCTTGTATTAACATCTATACGATAGAGTTTTTTGGTATTTGAAGTATAAGGGCTGTTTGACGTTTCAAGCGAAAATGCAATTAAATAGTAATTCCCCTTGTTATCAAAAAAACTATCTGTGGAAATGTACGTGGATGAACTGCTAAAAAAAGAATCTCCTGTTATTGTTCCTAAATTTTCGTAAGATGGATATATTTGATACAATCTTCTGGGATTAGTTGCGCCACCTCCTACGGTATAAACGTATCCATTCAAAGGATTGGAAGTTGCACCTCCATATACATTAGAATTAACATTTGTGGCTACAGCATTTACATACACATATCCAGAGCTAGCACCAGTTGTAAGAAAAATATTTTCTCCTGAGCCATTAGGATCCATTCCCACTGCGAGGGTAGAATTTGCATTACTCGGAACATCCAAAACTTTATTACTTGATGTTGAAGTTAAACTACCACCAGAAAATGATGAGATGTCGTAAATAGCACTCCTATTCTCACTAATCAAATATAGTTTATCACAAGTTGGTGAGCAATTATTGGTTGCCACTGTAGCGGTAATTGTAGCAGGAACAGATCTGTAAGCTTCTTCATTAAAAGGGGACTCGATTCCTTTTATATCGTATCTTATTTGGGCGATTCCTGACGTATAACTGCTTAGTGGAGTGAAAGTTACTATTCCGGTGGTTGGGTTGTAAGTCCATGTTCCTTTTCCTGCTTCTGTATAACTGTGTCCTTGGGGATTCCCGGAAACATCAATAAATCTGAAAGATGTTTTGTCAATGTTTACGTTTGATGCTGTGGGATTGCTGATATTGTCATAAGCGAGGTCGTTAGTCAATACATTGAAAGTCTTGGTATTGCAATCAACAGTGAAACTATCATCATTGGCTACAGCCGAATAAGGAAGCGTGACTTTTAAGTTTCTGATGACATGATTATTCATACCATTACCGGTAGATGCACCAAATCCTATTCTGAAATATTGAGGAACAGAGGTATCTAAAGTATGAGTAGAGTTATTTCCCGGTATACTATTAGCCGTAGGAATATAATCATTAATATATGACGCACCCATCTCATATAAGGCATTGTTTGCATTTTCGATATAGGTAACGGATGTTTTGTAATGATAATTATCAATGATAGTAGTTATGGCACTACCATGTTGAATTTTTACGGTTACATTATATCCTCCTGCCGGATTAGGCAATAACTCAATAAATGCCTTTCTGTAATTTACATCTGTGGGGGAATTTCCAAAAGCAAGTGTATTCAAGTAGAAGTTATCAGTTGTTCCTGTCGTAGTTGTAAAAGTGCCATCATTATTTAATATTGCTCCTGAACCGCTACCAGATCTCGTTGACTTTGTTATCAATAGTGGATATCCATTATAACCTGCTTGTCGACCTACGTTATCTAAATTTGTTTTACCTTCGGCTCCTCTTAAGGTTACTTGACTTTTATTATTTGTCAACTTGGCACCTAATCCGCTTTTACGTCTATCTCCTTCAGGGGTAAAAGTTCGCTCATGAAAAGCTCCCCAAGCGTCAAGACCTATCCCCAGATAAGCTCCCGACAATCCTTTTCTCCGTTCACTAGAATAGGTTTGTGTTGCTCTTTGATAGGTGTATGCCAAGGCTTCACCGTCAGCACCTACTTGCGGGTCTGTTACACTTGCATCGAACAGAAAGACAGATAAGCCGTCAGCTCCGTTTGTTAAAGAAGTACTGCCATACATGCCGTATTCAAACTCTATTTTAATTCCTTGCGGAGAAGAGAATTTTATATTGTTAAAATAAGCCGCACCGAAGTATTGCGTTTGGTTTGGGGTAAGAAACATTCCGTTTGTAGTAAACGAAACGGGATTACTATTTGACGGAACAGTAATCTCGGCAGGCTGTGATCCGCTTGTAAAAGTTTGGGCGTATGGGAAGTTTCCATAACCCTGAGCAAATATCCTTGATGTTAGGAATGAAAAAATAAGAAATGTGAATACTTTTTTCATTATCTGTTTTTTTTTTTGTGTTTATAAAATTTTTTTTTGTGTTTATAAAAAATTATAGTATAATTAACCCCAATCTTTATTTTTTAATTTCTAAATCATAGCTATAGCACTTATCTGGTATTCTTTAAATAAATATGAATAATGCATTTTCGCATTCTACTATCTATTTATAGACAAAATAATAGATTGAATTTGGCAATAAAAAGACTAGCATAATCAAAATTGAAATGCTTATTTATTATCCAAAATGTGTATTTCTATTTTATACGTATTGTGCAGTGGGTATTTTTTTTTACCGCTAACAATTGGTTCTGTAGAACTATAAACTTTCTCATTTTGTGTCTTATTATTGAAAGAATAAATACTATATAATTTTTAAAGACTGTGTATACAATGTTTTCTGAAATTGATAAGATGTAACTATTGCTTTTAATTGCACAAAGATGAATTAAATAAGTTTTTTTTTATTAATAAAGCAATACGTATTAGATACGTTACTTACTAATTTATTGAAAAGCAATTATTTATTGCACGTATTTTTATACGTTATACTGTGGTAATACTATATGAATACGTAGTTTTGTATAATTAAAAAAAGTATTATGAAATTTTTCTACAGTATCATTTCTTTTGTATTTATTACTTTTTGTCTTTCGTGTGATAATAGTCAAAGAGATAATTACATGGCATTAAAACTAAACAATATAAAAGTTAGAGAAGATCAAAAATCTATTGAGAAAATATCAGCAATTATAAATGAGAGCAAGCTTGATAATAATACAAACATCTTGCTTTTAGCTTACGTGAAATCAATGGAACATTATAATATCAATTTGAATTATGAACAAGCATACAATATTATAAAACAAGTTAATCAGAAAGAATTATATGAAAAATCAACGTCTGAAGACATCAAAGTTAATTATCTTTTGGCAAAATGTAATACATTAATTGGTCTTGGATATCTTGATGAAACAAAGCAAATTGCAGATTCACTATTAAGTCCTTACAAAAACAACCCAAAATACTCTTTCCGTATCTGGGATATATATCGATATCTTAATAGTAGAAAAGGTAATTTTGAAGAAGCACATCAAAATATAAAGAAAATATATAAGAATGCAATAATTTACCGCCAAAAATACCCCAATCCTGAAAATGAATTTGAAAAATATGTATATTCTGCTTCATTCTTTTCCACTTTAATGTTGGCGAATGATTATTTCGAACAGGAAAAATATGATTCTGCTAATATTTATTATAAAAAATCTATTCGGGATTTAAATTTAATTAGCGATACTTATCAAAAAATTACCGCTAACATATACCTAAGTCATTATTTCAGAAGTAATAAAGATTATAAGGATGCGAGAAAGAGGATAAAAATTGCATCAAACCTTTCTAATAAACACTACCGTAATCATATAGGAATACAAAGTAACCTAAATTATGCACTTGCCGATTATTATAAAGATACCAATCAAAGAGATAGTTTGGTTATGATCCTAGATAAACAAATAAAATTTGAAGATGAATACAATAGAGCATTAAAATCCATATCAAGTAAAATTTCCAAAGAAATAATAGTAGAAAATAAAAACGTTATTTCCAGAAGCAAAAAACTTATCATTCTGACTATTTTTTTACTGGTAATTGCAATTGTTCTTTCTTTTACTACAGCTAATTATTATAGGAAAATTAAAAAGTATGATGTTTTGGATAACAATGAGCTTCCCGACAAAAAAAATTATGGCGACAATAATGACACAGAAAAACAGCTGCTTCAGGAAGTTATAAATGCCGCTAAAAATAATTCGGATGATTTTACAAAATTATATTCTCAACTTCATCCCGATTTTTTTTCCAATCTCTTAAAAATTGATAATTCATTAAAAATAAGCGAGTTAAAATTCTGCGCATTACTGAGCCTTTTCTTCACAACAAAAGAGATTGCAAACTATACACATACCTCGGTACGAACCGTTCAAACTCGAAAATATCAATTAAGGAAAAAGTTTAATATTCCTTCTGATGAAGATATTTATAGTTGGATAATAAAGTTTCTCTGAGTGGGATAATACAAATAAGTACTATCAAATAATTTGTTACTGTCTAATCTATCTATTCAAGAGTTATACATGCTACTATAGTACATGACAAAAAATGCAAAGAGTTAAAAATCAATAAAATAAGTGGTTTTTATATTTGTTAAATACATGTGATTCAGTATGTTAAAGTGTTAGCAATCAAATTATGCCTTTAAAAAAGGGCTCCAGCCATAATTCAAAATCGTTACCCCTTAAAGGGAAACTCATCCTGATGGTGGACAGAACAAACTGGAAGTTTGGAGACAGCAATATCAACAGATTAATGCTGGCGTTGCTTACATATGGCTATTCCGCTTCTTTTCAAGATGTTATATGAGAGGGGTGTCTCCAGCACACAGGAACGTATTGATCTGATGCAGGATTTCATGGATTGGTTTGGCGTAGATTATTTATCATCTGCTGAATATCCTTTTCCAATGTCGTTTTGTTGCTGATGGCTTTTTCATATACCAGTCTTATTGTATTCATATTAAAAGATCTGCAATCCATTACGCTTGTAATTTTGGATCGTGGAATTGCATGCTCTTCTGAAATTTTCTGTAAATCCCCCATGAATAAATTCAACTTTATATCTTGAATTATTTTTTGAAACATTAGATGCTTTTTCCCTGTAATCGTCATAGGATTGTTTCTTTTTTCCGGTGGAGTAGAAATCTGTCCCTTTAATCGCTTTTCGCATTCTATAAAATACCTTCGGGCTTGCTTCCCTTTTTCGTTGCCCTCGACCATTGAAATTTCCTTAGCACAATCAATCGATAAAGCGTATTCAATTTTATTATGACCACCTCTACCTGTTTGCTCGCCAAAATTGTTGAGCAATTCAAAGTCCTGATTTTCAATAAATCCGTACTTTTCGATTCTGTCTTTAATCCAGTTTGAGAAATCTCTTTTGCTTCCTAAAAAAGAATGAAGTTCCCTTGCGGAAACGGCTTTAGTACCGTTGTTTTCTGTGATTTTGATGAGTTCAGAAATATTTTTATAATTTTATTTTAGGATTTTTATTTCTTGTAGTATAGTTGTATTATTTTGCAGCCAAAGAAAGAATTTGCATGAAAATTTTCTTCTGTTCAGCTTTCAGTTTTACGACTTCCTGAAAAAGATGATTAAAATTCTTCAGCTCATTTTCAGAAATAAACTTTTGAGCATTGGCAATTTTTGCAAACTGATTGATGTTATTTTCCACCTTTGCAAAGATGTTTTCTTGCTTTTCAATGAACGTCAGTATCTTTCTCCTTTCGTTATCCAGCAATCTGTTTTCAACTGAATCGAGGATAAGCTGGGAGAGTGATATATTTCTTTTTTCGCAGAGTTCTTTCCATCTGTTTTTTCGTTCCTTTTCAATTCGGATAAATGTTCTTCCTTTTTTATTTTCCATTTTGATTTTTGGTGAAATCCAGTGTTTGATAACTCTTTTTTTTACGATTCTGGAGCTAAATTGAATGTTTTCTTTCGTATTACCAAGAGTTTCAAGTGTCTGTGGGCTGAATAGTGCTAATATGGGCTAAATAGTGCATCAACAAAATTTTCTCTCTTTTGCGGTATCTATTGTGAGAGCAAAATCAGTTGCTGGTCTGCCTCCTTTGGGTTTTTCCGAATTTTCGGAAAAAGTCAAATAATCCAACTACAATTCCATAAGGAAGAATTTTTTTAAAAAGTTCTCCCAAGAAAAAAAACGAGTTCCGAAGTTTTTTCCCCTTTTGAAAAAAGGCAAGATAGTCTTGGTAGGCTAAAATTTGAAGAATTTTTGTGCGTACAAAGACACATCTTGCTAATAAGCACGGTTCAGTTTTAGGAGAGTTCTATGAAAATGAGGCTTATTTTTCAGATAGGAATCTATGTGTTTGATTTTCAGATATGAATTTTTGTAAAATAGTTCATGGAACTCTGAAAAATTATAAAACCAAAAAAATCAGATGGATAATGCAGAAAGAAAAAAGTTGAGTATTCAACTAAAATGAAAATTTGCTATATGTATATTCTTTTTATAAATAATATAATATATATAGGCTTAATTCTTGAAAAAATTGCCTATTTAATTTAACTAATTGATTTTCAATATTTTGTTAGTTTTAACCTTGCAACATTTTGAGCAGGTTGGTAAATTGACCTTGTAATATTTT
>DALZZF010000003.1:91021-209116 GCA_031987605.1 Bergeyella sp. | reverse complement strand
AGCAGGTTCAGTTTTAACCTTGCAACATTTTGAGCAGGTTGGTAAATTGACCTTGCAACATTTTGAGCAGGTTGGTAAATTGACCTTGTAATATTTTGAGCAGGTTCAGTTTTAACCTTGCAACATTTTGAGCAGGTTCAGTTAAATACCCACTCTCACTTTTTTCAATATTTCATTTTCTCTTTTCTTCCTTCCTATCGCATAAATTCCAGTAGTTCTATTGGTGGTGTGGCTTCCTGCTATTTGTGCTAAATTAATAATTGGAGCAAAGTCGTTGTTTTGTTGCTTTTCCTCAATTTTTTCCAGAAATAAATGTTTCAATGAATAAAAATCTTCAGTTACAATTATATCATTTCCATTTTCATCTTTAATTTTTTTCGATTTTACCAATCTATTCCAACGCTTTGTAATTGCTGCAGATTGTATCGGAGTTTTTCCCGGCATTTGCTTTACTGTAAATAAATAATCTTCATCAGTACTACATAATCCTATTATTTCTTTCCAATAGGGTAGGGCTTCATCTGTAATGACTTTTACCTCCCATACATAATGTTTACCTTTCTGTATTTGTACAACATATTCTTGATTTTCAATATCAACGTGTTTTTTTTGAACTCTTAAAAGTTCAGTTGAACGACCTCCGGAGTAAAAAAAGATTTTTCCATATCTGAAAAAATCGTAATGGTTGTTTTTTAGATAATCAAATACAATTTTTAACTTGCTCTCACTGAAAATCATACGTGGTTTTGCAAAACATTTTCTTTTGCTAATTTCCCTAACAGGATTATTATTAATACATCCATATTGAATAAGTTCTTTAAAAATTGCCATAATGTAACTTCGAAAATGATTGTAGTAATTATCAGGTAATTTCAAATACTCCAAAGTGTTTTTGATATGGTATATTTTCACATCGCTTATATTAATAAAGGAATATGCTAAATCGTCTAAACCTTTTGTAAATCTTAAAACTGCATATTCCAATTGTTCTACGTGTTTTTTGCTTCCAGTCACTTTTTTCAAGCCTAAAAATAATGCAGTTTTAAAATCAGATGTTGGTGATAATAGTCCACTTTCATCAACCATAAATCGCTTTGTGATAGGATTAAAATGCTGAAGGTCAAGATAAGTTTCCATAAGTCCCTTATATTTTTTCATTACATTTTTTTGGGAGGAAAGTGTTTCTTGTTTTGGTGGTCTTTTTCGGAATTGAAATCCGTTAGGATATTTGGCTAAGAATAATGGATCATAAAATCTACACTCAACAAACCAATCTTTTTTTAAGTCTGTTTTAGATTTTAGAGAATTGTAATTTTTAGGGGAAATAAACACTTCTGTTCGAGAACAACCATTTCGAAGTGTAGTCTTGTATTTACGGGTTTCTTTCATTTTGGTAGAAGTTAATGTTACTTTTAATGTTACTATTAACATCTACTACAAACTCTCGAATTGTTTTTTAAAATACTGCAAATCCTTTGTAGGAGTGGATTTGCAGTATGGCTCCTCTTGCTGGGCTCGAACCAGCGACCCTCTGATTAACAGTCGGTTTTATTGTGTTTTATTATAATTTGCTTAATCTTTATTATGCTTTATTTTCTTTGATTATCAATTGTTTACAAATATTTTTCTTGTACAGTATTTTATAATATTTTACTTTTGGAGGGCAAATGTTCGTGAAATGTTCGTGAAAAAATTTTTGTAAAACACGATAAACAGGAACATCTGAAAAAAATGTTCGTGAAAAACGATAAAAATTGACACAAAATGGTAAGTTACACCTTTACACTTGCTCCAAAAGCGAATAAAACAGGGGAGAGAAGTATCATAATTTCATTTATAAAAGACCGCAAAAACACAAGTCTTTCAATCGGGAAAACTTGCAAGGAGAAGGACTGGAGTTTTGACGCTTGTCGTCTGAAAACTTCGCATCCCAATCACGCTAACCTCAACAAATTTATTGAGCGCAGAATTAAGATCATTGACGAGATTATCGACGATTTCGATAAAAATGGAATCTACTTCACGCTTCCTGATCTCATCAATAAACTAAAGACGAGCAGCGGACAAAGGATTTCCTTAACCTATACGAGTTTCCACGAAGATTTGATTAGAAATCTTTTGGCATCGGATAAAACCGGAACAGCGAAAGTGGAAAAAGATACTCTGAATGCGCTGCAACGGTTCTTTGGCAAAAAAGACATTAGCTTTAATGAATTGGATTATTCTAACTTGAAAAAATTTGAAGCCTATTGCATTTCTCGCGGGAATAGGGAGTCCAGTATCGCGATTAGAATGCGGACTTTGTCCGTTTTTTTGGTCATTCCCCATTTCGGAATCAAGATAATAAGTTGCGGGGGCTGATAAAGTCTTACCATAATTTTTTGTGAAATTTGATAAAAAAATTACCATTGTTAGGATTAAAGTAAATTTGAATTGATGAATCATAACGTTAGGTTTGTAAGTGTTTCAAAGTACTTAAAAAAGTTGCCATAAAAATTGAATCATTTTGGCTGATAAATAAATTATTTTGTATTTTTGATATTTTTAAGGTCTACATTATAATCAAATTGCTTAATTTTTCACCATCAAAATAATGAAGAATTTCATAGTGTGGCTTCTTTGTGCAGAACAGTTTTTTTTATAAAACTTTCGTTTTTTTATACTATAAAAAATGCTGAAATGTACTGCCGCGCAAAGATTCTTATCATAATTTAAAACAAATCATCCATGTACAGAACTTTTTTCTTTAGTCTTGCTGCTCTATGTGCAGGCTTTGTATCTTTTGCCCAGCAGAATGAATGGGAAAATCCCTCTATCCTCGACCGTAATAAGCTGGAAGGTCATTCCCAATTTGTTATTTACGATTCCGGACAATCTGCAAAATCTGATAACCCGGAACAGTCTCCGTATTTCAAAAGCCTGAATGGCGAATGGAAATTTACTCTGGTAAAAAACCCGGCATTAAAGTCCAAGGATTTTTACACAACAGGCTTTAATGACAGCTCTTGGAAAAATATTCCGGTTCCTTCCAACTGGGAAATCCAGGGATATGATATTCCTATTTATACCAATATTATTTATCCTTTCCCGAAAGACCCGCCTTACATCAAAGGCGATTATAATCCTGTTGGCAGCTATAGGAAAACTTTTACACTTCCCGACAGCTGGGATCATCAGTCGGTAATCCTGCATTTTGGCTCCATTTCCGGATACGCGCAGGTTTTCCTGAACGGGAAGGAAGTAGGAATGACCAAAGCCAGCAAAACCCCGGCTGAATTTGATATTACAAAATTTTTAAAAAAAGGAGAGAACCTGTTGGCCGTTCAGGTAACACGTTGGCACGACGGAAGCTATCTGGAAGACCAGGATATGTTCCGCCTTTCAGGAATTGAGCGCGATGTTTGGCTGCAAGCAGTGCCGGATATTTCCGTATGGGATTATGAAATTAAAGCTGATCTTGATAAAACCTATCAGAACGGGATGCTGGATGCAAAAGTGGATTTGAGAAAGTTCTCCAATTCTAAAAATAAACCAGGTGTGCTGTTTTTTACGCTTTACGATCCTTCCGGAAAAGAAGTTTTCAAAGATTCCCGGAAATATACTACAGCTGCACAGCTGACATTTAAGACAGAAATCCCCTCAGTGCACAAATGGCATCCGGAAACGCCAAGCCTTTACCGATATCAGATGCAATGGAAATCTTCCGATGGGAAAGATCAGGTCATCAGTGGATTCACTGGTTTCCGGAAAGTGGAAATAAAAGATGCTCAGCTAATGGTAAACGGGAAACCGATAATGGTAAAAGGAGTCAATTCGCACGAGCATGATCCAAAAACCGGCCATGTTCCAAATCCTGAGCTTCTGAAAAAAGATATGCAGCTGATGAAGCAGGCCAATATCAACACCATCAGGATGAGCCATTATCCGCACGATCCAAGCTGGTACAAATTTGCAGATCAATACGGTTTCTTCATTATTGATGAAGCCAATATAGAAAGCCACGGAATGGGCGTTTCCTACGACAGCGATTTGGATAAATCCAAACATCCCGCTTATCTTCCTGTTTGGGCGCCTGCGCATATGGACCGCATAAAAAGAATGGTAGCTGTGGACAAAAACCATCCTTCTATTATTGTATGGAGTATGGGTAACGAATGTGGGAACGGCCAGGTATTTTACGATGCATACGATTGGCTGAAGGAAAACCAACCGGGAAGACCAGTAATGTTTGAACAAGCCGAACAGAACCGGAATACCGATATTGTAGCTCCTATGTACCCACCCATTTCTTATATGAAAGAATATGCGTTAAGCGACAAAAAGCGCCCGTTCATTATGTGTGAGTATAGTCATGCTATGGGGAACAGCAGCGGTAATTTTCAGGAATATTTTGATGTTATCGCAACAAGCCCGAAAATGCAGGGCGGTGCAATTTGGGATTGGGTAGATCAGGCTTTCCCTGCTAAAAATGAAAAAGGAGAACTGTATTATGGTTATGGCGGGGATTTCGGTGGAGAAAACCTTCAGAATGACCTTAATTTTTGCGGAAACGGAATTATCGATACCGAAAGAAATGTACATCCGGGATATTTTGAAGTAAAAAAAGTATATCAGGATATCAATTTCGCATACAATAATGGAACTTTGAATATCAGGAACAAATACAATCAGCTCCCTTTATCGGATTTCAATTTCAAATGGGAATTGCTGAAAGACGGGAAGCCGGTTCAGAACGGAACATTCAGTGCAAATGCACAAGCCGGGAAATCAGAACAAATTCCTTTAAAGCTAAATACAACCGGAAAAGGAGAATATTACCTGAGTGTGTATGCCTATCAGAAAAATGCGACAGAAATGATTCCGGCAGATTTTGAGCTGGCAAGAGAACAGTTCAAAATTTCCGGGGATTATTTTACCGAAAACGGAACTTCGGCAAAAGGAAAGGTGAAATCTGCCAAAAAAGGAGATCAGCTTACCTTTGAAGCCGGAAACGTTACCGGAACTTTCGACCTGAAAACCGGAAAGCTGGCTTCATACAAAAAAGCAAACAAGGAAACTGTAACCGGTTTCCCGGAGCCGTTCTTCTGGCGTGCACCCACCGATAACGATTTCGGAAACAAGATGCCGCAAAAGCTTAAAGCCTGGAAAAATGCACACCAAAACCCTACAATTAAGAACATCAGCATAGACAAAAAAAATAAAGAAGGACTCTTGGTAAATGTGCAATATCAGCTGAAAGATCTGGATATCCCTTATCAGGTATCATATCTTGTTCGTCCGGATGGTGAAATTACCGTTACCGCTTCCATCGACAAAACCGGAAAAAATCTGCCCGAAATTCCACGCTTCGGAATGCGTATGGAACTTCCCGGAAGTTTTGAAAACCTGAAATATTACGGCCGCGGTCCTTGGGAAAATTACAGCGACAGAAATACCGCCTCGTTTATGGGGATTTACAACGGAAAAGTAAAAGACCAATATACCTGGAATTATCTTCGTCCGCAGGAATCCGGAAACAAAACCGATGCACGCTGGATCGAACTTTCCAACGGAAATACAACTTTTAAAATTACCGGCGAACAACCGCTAAGCTTCAGCGCACTGAATGTGAAAACGGAAAGTATTGATCCGGGAGATGAAAAAAAGAGATGGCATACACTTACCGATTCTCATCCGCAGGATAAAGTTTTTCTTAGTGTTGACCTTGCTCAGCGCGGTGTTGGCGGCGATAACAGCTGGGGAGCGCTCCCGCACGAAAAGTATTTGCTGAATGCCGATAAATACAGTTATAGCTATACCATAAGTGTAGAATAATCCTTGTTGTATGGCGAAAAGAACAATACAATTTTCTCAGTTTCTCATCGTTTTTTTTCCTGCTTTTTTCTTAGCACAATCTGTGGATAAGAATCTTTGGAAAGCGCAAATTAATCTCGAAAAAAAGTATCAGACCATCGATAACTTTGCTGCGGCCGGATGTTGGTTTGCAGAAGGCATCGGCAAATACTGGCCGGAAGAGAAGAAACAAAAAATTGCCCAGTTGCTTTTTAGCCGGCAAACCGACGATAAAGGAAATCCTTTGGGAATAGGGCTTTCGGGATGGCGCTTTAATATCGGTGCAGGAACACAGGAGCAGGCAGATAAAAGCGGTATCAGCGATTTCCGCAAAAGGGTGGAATGCTTTCAGAATCCTGACGGAAGCTACAGCTGGAACCGGCAGGAAGGATACCAGTGGTTTTTGAAAAAAGCCAAAGAATACGGTGTAGAACGCTTGATCGCCTTTTCCAATTCACCGCCGGTTTTTATGACGAAAAATGGACTGGGATTTAAAACGGAAAAAGACAATACTTGCAACCTTCCGGCAAATCGTTTTTCGGATTTTGCGAAATTTTTGGCAGAAGTGGTCGAACATTTTGAAAAAGAAAACCTGCATTTTGATTATCTCAGCCCGGTTAACGAACCGCAATGGGATTGGTTTGGCGAATTTGGAAAAGCAAAGCAGGAAGGTTCGCCTTGGAGCAATGCAGATATTTCTGAAATAGCAAAAATTCTCGATAAAGAGCTTTCAAAACAACAGCTGAATACAAAAATACTTTTGACGGAAGCCGCGCAGCTCGATTTTCTGTATGCAGGTTACGGTCCTGCACAACAGCAGGTATCAGCATTTTACGATGAAGAAAGTCCGCAATATCTTGGGAACCTTACACATCTTCCTAAAATTATAGCAGGACACAGCTATTTCACAGAATCATCGGATAAGCGACTGCTGGATGTCAGGAAAAAAACCGGTGAAATTGCAGATAAATACAGGCTAAATTTTTGGCAGTCAGAATATTCTATGCTGGGAAAAGGTTATACAGAAGGCAAATCGGGACAGGTCTCCGCTATAGATTGTGCGCTGTTCCTGGCGAAAGTGATCCATTTTGACCTGACGGTTGCCAACGCTTCGGCTTGGCAATAGACATTAGAAAAAACTCCGAAAACACATCTCCCTTCCTGATACTTTCAAACGCTTCTTTAAGAACCGGAAAACCTACCGGAAGATATGCCGCTGCATACCAACCAACCCGCAACCAATCATTGAACCAAGATTGAGGGATCAAATAATCCATGGCTAATCCCGCCATTAAAATTACGAATGAAATAATGGCAGGCAGAAACAGTTGAAAAGTTGACTTTCCCTGAATAGAGTGATCGTGACCATCATCGTCGGTATGTTCATCAGCATGGTTATGCCCATCCCTTTTTATATTCTTATTTTTTGATGGATTTACTTTTGCATCTACAGCACAGCACGCTTTATCACCCAACTCTTGTGTTAACCGCCGGTCGGCAACCGCATTGATTTTACCTTCCTCTGTGCAGCTAATTTGCTTTCCATCTTTATCGTACTTATGTTTGTGTTCCATGATTACAGTTTAAATTTAATTCCACCATTGAAAGTCCTTCCTTCAGTATGGGTCCAGATTTCGTCGAATGAAGGTGCATTATGAGCACCGTTTACCACGCCTTTATAACGGCTTTGCCGGGTATCCAGAAAATTTTCGACATTAACGAACACAGAAAATCTGCCGAAATATTTTTCGAACATAAAGCCCAGATCCCAGTAGGGTTTGGTAGATGATCCGTTGGTTAGCCTTTGTATGTCTGTGTAATATGCCTCAAGACCTGTTTTGTAATTATCATGTTTTTCCGCCATAAAAATAAGGTTTACCCGGTGGACAGGAACTAATGGAACTATACGGTCTCCCGGAATATAATCCGCCTTAGTATCAGTATAAGTATATCCGGCAAAAAATTTGAGGAAATCCTTATAAATCAACTTCGCGTTTGTCTCAAAACCACTGCTGTATAACGGTTTGTCTGTATTGGCCAGAGTATATCCCGCGATGTCGCTGCCCCCTAATACAATGGAATTGTTAAGCTTAGTATAGAAGAACATATGATTTATGCTAAAATCCAAATCATCACCAATCATGGTTTTAAAATTGATGTCTGCAGTACCCCCAATGCTTTTTTCGGAAGTAACCCCTGCCAGCGGTTTCAGGTTTTGGTATTGAAAACCTTCAGTCTGTTCGGTAAATGCGGTAGGTGTTTTGTAGCCCAAACCTCCGCCGATACGGCTGGACCATTTTGGCGACAACCGTAGTAACATTGAAATTCTCGGTAATAAAAAGGACTCTGATTCTGTATATAAATCATTGCCGTACTTCACCAGGTCCGCGCGTACTCCGTTTTCAAATTTGACCACGTCAGAAACATCCCAGGTATGTTGAATATATGTACCTCCTGTATTCACGAAGAATGATAAATCCGTCGCAGCGCTGTTGAGACGGTCTTTAAAATGGTCTATCACATAATTACCTCCAACAATTAAAGTTTGGTTGGGGAGCGTTTTCGACCATGACAAATCGGAGTAGTAATTCTGGTTCAGTCCTTTAAACGTATAGTTAGAAACCTCAATTGTTCTGTCAAAAAGCGAGTACGCCGATTTGAATTCCATACGTGAAGTTACGGAAAACGGTTTACTGAACTCTACAGTAGCAGTGTTTCGAAACGTTTTATTACGTTCAAAATAGGAATGCTCCGCGCTTCGGTTTCCTTTGATAAATTCCATATCTCCACCAAGCCTGTTACCTGTTGTAAAGGCATTGCCCACAATGAGGTTTGCATTGCCCGGCAAATAGAAAAACATCTTAGGATGTATCGTGAATTCTTTAGAATTAGGAAGTTCTGTGAAATCATCTTTGTCCACATCATATTCTTTCTGACTGTTATATAAAGCCAGGAAAGTATAACCTAAATTCTTTTTTCTTTGAGACGAAAATACTCCCAAATTATAAAGGCCGGTATTGGCTACATTTAGAAGGATATTCAAATCCTGTTTATCTTTGGGTGTACGGGATATAAAATTGATTACCCCGGCGATGGCACCTGCACCGTAGAGTGTTGACGAAGGCCCTTTTATTATCTCTACCTGTTTTAGGTCGAGAGGTGGTATTTCGAGAACGCTTAATCCGTTTGCAAAATTCCCGAACGACGGAAAACCGTCTTTCAGTATTTGCGTATACCGTCCATCGAGCCCCTGGATCCTGATGCTGGCATTGGCAGAAGTTGCGGACGTTTGCTGAACGGCAATTCCTGTACTTTCGTGCAAGATCATGGCGACATTGGAGGGCCGCATATTTGATTTTTCATCAATCTCTTCAAGGTTGATGGTTTCTACTCTGGTTGGAGTATTGGCGATGGTTCTTGATGATCTTGTAGATCGAAGGATAATTTCTTCGATGTCATCTTCTCTTTCGTGCTGGACAGTATCCTGTTGTGCGTACACATAGTTGCCCAGCATCATCATGGCTGCGGCAAGTACTATTTTTTGCATGGAAATTTAAGTTAAATGTTAAACAATAAGGCTATAATTGCTTAACACAACTTAGGAGGCTGCCAAATACCGGCATTGAGAAGAAGACTGTAATTGTATGCTGATTCAGTGATCTCAGCTCTTACTAAAATAAAGTTTTTTTCCGGAAGTAATTTTTTAATTTGTGCGATGGACATTGACATACCACAACAATTGCAGACGCAGAAAGGAGTACAAAGGTCCGTATGTTCATCCTGACTTTGCTCCAAATCAACATCCTCTGCCACACACACCTTATCGCCGAAACCACTCGCTGCATCGCTGCAAGGTACTACGGTAAGTGCCATAAAGAATAAGGATAAAAGAAAGGCGAAAATTTTCACGGGGCTAATTTAATAAAAATATATTTACTTGAACTTATGTCTTAGCTTATATTACTGCAATGATTCCTCAGGTTGTAGGCTGGTATTGTTTGCCTCATGAGAATCTGTGGTTCCGGCGGTCGTTATACGCTGTAAAAAAGAGTGCAACCGGTCTTTATTTGGCAGCTGCACTCTTTAAAATTGACACACTAAAAACTCCTTTAATAGTTCAGTGTAATCCCTGCACCCCAGCTCATATCGCTGTCGTAGTGGGTTGAGATTCCGATATTTTTTGTGACAATATATTTAAGACCTGCCATATATTCTTTGTCGGTATTGACCATGAATGCCCCGCGCAAACGCGCAGTCAACGGAATGTCTTCACGTTTCAGCTGGAACCTTACAATTCCGTCTGTAAATATTTCTGCCTTCAGGTCCACCAACATCGGGAGTTTATACATGATACCAGCGCTGAAAGTTTTTCTTTCATCTTTAGTAGATGCCTGTCCAAAAAGGTTTTTTTCGATATTATTCCTGTCAATCTTTCTATAATGGTAGTTAAATCCGATAAATGGTTTCAGCCACTGCATACGGTCCACATACCTGCCGAGTTGGGTTTCCACCTCGTAGCCGTGATGGGGATTGTAACCTAAACGCCATTCTGTTCCCAATTCCCAGCGGGCATTTGAAATCCTCGCCATCCCGTCGTTACCATTAGTAGCAAAATCGTTTTCGGCCATAAGGTGCCACATGTTACTTTCGCGCTGGAGCTTTTTGTAAGCTGAAGCTTTATCGGGCAGCAAAGGATTCTGATAATCACCAACAGCAAAAACACGGTTCATCCCCGCCATCATGTGATAGAGGATGTGACAGTGGAAAAACCAGTCCCCGTCAGTTTTAGCTTCAAATTCGATGACATTAGTTTCCATCGGCATAACATCCAACACATTTTTGAGGGGTGCCTGAACACCATTTTTGTTGAGTACGCGGAAATCAAATCCGTGCAGGTGCATCGGGTGACGCATCATTGAGTTATTGAAAAGGGTAATGCGGAGAATTTCCCCTTTCTTCACCAATATTTTGTCCGATTCTGCCAGGACTCTATCGTCCATGCTCCAAACGTAGCGGTTCATGTTTCCCGTAAGGGTAAACTTGAGCTCGCGCACGGGACTGTCTTTCGGAAGCGAAGTGTCATAAGGCGACTTCATCATTTCGTAATTCAAGGTGGTAATCCCGGAAGCAGGCATCTGGTGCTTTGAGTGATCCATTTGCGCATCGTTGTTGTCCATCTTGTCCATGGGCATTGCTTCATTATTTTCAGCAATAATTTCAGGATACATCACCTGATTCATATCCATGGTCTGGTAACTCATCTCCATGCCCATGTCCTTCATGTCACCGTTCATCTTCATCATGTCATTCATCATCTTCATTCCTTCAAAATATTTGAGTTTGGGTAAGGGTGCCTGGGCTTTTTTAATTCCTTCGCCAATGTAAACGGAAGCCGATTTTGTGCGGTCTTCGGGCGTAACAAGGAGTTCGTAGGAGGTGTTTCTTTCAGGAATTTCCACTACGATATCCACTGTTTCGGAAACCGCCAGGATCAGGCGATCCACTTCGACCGGTTCAATATCCAATCCATCACTGGCCACTACTTTTATTTTTCCTCCGGCATAATTGAGCCAGAAATAGGAGGAAGCACCGCCGTTGGCGATTTGAAGCCGAACTTTATCACCGGCTTTATATCGGGAGAGTTGACTTTCGATTTTACCGTTAATCAGAAAGGCGTCATAATACACGTCACTCACATCCATGGCCAGCATGCGCTTCCACTCATTGGTAAGCTTGGTTTTGAAATGTCCCTGTTTTATGGCTTCAGAATAGCTCTGCGTAGCGCCCTTCTTGATTGCGAACCAGTCGTTCGCATTGCGGAGCATCCGCTGAACATTATTGGGGTTCAGGTTTGTCCACTCGCTCAGGATAAGCTGCTCCGTGGGCAAATCATCAATCCCCGGTCGGAAAGTAGGATCTTCGGGACGTTTTTTCAGAATCATCATCCCATACATTCCAATCTGCTCCTGCAGGCCAGTATGTGAGTGATACCAGTGGGTTCCGTTTTGGATGATCGGAAACGAATACGTGTAGGTTGAATGTGGTGGAATGGGTTTCTGGGTAAGCCAGGGAACCCCATCTTCTTTATTTGGAAGATGAAGACCGTGCCAGTGCAGAGAAGTTTCTTCATCCATTAAATTATGGACAATAACTTCCGCCGTATCGCCCTCATAAAACTCCAGCTTTGGCATCGGAATCTGTCCGTTTACGGCAATGGCGCGTTTCTGTTTTCCCGCGAAATTTACCAGGGTGTCTTTCACATAAAGATGGTAGGTCACTTTGCGTCCGCCTTTTAGGTGCTTTTCGGGCATGGACATGACCATTTTGTGTTCACCATGTATCTGCATGTTTCCGTGTGCAGAATGATCTTCCTTCTTTCCTTTTTGAGGCACCAGATTCATACCGCACTTGGGACACTTTCCGGGTTTGTCCGATATCACCTCGGGATGCATCGGGCAGGTGTACATCTTTTGCGCTTCTTCATGCTGATGCGCATCTGAAGTTTGATGTTCCGGGGTTTTGCCGGTAGACTGATGCCGGCCGCTTTCCTTCTGAGGGACCAGATTCATACCGCACTTGGGACACTTTCCGGGTTTGTCCGAAACCACCTCGGGGTGCATCGGACAAGTATACATCTTTTGCGCTGCTTCATGCTGATGCGGAGCAGGTGTTGAATGTTCCGGCGTTTTGATGCTCGCTGGGTCTTTCGGTACTGCTTTAGTCTTTGGCATCACCGGTTTTTTAACTTCCGTTACCGTCTTTGTTTTTGCAGCGGTAATTTCAGGTTTCTTACCCGTAGTTTTTTTAACTACGGTGGCCTTTTTAGGAGCGGGCGCGGATTTGGCCGCCGTTTTTTTCTCAGTAACGGTTTTCTTTACCAAGGTCATACCGCAAATGGGGCAGTTACCGGGTGCTGATTTCACGACCTGCGGATGCATCGGGCAGGTGTACACGGTTTTGGTGCTCTGTGAATAACTGTTTATGGACATTGCCATAAATAGAAAGAGCGAAAATATATATTTCATCTTGTGATTATTTAATTTTTAACAAACTTGCATTAAGTGCGACCACGATGGTGCTTACACTCATCAGCACTGCGCCCATGGCGGGAGTCAAGACAAATGTAGGATACAGAACACCCGCAGCAAGTGGAATAGCCACGACGTTGTAGCCCACTGCCCATACGAGATTCTGGATCATCTTGCTGTAGGTTTTCTTTCCAAAATCTATCATTTTCACCACGTCTCGAGGGTCACTGTTGACCAGAATAATATCTGCGGTTTCGGCAGCAACATCAGTTCCGCTGCCAACTGCAATGCCTACATCTGCTGCTGCCAAAGCCGGTGCATCATTTACGCCGTCACCTGTCATCGCAACGATTTCCCCTTTATCCTGAAATTCTTTTACTTTTTCCTGTTTGTGGTGCGGAAGTACATTTGCCAAATATCCGTCCATTCCTAACTGCTTTGACACCGCCGCCGCTACCTTTTCGTTATCACCTGTAAGCAGGAATGATTTAATGTTCATGCTTCGAAGTTGGTCAATAGCTTCTTTTGCGCCTTCGCGAATGGTATCTGCTAAAGAAACAATACCCACGGGCACGTCATCAATCAAAATAAAGTTCACTGTTTCTGCATCCTGGTTGATTTCTTCCGGAATGGCAGGTACCTGTTTATTGTTTTGAACAAAATAATTAGGACCAGCCGCGACAACCGATTTACCGTTTACGATTCCTGTCACTCCAATTCCCTGCATGTAGCGGAAATTGTCTGACTTCCATAGCTCAAGTTTTCTCTCAGAAAGGGTCTGCATGATTCCTTTTGCAATGTGATGTTCGGAGTTCTGCTGCACTGCTGCTGCATACTGGAGTAAATCGTTTTCCGAATAGTGTTCCGTTAGAGGAATGATTTTCTGCACAGTGTGGGAACCTTTCGTAAGGGTGCCGGTTTTATCGAAAATAATGGTCGATAATTTTCTGGTGGTTTCAAAAGCCGTGCGGTTTCTGATGAGTAAACCATTTGTCGCTGAAAGTGTAGTGGAAATGGCCACCACCAGAGGGATTGCCACTCCTAAAGCATGAGGGCAGGCCGTTACCATTACCGTTACCATCCGTTCAAGAGCAAAAGCCAAATCTCCCATGGTGATGTACCAGTAAGCGAAAGTTCCTACTCCCACCACAATTGCTACTATAGTAAGCCATTTGGCTACTTTATCCGCCAGATTCTGAGTGTTCGACTTTGCTGCCTGCGCATCCTGAACCAAATTAATGACCTTATTGAGGTACGAATCCTTTCCAACCCCTGTTGCTTTTATCTTTAAAGCCCCGTCTCCATTGATAGACCCTGCGATAACCTTTCCACCGGACTCTTTTCTTACAGGAACACTTTCTCCGGTCAGCATGCTTTCATTTAAATAGGAACTGCCCTCGACAATCAGACCGTCAGCGGCGACTTTTTCGCCCGGTCTTATGATTACGGTATCTCCGTTTTTCAGCTGTTCCAGTTTTATTTTAACCGGACTTCCGTTCTGCTCGACGGTTACGTCATTTGGTAGTAAGGCAACTAGAGATTGCAACGCTTTTGAAGCAGCCATCTGCGAACGCATCTCGAGCCAATGCCCAAGAAGCATGATCACAATTAAGGTGGCAAGTTCCCAGAAGAAATCCATTCCGGGAAGTCCGAATACGACGGCAACAGAATAGACATAAGCTACGGTTATCGCCAAAGCAACGAGCGTCATCATCCCAATAGCTCCGGCTTTCACTTCGCCCAAAAACCCTTTGAAAAAAGGCATTCCACCGTAGAAATAAATAATACTTCCCAAAACCAACAGCACGTATTTATCGCCTTGAAAAGCTATGGTGAAACCAAGCCACTGCTGAATCATGTGGGAAAGCAGCAGCACCGGGACAGAAAGTACCAGTGTAATCCAGAATCTTTTTAGAAAATCCGGAGTATGATGACCTGCATGTTTGTCAAATCCCGCCGCTGAACTATCAGATTCTGAGTGATGATCATGATTCTGATGATGATGGCTGTGTTCGTCTTTTTCAGGTCGGGCGGTTCCTCCCAAGGGAATTAAGTTCATTCCGCAAAGTGGACATTTCCCCGGCTCGTCCTTCAATATCTGGGGATGCATGGGACAGGTGTATTTTTTCATAATTCAATTTTTTTGCGTTAAATTCTGCTATTTGAGATTACTTCCGGGTTTGAAGTTCCTTAATTTTCGCCCTCATGACGGCAATTTCCTCCTCCTGTGCTTTGATAATTTCCTCGCCCAACTTTCTCACTTCCGGATCGACCAGATTACTTTCTTCGACCATAAGAATAGCCCCTGCATGGTGTGGAATCATGGACTTTAGGAACTGGACATCTCCCACGGCTGTCTGCTGCCGAATCCCGGACCAAAACAGCACCATCATCAGCACTCCGAGGCCCATAAGAATTTTATTGAGTTTTTTGTTGGGATACATCTTCCCCATTAACAGCAGTTCGATGATTAACATAGGAGAAGCCATTAGTCCGGCCATATAAAACTGATTGATATTGGGAATCACATTGGATAACCGATCAACCATCGCATACATTAATATAAACATGGATACGAAGGAAATGAGAAGCATCCAAAACAACTTTTTGTATGCCCCGCTGTGATCCATTTGTTCACTTTCTTTTTTTGAATCCATATTCTGTGTAGAATGAGTTTTCCCCGAGGCACTATGGTCCGGAGAAACTTTGTGGCTGTGCGTTGATTTGTCCATTAAAATGGTTTTTGTTATTTAGTTAAACGTAAGGACTTTTAGCAACATTTCTTGTCCTGCTGAACTGGGGGACAAGGCACTGTTCCGTAACTGCAATACACACAGCAATCGCCCTGTTTTGGTGTTAAAACGGTCTTACATTTTTCGCATTCGTAGAAATACTGGCAAGAATCTGTAGGCATTGTTTCCTCTTTCCTATGTCCGCAATTGGGGCAAGTGATGATCGACTGTAATTTGACTGTATTCATCTGTTTAATAATTTATTATGGTTTTTCACGACCAATGGTTTTCAATTAATATTCTTTTTTGTCGGTTACTAAATATCCCGTAGCATTTATGGCGTTTTCGATTTCATCAATGTTTGTTTTTGAATCATCAAATTTCACAACTGCATTTTTGTTTTCGTACGAAGCGTCTGAACTTATAATTCCCGTCAGTTTATTTACTTCGCTATTGACATGTTCACCACAGCTTGCGCAGGTCATTCCACTAATTGTAAATTCTATTTCCCGGATATTAGATTGATCTACTATTATAATTTGCTTTTCTGTTGTTGGATAAAAAATTCCTGAATAGTATGGGAAGGCAAGCATCACGACAGCGAAAAGGGTTATAATCCCCAAAAACATTTTGGACTGCGTGAACGGTATTTTCTCATCTTTCTCACAGCTACAGTCTAATTGTTTTTTAGGTTTTAATTTAAGATACCAGGCAAAACCAAGAACAAAAATTGTTAACCCGATTAAATAAGGCCGTAAAGGTTCGAGCCAGGAAAAAGTTGTAGCTAGGCCGCTTGTTCCTGCAATGAAGGCTAATAATGGTGTAATGCAACATAATGAGGCGGTGAAGGCAGCCAGCAGACCTGCGCTGATTAATTTTTTGTTTGTTTTCATATTGTTCTTTTAAGATTTTATTTTCATTTTTGACGATTTTCATTTCATGTTTTAAAGTTCAAGTTCTGACTGAAAAAACTGCAAAAGGACTTTTTTCTTATTTGGTGTTAAACCTGCATCAGGATGAAGTAAAAGATAGGATTTTAAAGGCATTTCCTCTTTCTCAATCTGACTGATGATGCTTTTTATTTTCGCTTTCTTCCGTCTTTTTGAATAGTCATTGAACTCATCCAAATTGAGTTCTTCTTTGCCTTCTTTAATATGCTGAGCCATAAAATATGCTCCCGGCTGCAATTCCGAATACCAGGGATAACGGGTATTATTGGAATGACAGTCGTAACAGGAAACTTTAAGGATTGCAGCCACGTTGGCGGGCACCTTTTCGGTTTTTTCAAAACTTTGACCTGGCGGCACGGTGGAGACATTACGCTCCACCGGTATGAACTGAATGGCTAAAACAACCGCCACTACTATCACCGACAGCCAACCTATGATATTCAATTTTCTCATATTACATGGTGCTCATATCGTGACCTGCCATCGGATCGACTCCTTTCTTGAATATGTATTCACTGTTCAGCAGATAGGCCCCGGAAACCACTACTTCGTCCCCCGCCTTAATTCCGGATGTGATTTCTATTCTGTCTTCATATTCGAGACCCGTTTCCACCATTCTGTTGACGAAGGTGTTCTTCGCGGTCTTCACCCACACCGTGGAAGATTTGCCATCCCTGATTACCGCATCCACAGGCATTGAAAGACCATCACGGGATTTGTTTTCCACAAGAACATATACCGGCATACCGGGTTTCAGCAGATTTCCTTGGTTGGGGACGGAAACGCGGACCAGATTTATCCTGCTGGAGGCGCTTATTTCAGGGTTTGTAAAATCAACCTTCCCATTAATCTTCAGATTATCCAGATCGGGAATATATACGGTGACCTTGCTGTCTTTCTGAAGGAGAGCCATTTGAGAGGAATAGACCTGCGCTTCCGCCCACAGCGATGAAAGATCTGCCAGATTCACGATGGTGCCACCTTCTGCAAGATAATCGCCTTCGGCAATGCTCAGATCGGTGATGTAACCGGCTGCATTGCTGAACACAGTGGTGGTAGGTGTGGCTTTTCCTGATCTTTCCAGCTGTTTGATCTGGCTTTCCGACATTCCCCATAAATAAAGCTTGTTGCGGGAACTTTGGAGCAACTGATCAAAATCAATGGAAGTATTACCGACGAACAGCTTGCGTCTTTCTAATGCCAGCAAATATTCCTGCTTTGCATTATTGAGTTCTTCACTGTAAATATCGACCAACGGCGCCCCCTTCGGAACAAAATCGCCAATGTTTTTATAATACAACCGTTCAACTCTGCCCATTACTCTGGAACTTACTGCCTGCATTTGGTACTGATTAAAATTGAGTGTTCCAGTCAGGGTAAGTTTGTCGGCCATAGACCCATCAGATAGCGCGACTGTTTTGATATTCCCAAGTTTAACCTGCTCGTCATTCAAAACAATTTCGTTAGGATCCGCATTCTTTTTCTTCTCCACAGGCACCAAATCCATGTGACAAATGGGGCATTTTCCGGGTTTATCGGAGACTACCTGCGGGTGCATGGAACAGGTGTAGTAGATATCGTGGCCGGCATGCGGATCTTCCTCCTTTTTACAGGAGTAAAGAAAAACCAGCAAGGCCAGCATTAAAATATTAAATTTCATCTTATCAATTTTTATCTGTTAATTTTTATGAAACTTTCGCTGTCCATCAGGTACTGTGCATTTTCGGCAACTCCATCTTCAGGAAGCAAACCACTGACGATCTGAATTTTATCGCCTACCACCGCGCCGGTAACAACCTTGTGGGCAATAAAACCGCCTTCAACTTTTTTGAACGCAATTTTATCAATCCCCAAAGAAACCACCGCTGATTTCGGCAGCCAATCTGCCATTCTGTTGTGGCTCATAATCTCCGCTTTAACCTGACTTCCGACAGGAATTTTTGCGGTGGAATTATCAAAATAGACCCGCGCCGTTACGGTTTTGCTGCCCTGCCTGAAGAACGGTTCAATAAAACCGATGGTTCCTTTGAAGCGGCTCTCCGGATTAGCTTCTGGGATGATCATGACTGACTGTCCTTTGCTGACCAGTGCGATGTCTTCAGAGAAAATATTGATCAGAGCCCAGGTTCTGTTGGGATTGTAGACACTGAAAATATTCTGTCCTTTTTGAAGATACATTCCTTCCTTCAGCGGTAGTTCTGCGGTGACCGCGTTATTTGAAGCCATTGCGGGTGCAGATTGTGGTGATGACCCCATGCTTCCGGCCGATCCTGCCTGCTGAATGTGTCCGCTGTAATTGCTGAAAACCGGAACTGTGAGATCAGGTTTCCCTCGCTGGATGACTTTCTGAATCTGTGAAGCCGGCATTCCCAAAAGAAGGAGTTTCTGGCGTGAGGCATCAATCATCGTTTTGTTTGAGCGGTCATTTTTAATAACGAAGAGCAGGTTTTGCTGTGCGGTTAAAAGTTCCGGGCTGTAAATATCTAAAATACGCTGGCCTTTGGACACTTTCTGATATTTATACCGCACATAGAGTTTCTCGATACGGCCCGCAACGCGTGAGGAAATACTACCAATCTGTCGAGTATCGTATTCTACCGTCCCTAAAGCATCAACCGTGGTGGGTATGTTTTCTCTTTTTACTTTTATTACGGGCTGTTCCGACACTACAAATTCATTGGTTGGTTTCAACAGATCGTCGAGTTTAATCCCCTCTTCCTTTTTTTCAGGGGCATCTTTCAGGACCAAATCCATCCCACATTTGGGACATTTGCCGGGTTTGTCTGAAATCACTTCCGGGTGCATCGGACAGGTATAAGTATGCATTGCAGCTTCTGCCGAGTGCTTATCTTCCCAGAACTTAACTTTGTCACACGCCGTCAAACCAAATAAAAGCATAGTGAATATTATAATTTTTCTCATCTTCTTTCAATTAAGCGGTCAATTTCAGTTTGCGTCTGCAGTGCTTTGGTAAGGATCTCGAAATATTCCAGTTGGGCCATATTCAGCTGTTCCCATGCGTCATATAACATGAAGAGTTCTTCCGTATTCTGCTCATAGCCCAACTGCATGGATTTGTAGTTGTTTTTTAAGGCCGGAATAATGGTGTCTTCATAGAGTTTCAGCTGATTTTTATTCAGGTCCAGCTCATTGCGCATTCCGTAGGCCATTCCGCTGTATTCGTTCACCATCATTTCTTTCTGTGCCTGCAAGGCTTCTTCTTTCAGTTTCAGGCTTTCAATATTGGCTTTATTCATGCCTGAAGCCCAGGATACGAAAGGCAGTTTTGCCATCAGCATCAGAGAAAACTGCATGGGCTGGCCGCCAAAACCGAACATGTTTTCGAACTTTACGCCAAATTCCGGCTTTAGATTCTGCTTTTCCAGATCCTGTTTGAGTTTGGCAATATTGATTTCCCGGTCGATGCCGCGGAGATCACTTCTGTTCTGATAAAAGAGATCCTGACCAAAAGTCTCGAGAGAGTAGTCATTCGGGTTGTATTCGGGCTCAATCTCCAGCGGTGCGAGCGCGTCTCTTCCCATGAGGGCATTCAACCGGATGCGGTTGACGCGGAGGTCATTCTCGTACATGAGCTGCATGTTTTTGGAACTGCCAAGCGCAGCTTTTGCTTTGTAATATGCAGATATTTTGGAAAGCCCGTTTTTGTACCGGATCTCGGCGTTTTTAATCATAAAGTCGAGCATCTTTTCGTTTTCCTTCACGACTTTCAGTTTTTTATCCAGGACGATGGAACTGTAATACAGTTTTTTGGCATCCTGAAAGTTTTCATTGAGGGCGGCAAAGAGCTTTTCCTTTTCTACGGAAGACATTGCCTTCATGAGATTTTCGTTGGCGTCGAGTTTCTTTCTGTTCGGAAACATCTGTTCCACCGAAACTGCTACCGAGCCCATGCCGAGCATATCGCCGTCGCGCTGCCAGAGTTTTGCATTATAGGGCGTCATGAAGAAACCTGCTCCTACGGTTGGAGGCATCCAGCTTCTTGCTCCTTTTGCGGCAGCATCCATTGACCGGATTTCGGCATTGTACATTTTTACCACCGGATGGTTGGCTGCGATACTGTCCATTACTGCGGGCAGGGACATTTGCTGAGCATCAATGGTAGTGTAAAGGAAGGCCAGTACTGCTGTTATTATTAATTTTTTCATTTTGTAATCATTTAAGGATTAATGGGCAGCGTCGAGGACGTCAATTTTCCCTAGTTTGTTCAGTTCCCATTCCTTCTGCATATAAAAGATAATTGGTGTTACCAAAAGGATGTGAATGGCCGAAGTGAAAACACCACCAACCATCGGCAATACGATTGGTTTCATCATATCACTTCCCACGCCGTGGCTCCACAGGATGGGTACAAGCCCGAAGAGGGTCACGCAAACCGTCATAATCTTTGGTCTTAATCTTTTGGCTGCACCATGAATGACATATTCACGAAGTTCTTCATTGCTAATGGTCTCCCGTGAGTTGCCGTTCTTCGTGGTAAGCTGAATCATGGCATCGTTCAGGTAGATAACCATCACGATTCCGGTTTCTACCGCAAGTCCGAACAGGGCAATAAATCCCACTGCTACTGCTACGGAGAGATTAACACCCCAAAGCGAAATCATAAAGACACCGCCGATTAAGGCGAAAGGAATACTGATGAGATTAAAGAAAGCTTCGCGGTAAGAATTGAATGCAAAGTACATGGAAAGGAAGATCACGATTAATACGAGGGGCATAATCATTTTTAAAGTCTGCTCACCGCGAATCAGGTTTTCGTACTGTCCGCTCCATTCCACGAAATAACCTTTAGGCATTTTGTTCACCATGTTATTGAGTTTTGCCTGGGCTTCTTCTACGGTACTGCCTAAATCCCGGTCGCGTACGTTGAATAGAACAGTTCCACGCAACATTGCATTTTCAGAATTGATCATTGGTGGTCCTTCTGTAAGACGAATGTCAGCCACTGCACTTAGCGGAATGGAACCAAATTCCATCGTCTGCATGGGCAATCTTCTCAGAGATTCCAAATTATTTCTGAAATCCTGGCCGTATCTGGCATTTACCGAAAAGCGCTGTCGGCCTTCCACGGTGGTGGTGAGTTTCATTCCGCCGAGCGCACTTTCCACGACGGCATTTACATCATCCACGCTTAGCCCGTATCTTCCTACTTCTTCGCGTTTCACTTGAATGTCCACATATTTTCCGCCGGTAATCGGTTCGACATACATGTCCTTGATCCCTTCAATTCCTGTGAGTTCCTTTTTAATCTTTTCTGAAAGGACGGCAATACTGTCCAGGTTCTGTCCGTACACTTTTACGCCCACATCCGTTCTGATCCCGGTTGAAAGCATATTGATTCGGTTGGAAATCGGCATGGTCCAGCCATTGGTAACGCCTGGAATCTGCAGTTTGGCATTCAGCTCATTGATGAGATCATCTTTTGTTTTGCCCTCGCGCCATTCGCTTTGCGGTTTCAACAAAATAATGGTTTCAATCATGGAGATGGGTGAATTATCTGTCGCCGTGTTGGCTCTTCCGGCTTTTCCGAGGACATGATCCACTTCCGGAATTCCCTTAATGATTTTATCCTGTACCTGCAGTAATCTTTTGGCTTCAGAGTTTGAAATATCGGGAAGGGTAACCGGCATAAAGAGCAGGGATCCTTCATCCAAAGGCGGCATAAACTCACGTCCAAGGTTCATTATCATTGGAATACTGATGAGCAGTGCCAAAATATTAATTCCCAGCGTGGTTTTTTTCCATTTCATGCACCATCTTATCAGCGGTTCGTAAATCCGTTCCAAGCCTCTGTTTATTGGGTTTTTATTATCGTCCTTAAATTTTCCCTTCATGAAAAAGGAGATGAGCACCGGGGCAAGGGTAAGCACCAGGATTGCATCAACAATCAGGATGAATGTTTTAGTGTACGCCAGCGGATGAAAAAGTTTACCTTCCTGACCGGTCAACATAAATACCGGGAGAAAAGAAACCACGATGATTACCGTAGAAAAAAATACGCCTCTGGATACCTGTAAGGATGATTTTTCGATAATCTTCAACCGAATGTCTTCGGGAATTTTAACGTAACTGTCTTTCTCCTTCTCTTTTTTTCTGAATATATTTTTAAACCAGTTGGTCTTCATTGTTAGGGGGTTTTATTTTGTTGATGGTTCTGCCAATCGGAGAGATTTTTATATGCATTTTCAGACATGATAATTCCGTTATCCACGATCACCCCAATTGCCAGCGCAATTCCTGTAAGGGACATGATATTGGAGGAAAGTCCAAACGCATTGAGCAGAATAAAACTGATGGCAATGGTGACTGGAATCTGAATGATGATGCTCAATGCACTTCGCCAGTGGAATAGGAACAGAATAACAATGATTGCCACCACGATAATTTCTTCAATCAGCTTGGTTTTAATATTGTCTATTGCCCCTTCAATCAGCGTACTGCGGTCGTACGATGTCTTGAAGGTGACGCCTTCAGGGAGTCCTTTTTCAACGTCCTTCATTTTCTCTTTCACATCGTTGATGACCTTATCCGCATTTTCGCCATACCGTGCCACCACGATACCGCCCACGACTTCACCTTCACCGTCCGCATCAAAAATACCCAGCCGAAGATCTCCACCCATTTGTACCGAGCCAATATCTTTCACCCGCACGGGAATACCGTTGTAATTTCCCACCGCGATTTCTTCGATATCGGCTACATTCTTAATGTAACCAAGTCCACGGATGACGTAGGCCATATCGGCCATCTCAAATTTCCGTCCCCCTACATCGTTGTTGTTAGCCTTTACCTTATTCATCACCTCCATGAGGGAGACGTTGTAATACTGCAATTTTACAGGATCTACGATAAGCTGGTACTGTTTTTCGAAGCCGCCAAAGGATGCCACTTCCGCGACACCGGGAACCGTCTGCAAGGCAAATTTCACGTACCAGTCCTGAAGGGCACGCTGGTCTCCCAAATCCATTTTGGGTGCATCAAAATGGTACCAGAAAACGTGACCAACACCGGTGCCATCCGGTCCGAGCGTAGGGGTGACATCTTGTGGGAGTAAACGCTGCGCATAATTGAGCCGTTCCATTACGCGGGTTCTGGCCCAATAAATATCCACATTATCTTCGAAAATAACATATACGAAGCTCATCCCAAACATGGAAGAGGCGCGGATGTTCTTAATTTTCGGAATTCCCTGAAGGTTGCTGACCAGAGGAAAAGTCACCTGATCTTCAATAATCTGGGGACTTCTGCCCATCCACTCGGTAAAAACGATGACCTGGTTCTCACTCAGATCCGGAATGGCATCGATGGGATTGTCCCTTACCGCAAAAATACCCCAGATAAAAAGGCCGATTGCAATCAGCAAAACGAAATACCTGTTGCGGAGGGAGAGTTTGATTAAATTTTGAATCATGATTTAGAATCTGTTTACTTAATTTCTTCCTGAACCTCACCACATGAAGCCATTTTTTTGCCGTAATAAGGGTTCTTGATCTCGCGTGAATCGCTGAGCCAGAAGGCCCCTATGTTGTCATTATACATCGGGCAGAATATTTTGTACACCGTTTTTGATGTTCCGAAGTCTTTCAGCAGGTCGTAAAAATCTTCACTCATTAAATCCAGATGTTCGCGCTGATGATCAATGTTTCCGGCATTATCCGCAATATGCTGTGCGTGTTCCTTAATGCTTGATTCCAGTTCTGCATATTCTTTTTTCTGTTCAGCGGAAAATCCCTTTTTGTTTATTTTAGGCAATGCTTCCAGAATTCCTTTGGCTGTATTAACTGCTTCTTTATCATCATCAGCTGAGAGTGCAAATGTAAGTTGGGTGTAATGGGAATAGAGTTCTGTAAGATTTGCGGAAGTTTTTTTTGCGTCAATCACGGTTACCTTTTCATCCATAGGCATATCGCCCATTGCTGAATTGTCAGACATCATGCTCATATCGTGCTGCATGGATGTTTCAGTAGTGCTTTTCTGTTCTTTGTTTTCTTTACAAGAAGTGAGTGCCAATGTTCCGATTGCCAAAAGGCTGAATAGTATTGTTTTCATTATTTTATAAGTTTAAAGGTTATTTATTATTAAAAAAGGCTTCGTAGTTTGCTTTATTTTCGAAGTACACGACATTATCATTTTTATCAGAGATTGCAATAATTGCGGTTGCTTTATCGATGAGTTGATGAGATATCGGATCATACGCCATGCGGGCATTTTCTTCGTGTGGGATTCTGAGTTTGCAGTTTTCACAGCAACCGTAGTAGGTTTTGCCGTCATGCTTTACTTCGAGCTGCTTTTTGCCCATGTAGGCGTTGTTTACCATACAGACCTGGTCGTGGGGGACAATATCGCCGGTCTTGAACTGTGCATTGGTAATTTGGGTAGTTTCTGCTTTTGAATTGGTGCAGGAAACGAGGAACACTGCTACAAAAGCCAGTATTCCTAAAAGAATATTCTTCATTAAATTTTAGATTATAGGTTAATTTTAAGCTTCTGTGTTTAGAAACTGCTTACGAACATCAAGATCTTCAAAAGTGTCCATGCTCCAAAAGGAGTCTATTTTGAAAGATTTACGCTTAAAGGAACGTTTGAAGTTCAAATGTATTTACAGCGCCGCTAAAAGAACAGGGGTAAAGTGTTAAAAAACACTTCACGACCGGACATAATTCGGGCTGTAAAAGAAAGTGATTAACCTATTTTGGGCGGTTCCCAAATGGTATGGAATCCACCGGAGTAATGGGGATTCTGATAATAGAAATTGGAATTGTTGCTATAATAGCCGGAGTCTTCAGTTTTAGAATCCTCTACAAATTTACTATCCGCTAAAACAGTGTATTGAGCAGAACTGCAAAGGTTTCCGCTACAGTTTCCTGAGCATCCTTCCGTTTGACAATTGTGTGATTTTGGATGACAGCATTCGTCTTTGCAATCGCCGCTGTCGCAAGACGGGTGAAATTTCGCGAATGACTGTTTGATGAAAGTTTCAGCATGCGCCTCTGATTTAAAAACCTGCTTATCCTTTTTGCTGCAAGCTAAGGAAATCCCCGGCGCCAGAAATAACGCGAGTGTAAGGGAAAGCAACAGTATTTTAAAATTTCCGACCATTGTAAGTAAACAGCACAAAGATAGGAAATTATTTTAGAAGATAAACTACTTCCTTAAAAAAGCCCAAAAGCTCAAATTTACGAAATTTATTTTTCCTAAATTATTCACAATGTTACTCTTAGCAAACTGTAATAAATACGTCAATAAATGTCCAGTTTTTTATTAAAAAACTGGACAAATAATTTTTAGTCTACCTACTCTCATACCCCTCCTTAAACTTCAAAAATTTTTCTGCGTCCTTTGGATTTTTCTTCATCCATTTTTTCATTAGTGCGGTATTGTGCTCCAGCTGTTTTACTTGCTCTGTTTCATAAATCGCCTTGTTTTCATCCTTGATCTCCTCCAGGATTTCCTCTCGAACCTCGGTCTTGGTGCGGATGCTTTCGCTGTACCAGATTTTTCCGAGATAAACAGTTGCTGATAAAATAAAAAATGCAACCAGCAATATAGGCAGGATTCCGAAAAACCAATATTTAACTGTATCTGATTTCTGATGGAATTTTTCCAGATGCTTTATAACGTCCGGAGATAATTCTGCGATAATATTGTTGGGGATGGATTTAAGCAATTCCTGCCGTTTTAGATTATCTTCATGTGCCAGTGCTTGGATTTTTTTTATATCCTCCTTGATGTCGCAGTACATGTGGAAAATCGCCTTCCCCGAAATTTCTACCGCCTTATTGCTTTCTATGACGCGGTGCAAAAGTTCGATGCCTGCATCTTGTGAAGAATAATTTTCTGTATTCATGTCATGGTTGTTAAATTCGTTGTTATTCATTTTCTTTTTTTTATTGATGTTTTTTAAACCTATCGCCTTCTTTTTCTCTTCCTCAGCAATTCATCGTCTGCCGCCTGTGCGTAGCTCGGTTTGAGCAGTTCCTTCACGGCATTCTCAATCTCCTTGAGCCCTGATTTTTCCGGATGCTTTATTTCGTTCGTTTGCGGATTACTCTGAGTGAAAATTGCCAAATGATGGTTTTCCGCATTCCGGTTTAGGATTTCTTTGATGTCCTTAATCTTCAGTTTGCTGGTGATCTCCGAAAGTTTGTAACCGGGATGGTACTGCCTCTGGGTATGGTCGTTGATGTCCTTCAGCCGGACAATCCGCATCCCAGACATACCCTCCTTCACATTCTGCGAGAGCGTCACTCTGTAACCGCATCTCCGCATATAATCGACCAAGTCATCAAAATTTCTTGAGACCTTCATACAGTTTTGCAGGATTTTGAGCATCTGTTGCTTTTTCTCCTTTCCGATTTCCACATCTGTTTTGAGATTCATCTCTTTGCAGACATTTCGAACCGATTCACCAAAGCGTTTCCCGATATTGGCAGATTTTACCGTGCATTTACCATAAACATCTATGCGGTTCACGATAAAGTGGATATGTTTCTGCTTCGTGGAATTGTGGACATCCATGACGATCTGGTTATTTTCTGTAAGTCCCACATCTTTCAATGATTTTAAAACCAGTTCCTTCAATTCCTCGTTTGTCAGTCTGTCGCCGATTTCCCTTGGTGGAGAAATGTAACCCGTCAGTGCCCATTTCTTGACATTGGGATTTCTCTCGGCAATAAACTTCATTTCCGCAAACTGTTCCTCCGGCGTTGTTGAAAGCAGGTTGTTGGTATAAATACATTCCGCCGTGCCTTTGTCATTGCCGTTGTATTCAATCGCGATCTTACTGATCCTCCTCGTCGTTGCCGAATTGTTCATGCTTGATAATTTGTTGGTAGAGGTATTCCCGGATCAACCTCGTTGTGGTTTGAATTTCCTCAAGGATCTCTTTCTTGTTTTCAAACTCGTTCCATTCTCTGTTCCTAAGCAGATTGGATATCCTTATAAAGTTGTTGCCGTAATTCAACAGAACCGCGTCAGTGTGAAACTCGTTTACTTTAAGTTCCTTTTCGGTAGAAATCAGCCTTAAATATTTTGAGATTTTCAGGTTATATTTTTCTGCTTCCTTTCGAATTTTCTCAAACTCCTTTTCGGTAAAACGAACTGAGACTACCTTTGAAAAGTGGTTCGCCGTCTTCTTTTTCAAACCTCCCTTTCGACCAATTTCGCGAAAGCGGTTCCTTCTTTTTTCTTCTGCAACCTTGGCAATTTGCTTCTCGGAAACTTGTCTTACAAACTGTTTTAAAAAGTCATTTTTCATATTGTGTTTATGTGGTGTTTAATTTTTTATGATTTTAAATTATGGGCTTGAATCGTAATTCCATACAACTGTTTCCGACGACAGGAGGAAACCAAAAAGCCCGATTTTTACGACAAGCCCCACGCTTGTTGTAAACATTGGGTACTTTTTGCACTAGACACATGGCAAGTTTTTACCCAGCTTTTTTAGAGTATTCCACCTGTGCTTATTTTAAGCATGGCGGCTTATATGAATTTTCATCTTTTTCTCCTGTAAATATTCCGGTTTTCCTCGGACTCGTGTATGGCTGTTTGATTTTTTTCAAGCTTATTTTCAAGTGTCTTTTCTTCCTGTGATATCAGGAAATCATTCAGATCTTGATGAAGGAAATATTCATTCGACCGGTCATCTGCCTCCGGGAATATTTTCAAAATTGAATCCCTGCACTGTTCGCCGGCGCGGTCGTTATCCAAGTACATTTCGACAGATTTATAATTTCCAAAAAGCCCGGATGCCTTGTGAACCATGGCGACAGAGTTCAGAATTAGATGATCGGAGGGTATCTTTTCCGGTTCTAAAATTTTAAGGGAGAGGTAGTCGGTAAATCCCTCGAAAACCTTTAGGTTTTCAGAATTATTTTTTATCGTGGTGATATCCTTTTTTCCAAGACAGATTTTGGAAAAACTGCTGCGGATTTCGTAGCCTCCCGAATCGTTTTTGAATCCTAATCCGAAATAGTTCTTCCCATTCATTTCGTAATGAATTTCCTGAAGTTCAGATTTTTGAGATTCGAGTTTTCTATATTTTAAATATTCAATCAACGCTGGATGTGACACTTCTTTTACTTCTAATATTTGATAAGATTTAGTTTCTTCTTTTGGATTGTTTAAATTTCCCTTTTGCTTTTGAAAAGAAAAATCAAACTTTTCAAGATATTCAAGAGCATCGGATACAGTGCATTGTTTGAGCTCCTGAACTATCGACACGACATCGTATTGTTTTCCAGTGCCAAAATCAAAGGCAATATTTTTCACATAATTCACTAATAAACTTGGCGTTCGTTCTTGTCGATTGATAGCATAATAATAGGCTGTTTTCGGATGTTCTTTGCTTGGGAATAGAGAAAAACTTTCCATTACTTCTTTGATGCTGATATTCTCGTTCGCTTGTTTGCAGTTCATTTTTTGTGTTTTTTAAAGTTTATTTTTTTTATATCCAGTTATGTTTATACCGTTTTTCCATACCTGCCTACCTAAATATTGAATATCAGTTAGTTATATCAATTAATGACTTACCTTGTTGTTACCTGTTAATTGGATCCCTTCTTTAACTATGGTAGTTTAGGTAAAGTCTTAGCTATTTTATTACCTTGATAAAAATTTGGAAATGAGTTCTGTAAGTCCACTTAGGTAAGTAGGTAGGATAAATTGAATGTCAAGGATTTAAACGTTCTTTCAGTCAATCTTTCTTCGGATCAGGTACCCGTAAACCTGCAGTTTCGGATGCTTGATTCTTTCATACTTGAGCCTGGTGAGCGCCTTTCCGACCTTGATGTTGTTCAATCTTAAATTCAGGGCGTTGTTCATTGCCACAACGATGTCCGTCGCCGTAAGAAAATCCTTGATGTCCTTCGATTTCTCGAAGTGTGCGGAAACGATTTCCTGCTCAAGTGAAAGCTGGGAAAACTGCTCGTTCCTCAGCTCATTAGCCTCTATGTCCGAGAGCGTCATTTCCGGTTGGTAATTTTTTCTTTCAAAAGCATTGTGGTACGCCTGCGCCCATACCTTGTCTATGTCTATTTCCTTGGAATAATTGAAGTCAATGCTTAAAACTTCGAAAACCAGCCACCTTACGCTTCCTGTCTCGTCGGTAAGGAAATCTGTTCTGTTGGTGGAGGCAACAAAGGAACATATCCTATCCATGTTCTCCGGCCTCCGTCCGTAAGGCACCCTTACTTTTGCGCCGCCCATCGAGATGAAGGATTTCAGGGTGTTGACATCCGATTTGGACAGCACGGCCAGCTCGTCCGCATTGAGGATGAAATTTTTGCAGATGGCAATGATGCCGTCCTTGTCCACTGTGACATTTTCGGAATAATAATCCCTGAGCCCGTAGGGAATGAGGAACCGCAGGAAAGTGGTCTTGCCCGTGTTCTGTTTGGAGCTTGCCAGCACGAAGCACTGCTTGTTGACATAGTCTTTCTTCAATGCGCAAAGCACGGCGCGGGTCAGCCACTTCTCGAGATGGTAGCGGAACGCTTCGCTGTCGTTGGTCCGAACAAATCCCGCCAGCTTCCGGATATGGTCTTCGCCGTCCCAGCCCGCGAGTTTTTTAAAGTATTCCGCTATCGGGTTGTATCTCTTTATCAAGTGGCTCCGTACGAGGATATCCAACTTCTGCATGGTGATCTGCATCCCGGCCTGTACGAGTTCTATCAGCAGGGAGTTGATGTTTAGCTCTGTCCAGTCGTCCTTTCCCTTGAGCGATATTTCTATCTCCAGGGCGATGGCGTTAAAGCGAAGGTCATACTTGCTTTCAAGATACTTCATCACCATATCGAAAATTGTAGTGGTCTCGGAATCGGTTTGGTAGAGTACTGGGATTTTTTGCTCTTCAGCCGGCTTGTTGGTTATTTCTTCCATCGCTCCAGAATTTCCTGCTCGAATGCGTCATAGTCATCATTTTGTATTTCCTCCACATTATCCCCCAGAAGATAAGCTTCGAGGTCCTCTTTGCGAAAGTAGATTTTCTTTTGCCCCTTCTTTTTGTAGGCCTTCAATTTGCCGTGGTGTTTGAGTTGGTAGAGATAGTCCGGATCCAGGTTGAGGAACAGCGCGGCCTCTTCCTTAGAATAGATGTTCTTGGTTCCGAGGGCGAGCATCTGTAGCGCCTTCGAGGTAAACTCTTTTTGCGAGTTTACCAAAGTGGACATTTGGCTTTCTAGCGCAGCTAGTCTTTCTTGGTCTTTCATTTCGTTGAATTTTGTTGAGGCCAAGATATTTCCCAAAGAAATAGCCGCCTAAAAGCGACTTAAAAAGTTTTTTGTAAAATAAAACAACCTAAAGAAATGTGCGTTCAATAGGAGGTTTTGTTTGATAATGGTTTAGTCAATAAACCATTAAAAGCGACTAACTGTCGCCTTTATAATTGTGGTTATCAAACAAATATGATTTTTAAAGAGAAAATGTTTTTTTGGATTTTAGACTATATATCATCCTGAACATCGCTGTTGGAAAGATATTTTGAGAGGTTCCTGCTGTTTATTGGCTCTTCTGCGATATTTCCGAGCCTGTCTTTTGCCGAGGTGACGGCGTTGATAATTTTGCAGGTTTCGGCTTGGGTTATTGTGCCGGATTTACAACTTTCCATAACATTAGTAAAGGTCGAGAAAAAGTCCAAAATAGGCTGTACGCTCACGCCGTTCCTTGCAGGCTTTGTAAACAGAATCTTTCCAGAGTTTTTCTTCCGCAGTAAAAAGTCCGATAAAACCCTCTCGGAATCTTTAGAAATAAAATAATCCCGCAAAATGTCATCAATGACCATATTCGGATTCTTTTTTATTTCAAAAGCAAAATCGGATTCCTGTAGGATATTATTGTTGTGTTTTGCGAGTTCGTTGGTTTCAGATAAAATGATTTGTTGATTATTTAATTCGTTTGAAATCTTAGTGCCAACTTTCAAAAATTCTCTTTTTAACTCATTGGAATGGTGTTCTATTTTATCTGCCGTGTCTTGCTTTTCTCGGAACTCAAACCTTTCGCTATAACTGTTTTTCTTGAATTTTTTGAATGCCTGAATTGGCTTAAATGGGTGTTCCATTTTTACCTCGAACAGTATTACGGCGAGAATTTGAAGAATGATATAGAATAGGATTTGGGTAAAGTCGATCTTCTCGGCATGGATATCTTCCAGTATTTTCCCGCCCCAGAAAAAGGAAAGCGACAATGAAACCAAAAATAAATTCAAAACGATTAAAAACCGCTGGGTGTTCCACTCGTTATACCAGTTTGCCTTTTCCTTGGAGTAATAGTTTATCGCAAACGGACTGAACGCAAACCAAAGCCGCCCTGCAAGATAGAAGGGGACAAGGATTGTAAAGGTTACCATTAGAATATATATTGCGATATAGAAGTTAGTCATAGATAACGTACTAAAATATTCTTACACAAAAATAGCATTAAAATAAAATACTTTTGTTCGTGAAATGTTCGTGACAAATATAAAAAAAGACACTCACATTTCTGTAAGTGTCTCGTTCTCAGCGCTCCTCCTGCTGGGCTCGAACCAGCGACCCTCTGATTAACAGTCAGATGCTCTAACCAACTGAGCTAAGGAGGAATTTGCTTTTCCTGTTAAGCGTGTGCAAATATAATAGGTTTTTTTTTATACACCAAATATTTTTTTCAAAAATTATTTATTTAAAAATAACTTGAAAATATCATTCCCAAAAATCAGGATCATTAATCCTAATAAGAAGATAACTCCAATCATCTGCGCGTTTTCCAGAACTTTCTGAGGCACAGGTTTTCCCGTAATCATTTCCCAAAGGGTAAACATTACATGTCCGCCATCCAGTCCCGGAATCGGAATTAAATTCAGGAATGCCAGCCAAACCGAAAACATGGCGGTAAAACTCCAGAAAGCCGTCCAGTTTATCGTTGGGCTTCCATCTGCAGTTTTATCAACCGGCATTGCATTTACAATGGCAATAGGACCTCCAACGCTTTTGTACCCCTGAATTTTGGAGTTGAACATAATTTTAAACTGTTTTACCTGCATGGTTAAAGCGTCAATAGTTCTGGTGAAACCTCTCGGAATTGCTTCCAGAAATGTATAATGTTGGTTTGTGGTAAAATTTTTGAATTCAGAAATACTCATTTTTATACCCAATACACCTTCGGCATTTACAGGAACGCTGAATGTTTCGTTTTTCCCATTTCTGTCTACCACCACCGAAACATTTTGATTTTTTAAATTTTTAATAATTTCTCCGGACTGACCTAAAAATGAGGCTTGCTTTCCATTGATGGAAATCAAACGGTCTCCTATGGAAAGTCCTGCACTTTTCGCAGAAGTTCCTACAGAATCTATAATTGCCGGAATTCTTGGCGTAATGTATAATTTTGCTTCTCTTTGGCGGATGACATCGGCAACACCGTCTTCATTTACGGGAAATGTTACTTTCTTGCCATTTCGGTCAACCGTAACAGTATTGCTGAAAAGAGTATTGATTACCGTATTTTCTAATCTTTTGGCAGGCTTTCCATCGATGCTGATGATTTTATCACCATCCTGAAATCCCATTTTTCTTCCCGCTTCAGAAACGGAAATACCGCTTTTAAACTTGCTTAAATCGGTATAAGTTTCTCCGTTGAAAAAACTCAGACCAGAATAAATCAACCAGGCGAGAAAAAAATTCACCGTAACACCACCCAACATGATGATAAGTCTTTGCCATGCTGGTTTTGAGCGAAATTCCCAAGGTTCAGCAGGCTTTTTCATCTGTTCCAGATCCATGCTTTCATCCACCATTCCGGCGATTTTCACATATCCGCCCATTGGAAGCCAGCCAATTCCATATTTTGTACTTTCGGGATGTCTTCTCCAGTCGTCTTCAGGAAGAGTGTTCAGGTCGATGGGAATTTCTTTTTCTTTTCCGTTTTCGGTTATGGTTTGAGTGTCCGGAAGGTTTTTAGACAGAAATTTGTATTGCCATTTTCCATTGATTTTTTTCATTGAAAAAATTGAAAACCACGGATCGAAAAAAAGGAAAAATTTTTCTGCTCTGGTTTTAAACCATTTTGCCGGTAAAAAATGCCCGAGTTCGTGAAGGATCACAAGTATTGAAATACTTAAAATAAATTGAAATATCTTGAGTGCTAGTTCCATTGAGGTCTTTTAAAATTTAAAGTTTTGCAAATGTAAGCATTATCAAAACCATGCCAAAGAAAAGTGGCTCCCAAATGAGAGCCACTGTGTTTTTAGGGTAGAATTTGTTTTAAAATGTAAATCGTAAACCAAGACCAAATCTCCCGGCAATAAAGTCGGAATTGTTATCGTAGAACCAAACTCGTGGTCTCCAGTCAAAAAATAAGTCCAATGGTGCTCCGGAAATTTTATAATCCAATCCTGCTACAGGCACAATTGAAAACACTGAATCTCCATCGCCGAAACTTACAGCCGGACCCAGACCTATGTACCACATTAATCCCTGTGCTCCGCCAATCCCTTTGTTAAATTGATAAAGAGCCTGAATGGTGGTAGCATCTCCTCCAAAAAGGACGGAAAACTCACCGGCATTGTTGCCACTGAAAAAATGTTTAATGTGAGGACCAACCAATGTGGTACCATCACCCACATCAACCATCAAACCTGCACCGGTTTTGTACGTTTGAGCCTGCACTTTAGAAATACTGAAAAAGGTAGTAAAAAGGATTGCTACACCGATAAATAAATTTTTCATAATGTATTGGTTTTAAGTGTTTTATAAATTAATAGATACGCCAACGCTTCCGTTATTTCCTATTTCTACAAATGCTCCAAACTTATCATTGAAAAAATAACGGGCTCCAATATGCGCTCCCAATCCAAAGGTGTTTCGGATAATTCCAACATCAAGTCCCGGATAAATATCCCAACGGTCTTCTAGCCCCAATGCATCCTGAAGATGAACATTTAGCCTTCCAAAAATAAAAAAATTATTGTTTTTGTCATTATCCTTATAATTACTGAAATAAATATTGGCTCCACCACCTACAGAAAGCATATTGCTGATGCCATAATCATAAGTTCCGGTAATTCCGGTCCCGTTTCCCCATGCACTTAGCCCGAACTGTACTTTCTGATCTCCGTTTCCTTCCCATGCTTGAGCGAAACTTAAGTTGCTGAATAATAATACCGATGCCGCAATTAAAATCTTTTTCATAAATTTATTAATACTTTTATTTATACGTTAAACCAAAAATAAGATAATTAACAGTATAACGTTCATTATCTTAAATTAATATAACAATTAACCATAATCATAAAAAAATTATCATATGGATTTCCGCATTACAGGTTTAAATCAGGACATTATATGGAAAAATAAACCCGCAAATTATGAATGGATTGAACGTAAAGTTTCCAATATAAAAACAGATTTACTGCTCCTTCCGGAAATGTTTTCCACCGGATTCTGTATGGAGGCAGAAGAAATTGCGGACGGTGAAGAGGAATCTCTGGAATGGATGAAAACCTTGGCATCAAAACACAATTTTGCTGTGGCAGGAAGTGTTTCCGTGAAAGTTTCCAGTATTTATTTCAACCGTTTTTATTTTGTAAAACCGGACGGGACTTATGAGTTTTATGATAAACGGCATTTGTTTTCGTATTCAGGAGAAGACAAAATTTATAATCCCGGGAAATTCCGGAAGGTGGTGGAATATAAAGGAATTCGTTTTCTTTTGCAGGTGTGCTACGATTTGCGTTTTCCTGTCTTTAGCAGGAATAATGACGATTATGATGTGGCACTGTATGTGGCAAACTGGCCGCAAAGCAGAGTGGAAGCATGGAAACATTTACTGAAAGCCCGCGCAATTGAAAATCAGGCATTTGTTTTCGGGGTAAACAGAATCGGGACGGACGGGAATAATCTGAATTATGAAGAAAGTTCCAGATGTTTTTTTGCCGATGGTTCTGAAATTTCATCCCATGAACAGGAATTGGTGTATGGAGACATCAGTCTGGAAAATTTGTCCGAATTCCGGAATAAATTCCCATTCTTAAAAGACCGCGATGGTTTTGAAATTAATTTTTAAGATTAGAACAGAAAAAAGATAGAAAATAAAAATAAGCACGAATCTCATGCTTATTTTTATTTATGAATATTGTTTCAATAAGTTGGTTAGTGTATTCACATCGTGAACACCACTTTCTTTCCAAAGGAGTTTTCCTTCTTTATAGATGGCAAGTGTAGGCACGCCTCTTACACTGTTTTCAGCAGCAATTTGCGGGAACTGATCGATGTCGATTTTTACAATTCGTGCAGAATCACCAATATTTTCTTTCACCGTGTGAAGTACAGACGACTGCACTTTGCAAGGCTGGCACCATGTTGCGAAAAAATCGATCAACACCGGCCGTTCAGATTGTATAAGTTCTTGAAATTTTTGTGACATTTTGTATCTTAATTTTTTATTTATTTTCCTTTTTATACAGCTCAAAAGTCGCGCCACAACTTCCTGATGCACAACCAAATTTGAAAATGAAGATCGAAAGAAAATAAAGTCCGAAAATCCCCATCCACCACACCTGATCTTGTATTGCAATTGCAAAAAATGCCAAGCTTCCTGCAAGATAAATAATGCGGCGAAAATTGAAATTTTTAAGAAATGTATTCATGGGAAAAAATTAATTGCTTTTTGTTTTTTCAGAATTTTGAAAAACCGAAAACATCAGGTAGCCGATTATCATTCCGTAAACGGTGGAATTTAAAGGTTTCGAGGTGATTGCGCAACTTCCTGTAGTACAGCCTATAAAGTGATAATACAGGTAGCCTAAAATTCCACCAACGAGAATTCCTCCAAAAGAAAGTTTATGTTTTTTTATGAAGGTTGCCATTTTGTCTGAAAGATTTTATTTACAAAAATTCAAGTAATTATTTTATTGAAAGGTTTTGCTTTGGCAAATGAAATCGCTTACCGGAATTTTTTCCGTTTTTTTTATTCCGTTGAACCCGCCTTCTATTTCCTTGAAATTCCGTATTCCTCTGGAATTCAATATGCTGCTGGCAATCATGCTTCGGTATCCTCCTGCACAATGTACAAAAAACGGCTTTGAATCGTCAATGTTTCCAATCCATTCATTGATGTAATCCAAAGGTTTATTGAAAGCATCTTCAATATGTTCGGCTTCATATTCCGAAGGTTTCCGAACGTCGATAATCACACTGTTTTCATTGAATTCTTTTGCGAATTCCTCGGGAGAAATCCGGTGAATCGTGTCAATTTCTTTTCCTGCATTTTTCCACGCCTCAAAACCTCCTTCCAAGAATCCGATCACGTGATCAAATCCTACGCGTGCGAGACGGGTTACGGCTTCTTCCTCTTTTCCGGCATCGGTAATCAGCAGAATCGGTTGTTTCACATCCACAATCAAAGCACCGACCCAAGGTGCAAAATCACCACTTAATCCTATATTTACAGCATTTGGAACGAATCCTTTATGGAATTCCGCTGCATTTCTGGTGTCAAGAATTAATGCGCCGGAATCTTCGGCAACTTCTTCAAAATCTTCAGGACGGATGGGATGCAATCCTTTCTCTTTTACCGTATCGAAACTTTCATAGCCGCCTTTATTCATGGCGACATTCATTCCGAAATATTTCGGAGGTGGAGCGAGCCCATCCAAAACAGCATGAACAAAGGATTCTTTGTTTGGTTGATTGAGTGCGTAATTGGTTTTCTTCTGATTTCCTAAAGTATCGACCGTTTCTTTCTGCATGTTTTTTCCACAGGCTGAACCTGCACCATGCGCAGGATAAACCACAATATCATCTTCAAGAGGTAGAATTTTTTCGTACAAACTGTCATACAAAAGTCCGGCAAGTTCTTCCTGAGTCATATTGGCGGCTTTTTGTGCAAGATCCGGTCTTCCTACATCTCCCAAAAAAAGCGTGTCTCCGGAGAACATGGCAACATCTTTCCCATTTTCATCAATCACAAGAAAAGTGGAACTTTCCATCGTATGTCCGGGTGTATGAAGTACTTTTATTTTTATTTTTCCGATTTCAAAAGTTTGTCCGTCTTCTGCTATAATTGCATCAAAAGATGGTTTTGCGGTAGGTCCGTAAACAATTGGAGCACCTGTTTTTTTACTCAGATCAAGATGTCCCGAAACAAAATCTGCATGGAAATGGGTTTCGAAAATGTATTTTAATGTTACATGATCTTTTTCCAGCCGATCCAGATAGGGCTGTACTTCACGCAACGGATCTATAATCGCAGCTTCCCCTTCAGAAACAATATAGTATGCTCCTTGTGCCAGACATCCGGTATAAATTTGCTCTATTTTCATATTGTCGTATATTTTACAAATTTCACGATTTATTTTAAATTAAAATGAATAAAAATTACAAACTCAATTGTTTGCATCTATCATAATACTGCTTCTTTCAGAATGATAAAAATTCCCATTGCGAGAATAATCCATCCAAAAAGAGGTTTCAGTTTATTTCCTTCGATTTTTTTTCCGGCATACACTCCAATAAATACGCCAATAATGGACAGTGAACTGAACTTTAGAAGAAAGAACCAATCGGTTTCCACCTTATCCAAAGAAGAGATAAAACCAATCAGAGAATTGAAGCAAATGATAAGTAGGGAAGTTCCTACCGCTTGTTTTATGGGCATTCTTACCAGCATGACCAACGCTGGAACAATTAAAAATCCACCGCCTGCGCCTACTAAGCCGGTAACAATTCCAACTAATAATCCCTGAGAAATCAATAAGGTATAATTGACTTCCTCTGAATTTTGAATTTTGGTTCGCTTCGGTTTGTGAATCATTTTATAGGCAGAAATCAACATTAAAACAGAGAACAGCAACAGGAGGAAAGAATCTTTTGTTAATGTAATTCCCCAGCGGTGAATGATGTAATGCGGCAAATACGGAACAACAAGCCTTCTGGAAAATAAAATTCCCAATATAGAAGGAATTCCGAAAAGCAGTGCAGTTCGGTAATTGATTTTTTTCTGGCAAATAAAATCAACCGTACCGAAAAGGCTGGTAATTCCTACGACAAAAAGAGAGAGTGCAGTTGAGGTAACCGCATCAAAACCGAAAAGATAGACAAAAACCGGAACGCCCAGAATGCTTCCGCCACCGCCGATCAGTCCCATCAAGAAACCGATAAATAAAGCGAAAACGTATCCGATAATGTCCATTCAGCAGGATTTGTATGGTGCAAAAATAGGGTTAAAAATGAAAAACACTTGGTAACTTTGGTCACCAATCATTGAAAAAAATGGATTTCTGATTCCGCGTAAAGATAATTATTCAATCATTCAATTGGAAAAAAAATGGGTTCTTCGCCAAAAACTATGGAGTTAAAGATTTTGAACTTATCGTTTTTTTTGATTTTATGTTCTTTTATCTTGAAATAAAAGAACCAAAAGTTCAAGACTTGGAAACTTCGGCTAAAATTTTAATTTCCACATAAAATGGAGAAGCGCAAAAAAATAAGGATCCGTAATCTATTCATGTAATAAACTCCCTTTGTCAGGTTGTAAATATCTGTACAAAGAGAATTCAACTTTCTGCGAAATGGCAACTATCGTGGTTGAAAATTTTGGTAAAATTATCGCAGGCTTTAAACATGAATTTAGCGATGGCTCTAAAAAAATTAATCAGTGGCTTTTCAAATTTTTAGTAAAAAAGATTACCTTTATCAATTGTATTAAAAAAACACAGAAATACAAAAATGGCAGATAAAGCACAATTTATAGCAGCACTGAACAGCAGATATAATCCCGCAGGTGAACACATCATTCTGGGAAAAGGGATGTTTAATGGAGAAGTTGTTCCGGAAGTCAATGTTTCCTTACCCCTGAAAACCATTAACCGCCACGGATTAATTGCCGGAGCAACCGGAACCGGGAAAACCAAAACCGTTCAGGTTTTTGTGGAACAGCTTTCACATGCAGGAATTCCGAGTCTGGTGTTGGATATTAAAGGAGATTTCTCCGGAATTGCAGAACCGGGAAGCCGAAATGCCATAATTGATGACCGCTATGCCAAAACCGGACTTCCGTTTGAACCGCAGAGCTTTCCGGTTGAACTGATGACAATTTCCGGAGAAGCCGGCGTGAAATTAAGAGCTACCGTAACCGAGTTCGGTCCGGTTCTTTTAAGCAAAATTCTTGAACTGAACGACACGCAATCCAGTATAATTTCGATTGTATTTAAATATGCAGATGATAAAGGCCTGCCTTTAATTGATCTGGATGACTTGAAAAAAGTTTTACAATATCTTACCGATAATCCACAGGGCAAAGCAGAACTTGCCTCAAATTACGGTTCTATTTCGCCGGCTTCTTTAGGGGCGATTTTGCGTTCGATTGTGGCTTTGGAACAGCAGGGAGCAACAGCGTTTTTCGGGGAACCAAGTTTTGATGTGGAAGATCTTCTTCAAACCCTGGACGGAAAAGGAGTGGTGAATATCCTTCGTGTCGGAAATATTCAGAGTAAGCCGCAATTATTTTCCACGTTTATGCTTTCGCTTTTTGCAGAAATTTATATGACTTTTCCTGAAGAAGGGGATACCGGAAAACCAAAACTCGTGCTTTTTATTGATGAAGCGCACCTTATTTTTAATGAAGCCTCAAAAGCACTACTTTCACAAATCGAAACGATGGTGAAGCTCATCCGCTCCAAAGGGGTGGGGATTTATTTTATCACCCAAATTCCTGGCGATGTTCCGGAAAATGTGCTTTCACAATTGGGTTTAAAAATTCAGCATGCGCTTCGTGGATTTACCGCGAAAGACCGTAAGGAGATCACCAAAGCGGTTGAAAATTACCCGATTACAGAGTTTTATGATGCCGCCAATCTCATTCAGAATCTTGGGATTGGAGAAGCGTTCGTTACCGCACTTGATGAAAAAGGAATTCCGACTCCGTTGGTGCAAACCTATTTGATTTCTCCGGAATCGAGAATGGATGTGCTTTCTGAAGCGGAAGTCAATCAGCTTACACAAAATTCCAAATTGGTTGCCAAATACGAAACGCCCATCAATAAAGAATCGGCGTACGAAATCCTGAGCAACAGAATGGAACAGGCAGTTCAAACGGCACCACAACAGGAAAGAAAAGTAAAACCAGTCAAAGAAGAACCCGGAGTGTTTGAGCAGGTAATGAAGAGTAGTGCCGGAAGAACTTTCACCAATACAATTATGCGTGAAGGAGCCAAAGCCATTCTCGGAATGTTGGGGCTGAAATCCACAAGAAGAAGATAATGTTGCAGAAAGAAGAAAAGAATGTATACCATAATTGATATTGAAGGCAACGGCGCGCCATACAGAAAGGAGCGCATCATTGATGTTGCTATTTATAAATACGACGGTCACGAAATTGTAGACCAGTTTATCTCCTTGGTAAATCCGGAAGCCGAAATCACGTCTTACGTTCAGAAATTGACAGGCATCACCTCCAAAATGGTAAAAACCGCCCCAAAATTTCATGAATTAGCCAAAAGAATTATTGAAATTACTGAAGGAACCACTTTGGTCGGGCATAACATCGATTTCGATTACCGAATGTTGCGGCAGTCGTTTCATGAATTGGGGTACGATTTTAAAATCAACACGTTGGATACTATTCCTCTGGCAAAAAAATTGATTCCTGATGCGGAAAGTTATTCGCTGGGAAAACTGGTGAAATCCATCGGCATTCCTTTAACCAACGCGCATCGTGCTGATGGAGATGCACGCGCAACGCTGGAACTTTTAAAAGTTTTAATTTCAAAAGATTCAGAAAACGAAATCATTCAGAAACAGTTTGAGGAAACCAACTCCAAAACGTATATCAACAAAATAAAAGAACTGACGCAGGATCTTCCGAATGAGCGTGGAATTATCTATTTTCAAAATGAAGGCGGAAAAATCCTGATGAGCGAAGAGGTGGACGACATCAATAAATTCGCCAAGAAAATTTTCAATTCCAAAGCAAAACATCTGGAAGAAATCCAGAAAAACTGCGAAAAAATAAGTTACGAAATTGTAGGTAACGATTTGGTTGCCAAAATGATTCTCAAATCCAAAGGATTCAAAAAACCGGTAAGGATGCCTTTTGGATTGTATTTCCGAAACGGGAATTATAAAGTGGAAAAAAATACGCTGAACAAGAATTCCGACCCGATCCTGAAATTCAAATCCTTTACCCAAGGTTTAAAAGCATTGCAATATCTGAAAACCAAAACAGAATGGCAGGACGAAAAAACGTTGCAGGAAGCCATCAGTCTGAAAAAACGCAATGAAATCTGGACTATTCCGGGAAGAGTTCTGGGCGAAAAAACCTTCATTATTCTTCAGAACGGAAAAGCAACCGCATTTGGTTTTTATGAATTTTTCCACCAGATTCAGTCGAAAGGGAAAATCGATAAACTGAAAATCGACCTCAAAAGTTCCGGAACAGATTTGCAAAATGACCTGATGATGGCACTTTTCAAAGGTCAGGCAGAAATAAAGCCGATGCCGAAATAGTTGCCGTAAATTTACTAATTTTGCCACTTCATAAAATGCTTTATCAGGAAAGCATTGACTTAAATATCAAAAATATCATGACCAACAAAGATCTACTGAAAGTAGCCGAAAAATTCGGAACGCCCGTGTATGTGTACGATGTGGAAAGCATCAAAGTGCAATATGAAAAACTCACCTCTTCATTTTCCAAACATACCCGTTTTTTCTATGCTGCAAAGGCATTAACCAACATCAACATCCTGAAATATGTCAAGACGTTGGGCGCATCTTTGGATTGTGTTTCCATAAATGAAGTAAAACTGGGAATAAAAGCCGGTTTTCCTGCTGAAAAGATACTGTTTACCCCAAACTGTGTGGATCTTGCCGAGATCGAGGAAGCCATGGAATACAAAGTGCACATCAATATCGACAATATTTCCATTCTGGAGCAGTTCGGAACTAAATTCGGGGATGCGTATCCAGTTTTTGTCCGCATTAATCCTCATATTTTTGCTGGAGGGAACTATAAAATTTCCACCGGACATATCGATTCCAAATTCGGAATTTCCATTCATCAACTGCGCCATATCGAACGCGTGGTGAAAACTACAAAAGTGAATGTAGAAGGGCTTCACATGCATACCGGAAGCGAAATTAAAGATCCCGATGTTTTCCTGCAAGGACTGGAAATTATGTTTGAACTTGCAGAACATTTCCCTAATCTGAAATATCTGGATATGGGAAGCGGTTTCAAAGTGCCGTATCAGGAAGGTGAAATGGAAACTGATGTAAAATCTCTGGGTAAAAAGGTGGAACATGCACTGGCGGAATACTCCAAAACTTCCGGGAAAAAATTTGAACTCTGGTTTGAGCCGGGAAAATTTTTGGTGAGCAAAAGCGGAACATTACTGGTAAAAGCAAATGTGATAAAACAAACCACTGCAACCGTTTTTGTAGGGGTGAATTCCGGATTTAACCATTTGATTCGTCCGATGTTTTACGATTCTTACCACATTATCGAAAATATTTCCAATCCTAAAGGCGCAGAAAGAATTTATACCGTTGTCGGAAACATCTGTGAAACCGATACTTTTGCATGGGATCGTAAAATTCATGAAGTAAGAGAAGGGGATATTCTCGCATTCAGAAATGCCGGGGCTTATGGTTTTGAAATGAGTTCAAATTTCAATTCCAGATTGAAACCTGCGGAAGTTCTGTTTGTTGACGGAAAACCACATTTAATCAGAAAACGCGATGAATTCGAAGATTTACTGAAAAATCAGATTGAAGTTTTGTAACTTTATAAAACAAAAATCTGTTTTATGAAGACACTGTTTATTTTTTTCGGAATCCTGATTTCGGGATGCACTTTTGCGCAAAGTATGGATTTGGAAGACCGCGACGATTCCTTTATTCTTGAGAACAATAAAAACATCCTGAAATTTGATATTAAAGTTCCTTTCTATCAGGTGAAAACCAAAGGATGCACTGATTTTCGTGCCGCTTCTTTTGAAGGCGGAGCAGAAGCATACAAAACATTGCTTTCAAAATATATGTTTGAATTTCTGAATTCCGACTATTATACTTTAAACGGAGATTTTACTTTTACTTTAACGATTGATGAAAAAGGGAAAGTCACCCATTTAGAAGGCTCACCAAAAATTCAATTTAGTGAAGTGTTTTTCGATGATATGGAATATATTGCCCGAAGAATCAAGAAAAACTGGGCACCCGCAATATGTGATGGAAAACCAGTGAAATCCCAGATGGAGATTAAAATGAGTTTTTCATCTGTATCAGCAGATTTGTAGCTTGTGTATTAATTGATTTAAAGTGATGAATGTGAAAATCATACTACTTGCAACTCTATTATTTGGATGTGCTGTTTTTTCGCAAAGCACCGTTCTGTCCAAATATCCGGAGAACCAAAGCCCTTACATCGGGGGTTACACAAAATATTACAAAGATTTCCACGATATAATTGTGAAAAATAATTTGCAACCCTGTCTCAGGAAAACTGAACTTTACCAGTTCAAAGTGCTGATTACTTCGGATTCTACAATAAAATTTATTAAAGATGTGCATGAAGATTATGTGGAAGCAAATAAATGTGCTTACCATCTCGCCAGAGAAGTAGCAAAACATCAGGATGGATGGAATCCGGCAGTTGTAGATGGAGTTAAACAAGATGCTATCGCAGAATTTATTATTTATCCGGATGATTTTTTTAATAATTTTCGGGACGGTTACCGTCCGGACTTTACCAATCCTGTTTATTATGAGGGAGATGATGATCTCAAGCAGTTTGGAAAGGAATTAAATAATAAAATTGATTTAAGGGGTTTCGACTGGAAAGATGTTTTTACGGTGGAGACCGAGTTTATAATTACTAAGGAAGGAAAAATGGAAGACCTGCATCTTGTAAAAAATTCCGGGATGGATGTATTCGACAGAAGAATTATTTATGGGTTCAAAAACATGAGAAAAAAATGGAAACCCGCTACAATCAATGGAACCTCGATAAATTTCAAATATAAATATACATTAAAGATGATTACGGATTTGGGTTATAATTAACATTATAACACCGTTTTTGCAACGGACTATTTCTAATCACTATGATTAATTATGAAGATAAACAATACAAAGAAATCTTTGATTTCTGTTTTATCATAATTTTCTATTTCATCGTGATAAAGGGTTATTCTTATTCCTTTTATGTATCTGCCATTCTGTCACAATATTTTGTATCTTTGCAGGCTAACTGTTCAAATTTCAACGTTGCAAAACTTTGAAATTTAAACTTTAAACCGAAAAAGCTGTGCAGGAAAAATATATAGACGAAACCAAACAGGGCGAAGCTTTTGCCATTGCCGAAAAACCCGAAAACTCCAAAAAACTCTTTTTGGAAAGTTACGGTTGTCAGATGAATTTCTCTGATTCTGAGATTGTTGCGTCCATTCTGAACGAGCAGGGTTACAACACGACTTTGGATGTAAAAGAAGCCGATTTAATTCTTTTAAATACCTGTTCCATTCGTGAAAAAGCCGAACAAACCGTTCGGATGCGTCTTTCTCAATTCAAAAATCAGAAAAAAGAAAACCCCAATCTTACGGTAGGCGTGCTCGGTTGTATGGCAGAACGCCTGAAAACCAAGTTTCTGGAAGAAGAACATCTCGTGGATTTGGTTGTCGGTCCCGATGCGTACCGGGATTTGCCGAATCTGCTCAAAGAAACTGAAGACGGAAGAGATGCCATCAACGTTATTCTCTCGAAAGAAGAAACGTATGCCGACATCAATCCGGTTCGTCTTGGCGGAAATGGTGTTACCGCTTTTGTGACCATCACCCGTGGTTGCGACAATATGTGTACATTTTGTGTGGTTCCTTTTACCAGAGGGCGCGAAAGAAGCCGTGATCCGCATTCCATCATCGAAGAATGCAAAGAATTGTGGAACAACGGCTACAAAGAAATTACACTTCTGGGGCAGAATGTGGATTCCTATCTTTGGTATGGAGGCGGTCCCAAAAAAGATTTTGCCAAAGCAACGGAAATGCAAAAAGCAACGGCTGTGGATTTTGCACAACTTCTGGGTTTAGTTGCCGATGCAGTTCCGGATATGAGAATCCGTTTCTCCACGTCGAATCCGCAGGATATGAAGATTAATGTGTTCGAAATGATGGCGAAACACGACAACATTTGCAAATATGTTCACCTTCCGGTACAAAGCGGAAGTGATAGAATCTTGGGCTTGATGAACCGTCAGCACACAAGAGCAGAATATTTGGCGCTCATTAAAAAAGCCAAAGAAATCGTTCCGGATATTTCTTTTTCACAGGATATGATTATCGGATTTTGTACCGAAACCGAAGAAGATCATCAGGATACACTTTCGTTAATGCGTGAAGTGGAGTACGATTATGGCTATATGTTTGCCTATTCCGAAAGACCGGGAACTCCGGCGCACAAGAAGATGGAAGACGATATTCCGGCGGACGTAAAACAAAGACGTTTGGCAGAAGTGATTAAACTTCAGGGCGAACTTTCCAAAAAGAGAATGGCAGGTTATGTTGGAAGAGTTCATGAAATTTTAATTGAAGGAATTTCCAAAAAAAACAAAAACCAATGGAAAGGCAGAAACTCTCAAAACGCCGTTTGTGTTTTTGATATGCAGGAAGGGCAAAAAATTGGTGACCTTGTGTCTGTTTTTGTACACGGAAACACGCAGGGAACGCTTTTGGGGGAAATGGTTCTTAATAAAAAACTTTAAAACAATTAGGCCTATCTGGGTTTAAAATTTAAAATGCAAAATTTACAACAACCTTTATTCAATAAAATCGCCGAATTGCTTGATTCGGCGAGGAGTAGGGTTGCTGTTGTTGTAAACCATACAATGGTTCTTACCTATTTTGAGATTGGAAGAATGATTGTAGCAGATGAGCAAAACGGAGAAAACCGTGCAGAATACGGAAAAGGATTATTAAAGGATTTGTCTGTTCATTTAACAGAGCGGTTTGGCAAGGGATTTTCTTATTCAAATTTAAAACAAATGAGGCAATTTTATTTGTCTTATTCAATTCAACAGACCGTGTCTGTTAAATCTCAAATTACTGAAAATGAGACAGATGAAAAAGGACAGACACCGTCTGTCTTTTTTGAAAACCAAAATTCAAAAACAATTACGCAAACACCGTCTGCGCATTTCAATCTTTCATGGTCGCATTACCTTAAACTAATGAGAATCAACGATATTAAAGAAAGAAAATTCTACGAAATTGAAAGTTTTAAAAACAATTGGAGTTTGAGAGAATTGCAAAGACAATATGATTCTGCACTTTACACACGGTTATCTTTAAGTAAAAATAAAGACGAAATTCTTCAGCTTTCGGAAAAAGGTCAGATTATCGAGCAACCGAAAGATTTGATAAAAGATCCCTATGTTTTGGAATTCCTTGGTTTGCCCGAACAAAACGTTTATTCGGAAAACGATCTGGAACAGAAACTTATCGACAAATTAGAACATTTCCTTTTAGAATTGGGGAAAGGATTTACGTTCGTTGCAAGGCAGGAAAGAATCACTTTTGATGAAAAACATTTTAAAATAGATTTGGTTTTTTATAACCGGATTTTGAAAAGTTTTGTCTTAATTGATTTAAAAATTGGAGAATTGCAACACAAAGATATCGGACAAATGCAGATGTATGTGAATTATTTTGACCGAGAACGCATACTGGAAGACGAAAATAAAACCATTGGAATCATTCTTTGTCAGGACAAAAGCAATGCACTTGTGGAATATACACTGCCCGAAAACAACGAACAGATTTTTGCAAGTAAATATATGACGGTTTTGCCGTCCAAAGAAGAATTTAGAAATTTACTGACCGAATAAAATGAAAAGCATATCCTGCATTATTATTTTAATGTCGCTGATTGGAAATTGCCCGTCAGCAAAAGCTTTTTGTACTTCAAACAAAAATCATTTCTGTTCAGAAAACATGACAGGAAAAATTTCTGTGGAAGAGGCAAAACAGATGCTTTTGGATTTCAATGTTTTCATCAGCAATTACCATAAAAGTTTAAAGAAAAATTTCTCTTATTCAGGATTACAATTAAATTTGATTGAGGGAAAATGCAGTAAAAGAACGCTTCTGCACAATTCCAAACCATCTTTTTTAAGTATTCTGGAAAGAACCTCCAAGGTGAGAAATAAAGACTGTTTAAATAATTTTGTTTTAAACCGAAACTCAACACTTAAAACAAAAAATATTTAAATAAAATGCAAGACTTACAATCCATAAAAAACCGCTACGGAATCATTGGGAATTATCCCGCATTGAACCGAGCTATTGAAAAAGCAATCCAAGTCGCACCTACCGATATTTCGGTTTTGGTGATTGGCGAAAGTGGAACGGGAAAAGAATTTATTCCGAAAATCATTCACTCCGAAAGCCGCAGAAAACATAAACCGTACATTGTGGTCAACTGTGGAGCAATTCCTGAGGGAACCATAGATTCCGAACTTTTCGGTCACGAAAAAGGCGCATTTACGGGCGCAACTACCACCAGAAAAGGATATTTTGAAGTCGCAGATGGCGGAACCATTTTCCTTGATGAAGTAGGTGAACTGCCTTTGCAAACGCAGGTTCGTTTGCTTCGGGTTCTGGAAAGTGGCGAATTTATGAAAGTCGGATCATCGCAGGTGCAGAAAACCGATGTACGAATTGTGGCCGCCACCAATGTGAATATGATGAATGCCATTCAGGACGGAAGATTCAGAGAAGATTTGTATTATCGTCTCAATACCGTTCAGATTGATATGCCGCCGCTTCGCGAAAGAAAAGGCGACATCCATTTATTATTCCGAAAATTTGCCATCGATTTTGCCGAAAAATACAGAATGCCGGAGTTGCAGTTAACCGAAGACGGCGTTCAATATCTTGAAAATTATTCCTTTCCCGGAAACGTTCGCCAATTGAGAAATCTGGTAGAACAAATGACCGTTGTGGAACAAAACAGAGAGATTAATGCTTCGCGATTGGCAGAATATATTCCCATGAATGCTCATCTTCCCGCAGTCATTCAGAAAAAATCGGGAAATTCAAACGGAAACTCAGATTTTGGTTCGGAACGGGAAATTATGTACAAAATTCTTTTCGATATGCGGAACGATCTGAATGATTTGAAATCCTTAACTTCGGAACTGATTAAAAATAGAGAAAACGGAGAATTCAGTAATCAGGAGAAAAATTTAATTCATAAAATTTATACCCCTGAAAATCATCAAAATACAAACGCTAATTCACTTTTATATTTTGAAAATCCTCCGCAAACCGCAGTTGTAAATCCTACAATTATTACCAGTCCGGACGAATCCGATGATAATGTGGAAGATATTGAACTGGAAGAAACCAATCCGGAATCGCTCTCACTTCAGAACAACGAAAGAGAACTGATTGTGAAAGCACTGGAAAAACATAAAGGAAGAAGAAATAAAGCCGCGGACGAATTGGGAATTTCTCAGCGCACGCTGTACCGTAAAATAAAACAGTATAATCTGGAAGAGTAATTAAGAAAGAGCTAGGTAAAAAGGGAAAAGGGAAAAGAGAAAAATGATTTGTACGAGCCACGAAGTGGCGAAATCAACAGCATTGGGTACAGCCCAATGAAATAAAATAAAAAATGGAAAAACCGAACCTCGAAGAGGTTCAACAATAATAGCCATGTATGAAATGCATGGAAAATAATAACCATACATGAAACGCGTGAAAAATAATAACCATTTATGAAAATACATGGAAAATAAAAAAATGAACAAAAGCATTAAAAAATATTGCAAAGCAAAAGTCGGTATCTTTTTATTGGTATCTTGTTTTTTATCAAGTTGTTACAGTTTTACAGGCTCATCTTTAAGTCCGGAAACCAAAACGATTAAGATTAATGATTTTATTAATAATACTGCATACAACCCGAATCTGGCGCAGCAGTTTTCCACCGATATTCAAAATCGTTTTCACCAAAGAACTACGCTGAAAGGAACAACGGAAAATCCCGATATTCTGATTGAAGGCGAAATTACCGACTATACGATTTCTCCAACCACCATTTCCAGCGGCGTTACAGGAGCCAATAATACCACGATTCAGGCGGCGCAGAACAAGCTTACGATTTCCGTAAGAGTACATTATGAAAACAAGGTGGAACCTGATAAAAGTTTCGACAGAACCTACTCCGATGAAGCCGCTTTTAGCAGCGATTTGGACATCAACCAGATTGAAACCACACAGGTGGATATTGTAACCGAAAGAATCATCAACAAAATATTCAACGATATTGTAGCCAACTGGTAAAATGATAGATCAAAGAATTTTAGAAATCCTGAAAACCCCGGATTCCATCGAAGAAAAAGATCTGAGTACTCTGCAAAGCAACATCAGAAAATATCCGTATGTACAAAGTTTGCGTGCCCTTTTTCTTTACGGAACACACCGTTTTCAGCAGGAAAATTACGAGCAGGAACTCTCAACAACCGCAGCATATACCACGGATAAAAAAATTCTGTATCAGTTTATCAACCGCAAAAAATTCGGTTCAGAAGAACAAAAAATTCCGGAATCCACAATTTCAGAATCGGAACAGCCGATAAAATCAGCGTATGATATTCATTATGAAACGATAAAATCAGAGCCAGAACACTCCAAAACCATTTATATTAATGGGGAGAGAAACCGTATTCTTTTTGAAGGTGAAGAAGATTTTCTGAATCAGCCTTCCGAAAATATCGATTTGGAGGCAACCTTGGAATCCGGACAAATTGTAACTTCGGAAACACAGAAAGAAGTTTTACCAACGGATAAAACCGCAGATATAAGCGATTCCCAAACCGAATTTTACGAAGTGGAACCATTGCAGGAAATTGAAAAAGAGGAAGAAAAAATCGAATTTTCGGAAGCAAAAGATGCAGAAGATTTTACCAGAGAAGAAATTGTTCCGCAAGATTCTTCCATAGAAACGGAGACTGATATTGAAGATTCTTCTAAGAATAGTTTTGAGGAAGTAGAACCTTTTATCGCTGAAGAAAACGCAATTTCTGAAGTTTCATATTCTGAAAATATTGTTGAAAAAACTGATTTTCAAGAAACAGAATCTTTGCAGGAAACCATAAAAGAAGAAGAAAAAACAGAATTTCCGGAAGCAAAAGATGCAGAAAATTTTTCGACAGAAGAAATTATTCCGGAAGATTCCATTCGGGAAGAAGAACAGCAAATCGAAGATCCCGCAGCATTGAGTTTTCACGGAACAGAAGATTTTCTTCCGAACGTGAAAATGGAAATCAAAAATCCCGAACCGGCATACGAAGTTCCCAAACCAAAACTGAGCAGGCATGAAGAGGAAATGCAACGCCTGATTGCCGAAGTTGAAGCCAAAATGAAAGCCAACCGGAAACCAAAACCGGAAAAGCAAATGGAGGATGAGCCAAGCAATTTCGACATCAATTTTGTAGAATCTCACGATGAGGTTCCAGAAGAGAAAACGGAAACTAATCTTCCAAGAAATCAGAAAAACCCAACAGTTGCGGAAGAAACGAAAGTAGAAAAACCAACGGTTGAATCTCAACCTGAAGTTATTTCCGAAAAACCGAAAACCAATTGGAAACCCATGAATTTCCAAAGCAATACTCCGGATTATGTGATTAATGAGCCGGAAAAGAAACCAGAGCCTAAATCTACGGACAGCCTTCCAAAACCGGAAATTCAGAAATCAGCAGAAACTCATCAAACAGAGGAACGCCCAGTGATGAATGTTTCCTTCTTTAAAGAGGAAAGCAGCATTACACCTGAAAAACCACGGGAAGAAAAAATTCAGGAAGCTGCAACAGAAACGGTTTCAGAAACAAAAACTGAGGAAAAAACCAGCAGTAATATTCCGCAGTTTATCAATACATGGCAAAGCTGGCTGAAACTGGATCATGGTACAAAAATTCCGTTGGCTTCCAAAGTTGCTGAAGAAATTCAGGAAGAAACCGAAGAGCCGGAAACCGAAGTTCATGCAGAACCGGAATTTCAGCATGAAAATGTGGAGGAAATCAAGCAAAAAGCCATCGAAAAATTCATTGAGACTGAACCCAAAATTTCTAAACTGAAAGAAGAATCCGAATTTATCATCAAAGAAAAATCCGGAGATATTTCTCATTTAATGACGGAAACATTGGCAAAAATTTATGCCGAACAGCGGTTGTATTCAAAAGCGATAAAAGCATACGAAATCCTGAAAGGCAAACATCCCGAAAAATCCGTTTTCTATGATGAGCGAATTCAGGAAATCAAGGATTTGCGTTCCAATACAAAATAGAAAAAGAGGAGATTTACTGTAAATCTCCTCTTTTTCCTATATTACTCCGATGTTGTTTCCAGATCATCATCCGTATTGTATTTCCTGAATTTTCGCCAGATTTTTCGTCCCAAAACAAAAACAATGACCAGTAAAATCACGGCTGCAATAGCTGCAATTACGGGAGCTGCCATCGCCAGAACCGACATGATTCCTGCGCCCGCCGTTTCCGTTGTTGCCACCACAGAATTTCCCAAACCTCCGGTTGTTGCGGTAGAAGCAGCCCGTGTTCCCGCAAATCCTGAACTGATTGCGGCTGCCGTTCCGCCTCCTGCAATCAATGCCAATGCCCATTGCGGAAATGTATCCATCGTGGTAAACTGACTCGCAAAAAGAATAGATCCTGCAACTGTTGCCAGCGGAACATTAATGGTGTCCAGCAAATGATCCACATACGGAATATAATAAGCCAGAATTTCTGCCACCATCGCAATTCCGGTGGCAATTAAAGTGGGAATTCCGGAAAGCCAGTGAAAACTTTCAGGGAGGTTGATCCAGCCCATATAGGCTGCTAAACTTACCGCAAACATTGGCAAAAACACACGGAATCCGGAAGCGGCAGCCAAACCAATTCCGATGAATGCACTAAGCGCATAAGACCAATAAGGTATATTTTCTAACATAGTTCTGTTTTTTTAATCAGGATATTTCTAAAAACTGTCGGACACTTTGTGTTCGTTTAAAATCATTAATCTCAATCCTCTCATTTTCATTGTCTTTGTGTTCTTTGTGGTTAAAATTCGAGTTTTTTGAGGTTTCCATCAGTTATTGCCGAATGAAATTACAAAAATTATGCAAATAGGCAGGGATTTATTTTTTTGATTTACAAAGACTTAAAAACTCTGATTCCACCTCAGAGAAATGATGAGGTTTTGCAGAAGAATTCCAGAAAATCATGCATAGGTTTCCGTTTCCAAAGAGCGCAGAAAATTCATCTTTATGAAAACGGTATGCTTCGCGTAACAAGCGTTTTACGCGGTTTCGATCGGTTGCTTTTTTAAAATATCTTTTCGAAACCGAAACCCCGACTTTGTTTATTGTGCAGTCTTCCGAAAACTCATTTTTACAGATCATGATTCGGATTTTCCCGGCAGTTCTCCATTTCCCTTTTTCAAAAAGGAGCGTAAGTTCTCTTTTTTGTTTGAGTTTTTCAGTTCTTGAATATCCGAATTGTTTTTCCACGTTTAGTCTTTTTTTCGGAGATAATTAATGACTTCGGCAGCAGCATACAATCCGAAAATTGCAGGAATATAGCTGATGGTTCCGTAAAATGATCTTTTAAAATTGGTTCCGTCCGTCATTTTCAAACTGTCTTCATCCTGAAGTTCCGTAGAAAAAACACAGCGAATTCCTTTGTCGATTTTGTCCTGTTTCAATCTTTTCCGAACCTGCTTTGCGAGATAGCAACTGTGCGTTTTACTGATGTCGCGCACCATTACTTTACTTGGATCGGTTTTTCCACCTGCTCCCATTGAACTTACAATTTTCAGTTTTCTGCGGCGGGCTTCCTTAATTAAGGTAAGTTTTGGAGTCAGGCTATCAATACAATCCAGAATGTAATCGAATTCCGAACCGTCCAGAATGGTTAGCATATTTTCGGGTTCCAGAAACTGATTAATGGAAATCAGATTCAGTTCAGGATTGATGTCGAGCAAACGTTCGGAAACGACTTCCACTTTATGCTTTCCGATGGTAGAATGAAGAGCGGGAAGTTGTCGGTTAATATTGGTAATGTCCACGGTGTCGCCATCTACAATCGTCATATTTCCAATGCCGGCTCTTGCCAGAAATTCTGCGGCAAAAGAACCAACGCCACCCAATCCAATAACCAAAACACTGGCATTTTTCAGTTTTTCAAGGCCTTCTTCTTTAATCAGTAGTTCGGTTCGCTCCAGCCATTTTGCACTCATAAAGTTGTAATCGTTTCGTAATTTTTTAGGATCTGATTCAGAAGTTCATCTATGCTTATTCCTTTCAGTTCCGCGGTTTTTTGGTAAAGGATTTCAATATCAAAATCTTTATCATCGGTTTCCAGAAAAAGTTTGTCCACCGGAAAATCCTTTACAATTTCCTGCAAAGATACATGCTGAAGCAGGGCATTTCCAAAGGAAAGATAAAAACCGTGTTTCAGCATTTCATCAGCAATATTTTTTTTCTTGTTGAATCCGTGAATAATCATCGGTACTTTTGCGATTTTTTTGAATTTCGGAAGCGTTTCAAATCTTCGTACACAATGAATGATGATGGGCTTTTTAATTTCATTGGCCCAAAGAATCTGCTTTTCAAAACATTCTTCCTGAAGTTTTTCTTCCACATCAATCATTCCGTCCAGCCCGCATTCTCCGATTGCCACGCAATATTCGGACTGGGAATCCGATTTCAGGCGTTCAAAATAAAGTTCGGCATTTTCGTCAAGATCTTTCGGATGAATTCCTGCCGAAAAACTAAAATCCGGGTAGGCTTCATTAATTGTGGGATTATATATGCCAAATCTTTTCTGGTGATGGTAATGAAAATCAAATAAAAGCATAACCAAATGTACTGTTTTCGCAGGGATTTTTTCTTTTATTTCTAAACATTCGTTTGTGTAATTCTTAAAATTAGTTAATTTTACCCTAAATATATTTTCCGATGGGAAAGAAATTCACTGAAAAACAAATACATATATTAGAAGTTGCCGAGAAACTGATTGCAAAAAAAGGGTTTGAAGGAACTTCTGTGCGCGATATTTCTTCTACTGCTGAAATCAATGTAGCCATGATTTCATATTATTTCGGGTCAAAGGAAAAAATGATGTCCTATCTCTATCAGTACAGGGTGCGGAAAACAAGAGAAAATTTCGCAGAGTTTGCCGAAACCATTAAAGAAGGAAAACCGGAAATGCAGATGAAGGAACTGGTGAAATTTGTGGTGGGGCAGCTTTTCAAATACAGCTATTTTCATGGGTTTGTTACGCAGGAACTGCGCCATACGGAACATCTTAAAGAAGAGCTGATGGATTTTTACAGCACTTTTACGGTAAAATTGGATGACGTGATAAAAAAGGGAGTTGCTTCCGGTGTTTTTCATCACGCTCCGAAACCGGAGGATATTATTACCATTATTATCGGTTCCGCACTTTTCGTGATCCGGAACAAAAATTTTTATCAGATGTATATTGCCGGGTCCGAAGAGCGCTATTTGGATGAAGCGGAAAAGAAAATCCAGAGCAGTCTTTTGGTTACCATTTTCTGTGTATTAGGGTATAATTCTGATATTTAAAAAAAGTTAAAGTATCATAAAAAAAAATGGATTGACAAAAAAGTTATATTTTTGCAAACTGTAGGGCAGAAATCCATTGAAATATAGAATTTTTGCTGCCCGGGTTTTTATGAAAAAGTACATTTTAATTTTTACAGCGCTTCTGTTTTTGTCCGGATGTAAAACTGAGCAACAGTTAGCATTACAAAGCGCAGACAAGGATTTTATTCTTCGTTTGGCCAACGAAAAATTTGAAAAGAAAAAATGGCAGGATGCATTGGCGCTTTACGAAAGGCTGTCCAATCTGGTTGCAGGAACCGATGATGCGCCGAATGTGGTGTTCAATTCTGCGTATGCCAATTACTACGACCGAAATTATAAACTTGCAGGATACCAGTTCAAGAATTTTGCAGTTTCCTTCCCTCAGGATGAAAGAAAAGAGGAAGCAGCGTACATGTCTGCCCTTTGTTACTATGAAGGTTCTTACGATTATAATCTCGACCAGAGCAGTACAGAACTTGCGATTAATGAACTTCAGGATTTTCTAAACAATTACCCCAATTCCGAAAGAGGAAAAAACATCAATGAACTGATTGACGAACTTTCCTATAAACTCGAATTCAAAGCGTATGAAAATGCCAGACAATATTATAAAATGGCAGATTACAGAGCGGCAAATGTAACTTTTGAAAACGTTCTTAATGATTTTCCAAGTACCAAACTTCGCCCGAAAATCTACGATTACATTATGAAATCAAGATATGAACTGGCAACAAATTCAATCTATGATTTAAAAAGAGACCGAATTGAAAGTGCTTTGGCGTTTACGCGCCAGATCGAAAGCGAACTTCCCGGAACTGAATACTCCAAAACCGCTTTAGATCTTCGTGAAAAACTTCTGAAAGAAAAAGAAAATTTTGCGAAACTGGAAAAAAGCGTGGAAGAGAAAAAAGAAGAACTGAAGAAGAAACAACAGCAGTACGAAGCTGAGCAGGCATTGAAAGATGTAAAACAGACTTTGAGAGACAGTGCAACAGCAACGACTCCAAAACCTGCAGCCACTTTCAATATTAAATGATATTTTGTAACTTTGCAAACTTCAAACCGATAACAAACATCAGAAAATGAGCGTAAAAGATACCAAAGCAGAAGTAAACACCATTACTTACGACCGCGACAAGATAGAAGACAAAGTGGATTCCATTTACGAAGCCATCGTAATTATGGGGAAAAGAGCAGAGCAGATTAATGCAGAACTGAGAAGTGAACTTCACAATAAACTGGATGAATTTGCAGTACACAATTCTTCTTTGGAAGAAGTTTTTGAAAACAGAGAACAGATCGAAATCTCCAAACATTACGAAAAACTGCCGAAACCAGCTTCGATTGCAGTTCAGGAATGGCTGGATGATGAAATATACTTTAGGAAAACGGAAGACCGTAACTAAAATCATTTGTGTTTTTATGATAAGTCAGGAAAGGTTATTTTTCTGACTTTTTTGTTTCTGCCAGTTTAAAATTTTTAAGTAAATTCGTGCAAACAATTTTACAATGAGCCTTTCAGGAAAAAAAATCCTTATCCTGATTTCCGGAGGAATCGCTGCCTATAAAATCAATTCGCTTGTTCGTGATCTTATCCGAAAGGAAGCCGAAGTTCAGGTGGTTTTAACACCGGATGCAACGAATTTTGTATCTCCGGTTACGCTTTCAGCACTATCTAAGAAACCGGTTTATTCCGCTTTTTATGATGAAAACGGAACCTGGAATTCCCATGTGGAAATGGCACTTTGGGCAGATGTAATTCTGGTGGCACCCTGTACCGCCAATACTTTAGCAAAAATGGTTCACGGAATTTGCGATAATCTGGTAATCGCCACTTATATGTCGGCAAAATGCCCGGTTTTTATTGCTCCGGCAATGGATTTGGATATGTATCAGCATCCTTCCACACAACAGAATCTGGATTTGGCAGAAGATTTTGGAAACCAAATTATTCCGGCAGAAGAAGGGGAACTGGCAAGCGGACTTTTCGGGAAAGGAAGAATGGCAGAACCGGAAACCATTCTCAATATCATCAACGATTATTTTTCTGAAAATTCCATTAAAAGTTTACAAAATAAAACCGTACTCATTACCGCCGGACCAACCTATGAATCCATTGATCCTGTGCGTTTTATCGGGAATCATTCTTCCGGAAAAATGGGATTTTCACTAGCCGAAGAAGCCGCCAATCGAGGGGCAAAAGTGGTACTGATTTCCGGGCCGAGTGCCCAGCAAATCAAGAATCCAAATATTGAACTTCACCGTGTAACCTCCGCCAAAGAAATGTTTGATGAGGTTTTCAAACACTACGAAAATACCGATTTTGCTATTGCCGCCGCCGCCGTTGCCGATTATGCACCAAAAGAAGTGGCAAAAGAAAAGATCAAAAAAAATGATGATACACTGACCATTGAACTGGTGAAAAATCCGGATATTCTGCGCACAATGGGTGAAAAGAAAACCCATCAGTTTCTGGTCGGTTTTGCTTTGGAAACCCAAAACGAAATAGAAAATGCAAAAGGGAAACTGGAAAAGAAAAACCTCGATATGATCGTTTTAAATTCCCTTCGCGATGAAGGAGCCGGTTTTAGAAAAGATACTAACAAAGTCCGCATTCTTACCAAAAACAATCTGGAAGAATTCACCTTGAAATCCAAAAATGATGTTGCCAAAGATATTCTGAACTATATGGAAGAACTGGCAGCGAAATAAATTTTTATAAATTCCGTTTTACTTTTTTAATTACAATGAAGAAAATTTTTACCATACTTTTTTTATTTTCAGTGTTCATCAATATAAGTTCGCAGGAACTTCTGGCACAGGTTACCGTGAATGCAAGCCAGGTTCAGGGAAGCAATACGCAGATGATTAATGCGCTGCAAAAATCTTTGCGGGACTTCATCAACAATACAAGCTGGACCGGAAAAAAATTACAGAATTTTGAAAAAATCAACTGCAGTTTCGGGATTATCGTTTCCGAAAGAAGCGGAAATTCCTATAAAGCAAGCCTGATTGTGCAGGCAACAAGACCGGTGTACAATACCACTTATACTTCGCCAACACTTAACTGGCAGGACAATAGTTTTTCTTTTGAATATGCCGAAAATGAAAATCTTATTTTCAACGAACGTCAGTTTTCAGGAAAAAACCTGATTGATGTGGTCAGTTATTATGTATATCTTGTTTTGGGGTACGATGCAGACAGTTTCAAACTGAAAGGCGGGCAGCAATGGTTTGAAAAAGCTCAGAAAATTTCGCAAAACTCTCAAAATCAGAATTATGCAGGTTGGAGCGTGATGGAAGGAATCCGAACACGCGGATATTTAATCGACAATCTTTTGAAACCGGAACAAAATACGTTGCGCAACACCTTTTACACGTACCACAGAGTCGGAATGGACAATCTTTATAAAACCGATCAGTCTCAGGCAAAAAAATCCATTGCAGACGCATTGCTCCAACTGAAAACCTATGAAAGCAATTACGCCATGAACGCTCCTTTAACGCTTTTCTTTGATGCTAAAAAAACCGAAATCTATGAGATTTTCAATATGGGAAACAATACCGGAGTGAAAATTCAGGATCTAAAAGCAATGTTGACCACCTTTGTCCCGAAAAGCACGGATCAGTGGAACAAATGGAAATAAAGATCATTTGTCCATCTGGAATATTACCAATATTTTTGTAATGCTTTAGAGTCTGTTTAACAGGTAAACAATCTGTCAGGCGTTTTGCTTAAAGCGTTTTTACTTATGCTGTTACGGATTTTTATACAGAATTTTGCCCTAATCGATTCCCTGGAAATTGATCTGCACAAAGGTTTACAAGTGATTACCGGAGAAACAGGTGCCGGGAAATCAATTATTCTCGGTGCACTTCGGTTAATTCTGGGCGAAAGAGCAGATGTAAAATCCGTTTCCAATGCAGAAAATAAAAGCATTGTAGAAGCAGAATTTCTGGTTTCCGAAACCTTGAAACCTTTTTTCGAGGACAACGATCTTGACTACGAACCGCAAACCATTATTCGGAGAGAAATTCTCCCAAGTGGCAAATCACGGGCGTTCGTAAATGATGTTCCCACAACTTTGGATGTCCTTTCCCGGCTGTCGGCGCAGTTGATCGATATTCATTCACAGTTTGAAACTTCTAAAATTTTTGATGAATCCTATCAGTTTAAAATTATTGACGGCATCAGCAAAAATAAAGCATTAACCGAAAAATACCAATCGGAATTTCAAGCCTATAAAAAACTTCAGCAAAAACTGGAATCCCTTAAAAATAAAAGGGAAAACGGGAATCGTGATTCCGAGTACAAAAGTTTTCTTCTGAATGAACTTTCGGAAGCCAATCTGGATGAAATTAATCTGGAAGACCTTCAGAATACGCTGGATTTGCAGGAAAATGTGGGACAGATTTCGGAGCAGTTTTCATATATTCTGGGAAGATTCGATCAGGAGGAAATCGGAATTCTTGATGCTCTTTTGGAGGTGAAAAACCGAATGTCCAAAATCAGTGATCTTTCCATTCATTTTGCCGAACTCAATCAAAGATTTGAAGAAAATTTTGTTGAATTGAAAGATATTTTATTCGAAATTCAGAACGAAGCCGAAAAAATAGAAACCAATCCTGAACTTTTGGAAACCCTTTCTTCCAAACTTAATACGATTAATGCGCTTTTATTAAAACATAAAGTTTCAACCGTTGAAGAACTGATTGTTATCCGAGACGAAATTGCAAACGAACAAAACAGTTTTGAAGAACTGGACACTGCAATTTCTGAAACCGAAAAACAGATTCTGAAAAAAGCCAATCTTTTGGAAGATCTTTCCGAAAAACTTCATCAGAACAGAAAAAAAGGCATTCCGGTTTTTGTGAAAAAAATGGAAAGTCTGCTGTATAAACTCGGTCTGGAAAAAGCAAAAATAGAAGTTGAACTTTCTGAAAAACAAGAGTTCACATTTTTCGGGAAAGAAGGAATTGCGATTCTTTTTCAGGCGAATACCGGTTTTCCGCTCAAGCCGATTCACACCGCTATTTCCGGAGGTGAACGTTCCCGTGTAATGCTGGCGGTGAAAAAAATAATGGCTGAAAATACCGAACTTCCCACCTTGATTCTTGATGAAATCGACACCGGAGTTTCCGGAAAAATTGCCGATGAAATGGGAAAAGTAATGAAGGAAATGTCTGAAGATTTGCAGCTGATTGTCATTACACATCTTGCACAGGTGGCGGCAAAAGGCGATTACAATTACAAAGTGGTGAAAAAGGACATCAACGGAAAAACACAATCCGATATTATTCCGCTCAGTCAGGATCAAAAACTTGTGGAAATTGCACAGCTTCTTTCCGGTTCGGAAATTACCGATGCCGCCAAAAAACAGGCAGAAGAACTGATGAAATAAAGCGGAATCTTTTGTTTTATCTGTAACATTTCCCGGAAAATCATACTAATTCAGTAAACCTGAAGGATGTATTTTAAACTGCTTTCCCTCGAAATCAAAAACTTTTTACGGAGCAAAGAATTTGCGACCGGTCTGGCCATGAAGATTTTCATGCTCTTCATTTATATTTTTGTCGGAATTTTCTTTGTTGGCGGCGCTTTTCTGCTTTATCATTATGCAGAAAATAAACTGCACACAGATCCGTTGAAATTTTTCAGTAAATTTTTTGTGTACTATTGGGTTTATGATTTGGTGGTGCGGTATTTTTTCCAGCAGATGCCTACGCAGAACATCAAGCCGTTTTTAAGCATGAATATCACCAAAAAAACTTTGGTGAATTATACCATTCTGAAAACATTTACCTCATTTTTCAACTGGGGAAATCTGTTGTTTTTTATTCCTTTTGCGGTGCTTTTGATACAATCCGGTCATTCGGGTTTGGGTGTGCTGTTATGGCTGGTGGCGATGATGTGTATTTTCTACTTCAACAATTTTCTTAATATTCTGCTCAACGGAAAAGACTGGGTTCCGTATTTGGTTGCCGCTGTTTTTATGGCGTTTGGTTTTCTGGATTATAAAGGATATTTCAAACTGACGGATGTTTCCGAAACGGTTTTTTATTCATTCTACAGCCATTCTTTTACAGTTCTTATCCCATTGTTTTTGATGATGGTTTTCGCATGGTTAGCCTATACCACGATAAAGAGGAATTTTTATCTGGATCAGGCTCTTGAAACCAAAAAAACGGTAGGTAAAACTCAGAATATCAAATTTTTAAATCAATTTGGCGTAATCGGAACCTTTATTAATAATGATATTCGCCTTTTACTCAGAAGTAAAGCTGCACAAAGTACGCTGATTAGCAGTGTGTTATTTCTTTTTTACGGTTTGCTGATGTTTACCACGCCTACTTACAGAACGCCGTATATGATGATGTTTCTGGGGATTTTCGTTACCGGTGGTTTTATGTTTATGTTTGCACAGCGCGTTCCGAGTTGGGATAGTTCGTATTATCCTTTGATGATGACACTCAACGTTCCGTATAAAGAATATCTGGAGTCGAAATGGTGGCTGATGAATATGGTTACTTTCGCATCGATGATGCTGGCTTCTTTTTATCTTTTTTTCAGTTGGGAAGCGTATCTCACGTTTATTGCGGCCGGTTTGTATAATATCGGGGTCAATTCTCATCTCACTTTATTGGGCGGTGCATTCAATAAATCCGCAATAGATTTGAATTCCAAATCGAAGAGTATGGGAGATAAAAACGCATTCAATTTGAAATCCATTTTACTCATTATGCCAAAACTTCTTTTGCCGATGCTGGTGTTTGGGATTTTTCAGTATTTTTTCGGAATTGCTGCCGGAGTAGCTTCTATTGCCGTTGTCGGAATTCTCGGATTTTTATTGAGGGATTTTGTATTCAGCTTTATTGTAAAACGCTACAAAAAAGAAAAATATGCGGCTTTACAGGCATTTAAAGAAGGGAACTAATAAACACACAGAATATGATTTATACCGAAAATCTAAGTAAAATCTACGCAAACCGTAAAGTCCTGAACATCGAATCGCTGAACATTCCGAAAGGGGAAACATTTGGCTTGGTCGGGAATAACGGGGCCGGAAAAACCACATATTTCAGCCTTCTTCTGGATTTGATTGAACCGAGTTCCGGATTTGTAAGCATCAACGGAATCAAAGTAGACGAATCCGAAGAATGGAAAAATCACGTTTCCGCTTTTGTAGACGAATCTTTTTTGATCGGCTATTTAACGCCGGAAGAATATTTTTATTTTCTGGGTGAGCTCCGAGGACAAAGCAAATCCTCCGTGGATGAATTTCTGAAACAGTTTGAAGATTTTTTTAACGGAGAAATTCTGAAAGCCGGAAAATATATTCGTGATCTTTCCAAAGGAAATATGAAAAAAGTAGGAATCGTCGGCGCATTGATTGGTACTCCCGAAATTATTGTGCTGGATGAACCTTTTGCCAATCTGGATCCTTCTACCCAAATAAAACTGAAACATCTAATCCGGAAATGGGCACAAAATGAACAGGTAACATTCCTGATTTCGAGCCACGATCTGGCACATACGACCGAAGTTTGCAACCGGATTGTGGTACTAAACAAAGGTGAAATCGTGCACGACATCGAAACCAATACGGAAACCCTTCGCGTTTTGGAAGAGTATTTTGCCGATCAGGTAAGTTTTGAAGAGTAAAAAGATTCGAACTCAGGAAGCAAAAATATTGACTTTTTGATATTTTGTATGGAAATTGTTTTTTTTACTAATCATTAATAATGAGTATATTCACTCATTTCTTTGCTAAGTCAAACGCCCTTGCGAACTTAAAAAGCACCCTGACAAATAAAAAAATCTTTGCGCCTTTGTGTTAAATTTATGGTTTAATATAAAAGTGAATTCTATGGAGTTTCTTACATTCATTTTAATTTTAAAACGCATCGTTTTTGGCGAAGAACCAAAATATTCGTGTTTTGTTTTTTAATGCGAAACTGATTTTAAGCCCACTACAGAAGCAATCAGGGTGAAAATAAAAAATATTCTCCAGAAAGTTACCGGTTCTTTAAAAAAGAATATTCCGACCAGCACGGTTCCTACAGCGCCAATTCCGGTCCAGACTGCATATGCAGTTCCGATAGGTAAAGTTTGTGTTGCTTTAATGAGTAAAACCATACTTGCTACAAGCGCAATTAAAAATCCGCCAAACCAAAGATAAGATGTAGTTCCGGAAGTTTCCCGGAATTTGCCGAGACAAAAAGCAAAACTCACTTCAAAAAGACCTGCAATGATGAGGATGAACCAGTTCATTATTTTTTTGTGGTAAAAATAGATAAAATAAAACGGATTGTCTGCATTAATCATTATTGAAAAGTATCTCGGCAAACAGACTAAATTTGTATTACTTCGGTGAAAATTGGGATTGCACTTCGTTGGTTATTTTCGTTAATTATAGAGTTTTGAAGTTTGTCGTTAATCTATTTTTTTTAAACATAATATAAAATTAATCTTACTATGCTTTATTTTTCTTAATTTAGTATGGTTGTCTTTACTCGTCTCATATAAAAAAATAAAAATTATGAAAACTATATATATCATTATAGCAACTCTGTTTGTTGGGTTTTTTGCAAAAGCCCAACAATCACAACTGAGTAATACGACCTGGATTCTGGAAAAGTTGATTATTGAAGATACGGAATACTTGTTTCCGGATCTTCCTGTTGAAGGTGGCTTACCTCATCCTGTATGCCAAATCCAATTTTTTAATGACGATTTTCATACCAGTATATGCAATGGTATGGGAGGTGATATTTCTTATTCCGACAACAACATTACTATTACGGCTTCCGGTATGACTCTTGGAGGCTGCCCTTCCGGTTACGACAATTATGAGGTCATTTATTTTGGAACTTTCTTCGGAAGTATTGAAGAAAATGGTGCTTATTATTCTAATTACGATTATCAAATTGAAAATATAAATGACAATCTTAGGCTTACACTCACCAACCCGAATGGTGATGATGCGATTTATTGGAGATCAACTTTGGCAAGTTCAAATGTGTCATTAAATGATTTTAAAATCTATCCAAATCCTGTGGGCAACAGCTTAAATATTTCTACAGTTCTTTCAAAAATAAACATTCAGTTATATGATATGTCAGGAAACACTGTTCTGAACAAAAAAATTGAGAAAGGCAATAATAATTTAGAACTAAATGTAAGCCAGCTCGTAAGCGGAAATTATATGATGATTGTAAAAGACAGTAACGATAAAACCGTTTATACAACAAAAATAATTAAAAAGTAAATATTCTTTATTCATTGCGGTACAACTAAAGTGCTGACATTCATAAACATAAAAACCCTTTCTTGTTCGGAAAGGGTTTTACTGTAATGGATATAGAAAATTTATTTCAGACTTCCTACCATATCTTCCGGTTTCACCCATTCGTCAAACTGTTCCGGAGTGAGGAATCCGAGATTTACGGCTTCTTCTTTTAAGGTGGTTCCGTTTTTGTGGGCGGTTTTTGCAATTTTTGCGGCATTTTCGTAGCCGATGTGCGTATTCAAAGCGGTAACCAACATTAAAGATTTGTTTACCAGTTCTTTGATTCTTGGTTCGTTCGGTTCAATTCCGATGGCGCAATGATCGTTGAAAGAAACCATCGCATCTGCCAAAAGTTGTGCAGACTGCAAAAAGTTAGCTGCCATCACCGGTTTGAAAACATTCAACTCATAATTTCCCTGAGTTCCGGCAAACGAAATGGTAACATCGTTTCCTAAAACCTGCGCACAAACCATGGTTAATGCCTCGTTCTGTGTAGGATTTACTTTTCCGGGCATAATGGAAGATCCTGGTTCGTTCTCAGGAATGAAAATTTCACCAATTCCTGAACGTGGTCCGGAAGCCATAAGGCGAATATCCTGTGCGATTTTATATAAAGAAACCGCCAGTTGTTTCAAAGCACCGTGTGTTTCTACAATTCCGTCGTGTGCGGCAAGGGCTTCATATTTATTGGGAGCGGTTTCAAAAGGAAGTCCGGTGAATTTTGCGATGTATTCTGCAACTTTCACATCGTAACCTTTTGGCGTGTTGAGTCCGGTTCCGACTGCGGTTCCGCCCAAAGCAAGCTGTTTCAGGTGATCCAAAGTGTTTTCAATCGCTTTTTTAGCATAATCCAACTGGGCAACATATCCGGAAAATTCCTGTCCCAAAGTTAAAGGCGTGGCATCCATTAAATGTGTTCTTCCGATTTTTACCACATTTTGAAATTTTTTGGCTTTTTCATCCAGAGTATTTCTCAGTTTTTCCAGCGCAGGCAAGGTTTGTTTCACCACTTTTGTGTAAGCGGCAATGTGCATTGCGGTAGGATAAGTATCGTTGGAAGATTGTGATTTGTTCACATCATCATTTGGATGGATTTCTGATTTTTCACCGAGTGTTCCGCCGTTGTTTACGTGAGCGCGGTTTGAAACCACTTCGTTTACATTCATATTACTCTGGGTTCCGGATCCGGTTTGCCAGATCACCAGCGGAAACTGATCGTTGAGTTTTCCTTCCAGAATTTCATCGCAAACTTTTGCAATCATGTCTCTTTTTTCATCTGCCAGAACGCCCAATTCCGCATTGGTGTAGGCTGCTGCTTTTTTCAGGTAAGCAAATGCATCGATAATTTCGTGAGGCATACTTCCTTCCGGTCCTATTTTAAAATTGTTTCTGGAACGTTCAGTCTGTGCTCCCCAATATTTATCAGCGGGAACCTGAACATCACCCATGGTGTCGTGTTCTATACGGTAATTCATAATGTATATAATATTATTATTTGAAGTTTTAGAAACCACACGAAAGTACTAAAATTCTCATTTTTCAGCAAATGAAAAAATTCATCATAAAAGGTTTTGCAGAAAAGAAAAAATACGGTACTTTTGCCTAAAATCTACTGTAATATGTTATTATCAGCGTTTTGGCCGTTTTATCAGTTCCTTTGGACGGTATATTTTTTCACTATGTTTTTGGTGGGATTCTGGTGTATTTTTATGTTTTTCGGTTTTATTATTCCAATCTGGCTTACAGAAGGTCTTGCAGAATATTTCGGAAAAACAAAACCTTTCGATCCTGAAGATATCCGCAGAAAGAAAATTTTTGAGCAGCCCGGTGTTGAAGTTATTTACAGCAATCCAAAAGGCGATGGACCTTTTATCCATGCAGATGGTCATCATTAATTGAGATGGCATTGCTTTCTTCCCTTAATTTGAAGAAAGTAATATCAAAGCAAAACAATATATATAAAATCTGTTCTTTTTTAGGGCAGATTTTTCTTTTTCGTTGTGTTTTCATGGTTTCCGGATCTTAAAAATTTTGAATCACAAACCTTAGTTTTTAAACAAAAATTCTACCTTTGAATGTTTTCTGAAAAATGGAAATATTTTAATATTTAGTCTGAAGATGCATACTCCTGATATGAATAAAACCGTGATGGCTAATTTTGCCCGACTTCGATGGTCTTTGCTGTTTTTACCGCTCTTGCTTTTGCTTGCAACCGCGGTATTTCTTTATACTGAAAATGCTTTAAATAATACAGAATATCCACAAATTCAGAAAGATGCATTTTATTCCATCAATTCCGAATTGTCGCAGTTTCCGGAGGTGCAGTATAATCTTACACAATTTGGAGATGCGCTGATTATGTTTTCTTTTTTTGCGTTTTTTATCGTTTATGCACCAAAAATATGGGAGGCTTTAATTATGGGTTCTCTTGTTTCTCTCGTTTTTTCTAAAGTACTAAAAGGTTTATTTGCAGTGCCAAGACCGGCTGCAGTACTGGATCAGGAACATTTTACCATTATAGGGAAAACACTTTCCGGACATAATAGTTTTCCTTCAGGACATTCGATGACGGTTTTTACCACACTTACAGTACTGATGTATGCTTTTATGCCGAAGCAAACCGGGATGAAAATACTCTGGATATTTTTCATTGTGCTTCTGGGATATGGTTTTGCCATAACCAGAGTTGCGGTAGGTGCTCATTATCCTCTGGATGTATTTGTGGGCAGTATTGTTGGGTATATTTCCGGACTTTTGGGGATTTTTATTAGTAGAAAGTACAGAATTTGGGAGTGGGTCGGAAACCGGAAATTTTATCCGTTTTTTATCGTGGCTTTTGCCGTTTGCTGCGGTGTGCTGCTCACCAAAATCAATAAGGAAAACCTGCCTATATTTTATTTTTCATTCATCAGTTTTATCATTTCTTTATCCATTATTACCTATGCCTATTTTAAAAAACAGCATTAATATACTGTACTTTGTACTGATATTAAGCGCGCTAAATTTTTTGCTGTTTCATTACCCGTTTTTTGAGTATGTGTTCACGCATCTTGATTATACAAGCGGGAATGGGATTGCTATTATTTTCAGCCTCATTATTTTAATGTTGGTGGTGAATGCTTTTGTTTTTCTTCTTTTTTTCTCGATTTCACAATATGTTGGGAAATTTTTAGCAGTGTTATTTTTTATTATTAATGCTATTGCGGTTTATTTCATCAATACATACAGTGTGATTATTGATGAAAGTATGATCGGCAATGTTCTGAATACCAATTATGAAGAATCCAGCAGTTTTTTTTCGTTCAAATTGGTTTTATATGTTGTTTTTCTGGGAATTATTCCCAGCATTTTTATCATCAAATCAAAAATTACAAGATTACCGCTAAAGAAATTTCTCATTATCGTTTCTTCCACTTTAGGTTTTATTGCAGTTGTTGTTTTTGCAAATGCAAGCAACTGGTTGTGGATTGATAAAAACTCAAAACAGTTGGGCGGTTTGGCAATGCCTTGGTCGTATTCGGTGAATGTTTCATTGTTTTATATTCACAAAGCAAAAAAGAATCAGAAGGAAATTTTATTGCCCAATGCCACCCTCAAAAACAATGAAAAATCGGTAATGGTTCTGGTTATTGGTGAATCTGCCAGAAGCCAGAATTTTTCACTTTACGGTTACGGGAGAAATACCAATCCTCTGCTTTCCGAAACCCCAAATGTTTACCATTACAATGCAACCTCGTGTGCTACCTATACCACAGCAGCGGTAAAATGTATTTTAGAATACAAAAATTCCAATGATCTTTATGAAATCTTACCCAATTATCTTTATCGAAATAATGTGGAGGTGATTTGGCGTACGACGAATTGGGGCGAGCCTCCGCTTCATATTAAAAACTATCAGAACAAAGAAGCATTGATGCCCGATTGCAAAGGCGAAGGATGTAATTATGATGAAATCCTTTTATCCGGATTAAAAGAGCAGATTGCGGCAAGTAAGAAAAACAAAATATTGGTGGTGCTGCATACCAGCACCAGTCATGGTCCGACTTACAGCAAAAAATATCCGGCAAAATTTGAAAAATTTAAACCGGTATGCAACAGCGTGGAGTTGGGGCAATGCTCTCAGCAGGAACTTATCAACGCGTATGACAATACCATTGTGTATACCGATTATATTCTGCACAGCCTCATCGAAGATTTGAAACAACTGAAAGATTATAAAACTGCCATGATGTTTGTTTCAGATCACGGAGAATCTTTAGGAGAAAAAAACCTGTATATGCATGGTGTTCCATTAAGTATTGCACCGAAAGAACAGTATGAAATTCCATTTATTGTATGGACTTCCGATGAATCAAAACAACTGAAAAAAGAACCGTCGGTTTCTCAAAACAGCGTTTTTCACAGTGTACTGAATTTTTTAGGCGTACAAAGTCCTGTTTATAACGAAAGTTTGAGCATTTTTAAATAAACTCAGGTTAAATAACCTCAATTCGGGATAAACTTTTTGAAACGCAAAGTCAAACAAAAAAAATAATGATTTGATTTTTAATATTTTAAGGCATACAAAGCCGTAAAACTTATTGAAATAATACAAGTTTTGTATTTCTTTTATAAACGAAGTGGCTTTTGTATTTCTTAAAAACATTTTAGAAATGAAAAAAGTCTTTGTCTTTCATTGCGATAAAATTATTATTTGATTAAAAATCAATGTAATATTGTGCTTTCTTATCCCGAACTCAGTTTAAATAAGAAAATTTCAGTTGAATTCCATACGGATGTGATTTTGCGAACTGAAGAAAATCATATCAAAACCCGGTAATATATACGAATCAGTTTCATTTTTTGAAACTGATTTTTTGTATGTTTACACCAAGAAATATCGGATGAAAGGTTTTTTTTCTGCACTCATTCTATTTTTCTGCATACAGATCCCCTTTGCCCAAACGTATGAACTTACCGGAAATCCGATTAATACTTCGGGATGGACTTTGGTGTCGGATGCTGTTGCGGAAGACGATTTTATCAAACTCACGCCCGACGTTACTTGGAAAGTGGGAGCGGTAAAATTAAACGAACCTATTAACCTGAATTACTGCGAAAAATGGACCGTGGAATTTGATTTTAGAATCGATGGAAACGGAACCGCAGATTTAAGGATGGGCGATGGTTTGGCATTTTGGTATCTCGTAAATCCTCCGGCCAATTACGAATTGGGTGCAGGAATGGGAATTCCGCAAAACTCTGTTGGATTGATGATTGGTTTTGATACCTTCAACAATACCAACAACGGACAAATGAGCAAAATTCATGTATTGTACGGAAGCAATCCCGGCAATATAGAATTTAATGATACTGCCGGAAGTTCCTATCACAGTCCGGATTTGAATGCAACTCATCCTTTTGTCGGATCCACCTATAAACACGTAAAAGTAACCGGCGAAAAAGATGCTGCAAATCCGGGTAGAACACGCATACAGCTTTGGCTGGACGGAACGCTTCTGGTTAATCAATCTTTGATTCCGGCTGGCGCAGCTGCCACAATGACGAACGGTTACTTTGGATTCTCCGCATCAACCGGCGGTGCCACATCTCGCCATTCCGTGAAAAATGTAAAAGTATATGTGGACAGGGTTCCGGTTTTACAACAGGAATTTCAACCTAATCTTTCCTGCCCAGATTATGAAGATGGAAGCCTTACATTTGATCTTACCCAGTTTGAAAATCAGATGGTCAGCAATCCGGAGAATTACAGTATTTCGTACGTGGATTCCCAAAATGGAAACGTCATCACCAATCCGGAAAATTATACTTTTTCGGAAAACAAAATCATATATGTAATCATTGCAGATCCTTCTACAACGCTTTGTAATGCGGAGGTAAAGATTCGTCTTAACGGAAATTTTATTAAAGTAAAAGATGCACCTCTGGAAAGTTGCGGTCTTCTGAATTCTGCGGTTTTCAATCTTTCTGATGCGGAGGTTACTACTGAATCCAATACCACAAAAGAATATTACCTTACACTTTCAGATCTGCTCTCAGGAAATAATAAAATTCTGGATTTTGCACAGTATGAAACATCCGATTTCAGTGATGTTTATGTAAAAATCATTCACAGTTCCGGCTGTTTTCGGTATGCAAAAATCCAACTGATTTATCATGAAGGCATTGTCGCAACGGATGATGAATTGCAGTCGTGTAGCGAATCTCCTGAAATTTCAGAAGCCGTTTTTAATCTTTCAGAAGCAGAGGTAACGGCTGCTCCAAATTCCGAAATCCGCTACTTTAAACATGAAAATGATGCCATTCAAAATATGAATGCCATTCCAAATCCGGAAACATTTTTGTCTCCTTCAACCACCGTTTTTGCGCGGGTAAGCAATTCAAACGGTTGTTTTGATGTTGCTGAAATCAAACTGATTGTTAGTACTCCGATACGAATATCAAGGGTTCAGGTAGAAGGAAATCAGATTTTTGTAGAAACCGTTGGCGGACAGGCACCGCTTTATTACTCCTTGAATGGAATCGACTGGCAGACTTCCCATGTGCTGACTTTTTCGGAAGGCGGATCTCATACTATTTTTGTAAAAGATGATTTCGGCTGTAATATTGCGGAGTATTCATTGGTAATTCTTACTATTCCCAATGTGATTACTCCAAATAATGATGGTTTTAATGATGAAATCGATTTCAGCCTTTTGACTTCCAAGAATAATTTCAGTTTTAAAATTTTCGATCGTTATGGTGCAATGGTTTTTTCCGGCAAAAATTCAAATTCCTCCATTTGGAAAGGTGTTTCTCAAAACGGGAAACTGCTTTCCGGAACGTATTGGTATATCGTTTCGTGGAATGAACAGGATGATTTTTCCACCTTTATGAAATACACAGGATGGATTCTGGTGAAAAATCGCTGATCGCGAAACAGGCAATAGTTCTTCTTAAGGAATGAAATTCGTATCTTTGCCACCACAAAAATTCCACGATGTCAAAGTCTTTAATTCCCAAATTAGAAGCCATCAAGCAAAGATATAATGAGGTTGCCGATCTTATTATTCAGCCTGATGTGATTTCTGATCAGAAACAATATTCCAAACTCAACAAAGAATACAGCGATTTGGGTAAAATTGTAAAGGTGTATGATGAATACAAATCTGCACTGGATACCATTGCCGAATCCGATGAAATTATTGAAGACGGTTCCGACAAAGATCTGGTGGAACTGGCAAAAGAAGAAAAATACGCCGCACAGGAAAGAATTCCTCAGTTTGAAGAAGATTTAAAATATCTGCTGATTCCCAAAGATCCTGCCGATGATAAAAACGTGATTGTAGAATTGCGTTCCGGAACAGGAGGAGATGAAGCCGCTATTTTTGTGGAAGATATGTACAGAATGTACACCATGTATTTTAAAAATAAAGGCTGGAAACACGAGGTTACGGATGCTTCCGAAGCATCAAAAGGCTATAAAGAGTTGGTGATGAAAGTGGAAGGGGAAGGCGTATACGGAATTATGAAATTTGAATCCGGTGTTCACCGTGTACAGCGTGTTCCGGAAACGGAATCTCAGGGGCGAGTTCACACTTCAGCCATTACAATTGCGGTTCTCCCCGAAGCGGAAGAAGTTGATGTGGAAATTAATCCTGCAGATATCGAAATGCAAACTTCGCGTTCCGGAGGTGCAGGTGGACAGAACGTAAACAAAGTGGAAACAAAAGTGCAGCTCACTCATAAACCTTCCGGAATTGTGGTGGTTTGTCAGCAGGCGCGTTCACAGTTGGCAAACAGAGAATTGGCAATGGAAATGCTTCGTGCAAAATTATATGATATTAAATTGCAGGAAGTGGTTGGAGATATTGCAGCACAGCGTAAAACAATGGTTTCAACAGGAGACCGCTCCGCAAAAATCAAAACCTATAATTATCCGCAAGGTCGCGTTACCGATCACCGCATCAATAAATCTATTTACAATCTGGATGCCTACATGAACGGTGATATTCAGGAAATGATCGATGCCGTCATCATGGCTGAAAATGCCGAAAAATTAAAAGGTGAAGAAAACGAGATTTAAAACATTTTCAAAAATAGATAAAAAGCCTGCCGAAAAGCAGGCTTTAATTTTTTACAGATACTGTTCAATTACGGCTTTTAGGAAACTTTCGCTGTAATCTTCATTGTATTTTTCATTGTTGATGTAGAATGATGGGGTACCGTTTACCCCACTTCGCAATCCGGATTCCATATCATTTTCTACTTTTTCCTGAAGTGCTTTACTTTGAAGTTCCCGTTGAAAAGTATTGACCTTCAGTCCAAGTTCTTCAGCGTAATATTCCAGAGCTTCCAAATCAAGCCGGCTTTGGTTTTCATAGAGAATGTCGTGCATTTCCCAGAATTTGTTCTGTTTTCCTGCAGCTTCAGCAGCCAATGCCGCATTGAAAGCATCCGGATGAATTTCAGTTAAAGGAAAATTCCTGAATACAAAAAGCAAACTTTCTCTGAAATATTCCTGCAGATTTTTTACAATCGGGTAGGCTTCTCCACAACTTGGACATTGGTAATCGCCATATTCCGTCAGGATGACTTTTGCTTTTTCGGGATTGCCCTGGAAATGATCGTTTTCGTTTACAGGAGGATGTAGTGTGCTCATGTTTTAATGTTTGTCAAGTGTATCCAGTGCGTCTAAAATTCCGTCAGCACCAGGATTAATGCCCACAGGAGAAAGATAATTCCATCGGATAATTCCGTTTTCATCAATCAGATAAATGGAACGTTTGCAAACCCCATTTTCATCATCATACGATTCATACAGTTTTGCAACCGCACCTTTTGGTTCAAAATCAGCAAGAAGCGGAAAATGAAAATGATGCTGCTCCGAAAATGCGATATGGCTCCATTTGCTGTCCACGGAAATGCCGACCAGTTGGGCGTTGTATTTTTCAAATAGTTTTAAAGCTTCGTTGTAAATGGTCAGTTCGTCGGAACAAACCGGGCTCCAGTCCGCAGGATAAAAAGCCAGAATAACTTTTTTGCCTTTCAGTTCGCTGAGTTTTACTTTCTGATCCGGGGTGGCATACAGTTCAAAATCCGGGGCAGAAGTTCCAATAGTTAACATCGTGTTAGGTAATTTTTAATGTGTTAAAAATAAGAAAGTTTTTCTCAATTTTATTACAAAATCTTCATATTATCTTTAAAATTCTTAACTTTAGAATCTTACAATTTCCTTGTACAATGCGCAAAAAAATACAAATACAAAATCCTGATTTTCAGAATTTTCAATATGATGGTCTTACGGAAAGTTACGGTTTCGAAAAAGACGGACTTCAGTTAAAATCTTCTTATTCACCATCTGACTCTCAAAAACTGACAGAAAAAGGATATTCCGCCGGAATCGCGCCATACTTGCGTGGTCCGTATACAACGATGTACGTTCAGAAACCCTGGACCATTCGTCAGTATGCCGGATTTTCAACAGCTGAAGAATCCAATGCTTTTTACCGAAGAAATCTGGCAGCGGGACAGAAAGGACTTTCCGTAGCTTTCGACTTGGCAACGCATCGCGGTTATGATTCGGATCATCCTCGTGTGGTAGGTGATGTGGGAAAAGCAGGTGTTGCGATTGATTCTGTGGAAGATATGAAGATTTTGTTCGACCAGATTCCGCTTGATGAAATTTCGGTTTCCATGACGATGAACGGGGCTGTTTTGCCGATTTTGTCTTTTTATATTGTGGCTGCGGAAGAACAGGGTGTTTCTCAGGAAAAGCTTTCAGGAACGATTCAGAACGATATTCTGAAAGAATTTATGGTAAGAAACACCTATATCTATCCACCAAAACCTTCCATGAAAATTATTGCCGATATTTTTGAATATACCTCTCAAAATATTCCGAAATTCAATTCGATTTCTATTTCTGGTTATCACATGCAGGAAGCAGGAGCAACACCAGTTTTGGAAATGGCGTACACTTTAGCCGACGGTTTGGAGTATGTGCGAACCGGGATTTCCGCAGGAATGAAAGTGGATGATTTTGCGCCAAGATTGTCTTTTTTCTGGGCGATTGGAATGAATCATTTTGAAGAAATTGCAAAAATGCGTGCAGCACGATATATTTGGGCAAATTTATTAACTCAATTCAATCCTCAAAATCAAAAATCTTTAGCATTAAGAACACATTCTCAAACTTCGGGTTGGAGTTTGACCGAGCAGGAACCTTTTAATAATATCACAAGAACAGCAATTGAAGCCCTGTCTTCGGCTTTAGGCGGAACGCAGTCTTTGCACACCAACGCTTTGGATGAAGCGATTGCTTTGCCCACCGATTATTCTGCAAAAATTGCGAGAAATACGCAGATTATTCTGCAACAGGAAAGTCATATTTGCGATGTGGTAGATCCGATGGGCGGAAGTCATTTGGTGGAAACTTTAACCCAGCAAATGATTGACAAAGCAATGGAATATATCGATGAAGTAGAGCAGGAAGGCGGAATGACCAAAGCCATTGAAGCCGGAATTCCAAAGATGAGAATTGAAGAAGCTGCCGCCATCAAGCAAGCCAAAATTGACAGCGGTGAAGAATTTATCATTGGTGTAAATTCTTTTAAATCAGAATTAAAGCAACCCGAAATTGAAATTCTCGCCATCGACAATACCGAAGTCCGCAGAAAGCAAATCGAACGCCTGAATAAAATAAAAGCCGAACGCAATTCCGAAAAAGTTAATGAAATTCTAAACCAAATCCGGGAAACTTCAAAAACCGGGAAAGGAAATCTTCTCGCTTTATGTATTGAAGCAGCGCGCAGACGAGTAACTTTAGGTGAAATGAGCGATGCAATGGAAGAAGAATTCGGACGTTACAAAGCCAATATCAAAACCATTTCAGGAGTATATGCCATGAATGCAGGAAAAAACGAATACTTTGAAAAAGCCGTGAATCTCGCCCAAAAATTTGAGGAAGAAGAAGGCCGCCGTCCAAGAATTATGGTGGCCAAAATGGGACAGGACGGTCACGATCGCGGGGCAAAAGTCGTGGCAACCGCATTCGCCGATATGGGATTTGATGTGGATGTTGCGCCGTTATTCCAGACACCTGAAGAAGTGGCGAAACAGGCGGTGGAAAACGATATTCACGTTCTGGGCGTTTCTTCATTGGCAGCCGGACACAATACGCTCGTTCCGCAGGTGGTGGAAGAACTCGAAAAACTTGGAGCAGACGATGTTACCATTGTGGTTGGAGGTGTAATTCCACAACAGGATTATGAATTTCTGTATAATAACGGCGCGGATTTCATTTTCGGACCGGGAACCAATATTCCGGAATGTGCAGTGCGGGTTTTGGAGAAGTTGTTGGGATAGAAAATATATTTTTGGAACAACATTAATAAAAAACAGAAAAATTGTTTAATTGTTCCGTAGGAACAAACCGTGATTTTTTTGACTTCATTTTAAAAACAAAGAAAATTGAATTTGATGTAAATTCAACAGACTGTAATTTTCTGACTTTCATCATCTTTTTGAAAATTCACAACTTAAACGATTAACCAAATAGTAATGATACATTGGGTTTTTATTAATATTCCGTTCATATTTCAATTGTAAACATAAAAAATAACTAAATAAACAATTGATTTTCAGAATATTAAATTAATTTCAATTAGAAAGTTAAAAATTTGCGAAAGTACACTTTTTTTTGAATTTGCAAAAAAATTAATCCGTTTTTTTTAATCAAGGTTAGAATTACTTTTGCACTGTAAATAAATGATTTATGAAACGCACCTCCATTAAAGACATTGCCCGAATTGCAGAAGTTTCTGTTGCAACGGTATCCTATGTTCTTAATAAAAAGGAAGGTCAGAAAATAAGTGAAGCCACTAAAGAAAGAATTTTACAAATCGCAGAAACCATAAACTATCAACCCAACAAAGCGGCCAAAAGCCTGAAGACGAATAAAACCAAACTTTTGGGATTAATTGTGGCCGATATTTCCAATGAATTCTATTCCACGCTGGCAAGAAAAATTGAAAATAAAGCATTGGAACTGGGTTATACTTTAATCATCGGAAGTTCTGATGAAAATGCCGAAAAATTTCAAATGCTGGTGGAATTATTTTCGCAACAGCAAGTGGACGGACTGATTATTGCCCCGGTTGCAAACGCCGAAAATACCCTGAATCGACTGGTGGAAAAGGAATATCCTGTGGTGATGATTGACCGCTACATAGAAAATGTGAATATTCCCGGAATCCTCATCAACAACAAGGAAATATCTGAAAAAGCAACGCAAAAACTTTTGCAAAAAAGCTTTGATACGATTGTATATATTGGCTATCAAACCACAATGCCCCATCTTCTTGACCGCGAACACGGGTTTGACAATGCGGTTTCTCATTCGGGAAATCCTGTCGTTTCGGAAAAAGTGTTGGTCGGACTGAATAATATTTCCTCGGAAGTACAATCCGGACTTCAGTTGTTGCTGGGCAAAAATCCCAAGAATACGGCATTGTATTTTTCGAGCAACAAATTAGCCGTTGCAGGTCTTAAATACCTTTTAATGAACGACATTAAAGTTCCGGAAGATGTTTCGGTGCTTGCATTTGATGAAACAGAAGCATATTCACTATTTCCCACGAAAATCACTTTTATACAGCAGCCTTTGGATGAAATGGCGGAAGAAGCAGTTAAAATGCTTCACGGAATGATTGCCAATTATCATTCGGGTGAAAAAACCAGAATATTGTCTTCCGATGTAATCGAAGGAAAATCCATAAAATAATTTTTTTTAACCATAACTTAAACGTTTAACTCTATGAAAAATATCAAAAACCCCTACATCGTTTGTTTCGGCGAAGTTCTCTGGGATATTTTCCCAACCGGTGAAAGAGCAGGCGGCGCTCCCTTCAATGTGGCGTATAATAGCTTCAGAATGGGAACCGAAGTTTGTATGCTTTCTAAAATCGGAAAAGACAAACTCGGAGAAAGACTGATTGAGCAGATTAAAGACTGGAACATTTCTACCGATCTTATTCAGGTGGACGAAATCCATCCTACAGGAACTGTTTTGGCCAATTTTGACGAAAATGGTGAAGCCCATTATGACATCGTGCGAAATGTTGCTTGGGATTTTATAGAAATTCTTCCGGAACACAAGGAGGTTATTCAGAATGCCGATGCTTTCGTATTCGGAAGTTTGGCTGCCAGAAGCGAAACATCCAGAAAAACACTTTTCCAGCTTTTGGAATGGGCAAAATTTAAAGTTTTTGATGTTAATTTCCGACCGCCTTTTGTGGATTTTAACCTCATTAAAAAACTGCTGCACAAAACAGATCTCGTGAAGATGAATAAAGCCGAACTCCGAAAAATCATCGATGATCTGGGTGAAGAATATGTGGATGAAGAAACAAGTGCGAAACATATTCAGAAATATTTCGGCATCCATGAAGTGATTCTTACAAAAGGCAGCAAAGGCGCGCGATATTTCATAGGGGACAAAAACTACACCTTTACCGCAATCCCGATAGAAATTGCCGATACCGTGGGAAGCGGAGATTCTTTCTTAGCCGGATTTTTACACAAAAGAATTCAGGGCAAATCTCCCGAGGAAATCATGAAGCAAGCTGTTTCTCTGGGTGCTTTTATCACTTCAAAATCAGGCGCCTGCCCGGATTATTCCTATGATGAATTCCGCAACTTCAGAGAAAGAAAAAGCGAAAAATCCTTTTAATTAAAACAAAATCCCTTACCACCTTATGAACACTGCAAAATTTACAGAGAAAAGATACATCATCGTATTGTCTTTTGTGATCTCCCTCTTTTTCTTCTGGGCAATTGCCCTTACCATGGGAGACGTGCTGAACAAACATTTTCAAAATGTTCTGAACATCTCCAAATCCCAATCCGGATTGGTGCAATTATCAATTTTCGGAGCGTATGCTTTAATGGGAATTCCGGCCGGACTTTTAATGAAAAAATATGGCTACAAAACCGGAGTTCTGCTTGGTCTTTCCTTATTTTCTTTAGGCGCATTTCTGTTTATTCCTGCGGCTAATCTGGCATCCTTCGGTTTTTTCCGGTTCGCGCTTTTTGTTTTGGCAATGGGAATGGCAACGCTGGAAACCGTAGCCCATCCGTTTGTTGCGGCTTTGGGCGACGAAAGAACCAGTGATCAGCGCGTGAATTTTGCACAGTCATTCAATGGATTGGGTGCAATTATAGGGCCTTTGCTGGGCGGCTTTTTCATCTTTGGAAACGCAGGCGAAACGAATGATCTCACCTCCGTAAAAAGTCTGTATACATGGATTGGTATTGTTATTCTTACCATCGCCATTGCATTTTCATTCGTTAAAGTTCCTGATCTTAAAGATCCGCATGCCGGCGAAAATCATCCGGAAGAAAATACCCCCGAAAGCAAAAGCGCTTACGATCCAAATGCTCCGCTCTGGAGACAAAGACACTTTGTTTTCGCGGTTATTGCACAATTTTTCAATATTGCTGCACAAGGCGGAACCTGGGCGTTTTTCATCAATTATGGTGTGGAAAAAATGCATATCCCGGAAATTCAGGCCTCCTATTATTTTTCATTAAGTATGGCGATGATGATGGTTGGGCGTTTTCTGGGAACTTTCCTCATGAAGTATATTGCGCCAAATAAACTGCTTGCCATTTCTACTGCCTGCAATATTGTACTGTGTTTAATTATTTCTCAAAGTTTTGGCTGGGTTTCCTTTGTCAGCTTAATTCTTCTGAACTTATTCCTGAGCGTGATGTATCCTACCATTTTCAGTTTAGGGTTAAAAAGATTAGGAAAAAATACACAACAGGCATCATCATTCCTGGTAATGGCGATGTTTGGTGGTGCGGTTTTCCCACCGATCATGGGTAGAATTGCAGAAACTGATGTTGCCCATGCTTACTTATTACCCATCATTTGCTATGTAGTAATATTAGTTTTCGCAACAAAATTCTACAAGCCTAAAACAATGAGATAGAAATGAAAACGCTCTATTTTCTATTCGGATGTTTTATTCTGATAGGCATCAGCAATCATTTTTCGGCTCAGATTGTCATTACCAACAAGAAGTTTTCATTTGGGACAACAGGAAGAATCGGAGCCGGATTTTCTCCAAATACCGATGGTAACACCGGTCAGCAACTCAATCTCAGCAATCAGGGTTCATTGGGCGGGAGACTGGATCAGAATGATTATGTGGATTTTTTACCGGCGGTACATTTTACTCCGGTGGTCGGGAAAGACAGTACGAAAATTGATTTTCAGGCACGGCTGAGCTTTTACTCCGGAGGAACTTTTCTCGGAAACGTGGATACCAAATCCACCAGCGGAATGATCGTGGCCTTGCCCGAAGCGTTTATAGAAGCCCGGAATGTGATGGGAACCCAATGGGATTTCTGGGCAGGAGCAAGATGGTTGAGGTATGATGATGTGCACATTTCCGATTACTTTTATTTTGATGATCATTCGGCAACCGGTTGGGGTGTGAAATATAAGAACACCAGATTTTCCATGTTTTTTCCTGCAGCAATCGACACGGCAGCCACCAATTCTACTCCGTATTCCTATACCAACATTATTAGCGGGATTAAGAGTTTAGTGTACCGGCAGCGCAAAGTTTTTGTGCTTGAGCATTCGGTTCCGTTTCGAAATCATACGGTTAAATTTCTTGCAGAATATCATAATGTGGGCAAATCCGGAAAAAATTCAGTGGAAGATTATCCTTCCGATTATGGTTGGGTAGCCGGCGCAAAGCTCACCACCGATCTGAAAACAAAATTACCGGGTTCTTTCAATCAGGTTTCATTGCGGTACGGTTACGGAATTGCAAATGGCGGAGACGGCGGAAATACCCAAACCTGGCGAACACACGGCGCTCCCAACGAAATTACCAACACCTATAAAGGAGCATATTCCCTCACTTTTGTGGAACATCTGCTTTGGAATATTTCCAACCGATGGTCATTGAATCCGTATTTTGTTTATACCAAATCCAAAGGTGGCGCAGACAGCAATAATCAGGCAAATGATTATTACGGCAGAGCCATCTTTAACAAAAAAGAAGAATTCAATACCGGAGTCAGGGCGACCTATTATTTCAACAACTGGTTTCATATTTTGTCTGAAGTGCATTATGCCAACCGGAAAGACGGGGCGCAATCTCCTGCCGCCATGTGGAAATTTGCATTAGCACCCACCATTGTTCCCACCGCCGAAAGAAGTGTTTGGGCGCGACCGCACATTCGGCTGATTGCAGAGTTGGCACGGTATAACGATCAGGCGATGAACAGTCTTTACGCTCCGTTCTTGCAACAATCCGGAGCGAAAAGATTCGGAACCTATTTCGGCGCAAGAGCGGAATGGTGGATTTTTTAAAAAATACATTTTCTGAACCGCATGGACTTAAACTCAATAAAATTCATTTCCTGTCTGTGCGGTTCTTTAAATAAATTTCTCCAAAATGATAATTACAAGCGTAATCGAACTCAACTAAAAAAATAAAAAAATGAAAATAAAAACCGGAGCTTCTCTTCTCTCATGGATCACGCCCAACTGGAACGCCGAAGCAGTGAAATTTGCCATCGAACAAACCGCAAAAGCAGGATTTGACCTCATTGAAATTTTACTGCCAAATACGATGGAAATTGATGCCAAAACAGTACAGCAGCAGCTTAAAACCAACCACCTTGAAGTGGTTTGCTCTTTAAATTTGCCAAAAGAAGCGCACATTGCCTTTCATCCGAAAGAAGCAGAACGTTTGATTAAAAAAGCCATTGACAAAACTTCGGAGCTGGAAACTGATTTTCTGGGAGGTGTTTTGCATGGTGGAATTGGTGTTTTTTCGGGAAATCCTTTAACGGAAACAGAAAAAGAAATCATTGCAGAATGCTGGTCATCCGTTGCGGATTATGCAAAAGAAAAAGGAATTAATATCGGCATAGAACCCATTAACCGTTATGAATCCTACGTTTGCAATACGGCAGAAAATGTGCTGGAACTCATTGATAAAACGGGAAAAGACAACCTTTTTCTTCATCTTGATACTTTCCACATGAATATTGAAGAAAACAATTTCCGCGATCCGGTTTTGCGGGCGGGTAAAAAACTGAAGCACATTCACATGACCGAATCTCACCGCGGAATGCTCGGCGAAGGAACCATAAACTGGTCCGAACTTTTTGATGCGTTAAATGAAATTGATTTTGAAGGAAACCTGGTTCTGGAGAATTTTTCATCCTCAGTTCCCGGAATGCAGCAAGCGGTTTCTTTATGGCAAAAATCCCCGTATAATGCAGAAGAATTGGCGTTGGGAAGCTTGGATTTTATCAGAAAACACTTAAAAAACTGACTTTTTTAAAATCAAAAATTGGTCAGTAAAAAAAACAATTTTATATTTGCATCCGAAATCAAGTTTAACACAACAAAAAACGAAGCAAAAATGTTCAGTTTTAATCAAAAATTTACATCAGATCTGCTTTTTGCAAAGGCACGGCTTCGCGGTTTCGTACATTCTTAGAACAATAGTATAATGAAATACCAAAACCCGAAGTCAACCGATTTCGGGTTTTTCTTTGCGCAAAAATCAAAACTTTAGTTTATCCCGAAATCTTTTTTAGGAGCTTAATCCCGCTTTCCACTATATCTTTTTTGCCAATGCTTTTGCCAATGCAAAAAAAGGATGTCGTTGCAATCGGGGCTAGAAATACGCTCTGTCATTCCGAACGAAGTGAAGAATTTAAAAAGAGATTCCTGCTTTTTCGGAATGACAAAAACAACTAAACTAAAGTTTTAGTTGAAATAAAAAGATGCGAGTAAAAGAAAGTCTAACATCTCGTGTCTCAAATCTTACATCTTAGAAAAAATGGGAAATTTAAAACTTAAAGGAAAAGATATATTGAAACTCGGCTATCCAAACAACCAAAGTGTAAACATTGCTTTGGAAGTTATGAAACGGAATTTTGCCACAAAAAATATTCATTACGTAAAATCTTTGTTAAAAGAAATCCACCAAAATCCGAAGAATTTCGAAAACGATTTAACCTTCGGACAAATTGCAGAAGCATTGCTCACTTCCAAAAAAACAGAAAAACAAATGTTGAACGCTCAACGTGCCGGTTTTCAGATTTTCGGAAACGAAATTTCAGACGAAGCGAAAAACCAATTGTACACTGTTCTGAAATTGCCAATTTCCGTGCAAGGAGCATTAATGCCGGATGCGCATAGCGGATACGGACTTCCAATTGGTGGTGTTCTCGCAGTAGAAAATGCGGTAATTCCGTATGGAGTGGGAATGGATATTGGTTGCAGAATGAGCTTGAGCATTTTGGATACACCCGTTTCATATCTTGACGGTGCAAAAGATAAATATGAAAAAGCACTCGTAGAACATACTAAATTTGGAATGACAGAAGTTCACAAATCACACATCGATCACGAGATTTTCGAGCGCGATACATTTGATCTCATTCCGATTTTGAAACGATTAAAAGGAAAAGCCATCAAACAAATGGGAAGTTCCGGAGGTGGAAATCACTTTGTGGAATTCGGAGAAGTGGAAATTACGGAAGAAGATGCGCAGATTGGTTTACCCAAAGGAAAATATTTGGGGATTCTTTCGCACAGCGGATCTCGTGGTTTCGGAGCAGAAATCGCACAATATTATTCTCGTGTTGCGACAGAACAATGCCCACTTCCAAAAGAAGCGCAAAATTTCGCTTGGTTGGATTTGGATTCGCATCTCGGAATGGAATACTGGATCGCCATGAATTTAGCAGGAGATTATGCATCTGCTTGTCATGACGATATTCACAGAAGATTGGTGAAAGCAGTTGGAGGAAGAATAAAAGCCAGAATTGAGAATCATCACAATTTTGCTTGGAAAGAAATCCACAACGGAAAAGAAGTGATTGTTCACCGGAAAGGTGCTACTCCGGCTGATGAAAACGAACTCGGAATGATTCCCGGATCGATGACTGCGAAAGGTTTTATCGTTCGTGGAAAAGGAAATCCTGATTCTTTAAAATCGGCTTCACACGGAGCCGGAAGAAGATTTTCGAGAGGAGAATGCAGAAATCTTTTCACCCAAAATGACATCAAAAACGAGTTAAAACTCAAAAAAGTCACTTTAATGGGCGGAAATGCAGAAGAAGCACCAATGGCGTACAAAGACATTGGCGAAGTGATGAATGCACAATCCGATCTGGTGGATATTCTGGGAACTTTTCAACCGAGAATTGTGAGGATGGATAAATAAAATTGGTTGATGGTTATTGGTTGTCGGTTGATGGATTTCGCCGACAACTGATAACCCACAACTATCAACTAAACTAAAATGGACAAAATAATACAAATCACTTCTGGAAGAGGACCTTTAGAATGCCAATTTGTGGTAGCAAAAGTTCTGAAAGTTTTTTTGGAAGAAGTGAAAGAAAATAACATCAATTATGAAATCATTCAACGTGAAAACGGAGATGAAAATCTAACATTGAAATCCGTAACCTTACTTTTAAAAGGGGAAAACATTAATTCCTTTTTAGAAAATTGGCTCGGTAGTATTCAATGGATGGGGAAAAGTACCTTTAGAAAAATGCACAAAAGAAGCAATTGGTTTATCGGAATTTTTGAACTCAAAGGTTTGGAAAAAGTAAACTTTAATGAAAAAGATATTCAGTTTCAAACGGCGAGAAGTCAAGGAAGTGGCGGACAAAATGTGAACAAAGTCAATACTGCAGTTCGTGCAACGCATATTCTGACAGGAGCTTCTGTTTTTGCTCAAGATTCCAGATCGCAATTAGAAAACAAAAAATTGGCGATTGAACGATTAAAAGCAAAAGTTTTGGAACAGAATATTATTCAACTTCAAAAACAAATGCAGGAAACTTGGAGCAATAACCTGAATGTACAACGTGGAAATCCAACTCGGATTTTTAAAGGAAAAGATTTTAAAACGAATTTTAAAATCGACAAAACTGTCAACTAACAACCAATAATAAAATGACCTTAACTAAAAGCAAATATTATTTCGAAGCTTTGGATCACTATCCATACAATCTTGCCGAATGCTTGGAAGCCTTGAACTACGCTTTGTCTTACGATCCGGAAGATGCGGACGCTTTATGTTTGATGGGAAGAATTTACAGCGAAAATTTAGAAAAATATGAAGAAGCTAAATTCTATTTCGAAAATGCGTTGCAATGTGATGTAGCCAACCTCAATATTCCAAAATATTTTATTAAATGTCTTTTGGATAATGAAGATTTGGACGAAGCAGAAAAGCTTATTAACTATTCATTAAAAATAAAAGGAATTGATAAATGTAAAATTCTTATACAAAAATCTTATTTCTATGAAATAAAGTTGGAATTTAATGAAGCGATAAAAGCACTCGATGAAGCAAAAGTTTTCGCTTATGACCAAGGAATGCTCGATTTTCTGAAGGACAGAGCAAAATTCGTGAAAGCGAAAATGCCCAAACCCAAAAGACAATCCAAAAGTAAAAAGGAAACCGCATAAGGTTTCCTTTTTTTGTATATTTATCTTGTGGAAATAAAATTAGGAAAACATCAATCATTTGAAAAATGAAATACTTTCTTTTTATACTATTATCTCTGATTGTTTTTTCCTGCAAGAAAGAAATAACAGAAGAAAAACCAATATCGGTGGAAACCAAAAGTTCTGCGGAATTGGATAAATTAAGGTATGAATTTTTAAATCAAATCCTAAGTGAAGATGTCCAAAAAAACAGTATTGAAGGGATAAATATGTCTTCCCTTTATCAAATTTCATTAAAGAAAATAAACTTGCCTGAAAATAAATTAGTTTCTAATAATGAAGAACCTCTACCTCCGCCAGGCCTTTATTTAGCAATTCGATATGATTCTTTGTTTTTAGAAAAAGATTCTTTGTTTTATATATCGGAGTCAAAAGATTTGGAGAATTTTAAGTTTGATAAAAGTCTGATTAAGGAGAAGTTGGATTATATAAATTGGGAAGAATTAAATAATTTTTCCATAGATAATCGTTCGGATTTTTGGGTAAATTTTAATAAAAAATATCCCGATACTTGTATCAAAACCTTTTCTGTCCCATTTTTTAACAAAGAAAAAAACATCTGTATTATAACTTATTCATCGAGTTGCGGTCCACTTTGGGGAGGTGGTTTTACAGGAATTTATAAAAAAGAAAACGGAAAATGGAAGATGATAAATATGTTGAATAGTTGGGTAAGTTAAAGATATGAATCTAAATTTTGAATTAAAAGAACTCTGCCTCAAAGAAACCTTTTCCATCGCTTATGGAAATTATGATAAACGCGATGCGTTGCTCGTTGAACTTTCGCATTTGGGAATGAAAGGATACGGCGAATGTGTAGCGATTAATTATTATGGAATTAATCTGGATGATTTTGTTCTGAAATTAAAGCAAATTCAAAGTGAAATAGAGAAACATTCCATCGTTCATCCTAAGGAATTTTTCAAATTTCTGAGTTCCCAAAAGATTCATCCTTTTTTACTTTCGGCGTTGGATTGTGCATATTGGGATTTATTCGGAAAGCTGGAAAATAAATCTTTTGCTGAACTTAATCTTTTGGAAAATAACTATTTAGCAGAAAGCTCTTTCACCATTTCCATTGCTGATGTGGAAACACAAATTCAAAAAATGGAGGAAAGTTCCTGGTCGAAATTCAAGGTAAAATGCGGAACATTCAACCACAATAATTTTGAAAAATTGGTAAATTCCGGATTTTCAATATCCATTGATGCAAATGCAAGTTTTAATGAGGATGATTGCAGATGGATTCAGGAAAACACTGAAAGTCAGAAAGTAAACTATTTTGAACAACCTTTGGAAATCGGAAATTTTCAGGTTTTGAATGCTAAAAAACAGGCAAACTGGATGGCCGATGAAGATGCACAGAATTTGGAAATTTTAGAAGATTTGAAGCCACATTATTCTTCCATCAACATCAAACTCATGAAATGCGGAGGTTTAACTCCCGCTCTGGAATTTATTTCAAAAGCGAAAGACTTGGGTTTTAAAGTCATGCTCGGTTGCATGACGGAATCTTCCGTAGGAATTTCCGCAGGTTGCGCTTTGGCAGGGCTTCTCGACTATGCAGATTTGGACGGTGCCAATCTCATTTCCAACGATTATGCTTCCGGAAGTTTTGTGGAAAACGGCAAAATTATCCTTTCTGAAAAACCGGGTTTGGGGATTTCTTTGATTTAAAAGGAAGTATTCGGGTTCATATTACTTTTTCACCGAAACCACATAATCATACACCAACTGATGCTGTTCATCGGTTAGTTTTGCTTTTGGAGCCATGGAATTCATAATGCCGACCCATTGAACTGAAGTAAACGCCGTAGGTTCCGGAAGATCATGGCATTTTCCACAAGAATTATCGTAGATTGTTTTCCCCTGTGCTAATTCGTCTGCCGTTCGCACTTTGGTTCCTTCAGTTGCGGGAACAGCTTTCGGAGTACAGGAAATCGCAGCAAAACTTGCAACGAATATCATCATTATGATTTTTTTCATATCTCGAAGTTTTCTCAAAAATATTGTTTTTCTAAGGAATAAAATGAATATCGTTTAAGATTTAGAATTTGTATAAATAATCATTACTTTTGCTTAGGGAGGCTCATAAACACCTGTTTTTTGTGTTTAATACAAAGAAAAATCGATGCCATGAGTTCCAAGTACAGATCACTTTTTAAAAAAATAATATGCGTAATTCTCTCATTCTGATTCTTTTGTTGTTCCTGAATCCGAAAACTTTTGCACAAAACAGCAACGACGGCTGGTCTATTGTTGCCACGGATTCCAAAGATTATGTTGGCGCTCCTATTGCCAACGGTCGTATCGGAATTGTTCCGTGGAAAGAACCTTTTTCCATTCGCCATGTAATGCTGAATCATGTTTTTGATATTGGCGGAGCCGGTGTGAATCAGGCATTAATGGGCATCAATCCGTTTCACCTCGAAATGTCGGTAAACCAGACTAAAGTAGAGGAAAATTCCATTAAAAACTGGAAACAGATCCTTAATATGAAAGAAGCCACGCATACCACTTCCTTTACCATTCCCGGAAAAGCGGAGGTGAAATATACCATTGTGGCGCTTCGGAATCTTCCGTATTCCGGTTTGGTGAATGTGGAAATTAAAGCATTAAGCGATGTAAATATTCAGTTTCTGAATCAGATGGAAATTCCCGAAGGCTATACCAATATTCAGAAAAGACTGCGCACTGTGCATGCTGGACTGGACGGAAAACCGGAACTGATTCTTCAGACCGAAGCCGAATCTTCACGCAAAGCACATCGTGTTATTGCATCTTCAGAATTTATTTTTGAAGGAAAAAATCTCAACGTAAAAAATGAAGAACAGAGCCGCAATATCCTTTCCGGAAATCTGAAAAAAGGGGAAACCGTAAAGTTTTCTCTCGTTGGTTCTATCACTTCAACCCGTGATTTTTCCGATCCCAACAGCGAATCGGAAAGACAGGTGATTTATGTAGCCTATCTTGGTACAGAACGCATTTTGAAAGAACATGCCAATCTTTGGAAAGACCTTTGGAAAGGCGATATTGTTATCGAAGGTGATCCGGAAGCACAACTGATTGCGCGTTCCACTTTATTTAATTTGTATTCTTCCGCAGCCGGCGGTTCACGCCTGAGCATTCCGCCAATGGGACTTTCCGGAACGTATTACAGCGGACATATTTTCTGGGATTCGGAAATCTGGATGTATCCTCCCATGTTATTTATGAATCAGGAAATTGCAAAATCAATGGTAGATTATCGTACCGATCGTTTGAAAGCCGCAGAACAACGGGCTTTAACTTACGGCTATAAAGGAGCCATGTTTCCTTGGGAATCCGATGATGAAGGGGAAGAATCGACTCCTGTAAATGCGTTGACCGGACAGTTTGAACATCACATCACCGCCGATATAGCCATTGCTTTCTGGAATTATTACAACATGACGAAAGATAAAGATTGGTTGATGAAAGAAGGATTTCCAGTCATGAAAAAAATTGCAGAATTCTGGGTTTCCCGTGTTCGGAAAAATGCGGATGGATCTTATTCGATTCCGTATGTGATTGGTGCCGATGAATATGCAGAAGGTGTGGATGATAATGCATTCACCAACGCGGCTGCACAAAAAGCCCTGCAATATACCACTGCTGCTGCACAGATTGTGGGCGAAAAAGCACCAGCAGAATGGAAAACCATCAGCGATAAACTGGTTTTCCTGAAAATGGAAAACGGGGTTACTTCTGAATATGCCGGTTATAAAGGTGAAATGATTAAGCAGGCCGATGTGAATCTTCTGGCGTATCCATTGGGAACCATTCAGGATCGTGCGCAGATTTTAAAAGATCTGGAATATTATACCCATAAAATAGATTTAAAAGACGGTCCAGCCATGACTTTCTCTGCTTTTTCGGTTCAGTATGCCCGACTTGGAGATGCAGAAAACGCAGCGAAAATGTTCAAACGTGCCTATCAGCCCAATCAGAGAGCTCCTTTTGGAGTTCTTGCGGAAACACCAACCAGTTCCAATCCTTATTTTATGACCGGAGCAGGTGGTGTATTGCAGGCTTTAATCAATGGTTTTGGAGGTTTGGATATTACGGAAAACGGCATCATTCAGCATAAAACTGTCCTTCCGAAAACATGGAAAAAAATCACCATCAAAGGAGTGGGTCCGGATCGTAAGGATTATACGATAGCGCAGTAAATAGCCATTAATAATATTATGAAACCGGCTTTCAGTATTAGAAGTTGCTTTCAACTTTGATTGGTAAGAAAGTGGTTCAAAAATATGGGGCATACAAAATATCCGCCTTTTTTGTTAAATTTACTTTTCTTCATAAACAGGTTAATCAACATTTATTAATTTAATATGGCAGGGCTTCTACAAATTCAGGATTATGTAAAAGGCATTCGGAAGAATGACAAACGGATTTTAGCCAAAGCCATTACGCTTGTTGAAAGCAAAAAACCGGAACACCGCCAACAAGCAGAAGAACTTTTGAAAGAAATCATGCCTTTCACCGGAAATTCAGTCCGGTTGGGAATTACCGGAGTTCCCGGCGCAGGAAAATCAACCTTTATCGAAAGTTTTGGAAGATTGGCCATTCATCATCATAAAAAGGTAGCGGTTCTGGCCATCGATCCGAGCTCATCCATAAATAAAGGAAGTATTCTGGGCGATAAAACCCGAATGGAAGATCTCGCCAAAGAAGAACACGCATTTATACGCCCTTCTCCAAGTTCAGGATTTCTGGGTGGCATTGCCAATACCACTTTTGAAACCATGCTGCTGTGTGAAGCGGCCGGCTACGATTATATTTTAATTGAAACGGTTGGCGTTGGGCAAAGTGAAGTTCTGGTTGCAGATATTTCCGATGTATTTCTGTTTCTGAAAATTATTGGCGGTGGTGATGAACTTCAGGGAATCAAACGCGGAATTATGGAAATGGTAGATATTATTTTCATCAACAAAGTAAATGAAGAAAACCTCCAGAAAGCCAAAAATACCAAACTTGAACTGAAACGCGCGCTGCATTTTATGCCTCCTAAAGAAAAAGGCTGGACAATTCCTGTTCTTCTGGGTTCCGCTTTGAAAAATCAGGGGCTGGATAAAGTGTATGAAGCCATTTCGGATTTCATTAATCTAAAGAAAAAATCCGGCAGATTTGATGAAGTGCGGCAACTTCAGGCTGAAAAACGTTTTGATTACTGGGTTCAGGAATATATTTTACAAAGAAGCAAAACCAACCCGGAAGTTATTTCGTACGAAGAATTCAAAAAAAATGCTTCAGAACTGAAATCCAATCCAAGTTCCGAAGCAAAGAAATTTGTAGACCGATTATTTTCCTGAATCTGCAGAAACATCGGTAATATAACCCAAATAAGAAATCGCCTGCCGATCTCTGCTGTTTACAGAAAGGGTTGTGCTTCCGCCCGGAAAAATTTCAAAATAGAGCTGTTGTGCGCTGCTCACATCATTCAGATTGATGATCCATACCTGTTTTTTGGCGGTAGATTTTGATTTATCAATGGTGAAATCTTTAGAAGTAAATTTGAATCCGTTTTCCTGCGGATTAAGGCTTGGTGTAAACATTCTTCCGAAATAAGGCAAATCCGCCGTTACGGTTTCGGGTGTTACCGTAAGCGTATATCCTGCGCTGAGATTAAGGATATTGCTGCCTCCGCCGGGAAAAGTATTGAGAATATTTATCACATCCATATTCATCGGGTTAGCCTTTTCAGCCATAAAAGTAAAATTTCCGCTATTGGTGAGTGCTGCCGTTTTTTCGGAGTCCTGATATACTTTTGTAGAGTTGCAGGAACTGCTGGACATCAGGAGTATTACAAGAAAACTTATGGACAATATATTTTTCATTTGAGTAAAATTTTAGGGAAGTTAATCAAAAAAAGTGCAAAAGGATTACTAAAGAATTGTTAAATTTATCAAACTGAGTTGAAGTGTTTGGAATAAAAATTGCAAAATTCAGTAAAATCTAAAATCATCAGTTATGAAAATACGTCACTACGCAGGAATAGGAGCTTTGGCTGCCACACTTTTGGCATGTACCGTTAATCCGATGACCGGAAGAAAATCGGTGCAGATCGGGTCTCTTAATTCCGAAATTCAGACTTCTTCTTTTGAGCAATACAGGCAAACATTGGCAAAATCCAAAGTTGTTTCGGGAACTGCAGCCGCAAATCAGGTAAATACCGTGGGGAATAAAATAAAAAATGCGGCTCAAAAATATTATACCAGTATCGGCCGTTCTTCAGATCTCGCAAATTATGCATGGGAGTTTCATCTTTTGGATGATTCTCAGATTAACGCTTGGTGTATGCCCGGTGGAAAAGTAGCGGTATATACAGGAATTTTGCCCATTACTAAAGATGCAGACGGAATGGCAGTGGTATTGGGACATGAAGTTTCCCATGCTTTGGCAGGGCATGGAAACGAAAGAATTTCTCAGGCGATGATTGCACAATATGGAGGTGCTATTTTGGGAAGTACCATTTCCAGTTCGCAGTGGCAGCAGATTTTCCAGCAGGCGTATCCTTTGGGAGCGCAGGTGGCTTTGCTGAAATACGGAAGAAATCAGGAATTGGAAGCCGATGAAATGGGATTATATCTGATGGCAATGGCGGGATATGATCCAAGACAGGCGCAACCATTCTGGCAGCGTATGGAATCTGCATCTTCTGGAAACTCCACTCCAGAATTCCTTTCTACGCACCCGAATCCGGCTACAAGAAGATCCGATTTGGGAACACATCTTACGAAAGCACTGGAATATTATAAAGCTGCAGGAGGAAAACTATAAAAATATAACCCCTACTTTCCTGATTTTTTTTTCTAAATTTGAGAAGGTTAAAAAAACAATTCATATGAGAAGTTTAACTTTTATCGGTATTATCCTGCTGGGTTTGGCGGCTATACTTTTTTACTTTAACTCGAATTTTCAGGTGATAAAATTATTTGAACCTACCACATTAATGGGAATTCTCGCCGGTGTTGGAATCGGGTTGATTATCGGAAGTATGGTAGGCTACATCAGTAAAGGTTCAGCGATTAAAGCGGAACAGAAAAGAAAAGAATTCAAACAGCTTCAGAAAGAAAAACAGGAATTTGAAAAACAAGCCGCTGAATTGGCAAAACTTAAAAACGACCAGCAACATACAACAGAAAATCCTCAGTTTTAACTGAGGATTTTTTTATATCAGAAATTCATTCCTTTTGATTAGAATTCATATCCAAGACCTAAAATAAAGAAACTTGGTCTGTTGTCGTAATTTACGGTATAATTGTCTCCTGCAACTGTTCCAATGAAGTTACGCTCGTCTTTGCTGAAAGCTCCTTCGTATCTTGCCGTGAAAATAATTTTGCTGATTTGTGCCTGCGCACCAATTTGATATCCTACCGTGAAATCTTTTGTGGCTTTCTCTTTAAATTCGCCAAAAGTAGTATCGGCATTTATATTGAAACTTGCAACCGGTCCTAAATACAAACCTAAAGTTTTACCCAATACGCTGTATCCTAAAAGAACAGGCACATCCACTCTGCTGGTTTTGGCTTCCAGTTCTGTTCCGGAGTTTTGCTCTGTTACTGAATTTTTGAAATTGGTATAATAGATTTCAGGCATTACAAAAAATGCAGTTGGGGTATCAATTCTTAGTGAAAAACCAGCATTAAATCCTGCGCTGTTTTTCCCTTTTGATTCGTAGGTTTCGGTAGCGGCAGTTTTCAAATCTTTCCATGAAGCATTACTCGTAGGAACCAGAAGGTTGGCTTTTGCGGCAAAGGAAATCTGTGCAAAAGCAAGCGAAGATATTCCGATAAGAGCGGTGGTGATTATTTTTTTCATTTTTCTGATGTTATATCGTTAATATTATTTTCTAAAGATGTTTTGTTGTTTTCCAGCAGATATTCCCGGAGTTCCTTAAACAACTCTGATGAATAAACGAAATCAATAAGATTTTTATTGCCTGCTGTGATGAGAACGTCTTTGTTTCCTTCCCATTCTTTAATTCCGTTTTTCAGGTATACAATCTTTTCACCGATGGTCATTACCGAATTCATATCATGGGTATTGATAATTGTGGTGGTGTTGTATTCTTTGGTAATTTCCATCAGCAGATCATCAATTACATTGGAGGTGTAAGGATCCAGTCCGGAGTTCGGTTCATCGCAGAACAGATATTTAGGATTGTTTACAATGGCTCTTGCAATGGCAACACGTTTCTGCATACCACCGGAAATTTCGGAAGGATATTTTTTTCCTGCATTTTCCAGATGCACTCTTCCCATTACTTCCACCACGCGTTTTCTTTTTTGCCGAAAGGTTTGGTTGGTAAACATATCCAAAGGGAAAGAAATATTTTCTGCCACCGTCATGGAATCAAAAAGCGCACTTCCCTGAAAAACCGTTCCAATTTCGGCGCGCAGGTTTTGTTTTTCCAAAGGGGTCATCGTCATAATATCTCTTCCGTCAAAAAGAATGGTTCCGGATGTGGGTTCATACACATTCAGCAACGATTTCAGGAAAACCGTTTTTCCCGAGCCACTTTGCCCGATAATCAGATTTACTTTTCCGGTATCAAATGTGGTAGAAATTCCTTTCAGAATTTCATTTCCGTCAAAATTTTTGGTAAGGTTTTTTACTTCAATCATCAGCTGAGCATCATTTGGGTTATTACTAATTCAGAAATGATGATAAATACCATCGTCCAGACTACAGCCTGCGTGCTTGCTCTTCCCACTTCCAGTGATCCTCCTTTTACATAGTATCCGAAATAGGAGGGAATAGTGGCGATCATAAATGCAAATACGGCGGTTTTTGTAAATGCATAGGTATAAAAACGATTCGGCATAAACATTTGGATTCCCGAAATAAAATCGGCTCTTGTCCAGTTTCCGGTAAATTCTCCTGCAAGATACGCTCCAAAAATTCCGACCACAATACTGATGGCAATCAGAAACGGATTGAAAATCAAACAGGCAACAATTTTTGGAAGAATCAGATAGTTTGAGGAATTTACGCCCATAATATCGAGTGCATCAATTTGTTCGGAAACCCTCATTGTTCCAATACTTGAAGCGATATAGGAACCTACTTTTCCGGCCAGAATTAAACTGATGATGGTAGGGGAAAATTCCAGAACCAGAACTACTTTTGTGGCATATCCTACGAAAGATTTCGGAATCGGAAAACTGGAAGCACTGAAGTTATTGTACATTTGGATGGCCACTACCGCACCCACAAAAATGGAAGTGAACATCACCAATCCAAAGGAATTTACTCCTAAATCATAAATTTCCCGCATCAGGTTTTTCAGAAAAACCCGCATTTTCTGCGGCGTTTTCAAGGAATCACCTATCAGAAGAATGTAAGTACCAACATGGGTAAAAAACTTTTTTAGCATGGTGCGAAAATACCACTTATTTGTGAAATAGAAATTAATTGGCCATTTTATCGCCTTTAATTAATAAAAAAACAGTTTTAAAAATAATGACGATATCCATCATAAATGTCCAGTTTTTTACATAGAATTTATCGGCCAGAATTCTTTTGTGCATTTCAATATTCATGTCTTTTCCGCTGTCTCCGCGGAGACCATTTACCTGTGCAAGTCCCGTAATTCCGGGTTTTACATGGCTGCGTACGGAATATCTCCCTATTTTCAGTTTGTAAAAATCGTCTACCAAAAGCATATGTGGTCGTGGTCCAACAACCGACATGTCGCCAAGAAGAACGTTGATGAATTGTGGCATTTCATCGATGCTGGTTTTACGCAGAAATTTTCCGATCCGGGTAATTCTGGCATCGTGTTTTTCAGTGGTTTTGGTGAAGGCATCATTATTCACACACATGGTTCTGAACTTTATGCATTTGAAAACTTCATCATGAAATCCGTATCTTTTTTGTATAAAAAAAACGGGACCTTTGCTGTTCAGTTTTATGAAAATGGCAATAATCGGGAAGAGCCAACTGCACACAAATACTAAAACGATAACCGAAAAAAAGAGGTCGAAAGTCCGCTTGATTAAATAATTCGTAAAATAATCCAATGGAAACTGCGTCTGCGAAAGTACAGGCTGTGTTTCAACATAATTCAGATTATAGCGGAAAAAATCATTCTGAATGATATTTGGAATCAGAGCGATTTTTACTTTATGATTTTCTGCTTCCTTAAAAAGTTGTCTTTCAAAATCGCGCGTCAGATCAGAATATTCGGAGGGAAGATAGAGGGTATGTATTCCGTTACTTTTCCAAAACTCAATCAGTTCTTCAATTTCATATCCATTTGTTTGCGGATAATCAAATATTTTGAAACCATAGTCTTTTCGATGGAGAAATATATTTTTCAAAACTTCTGATGAGGAATTTTCAAATAGAAACATCACATTTCTGTGGTTAATTCCCTTTGTTCGCAGATATTTTAAAATGAATAACAACGTGGATTTCACCACGAACAGCAATGCCAGTAAGGTGGCTGCTATTACAAAACGGTCACTTTTCAGGAATTCGTTATTGCTGATTTTGGCAATAAGTATTACACCAAAAATAAATATAAAGATATGAGTAGTTAAACGCTCCAGATAATTTGTAAACGTAAGATTTCGAGGGATACTGTAGAGTTTGGTGCGTCCGCTGAGCAAAATCCAAAACATAATGAAGATAATGATGAGAATCCAGTTTTGCTCTACATCTTCATCTTTCAATTTAAAACCGCTTCTTCGAAGAAAAAAATAAATAAAAACCGCTGTAATAATTACAACGTCAATAATAATGAGAAGAGACTTTATGTATCTTGAATATCGGATTCTTTGCATGCGCCCGTTTCAGAATGGTAAATGTAAAATAAATTATGGAATATTCAAATATTTATGGGTTTGAACAGATGCCTGCCATTGGGGATTTTCGAGAATGTAGTCCGTAATTTTCGGGTACACTTCGTTTCTTTTGCTCCATTCGCTTTGGAGATAGAGTTTGCATCTGTCATTTACTTTTGCTGCCTGCTGTTCTGCAAATTTAAAATCATGATTATTGAAGATGATGACTTTCAGTTCATTCGCCACAGCATAAATTTCTTCTTTTGGCAGCCCAGTTTTTTTTGGTGAAAGCGTAATCCAGTCCAGAATTCCGCTTAAAGGATAAGCTCCGGAAGTTTCAATGTGAATGGTGCAGCCCAGTTCTTTTAGTTTCCCGGTGAGGATATCGAGATTCCACATCAGTGGTTCACCACCGGTTAAAACAATGGTTTTGCAGTGTTTTGCAGCGGTTTCTGCAATTTCTTCTGCATTCATCAAAGGATGGAGTTTGGGATCCCAACTTTCTTTTACATCGCACCAGTGGCAACCGACATCGCAGCCGCCCAAGCGAATAAAATACGCCGCTTTTCCGGTGTGAAATCCTTCACCCTGAATGGTGTAAAAATGCTCCATTACAGGGAGCATTTTTCCTTCTTTTAATAGTATGTCTTCTTCTTTTTTTGTCATTATTTAATCGTCATAAACTGATGTTTTGTAGGCAATCAGTGTATTTTTCATCAGCATTGCTCTGGTCATCGGTCCCACTCCTCCTGGAACCGGCGTAATCCAGCTTGCTTTTTCTGCACAACTTTCAAAATCTACATCTCCGGCAAGATGATATCCTTTTTCCGTATTGTCTTCCACGCGTGTAATTCCAACATCAATAATTACGGCTCCCTGTTTAATCATGTGGCCTTTCAGGAAATAAGGATCACCCAGTGCCGTGATTACAATATCTGCATTTTGAGTATATTCTTCAATATGCTCAGTGTAGGAATGGGTTAAAGTTACGGTTGCATTTCCCGGGAAATCTTTTCTTCCCATTAAAATGCTCATTGGTTTCCCAACGATCCTGCTTCTTCCGATAATCACGCAGTGTTTTCCTTTGGTTTCAATATTATAGCGTTCAAAAAGGGTGAGTATTCCAAATGGAGTTGCGGGAAGGAAGGTGTCCATTTCCAGTGCCATTTTTCCGAAATTCTCAGGATGAAAACCGTCCACATCTTTTCGGGGATCAATCGCCATGATGATTTTTTCCTGATTAATCTGCTTTGGCAAAGGAAGCTGAACAATAAAACCGTCCACGGCTTTGGATTTGTTCAGTTCTTCAATTTTTTCCAGCAGTTCGGCTTCGGAAACGGTGTTTTCAAATTTCAAAAGTGAACTTTTGAAGCCTACTTCTTCACAGTCTTTTACTTTGCTGTTTACATACGCTTTGCTTGCCCCGTTGTTTCCAACCAAGATGGCAACAAGATGAGGTGCTCTTCTTTTTCCTGCAAGGATTTTTTCCACCTCTTCCTTAATCTCTTTTTTAATTTGTTTTGAAAGACTTAATCCGTCGAGAATTTGTGCCATTTGCTTTTAGTTTTTAAATTTTATCGTTCTTCTTTATAATAGTTGATAAGCCCGTTTGTAGAGGAATCATGATCTTTAATCACTTCGCTGTTTTCCAGTTCCGGAAGTATTTTTCCGGCCAAAACTTTTCCGAGTTCCACCCCAAACTGATCGAAACTGAAAATATCCCAAATTACCCCCTGAACGAAAATTTTGTGTTCATACAAAGCAATTAGTTGTCCTAATGAAAATGGGGTTAATTCTTTGATTAATAATGAGTTTGTAGGGTTGTCTCCTTGGAAAACTTTAAAGTTAAGCAGGCGTTCGATGTCGGCTTCCGAAGTTCCTGATTTCTGCATATCGGCTTCGGCTTCTTCTTCTGTTTTTCCGAAAGCGAGGGCTTCGGTTTGGGCAAAGAAGTTGGCAAGAAGTTTTTCCTGATGATCGGAAACCTGATTACAACTTTTCACATATGCGATAAAATCTGCAGGAATCAGTTCTGTTCCCTGATGAATCAGCTGATAAAAAGCGTGCTGACCATTTGTTCCGGGTTCTCCCCAGATAATCGGGCCGGTTTCATATTCTACAAATTCTCCGTTGCGATCTACAGATTTACCGTTACTTTCCATATCTCCCTGCTGCAAATACGCTGCAAAACGATCCAGATATTGAGAATAAGGAAGAATGGCATAAGAAGCAGCACCATAAAAATTACGATACCAGATTCCGATTAATGCCATTAGTACCGGAACATTTTCTGCAAAATCTGCCGTTTGGAAATGGACATCGGTTTCATGAGCTCCTTTCAGAAGTTTTTCAAAATTTTCATAGCCTACTGCCAGAACAATGCTCAGTCCGATTGCACTCCAGAGCGAATATCTTCCGCCAACCCAATCCCAGAATTCAAAGATGTTTTCTTCTGCAATTCCGAAATCTTTTACGGCTTTAATGTTGGTGGACAACGCTACGAAATGTTTTGCCACATCTTCCGGTTTTCCGGCTTTCAAAAACCAGTCTTTTGCGGAATTGGCGTTGGTCATTGTTTCCTGAGTGGTAAATGTTTTGGAAGCGATGATGAACAGCGTGGTTTCAGGATTCAGGTTTTTCACGACTTCGGCAATATGGTTTCCGTCCACATTGGAAACAAAATGTACATCCAGTCTGGTTTTAAAATGTTTTAAAGCGGAACAAACCATTACCGGACCAAGATCGGAACCTCCGATTCCGATATTTACCACATCGGTAATTTCTTTCCCGGAAAATCCTTTATGTGATCCCGAAATAATGGTTTCGGAAAAAGTTTTCATGTGGTCGAGAACGGCTTTTATTTTTGGTTTGATGTTTTCACCATCCACCAAAATCGGTTTGTCCGAAAAATCCCGAAGTGCAGTGTGAAGTACCGCTCTTCCTTCGGTTTCATTGATTTTATCGCCGGAAAACATTTTTTCAATCGCTTCTTTTACATGGGTTTCTTCTGCAAGTTGCAAAAGAAGTTCTTTGGTTTTTGAATCGATGAGGTTTTTGGAATAATCGAACAGGTAATCCGGTCTTTTTACAGAAAATTCGTCGAAACGGTTTGGGTTGTATTGAAACAGAGTACGCAGTTCAAAATCATTTTGAAGAAAATGTTCTTCAAGAGCTTCCCAACTTTGGGTGTCTAATGGATTTATTTTTGGTAACATCTCAGGTTTATTTTGAGGTTATAAATTACGTTTAAATTATTTACGAATCAAAGTGTCACACCTTGAAATTCGACTGGCAAATTTACGGAATTTTTAAGGAAGTTTTCAGTGGTCTTTACAGGATATGATTTTTTTCATTTCAATAAAAAACTTCCGACAAAAAGCCGGAAGTTCAGATAAAATCAAAAATTAAAACATGAATATGAAAATCGCCTTTCGGCTATGGTTCTGATGTTGAAGTGATTTGTGGTTTTGGGTATGTTTTTTTCTTTCGGATGAAGTAAAAAATTCCGATGCCAATTAAAACAACAGGCCAGATTTTAATAATGCCCACAATCAACATCTGAATAAGATAAAAGCCTTCCACAAAAGCATTTTTGGCATCATAAAGAAAATTGAACTTATACGGATTATCCACATTTTTAGTGTTGTTTACGGGAATTTCGGCAACACGAAGTTTGGGCTCTTTGATATAAACTTCCACGGTGCTGTATTTTAAATTGTCACTCATCGTCATACTGGCCAGTTTTTGCGAATTTCCTTCATTGGCATTTTGGTCATCCAGATCAATTTTATCCTTGCTGTTTTTCAGTTTTTTTATGCTGTTTCCTGTATTCGCATTGCGTTGCGCTTCGAGTTCGGCGTATTTCATGGTTGCGGTTACATCTTCTGCATGGATGATTCGGGTATTCAGGAATAATTTTTTGTCGTTTACTTTCTGAAGAAAATCGCCCAGATTTTCTGTCGGAATACGCACCTGCATTGAATTTTCAGTTTGATATTTTTTAATCAACACCGCATCTGTATCCGAAGTATTATACGTGTTTTCCGAAATCACATGGCTTCGCAAATTGCTTTGTGTAATGAAACCGCCCAATTCTTTTACGGTATTTTCAATGGAAATGGTGGCATCGTAAACATCTTTTACTTCCATGTCTACGCTGGCGGTTTTAATAAACTGCCGGTCGTTTATTTTCAATGTGGCAACAGAAGAAATACTGTCGGAAACAGCAGTTGCAGCGGTTTCACTTATGGCTTCAGAACTGTAACCTTCGGATTGGTCGTGTTTCTTACAGGCAAAAAAAGTGGTGAGAACAAAACCACTAAGGATGATTTTTGAATAAGCATTTTTCATATCGAATAAATTTTCTTGGTTTAATGAGACCAAATTTCCGTCTGAATGCTTTGTAATTCTTGTAAAAGGATTTTCTTTTTTCTGTAAAGAAGTTATTTCTTTTTAATGTGTTGAATGTTAGTGTTTTGTAAAATAGAATAGAATTTTATTCCTTTTCTTCCAAGACAATATTTTTGGTGATTTTGTATTTTTTTCTTGGCTTTTTTCTTTTGTTGGATGATTCTCCGAGAAGATTTCCCCAGGGTTTTAATTCATCAATCCGTTCAAAAATAATTTTTATAATCGCCAAAAACGGAATGCTGAGAAACATTCCTGAAATTCCCCAAAGCGCTTCCCCGATTAACAATCCGAGAAACGTAAAAAATGCATTGATTTTTACTTTGGAACCTACCACAAGCGGAAGTACGAGATTGGCATCAACCACATGAATTCCTACATACCCGAACAATACGAAAAGTGTTTTTTCGCTACCGGTTGCAAACGAAATCAAGGCGGCTAAAAGTCCGGATACAATAATTCCGATGTAAGGAATAACATTCAGAAGTCCTGTAAGAACACCCAGCAAAACAGCGTATTTTATCCCTAAAATGGTGAGCAGAGTGGTGGTTAAAACACTCACAATGACAATCTGGATAAAAAGTCCGATAATATATTGTTTGATAATGCGCTGGATTTCAGAAGTGATTTCGCGCACTTTTTCAGAATGTTTTGCATCGAAAACCGAAATGATAAAGGTGTATAATCCGTGTCTGTAATTCAAAATAAAGATAAAAAAAAGCACACTGAACGCTACAAAAGCCCCAATCCCTGTAAACATGGAAAAGGTGAAGCCGAGAATCTGCCCGGAAGAACTGAGGAGTTTTTCCAGGCCGTCATTCACATATTTCATCTGATCGTTGATCCGGAGATGAAAAGTCTTTGCAATCCAAACCTGAAGATCATACACTGAATCGGTTACCTGCTTTTGCAGTGTGGGAATATCCTGAATGAAATCGCTGAGCTGAAGGGTGAAAAAGTATATAATTCCCGCCATCATCGCCGCCATAATTACAAATGAAAAAATGGAAGAAATTGCCCGGGAAAACCGGAAATAGCGTTCCCAGAAATTGGCAAACGGCACAAAAAGCAACGCCATTAAAAAAGCAAAAAAGAGAGGCGATAAAATCAACTGTCCGATTTTCGCCAGAAAACCAAGAATGACGATGGAGATTAATACCAAAGTGAGTTTTGCCAGAAACGGAAGCTGCAGATTTTTCATAAAGTAAAAATAAAGAAAAATCCTTTCGGCAGGGAAAGGATTTTTTTGATATTTTCGATTTGAATTATTTTTCCAAAGCCAGATCCACTACTTCTTTCATGCGGTTTACGTAGTGTACGGTAAGATTTTTCAGATAGTCTTTGTTGATTTCTTCCACATCTTTCCGGTTGGCTTCGCACAGAATTACTTCCTTGATTCCGGCTCTGGTTGCGGCAAGAAGTTTTTCTTTAATTCCGCCTACAGGAAGCACTTTTCCCCGTAATGTAATTTCGCCGGTCATAGCAAGATGCGGTCGTACTTTTTTATTTCTGAAACTGGAAACCATTGAAGTCAACATGGCAATACCGGCAGAAGGACCATCTTTTGGTGTGGCACCTTCCGGAACGTGAACGTGGATGTTTTTCTTTTCGATATCTTCTTCATCAATCTCCAGTTCTTTATGCTTGGCTTTGATGTATTCCAGAGCGATAGTTGCGGATTCTTTCATTACATTTCCGAGGTTTCCGGTCATGGTAAGATTTCCTTTTCCGTTGCTGATGATGCTTTCGATAAACAGAATATCTCCGCCAACGGAAGTCCACGCCAAACCGGTTACCACACCAGGAACAGAAGTGATTTCTGATAAACTTTTCGGTCTTGGAACGCCTAGAATTTCATCCACTTTTTCAATGGAAATTTTCGGATTGTATTCTTTTTCCATGGCTTTCTGCAAGGCAACCCAACGCGCAACGGAAGCAATGCTTTTTTCAAGGGAACGAACGCCGCTTTCGGAAGTATGCGCTTCGATGATATGCTTCAGTTCGGGATTTCCCAGTTTGAAAGATTTGGAATCCAAACCGTTTTCTTCCTGCTGTTTCTTGATGAGGTGGCGTTTTGCAATTTCAATTTTTTCCTCCAACGTATAACCGGCAATCTGGATGATTTCCATACGATCCAGAAGCGGAGACTGAATGGTGGAAAGCGTATTGGCGGTGGCAATAAACATTACTTTTGAAAGATCATATCCCAATTCCAGATAATTGTCATAAAAAGAATTATTTTGCTCAGGATCAAGAACTTCCAGAAGCGCAGAGCTTGGATCTCCGTGAATTCCCTGTCCGATTTTATCAATCTCATCCAGAACAATTACCGGATTTGATGTTCCGGCTTTTTTTATACTCTGGATAATTCTTCCCGCCATTGCTCCGATATAGGTTTTCCGGTGACCACGAATTTCACTTTCATCATGAAGTCCGCCTAAGGAAACGCGCACATATTTTCTTCCGAGTGCATCGGCAACAGATTTTCCCAGCGAAGTTTTTCCAACTCCGGGAGGTCCTACCAAACACATAATCGGCGATTTCATATTTTCTTTTAATTTCAAAACCGCCATGTATTCCAGAATTCTCTTTTTTATATCCTCTAAACCAAAATGTTCCTTGTCCAGTAATTTTTGAACTTTATTCAGGTCAAAAATATCTCTGGTATAGGTTTCCCAAGGCAAATCGGTAAAGAAGTCCAGATAATTACGCTGCACATTATAATCCGGAGAACTCGGGTTTTGTCTTTGCAGTCTTTTGATTTCTTTTTGAAAATAATCTTCGGTTTCAGCGTTCCATTTTTTTGTTTTGGCTTTTTCCAGAAGTTCTTCTACATCCGATTCCTGTCCGCCTCCCAATTCTTCCTGAATGGTGCGCATTTGCTGGTTCAGGTAATATTCGCGCTGGTTTTTGTCGAGTTCTTTATTGGTTTTCTGGTGAATTTGGTTTCTCAATTCGAGTTTCCGGAAATCTGCCAGCAGAAATTCATAACATTTTTCTGCTCTTTTCTGAATGCTTTTTTCTTCCAGAAGATATTGTTTGTCCAAAGCCGGAAAATTAGCATTGGTGCAGATGAAATTCAGAAGTTCCTCGTTGTCTGCCAGATTATTGATGGCAAAATTGGCAGCATTCGGAATATTGGGATCCAGCTGAATAATTTTCAGTGCCAGATCTTTGATGTTTTCTAAAAGGGCTTCATAGCCTTCGGAATCGGCAGGTTTGGTATCTTTTAATCTTGTGATTTGCGCTTTGAAATACGGTTTTTCGGCAATGAAGTTTTTGGTTTTAAAACGGTCGCTTCCGCGTGTAATTGCCGTAATGTTTCCATCGGGAAGTTTGATAATTTTGATAATCTTGGCAATGGTTCCGATGCTGAAAAGATCTTCCTGTGTCGGGTTTTCAACAGTAGAATTTTTTTGGCTGACGATTCCGATCTGCCAGCCGTTTTTATAGGCTTCTTCCAAAAGCTGTTTGCTTTGTTCTCTGCCTGCAGTAATCGGGATAATGACTTTCGGGAACATCACCATGTTGCGTACCGGCAAAACAGGGAATTCCTTCTGCGATTTGTAATTTTTTTTATCACTTTCTTTTTCGGACAAATCTATTTCTTCAGTTACAATACTGAAATTATCATCCAAAACATCTCCGAAATTAAAATCTTCAAACTCTATCATATAATATATTGTGACAAACTGTCATTTTTAGTCGTAAAAAATGGTAGAAACTTCCGGTATTTCCGGATAGGTTCCATTCAAATTAAGGTAGGTAGTATTTGCCCAATTCCTATGCCAGTATTAAAATAAGCCAAAAAAATCAAAATAAACACCATTTAAATTGAAATTATAAAGGTTTAATTTTTCTGCTTTGCTAAAAATGTGTATTTTCGCAAACTGATTTTTAACACCTTTAATTTAAAATACTTACAACACAATGGCAGTTTTAGGAGAGATTAGAAAACGTCCTTGGCTTTTAATGGGAATGATTGCTTTAGCTTTGCTGGCGTTCCTTATAAATCCTGACAGTTTGGATAAAGTGTTCGGAAAAAATCCGGATATCTTTGGAAAAGTGAATGGAGACGATATCACCAGAGAAGAATTCAGCGAGCAGTTGAATATTCTTCAAAATCAGGCGCAACAACAAGGGCAGCCCACAAACGGTCTTGAAGAACAGGCTTGGCAAGTGCTTGTACAAAGCAAATTAATCAAGCAGGAATTCGACAAGTTGGGGATTGAACTGACGGATGATTTCTTCTGGAGCCAGATTCAGTATGATCCAATGTTTGCTCAAAATCCTCAATTTTTTGACGAGAAAGGAAACTTCAAAGTGCAAGAATTGAAAAAAGAAATAGATGGATATAAAACTAGCGGTCAGGTTCAGCAGTACAATTCTTGGCTGGCTACAAAAAAATCAATCGAATACAGAATGATGGCAAGACAGGTTTTTGCTAATGTTTCCAGCGGAATTACCGTAAGTAAAAAAGAAGCGGAAGAATTGATTAAACAAAGAGATCAGCTGGCGAATATTGATTTCGTAAAAGTGGATTATACCGCTTTTGAAAAAAAGAATCCAGTAAAAGTAACCACCGAAGATATCGCGAATTATATTAAAAAACACCCGGTTACTTTCAAAAGAGATGCAGGCAGAAATTTAGGAATTGTATATTTTCCTGCCAGTGCAAGTGCTGCGGATGAAGCCGTAACCAAAGCTGAAATTACCAAACTGTTGAATCAGGGAAGCGATTTAAGCAACGGGGAAAGTTTCATTACCACCAAAAATGATTCACTTTTTGTGGAAACCAATTCAGATATGCGTTTCAATCCAACCTATTTCCCGGCAAATCAACTTCCTGCGGAAATTAAGGATAAAGTGGCTTCTGCATCTGTTGGTCAGGTTTTCGGCCCGTATAAAGAGCAAAACTTATATGTGGTTTCCAAACTTTTGGGTAAAAAACCATCCGATTCCACTTTGGCAAGACACATTCTGATTACCTATAAAGGAAACGCTGCGGCACAGAATGAAACCAGAACAAAAGAACAGGCAAAAAAACTGGCCGATTCTGTTGGAGCCGTTATTAAAGCTGATCCTGCAAAATTTGCGGAGTTTGTAAAACTTTCTTCCGACACCAATTCTGCTGCACAAGGCGGAACTTTGGGTTGGTCTACTTCTGCACAGCCACAGTTCGTTCCGGAATTCCAGCATTTTGTGGATAATTCTGCGAAAGGCGCTACAGGTGTTGTGGAAACGCAATACGGTTACCATATTATCAATATTCAGGATAAAAAAACCGGAGCCATGAGCTATAAAGTGGCGAATCTTGTAAAAGCCATTAAAGCATCGGATAAAACGGAAAATGAAGTCTATACCAAAGCAACGAAATTCATTCAGCAGGTTCAAGGTAAATCATTCAATGATTTTTCGAATATTGCGAAGAAAAACCATTATAACTTTTCCAATCCTAAATCGCTTACCAGATTTCAGGGTAAAATTCCTGGTGTAGGAACAGATAAAGACGGAGATGTATTGGCTTGGGCTTTTGAAAAGAAAAGAAAGAAAGGCGATACTGAAATCTTTACCGTAGAAGGAACCGGAGATAAAATTGTAGCCATTGTAAACGGAATTCAGGATGCAGGACTTGCAGATCCTGAAAGCGTGAGAGAGCAGGTTGAACCCATTGTGAAAAACCAATTGCTTGCGAAAAAGATTTCCGAGAAAATTACAGCAGCGAAAGCCACTTCTCTGGATCAGGTTGCAAAACTTTTCGGTGCTCAGAAACAGGGATCTCAGGTTAATCTGTTAAGCCCAATGGTTGCCGGAGCAATGGAGCCGAAAGTTGCCGGAGCGGCATTTGGAGTAGGAAACAACAAAATTTCCAATCCGGTTGAAGGAAACAGCGGGGTATTTGTGGTTCAGAGAAAATCAATTACCACCAACAAACAACCGGGAGATCTGAAAATGATTATGCAATCCATGACGCAGCAAAATTCCCAGATGTTCGGGCAGATGCTGATGAAGAGTCTTCAGGACAACGCCGACATCAAGGATTACAGAAATGAAGTATACAATAAAGGTCAGCAACAACAGTAAGAATCTTATTTATAATCCATATAAAAGCGGCAGAAATGTCGCTTTTTTTCATCTATGGCAAAGGTTTTGAAACACACAGACCGAGAATTTAATTATATTTGTTACCAATAAAATAATAAGAGTGAAGTATTCAAAAGAAATAAAAGCAGGCGCAATCGCAGTATTGGCAATAGTAGGATTTGTATTTCTTTTTCAGTTTATGAAAGGGAAGAATATTTTTTCAACGGATAATGTATATTATGCCGAATTTGATAACGTAGAAGGGCTGGAACCTTCAAGTCCCGTTTCCATCAACGGTTTGAAAGTAGGGCAGGTAGATGCAATTTCTCCGATTCGCGATAAAGCCGGAAAAATCCATTTTGTAGTTAAAGTTTTGGTGGCAGATAATTATGAATTTTCAAAAAAATCAACTCTGGAAGTGTTTGAACCGGGATTAATGTCCGGAAAAGAAATGCGGGTAAAACTTGCCTACGGTGAACCCTTTGCAAAAGACGGAGATACCTTGGCCAGCAGTTTTCAGCTATCGATGATGAATAATCTTTCTTCACAAGTAGGTCCGGTTAAAGATCAGCTTCAGGAAGTTTTGAAAAGAGTAGATTCCCTTACCAATAATGCCAACAAAATTTTGGATCAAAGAAACAGGGCAGAACTTTCCAATCTTTTGAGAAATCTGAATTCTACTGTGGCTTCTTTTGAAAACACTTCAAAACAGACCAATCAGTTACTGTCGAACAATGATCCGAAAATCCAGAAAGTTCTGGATAATGCAAACCTTGCCACCGAAAGTGCAAAATCAGCCATCGATAAATACGGAAAAGTTGCTGAAAATATCGATACCCAAAAGCTCAATACGACGATTGATCGCCTGAGCACAACCACCGAAAATCTGAATAAAATTATTGTAGGCATACAAAATGGAGACGGAAGTCTTGGGAAATTAACCAAAGATGATGAACTTTATAAAAATCTGAACCAAACCGCAACCAACATGAATGCGCTGGTGGAAGATTTAAAAGCAAATCCGAAACGGTACGTGAATTTCTCCGTTTTCGGAAAGAATAATAAAGATTAACACCTCTTGAAATATGCAGTATATTGATAATGTTTTGTTTTTTATTTGTCTGGTTTTAGGCTTCGGACTCTTTGCAAAAAGCATGAGAGAGATTTACCGGAATATCATGCTGGGGAAAAAAATCGACCGTACCGATCATAAAGCAGAACGTTGGAAAATAATGGCAGAAGTAGCCCTCGGACAAAGCAAAATGGTAAAACGACCAATTGCCGGGATTATGCATATTTTCGTGTATGTGGGTTTTGTAATCATCAACCTGGAACTGATTGAAATTATTATTGACGGAATTTTCGGTACCCACCGTTTTCTGGAAACCGTAATTGGTGCAACCACGTATAAGTTTTTTACCGCCACTCTGGAAATTCTGGCATTGCTGGTCACCGTTGCAGTTGTGGTATTTTTTATCCGAAGAAATATCATCCATCTGAAAAGGCTGAACATGAAGGAGCTTTTCGGATGGCCAAAAGAAGATGCCAATTGGATTCTCATTATCGAATTCTCTTTGATGATTGCTTTTTTCACGATGAATTCTTCCGATTTTATCCTTCAGCAAAGAGGCGTTTTTCATCATGCCGGCTATTTTCCGGTAAGCGAAAATTCGTTGGTTCCTTTTCTGGAATGGTTTAATTTCGGAAATGGATTTCTTTTAGGCGTTGAGCGTTTTGCATGGTGGTTTCATATTTTGGGCGTGCTGTTCTTTATGAATTATCTGTATTATTCCAAACATCTGCATATATTATTGGCATTTCCGAACACCTGGTTTTCCAATCTGGAGCCCAAAGGAGAATTCAATAATCTGGATTCCGTTACCAAAGAAATAAAACTGATGATGGATCCCAATGCCGATCCTTATGCTGCTGCACCAGAACCCGATCCCAATGCCGTTCCCGAAAAATTCGGAGCCAGCGATATTTTTGATCTGGATCGAGTGCAGTTAATGAACGCTTATACCTGCACCGAATGCGGACGATGCACATCAGTTTGTCCTGCCAATATTACAGGTAAAAAACTTTCGCCAAGAAAAATCATGATGGATACCCGCGACAGAATTGAAGAAGTCGCCAAAAACATCAACAAAAATGGAACGTTTGTGGACGATGGCAAAAAATTGCTCGACGATCATATTGAAAGAGAAGAATTGCGCGCCTGTACCACTTGCAATGCATGTGTGGAAGCCTGTCCGGTTCTCATCAATCCGCTTTCCATTATTATGGATTTACGGCGATTTATGATTATGGAAGAATCCTCTGCACCGCAGGAATGGAATCTGATGATGACGAATATTGAGAACAATGCCGCACCATGGCAATACAATCAGGCAGACCGGCTGAACTGGGCAACCGAATAAACGCAGAAAAATGAAAAAAATATTCCTTTTGTTTCTGCTTTTCTTGGGATTTTTTGCTTTTTCACAAGATAAAGATCAGAAGCAGATCATTACTGATACCGAAAAAATCATCACTGCAATTGGAGAAAAAAACTATGATGGAATTTTGGATCTCACGTATCCGGAAATTTTTAATGCCGGCGATCGCGAAATGATAAAACCGCTCTTTAAAAATATTTTTGAAGGAAGTGAAGAGGTGAGCATGGAATTTATTCCTGTTGCAGCGAAAGCAGAAACCTCTGAAATTTATACCTCGGGTAAAAACAAATATGCGTTTTCTTCTTATCCTGTTCGTTTCCGAATGGCTTTTAAAAATACATTCAGCAAGGAACAGCAAATTATGATTACCGATATGATGAAATCGCAGCAGGTAGAAACCTTTTTTCTGGATCCCAATAATGCAGAAATCAGTCAGAAATTAATCATCATTGCACTGAATGACGATAAAACAAAAGGAATTTGGAAATACATCACGTATGATGAAAACAACACAATATTCAACGCTTTAGTTGCGCCGGAAATATTAGAAAAAGCCAAATCATACAAAGCATCATTGCAATAGAGCAATACAACAAAAGAATCAGGATATATGGATTTCACGATAAAAACAATGGCAGAATATGCTGCTGAAGGAAAATCACCCGAAGTACTTTTTTGGGTGGGCTGTGCCGGAAGTTTTGATGACAGAGCCAAAAAAATCACGCGTGCTTTTTGCAAAATTCTTCATAAAATTGGTGTCGAGTTTGCGGTTTTGGGACAGGAAGAATCCTGTACCGGAGATCCTGCAAAACGTGCCGGAAATGAATTTGTTTTTCAAATGATGGCATTGACCAATATCGAAATCCTCAATGCTTATGAAGTAAAGAAAATTGTAACTGCTTGTCCACACTGTTTCAATACATTGAAAAACGAATATCCCAATTTGGGAGGAAACTACGAAGTGCTGCATCATACACAATTTCTGAAACAGCTGATGAATGATGGAAGGCTGAAAATCGAAGGCGGAAAATTTGAAGGAAAGAAAATCACCTTTCACGATCCCTGCTATCTTGGAAGAGGCAACAACGAATATGAAGCGCCACGGGAACTTCTCCAGAAACTGGATGCAGAACTGGTAGAAATGAAACGTTGCAAAACCAACGGTTTATGCTGTGGAGCAGGTGGAGCACAGATGTTTAAAGAACCTGAAAAGGGGAAAAAAGACATCAATATCGAAAGAACCGAAGAAGCATTGCTGGAAAAACCTGCTGTAATTGCGACCGGTTGCCCGTTTTGCAATACCATGATTACGGATGGTGTAAAACATTTCAACAAAGAAGCCGAAGTCGCCGTAAAAGATATTGCCGAACTATTGGCGGAAACAGAAGACCTTTAAAACATGAAAAAATATTCAAATTACTTTATCATTATTTTGGCGGCAATACTCATTTTCGGAAATTTGTACGAAAATAATTTTCAAATTGACCGATCCAATATTTGGAGACTGGTGAGCAGTTTGTGTTTATTAGTGTTGGGCATTTACAATTTAAATCTTCAAAAAAATGAAAATTCAGGAATCAGAAATCATAGAAACCAATGATTATCGTGTAATCATTTATCCGGCATCCCGACCGTTTACAGCAAAGGAATCCAAAACTATTTCCGAAAAACTTTTCGATTTTCTGGCGACTTGGGCAGCTCATGGGAAACCGCTTTCCTCTTCGTTTAAAATTGAAAAAAATCAGTTTATAGTTGTGGTGGTGGATGAAGAAAAAGAAGCCGCTTCCGGATGTTCGATCGATTCGCTTACCGGCGTAATGCGTAAACTGGATGAAGAATTCAACTTGGGATTTTTCGACCGTATGAAAGCCAGTTATGTTGAAAACGACGAAATAAAAACCGTAAAACTAACCGATTTTCGCACCGGATTAAAAAGCGGTGAAATTCCTCATAATATTGAAGTTTTCGACTTTTCTAAAAGCACCTATGTGAATTTCCTTTCTGATTTTCTTTTGCCTTTAAAAAGAAGTTGGGCAGGAATTTATGTGGATTAAATAAATTGATGGTGCATTAAAACTTCAGCCTTTTTAGCGAAGAAATGGTATCAGAAATTCTTAGCGTGTAATCCAATCTGAAAAATGGTATCTGGATTTTGCATAGGATCAAAAATGCTTGCCGGAAGTTTCTCTTTTATAAAAACAGCACACATGGTATTTTTAGGATGGTACAGAAAACGATGATCTTCAGGATTCGTCCCGTCCAGAATTGCCTGGAATACTTCGTAGCGGATTTTCTGAGGACTGTAGGCGTAATCATGCCAAACCACAATCGAATTTTCATGGAGAAGATGAGCAAATACTTTTTTGGTATCATTTAAAACCATTTCGTACGTATGGTCGCCATCAATAAAAATTAAATCATATTTTTTCTGCAATCCGGCAAAATCAAAAGTTTTAGTATTGCCATAAAGATGTTGAATCTTGGGATTTCTTTCAGAAAGTATTCCGTGGAGTTCCGCATATTTGGGATTCCAGCCCATGTTTTTCATTTCTTCATCGGACAGGTTGAGCGTTGTGCAATTCTCTATTTCCTTGGCAACATTAAAAACACTTTCGCCTCTCCAAGTCCCAATTTCAAAATAAGAATTTACGTCTTTTCTTTTGGCGATTGTGGCAAGCAGTTGTAGATCGGTAATCATGGAACTGCCGTCCAGAAGAAAGCTTTCAATTTCTTCCACAGGTATGCCTAAATCTTTTATTTCAATTTGAGGTAAAGCAATTAAATTGGGGTATTTTTGTGAAAACTTATTTTTTCTAATGTCGTTGTCATTCAGAATGAGGTTGATTAAACTCGGTTGTTGAAGCAGGATTTGGAAAAAAGAAATTAGTTTTTTAAATTTAGTAAACATTTTGATGACTTTTTTTAAAGGAATTCACAAATATACCTATAAATAGAAACTTTGGAAAAGAAAAACATTCTCTTTATTTCGTCCTGGTATCCCAACCGATTAGAGCCGACCAACGGAAATTTTGTACAGCGCCATGCAGAAGCCGTTTCCCTTTTGCATCATGTGGAAGTGCTCCATGCAATCGGAGATTTTGAACAAAAAGAGAAATTTATTTTTGATGACAAAGTCGTTCACGGAATCCGGACTTTAACGGTTTATTACAGAAATTCCGGGAATCCGCTTCAAAATTTTCTCCGAAGAATGAAAGCCTATCGTTTAGGATTTAAGCGAATGAAGAAGCCGGATCTCGTTCACGCCAATGTTTTGCACAACAATATGCTTTTTGCGGTGTATCTGAAGAAAAAATACAATATTCCGTTTGTGGTTACGGAACATTGGACTGCACTACAAAAAGACAATCAACACAAAACATCTGCTCTCATCAAAAAAATCGCAAAATTTATTGGCAATCAGGCATCGTATATTCTTCCGGTGAGCTATAATCTTCTGGAAAGTCTGGATTATTTGGGAATTCAAACCCCGAAAAAAATCATTTCCAATGTGGTGGATACGGAAGTTTTTACCATTGAAAAGCATCAGAATAAAAGGATTAAATTTCTGCATATTTCCAGTTTGATTCCAAGGAAGAAAGCAGACCGGATTATTGCAGTTGCAAAAATTCTTCACGACGAAGGTTTCGATTTTGAAATTGAAATTGGTGGTGATGGCGATTATCAGGCATTACAAAAACAAATCGATGAACTCCAAGCAGGAAATTATATCCGGACTTTTGGTGAAATCAGTTACCAAGAAGTTGCCGAGAAAATGATGCTTTCCGATTGCTTCATTCTTTTCAGTGAAAATGAAACGCAGGGCTGTGTAATTTTGGAATCTTTTGCCTGTGGTGTTCCCGTAATTTCCACGGCTGTTGGCGGAGTTCCGGAATTTATAAAAGATAAATTTGGAATCCTGATCGAAAAAAACAACGAAAAAGCCCTTTATGAATCGATGAAAATGATAATAGAATCGAAAATTATTTTTGAAAAACCCGAAGTTTTAAGAGCGTTCGTCGTATCAGGATTTTCCAGAGAATCCATTGCCGGACAGTTCAGCGAAATTTATACGGAAATATTGAATAAATCTGAGTTCGGGATAAAAAACACGCTATTACATTGATTTTTAATCAAATAATAATTTTATCGCAATGAAAGACAAAGATTTTTTTCATTTCTAAAATGTTTTTAAGAAATACAAAAGCCACTTCGTTTATAAAAGAAATACAAAACTTGTATTATTTCAATAAGTTTTACGGCTTTGTATGCCTTAAAACATTAAGAATCAAATCATTATTTTTTTTTGTTTGACTTTGCGTTTAAAAAAGCTTATCCCGAATTGAGGTTAAATAAAGATCAAAAATAAACCATTCAAAACTTCATAAATTAATGACAGAAAGTTGTATTAACGCTATTCTTTAACCAAAAATCAAAGGAAGAACGTTTAAAAATCTTTACCTTTACTCAAATCTTTTTTCACGTATGCAATCCGGATTTTCAGTGCTCCTTTCCGAAGGTAAAGTTCAAATTCAGTCTTTTTTAAAGGAAGGATATGATAGTTTCCATTTTCAAAATGAAGGAGTTAAAATTTTGTTTGAAGGCGTTTTATTGAACCGAAAAAAACTGCTTCACGATTATGCTTTATCTGATTTTCAAACCTTGATTTTTGAACTGTACCAGCAGAAAAAAGAAAGGATTATTTCGGAATTTGAAGGTGAATTTCGGGGAATAATATGGGATAAAAACCAAAAAACATTGGTGCTTTTTACCAATCCCACTTCTACACAAAGGATTTTTTATGGAAGTTTTAATGGAAAATTTTTTGCAGATTCCAATCTGATTCGTTTTTCCCGAACTTTAAGAGCGGAAAACATTACTCCAAAACCGAATATCAACGGGATTTATCAGCTTTTGTGCTTCAGCGGAATGCTGGAAAATTCAACAATTATTGAAAATATCTACAAACTTTTTGATGGTCATTATTTAAAAATTGATTTGAATTCCAATACGTTTCAGGAAATTGAATATTTCTCCACTTTTCACGAGCCGTATCTTCAAAAATCCAAATCGGAAGCACATCAAATGGCACATGAGATTTTTTCAGAATCCGTGAAAATGGAATATTCCAAAGATGATGAATACGGAGCGAATCATCTGGCTTTGTTAAGCGGCGGTCTGGACAGCCGGGTGGCGATGATGTATGCGATTCAGAACGGATTTGTTCCGGATAATGCGTTGTGTTTTTCACAGTCCGGCTATCTGGACGAAACCATTTCCCGGAAAATTGCTGAAGATTTTAACCTTCACTACGAATTTATTCCGTTGGATGGCGGTATTTTTCTGAAAGAAATTGATGCGCTCACCAAAATTTCGGAAGGTCTGGTATTTTATACCGGAGCGATTCATGTGCAGCATGCGATGAATCAGCTGAAATATCAGAATTTTAAAATATTTCATAGCGGACAAATTGGAGATGCCATTTTGGGAGGATATTTATCAGTGCCTGAAAAGCAGAGACCAACGCGTTTTAAAGTCATCTTTAACCCGGATTTTTTTGATAAAGTGAGACCCTATTTTGATGATGTGGTAAAAAAGTATGATGGAGAAGAAGCCTTCCTGATACGCAACCGAGGCTACAACCGGCTTTTGGTTGGGGCACATGCTTTTCAGCAAAAAGCGTATCAAACATCACCTTTTATGACGAAGGATTTTCTAAAATTTTCCATTGCACTTCCGGAAGAATGGAAATACAACCACCGTTTTTACATCGAATGGATTTCAAAATATTGCCCGGAAGCCACAAAATATGTTTGGGAGCGTACGCTGCTTCGCCCCAATGCCGTCTGGAAAACGGTTTTCGGAGATAAAGTGATGAAGCGTATTTTTGTAAAAACCAACGAATGGATTTTAAAAACGCCACAAAAATCCAGCATGTATCCTTATCAGTATTACTTCGATCAAAGCCCGGAAATTCAAAAATATTATGCGGATTATTTTACTGAAAATATCGACCGGGTTGATGCTTTTCCAGAGCTTAAAAACGATTTAATCCGTCTCTTTGCACAATCAGATTTTGGCAGGAAATCGCAGGCCATAAATGTATTGGCGATTTTTAAATTGTACTTTTAAATGGAAAGTCTGAAACTTTTTTTTAGAAATTTTCTGCAGAACAAAGGGCAATATGTTTTTGTTTCACTTTTGATTGCGAAGATTTGTGCGTTTTTGAGTTCGCTTTTTATTATCAGGTTACTTCCGGAGAATGAATTTGGAACCTTCAGCATTGTGGCTTCTGCTTTTGCCATTTTCGCACCTTTCAGTGGTTTTGGGAGTGTACAGAGCTTGTTGCGATTTGGTTCCGTCACCGATAATCAAGTGGAAAAGCGGCAACTTTCTGCCTATTTATTCAGAAAAGGTTTTTTTAATCAGGTTATACTTACCGTTGTCTTTCTTTTGGTAAGCCTATTTTATCTACAAAAATTTGAACATATTTTCTGGATTTTTCTGGCGTTTGCAGTGCGTTTACTGGGAACCTATTTTTTTAGTCACATTCAGTCGGAACTTCGAATGGAAGGCAAAAACAGAGCTTTTGCCCAGAATAGTAATTTTGTAAATATCATTTCTTTGCTTCTGCTTTTGGTTTTAGCCTATTTTTTCGGTTGGAAAGGTTATGCCGTTGCAATGGCGGTTTCTCCTTATCTGTCTTTGTTTTGGTTTCAAAAATACAATCAATTTTCATTTCCGGTTGGTTTCGCATTTTCGCCGAAACAAATATGGAATTATGCTTTTCACGCATCCGGAACCGCTTGCCTTTCCGATACCCTTTTTTCTTTGGATGTGCTTCTGCTTGGATTTTTGATGAATGAAACATCCGTTGCTCATTATAAAGTGGGGATTTTGCTTCCTGCAAATATCACTTTTCTGGCCCTTACATTTCTACAAAGTGATTTTCCGTTAATTGCCCGGAACTATCAGAACAAAAGCTATCTTTTGAACTATGTTTCCAATTATTATAAAATCTTTATACCGATTGTCATACTGATTTTTGGGGTGGGCTATTTCTTCAGCGGTGAAATTCTTTTGTTCTTTTTTGGGACGAAATATTCGGATAATGTATTGATATTTACCGTTTTATTAGCTGCTTTTTGTTTGAATATTCTTTTTCGGAATTTATTTGGGAATATGCTTTCAGCTGTAGGAATGATGAAAGCAAACACCATTGTCTCTTCGCTGGCCATTGTTTTTTTGGTGGTGTTGAGTTTTATTTTAGTTCCAATTTATGGAATTCTGGGAATGGCATTTTCCATGGCGGGAACTTTGGCTTTTACAGGTTTTTTATCAATGATTTTTTTTGTCATTTATCTTCGAAAGCTTAATTAACTATCTTTGCAAGATGAAAAATGTATTTTTCAGTTCTGTGCTGGCTTTTTTTGCAATGATGAGTTGCAGAAATGATGATGTGGAGGTGCAACAAATCGATCAGGTTATGAATTTGTATATTGATTCGGCAGGAGTTGATTTGCTGAACACAAAAAACAATTATTCCTACACTTCGGTTATTTTTAATGATGAATATGGAATTACAGATACTGCGCCTGTAAGTTTTACGTATGCTTACGATGCCGATTCAATCCGGTATATTGATTATGTTGCGGGAGCCACCCGGATTCTTGTGGATTCGTCGGATTCTTCAAATAAAATTTATGAATCGAAAATTGCATTGAGAATTATAAAAAAGTTGGATAGCGAAACCACTACTTCTTTCAGTGATACGCTGATTTTGAAGTACCGTTCCACACCCGATATTTTTCAGCTCCAGAATGCATGGTACAATAATGTGCTGGTGTTTACCAAAACAGAAGGGCAGTCCAATATCATCAAAGTCACAAAATAATCACTAAATTTGACAAAATTTTACAGACAACTGTTTTTTCTGAAATTTATCAATGAAATTCAGAGAAAATCAGATTCTGTATCCCAAACATTCAACAAAATTTATGTTACAAGTTCAATTTTTGCGTGAAGAAAAAGCACGCGTTTTGGAAGGATTGAAGAAAAGAAATTTTTCTCAACCGGAATTGGTGGATCAGGCCATTAACCTTGATGAAAACAGAAAAAAACTCCAGTTCGAGCTCGATGAAAATCTTGCCCACATGAACCGAATTTCCAAAGAAATCGGGATCTTGATGAAAGAAGGTAAAAAAGAAGAAGCGGAAACAGCAAAATCCAAAACCGCGGAATATAAAGAAAACTCGCAAAAACTACAGCAGGAACTGAGAGAAACCGAAGATAAACTAACGCAGACGCTTTATCTGATTCCCAATATTCCAAACGATCAGGTAAAAGCAGGTGTTTCCGCAGACGATAATGAAATTGTATATCAGTCTGTTGAGGTTTCTGGTTTGGGTGAAGGTGCCATTCCGCATTGGGAATTGGCAAAAAAATACAATCTGATCGATTTTGAACTCGGTGTGAAAATTGCCGGTGCCGGTTTCCCTGTATATCTGGGAAAAGGAGCGCGTTTGCAGCGGGCATTGGTTCAGTTTTTTCTCGATACCAATACCGATGCCGGTTATCTTGAAGTAAATCCGCCACATGTTGTAAATGAGGCTTCCGGTTACGGAACAGGCCAACTTCCGGATAAAGAAGGGCAAATGTATTATATTACCGAAGATGATTTGTACCTGATTCCGACCGCCGAAGTTCCGGTGACCAATATTTACCGGGATGTTATTCTGGATGAAAAAGAACTTCCGGTAAAAAATACCGCTTTTTCACAATGTTACAGAAGAGAAGCAGGAAGTTATGGTGCGCATGTTCGTGGTTTGAACCGTCTTCACCAGTTCGAAAAAGTAGAAATTGTACGCATCGAAAAACCCGAAAATTCTTATGCTGCTTTGGATGAAATGGTGAATCATGTAAAAGGAATTTTAACCGATCTTGAGCTTCCGTTCCGTATTTTAAGATTGTGTGGTGGGGATATGGGATTCACTTCTGCATTAACCTATGATTTTGAAGTGTGGAGTGCTGCTCAGGAAAAATGGTTGGAAGTGTCTTCTGTTTCCAATTTTGAAAATTTTCAGGCAAATCGTTTGAAATGCCGTTATAAAGGGAACGAAGGGAAAGCACAATTGGTGCATACATTAAATGGCTCTGCAATGGCATTACCAAGAATTATGGCTGCTTTATTGGAAAATAACCAAACTCCCGAAGGAATTCGTCTTCCGAAAAAAGTTGCAGAATACGCTCGTTTTGAAGTAATCAGTTAGATACAAAATTTTGTGATTATCACAGGGAACTAATTTAATTTCGGCGGCACCGCAGGTGCCG